>NZ_JOAX01000032.1 GCF_000720485.1 Streptomyces ochraceiscleroticus | reverse complement strand
TCCTTCGACGCGATGCAGCGCACCCTGCGGACGCTGAAGCAGGACGAGACGATGCTGGTGCAGTCCGGCCGTCCGGTGGGCGTCATGCAGACGCACGAGTGGGCCCCGCGTGTCCTGATCGCCAACTCCAATCTGGTGGGGGACTGGGCGAACTGGGAGGAGTTCCGGCGCCTGGAGCAGCTGGGTCTGACCATGTACGGGCAGATGACGGCCGGTTCGTGGATCTACATCGGCACCCAAGGCATCCTGCAGGGCACGTACGAGACCTTCGCCGCGGTGGCGGCGAAGAAGTTCCACGGCACCCTCGCCGGGACGATCACGCTGACCGCCGGGCTCGGCGGCATGGGTGGCGCCCAGCCCCTCGCCGTCACCATGAATGACGGTGTGGCGATCTGTATCGACTGCGACCCGCGGGCGATCGAGCGGCGCATCGAGCACCGGTACCTGGATGTGAAGGCCGACAACCTGGCGCACGCGCTGCAGCTGGCCACCGAGGCCCGCGACGCCCGTCGCCCGCTGTCGATCGGGCTGCTGGGCAATGCGGCGGAGCTGCTGCCGCAGATGCTGGCCGAGGGCGCGCCGATCGACATCGTCACCGACCAGACCTCCGCGCACGACCCGCTGTCCTACCTGCCCGTCGGCGTGGACTTCGAGGACATGGCTTCGTACGCGGCGAAGGATCCGGCCGGGTTCACCACCCGCGCCCGGGAGTCTATGGCCCGCCATGTGGAGGCGATGGTCGGCTTCATGGATGCCGGGGCGGAGGTCTTCGACTACGGCAACTCCATCCGCGGTGAGGCCCAGCTGGCGGGGTATGAGCGGGCGTTCGCGTTCCCCGGCTTCGTCCCGGCCTACATCCGGCCGCTGTTCTGTGAGGGCAAGGGCCCCTTCCGCTGGGCGGCGCTGTCGGGTGAGGCGTCGGACATCCACAAGACCGACAAGGCGATCCTGGACCTGTTCCCGGAGAACGAGTCGCTGCACCGGTGGATCAAGATGGCCGGTGAGCGGGTCCACTTCCAGGGTCTGCCGGCGCGGATCTGCTGGCTGGGTTACGGCGAGCGGGACAAGGCCGGTGAGCGTTTCAACGACATGGTGGCGTCCGGCGAGCTCCAGGCCCCCCTGGCCATCGGCCGGGACCACCTGGACTGCGGCTCGGTGGCCTCCCCGTACCGGGAGACCGAGGCCATGCTCGACGGTTCGGACGCGATCGCCGACTGGCCGCTGCTGAACGCCATGGTCAACGTCGCCTCCGGCGCGTCCTGGGTCTCCCTGCACCACGGCGGCGGCGTGGGCATGGGCCGCTCCATCCACGCCGGCCAGGTCTCCGTCGCCGACGGCACCAAGCTGGCCGGGGAGAAGATCCGCCGCGTGCTGACGAACGACCCGGGCATGGGCGTCATCCGGCACGTCGACGCCGGATACGACATCGCCGAGTCCGTCGCTGCCGAGCGCGGCGTCCGCGTTCCCATGCGGGAGGGCGAGGGCGCGTAATACGCGCTCATGAAGCCGAGCGGGGCCGCCGCCAATGACGTCGGCGGCCCCGCTCGTTCCCGTACCCGGTCAGGCCCTGGAGCGCGGACGGACCCAGAGGAAATGGACCACCGACAGCAGAACCAGCCAGACGGCTCCGACGATCAGGGCGATCCGGGTGCTCTCGGAAAAGGCGAGCAGCACCATCACGGCCGCCATGAACACCATGGCGATGATTTGCCCGTACGGCCAGAACGGGACGCGGAAGGTGAGTGCGGCCACTTCCTCGCGCGACATCTTCCGGCGGGACGCGTACTGCGTCGCGAGAATCATCAGCCAGACCCAGACGGTGGCGAAGGTCGCGATCGAGGAAATGATGAGGAAAATGCGGTCGGGCATCAGGTAGTTCAGCACGACCCCGAGCAGCAGCGAACCGATCATGATGCCGACGGTCATGGCCGGCACGCCGCTCCGCGTGAGCCGCCGCATGACCGCCGGGGCCTGGCCGCGCTCGGCCATGCCGTACATGATGCGGCCGGCGGCGAAGATGTCGCTGTTGATCGCGGAGAGCGCGGCGACGATCACGACGACGTTCAGGATGGCCGCCGCGGACTTGATGCCGAGGCCGGCGAAGATCTGCACGAACGGGCTGGCGTCCGAGCCGATTTCCTGCCACGGGTTCAGCGACATGATGACGGCGAGGGTCAGCACGTAGAAGAGGACGATGCGCAGCGGAATGGAATTCACCGCGCCCGGGATCGTCTTCCCCGGGTCCTCCGCCTCGCCCGCCGTGACACCGATGATTTCCGTGCCGCCGAAGGCGAACATCACCACCGCGAACGACAGGATGAATCCCTGGGCGCCGTGTGCGAAGAAACCGCCGTGGCTCCAGAGGTTGGACACACCGATATGCATGCCGTCGCCACCGCTGCCGACGCCCAGTACGAGAATGGCGAGACCGGCCAGGATCATCGCGCCGATGGCCACGATCTTCACCAGCGAGAGCCAGAATTCCAGCTCGCCGAAGACCTTGACGTTGAAGAGATTCAGGACACCGATGATGGCGATGGCGGCCAGCAGCCAGATCCAGCGCGGTACGTCGGGGAACCAGAACCCCATATAGACGCCGAGTGCCGTGATGTCCGCGATGCAGACGATGACCATCTCGAAGGCATAGGTCCAGCCGGTCGTCAGGCCCGCCAGCGGGCCGAGATACCGGGTGGCGTACTCGCCGAAGGAGCCGGCGCAGGGGTTGTTGACCGCCATCTCGCCGAGCGAGCGCAGTACGAGGAAGACGGCGGCGCCGCCGATCAGGTAGGCCAGCAGCACCGCGGGGCCGCCGGCCTGGATGGCCTCGGAGGAACCGTAGAACAGGCCCGTGCCGATGGCCGAGCCGAGGGCGATGAAGCGGATGTGCCGGGCCCTCAGCCCGCGGTGCAAGGTCGCGGTGCCGGTGGCCGCCGCGTCGCCGGCCGCCTCATCGGTCGCCGTCTTGTCGGTGTTTTGAGAAGTGTCGGTAGTCAAAAGATGCCCCCTCCTTCGGGAACAGCACGTCCGTCCCTGACGTGTGACATGGGTGCTCGCCTGGCCGGGGCGGCGCGTGTCGCCGCTCGCACGAGCGCAGAAGCAGCCGTCTGTATATGCCTGTATAGACAGGACGGTCAAGGGGTGTTCCGGGAGATGGGCAGATGACGGAGCGGCGGGAATCCGGAATGCCCGGTACGGCGGCGGCCGCGTCCAGCACCTCGCCGGCCGTCGGGCGGGCGCTGGACATCCTCACCCACCTCGCGGGGCGCTCGGGCCCGGTGCGGGCCGCGACGCTCGCCCGCGACCTCGGCATCCCGCGCTCGTCGGCGTACCACATCCTCACCGTGCTGGCCGGGCGCGGCTTCGTCACCTACCTCCCGGACGAGCAGGCGTACGGGCTGGGCGTCGCCGCCTTCGAGATCGGCTCCGCCTACCTGCGGCACGAACCGCTCGAACGGCTCGCGCGCCCGATCCTGCGCACCCTCGCGGGCCGCCTCGCGCAGCCGGTGCACCTGGGCGTGCTGCACGGCGCTGAGACCGTGTACCTGCTCAAGGAGCAGCCCGCCGCGGTGCGTTCGGGCGCCGCCGCGGTGCCGCTGGTCACCGAGGTCGGCGTCCGGCTCCCGGCGCACCTCACGGCCAGCGGCCGGGCGCTGCTCGCACACGTCGGCGAGGCGCAGCTCAAGGCGCTCTTCCCACGCCCCGGCGACCTCATCACCCGTACCGGCAAGGGCCCACGGTCGCTGGGCGAGCTGCGGGACCTGCTGGCCAGGGACCGGGCGCGCGGCTGGTCGGAGGAGACCGAGCTGGTCTCGGCGGGCTTCCGGTCGGTCGGGGTGGCGGCGTTCGACCACCACGGGCGGCCGGTCGCGGCCCTGAGCAGCACCTGGTACCGCCACCACCGGCCGCGCGACGAGGCGTACGTACGCGATCTGCTGCGCAAGGGCGCGGCCCGCCTCACGCACGCGGTCTCGGGCCGCGCGCCCACGGGACAGCCGTAGTCACAACGCCCCCGCGGGGCCGGTCAGCGGTTGTCGAACGTGCCCTGCAGCCGGTACCGCGACCCCGGGTGCAGCAGCCGCGCGATGCTGACCAGCGCCTCGCCCGACCAGGTGCGCCGGTGGATGAGCAGGCACGGTTCCGACTCGGGGACGCCGAGGACGGCGCACTCCTCCGCCGACGGCAGCACCGCCTCCACCACGTGCTCGCCCTTGCCCAGCGGCGCCACTTCGGACAGGAACGTGAACGGGGTCCGCCGGGTGAAGTCCTGCTCCAGGTAGCCGGGCGCGAAGTCCGGGTGGACATACCGGTCCTCCAACTGGATCGCCACGTCGTCCTCGAAGTGCACCACCCGCGACCGGAAGACCCGGCGCCCGGCGCCCGGGCCGAACTGCGCGCCGACCTCCGGGTCGGCGGTCTCCGCCCGTACGTACAGCACCTCCGCGCGGTACCGGTGTCCGCGGCGGCGCACCTCGTCGGCGATGTTGTGCACCTCGACCAGCGCCGAACTGCCCTTGTGCAGGGCCACGAAGCTGCCCACGCCCATCACCCGGCGGATCAGGCCCTGGCCCGCCAGCTCCCGCAGCGCGCGGTTCACCGTCATCCGGGACAGCCCCAGCGACTCGACGAACTGGCTCTCCGACGGGAGCGGATCGCCCTCCCGCCAACGGCCGCTCATGATCTGCTCGGTGACGAGGTCCTTCACGCGCTGGTACGCGGGAGCGCCCCCCGGCGCCTGCGCCCTGTACCGCCGCGCGAGGTCAGCAGCCTCCCCGGCCAAGCCGTTCACCGTCCCTCGCACTCGTGGTCACACGCTCCTCGCGGGTGACGCGGGCACCGGAATCCTAGTGGGTCTCGGATCCGAGGAACCGGGGCGTCCGCGCTGGCCCCCGGGCCGGTCCCCGGGTGTGATGGCAGCGGATCACCGAGGAGCTGAGGAACCGTGACGAGCACCGTGCAGCAGGCCGCGCAGACCACCGACCTGGAGCGGAAGCAGGACCAGGAAGTGGCCGTGCCCGCCCTGACCGTGGACTCGCCCGCCGAGCCCTGGACCGGCGGCGACGACGGCCCCGGCATCGAGCACCTGCGCTGGCACCACGCGGTGACGCACTGCTCGGAGTACTCGACGTACTCGGCCGCCGGCCCGGGCCGGGACTGGGACGCCGCCTTCGTCGGCTTCCGGAGCGATGAGGGCGTGCGCCGGAACAAGGGGCGGCCGGGTGCGGCCGACGGCCCCGGAGAGCTGCGCCGCGCACTCGCCCCGATGGCACTGCAGACGCCGCTGCGCGCACTGGACGCCGGGGACATCGAGGTCGGCAACGGCGACCTGGCGGCCGGCCAGCGGCGCCTGGGCCGCGCCGTCACCGCGCTCCTGGACCGGGGCCGCCCGGTGACCGTGCTGGGCGGCGGACACGAGGTGGCGTACGGCAGTTACCTGGGCCTCGCCGGCAGCCGCGCGCTGCGCGCCGGCGCCCGGCTCGGCGTCCTCAACCTCGACGCGCACTTCGACCTGCGCGACGACGTCCGGCCCAGCTCCGGCACGCCCTTCCTGCAGATGGCCGGGGACGAGGCGGCCCGCGGGGAGGAACTGAACTACTGGGTGCTCGGGGTGAGCGCGCCGAGCAACACCGAGCGGCTGTACCGCACCGCCGACCGGCTCGGCGTCCGCTATCTCCCCGACACCGACTGCGGCCTGCTGAACGTGCACCGCGTCGACGCCTTCGTGGACGACTTCCTCGCGAGCTGCGACCTCGTGCACCTCAGCATCGACCTGGACGTATTGCCCGCCGCCGTGGCGCCGGGCGTCAGCGCGCCGGCCGCTTACGGGGTGCCGCTGGAGGTGGTGGAACACGTCTGCGCCAAGGTGGCGGCGAGCGGACAGCTCGCCGTCTGCGACGTCGCGGAACTCAACCCTGACCTGGACCTGGACCACCGCACGGCCCGCACCGGCGCCCGCCTGGTCCACCGCATCCTGACGAGCGCGCAGGGCACGCACCGCCGGCCGTGACCGGGGCGGTGTGTGTCGGTGTGTGTCACGGCCCCGGTCACGGCGGTGTGCCTCAGTGCGGGATGCCGTCGATCAGTTCGCGGGCGCCCTGGCGGAGCAGGGCCACCGCGACGGAGGTGCCGAGGGTGGCGGGGTCGAGCCGGCCCGCCCACTCGTGGGCGTTGAGGATCGTCTTGCCGTCGGGGGTGAAGACGCAGGCCCGCAGCGACAGGTCGCCGCCCCCGCGCCCGGACCTGGCGTACCCGGCGATGGGGGAGTTGCAGTGCCCCTGGAGCACGTGCAGGAACATCCGCTCGGCCTGCGTCTCCCGGTGCGTGTCCGGGTCGCCGAGCCCGGAGACCGCGTCGATGGTCTCGGTGTCGTCCTCGCGGCACTGCAGGGCGAGTACGCCGGCGCCGATCGGCGGGCACATCGTGTCGACGGACAGCACCTCGGTGATCACGTCGGGGCGGCCGATGCGGTGCAGCCCGGACACCGCCAGGAGCAGCGCGTCGGCCTCCCCGGCGTGCAGCTTCTCCATCCGCCGGTTGGCGTTGCCGCGCATCGGCACCGTCTCCAGGTGCGGGTGCGAGGCGGCGAGCTGGGCGCGGCGGCGTACGGAGGAGGTGCCGATGCGGGTGCCGGGGGGCAGCTCATCGAGGGTGAGGCCGCCGGGGTGGATCAGGGCGTCCCGGACGTCGTCGCGCTTGAGGAACGCGGCGAATGTGGTGCCGGCGGGCAGCGGCCGGTCGGCGGGGATGTCCTTGACGCAGTGCACGGCGAGGTCCGCTTCCCCGGACAGCAGCGCCGCGTCCACCTCCTTGGTGAACGCGCCCTTGCCTTCGACCGCGGAGAGGTCACCCATCCAGCGGTCACCGGTGGTGGTCACCGGGACGACCTCGGTGGCGATGCCCGGGTGCAGCGCGGCGAGTTCGGTACGGACGCGCTCCACCTGGGCCAGGGCCATGGGGGAGGAGCGGGAGACGATACGGATCAGCTCAGGGGCGGACATGGAGCCACGATAGCCCCGCCCGGCTCCTGTCACCGCCCGGGCCCCGACTCGTCACGCAAAACTTCGAAGATATCGTCATCCCGCTCGGACCGCCGGTCTCGGCCGGGTGCTCGGCGGGTCATGATTCCGGCTGATAGGACGCCTCCAAGTGAGCCGGCGGCTCGACGGGAAGGCGATGATTTCCCATGCACGTGGCCAGGACTGCAGCCACCGCCCTTTCCTCTGTCCTCGTCCTGATAATTCCTGCCGCGATCGTGATCAGCGGAGTGGCGGATATGCGTCCCGGTGAGGCCGGGACGCACACGGAAGAAGCCGCGCTGTACGGCGGGGATTCCCGGCCGGCAGCGGCGCGGGCGGGCCATCGGGCGCCTGCCGCGGCCGCCCGGAGGGTCCGGGTCTCGTCGGCCGGGCTGGAGGGGCAGGCCGCCACGTTCGTCGCGGCGGGGCTGACGGAGCAGCGCTTCGAGGCCGCGGCCCGGGCCTCCCGGGCCAGCTCGGAGGCGCGGAGCGCGGCACTGGAAGAGCGACGGCGCGCGGCGGCCAGGAAGCGCGCCGAGGCCAGGGAGCGGGTCGAGGCGGCAGGGCCGGCCGGGTGGATCCGCGCGTGTCTGCGGGTCACGGGATCACCCGAATACTGGTACGCGGGGCTGTGGACAATCGCCCGCAGGGAATCCGGATTCGACCCGAACGCTTTCAATGGATGGGACGCCAACGCGGTGGCGGGCGAGCCGTCCCAGGGGCTTTTCCAGACGACCATGGGAACGTTCCGGGCGCACCATCAGCCCGGTACGGCATGGGACATCAATGACCCGGTGGCGAATTGTGCGGCGGCCGTGAATTACATCAAGGCGCAGTACGGCGACATCTCCGCCGTGCAGCAGGCCGATTCGGGCAGCCCGCCGAAGGGATATTAGGCGGATGCCCCGGACACGCCCTGCGCGGGCCTCTCGGGCACGCCCTGGTCCGGCTCCGCCAGCCGCCGCAGCAGGGCGCCCGCCTCCAGTACCCGGCGGACGTCCTCCTGGGGCAGCGTGCCGAGGCGCCCGGCGAGCGCCTCGGCCTCACTCCGTGCCACGTCGTTCAGCGTGCGGACGCCGTCCTCGGTGATGACGACGCGTGCCGCGCGCCCGTCGGTGGGGTCCGGCTCCCTGCGGACCAGCCCCGCCGACTCCAGGCTCGCCACCGCGGCCGTGGCCGTCGGCTGCGAGCAGGGGATGCGGTCGGCCAGTACGCCGATGCGGGACGGGCCGAGCTGGGTGAGCAGGGCGAGGACGATGAGCTGGGTGGGCGGGACGCGGCGGCCGGGGACGGCCCTGCCCAGGCTGCGCAGCAGCCGGTGCAGGGTCACGACCAGTTCCAGCGCGGCCTCTTCACCGACCGTGCTCAGCGCCGTCTCGTCGCCGACCGCCACGCCACCGTCCACCCGTCTGTCGTCCATCGACCTGCCTCGATCAGGTCAAGAGAGTGTAATGGCCGGCGAGTACATGTCCATCCAGAGGGCCAGGTCCAGGGTGCGCTCGAGGCCGCGCCGGGACGCCTGGGTGATCTGCGGGACGTCGACCTTGACGGCGCGCTGCAGCCAGTCGCGGCTGACCAGGTCGAACACCGGGTGCGAGGGCTTGGCGAGCAGGTCCTTGAGGTGGCCCTGCAGGGCGATGGCGTACTTCGGGTCCTGCGTGGAGGGGTACGGGCTCTTCACCCGGTCGTACACCGACTTGGGCAGTACGTCGGCGGTGGCCTCGCGCAGCAGGCTCTTCTCCCGGCCGTCGAACGACTTCAGGCTCCACGGGGTGTTGTAGACGTACTCCACGAGCCGGTGGTCGCAGAACGGCACCCGCACCTCCAGGCCGACGGCCATGCTCGCCCGGTCCTTGCGGTCCAGCAGGACGCGGACGAACCGGGTCAGGTGCAGGTAGCAGATCTCGCGCATGCGGTACTCGAAGTCGCTCTCGCCGTCGAGCCGCCGCACGTCCGCGATGGCCGCCCGGTAGCTGTCCTGGATGTAACTGCCCAGGTCCATCGCCTTGGTGACGCCCTCGGTGAGGATGTTGCCGTCGTCGCCGAAGTGCTCGGCGAACTGCACCAGCCAGGGGAAGGTGTCCGCCTCGCGCGCCTTGGGGTCGAAGAACTGCTTGTACCCGCCGAAGACCTCGTCCGCCGACTCGCCGGACAGCGCCACCGTCGAGTGCTCGCGGATGGCCTTGAACAGCAGGTACAGCGAGGCGTCCATGTCGCCGAAGCCCATCGGCAGGTCCCGGGCGCGGATCATCTTGGAGCGTACTTCGGGGTCGGCGAGCTGGTCGGAGTTCAGGACGATGTCCTGGTGCTCGGTCTTGGAGGCGCGCGCCACGTCGTGCACGAAGGGGGTGTCCGGGGTGTCGCGGAGCGCGTCCGGGGTGAAGTTCTCGGTCTGGCCCACGAAGTCGACGGCGAAGCTGCGGACGGTCTTGTCCTCGGCGGCGAGCTGCTGTGCGGCCAGCGCGGTCATCGCGGAGGAGTCCAGGCCGCCGGAGAGCAGGGTGCAGCGGGGCACGTCGGCGACGAGCTGGCGGCGCACGATGTCGTCCAGCAGCGACCGCACATGGGCGATCGAGGTCTCCCGGTCGTTGGTGTGCTGCTTGGTCTCCAGCGTCCAGTAGACGCGGGTGCGCAGGCCGTTCCTGGTCAGCGTGACGACCGTGCCGGGCTCGACCTCGCGCATGCCCTCGTACACCGCATGGCCCGGCGTCTTGACGAAGGCGAACAGCTCGCGCAGGCCGTCCAGCGTCACGGTGGGGGTGACCTGCGGGTTGGCGAGGATGGCCTTGGGCTCGGAGCCGAAGAGCACGCCGTCGTCGGTGGCGTAGTAGTAGAAGGGCTTGATGCCCATCCGGTCGCGGATCATCACGAGCTTCTGCTCGCGGCTGTCCCAGATGGCGAAGGCGTACATGCCGTTGAGGCGTTCGGCGACGGCCTCGCCCCACTCCAGGTAGCCGTGCAGGACGACCTCGGTGTCGGAGTCGGTGGTGAAGCGGTGGCCGCGCGCGGCCAGTTCCTTGCGCAGTTCGGAGAAGTTGTACGCCTCTCCGGAGTAGACCATCGCGACCGGGCCGTCGGGAGTGTCGACGGTCATCGGCTGGCGGCCGCCCGGCAGGTCGATGATGGCGAGTCGGCGGTGGCCGAGGGCCGCCGGGCCCTGGACCCAGGTCCCGGCGTCGTCCGGACCGCGGCAGGACATGGTCTCGGTCATGGCGTCGACGGTGGCCTGTTCGGACCGCAGGTCACGCTGGTAGGCGACCCATCCGGCGATTCCGCACATGCTGCTCCTCCGAATCCGACCCTGGGCTGGGTGCGTTGGGGGGGAACGGCCGGGCACGGCAAGACGTCACCGGCCGGGCACCCAGGGTCATGTGTATCGGGCACCTATGTAACGAGCATGTGACAGCCGTACGTCGTACGTCAACAGGGCATGGCGGGTGGAATGCGCCTGATCAGGCGGAAGGTATAGGGGAGGCCAAGTGCCGGTATACAGAGGGCTGTTGGGCGGTCATGGGTGTGTCATGTCGCGCACTGTGACCGTAGGGGCGGGGTGCCGTTGGCGCCCCGCCCCTATGTGTCCCGTCCCCCTGGTACGCGAAGGGGATCAGCTCGCCACCGGCTGGGCGGACCGCATCAGCTCGCGGCGCGCCTTCATGAAGGGGCGCGGCCGGTTGAGGGCGAGCACCGCGGTGGTGCGGCCGTCGCGCTCGTACGTGGCGAGGAAGCTGCGGTCCTCGGGGGAGCCGTCGAGGACCCGCACGGTGTCGGTGGGCAGCCGCCGCCCGGCGAACTGGATGCGGACGCCGTACTGGTCGGACCAGAAGTACGGCACGGTGCGGTGCGCCAGCAGGGTCTCGCCCGCGAGGAGGTTGTGGACCGCGGTGGCGGCCTGTTCGGTCGCGCTGGTCCAGTGCTCGGTACGGGAGCCGTCGACCCGGGCCACGTCGCCGACCGCGACGACGTGGGGGAGCGCGGTCACGCACCCGGCGTCGCACACCACCCCGTCGTCCAGGGGCAGCCCGGAGCCGGCCAGCCAGTCGGTGTTCGGGCGGACCCCGATGCCGACGACGACGGTGTCGGCGGGCAGCACCCGCCCGTCGGCCAGCTCGACACCGGTGACGCGGCCGCCGGACTCGCCCCGCAGTGCCGCGACGCCCGTACCGGTGACCAGGGTGACCCCGTGGTCGCCGTGCAGCTTCGCGCAGACTCCGGCCATCTCCTCGCCGAGCTGCGGCAGCAGCGGGAGGGGCGCGGCCTCGACGACCGTGACGTCGTGGCCGAGCGCGGCGCACGAGGAGGCGACCTCGGCGCCGATGAAGCCGCCGCCGATCACCACGACCCGTACCGGCCCGCCGGCCAGGTCGTCGCGGAGCGCCTGGGCGTCGTCGAGGCTGCGCAGGGTGTGCACCCCGGCGAGCTCGGGCCCCGGCAGCCGGCGCGGGGTGGCGCCGGTGGCGATGACCACCCCGTCGGTGGCGAGGGACCGGCCGTTTTCCAGGGTCACCGACCGGCCGCCGGCGTCCAGCGCGGCGGCGCGCGTCCCGAGCAGCCACTCCGCGTCCAGCTCGGCGACCTCCTCGGCGTCCGCCAGGGCGAGGCCGTCCTGCCCGGTCGTACCCCGGAGGAAGTCCTTGGAGAGCGGCGGCCGGTCGTACGGCCGGTGGCACTCGTCCCCGACGATGACCAGCCGCCCGTCGAACCCCTGGGAGCGCAGCGCTCTCGCGGCGTACAGTCCGGCCAGCGAGGCTCCGACGACGGTGACCGTCCTCATGCGGCGTTGCCTTCCTCGGCGGCGTGGTGCACGTAGATCATGCCGTTCTCCACGGTGACGGAGTGGGTGCGGACGGCCCGCCGGGCGGGCAGGCAGGTCGGCATGCCGGTGCGCAGGTCGAAGGACGCGGCGTGCAGCGGGCATTCGACCAGGCAGCCCTCCAGCCAGCCGTCGGCGAGGGAGGCGTCCTGGTGGGTGCAGGTGTCGTCGATGGCATAGATCTCGCCGTCGGCATTGAAGACGGCGATGGGAGGTGCGGTGTCGATACGTACCGACTCGCCTGCGGGCAGGTCGTCGAGGTGGCAGACGGGAATCACGGGGCCCCCCTCTTACTGTTCGGTATAGTTGAGTTCCGCGATGCGCACGGCGAAGCGCTCTGCGCAACAGAATCCAAGCCGGGAGCCCGCGCGTCAAGCGCCTCCCTTCAGATGCCGGCCCGCATCGGGTCGCGCCAGGTGGTGAGATCGGATGACGGACAACGCGAAGGACACGTCGGAGGCCAGGTCAGCGCATAAATCACCCCGCGGAGCGGGGAGTTCCGTGCAGTCGGTGGACCGTGCGGTCACGGTGCTGGAGATCCTCGCCCGGCACGGTGAGGCAGGAGTGACCGAGGTCGCCGACGAGCTCGGAGTGCACAAGTCGACGGCCTTCCGGCTGCTCGGCGTGCTGGAGAACCGCGGGCTGGTCGCCCAGGAGCAGGAGCGCGGCAAGTACTACCTCGGGGCCGGGGTGCTCCGGCTGGCCGGGGCCGCCGCGGTCCGGCTGGACATCTCGCAGGAGGGCGCGCCGATGTGCCGGCTGCTCGCCGACGAGCTGGGCGAGACGGCCAACATCGCGGTGCTGGACAACGGCGCCGCGGTCAACATCATGCAGGCCCGCGGCCCGGCCTCGGTCACCGCGCAGAACTGGCTCGGCCGCCGCACCCCGCTGCACGCGACCTCCAGCGGCAAGGCGCTGCTGGCGTTCCAGCCGGGCCCGGTGCAGGATGCCGCGCTGGCCCGCAAGCTGCCGCGGCTCACCGACCGGACGATCACCTCCGTCGCCGAGCTGCGCGAACAGCTCGCCGGGGTGGTGCGCAACGGCTTCGCGGTGGCGATCGAGGAGCTGGAGCTCGGGCTGCACGCGGTGGCCGCGCCGGTGCGCGCGCACGACGGCCAGGTGATCGGCGCGATCAGCGTCTCGGCGCCCGCGTACCGACTGGAGGCCGAGCGCATCCCGGAGGTCGCCAAGCGCACGGTCGAGGCGGCACAGGAATTGTCCCGGCGGATGGGATACGGGGTGTGACGCCCGCCGAGTAGACGGTTCGACCGTGCGCAGGAGCGATGCGGGGCCGGTGCCCACCGGCCCCGCATCCATGCGTGCCGACGGTGCGCGCGCTTTTACCAACGGTTAACTCCAACCCCTTGACGCCGCCGAGACGGCGTTCCCAGTATGTCTCTCATCGCGCAACGAGTCGTGCAGTGCGCAACACTGAGGGGTAGGGGCATGCCACACGAAGTCCGTGCTGTGGTCGCGACGAAAAAGGGCGCACCGGTCGAGGTGCAGCCGATTCTGGTGCCGGACCCGGGCCCGGGGGAAGCGCTCGTCTCCGTGCAGGCGTGCGGGGTCTGCCACACGGATCTGCACTACCGGGAGGGCGCCGTGGGCGACGACTTCCCGTTCCTGCTCGGGCACGAGGCGGCCGGGGTGGTCGAGGCCGTGGGGGATGGCGTCACCGACCTGCTGCCCGGCGACTACGTGGTGCTCGCCTGGCGCGCGCCCTGCGGCACCTGCCGCTCCTGTCGCCGCGGCCGTCCCTGGTACTGCTTCGACTCGCGCAACGCGGCCCAGCCGATGACGCTGCTCGACGGCACCCCACTGACCCCGGCGCTCGGCATCGGCGCCTTCGCCGAGAAGACACTGGTCGCCGCCGCACAGGCGGTCAAGGTCGACCCGGCGGCCCGCCCCGAGGCCGCGAGCCTGATCGGCTGCGGCGTGATGGCCGGCTACGGCGCGGCCGTGAACACCGGAAACGTGCAGCGCGGCAACACCGTCGCGGTCATCGGCTGCGGCGGCGTCGGCAACGCGGCCATCGCGGGCGCCTGCCTCAACGGCGCACGCAAGGTCATCGCCATCGACGTCGACGACAGAAAGCTCGACCAGGCCGAGAAGTTCGGCGCCACCCACATCATCAACTCCCGCGGTACGGACCCGGTCGAGGCCGTGCGTGCCCTGACGGGCGGGGTCGGCGTGGACATCGCGATCGACGCGGTGGGCCGCCCGGAGACGTACACGCAGGCGTTCTACATGCGCGACCTCGCCGGAACCCTGGTCCAGGTGGGCGTGCCCGAGCCCGGCATGAAGGTCGAGATCCCGCTCAGCGACCTCTTCTCGCGCGGCGGCGCCCTGAAGTCCTCCTGGTACGGGGACTGCCTGCCCAGCCGCGACTTCCCCGACCTGATCGACCAGTACCTGTACGGACTGCTCGACCTCGAAAGCTTCGTCACCGAGCGGATCTCCCTGGACGAGGTCGAGGCCGCCTTCGACACCATGCGCGGCGGCCGCGTCCTGCGCTCCGTGGTCGTCCTCTGAGGGACGCCACTCCCCGTACGTCCTGCCTGACCCGAAGGAGGGGCATGTCCCGCACACCCGCCACCGATGCCCGCGTGGTCGTGATCGGCGCCGGCATCGTCGGCTGCTCGCTCGCCGACGAACTGACCGCGCGCGGCTGGCGCGACGTCACCGTCCTCGAACAGGGCCCGCTCCCGGCCCCCGGCGGCTCCACCTCGCACGCCCCCGGGCTGGTCTTCCAGACCGGCCCGTCCAAGACCATGACCGAGTTCGCCTCGTACACGGTCGAGAAGTTCAACTCCCTCGAAGTGGACGGTCTTTCCTGCTTCAACCCGCTCGGCGGGCTGGAGCTCGCCACCACCCCCGAGCGCTGGGCCGACCTGCACCGCAAGGCCGGACTCGCCGCCTCCTGGGGCGTACGCGGCGAACTGATCACCCCGGCCGAGTGCAAGAAGTACTGGCCGATGCTGGACGAGGACAAGGTCCTCGGCGGGCTCTACACCCCCGACGACGGCCTGGCCCGCGCCCTCCTCGCCTGCCGCGCGCAGATCACCCGCGCCGAGCAGCGCGGCGCCCGCTTCCTGGACCGGCACACCGTCACCGGCATCGAGCAGGAGAACGGCCGGGTCACCGGCGTCGTCACCGACCGCGGCACCTTCCCCGCCGACCACGTCGTCTCCGCGGCCGGCTTCTGGGGCCCGGTGATCGGCAAAATGGCCGGCGTGGACGTGCCGCTGCTGCCGCTCGCCCACCAGTACGCCAAGACCGCGCCGCTGCCCGAGCTCGAAGGCGTCAACGATCCGGTGACCGAAGCCAGCAAGCCGATCCTGCGCTTCCAGGACCGGGACCTGTACTACCGCGAACACACCGACCGCATCGGCATCGGCTCCTACGCGCACCGCCCGATGCCCGTCGACCCCGCCGCCGTGCCCGCCTTCGACGACGCGCCGATCATGCCGTCCTCGCTGCCCTTCACCGAGGAGGACTTCGCGCCGAGCTGGGAGGACAGCGTCGGCCTGCTCCCCGCCCTCGGCGACTCCGAGGTCGAGGAGGGCTTCAACGGCGTCTTCTCCTTCACTCCCGACGGCATGCCCGTCCTCGGTGAATCCCGTGAGGTGCGCGGATTCTGGCTCGCCGAGGCGGTCTGGGTCACCCACTCCGCGGGCGTGGCGCGCGCCGTCGCCCAGTGGATGACCGACGGCCGCCCGGACATCGACATTCACGAGTGCGACCTTTACCGCTTCGAGGAAGCGCAGCGCTCGCCCGCGTACATCGAGGACCGCGGTGCCCAGAACTTCGTCGAGGTCTACGACGTCCTCCACCCCCTCCAGCCCATGGAGCAGCCCCGCCCCCTGCGGGTCAGCCCCTTCTACGCCCGCCAGCAGGAGCTGGGCGCGTTCTTCCTGGAGGGCGGCGGCTGGGAGCGCCCGCACTGGTACGAGGCCAACGCCCCGCTCGCCGAGGGCCTCGAACTGCCCGAGCGGGACGCCTGGTCGGCGCGGTACTGGTCGCCGATCGCCGCGGCCGAGGCGAAGGCGACGCGCGAGAAGGTCGCGCTGTACGACATGACGCCGCTGCGCCGGCTGGAGGTCACCGGGCCCGGCGCGCTCGCCTTCCTCCAGCGCATGTCCACCAACCAGCTCGACAAGAAGCCGGGTTCGGTGACGTACACGCTGCTGCTGGACGAGACGGGCGGCGTCCGCTCCGACCTCACCGTGGCCCGGCTCGCGCCCGACCGCTTCCAGATCGGCGCCAACAGCGGCTCCGACCTGGACTGGCTCCTGCGGCACGCCCCGGAAGGGGTGCAGATCCGGGACATCACCTCCGGCACCTGCTGCATCGGCGTCTGGGGCCCGCTCGCCCGTGACCTGGTCCAGCCGCTCACCCGCGACGACTTCTCGCACAAGGGCTTCGGCTACTTCAAGGCCAAGCAGACCTACCTCGGGCACGTCCCCGTCACGGCGATGCGGCTGAGCTATGTGGGCGAGCTGGGCTGGGAGCTGTACACCACCGCCGACCTGGGCCTGCGCCTGTGGGACACGCTGTGGGAGGCAGGGCAGCAGCACGGCGTGATCGCGGCCGGGCGCTCCGCCTTCAACAGCCTCCGGCTGGAGAAGGGCTACCGCTCCTGGGGCCACGACATGACGACCGAGCACGACCCGTACGAGGCGGGCGTCGGCTTCGCCGTACGCCCCGCCAAGGGCGACTTCCTCGGCCGCGCCGCGCTGGAGGGCCGCAGCGAGGAGACTGCCCGCCGCAAGCTGACCTGCCTCACCCTCGACGACCCGGCAGCCGTGGTCCTCGGCAAGGAGCCGGTGTTTGTGGACGGCGCGCCCGCCGGCTATGTCACCTCCGCCTCCTACGGTTACAGCATCGGCCGCTGCGTCGCCTACGCCTGGCTGCCGGCCGCGGCCGCCGTCCCCGGCACCGCCGTGCACGTGGAGTACTTCGGCCGGAAGGTCGCCGCGACCGTCGCCGAGGAACCGCTGTTCGACCCGAGCATGACCCGCATCCGCAAGTAGCGCTTGGAAGAAGTAGTTCGCTTGAGGAGACGCACATGACGACCACGCCCGAACTCGCCCCGACCGCCACATCCAGCCTGATCACCACCCTGCCCGGCACCTCCTACACCGACCCGGAGACCTTCCGGCAGGAGCAGGAGAAGATCTTCGAGCGGCTGTGGTTCTGCGCCGTGCGCAGCGCCGACCTGGCCAAGCCTGGTGCCTTCCGCACCGTGCAGGTCGGCCGGGAGAACGTCCTGATCACCCGCAACCGCCGCGGCGAACTGCGGGCCTTCCTGAACATCTGCCGGCACCGCGGCGCCCGCTTGTGCACCGAGGAGTCCGGCGAGGCCCGCCGCAACCTCCAGTGCCCCTACCACGCCTGGACCTACGACTTCGACGGCAAGCTCGTCGCCGCGCCCAACCTGACGTCGATGCCGGACATCGACCGCACCGAACGCGGCCTGGTCACCGTCCCGCTGCGCGAATGGCTCGGCTACGCCTGGGTCTGCCTGGCCGACGAGCCGCCCTCCTTCGAGGACACGGTGATCGGCGCGGCCGTCGAGCGGCTCGGCGACGCCGCCTCCATCGAGCGGTACCGCACCGAGGGCCTGGCCCTGGGCAAGCGCATCACCTATGACGTGGCGGCCAACTGGAAGCTCATCATCGAGAACTTCATGGAGTGCTACCACTGCGCCACCATCCACCCCGAACTCACCGATGTACTCCCGGAGTTCGCCGACGGGTTCGCCGCCCAGTACTACGTCGGGCACGGCGCTGAATTCGCCCCGGAGGCCGAGGGCTTCACGGTCGACGGCAAGGGCGGCTTCGGCCGGCTGCCGGAGATCGCGGAGGACCAGGACCGCCGGTACTACGCGATCACCGTCCGGCCGCAGGTCTTCGTGAACCTCGTGCCCGACCACGTCATCGTCCACCGGATGTTCCCGATGGCCGCCGACCGCACGGTCGTGGAGTGCGACTGGCTCTACCTCCCCGAGGTCGTCGAGTCCGGCGCCGACATCTCCACCTCCGTCGAGCTCTTCCACCGCGTCAACCAGCAGGACTTCGAGGCGTGCGAGCGGACCCAGCCGGCGATGGACTCGCGCGCTTACCGGGACGGGGGCGTTCTCGTGCCGAGCGAGCACCACATCGGCGCCTTCCACCAGTGGGTCACCGAGCAGCTGGAGGCACCGGGTGCCTGAGCTGTTCATCGACGGGCGGTGGCAGTCGGCCGCCGCAGGCTCCACGCGAGAGATCCGCTGCCCCGCCGACCAGACCCTCGTCGCGGTGGTCGACGAGGGCGACCGCACGGACGCGGACCGGGCCGTCGCCGCGGCCCGGCGCGCCTTCGACACCGGACCCTGGCCGCACACCACCGCCGCCCAGCGCGGCGCCAAGCTGCTGCGGGTCGCCGACCTCTTGGAGCGGGACAAGGCGGCGCTCGCCCGCGCCGAATCGCTCGACACCGGCAAGCGGCTGGTGGAGAGCGAGCTCGACATGGACGACATCGCGGCCTGCTTCCGGTACTTCGGCCGCCTGATCACCGAGGAGGGGGACGCGGGCCGGGAGGTCGACGCGGGCAGTGCCACGGTCGAGAGCCGTGTCGTGCACGAGCCGGTGGGCGTCTGCGCGCTGATCACGCCGTGGAACTACCCGCTGCTGCAGACCGCCTGGAAGGTCGCCCCGGCCCTCGCCGCCGGCAACACCTTCGTCCTCAAGCCCAGCGAGCTCACCCCGCACACCGCGATCCACCTGATGAAGCTGCTCACCGAGGCCGGGCTGCCGGACGGCGTGGCCAACCTCGTCCTCGGCTCCGGGCCGGAGGCGGGCGCCCCGCTCACCGACCACCCGGACGTGGACCTGGTCTCCTTCACCGGTGGCCTGGCCACCGGGAAGCGGATCGCGGCCGCCGCGGCCGGTACGGTCAAGAACGTCGCCCTCGAACTCGGCGGCAAGAACCCCAACATCGTCTTCGCCGACGCCGACTTCGAGACGGCCGTCGACTACGCCCTGACCGCGATCTTCCTGCACTCCGGGCAGGTCTGCTCGGCGGGCGCCCGGCTGCTGGTCGAGGACTCCCTGCACGATCGTTTCGTCGACGAGGTGGTGCGCCGGGCACGGGAGATCCGGCTCGGCGGGCCCTTCGACCCGGAGGCCCGTACCGGTCCGCTGATCTCCGCGGCGCACCGGGAGAAGGTCGAGGCGTACGTCGCCGCCGGGCTCGCCGAGGGCGCCGTGCTGCGCTGCGGCGGCGCCCGCCCCGACGACCCGGCCCTCGCGGACGGCTTCCACTACCTGCCGACCGTCCTGGACGACTGCACCGCCGACATGTCGGTGGTGCGCGAGGAATCCTTCGGCCCGGTCCTCACCGTCGAGCGCTTCACCGACGAGGACGAGGCGGTACGGCTCGCCAACGACACCGTCTACGGGCTGGCCGGCGCGGTGTGGACCACCGACCCCGCGCGCGCCGACCGGGTCGCGGCCCGGCTGCGGCTCGGCACCGTATGGATCAACGACTTCCACCCCTATCTGCCGCAGGCGGAGTGGGGCGGCTTCAAGCAGTCCGGGACCGGCCGCGAGCTGGGCCCCACCGGTCTCGCCGAATACCGCGAGCACAAGCACGTCTGGCGCAATACCGCCCCGAAGGCACTCCACTGGTTCGACTGATCGACTGAGGAGACATGCTCTTGACGGCTTCCCGAGCAGAAAGACCCTCGCAGGACGCACCACCGGCACAGGACGACGACGGCCTCGCGGAGTTCGGCTACCGCCCCGAACTCAAGCGGACCCTCGGCAACTTCCACACCTTCGCCGCCGGCATCAGCTACATCTCGATCCTCACCGGCACCTTCCAGCTCTTCTACTTCGGCTACGGGCACGGCGGTCCCGCCTACTGGTGGTCCTGGCCGATGGTCTTCGTGGGCCAGCTCATGATCGCGCTGTCCTTCGCCGAGCTGGCCGCCCGCCACCCCGTCGCGGGCTCGGTCTACAACTGGGCGAAACGGCTGGGCAATCCGCACATCGGCTGGCTGGCCGGCTGGATGATGCTGGTCGCCTCGATCGTCTCGCTCTCCGCCGTGGCCCTCGCCTACCAGCTCACGCTCCCGCAGATCTCCGCCTCCTTCCAGTTCATCGGGGACGGCACCGGGCGCTACGACATCGCCACCAACGGCGTCCTCCTCGCCGGCGTACTGATCCTCTTCACCACCCTCGTCAACGCCTTCGGCGTGAAGCTGATGGCCCGCATCAACACCGCGGGCGTCTTCATCGAGCTGATCGCCACCGTCGTGCTGATCGTGCTCTTCGCCGTGCACGTGGTGCGCGGGCCCGACGTGGTGATGGAGACCCACCACACGGGCAACGGCCAGAGCTTCGGTTACCTCGGCGCCTTCCTCACCGCCTCGCTCGCCTCCGCGTACGTCATGTACGGCTTCGACACCGCCGCCTCGCTCGGCGAGGAGTCCCTGGACCCCTCCCGCAACGCGCCCCGCGCCATCCTCCGCGCCCTGCTCGCCTCCTTCGTACTGGGCGGCCTGATCCTGCTGCTCGCCCTGATGAGTGTCGGCAGCCTGAACGGCGAGGGGCTGGCCACCGACGGGCTGCAGTACGTCGTCCTGGACGTGCTCGGCGACACCGTCGGCAAGGCGATGCTGTGGTGCGTCCTGATCGCCGTCACCGTCTGCGCGCTGGCCGTGCACACCGCCGCCATCCGGCTGGCCTTCGCCATGTCCCGCGACAACAACCTGCCCGCCGCCTCGCTGCTCGCCCGGGTCAGCCCGCGCTTCCAGACCCCGGTCCTGCCCGCGGTGATCGTCGGTGTGCTCTCGCTGGGCGTCCTGCTGATCAACATCCGCCAGCCGCAGATCTTCTCGGTCGTCACCAGCATCGGCATCATCATGATCTACGGCGCGTATCTGCTGGTCACCGTGCCGATGCTGATCGCCCGGCTGCGCGGTCGCTGGCAGCCGGCCCCCGGCCGCTTCACTCTCGGCCGCTGGGGACTGCCCGTCAACATCCTCGCCGTCCTTTGGGGCGCCGGGATGATGATCAATCTCGCCTGGCCCCGCGACGCCGTCTACAACGCGGCCCCGCCCCACCACTGGTACCTGCGCTGGGGCGCCGTCCTCTTCGTGGGCGCCGTCGCGCTCGGCGGCTTCGCCTACTACTGGCTGATCCAGCGCCACCGCACGGGCGTCCTCGCCGAACACGCGGCGCAGCAGGAAGCCGGATCCGACACCACAAGGAGCACTCCGACCCATGTCCACTGAAGAGTTCGACTATGTCATCGTCGGCGGCGGCACCGCGGGCAACGTCGTGGCCGCCCGCCTCAGCGAGGACCCCTCGGTGACGGTGTGCGTCCTGGAGGCCGGACCCTCCGACGTCGGCGACGACAACGTACTGCGCCTGGAACGCTGGATGGGCCTGCTGGAGTCCGGATACGACTGGGACTACCCGGTCGAGCCCCAGGAGAGCGGCAACAGCTTCATGCGGCACGCCCGCGCCCGCGTCCTCGGCGGCTGTTCCTCGCACAACTCCTGTATCGCCTTCTGGGCCCCGGCCGAGGACCTCGACGCCTGGGAAGCGGGCGGCTGTACGGGCTGGGGCGCGAAGGACACCTTCCCGCTCTACCAGCGCCTGGAGTCCAACGACGCGCCCGGCGACCACCACGGCCGCTCGGGCCCGGTCACCCTGCGCACCATCAAGGGCGCCGACCCCTGCGGCTCGGCCCTGCTCGCCGCCTGCGCCGAACAGGGCATCCCCACCACCCCGTTCAACACCGGCAGGACCGTGATACGCGGCGCCAACTGGTTCCAGATCAACTCCGACGAGAACAACATCCGGCAGTCCTCGTCCGTCGCCTACCTCCACCCGATCCTCGGCCGCCGCCCCAACCTGGAGGTGCGGACCGGCGTCCGCGCCAAGCAGCTCCTGATCGACGCGGACCGCCGCTGCACCGGCGCCACGTACCTCGACCCCGACCTGATCCACACCCGTACGGTCCGCGCCCGCCGCGAAGTGATCGTCTCCTGCGGCGCCATCGACACCCCCAAGCTGCTGATGCTCTCCGGCATCGGCCCGGCCGCCCATCTGCGCGAGACCGGCGTGGAGGTGCTCGTCGACTCGCCCGGCGTCGGCGAGAACCTCCAGGACCACCCCGAGGGCGTCATCATGTGGGACGCCAAGCAGCCCATGGTGACCAGCTCCAACCAGTGGTGGGAGATCGGCATCTTCGCCGACACCGAAGAGGGCCTGGACCGCCCGGACCTGATGTTCCACTACGGCTCTGTGCCGTTCGACATGAACACAGCGCGGCACGGCTACCCGACCTCCGAGAACGCCTTCTGCCTCACCCCGAACGTCACCCGCGCCCGCTCCCGCGGCACGGTCCGGCTGCGCACCCGCGACTTCCGCGACAAGCCGAAGGTCGACCCGCGCTACTTCACCCACGAGCACGACGTACGGGTGATGACGTACGGGCTGCGCCTCGCCCGCGAGATCGCCGCACAGCCGGCGCTGGCGGACTGGGTGGGCGCCGAGCTGGCCCCGGGCCCGGACGTGCGCACCGACGACGAGCTGCTGGACTACATCACCAAGACCCACAACACCGTCTACCACCCCGCCTGCACGGTGAAGATGGGCGCCGCCGACGACGCCATGGCGCCGCTGGACGCCCGGCTGCGCGTGAAGGGCATTCAGGGGCTGCGCGTCGCGGACGGCTCGGTCATGCCGGAGCTGGTCACGGTCAACCCGTGCATCACCACGATGATGATCGGCGAGAAGTGCGCCGACCTGCTCAAGGAGGACCGCTGAGGCAGGTCCGTCAGCGGGCTCGCAGGGGACCCTGCTAGCGGGCTTCCTTGCGGAACGGCGGCGGCGCCGTGCCGTCCACGACGGAGCGCGCCAGGTCGTGGAGGTTGCGTTGGTGCGCACGGGCGTACCGGCGCAGCTCCGCGAACGCCCCGTCCGTCGGGCAGCCGAACCGCTCGGCGAGCACCCCCTTGGCCTGCTCGATGACGATCCGGCTGCGCAGCGCCTGCTCGAGCTGCCGGGCGTGGTCACGGGTGCGCCGGTGCCGCAGGTGCAGCGCCGCGGCGCCGGCGAGCGCCGGCACCGGCGCCGACCGCTCCCTCGGCCATGGAGTGGCCACGTCGTGGTACAGCACCAGCGCGCCCAGCGGGGCCGCCGGCCGCATACCGCCGGAGTCCTCTCCGTACGCCACATCGCTCAGCGGTACCGTGCTGACCAGGAGGACTCCCAACTCCCGCGCCCGTGCCGCGAGCCGCGGCCAGCGGGCGGCCGCCGGGTCCTCCAGCGGTATCTCCTCCGCCGCCGCACCGGCCAGCGTGTCCCGTACCGGGCCCTCGCCCAGCCGCTCCTCCAGCTCCCGCAGCAGCTCGGCCCGGGGGCTCGAAGCGGCGGTGACCGGTGGCCGGCCGGCCAGCACGGCCACCGCGTCCGGGGCCGGCTCGCCGCCCAGCAGCCGGACGTATTCGATCAGGGAAGCGGCGTGCGCGGCCGGCTCCCGGTCCTCGGGCGAGGCCAGATCCAGCAGCGCACGGGTCAGCAGCCGCTCGCGCTCCGGCGCCGGGCGACTCGGACGGTGCGACAGGCAAGGGGTGGTCGGATCTGCCGCGTCCATGGCGACGCGCGACAGCGGAAATGCCTCCATTCGGACAGTCAATGCCTGCGGGGAGCCCGCCGATATCCATTTTGCGTAGCATGTGGACACCAAGCGCAGTCGGCTGCTCACTGCGCCGGGCGAGGGACGATCCGAGGGACGGGGGCGGCGATGCCGGGGGAGCGCGGCCGCGGCACGGAACGACGGGCGCAGTGCGGCATGCGCACCTTCCGCACCACTGACATCGAGCGTGCCCGCGCCTGGATCGCCGACACGCTGTCCTATCCGGTGGTGCTGAACCCCCTCACCGACCCCGCCGACTTCGGCTTCGCCATGAGCGCGCTGCGGCTGGGCCCCGTCACCTTCGCCACCGCGACCTACGGCACCGACGTCCTCAGCCGGAGCGAGGGGCTGGGCGTCGCGTACCACATCAACGTGCCGCGCAGCGGACAGGTGGTGCAGTCCCACCGCGGTGAGGTGTTCCGGGCCACCGCCTCCGACGGCCGGGTCCCGGTCTTCGAGCCGACCGGCGCCCTCACCGGCGAACTGGACGCCACGACCGAGGTACTGGCCCTGGGCTTCGACCGGCAGGCGGTGGAGAGCGCGCTGGAGGAGCACCTCGAACACTCCGTGCGGCCGCTGCACTTCCCCGGCGGCCTGGACCCCTACCACGGCCGGGGGCTCACCCTCGTCTCCCTGGCCCGCGGCCTCGCCACCGAACTGGCCGCGCCGACCGGCCTCCTGACCCATGCCCCGGTGGCTGCCGGGCTCGCGGACGCGCTGCTCACCACGATGCTGTACGCCACCCCGCACCAGTACCGCGAGGAGCTGGCCGACCCGGCCACCCGTACCTGCCCGCGCCCGGTCAAGCGTGCCGTGGACGCCATGCAGGCCGACCCCGCGCGCCCCTTCACCGTGCTGGAGCTGGCGCGGGTCGCCGGGGTCGCGCCGCGCTCTCTGCAGGCCGGCTTCCGGCAGCACCTGGAGACCACGCCGATGGCCTATCTGCGCCGGCTGCGGCTGGAGCGCGCCCACCGCGACCTGGTCGCCGCCGGGCCGGGCGTCTCGGTCACCGAGGTCGCCGGCCGCTGGGGCTTCACGCACCTGGGCCGCTTCGCTGCCGCCTATCAGGCCCGGTACGGCAAGCTGCCCTCCCAGGCGCACCGCCGCTGACGTCCCGGGTTCATTTCCCCTGGTGGGCGTCGCGCGCGGTGTCCACGAACGCCTCCAGCGCGGCCCAGAAAGGGGAGTACGCGGCGTCGAACCGCTCCTCGGCGGCGGCCCATTCCTGCCCGCCGGGGCCGGCCGCCAGCGCCTGCTTGATCGCGGAGTGGAAGTCGCCCGTCGACTTCTGGACCCTGAGCGCCGCGGCGGCCGCGGGCAGCGGCCCCTCCAGCTCCACGACCCGCGCACAGCGGCGGAGCTTCGCGTACTCCGCCGTCTGCCGCTCGCTGAGCTGCCGCAGAGCCGCCGTGCTCCCGTCGGCGGCCGGCTGCCGCAGCAGGTCCGAGACCTCCCAGAACAACTCGCCCATCCTGTGCGTCTGTTCGATCAGGTCCAGGTAGGCGGTGCGGCGGCTCTCCCGGAGGCGTTCCCGGCGCTGGGAGTCGGCGGCGGTCTCGGCCTGGATGCGTGCGGCGCGGGTGCTGCCGCGGCTGGTGACCCAGCTCGCCAGTACGGCGGTGCCGCCGGTCACCGCGGCGATCGACAGGGTCCACAGGGTGCTTTCGGCCATGGTCGGCAACCGTACCGGCCGGGCCGGCGACCGTACCGGCCGGGCGGCGCGGGCGCCCGGCCGGTACGGACCGTCCTGTGCGACGGCGCGAGTGACGGTGCGTCAGCCGACGGAGACCGCCGACCAGGCCGCCGCCACCGCGTTCTGCTCGGCGCTGCCCGCGCCGTACAGGTCCTTCGCCGCGTTCAGCGTGGCCGTGCGGGCCGCGGCGTAGTTGGTCCCGGACGTCATGTAGACCGTCAGCGCCCGGTACCAGATCTTGCCGAGCTTGTCCTTGCCGATGCCCTGCACCGTACTGCCGTTGCAGGTGGGCGAGTTGTGGGTGACCCCGCCGATGACCTTCTGGCCGCTGCCCTCGGCGAGCAGGTAGGCGAAGTGGTTGGCGACCCCGGACGAGTAGTGCACGTCGAGGTCCTTCACCTTGGAGTTCCAGCAGTCCGCCGACTTGGTGTCCTTGGACGGCTTGTCCATGTAGCGCAGCGCGGCCTGCCCGAAGTCCGGGCGGACGATCTTCTCGCCGATGAGGTAGTCACCGGGGTCGCTCGCGTTCTTCGCGTAGAACTCCACGAGCGTGCCGAAGATGTCGGAGGTCGCCTCGTTCAGGCCGCCGGACTCGCCGCTGTACGTCAGGTTCGCGGTCGCGGCGGTGACACCGTGCGACATCTCGTGCCCGGCGACGTCGAGCGCGACCAGCGGACCGAAGACCTTGCCGTCGCCGTCCCCGTACGTCATGCAGAAGCAGCTGTCGTCCCAGAAGGCGTTGTTGTAGCCGCTGCCGTAGTGCACGCGGTTGTAGGAGCCCTTGCCGTCCCCGGCGATGCCGTTCCTGCCGTGCACGTTCTTGTAGTAGTCCCAGGTGGTGTCCGTACCGTACTGGGCGTCCACTGCGGCCGAGGCGCGGTCGGCGGTGGTGCCGCTGCCCCAGTGGTTGTCGGCGTCGGTGAAGAGGGCGGCGGGGGCGCGCCCCCAGCAGATGCCGAGGATGCAGGAGTCCGTCTTGTTCTGCGCGTCCCCGGTGTAAGTCCCGCCGCGGGTGGCGTCCTTGAGCTGGTACGCGCTGCCGGACTGGGTGGTCTCCAGCGGCACGGTCCCGCCGTACAGCGACTTGCCGTCGCCGGTCACGGTCTTCAGCCGGTCCCAGGAGTCGATCGCCTTGCCGGTACGGGCGTTGGTGAGCACGACGTGGGCCGCGGGGTTGCCCCGGTCGTCCCGGCCGGCGGCGGTGGTGCGCCAGGCGAGCTGCGGCGCGCCGTGCAGCGCGTCGATGACCAGCAGTGGCTTGGCGGTGACCTTGCTCAGCGCGGTACCGGAGTTGGCGGCGCGCAGTGCTTCGGTACCCAGCCCCGCGGCCTTCGTCGCGCTGATCAGGGGCTTGACGGTGGGGACGGCGAGGTCGCTGCGGGTGGCCCGGGAGGCGCCGTGGTAACTGCCGTCGGGGGAGAGGTGGACGACCAGGTCGCCGCCGAGGACGGGAATGCCGCCGAAGGTCCGGTCGTAGCGGACGTGCCGGCTGCCGTCGGAGTCGATGACGACGTCGCGTACGGAGGTGTCCTGGCCGGCGGTGACGGCGAGCTGGGTGGCATGCGAGGCGAGCGCGGCATCAGCGCTGCGAACGGCTTCGGCGCGGTCGGGGGCCGGCCGGGCGGTGGCGGTGGCGGGCAGGGTGGCGGCGACCAGAGCGGCCGCCGCCGTGGCTATGACGCTGGTGGCGAGGCGCGTTCTCGATCTCATCGGACTCCTCGGGGGGCGGCGGGACAGCGGCCGGCGCGTGGTCCGGCGTGCTGACGGCAAGTCACATTAAGCGTCCATGTCAATGTGCGGTGAGCGTCCATGACAACGCCATGACAACAGCCTGTCCATACCCTGCCCGCGACGGGCACATGCCCGGCACCGGTCCTACGCGTCGTCCCCTTCCAGGGCGTACCGCGCCGGCTGTTGCGCCTTCGGCGCCGAACGCGGCCGCCACGATGTCGCCGTCGCCGAACACCGGGCCGGCGCGTGGGCTCAGGCCCCGATGACGCGCAGCGCGCCCCACAGGGCGACCACCGCCAGGGACAGTGCGGCGGGCACCGTGATCAGGCCGAGCCGGGTGAAGTCCTTGAGCACCACATCGGTGTCGTGCGCGTGCAGGATGCGCCGCCACAGGAGCGTGGCCAGGGAACCGGCGTAGGTGAGGTTCGGGCCGATGTTGACGCCGAGCAGGACCGCGAGCACCGCGCCGGGGCCGCCCGGCGCGGTGAGCGGGATCAGGACGAGTACCGCGGGCAGATTGTTGATCACATTCGCCAGTACGGCGGCCAGCGCGGCGACGCCGAGCAGCGCGGGCAGCGACGTGCCGTCGGGGACCAGCCGGCCGAGCCCGTCGGCGAGCCCGTTGTCGACCACCGCGCGCACCACGATGCCGAGCGACAGCACGAAGGCGAGGAACGGCAGCGAGAGCGAGCCCAGGACGGCGCGGACGGTCGTGCGGCGGCGGGCGAGCGTGCGGGCCGCGAGTACCAGCGCGCCGGCCGCCGCCGCCCACGCCGGGTCGATACCGAGCGCGGAGGCGAGCACGAAACCGGCCAGCGTGCAGACGACGGTGACCAGCGCGAACAGCGGTACGTCCGGCGGCTCGGCGGCAGCCGCAGGCGGCGTCTCCGCGTCCAGGTCGGCGGCGAAGTAACGGCGGAAGACCACGTACTCGCTGCCGATCGCGACCAGCCACGGCAGCACCATCAGCGCGGCGAACCGGGTGAAGCTCAGCCCGCTGGCCGTGAACGCGAGCAGGTTCGTGAGGTTGGAGACCGGGAGAAGGAGGGAGGCGGTGTTCGAGAGGTGCGTGCAGGCGTACACATGCGGGCGCGCGCGGGCGCCCAGCCTGGCCGCCGTCGCGAAGACGACCGGGGTGAGCAGTACGACGGTGGCGTCCAGGCTCAGTACCGCGGTGATCGCCGAGGCGAGGCCGAAGACGGCGGCCAGCAGCCGCCGGGGGCTGCCCGCCGCCGCCCGCGCCATCCAGGCGCCGCACGCCTCGAAGAGCCCTTCGTCGGCGCACAGCCGGGCCAGTACCAGTACGGCCGCGAGGAAGCCGATCACGGGGCCGAGCCGCGCGGCCTCCTCACGGGCGTGCGCCAGTGGGATCGCGCCGGTCGCGAGGACGACGCCGGCGGCCGGTACCGCGACGGCCGCCTCCGGCAGGCGGAACGGCCGTACGACCGCGCAGACGAGCACGAGGACGAGCAGTGCCGCGGAGAGCGCCTCCGCGAGGGGGGTGTTCAGGATCGGTCCTTTCCGGTCCGCAAGGGTCGGACAAATGTCGCAGAGTATGCGCTGGCCAGGCGTCATGGTGCAGGATGGGGGCAACGGGTGACGCCGAACGCGTGTCATGCCCCGTCAGGTTTGTATGTATATCCCTAGAATTGCTCGATGCAGATACCGCAGCTGCCCAGCGCCCTTGCGAGCGAGGTGATCCGGTGACCCGCCCCGACGCCACCGACGAACAGTGGGAGGGCCTCGCTGAGGTCGTCCCGCTGCGCGGCGGCCGCGAGTGGCCCTCGTGGCCCGACCACCGGGCCCTTCCCGACGACGAACCGAGCGAGGCGTCCCGGCGGTTCATCGTCATCCGCGTCCAGACCTTCGCCGACGCCCGCGAGGTCGCCGAACACCTCATGGCCCAAGTGCCCGTGCTGCTCGACCTGAGCAGCGCCGACACGGATGTGGCCAAGCGCATCCTCGACTTCTCCAGCGGCGTCGTCTTCGGCATCGGCAGCGGCATGCACCGCGTCGACACCAACGTCTTCCTGCTCGCGCCGATCGGCACGGAGGTCGAGGAACCACGGGCGGGAGCGGCGCCGCGCCCGTAGGCGCAGCGCCGGCGTCCCCCATTCGTAGGAACGGCCGTCCGGCGTAACGGTTCTCCGGCGATCCGGCTCTCTAGCGTTCCCGGCATGGACCCCTGGAGCCGTACGGACGACGCGACACCGGCGACCGCGCCCACAGCCACGGCTGTGGGCGCCGCGGACGCGGAGCCGAGCGGGCAGCCCCTCCCCGCTGAGGCGAGCGGGCCGCCCCGCCCCCTCGTCACCGAGCTGCGCCTGTCCGCCTTCAAGTCGCACCGCGGCGCGACGTACCCGCTCGGCCCCCTCACGCTGTTCGCCGGCCCGAGCGGCAGCGGCAAGTCGAGCGCGCTCCAGGCGTACGGGCTGCTCGTCCGGCTCGGCGCCGGCGAGCCGCTGGACCAAGCGCTCGCCGCGGTACCGGGCGGCGCCGCGGCCTGCGTACCGGAGCGGGCCACGCCGGACGCGCAGGGGCGGCGCGGCTTCCGCCTCGGCTGCACGGTCGACGGACCGGCCGGCCCGACGCGCCTCGACGTCGCCGTGCAGACGGAACCGGAGCTGCGGATCGCCGGCGAACGGCTCACCGGCGGTGGGCGGACGCTGTTCACCACCGCGCTCACCGACCCCGGCCGCCGCACGGTACAGGCCGCGTGGCACACCGCCGGGGCCACGCCCGTCACCCGCGCGCCGCTCCCCGACGACCGGCTGGGCACCGCACTGCTGCCGCTGCGCGTCGCGGGCACGACGGCGGGCCAGCGCTTGGTGCTGGCCGCCGCCGAACAGACCCTGATCGCCCTGCGCTCCTCCTTCCTCTGCGACCCGCGCCCCGAGGCGGTGCGTGCGGTGGCAAGGGGCGCCGGCCTCGTCACGGAGGCGGGTGGGACCTCCGCGGCGGGTGGTGCGCACGCCCCCGAAGGCCCGCGGCTGCGGCCGGACTGCGGCAATCTCGCCGCCGTACTGGAGCGCACCAGCCGGGAGTGCGCCACCCGCCACGCGGCGCTCGTCGACGCGGTACGCGCCGGCTGCCCGGGCCCGGTAACGGGTCTCCGCGCGGAGCCCGGCGTGCGACGGGACGCGGTCCGGGCGGGCGACGTGCTGGCCGTCCGGGCCGTGCTGGAGCGGGGCGGCGCGCGCGGGGCGCTGCCCGTGGACTGGCTGGGCGACGGCGAGCTGCGCTATCTCGCGCTGGCGCTGGTGCTGCTGACCGGTCCCGGCGTGCTGGCCGTCGACCCGGTGGCCGAGGTGCTGCCGGCCCGTCAGGTGCTGACCGTGGTGGTGGACGGGCTGGACCGCTGCCTGGACCGGCGGCAGTCGGCCGAGCTGTTCGCGCTGGCCGTACGGATGGCGGCGCGCGGCCACGTCCGGCTGCTGGGGACGGTGACGGACCCGTCGGCCGCCGGCCGGCTGCCGGAGGTCGGGGTGCTACACCTGGGGGCATGAGTGAAGATCTTCAGACCTTGCAGCGCCGGCTGGCCGACTTCGCGGCGGCCCGCGACTGGGAGCAGTACCACACGCCGAAGAACCTCGCCGCGGCGCTCAGCGTCGAGGCGGCCGAACTGGTCGAGATTTTCCAGTGGCTGACTCCGGAGCAGTCCGCCAAGATCATGACCGACCCGGCGTCCGCGGCGCGGGTCGAGGACGAAGTGGCGGATGTGCTGGCGTACTTGCTCCAGTTCTGCGGCGTCCTGGGCATCGACGCGGCGGCCGCGCTCGCCGCGAAGATCGAGCGCAATGAGGAACGATTCCCCGCGAATCGACCCAGCCGTCACTCTCCGGAGTGATGGATCTCGCAAACTCGCCTTAGTTGTCCACAGATTTGCGAATTACTCTAGCGCTTTCGGCGGTTCCAGTTCACTCTGGGTAGTGGCAGGTGTGCGCAAGGCAGTGGACGAGGGCGAGGGAAGGGGTCGTGCATGGATGCGGTGCGAATCATCGCGGCCAGTCGGCACGGTCTGGCCCAGGCGCGGACGGTCCAGGACATCGTCATAGAGGCGTGGCAGGCGCAGGCCCTGGCGGAGGCGGTCGGCAGCCTCCTGGCGATATCGGGACCGTTCGAGGTGCGGGCCAAGGCGCGGAGACTGGGCGAGGCAGGAGGCCGGTCGGGCGCAGCGGTGCTGTGTCCGGTACCGAGATCGTACGGCCCCAGGGCGGCCCAGCTGTCCGAAGTCCAGGACAGCAAGGTCGCGTTGACGGACCTGTGTGGCCTGCTGGCCGAGGTGTGCGAGGCACTGGTGAGCGTCGTCTGCGCGGCGGAGGAGGACGGGCTGTACTGGACCTGCGTGGAGGCGATGGACGCCGCCGACGAGTCCCGCGACCGAGCCGCCGCGATCCTGAAGCAACTCCTCGTCCGCGACCGCCCCCACGACCGCGACCTGGCCTGACGAGCAGCCGCTTGCCCACACCTGGGCGCATTGTTGGTGGGTGGTGGTGCGGGGGGTGAGGGGAGGGGAGGGGGAAGATGGGGGGATGGATCTGCGAATTTTCACCGAGCCTCAGCAAGGCGCCGACTACGACACCCTTCTCACCGTCGCCAAGGCCACCGAGGACCTCGGCTTCGACGCGTTCTTCCGGTCGGATCATTATCTGCGGATGGGCACGGTGGACGGGCTGCCCGGGCCCACCGACGCCTGGATCACGCTCGCCGGTCTCGCCCGCGAGACGAAGCGCATCCGCCTCGGCACGCTGATGACCGCCGGTACGTTCCGGCTGCCCGGCGTGCTCGCCATCCAGGTCGCCCAGGTGGACCAGATGTCCGGCGGCCGGGTCGAGCTGGGCCTGGGCGCGGGCTGGTTCGAGGAGGAGCACAAGGCGTACGGCATCCCGTTCCCCAAGGAGAAGTTCGCGCGGCTGGAGGAGCAGCTCGCGATCGTCACGGGACTGTGGGAGACGCCGGTCGGCGAGGAGTTCTCGTACGACGGGACGTACTACCAGCTCGAGAAGTCCCCGGCGCTGCCGAAGCCCGCGCAGCGCAAGGTGCCGGTGCTGGTCGGCGGGCACGGTGCGACGCGTACGCCGCGGCTGGCCGCGCGGTACGCCGACGAGTTCAACATCCCCTTCGCCTCCCTCGAGGACACCCGGCGGCAGTTCGGCCGGGTGCGGGCGGCGGCCGAGGCGGTCGGCCGCAAGGGCGACGACCTGGTGTACTCCAACGCGCTGGTCGCCTGCGTGGGCAAGGACGACGCCGAGGTGGCGCGCCGCGCCGCGGCCATCGGGCGGGACGTGGCGGAGCTGAAGGCGAACGGCCTGGCGGGTTCGCCGGCCGAGGTGGTCGACAAGATCGGCCGGTACGCGGAGGCCGGGGCCTCCCGCTTCTACCTCCAGCTGCTGGACCTCGACGACCTGGACCACCTGGAGATCATCTCCTCGCAGGTGCAGAGCCAGCTGAGCTGATCGCCGGTACCGGTACGGCGCCGGCTGAGCTGATCGCCGGTGCCAGTACGGAGCCGGCTGGGCTGATCGATGGAGGGCTGCGCGGTGCGGCCCTTGCCCCCAGGGGCCGCGCCGCACCCACCTTCCCCGATATCGAGTGATCATCGTCGAATCCGGCCAGGATGGAGGGATGGGATTCCATGTCGACTCAGAGGTCGGTCACCTCCGCCGGGTCATCCTGCACCGTCCCGACCTGGAGCTGAAGCGGCTCACCCCGTCCAACAAGGACGCGCTGCTCTTCGACGACGTGCTGTGGGTGCGGCGCGCGCGGGCCGAGCACGACGCCTTCGCCGACACCCTGCGCGACCGTGGCGTCGAGGTACACCTCTTCGGGGACCTGCTGGCGGAGAGCCTGCGCATCCCCGAGGCGCGGGCGCTGGTCCTGGACCGGGTCTTCGACGAGAAGGAGTACGGGCCGCTGGCCACCGACCATCTCCGGGCCGCGTTCGAGGAACTGCCGCTGGCGGAGCTGGTCGAGGCGCTGATCGGCGGGATGACCAAGCGGGAGTTCCTGGAGCGCAACCCCGAGCCGACGTCGGTGCGGTTCCACGTGATGGAGCTGGACGACTTCCTGCTGCCGCCGCTGCCGAACCACCTCTTCGCGCGGGACACCTCGGCGTGGGTGTACGACGGGGTGTCGGTGAACGCGATGCGCTGGCCCGCACGGCAGCGCGAGACGGTCCATTACGAGGCGATCTACCGGTACCACCCGCTCTTCACGCACGAACGTTTCCACGTGTGGTCCGAGGGCCAGGCGGCGTACCCGTCCACGATCGAGGGCGGCGACGTGCTGGTGATCGGCAATGGCGCGGTGCTGATCGGGATGAGCGAGCGGACCACGCCGCAGGCGGTGGAGATGCTGGCCCGCGGGCTGTTCGCGGCCGGATCCGCGCAGACGATCGTGGCGCTGGACATGCCCAAGCGGCGGGCCTTCATGCACCTGGACACGGTGATGACCATGGTGGACGGCGATACGTTCACTCAGTACGCGGGGCTCGGGATGCTGCGCTCGTACACGATCGAGCCGGGCGCCAGCGAGCAGGAGCTGAAGGTCACCGATCACCCGCCGGAGCACATGCACCGGGCGATCGCGGCGGCGCTCGGCCTGGACGGCGTGCGGGTGCTGACCGCGACGCAGGACGTGCACGCCGCGGAGCGCGAGCAGTGGGACGACGGCTGCAATGTGCTGGCCGTGGAGCCGGGCGTGGTGGTGGCGTACGAGCGGAACGTCACGACCAACACGTTTCTGCGGAAGCGCGGGATCGAGGTGATCACGATCCCGGGGAGCGAGCTGGGGAGGGGCCGCGGCGGGCCGCGCTGCATGAGCTGCCCGGTGGAGCGCGACGGGCTCGGGTGAGACCGCGGGCGGGCCAGGCGCGTGACCAATGGCTCGTTGTATAGGAATACGCGGCGTCGTATACACTTCCATAATTCGACCGCAAGGCCGTACCCGATACGACCGCAAGGCCGTACGTACCCGACCCCGTTCACCGCGACCTAGGAGCCTGCCATGGCGATTGACCTCACGGGCCGCCATTTCCTCAAGGAGCTGGACTTCACCGCCGAGGAGTTCCGCCACCTGATCGACCTCGCGGCGGAGCTGAAGGCCGCGAAGCGCGCGGGCACCGAGGAGCAGCGGCTCAAGGGCCGCAACATCGCCCTGATCTTCGAGAAGACCTCCACCCGTACCCGCTGCTCCTTCGAGGTCGCGGCCGCCGACCAGGGCGCCCACACCACGTACCTGGACCCCTCCGGCTCGCAGATCGGGCACAAGGAGTCCGTGAAGGACACCGCCCGCGTGCTCGGCCGGATGTTCGACGGGATCGAGTACCGCGGCAGCGCCCAGACGAACGTCGAGGAGCTGGCCGCGCACGCCGGCGTGCCGGTCTACAACGGCCTGACCGACGAGTGGCACCCCACCCAGATGCTCGCCGACGTGCTCACCATGATCGAGCACAGCCCTGGCCGCCCCCTGGAGGAGCTGACCTTCGCCTACCTCGGCGACGCCCGGTACAACATGGGCAACTCCTACCTGGTCACCGGCGCCCTGCTCGGCATGGACGTGCGCATCGTGGCGCCGAAGAAGCTGTGGCCCGAGGAGTCGGTGATCGCGAGTGCCCGGAAGCTCGCGGAGCAGAGCGGCGCTCGGCTGACCCTCACCGAGGACGTCACTGAAGGCGTGCGCGGCGCGGACTTCGTCGCCACCGACATCTGGGTGTCGATGGGCGAGCCGAAGGAGGTCTGGGACGAGCGGATCGCGCTGCTGAGCCCGTACGCCGTGACGATGGACGTGCTGCGCGCCACGGGCGAGGAGAACGTGAAGTTCCTGCACTGCCTGCCGGCCTTCCACGACCTCGGCACGGCCGTCGGCCGCGAGATCTACGCCCGGCACGGGCTGGAGTCGCTGGAGGTCACCGACGAGGTCTTCGAGTCGGCGCACTCGGTCGTCTTCGACGAGGCGGAGAACCGGATGCACACGATCAAGGCGGTCATGGTCGCGACGCTCGGCCGCTGACGGCAGCGAAAAACGCAGCGAAGACCGCAGCGAAGAGCGCATACAAATACGCCTCAATGGGCGATCATGCACCATTTCGGTTACCATCGAACCGAACTCAGGGGGACGGGCTCACCAGCCCGTCCCCTTCTCCGTGCCCGCCCACCCCCGCCGGGCACGTCGCACCACCAGGAAGAGAACCACCCCATGTCCGCGTCCGGACTGCGCATCAAGTCCCCCGACCTGCTCGTCGCCGAATCCGGCGCGGATCTCGAAGGCCACGGCCTCAAGCGCACCATGGGTCTCTTCCAGCTCGTGTGCTTCGGCGTCGGCGCGATCGTCGGTACGGGCATCTTCGTGGGCCTGTCGGACACCGTCGCCGAGGCCGGCCCCGCCGTCGTCGTCTCCTTCGTTCTGGCCGCCCTGACCTGCGTCTTCACCGCGTTCTCGTTCGCCGAGCTGGGCGGCGCGATCCCGGTCTCCGGCAGCTCGTACTCCTACGCGTACGCCACGCTCGGCGAGCGCACCGCCTTCCTCGTCGGCTGGTGCCTGCTGCTGGAGTACGGCGTGTCCGTCTCGGCGGTCGCGGTGGGCTGGGGCCAGTACCTCAACGAGCTGCTGGACAGCCTGGTCGGGCGGCAGTTGCCCGCCGCGCTGTCCGCGCCGCCCGGCGACGGCGGCATCGTCAACGTCCCCGCCGTCGTCGTCATGCTGCTCGCCGCCACGCTCCTCGTGCGCGGCATCCGGGAGAGCGCCCGCGCCACCGCCGCGATGGCCGTCCTGAAGATCGGCGTACTGATCCTCTTCTGCGTGATCGCCTTCACTGCCTTCAAGGACGGCAACCTCTCGCCCTTCGCCGCGCAGGGCGCCGCCGGCATCACCTCCGGCGCCTCGGTCGCGTTCTTCTCGTACATCGGCTTCGACGCGGTCACCACGGCGGGCGAGGAGGTCAGGAATCCGCGGCGGAACATCCCCGCAGCGATCCTGATCTGCATCGGCGTGGTCACCGTGCTGTACTGCCTGGTCGCGCTCGCCGCGATCGGCGCGCTCTCCGCCGACGACGTCGCCGACAAGCCCGCCGCGCTCTCCCTGATCGTCGACCGGGTCACCGGCTCGGCGCTGGGCGGCGGGATCATCGCCTTCGGCGCGGTGGTGGCCATCGCGTCGGTCGTCCTCGCGGTGATGTACGGCCAGACCCGCATCCTGATGTCCATGTCCCGGGACGGGCTGATCCCGCGGGTGTTCGAACGGATCTCGCCGAAGACGTCGACGCCGGTCCGGGGCACCTGGATCGTCGCGGTCGTCTTCGCGGTGCCGGCCGCGGTGGTGCCGCTGGACGTGGTCATGAATCTGACCACCATCGGGACCCTCGCGGTCATGGCCGTGGTCAACGTCTGCGTCATGCGGCTGCGCCGCACCCGCCCCGGGCTGCCGCGCCGATTCCGGGTGCCGCTCTTCCCGCTCAGCCCGCTGCTCGGGATCGCGTTCTGCCTGTACCTGATCTACGGCACGGGCCCGGCCACCTGGCTGCAGTTCGCCGCGTTTTTGGTGGTCGGCGCGCTGGTGTACGCGGTGTACGGGCGGCGGCATTCGCGGCTGGGGGACGCTGGGTCGAAATCCTTGGTGGACGTGACGCCGAAGGGGTGAACTGTCCCTGGCAAGGGCCCCTCCCTCTCCCCAACCACCGGCGGCAAGGCCCCTCCCCCACCTCCACCGCACTCTCCCGACCGTACCGCCGCTGACCGACAAGCCTCAGCCCCTGTGGACAACCTCCGCTTCAGGCCCTGTGGACAACCCCCACCTCAAGCCGATGGCTCCGCCGGAAGCCGGAACCACACCGCCTTCCCCTGTTCGGTCGGCCGGTAGCCGGAGTCCGCGCTGAGGGTGCGGATCAGCAGCAGCCCCCGGCCGCCCTCGTCCAGCAGATCCACCTCCGGGGGCGAGTCCTCGCCCAGCCCCTGGACCGGCGCCGGGTCGTTGTCGTGTACCTCGACGTGCTGGTGGCCGCTCGGCAGCAGCTCGATGACCAGCTCGATCGGCTTGTCTCCGGGGGTGTGCTCGACGGCGTTGGCCACCAGCTCGCCGGTGAGCAGCTCGGCCGTGTCGCTGTCCCCGGCCACCCGCATGTCCGTGAACGCCATCCGGATCAGGGCGCGCGCGATCGGTACCGCGGCAGTGGTGTGCGGCAGCGTGATCCGCCAGGACGGCGGGGCGGCTGGCTCCGACAAGATCCGTTTCCGTTCACGGGGACGTGATGTTGGGCGTGATGTCCTCCTATAAAGGTACGAATATCCGCTGCGAACGGCTCGTCACCGGCCGTAGCGACGCCGGAACGGACCGGCGGTTGCCTTATCGCGTACTCGTGACGGCGGTCACGCTTGCGTGATAACTTCCCGGGACGGGTAACGCCGGATACCGGCGGATACCGCCAGGCACCAGCCCTCCGGCTGAAGGGGGCACGACGCCCATGAGCCCGTTCACAGGTTCCGCGCACGCCACCGACGCATGGGAACACCTCCGCGTGACCAGGGAGGACGGGGTCGCCACCGTCACCCTCGCGCGCCCGGACACCCTCAACTCCCTCACCTTCGGCGCCTACGCCGACCTCCGCGACCTGCTCGCCGAACTCTCCCGCGAACGTGCCGTACGCGCCCTGGTCCTCGGCGGCGAGGGCCGCGGCTTCTGCTCCGGCGGCGACGTCGACGAGATCATCGGCGCCACGCTGGAGATGGACACCGGTCAGTTGCTGGACTTCAACCGGATGACCGGTCAGGTCGTACGGGCGCTGCGGGAATGCCCGTTCCCGGTGATCGCGGCCGTGCACGGCGTGGCCGCGGGGGCCGGCGCCGTCCTCGCGCTCGCCGCCGACTTCCGGGTCGCCGATCCCTCGGCGCGCTTCGCCTTCCTCTTCACCAAGGTCGGGCTCTCCGGCGGCGACATGGGCGCGGCCTATCTGCTGCCCCGCGTCGTCGGCCTCGGGCACGCCACCCGGCTGCTGATGCTGGGGGAGGCCGTGCGCGCCCCCGAAGCCGAGCGGATCGGGCTCATCAGCGAGCTGGCCGAGGAGGGCACGGCGCACGAGGCGGCCGCCGCGCTGGCCCGCCGGCTCGCGGCCGGCCCCGCGCTCGCCCACGCCCAGACCAAGGCGCTGCTCACCGCCGAGCTGGACATGCCGCTCGCGGCGGCCGTCGAGATGGACGCGGCGACCCAGGCGCTGCTGATGAACAGCTCCGACTACGCGGAGTTCCACGCGGCGTTCACCGCCAAGCGCAGCCCGAAGTGGCAGGGGAAATGAGCCCCGGGGGCGGGGCGCTGCCGGGCGGCCGGGTGGCCGTCATCGGGGGCGGTCCCGGCGGCCTGTACGCGGCGGTGCTGCTCAAGCGCCTGGATCCGGCCCGCGAGGTCACCGTCTGGGAGCGCAACGCGCCCGACGACACCTTCGGCTTCGGCGTGGTCCTCTCGGACGAGACCCTGGGCGGCATCGAACAGGCCGACCCGGTCGTCCACGAGGCGCTGCGCCGCGAGTACGTGCGCTGGGACGCCATCGACATCGCCCACCGCGGCCGCACCCTCACCTCCGGCGGCCACGGCTTCGCCGCCATCGGGCGCCGCCGCCTCCTCCAGTTGCTGCACGAGCGCTGCCGCGCGCTCGGTGTACGGCTGCGCTTCCGTACCGAGGCGCCGCCCGCCGCCGTCCTCGCCCGCGACCACGATCTGGTGATCGCCGCCGACGGTGTGCACAGCACCACCCGCGGCGCGCAGGCCGAGATCTTCCGCCCGCACCTGACCACGCACCGCTGCCGCTACATCTGGCTCTCCGCCGATCTCGCCTTCGACGCCTTCCGCTTCGACATCGCCGAGACGGCGCACGGGGTGCTGCAGTTGCACGGTTACCCCTACGGGGAGCGGGCGAGCACCGTCATCGTCGAGGCGCACGAGGACGTCTGGCGGCGGGCCGGCTGGGACGCCTGTCCGGTGGAGGAGTCCGTCGAGCAGTGCGCCAAGATTTTCGCGGACGCGCTGGGCGGCCGTCCGCTGCAGGGCAACAACTCCGCCTGGACAGCCTTCCGTACGGTCACGAACGCGCGCTGGTCGCACGGCAACATCGTGCTGCTCGGTGACGCCGCGCACACCGCGCACTTCTCCATCGGTTCCGGCACCAAGCTCGCCGTGGAGGACGCGCTCGCGCTCGCCGCCTGCCTCCAGGAGCACGCGGTACTCCCGGACGCGCTCGCCGCGTACGAGGCTGAGCGCCGGCCCGTCGTCGAGTCCACCCAGCGGGCGGCGCGCGCCAGCCTGGAGTGGTTCGAGAACCTCGCGCAGTACGTCGACCAGCCGCCCCGCCGCTTCGCCTTCAACCTGCTCACCCGCAGCCGCCGGGTCACCCACGGCAATCTCCGGCTGCGCGACCCCCGCTTCGTCGCCGCGGTCGAGGAGGAGGCCGGCGTGGCGCCCGGCACGCCGCCGATGTTCACGCCCTTCCGGCTCGCCGGACTCACCCTGCGCAACCGCGTCGTGGTCTCCCCGATGGACATGTACAGCGCCGACGCCGACGGCACGCCGGGCGACTTCCACCTCGTCCACCTCGGCGCCCGCGCCCTCGGCGGTGCCGGCCTGGTGATGACGGAGATGGTCTGCGTCAGCCGGCAGGGCCGCATTACGCCCGCGTGCACGGGGTTGTACGCGCCGGAGCACGAGGCCGCCTGGCGCCGGGTCACCGACTTCGTGCACGCCGGCGCGCCCGGCACCGCGATCGGCGTCCAGCTCGGCCACTCGGGCCGCAAAGGCTCGACCCGCCTGATGTGGGAGGGCATCGACCAGCCGCTGCCGGAGGGCAACTGGCCGCTCGTGGCCGCCTCCGCGCTTCCGTACCGGGAGGGCGTCAACCAGGTACCGCACGCGCTCACCGCCGAGGAGCTGGCCGGCGTGCGCGAGGACTTCGTCCGCGCCGCCGAGCGTGCCGCGCGCGCCGGCTTCGACCTGCTCGAACTGCACTGCGCACACGGCTATCTGCTCTCCGGCTTCCTCTCACCGCTCACCAACCACCGCACCGACGCCTACGGTGGCGACCTCGCCGCGCGGCTGCGCTTCCCGCTGGAGGTCTTCGACGCGGTACGCGCCGTCTGGCCGGCCGGGCGGCCCATGACGGTGCGGATCTCCGCCACCGACTGGGCGGCGGGCGGCACCACCGTCGAGGACGCGGTGGAGATCGCGCGGGCCTTCGCCGCGCACGGAGCCGACGCGATCGACGTCTCCACGGGGCAGGTGGTCGCTGACGAGCAGCCCGCGTTCGGACGCTCGTACCAGACGCCGTTCGCCGATCGCATCCGCAACGCGGTGCGAATCCCGGTGGTCGCGGTCGGCGCCATCTCCTCCTGGGACGACGTCAATTCGCTGATTCTCGCGGGGCGCGCCGACCTGTGCGCGCTGGCCCGGCCGCATCTCTACGACCCGAACTGGACCCTGCACGCCGCCGCGGAACAGGGGTATTCCGGCCCCGGTGCGCCCTGGCCCACGCCGTACCGGGCAGGCAGCCGCATCCCGCCGGCGGGCCGCACGGACGGCCCCAAACAGCGGTTGACGCTGGGCGGATGACGCGCCCGGCGGACGGACCGGGCGCCACACGGCCGGCACTTGCGACCGCTTCGGCCTGCCGTTCAGCCGATGGGGGCGCAGGTCACGGTGGCGGTGAAAACGGAGTCACCGTGGTGTTCGGCCCGCACCGCCACGCGAGGCAGGCCGGCCGCGTCCGGGGTCAGCGCCCTGGCACGTATCCAGCAGGGCACGTCCAGCTCGGCATAACGGACGAAGGAACAGTCCATTGCCACGGCTGTCGAGTGGCCGTGCCCGACGGTGGCGTACGCGGCCTGCCGCGCGGCCTCGACCAGCAGCATTCCCGGCACGTGGTCCACGGGGTGGTCGAAGAGCACCGGGTGCGTGGTGTCGGTCCGCAGCTGCCAGCGGCCGGCCTCACCGGTGGGGGAGAGCACCACGTCGGCCGTGCGGTCCCGGCCGACCAGCGCCGGGGAGACGGGCGCGGCCGGCGGGATCACGCGCGCGAGCGTGTGGTCGAGATCGGCGTACGAGCCGCGCAATCTCCGGTAGACGGCGGGGGCGTGGCAGGTGAAGGTGCACTCGACGCGTCCCAGGTGCCGGCCGTCCCGGATGGCGTCGAACGTCTGCCGCATGCCGGACAGCCGGCTGCCTCTCCGCACGATGTCGTGGTCGTTCACGTGTACTTCGACATCGGCGGGGGTGGCGGCGACCTCGAGGGCCTCGGGGTCGACGATGTACTGCATGCTTCCCCAGATCACCGGGTGGCCCAGTGGTATGCCGTGCCCGACGTGGTTCAGCAGGAGTCCGGCCTGCCGTACGGTCTCCACCAGCATCACCGGGTCGTGCATCCCGTGCGCGGGGCCGTAGAAGCTGTGGGCGCGCGGCCATTGGGCGTCGACGGTCCAGGCGCCGGGGCCTCTGCCGCGCCAGCCCGTGAGGAACACCTCGGTGACCGAGCTGCGATGGACGTACTCCCGCGGAACCGTGGTGGTAAGTGCTGCGGAGTACCCCGAAGGCGCGCCGGGTCTGCGGGGGGCGGAGTGCGGCACGGTCAGAACGACGGTCATGCGGATTCCCTCCCTGGGCGGGCGCGGGTTTGCGCCCGTACTCAGCGCCTGCGGCCCCAAGATACAAACCGTCTGGTTTGTTTTCTAGTGCTCCAGAGTGAATCTTTGGGCAGAAGTGTTACGTGTGACGGCGTAGAGATAAGGCCAGGGCTGTTTGCGGCCGTGCTGCATGAAGCGACGGGTGGCCCGGAACGACAGAAGACGGCGGCCAAGTGGCCGCCGTCGGAGGAGGGTCGTGGGTCGGTTCAGGCGGCGTGGCGTTCCCACCGGCCGCTGGGAGTCAGGTGGCTCAGGGCCCCCGGCGGGGCCAGGCCCGGGAGGATGTGCCGCCACAGCGAGGTGACGCGTTCATGCAGGTCGGCGCGGTTCGTGGTGGCCTGGGAGAAGAGCTGCACGCCCATGTACGAGGACACGACGAATTCCGCGGCCTTCGCCGGGTTCACCGCCGACAGCAACTCCCCGCGCTCGCGCGCCTCGGTGAACATCCGGGTCACGATCTCGATCCAGTCCTGGTACGGCACCAGCGGCTCGCGGCTGAAAGTGGTTTCCACCGCGATCCGGGTGCCGGCCTGAAGTACCGGGTCGTCCCGCAGCGCCTGCGCCACCTGATGGCTGAAGTCGATGACATCCTGCAACCGGGAGTCGCTGGGCGGCGGGACGAGCATCTCGGTCTGTTCCGCGATGACCGCGCGGGCCAGGGCGTCCTTGGACGGGAAGTGGAAGTACAGCGCGCCCTTGGTGACCTGGGCCCGGTGGATGATCTCCGCGATGGTGGCCGCTTCGTAGCCGCGCTCGCCGATGACCTGGGCCGCCGCCACGAGGACGGCCTGTCGAGTGCGCACTGCCCGTTCCTGCTTGGCCACCGGCGGTCCTCCGCGTTTTTCGTTCTGGGGCGCGTCCGCCTCCGGCGGATCTGGCCGAATTCTATTGACGCCGCAAACAATAATCCAACCAGACGGTATTGATCTGTGGTGGAGATTTGGGAAAGCTTCGTTCCGGTCGTACCGGTCATGAACGGTCGGCCCCTGAGTCCGGACGCGGCGCGTGCGTACGGGCCCTGCAACCGTCCGGCAGCCCTCTATCCCCAGGAGCCTCCCCCCATGGCCGCGCCCGTCCACCCCGCCACTCACCGCGAGATCCGCCTCGCCGCCCGCGCCGACGGCGCCCTGACACCGGATCACTTCACGGTGGCCGACACCCCGCTGCCGGTACCAGCCCCGGGCACGGTCCTGGTACGCAACCGGATCATGGCCGTGACCGCCGTGATGCGCACGATGATGACCGGGGCCGAACTGCCCATGCCCTCCTTCGTGCCGGGCCGGGCGCTGTGGGGCGCGGCGATCGGCGAGGTCGTCGAGGCGCCCGGCGGCGGCTTCGCGCCCGGCGACCTCGTCCGGCACGACCTGGGCTGGCGGGAGTACGCCCTGGTGGACGCGGCACGGGCGCACCGCATCGCCCCCGAGGCGCTGCCCGACCCGGCGGCGCACCTCTCGCAGGGCGCGACCGCCTGGGGCGCCCTGGTGCGCATCGCGCAGGTGCGGCCCGGCGACACGGTGTTCATCACCGGCGCGGCAGGCGGCGTCGGCAGCCTCGCGGGCCAGCTCGCCCGGCGCCTGGGGGCGCGCCGGGTCATCGGCTCCACCGGCTCCGAGAGCAAGGCCGAGTACCTGGTGAAGGAGCTGGGCTACGACGAGGTGGTGCTCCGCGGCGCCGGGCCGGTCGGCCCGCAGCTGCGCAAGGCGGCGCCCAACGGTATCGACGTCCTGCTGGACACGGTGGGCGGCGAGCAGCTCGCGGCGGCGCTCGAATCGGCCCGTACCGGCGCCCGGTTCGCGCTCGTGGGCGCGCTGTCGGCGCAGCTCGGGACGGGGGACGGGATCACGGCGCCGGTCGAGCTGGACGCCGGTCTGGTGGTCTCCCGGCGGGTCACGCTGCGCGGCTTCTCGGTACGCGATCACGCGGACCTCGCGCAGGAGTGGACCGAGGAGTTCGGGCGCGGGCTGCGCGACGGCACGCTGATCTTCGCGCACAGTCGGCTGCGCGGCCTGGACCAGGCCCCGGAGGCGCTGCGCGAACTCGTCCAGGGTGACCACACCGGGGCGGTGCTGGTCGAGCTGTGAACTCCGTGCGGCCCGCCGGGGGGCGGGCCGGGCGGCAGCCGTGGGGCCCGCCCTGACGGGTCCCTACGGCACAACGGGCGCTGCGGCCACCGGACCACCGGTGACCGCCGCGCCCGTACGACGACCGCTGCGGGCGGGTGCCCGGGCCGTCGGGTGCCCGGGCCGTCGGGTGACCGGTCCGTCGGGTGCGTACGACGGTCAAGTGCGTACGACGCTCAGCGCGGCGGCGTGCGGCGCGGCGCGAAGGCGGCCGGGTCGCGGCCCGCGGCGCCGCGCAGGGCGGGCTGGGGGACGGCGGCGCGCGGCCCGCCGGGCGGCCCGGCCCGCAGCGGGCGCCCCGCACCGGCACCGGCGGGCACCGTCCGGGGCGCGGGCACGAGCTGCCGCCACATGTCCGTCACGGCCTCCCGGCTCCACCACGTACGGTCCGCGTGGCCGAGCTCCAGCAGCCCGACCACCATCGTGGTCAGCGCCCGGGCGAGCCGCTGCGGGTCGGTGTCCGGGGGCAGCCGGCCCGCGGAGCGGTCGGCGGCGGCCTTCTCCAGGAACAACGTGCACCACCGACGGTGCAGCAGGGTGCCGGTGGGCGCGGGGTCGCTCTCCGGGCGGATCTGCAGCCCGGCGCGGACGACGACGTCCCGGTCCACCCGGTCCAGCAGGGCGGCGGCGAAGTCGCGGGACGCGCTCAGTACCGGGTCGGGCGCGCGCAGCAGTTGCTCCTCCAGCTCGCGCAGCGCGCCGAGCGCCTCGTCCCGTACGGCGAGGGTCAGCTCTTCCTTGGACTCGAAGTGGAAGTAGAGCGCGCCTTTGCTCAGTCTCGCGCGCCGGCTGATGTCGACCATGCCGGAGGCGGAGACGCCCTTGTCGATGAAGCTCTGGGCGGCCGAGCGGATGAGCGCCTGGCGGCTCTGGATCGCGCGGTGCTGCGTGGGCACTGTGTCCGTCCTGTCTCTCGTCCGGCTCGCGGGCTCGTGGAGCCGATCCGGCTCGCGGGCTCGGTGAGCCGAGGGCTCGGTGACGCGGGAGCCCAATGGCTCGATGGCTCACCTGGTTCTTGGTTCACGTGGTTCGATGCGGCGAAGGGTAGCGAGAAAAACCAACCATGCGGTTTCAATATCGTACGACCCGTCGGCGCCGGGCGCGGTAACCGGCCGATCCCTCGAAGCCGAGGTGGCCGAAGTGCGACCCCCATGATCGCCGCGCTGTGACGGTCGAAGCGCCGCTCGTCCCGGGTGTCACAGGCGTTGCAGTCGTGTACGCGTTGTGTGTGAGGTGTGGCTCAGCGCATTGACAAACAGCGCAGGCGGTTTTTAAATCTGCAAAGGCGAGCAACGAAACGCGTTGCCCTCCATGAAAGCCGTTATGACGCTTCCCCGCCAGGCCCCCGCGGTGTTGCGCACCGACGGAATCGCTTCACTCTTCACACATGCATCGGTTTAAGTTCCTCATCGCCGGTGGGAGTCCTGGACTCCGCCCGGCCCGTCAACGCATCGGAAGGTATCGAGCAATGCGCGATTCAGCGGACGTCGGCGAAGGCATCGGGGGGTCGCCGCGGGGCGGCGGTGCGGTCCCGATCCGGGCTGTCGTATTCGACCTGGACGGCACCCTCGCCGACACGCTGCCCGCCATTGGCCGGCTGCTCTCGAAGGTGGTCGCGGAGCAGGGGCGCCGGGTGACGCCCCGGCAGGCCGCGGCCGCGGTCGGCAAGCCGGCCCCTGCCGCCTTCGGGCAGCTGCTCGGCCGCCCCGAGACGGACGAGGCGGTGCTCACCGCGATGGGTCGCTACCGCGAACTCTTCGCCCATGAAGTGCTCCGCGAGGGCCCGCGCCTGCTGTTCCCCGGCGTCTCCGCCGGCCTGTCCGCGCTCCGCGCGCACGGCATCGAACTGGCCGTGGCCACCTCCAAGGTCGCGCGCAGCGCCGAGGCGCTGCTGGACGTGATGGGCATCCGCGACCTGGTCGGCCCGGTGATCTGCCACGACATGGTGCGGCGCGGCAAGCCGCACCCGGAGATGGCGCTGCGCGCCGTCTCGCAGCTCGGCGTCTCGCCGCGCGAGAGCGCGTACGTCGGTGACACCGTCGGCGACATGCGCATGGCCGTCACCGCCCACATGGCCCCGATCGCCGTCACCTACGGCGTGGGCCGCTTCGGGGAGCTGGCCGCGGTGGCCGGCACCCGGATGTGCAGCTCCTTCCGTGACGTGGTCGCCGCGGTGGCCGCCTCCCGCCCCCGCCCGGTCGAGATGGCCGCCGGGTACCACCGGATGCGCTGAGGCGCTCCGCTGTCCGTCACCACGGGGCCGTACCCCCGTCCGCCCCGTAGGACGCCCGCTCCGCACGACGTGCCTCGCGCGCGAACGCGCCGCCACACCGACGGCCGTTCCCCGCCCGTGCGCACGCCGGACCCCCCATGCGGAGGCCCGTCCCTCACCGGGGACCCAGCGCGCCCCGTTCACTCAGCACGCCGTGCGCGAACTCCGCGCCCGCCGCGTGCAGCCGGCGGTGCAGCCGGCCGAAGACCGCCGCCGCGCGGCCTCCGGGCCAGTCGTCGGGCAACAGCGCGGCGGGCAGGCCCGGATCGGCGTACGGCAGGCGCCGCCAGGCGTCCAGGGCCAGCAGATAGTCGTGGTACGCCGTCTCCGGCACCGTCCCGCGGCGGTGCGTCCAGCGCCGCAGCACCGGCTCGTGCGCGTCGAGGAACGCCCGGTGCCGCCCGGCGATCGCGGGCAGGTCCCACCAGCGCGCCACCGCCTCCACCGTCGGCGCGAACCCGGCGTGCGCGCCGGTGAAGAGGTCGACGTACGGATCGAGCTGGAGGCGCCGCAGTACGTGCCGGGTCTCCTCGTAGAGATGGCCCGGGGCGATCCATACGCCCGGAGCCGCGGTACCGAAGCCGAGCCGGGCCAGCCGGGAGCGCAGCAGGTGCCGCTTGTGCCGCTCCTCCTCGGGGACCGAGAACACCGCCAGCACCCAGCCGTCGCTCGCGCGCGCCGCGGGCCGCCCGTAGATCCGCCGGTCGCCGTCGGCCAGCAGCTCGCGCGCGTCCTCCGACAGCGCGTACCCGGCGGCGCCCGCCGGCGTGCGCGCGGGCACCAGCAGCTCGCGGCGCTTGAGCCGGGAGACCGCCGAGCGCACCGACGGCGGGTCCACGCCCACCACGCCCAGCAGCGTGATCAGCGCGGCCACCGGCACCGGCCCCAGCGGTTGCCCCTTCGCGTCGCGTCCGTACGCGCCGTAGAAGGTGACGATCAGGGACCGTGGGGTGCGCTGCGGCTGGGGGTCACTCACGCCGTCACTCTAAAGGGGCACCCTGCAGAGGTGCCCGCAGCCGGAAGCGCTGGAGTTTGCCGGTCGGCGTCCGGGGAAGCGCGTCGTGGAAGACGATCTCGCGCGGGCACTTGTACGGCGCGATCTCGGCCTTGGTGAACTCCCGCAGCGCGGCGACGGTTTCCTCCGAACGGGGGAGGTCCGGGCCGAGCACCACATGGGCGACCACGACCTGTCCGCGTTCCGCGTCGAAGCGGCCCACCACGGCCGCCTCGGTCACCGCCGGGTGCCGCAGCAGCGCCTCCTCGACCTCGGGCCCGGCGATGTTGTACCCGGCCGAGATGATCATGTCGTCGGCGCGTGCGACATAGCGGAAGTAGCCGTCCGGCTCGCGCACATAGGTGTCGCCGGTGAGGTTCCAGCCGTCCCGTACGTACTCGAGCTGGCGCGGGTCGGCGAGGTAGCGGCAGCCGGTCGGGCCGCGCACGGCCAGCAGCCCCGGCTCGCCGTCCGGCACCGGCCGGCCCGCCGCGTCCACCACCCGCGCCTCGTACCCGGGCACCGGCACTCCGGTGGCCCCGGGACGGGCGGCCTCGTCGGCGGCCGAGAGGAAGATGTGCAGCAGCTCCGTCGCGCCGATGCCGTTGATGAGCCGCAGGCCGGTCGCGGCGTGCCAGGCGTGCCAGGTGGCCGCCGGGAGGTTCTCGCCCGCCGAGACGCAGCGGCGCAGCGACGTGACGTCGTACCCGGCCAGTTCGGGCAGCATCGCGCGGTAGGCGGTGGGCGCGGTGAACAGGACGGAGACGCGGTGGGCCGCGATGTCCCGCAGCAGAGCGCGCGAGCCGCCCCCTTCGGTGAGCAGCGCGCTGGCCCCGGCCCGCAGCGGGAAGATCACCAGGCCGCCGAGGCCGAAGGTGAAGCCCAGCGGCGGACTGCCCGCGAAGACGTCGTCCGGCACGGGGCGCAGCACGTGTGCCGAGAAGGTGTCGGCGATGGCGAGCACGTCCCGGTGGAAGTGCATGCAGCCCTTGGGGCGCCCGGTGGTGCCGGAGGTGAACGCGATCAGCGCGACATCGTCGGCGGAGGTGTCCACCGCCGTGTACTCGGCGGGCTTGCCCGCGGCCCGGCGCAGCAGGTCGTCGGGTGCCTCGCCGCCGTAGGTGATGACCGCCGGACCGGGGAGCGGGGCCTTGGACAGATCGTCCACCGACCGTACGTCGCACAGCGCGTGGCGGATACGCGCGAGGTCGCAGATGGTGGCCAGCTCGTGGGCGCGCTGCGCGGCCGGTACGGTCACCGCCACCGCGCCCGCCTTCATGACCGCCAGCCAGCACGCGGCGAGAGCGGGGGAGTTCGGCCCGCGCAGCAGTACGCGCGTGCCGGGCCGCACGCCGAGGTCGTCGCTCAGTACGTGCGCGACGCGGTTGACACGTTCGCGCAGCTCTTCGTACGTCCAGACCGTTCCGCCGCCGTCGCGCAGGGCGGGCCGCTCCGCGCCGAACCGGTGCAGTGAGCCGTCCAGCAGCTCGATACCGCAGTTGAGGCGGGCGGGATACCCCAGATCGCTGAGATGCGGCCACTGCTGGGGTGGTGGGAGATGGTCGTGGGCGAAGGTGTCGGCGTGGGCCGATGGCTGTAGGTCCATGACGCATGCGCCCCCTCGTGACGCTCAGCCGTGGTGTCCGAGGGCCGCCGGGGACTGCCGTACGGACGGTTCGCCAGCGTAACGTGTTCGTGACGGCAGTCAACAGACCGCGATAAAGCAGACCGTGATGGAACAGACGCGACCGAGCAGACCGCGATAAAGCAGACCGCGACAAGGGAGCCGCCCTGTGACCGCATTCGCGCTGGACGCCGGCGACGAGACCTGGTGTGCCGAACTCCGGGCCCTGACCGCCGCGCAGCTGCGCCCGCTCGCCGAGAAGGGCGAGCCGGGCCGGGTCAACCGCCCGCTGGTGGCCGCGCTCGGCGAACTGGGGCTGCTGCGCCGGCTGTTCCCCGAGGGCGGCACCGTCCGCGCCCTGGACCTGTGCCTGCTGCGGGAGTCGCTGGCCCAGGAGTGCACGGAGGCGGAGACCGCGCTCGCGCTCCAGGGGCTCGGTGCCTATCCTGTACTGCAGTCCGGTACCGAGGAGCAGCGGGCGCGCTGGCTGCCGGAGGTCACCGCCGGGCGCGCGGTCGCCGCCTTCGCGCTCAGCGAGCCCGGCGCGGGCTCCGACGCGGCGGCGCTCACCCTGGCCGCCGAGCCGGACGGCCCAAGCGGCAGCGGCTGGCGGCTCACCGGCGAGAAGTGCTGGATCTCCAACGCGCCCGAGGCCGACTTCGCCACCGTCTTCGCACGCACCGGCGAGGCCCCGGGCGCCCGCGGCGTCACCGCCTTCCTCGTCCCCGCCGACCGGCCGGGGCTGAGCGGCGAGCACCTCGAGATGCTCAGCCCGCACCCCATCGGCACCCTCGTCTTCGACGGCGTCCCCGTCACCCGCGCCGACGTCCTGGGCGAGCCCGGCCGCGGCTTCGGTGTCGCGATGCGCACCCTGAATCTCTTCCGGCCCAGCGTCGGCGCCTTCGCCGTCGGCATGGCCCAGGCGGCGCTGGACGCGGCCCTGGAACACGCCGCCACCCGCACCGCCTTCGGAGGACCGCTGAAGGACCTGCAGTCCGTCTCCCACCGCCTCGCCGACCTCGCCACCCGGATCGAGGCGGCCCGGCTGCTGGTGTACGCGGCGGCCGCGGCCTACGACGCGGGCGCGCCCGGCATCGCCAAGCGCGCCGCCATGGCCAAGCTGCTCGCCACCGAGACCGCCCAGGAGGCCGTCGACGCCGCCGTACAGATCCACGGCGCCCGAGCCCTGCGCCGCGGCCACCTGCTGGAACACCTCTACCGGGAGGTGCGCGCGCCGCGCATCTACGAGGGCGCGACGGAGGTGCAGCGCACGATCATCGCGCGGGAGCTGTACCGCTGACGGGCGCCCCGCCGTCGGACACCCCGCCACCGGCCCCGCCGTCCTCCAGTCCCGCGTCCGCCGCCGCCACCGCGGCCCGCTCGGCTGTCAGATCCAGCGACCGGCAGGCCATCAAGTACACCCCGGCCGAGACCGGCAGACCGATCAGCATCGTGAGGTCCGCGCCGCCCACCCACGCGGCGCCCGGCCCCCGGAGGTCGCCGATCTCCGCGAACGGCAGCATCGACAGGAACCCGACCCCGTACGCGAGCAGCCCGCGCCCGCTCCACCGCCCGTACATCCCGCGCGGGTTGAAGATCTCCCGGATCGAGTAGTGGCCGCGCCGCACCACGTAGAAGTCGACCAGGTTGCGCCCCGCGCATGACGGTCTCCGTGATGCGCGAACTCCTGGTCGACTTCGTACGCCGGGAGCTGGTGGCCGGGATCCCGGCCGTACGGTAGAGTTGATCTTGAGCTTGCCGCCGGGACGACCGGTGACGGGCCAGGCGTTGGTGGTCCAAGGAAAGACGCCCCGCTTCCTGCGGGGAGATGCAGGTGCAAGGCCTGCCCAGCGCTCACCACGAACCCCGGTCTCCGCACGGAGACCGGGGTTCTTCTGTTGCCCTGACGGGGGACGACGCCCCCCCCGCCAGGGACCTGTCGTCAGATGTCCCGGAAGATTTCGATCTGGGCGCCCAGGGTGTTGAGGCGCTCGGCGAGGTCTTCGTAGCCGCGATTGATGACGTAGACGTTGCGGAGTACGGACGTGCCCTCGGCGGCCATCATCGCCAGGAGGACGACGACGGCGGGGCGCAGGGCCGGCGGGCACATCATTTCCGCCGAGCGCCAGCGGGTCGGGCCGTCGACCAGGACGCGGTGCGGGTCGAGCAGCTTGACCCCCGCGCCGAGGCGGTTGAGGTCCGTCAGGTAGATCGCGCGGTTGTCGTACACCCAGTCGTGGATCAGGGTCTGGCCCTGGGCGCTGGCCGCGATGGCCGCGAAGAACGGCACGTTGTCGATGTTCAGGCCGGGGAACGGCATCGGGTGGATCTTGTCGAGCGGGGCGCTCAGTTTGGACGGGCGCACGGTGAGGTCGATCAGGCGGGTACGGCCGTTGTCGGCGGTGTACTCGGCGCTGCGGGTGTGGTCGAGGCCCATCTCCTCCAGGACCGCGAGCTCGATCTCCAGGAATTCGACCGGGACGCGACGGATCGTCAGCTCGGACTCGGTGACGACCGCGGCGGCCAGCAGGCTCATCGCCTCGACCGGGTCCTCCGACGGCGCGTAGTCCACATCCCGCTCGATGTGCGTGACGCCGTGCACGGTGAGGGTGGTGGTGCCGATGCCCTCGACCCGCACGCCGAGCTGCTCCAGGAAGAAGCACAGGTCCTGAACCATGTAGTTGGAGGAGGCGTTGCGGATGACGGTGACGCCGTCGTGCCGGGCGGCGGCGAGCAGCGCGTTCTCCGTCACGGTGTCGCCGCGCTCGGTCAGCACGATCGCGCGCTTGGGTGCCACGGCCCGGTCGACATGCGCGTGGTACGTGCCCTCGGTGGCGGTGACTTCGAGGCCGAAGTGGCGCAGCGCGGTCATGTGCGGGGTGACCGTACGGGTACCGAGGTCGCAGCCGCCCGCGTACGGGATCTTGAAGTGGTCCATGCGGTGCAGCAGCGGACCGAGGAACATGATGACGCTGCGGGTGCGGCGGGCCGCCTCGGTGTCCATCGAGTCGAGGTCCAGCTCGGCGGGCGGGACGACCTCCAGGTCGTTCCCGTCGTTGATCCAGCGCGTGCGGACGCCGATCGAGCCCAGCACTTCGAGGATGCGGTAGACCTCCTCGATCCGGGCGACGCGGCGCAGCGTGGTGCGGCCGGCGTTCAGCAGCGTGGCGCAGAGCAGGGCCACGCAGGCGTTCTTGCTCGTCTTGACGTCAATGCTGCCGGAGAGGCGGCGGCCGCCGACGACGCGGAGATGCATGGGACCCGCGTACCCCAGGGAGACGATTTCACTGTCCAGCGCCTCGCCGATCCGGGCGATCATCTCAAGGCTGATGTTCTGATTACCGCGTTCGATGCGGTTGACCGCGCTCTGGCTTGTGCCGAGCGCCTCCGCGAGCTGCGTCTGTGTCCAGCCTCGGTGCTGCCGGGCGTCACGGATGAGCTTGCCGATGCGTACGAGGTAGTCGTCTGCCATGAGGAGAACGGTATCTCAGATATGAGATCGATGTTCAACTGTCGATTGTTCTACTACTATGCGAACAATAGGCCGTACGGCGGCAGCGCCACGGTGGCGGACAGAGGGGAGGCGGCACCCGGACATGGCCGGTCACTGGGGCATTACCGCAGGACATGGCGGCGGCACGGTGGACGCGCGCAAGGGTCCGGGTGTGCGCCGGGTGATCGTCGCGATCGCACCCTTCCCGGTGGCCGCCGCCGTCGTCGCAATGGCGTACGGCACGCTCGCCGGGCGGCTGCCCGGCACGCTGGCCACACACTTCCGCGCCGACGGGCGCGCCGACGGCTTCACGACGGCCGGCGGCTTCCTCGCCGTCGCGCTCGGCACGCTTCTCGCGTTCGGCGCCGTTTTCGGGCTTCTCGTCCTCGCGCCGACGGCTGGACGGCGTACCGGGTCCGCGCGGCGTGCGGGGGACGGGGATCGTACGGACGGCGTACCGGCCATGGCCCGCCTCCGCACGGCCGGTTCCTTCATCGCCGTCGGCTACGGGCTCGCGGGACTGCTGGGGTACGTCTTCGTGCGGACGCTGTACGCCAACGCGGCGGCCGGCGGCGATCACCCCGCCGCCCGGCTCCCGCTCTGGCAGGTCGCCGCGGCCCTCGGCGTCGGCGTGGTGGCCGGCCTGCTCGGGCGGCTGCTGGCGGGGAAGGACACGCCGCTGCCGGACGGCGGGGTGCGCGGCGGCGCGCCCCGGCTGCCCCTCGCCGACTCCGAGGTCGCCGGCTGGTCCCGGACCGTCAGCTCGCCGGTCATGTACGTCCTGGGGTGCGCGCTCCTCCTCGGGGGCCTGATCGCGGGCCCGGCCACTGGATGGAGCGCGGTGCCGGGCCTGCTCTGCGGCGGGCTGCTGGTTCTCGCGCTCGCCGGACTGCGGGTGACCGCCGACCGGCACGGCCTGACGGTGACCCCGCCCCTCCTCCCGTACCCCCGTATGCGCATCCCCCTGGCCCGCATACGGGAGGCCGACAGCCGCAAGGTCGCCCCGCTGCGCGACTTCGGCGGCTGGGGCTACCGGATGCGGCCCGGCCGCAGCGGCTTCGTGCTCCGCTCCGGCGAGGCGCTGTCGCTGCGGCTGGCGAGCGGGAAGGAGTTCGTGGTGACGGTCGGCGACGCGGCGACCGCGGCGGCGCTGCTGAACACCCTGGTCGACCGCTCGGAGGCCGCGGAGGGCGGTACGGAGGGCGGCGCGGACGGCCGTGCGAACGGCGACGCCGACAGCCACGCCGACGGCCCGGAAGGCACCGCCTGATGCTCGTCCGCATCGACCCCGCGTCCTCCGTGCCGCTCGGCGACCAGGTCGCCGCCTCCGTGCGCGGCGCCATCGCCGACGGCTCCGTGGGCGCCGGGGAGCGCCTCCCCGCCGCCCGCGCCCTAGCCGCCTCCCTCGGCGTCAACGTCCACACCGTCCTCCGCGGCTACCAGCGCCTGAAGGAGGAGGGCCTGATCGAACTGCGGCGCGGCCGCGGCGCGGTGGTCACCGGCGCCGCGTCCCCCGCCCGCGCCCGCCTCACCGACGCCGCAGCCGGCCTGATCGAGCAGGCTCGCGCCCTCGGCCTCACGGACGAGGAGATCGTCTCCCTGGTCCGTACGGGCCTGGACAGGCCGCTCGGTACGGGCTGACCGCCCATCAGGTCGACCCCCTACCAGGTCGGCCCCGCCACCTGCCGGGTCGTCACATTGATCCGGTTGAAGAGGTTGGTCAGGCCGACCATGAGGATGATCGACGCGAGCTGCTTCTCGTCGAAGTGCTCGGCGGCCGCGTTCCAGATCTCGTCCGGCACCGGGTCCGGCTGGTCTGCGAGCCGGGTGGCGGCCTCGGAGAGGGCCAGCGCGGCGCGTTCGGCCTCGGTGAAGAACGGCGCGTCGCGCCAGGCCGCCACCGCGAAGAGCCGCTCGTCGGTCTCGCCCGCCTTCTTCGCGTTGAGCGCGCCGCCCACCACGCAGTAACCGCAGCCGTTGATCTGGCTCGCCCGCAGGTGCACCAGCTCCAGCGTCGTCTGCGGTACACCGCCCGACCCGGCCGCCTTCAGGAGCTGCTGCACGGCCGCCGTGGCCTCGGGAAAGATGGTCGCGGGGTTCTGCATCCGTGCCTGCATGATCGCTCTCCTCGTGATCGGTTTTCCGTGCTTCACCCCTACGACGGGAGCGGGCCGCGAGATGTGACATGCCGACCGAGGAGTCCGCGGAAGATTTCCCGCACTCTCTGTACCTACCAGTATGTATGCTGCCCTCATGAGCACTGCGAACGGCCCGTCGGCCGGCACCTCGGAACGCCTCATCGAAAGCACCCGCGAACTGCTGTGGGAGCGCGGCTACGTCGGTACGAGCCCCAAGGCGATCCTGCAGCGCGCCAACGCCGGCCAGGGCAGCATGTACCACCACTTCACCGGCAAGCCGGACCTCGCGCTGGCCGCCATCCGGCGCACCGCCGAGGAGATGCGGGCCGAGGTGGCGCGGCTGCTCGACGGGCCCGGCACCGCGCCGGACCGGGTCGGCGCCTACCTGCGCCGCGAGCGCGACGTCCTCAAGGGCTGCCCGGTCGGCCGGCTCACCCAGGACCCGGACGTGATGGCCGACCCGGTGCTGCGCGCGCCGGTCGACGAGACCTTCGACTGGCTGCGCGGCCGGATCGCGGAGGTACTGGCCGAGGGTCAGGAGCGCGGCGAGCTGGACGCGGCGCTGGACCCGGCCGCCACGGCCGCGACCGTGGTCGCGGTGGTCCAGGGCGGCTACGTCCTCGCCCGCGCCGCCGGCACACCGGACGCCTTCGACCAGGCCGTCACGGGCGCGCTCACGCTGCTCACCGCGCACGCCACCCGGAGCCGCTGATGTACGCGGCGCAGTACGAGATCACCCTGCCCGCCGCTTACGACATGGGCATCATCCGCAAGCGGGTGGCCGACCACGGGCACCTGCTCGACGACCGCGCTGGGCTGGACCTGAAGGCGTACCTGATCCGCGAGCGCGGCGCCGACGGCTCGCCGGTCAACCAGTACGCGCCCTTCTACCTCTGGCAGGACGTCGGCGCGATGAGCCACTTCCTCCTCGGCGGAGGCGGCTTCCAGGGGATCATCCGCGACTTCGGCCGCCCGGCCGTGCGGCACTGGACCGGCGTGGCCACCCTGGCGGGCCCCGCCCGCGAGACACCCCCGCGCGCCGCCTCCCGCCGCCTGACCGCCCTCCCTCCCGACCCCGACCCGGACGGCACGGGCCTGGGTCTCTCCCGCCTCATCGAGCGCGAAACCGAAGCCCTGCGCACCCTGGCCCGCCGCCCCGACGTCCACACGGCAGCCCTCGCCGTCGACCCGTACCACTGGCACCTGATGCGCTTCGTCCTCTGGACGGACACCGTCCCCGCCGACGAGGACGCGACCGAACGCTACGAGGTCCTTCACTTGTCGACCCCGCTCGCCGCCTAGTCCCTCCGGATGAAGCGGACGATGACGGGCATGCGGGCAGGGCGGAGCATGACCGCGCGGCGGCGATGTATTAGAGTTATCTCGACATCGAGATATCTGCCGAGAGGCGTACCGCTGCCGCGCTAGTAAGGCTCCCCTAACTAAGTCTTACCTTAGCTGATCGGCTGGGGCCGGTGACGGCAGGATCGTGGTGGTACGCGCGAATTCATGCATGAAGGAGACTGTCGTGTCGGCGAACAGCTTCGACGCCCGCAGCACCCTGCAGGTGGGCGACGAGTCGTACGAGATCTTCCGGCTGGACAAGGTGGAGGGCTCCGCCCGCCTGCCGTACAGCCTGAAGGTGCTGCTGGAGAACCTGCTCCGCACCGAGGACGGCGCGAACATCACCGCCGACCACATCCGGGCGCTGGGCAACTGGGACTCGCAGGCCCAGCCCAACGAGGAGATCCAGTTCACGCCGGCCCGCGTGATCATGCAGGACTTCACGGGCGTGCCCTGCGTCGTGGACCTCGCCACCATGCGTGAGGCCGTCAAGGAGCTCGGCGGCGACCCGGCGAAGATCAACCCGCTGGCCCCGGCCGAGCTGGTCATCGACCACTCCGTCATCGCCGACAAGTTCGGCACCAACGACGCGTTCGCGCAGAACGTCGAGCTGGAGTACGGCCGCAACAAGGAGCGCTACCAGTTCCTGCGCTGGGGCCAGACCGCCTTCGACGAGTTCAAGGTCGTCCCGCCCGGCACCGGCATCGTCCACCAGGTGAACATCGAGCACCTGGCCCGTACGGTCATGGTCCGCAACGGCCAGGCGTACCCCGACACCCTCGTCGGCACCGACTCGCACACCACGATGGTCAACGGCCTGGGCGTCCTGGGCTGGGGCGTCGGCGGCATCGAGGCCGAGGCCGCGATGCTCGGCCAGCCGGTCTCCATGCTGATCCCGCGCGTGGTCGGCTTCAAGCTGACCGGCGAGCTGAAGCCGGGCACCACCGCCACCGACCTGGTGCTGACCATCACCGAGATGCTGCGCAAGCACGGTGTCGTCGGCAAGTTCGTGGAGTTCTACGGTGAGGGCGTCGCCGCCACCTCGCTCGCGAACCGCGCCACCATCGGCAACATGTCGCCGGAGTTCGGCTCCACCGCCGCGATCTTCCCGATCGACGACGAGACGCTGAACTACCTCAAGCTCACCGGCCGCAGCGAGCAGCAGGTCGCGCTGGTCGAGGCGTACGCCAAGGAGCAGGGCCTCTGGCTGGACCCGGCCGCCGAGCCGGACTTCTCCGAGAAGCTGGAGCTGGACCTCTCGACGGTCGTCCCGTCGATCGCCGGCCCGAAGCGCCCGCAGGACCGCATCGTCCTCGCCGAGGCCGCGAAGCAGTTCGCCACCGACGTGCGCAACTACGTCGGCGACGACGAGGAGGCCGGCAAGGAGTCCTTCCCGGCCTCCGACGCCCCGGCCCGCGACCACAACGGCGCGCCGACCAAGCCGACCCAGGTCGTCGCCGCCGACGGCTCGGTCTTCGAGATCGACCACGGCGCCGTCACCGTCGCCGCGATCACCTCCTGCACCAACACCTCGAACCCCTACGTCATGGTCGCCGCGGCGCTCGTGGCCAAGAAGGCGGTCGAGAAGGGCCTGACCCGCAAGCCGTGGGTCAAGACCACCCTCGCCCCGGGCTCGAAGGTCGTCACCGACTACTTCGACAAGGCCGGCCTGACCCCGTACCTGGACAAGCTGGGCTTCAACCTGGTCGGTTACGGCTGCACCACCTGCATCGGCAACTCCGGTCCGCTGGACGAGGAGATCTCGAAGGCGATCAACGAGGCTGACCTCGCCGTCACCTCGGTGCTCTCCGGCAACCGCAACTTCGAGGGCCGGATCAACCCCGACGTCAAGATGAACTACCTGGCGTCCCCGCCGCTGGTCGTCGCGTACGCCATCGCCGGCTCCATGAAGGTGAACATCACCGAGGAGGCCATCGGCAACGACACCGAGGGCAACCCGGTCTACCTCAAGGACATCTGGCCCACCGAGGCCGAGGTCAACGACGTCGTGGCCAACGCCATCGGCGAGGACATGTTCAACAAGTCCTACCAGGACGTCTTCGCGGGTGACGCCCAGTGGCAGGCGCTGTCGATCCCGACCGGCAACACCTTCGAGTGGGACGCCGAGTCCACCTACGTCCGCAAGCCCCCGTACTTCGAGGGCATGACGATGGAGACCACCCCGGTCGAGGACATCGCGGGCGCCCGCGTCCTGGCCAAGCTGGGCGACTCGGTCACCACCGACCACATCTCCCCGGCCGGTGCGATCAAGGCCGACACCCCGGCCGGCAAGTACCTCACCGAGCACGGCGTCGAGCGTCGCGACTTCAACTCCTACGGCTCCCGCCGTGGTAACCACGAGGTCATGATCCGCGGCACGTTCGCCAACATCCGCCTGCGCAACCAGATCGCGCCGGGCACCGAGGGCGGCTTCACCCGCGACTTCACCCAGGCCGACGGCCCGGTGTCGTTCATCTACGACGCCTCGCAGAACTACCAGGCCGCCGGCATCCCGCTGGTCATCCTGGCGGGCAAGGAGTACGGCTCCGGCTCCTCCCGCGACTGGGCCGCCAAGGGCACCGCGCTGCTCGGCGTCAAGGCCGTCATCGCCGAGTCCTACGAGCGCATCCACCGCTCGAACCTGATCGGCATGGGCGTCCTGCCCCTGCAGTTCCCCGAGGGCGCCACCGCGCAGTCCCTGGGCCTGACCGGCGAGGAGACCTTCTCCATCACCGGCATCACCGCCCTGAACGACGGCGGCATCCCGGAGACCGTGAAGGTCAAGGCCGGCGACGTCGAGTTCGACGCCAAGGTCCGCATCGACACCCCCGGCGAGGCCGACTACTACCGCAACGGCGGCATCATGCAGTACGTGCTGCGCTCGCTCATTCGTAAGTAAGCACAGCCGGAAGTAAGCGGCCCGATCCGCGAGTGAGCGGAGACCGGCAGCGGCAGGAAGGGCCGCACCCCTCGGGGTGCGGCCCTTCCGCGTGTCCGGCGTGTACCACGGAAGGGCCCGGTGGGGCGGGTATGCGGGGCCGCTCGGGGTGATCATGAGGCCGGGGGAGTGGTGTCGGGGCGTACCGGGTGAGAAGGCGGCGGGACGCGGTACGTCTTGCGTCGTCCTTATTTTCCTGCTGACAGGAGACTCACATGCGCAGGTTCATCGGCCGGTCCGTCGTGGCCGCAATGCTCGCGACGGCGGTCGTCCTCCCGGTCTCGGGCGTGGCCCAGGCCGCCCCGAAGGCGTCGTCGGTCGTGACGGCCGACTGCAAGTGCAAGAAGAAGAGCGACCGCCGGGACGACCACCACGGCTGGTGGGGCCACGGCCTGCTCAGCAGCCTGCTCGACGCTCTCCTCTGAGCCGTCCGGCAGCCGCACAGGGCCGCACCGTCCGTTCGCGGGCGGCGCGGCCCCGGCCTGTGGCGCACGGTGCGGTCAGGAGATCAGTTCGATCTCGGCGAGGGTGGCCCGGCCGGCCGGGACCAGCCGGTAGTGCCGGTACGTGCCCGGCCGCTCGACCGAGAAGGCCCGGGTCTGCTTGTCCCACGCGAAGGACTCCGCGGAGCGGCGGTCGACGGTCGTCCACTGGCGGCCGTCCTGAGAGCCCTCCAGGGTCCAGCCGGCCGGCGCGTTCTCCTTGGCCGAGGAGGTCAGCGTGTACGACGTGACGCGGGCCGCCTTCGTGAGGCCGGCGGCCGCCGTCCCGAAGGACGCCGAGGTGTCCGAGGTGTTGTCGAAGAGCGCCGAGCCGTCCGGCGCGGTCACGTCACCGGCCGGGGACGGGACCCTGTCGTCCTGGGTGATCGAGGTGGGCGCCGCGTGCGCGCCGGTGCCCCAGCGGGAGGGCTCCGGGCCCATGGTGAAGTCCAGGGTGCCGCCGCGGGCGAGTACGGAGTGCGGGAGCGCCGTGGAGGTCCAGGGCTTGCCGTTGACCCGCAGGCCCTGCACATAGACGTTCCGGGCGCTGTTCTCCGGGGCGTTGATGACCAGGTCGCGGCCGTTCTCCAGGTGGACGGTGGCCTTCGTGAAGAGCGGCGAGCCGATCGCGTACTCGGGCTGTCCCATCACCAGCGGGTAGAAGCCGAGGGCGCTGAAGACGTACCAGGCGGACATCTCGCCGTTGTCCTCGTCGCCCGGGTAGCCCTGGCCGATCTCGCTGCCGAGGTAGAGCCGGGAGAGCACCTCGCGGACCTTCTCCTGGGTCTTCCACGGCTGTCCGGCCGCGTCGTAGGCGTACGCGATGTGGTGGGACGGCTGGTTGCTGTGGCCGTACATACCCATCCGGGTGTCGCGGGCCTCGGTCATCTCGTGGATCACGTTGCCGTAGCTGCCCGCGAACTCCTTGGTACCGGTCTCGGGCGTGGCGAAGTACGTGTCGAGCTTCTTCGCCAGGCCCGCGCGGCCGCCGTAGAGGTTGGCGAGGCCCTTCAGGTCCTGCGGCGCGGTGAAGGCGAAGGACCAGCCGTTGGTCTCGGTGTAGTCGTGGCCCCAGACGCGCGGGTCGTACGTGTCCGGCGTGAGCCGCCAGTTGCCCTGCTCGTCCTTGCCCTGGAAGAAGCCGACCCTGTCGTCGAAGAGCTTGACGTAGTCCTGCGCCCGGTTCAGAAAGTACGCCGACTCCTCCTTGTAGCGCTTCTCGTGGGTCTTCTTGTAGAGCGCCTGGCCCATCCGGGCGATGCCGAAGTCGTTGAGGTAGCCCTCCAGGGCCCAGGACATGCCCTCGCGGGTCTTGGTGGAGGTGTACCCGAGGAACGGCGAGGTGTTCATGCCCTTGCGGCCGACGCCGGGGCTGGGCGGCGCGACGGTGGCGTTCTTCAGCGCCGCCTCGTACGCCGCCTTCGCGTCGAAGCGCACACCCTTGGCGTACGCGTCGGCGAACGCCACGTCGGAGCTGGTGCCGGTCATCAGGTCGGCGTAGCCGGGCGAGGACCAGCGGGAGATCCAGCCGCCGTCCTTGTACTGCTGGACGAAGCCGTCGGCCAGCTCGCCGGCCAGCTTCGGGGTGAGGAAGGAGTACGCGGGCCAGGTGGTCCGGTAGGTGTCCCAGAAGCCGTTGTTGACGTGGACCTGGCCGTCGACGATCTTCGAGCCGGTGTGGGTGGGGGTGTCCGGGCCGGTCGCGGGGGAGAAGGGGCTGGCGTAGCGGACCTTGCCGTCCACCTTCTCCGAGCCGGAGTTGGGGTAGAGGTAGAGCCGGTACAGGCTGGAGTAGAGCGTCGTGAGCTGGTCGCGGCTCGCGCCCTCGACCTCGATGCGGCCGAGGATGTCGTCCCAGGCTGAACGGGCCCCGTCCCGTACGGACGCGAAGGACGCGCTCTCCGGGACCTCCTGACGGAGGTTCTCCTTGGCCTGGTCGACGCTGATCAGGGACGTGGCGATGCGCATCGTGACCGTGCGGTCGGCGCCGGGCTCGAAGCGGAGATAGCCGGTGACGTCGGGGCCGCCGCCTCCGGAGAGCTTGCCGCCGGCGGTGACCGGCGCGTCGAACGCGGCATACACGAAGAGGCGCGTGGCTCCCGTGGACAGCCCGCTCTTGACGTCGGAGAAGCCCGTGACCACGCCGTTCTCGGTGTCGAGCGTCAGACCGCCCTTGTTGTTGACGTTGTCGAAGATCAGGCTCGCGTTTTCACCCGGAAAGGTGAACTTCATCATCGCGGCGTGGTCGGTGGGCGCGATCTCGGTCTTCAGCCCGTTGTCGAAGGTGACGCCGTAATAGTGCGGCTTCGCCGTCTCGCGGGAGTGGTGGAAGGGGAGCGCGCGGGCGGTGCGGGAGGCGTTGGGGGTGCCGGCGGCCGCGGACGGCATCACCTGGAAGGTCTGCCGGTCGCCCATCCAGGGGCTGGGTTCGTGGCTGGCGGCGAACGCCTGGAGGGTGGGGAGGTTGTCGGCGTTGTTCTTGCGCGCGTATTCGTAAAGCCAGTCCTGGGAGCCGGCGTTGGTGACCGGGGTCCAGAAGTTGAAGCCGTTGGGGACGGCGGTCGCGGGGAAGGTGTTGCCGCGCGAGAAGCTGCCGCTGGAGTTCGTGCCGCGGGTGGTCGAGGCGTAGTCGGAGAGGTGCGCGAGGCGCTTCTCGGGCGCCTTGGGCGCGAGCGTCAGATCGTCGAGCCAGCCGCGGAAGGTGCCGGTGCCCCGGGGCGTGTCGTACGCGATAAGGATGCGGTCGACCGTCTTTCCGGCGGCCACCGCTCCGATACTCGACTCGCGGTGGTTCCACTGATTGACGTAGAGCGTCCTGGCGGCGCCCTGGCCCTGCGGCGTCAGCGGAGCGCCGTACTGATCGGCCGGCTTCAGGTCGCTGAGATAACTCCCGTCGGTGAAGGCGAGATCGACGGAGACCTGGGTGGCGCGGTAGTCACGGGCCGATCCGGCCATTTCCGGGAAGAGCTTGTAGGAGAGGGCGGTGTCGCGATCGACCTGGACGTCGACGTCGAAGACCTTGTTGTACGCATAGCCGTGGCCGTCGGCGGTGTGGCTGCCGCCGTAGCGCAGTGCGTGCGTACCCGTGAAGCCCGCGTTCTGCTTCGCCGTGGGGGAGTCGGTGGGACCGGTGTCGACGTGGCTGGTCATGCCGGGTGCCGTGCCGCTCTCCGGACGGACGCCGGCGGCCTTGGGGGCGCCGTCGGGGCCCGTTTCGGCGGTGTCCCGCCAGTCCGGTGCCGGCTCGCCGGACTCGAACGAGGAGCTGAATTCCTGGGCTGTGCCCGGTGGTGCGTGTGGTGCGGAGGGCGCGGCCACGGCCGCGCCGTGTGCCGTCACGATCAGGAGGGCTGCGGCCGTCAGGGCGACAGGCCGGTTGATCCCACGCAGGTGTCTGAGCCGCACGCGAGCTTCTCCACTCATCTGACATCGCTCAACTGACATCGTTGTCATTCCGGCATTGCAGAGATAACCAACAACCGTGCGGCCTTTGGTGTCAAGGGAGCCGGGAGAGGTGGCGGGAATGGACCCCGACCGATCCGCGCATGTCGGCGTGCATGTCGGAGAGGTCTCAACTCGGGAAAGACTGGCGGCAAAAGCTGCATTTGATCTTGCCCCGCTCGCGTGAAGTGGACTATACCTGTCGGCGTCCGAATGGCTGTGCGCTTCGAGCCGTCCGGATCCGGGGGACCAGCGGGGAATCACACGTTTCCCTGCGTATCTCTAGCGCGCCCGGTGCACATCCCGTACAACTCAGCTTCATCTGACCCGCGGTGCCGGGGTGGCTCCGGTACACCGCCTGAGTCCTGGAAGAAGGCGAGGACTTGAGCATGGGATCCACCTCAGAAACCAGCCGTCGCGATCTGATCAAGCGGTCCGTGGCGCTCGGAGTGTTCGCCGTCCCGACGATGAGCGTGCTCGCCTCGTGCGCGAGCGGTGGTGACAGCGGCGGCGGTGACAAGGTCGACAAGGGCACCAAGTCCGCGAAGAACCCGCTCGCCGTCAATGAGAGCGCGGCTTTGGACGTGGTCATCTTCGACGGCGGCTTCGGCGACAAATACGCCAAGGACGCCGAGGCGCAGTACGCGGTCGCCCATCCCAAGACCAAGGGAAAGATCAAGCACGCCTCCACGCAGAAGATCCAGTCCACGCTGCAGCCCCGCTTCAACGGCGGCAATCCGCCCGACCTGGTCGACAACTCCGGTGCGGAACAGATGGATTTCAGCACCCTGGTCGGCAAGGACCAGCTCACGGACCTCACGCCGCTGCTCGACGCCCCCTCGATCGACGACCCGAGCAAGAAGGTGCGCGACACGCTGCGCCCCGGCGTCGTGGAAATGGGCCAGTTCGGCGGCTCGGAGATCTGGACCCTGTACTACGCCTACACGGTCTACGGCGTCTGGTATTCCAAGACCAACCTCAAGAAGCTGGACGCGGAGTACCCGGAGAACTGGGACGACATGCTCGCGCTCTGCGCGAAGGCGAAGAAGAAGGGCATCGCCGGCTGGACGTACCCGGGCAAGTACCCGTACTACGTGCCGTTCAGCCTGTACCCCTTCATCGCGAAGATCGGCGGCGCCGAGGTGCTCCGCCGGATCGACAACCTGGAGCCGGGCGCGTGGAAGGACCCGGCGGTGCGCGCCGCGTTCGAGGCGTACTACGAGCTGTACAAGAAGGGGTACATCCTCAAGGGCAGCCCCGGCCTTGACCACCTGCAGTCGCAGAAGGCATGGGCCGAGGGCAAGGCGCTGTTCATCCCCAATGGCTCCTGGGTGGAGAACGAGTCCGGCAAGCAGATCGAGGCGGCCGGCAACTTCGACCTCGCCGTGGGCGCTCCGTCCAGCCTGAACTCCTCCGACAAGATGCCGTTCGGCACCCTCTGGGCCTCCGGCGGCGAGCCGTTCATCGTGCCCAAGCAGGCGAAGAACGCCGAGGGCGGCATGGAGCTGCTGCGCATCATGCTCAGCGAGAAGTCCTCCAAGAACTTCACGAAGCAGGTCTCCTCGCTCACCTCGCTCAACGGCGGTACCGAGGGACTTTCCCTGCCGCCGGGCCTGGCGTCCGCGCAGCAGGCCCTGGCGAAGGCCGGCAAGAACGTCCTCAACCCCCGGCTGCAGGACTGGTACGTGGCCCTGCAGAAGGAGAAGATCGGCGTCGGCTGCATCGGCGAGATGATGGCCGGCCGGCTGACCCCGGCCGAGGCCATCAACAAGATCCAGAAGTACGCGGACGAGACCCGCAAGGACTCCAGCGTGAAGAAGTACAAGCGCTGACCGACGAATTCGCTGTGTCACCAGCGGCAGCCGCCGCAGGACAAGAACGGGATCGTACGTCATGCAGCACGGTAAATACCGTTTCATCGCCGGGTTCCTGATCCTTCCGCTGGCCATCTACGCGGTCTTCGTGATCTCCCCGTTCGTGCAGGCGATTTACTACTCCTTCACGGACTGGACGGGTCTGAGTTCCGATTTCGGGATGGTCGGGTTCGACAACTACGCACGGCTCTTCCAGGACGGCGTGTTCTGGTCCGCGGTGGGCAACAGTGTGACCCTGCTTCTGCTGCTGCCGGTGGTGACGATTTCGCTGGCGCTGTTCTTCGCGTTCATGCTCAACGTCGGTGGCCGCCGCACGAAGAAGGCGGTCATCGGCGGGGTGCGCGGCTCCGGCACGTACAAGATTCTCTATTTCTTCCCGCAGGTGCTGTCGGTGCCGATCGTGGCCCTGCTGTTCCAGTTCGCGTACAACCCGGAGAGCGGCGCCATCAATTCGCTGCTCTCCGCGGTCGGCCTGGACTCCGTCCAGCCGGACTGGCTGGGCGACCCGCAGCTCGCGCTGTGGTGCGTGATGGCCGCCATGGTGTGGGCCAACGTCGGTTTCTACGTGGTCCTCTTCTCCGCCGGAATGAGCTCCATTCCCAAGGATTTCTACGAGGCCGCGCTGCTGGACGGCGCGGGCCGCGCGAACACGTTCTTCCGCATCACCCTGCCGCTGCTCTGGGACACCGTGCAGACCGGCTGGATCTACATGGGAATCCTGGCCCTGGACGTGTCGGCCTTCGCGTTCGTGCAGATCATGAGCGTCGGCCCGGGCGGCCCGGACTACTCGACGGAAGTACTGCCGCTGTACGTCTACCAGAAGACCTTCCGTGACGGTCAGGCCGGCTACGCCACCGCGATCGGCGTCTCGCTGCTCATCGTCACCCTGATCTTCGCGGCCGTCGTCATGCGGCTGGGCCGTCGAGAGCGACTGGAGTTCTGATGACCGCACAGACCGATCCCCCTGAGCTCCAGGGCGTCACGAAGGGTTCCCCGCAGGACCTCGCGCAGGGGGGCGGTACGGGCGGCGCGGCGCCGGAGCCGCTCGCGCCGGCCGGCCGCTGGGCGGGCCGGGGCAAGAAGAGCAGCGAGGGCGGCGTCCTGAACGTCTTCTCGCACGGCGTGCTGGTCATCTGGGGCGTCCTCGTCACCATGCCGCTGCTGTGGGCCGTGGTCAGCTCCTTCAAGGACGACTCGGAGATCTTCGGCTCGCCGTGGGGACTGCCCTCCGCGCTGCACTTCGAGAACTGGGCGCGGGCCTGGGAAAAGGCCAACATGGCCCAGTACTTCGGCAACTCGCTGATCGTGGTGGGCGGTTCGCTGGTCGGCACGATGCTGCTCGGCTCGATGGCCGCCTACGTACTCGCCCGCTTCGAGTTCCCCGGGAACCGCTTCATCTACTTCCTGTTCGTCGGCGGCATGGGCTTCCCGGTGATCCTGGCGCTGGTGCCGCTGTTCTTCGTCATGAAGAACATGGCGCTGCTGGACACGTACCACGGCCTGATCCTGGTCTACATCGCCTATTCGCTGCCGTTCACCGTCTTCTTCCTCAGCGGGTTCTTCCGCACGCTGCCGTCCTCGGTGGCCGAGGCCGCGCTCATCGACGGCGCCTCGCACGCGCGGACGTTCTTCCAGGTCATGCTGCCGATGGCCAAGCCCGGCCTGATCAGCGTCGGCATCTTCAACTTCCTGGGGCAGTGGAACCAGTACCTGCTGCCCACGGTCCTCAACGTCGGCGACCCCGACAAGAAGGTGCTGACCCAGGGCCTGGTCGCGCTGGCCGTCAGCCAGGGGTACAAGGGCGACTGGTCCGGGCTGTTCGCGGGCCTGACCATCGCGATGCTGCCGGTGCTCGCGGCGTACATCGTCTTCCAGCGCCAGGTGGTCGCGGGGCTGACCGCGGGGGCGGTGAAGTAGCGGGCGCGCAACCCGCGCAGGACATGGGGCCTTCCGTCGCCGGGCGACGGGAGGCCCCGGGGTGTGTCCACACACCGAGTCGGCCGTCGTGCGTGGATATCCGCCCCACAGCGGTCGAGGACTTGACGGGAGCGGACCCGGGCGGCTCAGCTTAGATTCACATGTTGGAGACAAGCCGGGCCCCATTGCTGTGGCCCGGCCGGCGGGCGGTCGTCGTGCCGCCCGCGGCAGGCGGGAGTGGATGAGTCGATGGAGACTCCGGGGTCGCAGTCCTCGCTGCACCGGGCCAATCTTGAGCGGGTCGTGCGTGCCGTACGGATGGCGGGATCGCTCACCCAGGCGGAGATCGCCCGGACCACCGGGCTGTCGGCGGCTACGGTCTCCAACATCGTGCGGGAGCTGAAGGACGGCGGGACCGTCGAGGTCACGCCCACCTCCGCGGGCGGCCGCCGGGCCCGCTCCGTCTCGCTCTCCGGCGACGCGGGCGTCGTGGTCGGCGTCGACTTCGGCCACAGCCACCTGCGGGTCGCGGTCGGCAACCTCGCGCACCAGGTGCTCGCCGAGGAGTCCGAGCCGATCGACGTGGACGCCTCGGCCGCCGAGGGCTTCGACCGGGCCGAGCAGCTCGTCAGCCGGCTGGTGGAGACCACCGGCATCGACCGGTCCAAGGTCGTCGGGGTGGGCCTCGGCGTGCCGGGCCCGATCGACGTGGTCTCCGGGACGCTCGGCTCGACCGCGATCCTGCCGGGCTGGTCCGGCACGAACCCCGGCGAAGAGCTGTCGGAGCGGCTCGGCGTGCCGGTGCACGTCGACAACGACGCCAACCTCGGCGCGCTCGGCGAGCTGGTGTGGGGCGCCGGACGGGGCGCCGCCGACCTCGCGTACATCAAGGTGGCCACCGGCGTCGGCGCCGGGCTGGTGATCAGCGGACAGATCTACCGCGGACCGGGCGGCACGGCGGGCGAGATCGGGCACATCACGCTGGACGAGTCGGGGCCGGTGTGCCGCTGCGGCAACCGCGGCTGCCTGGAGACCTTCGCCTCGGCCCGGTACGTGCTGCCGCTCCTCCAGCCGAGTCACGGCCCGGACCTGACCATGCCGGGCGTCGTCCAGCTCGCGCGCGACGGCGACCCGGGCTGCCGCCGGGTCATCGCGGACGTCGGCCGGCACATCGGCAGCGGCGTGGCGAACCTGTGCAACCTGCTGAATCCGAGCCGGGTGGTGCTCGGCGGCGACCTCGCGGAGGCCGGGGAGCTGGTGCTCGCGCCGATCCGCGAGTCGGTGTCGCGGTACGCCATTCCCAGCGCGGCGCGTCAGCTCGGTGTCGTACCGGGCACGCTGGGCGGCCGGGCCGAGGTGCTGGGCGCGCTGGCACTGGTACTCAGCGAGATGGGGGACTCCACGCTGCTGGACGGCACGGTCGCCGCGGACGCTCCCGCCATTGCCTGACCCGCGACCCGCCACTGTCTGAAGCGAAAGAGGCGCCCCGCCGCTGGTGGGGCGCACTCTGAGTTCACATTGCTAACGGATGGCACCGTTGTCATCTCGTTAAGGATTTACTCCTTGACGCCCTGCGAGCGGCCGAGTTGACTCCAAGCACCTCGGCCGCAAGGACGCGGCCATGTCAGGGAGGGCCATCCCCATGAACGCATTTGTGCGTCGCGTCGTCATAGCCACCACCGCGGTCTCCATGGCCGCGACCGTGGCCGCCTGTGGCAAGGCCGGCAGCGGTGACGACAGCGGTGGTGACAAGAAGACCATCGGTCTCTTGCTGCCGGAGAACAAGACCACGCGCTACGAGACCTTCGACCGCCCCTTCATGGAGGCGAAGATCAAGGAGCTCTGCGCGGACTGCACGGTGAAGTACAACAACGCCGCGCAGGAGACCGAGACGCAGAAGAAGCAGTTCGACGCGCTGATCACGCAGGGCGTCAAGGTCATCATCCTGGACGCGGTCGACTTCAAGGCGACCAAGTCCTGGGTGAACCAGGCCGCCAAGAAGGGCGTAAAGGTCGTCGCGTACGACCGCCTCGCCGAGGGCGACATTTCGGCATACGTGTCCTACGACAACGAGAAGATCGGCCGCCTCCAGGGCGAGGGCCTGGTCAAGGCCCTGGGCAGCGACGCCAAGAACGCCAACGTTGTCATGATCAACGGCTCGCCGACCGACCCGAACGCCCCCTTCTTCAAGAAGGGCGCGCACACGGTCCTTGACAAGCAGGTCAAGAAGATCGTCTACGAGCAGGACATCCCGGACTGGTCGCCGGACGAGGCCAACAAGAAGATGAACTCGGCGATCGACGCGCTCGGCAAGGACGGCTTCCAGGGCGTCTACTCCGCCAACGACGGCATGGCCGGCGGCATCCTCACCGCGCTGAAGCAGCGGAACGTCGACGTCCCCGTCGGCGGCCAGGACGCCGAGCTGGCCGGTCTGCAGCGGATCCTGAAGGGCGAGCAGTCCTTCACCATCTACAAGCAGATCAAGCCGCAGGCCGAGACCACCGCCGAGGTCGCGGTCAAGCTCCTCAAGGGCGAGAAGCTCGGCTCCCTCACCCCGGACAAGGTCGACAGCCTCAGCGGCGAGGTCAAGGGCATCCCGGCGAAGCTGTACGACGCGCAGATCGTGACCAAGGACGACATCCAGGACACGATCATCAAGGACAAGGTCTACAAGGCGAGCCAGCTCTGCACCGCGGACTACAAGAAGGCGTGCGAGGAAGCCGGCATCAAGTAACCCCCTCGGACGGCCCGCGCCCACGAGAGGCGCGGGCCGCCGGGCAGCCTCGTACGCACCATTCCCGCCCGACAGGCGGCGAAGGAGATGATTCACGTGTCCGCTGCGCCCGTGCTGGCGTTGCGCTCGGTCTCCAAGCGGTTCGGCGCCGTCCAGGCGCTCACGGACGTCACGCTGGAAATCGAAGCCGGTGAGGTGGTCGCCCTGGTCGGCGACAACGGCGCCGGCAAGTCGACCCTCGTCAAGACCATCGCCGGGGTCCATCCCATCGACGAAGGCACCATCGAGTGGGAGGGTCGTCCGGTCCGCATCAACCGGCCGCACGACGCCCAGGAGCTCGGCGTCGCCACCGTCTACCAGGACCTCGCGCTCTGCGACAACCTCGATGTCGTCGCCAACCTCTTCCTCGGCAGCGAGCTGCGCCGCGCCTCCGTGCTCGACGAGATCGCCATGGAGAAGCGCGCCAAGGAGCTGCTGGACACCCTGTCCATCCGCATCCCCAGCGTCCGCATCCCCGTCGCGGCGCTCTCCGGCGGCCAGCGCCAGGTCGTCGCCATCGCCCGCGCGCTGATCGGCGACCCCAAGGTCGTCATCCTCGACGAGCCGACCGCGGCGCTCGGCGTCGAGCAGACCGCGCAGGTCCTCGACCTCGTCGAGCGGCTCCGCGAGCGCGGCCACGGCGTGATCCTGATCAGCCACAACATGGCCGACGTACAGGCCGTCGCGGACCGCGTCGCGGTGCTGCGCCTCGGCCGCAACAACGGCGTCTTCCCCGTGGCGGACACCTCCCACGAAGAGATCATCGCCGCGATCACCGGCGCCTCGGACAACGCCGTCACGCGCCGCAAGGCCCGCACGGACCAGGTGAAGAAGGAGCAGGGCGCGTCATGAGCAGCGACCTCACCAAGAGCGACGCGGGCGCCACGCCGGAGCAGCCGGTGGAGAAGAGTGCCGTCCCGGCCGCGGTCGTCGACCCCCGGCTGCTCGTCCGCGAGCAGGGCTTCAAGGGGTACTGGACCGACTTCACCCGGCGGATGCGCGGCGGCGAGCTGGGCTCGCTCCCGGTCGTCCTCGGCCTGATCGTCATCGCGGTCGTCTTCCAGCTCCAGACCAGCAGCTTCCTGTCCGCCGGCTCCCTCGCGAACATCGGCGTCTACACCTCCGGCCTCGGCATCATGGCCGTCGGCATCGTCTTCGTCCTGCTGCTGGGCGAGATCGACCTCTCGGTCGGCTCGGTGGCCGGCGTGGGCGCTGCGGTCTGGGCCGTGCTCAGCGTGACGAACGGCCTGAACGACTGGCTGTCCGTCCTGCTCGCCGTCGTCTGCGGTCTGCTGATCGGCGCGCTGCACGGCTTCTTCTTCGCCAAGATCGGCGTGCCCGCCTTCGTGGTCACCCTGGCCGGCTTCCTCGGCTGGAGCGGCCTGCAGATCTGGATGATGGGCAAGGAAGGCTCCATCAACACGCCGGACGACAGCGTGGTCGCCTACCTCACGGGCTACTACTTCGAGGACAAGGCGGCGGCGTACGGGCTGGCGCTGGTCGCGGTCCTGGCGTACGCGGGCTCGCTGCTGATGGACACCAGGCGGCGCAAGGCCGCCGGGCTGCCCTCGCGGCCGCTGAGCGAGGTGGGCCTGCGTACCGCCGCGGTCGCGGTGATCGCCTTCGTCGTCGCGTACGTGCTCAACGAGCCGGCCGGCGCGCGCGGCCTGCCGCTCGCCCTGGTGCTCTTCCTGGCCGTCCTGGTCATCGCCGACTTCGTGGTCCGCCGTACGAGCTACGGCCGGCAGATCTTCGCGGTCGGCGGCAACGCGGAGGCCGCGCGCCGGGCCGGTATCAATGTCGACAAGATCCGGATCACGGTCTTCGCGATCTCCGGGATGCTCGCGGCCTTCGGCGGGCTCTTCATCGCCAGCCTCTCCGGCGGCGCCACGAAGAACCTCGGCGCGGGCAACACGCTGATGAACGTGATCGCCGCCGCGGTCATCGGCGGCACCAGCCTCTTCGGCGGCCGCGGCAAGATCTGGTCCGCGCTGCTGGGCATGCTGGTCATCCAGTCCATCCAGCAGGGCCTGAACCTGCTGGGCATGGCCAGCGAGATCCAGTACATGATCACCGGCGCGGTCCTGCTGGCCGCCGTCGTGATCGACTCGGTCTCCCGCCGCACGCAGAAAACGGCCGGACGGACCTGACACGCCCGGCCTGCCCTGTGGCCCCTGCCCGGTTCCCTGCGGGCAGGGGCCATATGCGTGACATTCCTCGCATGGCCCGCGCGCAGCCGCGGCGCGCGGAACATTAGACTCGTCTGATCGGCAAGCTCGATCAGCTCGGACCGGTAGCGAAGGTCCGGAAAACAGCTCGACGCACAAGGAGGCACGGGTGGCGCTGCTGACCCGTATCAGGGGACCGCGCGATCTGGACCGGCTCGGCCCGGAGCAGCTCGAGCAGCTCGCGGGAGAGATCCGGACGTTCCTCGTCGACGCCGTCTCCAAGACCGGCGGACACCTCGGCCCGAACCTCGGCGTGGTCGAGCTGACCATCGCCCTGCACCGCGTCTTCCACTCGCCCCAGGACCGGGTCCTCTTCGACACCGGCCACCAGTCCTACGTCCACAAGCTGCTGACCGGCCGCCAGGACTTCTCGAAGCTGCGCGCCAAGGGCGGCCTGTCCGGCTACCCCTCGCGCGCCGAGTCCGAGCACGACGTCATCGAGAACAGCCACGCCTCCACGGTGCTCGGCTGGGCCGACGGGCTGGCCAAGGCCAACCAGGTGCGCGGCAACGACGACCACGTCGTCGCGGTGATCGGTGACGGCGCGCTCACCGGCGGCATGGCCTGGGAGGCGCTGAACAACATCGCGGTCGCCAAGGACCGCCCGCTGGTCATCGTCGTCAACGACAACGAGCGCTCCTACTCCCCGACCATCGGCGGCCTGGCCGATCACCTCGCCACCCTCCGTACGACCGATGGTTACGAGCGCTTCCTCGCCCGCGGCAAGGAGATCCTGGACCGCACCCCGGTCGTCGGGAAGCCGGTCTACGACGCGCTGCACGGCGCCAAGAAGGGCCTGAAGGACCTCGTCGCCCCCCAGGGCATGTTCGAGGACCTCGGCCTGAAGTACGTCGGCCCGATCGACGGCCACGACATGGAGGCGCTGGAGTCCGCGCTGCAGCGCGCGAAGCGCTTCGGCGGCCCGGTCATCGTGCACTGCCTCACCGAGAAGGGCCGCGGCTACAAGCCCGCCGAGCAGGACGAGGCCGACCGCTTCCACGGCATCGGCGTCATCCACCCCGACACCGGTCTGCCGGTGTCGTCCGGCGGCGCCGACTGGACCTCGGTGTTCGGCGAGGAGATGGTCAAGCTCGGCCGCGAGCGCAAGGACATCGTCGCGATCACCGCGGCGATGCTGCAGCCGGTCGGCCTGAAGAAGTTCGCCGAGGCGTTCCCCGAGCGGATCTACGACGTGGGCATCGCCGAGCAGCACGGCGCGGTCTCCGCCGCCGGCCTGGCGACCGGCGGCCTGCACCCGGTCTTCGCGCTGTACGCGACGTTCCTCAACCGCGCCTTCGACCAGGTCCTGATGGACGTGGCGCTGCACAAGTGCGGCGTCACCTTCGTCCTGGACCGCTCGGGTGTCACCGGTACCGACGGCGCCTCGCACAACGGCATGTGGGACATGTCGCTGCTGCAGGTCGTCCCCGGCCTGCGGATCGCCGCGCCGCGCGACGCCGACCAGGTACGCGCCCAGCTGCGCGAGGCCGTCGAGGTCGACGACGCGCCGACCGTGGTGCGCTACTCCAAGGGCGCGGTCGGCCCGGCCGTCGAGGCCGTGGGCCGGATCGGCGGCATGGACGTGCTGCGCGCGCCGGCCGAGGGCGTCAAGAAGCCCGACGTGCTGCTCGTCTCCGTCGGCGCGCTCGCCCCGATGTGCCTGGAGATCGCCGACCTGCTGGACAAGCAGGGCATCTCCACGACCGTCGTCGACCCGCGCTGGGTCAAGCCGGTCGACGAGGCCCTGCCGGGCCTGGCCGACCGGCACCGCGTCGTGGTCACGGTCGAGGACAACATCCGCTCCGGCGGCGTCGGTTCCGCGGTCGCGCAGGCGCTGCGGGACGCGGGCGTGGACGTGCCGTTGCGCGACTTCGGCATCCCGGAGAAGTTCCTCGACCACGCGTCGCGCAAGGAGATCATGGCGGAGATCGGTCTCACCGCGCCGGACATCGCCCGCCAGGTCACCGGCCTGGTCGCGAAGATCGACGGCCGCTACGAGGACACCGAGGACGCGTCGGCCGCCGAGCCGGCCCAGGTCGCCCAGGACTGACCGGTACGACGCCGGACGGGACCGGTTCGCACTCCTCCGGGTGCGTGCCGGTCCCTCCGCATATCGAGTGATCTGTGGCGCCTTCGGGCACGCCGTCAGTGTCTGTTCCCCGCTATTGCCGAGACTCGGTCAGTTGGGGATTCATAGACGGTCGCCCGGAGGTTCGCCCATGAGCAGTTCGTTGCCGGAGCAGGAGGGCCGCCGCCGCGGCCTTTTCCGTACCAAGACGGTCGAGGAGTCGATCCGCGACACCGAGGAGCCCGAGCACGCGCTCAAGAAGTCACTGTCCGCGCTGGATCTCACGGTCTTCGGCGTCGGGGTGATCATCGGCACCGGCATCTTCGTCCTCACCGGCAAGATCGCCAAGGAGACGGCGGGCCCGGCGGTCGCGCTCTCCTTCATCGTCGCCGGTGTGGTCTGCGCGCTGGCCGCCCTCTGCTACGCCGAGTTCGCCTCCACCGTCCCGGTCGCCGGCTCCGCGTACACCTTCTCCTACGCCTCGCTGGGCGAGTTCCCCGCCTGGATCATCGGCTGGGACCTGGTCCTGGAGCTGGCGCTGGCCTGTGCCGTGGTGTCCGTGGGCTGGTCCGGTTACATCCGCTCGCTGCTGGACTCCGCGGGCGTACAGCTCCCGCAGGGCCTCTCCGGTACCCACGAGGGGCAGTTCGGCTTCGACCTGCTGGCCTGCCTCCTCGTGCTCGTCCTGACGGCCATTCTGGTCGCGGGCATGAAGCTGTCCTCGCGGGTGACCGCGGTGGTCGTGGGCGTCAAGGTCACCGTCGTACTGATCGTCATCGCGGTCGGCGCGTTCTTCATCAACGGCTCGAACTACGAGCCGTTCGTACCGGAGTCCGTGCCCAGCGAGGGCGGCAGCGGCTGGCAGGCGCCGCTGGTCCAGCTCATGTTCGGCTTCACCCCGGCGAGTTTCGGGGCGATGGGCGTCTTCGCGGCCGCCGCCGTGGTCTTCTTCGCCTTCATCGGCTTCGACATCGTCGCCACCGCCGCCGAGGAGGCCCGCAATCCGCAGCGCGACGTGCCGCGCGGCATCCTCGGCTCGCTGATCATCTGCACGGTCCTCTACGTCGCCGTGTCCATCGTCGTCACCGGCATGCAGAAGTACAGCAAGCTGTCCACGGACGCGCCGCTCGCCGACGCCTTCAAGGACATCGGACACCCCTTCTGGGCCGGACTGATCAGCTTCGGCGCGGCCGTCGGCCTCACCTCGGTCAGCATGATCCTGCTGCTCGGCCAGAGCCGGGTCTTCTTCGCGATGAGCCGCGACGGGCTGCTGCCCCGGGTGTTCTCCACGGTCCACCCGCGCTTCGGTACGCCCTACCGGTCCACGATCGCGCTCGGCGTGGTGGTCGCCGTGGTGGCCGGGTTCACCTCCATCGACGTGCTGGCCGAGCTGGTCAACATCGGCACCCTGTTCGCCTTCGTCGTGGTGGCCCTGGGCGTGATCATTCTGCGCCGCACCCGCCCCGACCTGCCGCGTTCCTTCCGCACCCCGCTGGTGCCGCTGGTGCCGGTGCTGTCGGTGCTGGCGTCCCTGTGGCTGATGGTCAATCTGACGGCGGAGACCTGGCTGCGGTTCGCGATCTGGATGGTCGTCGGACTCGCCTTCTACTTCGTGTACGGGCGGTCGCACAGCCGGATGGGGCGCCGCGGCTGACGGCTCCTCATCTGCCGTACGCCCGGCGGCCGCCGGTGCCGGCCGGGCGTACGGTACGGGGGCCCGTCACCCGGGCGCCCAGCGCCTCCACCCGCGCCCGCAGCCCCCGGTCGGCCGTCACGACCACGCACGGCCGCCCCTCGGGCCGGGCCGCGACCAGTTCGACGATGCGGTCGTCGCCGCTGCCGTCGGCCGACTCGACCCGTACGCCGTCGACGCTGGCCACCCCGCGCGCCGCGCCCTCCACGACGAGCACCAGCTCCACCGGCGGATCCGCGAGGCCGGGCAGCCCGCTCTCGCCGTACGCCACGAGGCCGTCGCGCAGCCGCTCGGCCGCGCCCCGCCGGTCGTGCCACCAACCGTCGGGCACCGAGCCGACGACGTTCGCGCCGTCGACGATGAGGGTCGTTGTCGCTGTCATGCATTCATCGTGGCACTCCACGGACGCCCTGGAGATCGACTTCCGCGAATCGACAACCTGGGGTTGACGCTCGCACCATCGTCAACCTACCGTTGACGCATGGCAGATTCCGTGGAACCCGTACGCAGCACGCACCCGGTGCGCCTCGACGACCTGATCGACGCCATCAAGAAGGTGCACACCGACGCCCTCGACCAGCTCACCGACGCGGTACTGGCCGCCGACCACCTCGGCGACGTGGCCGACCACCTGATCGGGCACTTCGTGGACCAGGCCCGCCGCTCCGGCGCGTCCTGGACGGACATCGGCAAGAGCATGGGCGTCACCAAGCAGGCCGCCCAGAAGCGCTTCGTCCCGAAGGGCCCCGCTACCTCGGACCTCGACCCGAACGAGGGCTTTGGCCGCTTTACGCCGCGCGCCCGCAACGTCGTCGTCACCTCCCAGAACGAGACGAAGGCAGCAGGCCACACCGAGATCCGGACCGGCCACCTGATTCTCGGCCTCCTCGCCGAGCCCGAGGGGCTCGCCATGAAGGCGATCGCCGCCCAGGGCACCACGCCCGAGGCCCTGCGCGAGGCCGTCACCGCCGCCCTGCCGCCGGCCACGGGCGGCGACGTCCCCGCCCTCATCCCGTTCGACGCCGCGGCCAAGAAGGCCCTGGAGCTGACCTTCCGCGAGGCCCTGCGCCTCGGTCACAACTACATCGGCACCGAGCACGTGCTGCTCGCCCTGCTGGAACAGGAGGACGGCGAGGGCGTACTGACCGGCCTGGGCATCACCAAGGAGGCCACCGAGGAATGGGTCACGGAGGCCCTGGAGGCCATCGTGGCGCCCCACGAGGCCGAATGACGGCGGGGCGGCCTCACGGCCGCCCTCAGCTCACCGGTGCTGCACCGGAGGGCAGTAGCCGGTCTTCTCGCCGATGGTGTTGATCTCGGCGTTGGACCGGGAGTCGTCCGCGTAGTTGATCTGGTTGGTGCAGCTCACGTCGGGCTTCTTGGGAGTACCCGACGGCGTGCTGCCCTTCTGCGGCGCCGGGCAGTGGCCGGTCTCCGCACCGATGGAGTTGATCTCGGCGTTGGGCCTCGGGTCGCCCGCGTAGTCGATCTGGTCCGTGCACCGCGCGTCGGACTTCGTGGCGGTGGCCGACGGTGTGCCCTCGGTGGCGCTCCGGGAGGTCTTGTCCGTGGCGGTGTCCGTGGCAGTGGGGGACTGCGTGGCGTGCGCGGAGGGAGACGAGGCCGAGGCCGAGGGGGCGGACGAGGCGTCGGCGCCGCTCTCCTGGCAGGCCGTGAGGCCGAGCGCGGCGACGGTGATCACCATGGCGGCGGCGGCCTTGCGGACGTGGCGGAGGGTGGTGCGGTGCAGCATGTTCGTCCCCGTTCTCTGTTCTCGACGTGGTGTCCGGTGCGTGAGAACAAGACTTCCGTCCGCTGCTGGTGATCCACCGCCGTACGGCTAACGTCTCGCTAACGCCCCCGCGCACACAGAACTGCCCCGGCACCACTGAGGGATGGTGCCGGGGCAGTTCGCCCGTGGGGGCGTGTGCGGCCGCGTTACGCGGGCACGCTCGCGACGCCCGGGGCCAGGAACTTCTTGCCGTTCACGCGCTCGGAGACGCCCGCACGGTCCAGGTACGGCGTGATGCCGCCCAGGTGGAAGGGCCAGCCCGCGCCGGTGATCAGGCACAGGTCGATGTCCTGCGCCTCAGCGACGACGCCCTCGTCCAGCATCAGGCCGATCTCCTGCGCGACGGCGTCCAGGACGCGGTCGCGGGTCTGCTCCTCGGTGAGGACGGTGTCGCCCTGCTGGAGGAGGGCCGCGACCTCCGGGTCCAGCTCGGGCGCGCCCGAGTCGTACACGTAGAAGCCGCGCTTGCCGGCGTCCACGACGGCCTTCAGGTTCGGCGAGACCTTGAAGCGCTCCGGGAAGGCGCGGTTCAGGGTCTCCGAGACGTGCAGGCCGATGGCCGGGCCGACCAGCTCCAGCAGGACCAGCGGCGACATCGGCAGGCCGAGCGGCTCGACCGCCTTCTCGGCGACGGCGACCGGGGTGCCCTCGTCGATGACGTTCTGGATCTCGCCCATGAAGCGGGTCAGGATGCGGTTCACGACGAAGGCGGGCGCGTCCTTGCACAGGACGGCCGTCTTCTTCAGCGACTTGGCGACCGAGAAGGCCGTCGCCAGCGACGCGTCGTCGGTCTTCTCACCGCGCACGATCTCCAGCAGCGGCAGGATCGCGACCGGGTTGAAGAAGTGGAAGCCCACGACCCGCTCGGGGTGCTTGAGCTTCGACGCCATCTCCGAGACGGAGAGCGAGGAGGTGTTGGTCGCGAGGATGGCGTGCGCCGGGGCGACCGCCTCGACCTCCGCGAACACCTGCTGCTTGACGCCCATCTCCTCGAACACGGCCTCGATGATGAAGTCCGCGTCCGCGAAGCCGTCCGCCTTGTCCAGGACGCCGGTGACCAGGCCCTTGAGGCGGTTCGCCTTGTCCTGGTTGACGCGGCCCTTGAGCAGCAGCTTGTCGATCTCGCCGTGGACGTACTCGACGCCCTTGTCGATCCGGGCCTGGTCGATGTCGGTCAGGACGACCGGCACCTCCAGGCGGCGCGCGAAGAGCAGCGCGAGCTGAGAGGCCATCAGGCCCGCGCCGACCACGCCGACCTTGGTGACCGGGCGGGCCAGCTTCTTGTCCGGCGCACCGGCCGGGCGCTTGGCGCGCTTCTGCACCAGGTTGAACGAGTAGATGCCGCTGCGCAGCTCGCCGCCCATGATCAGGTCCGCGAGGGCCTGGTCCTCGGCGTCGAAGCCCTGGCGCAGGTCGCCGTTCTTGGCCTTGGCGATGATGTCCAGCGCGCGGTACGCGGCCGGGGCGGCGCCGTGCACCTTGCCGTCGGCGATGGCCTTGCCGCGCGCCACGGCCTGGTCCCAGGCGTCGCCGCGGTCCAGCTCGGCCCGTACGACCTCGGTCTCGCCCTTGAGGACGGACGCGGTCCAGATCAGCGACTGCTCCAGGAAGTCCGCGCCCTCGAAGAGCGCGTCGGCGATCCCCAGGTCGTAGATCTGCTGGCCCTTGAGCTGCTTGTTCTGGTTGAGCGAGTTCTCGATGATGACGCTCACGGCACGGTCGGCGCCGATCAGGTTCGGCAGCAGCACGCAGCCGCCCCAGCCGGGCACCAGGCCGAGGAAGACCTCGGGCAGCGAGAAGGCCGGCACGGCCTTCGACACGGTCCGGTAGCTGCAGTGCAGACCGACCTCGACGCCGCCGCCCATGGCCGCGCCGTTGTAGTACGCGAAGGTCGGTACGGCGAGCGCGGACAGCCGCTTGAAGACGTCGTGGCCGCCCTTGCCGATGGCGAGCGCGTCCTCGTGCTTCTTCAGCAGCTCGACGCCCTTGAGGTCGGCGCCGACGGCGAAGATGAACGGCTTGCCGGTGATGCCGACGCCGACGATCTCGCCGTCCGCGGCCTCCTTCTCGACCTGGTCGATGGCGACGTTGAGGTTCGCCAGCGACTGGGGCCCGAAGGTGGTCGGCTTGGTGTGGTCGAAGCCGTTGTCCAGCGTGATGAGCGCGAAGCGGCCCGCGCCCTGCGGGAGGTCGAGGTGGCGTACGTGCGCCTGGGTCACGACCTCGTCGGGGAAGAGCTCGGCCGCGCCCTTCAGAAGCTCTGCGGTAGTAGTCACTTGTTCCCCTCGAAGTGCGGGTTCTCCCAGATCACGGTGCCACCCATGCCGAAGCCGACACACATGGTGGTGATGCCGTAGCGGACGTGCGGCTGCTCCTCGAACTGCCGCGCGAGCTGCGTCATCAGACGCACACCGGAGGAGGCCAGCGGGTGGCCGAACGCGATGGCGCCGCCGTACTGGTTCACGCGCGGGTCGTCATCGGCGATGCCGTAGTGGTCAAGAAGCGACAGCACCTGAACGGCGAACGCCTCATTGATCTCGAAGAGACCGATGTCATCGATCGTCAGACCGGCCTTGGCCAGCGCCTTCTCGGTCGCCGGGACCGGGCCGATGCCCATGACCTCCGGCTCGACACCGGCGAACGCGTAGTCCACCAGGCGCATCTTGACCGGCAGGCCCAGCTCGCGCGCCACGTCTTCAGCGGCGATCAGCGAGGCGGTGGCACCGTCGTTCAGACCGGCCGCGTTACCGGCCGTCACCCGGCCGTGCGGGCGGAACGGGGTCTTCAGGCTCGCCAGGTTCTCCAGGGTCGTGCCCGGACGCATCGGCTCGTCGGCCGTGGCCAGGCCCCAACCGGTCTCGCCGGCCTCGGCGTTGGTGCGGCGGACCGAGACGGGCACCAGGTCGGCCTGGATCTTCCCGTCCGCGTACGCCTTGGCGGCCTTCTCCTGGCTGCGCACGGCGTACTCGTCGGCGCGCTGCTTGGTGATGTGCGGCAGGCGGTCGTGCAGGTTCTCCGCCGTCATGCCCATGAAGAGGGCGGACTGGTCGACCAGCTTCTCGCTGACGAACCGCGGGTTCGGGTCGACGCCCTCGCCCATGGGGTGGCGGCCCATGTGCTCGACGCCGCCGGCCAGGGCGATGTCGTACGCGCCGAAGGACACGCCGCCCGCGATGGACGTCACGGCGGTCATCGCACCCGCACACATCCGGTCGATCGAGAAGCCGGGTACGGACTGCGGCAGACCGGCCAGAATTCCGGCGGTACGGCCCAGGGTCAGGCCCTGGTCACCGATCTGGGTCGTCGCGGCGAGCGCGACCTCGTCGATGCGGGCCGGATCCAGATCCGGGTTGCGGCGCAGCAGCTCCCGGATGCACTTGACGACCAGGTCGTCGGCGCGGGTCTCGTGGTAGATGCCCTTCGGGCCCGCCTTGCCGAACGGGGTGCGGACGCCGTCGACGAAGACGACGTCCCTAGCGGTACGAGGCACGTTGGCTCTCCTCCAGGTGCGGGGTGGCACTGCTGCGGGGCGCACTCATGGCGCGCTGCCCACCGTCATGCTACTTGCGGGTAACCAACCTGCCCAGCCCCCTCGGCCGGAGCGGCGAACGTCACATTCACCTCCTGCTACTCGGGAGGTGTCCTGGGGCTTGGCGCGATTCGGGTGGCTTCGGCCGGTCTTCGCTGCGTCGCGGACGTAAGGGGACGTACCGCCCCTACTCTGCCCCCATGGATACGAAGCGAAGCGGAACGCTCGCGTACGGGAATCGCACGGCGCGGCTGCGCGCGGCCGGTCTGGTGTGTGCCGTGGCCGTGGCGGGCGCTCTGGTCACCGGCTGCGGCGACGACAAGGGCGGCGGGGGCAGTTCCTCGTCCCCGTCGGAGTCCGGCGGCGGCAAGTCCGCCGCCGCCTCGCCGAGCGGGAGCGGCAAGCTCACCGAGGACCAGACCCAGCGCAAGGCCCTCATCCCGAAGGCGAAGATCACCTATGACAAGGCGCTGTCGGCCGCCACCGGCGCCGTGTCCGGCTCCAAGCCGGTCAAGGCCGAGCTGAAGCGCGGGACGGGCGGCAAGCCGGTCTGGGAGACCGAGGTCGCCACCACCGACGGCACCAAGAGCATGGTCACCGTCGACGCGGTCTCCGGGAAGGCGGCCAAGCCCCGGGCCGACAGCGACGAGGACAGCGACGACAAGGCGAAGCTCGCCGGCTGGCTGAAGAAGGCCAAGGTCACCGCCCAGGAGGCGGCCCAGGTGGCCACCGGCAAGAAGAAGGGCACGGTCAGCTCGATCGAGCTGGACGACAACGACCAGGGCAAGGAGATCTGGTCCGTCGATGTCGTCACCGAGAGCGACTGGAACAAGACGACGTACGACATCGACGCGGCCGACAAGAAGGTGCTCCGCACCCACGTCGACACGGACTGAGCGAATTCAAGCCCGTCGGGGCGAAAACGCCGGACGGGCCGGCACACCACCGGCCCGTCCGGCGGCTTTCCCGCCCGGCAAGATCCAGGCCCGGCAAGATCCAGGCCCGCAAAATCCAGCCCATCCCGGCAAAATCCAGCCCGTCCGGCGTTTGAGGACAAAGACGCCCGGCAGGCGTCAGCCCGCAGCCGAGGTACTCAGCGCCTCCACCAGCAGGGGGGTCACCAGCTCGACCTGCCAGGGCCGAGCCCCGTACCCGGCCAGCGCCTCGGAAACCGCCGACGCAGCCGGCTCCGGGGGCTCCCAGCAAACCCTCCGCACCGTGTCCGGCGTGATCAGGTTCTCCTGCGGCAGACGCAGCTCCTCGGCGAGCGCCGTCACCGCCGTACGGGCCGCGGACAGCCGGGCAGCGGCCGCCGGGTCCTTGTCGGCCCAGGCCCGCGGCGGCGGAGGACCGTTCAGCGGCTGGCCGGGCTGCGGCAGCTCGGACTCGGGCAGCGCCCGCGCCCGGTCGATCGCCGCCTGCCACTGCTCGAGCTGCCGGCGGCCCATGCGGTGCCCGAAGCCGGGCAGCGCGGCGAGCGCGTGCGCGTTCGGCGGGACGTTCAGCGCGGCCTCCACGATCGCCGCGTCCCCCAGCACCTTGCCCGGCGAGACGTCGCGCTTCTGCGCGACCCGGTCGCGGGCCGTCCACAGCTCCCGTACGACCGCCATCTGCCGCCGTCGCCGCACCTTGTGCATGCCGGACGTGCGGCGCCAGGGGTCCTTGCGGGGCGGCGCCGGCGGGGCAGCGGCGATTGCCGCGAACTCCTGCCGGGCCCAGTCCAGCTTCCCCTGCCGGTCCAGCTCCTCCTCCAGCGCGTCCCGCAGGTCGACCAGCAGCTCCACGTCCAGCGCCGCATACCGGAGCCAGGGCTCGGGCAGCGGGCGGGTGGACCAGTCCACCGCGGAGTGGCCCTTCTCCAGCGCGTAGCCGAGGACGTTCTCCACCATCGCGCCGAGGCCGACGCGGGCGAAGCCGGCCAGCCGTCCGGCCAGCTCGGTGTCGAAGAGCGAGGCGGGAAGCATCCCTATGTCGCGCAGGCAGGGCAGGTCCTGGGTCGCCGCGTGCAGCACCCACTCGGCGTCGGCGATGGCCTCGCCCAGCGCGCTCAGATCGGGGCAGGCGACCGGGTCGATCAGGACACTGCCGGCCCCTTCACGGCGTAGCTGCACCAGGTAGGCGCGCTGGCCGTAGCGGTACCCGGAGGCCCGCTCGGCGTCCACGGCGACCGGGCCGCTGCCTGCGGCGAAGGCCGCGACGACCTGCGCGAGGTCCTCGTCGGTCGCGGTCACGGGCGGGATGCCCTCGCGGGGTTCGAGAAGCGGAACCGGCGCCGGCCGGGGGTCTTCCGTTGCGTCCCCGGGGGTTCGCAGTGTCGAGTCTTCTGCGGTCTTTTGGGCGTCGGTCACCAGTCAAGGGTATCGGTGTATGCACCACGTCCGCCGAGGGAACGTTCCCTCGACGGACGCTGTGCCGGTGTAAAGGCTCGATGGATGGGGCGGGCGGGCGGCCGGGCGGCCTCAACGGGCGGTCCCGGCGCTCAGTGGATGATCCCGGTACGCAGCGCGACGGCGACCATGCCGGCCCGGTCGCCCGTGCCGAGTTTGCGAGCGATGCGGGCGAGGTGGCTCTTGACCGTGAGGGCCGAGAGTCCCATCGAGACGCCGATGGCCTTGTTCGACTGGCCTTCGGCGACCAGTCTCAGGACCTCGACCTCGCGCCCCGAGAGCTCGCGGTAGCCGCCGGGGTGGCCGGGGGCGCCGGGCGGGCGGCGGTGCATGCGGGCCGCGCCCGCGCCGATGGGGGCGGCGCCGGGACGGCCCGGGATGCCGAGGTTGGTACGGGTACCGGTGACGACGTAGCCCTTGACGCCGCCGGCGAGGGCATTGCGCACCGCGCCGATGTCGTCGGCGGCGGAGAGCGCGAGGCCGTTGGGCCAGCCGGCCGCCCGGGTCTCGGACAGCAGGGTGAGGCCGGAGCCGTCGGGAAGATGGACGTCGGCCACGCAGATGTCGCGCGGGTTGCCGACGCGGGGGCGGGCCTCCGCGATGGACGACGCCTCGATCACGTCGCGTACTCCGAGGGCCCACAGGTGGCGGGTGACGGTGGAGCGGACGCGCGGGTCGGCCACGACGACCATGGCCGTCGGCTTGTTCGGGCGGTAGGCGACCAGGCTCGAAGGTTGCTCGAGGAGAACAGACACCGGGCCTCCTGGGGAGTGGCGGGGACGGAAGCCGGCTTCAGGGGAGTGAGCCGGAGTGCTCCCGTGTTTGAAGGGTCATAGACCTCTTCGGCAGTAATCCGGCCGGACTTTAGAGTTTGATCACGATTTAGTTTGGGCAATTCGGGCAAATCGGATGGGTGATCGAGGTCGGGACGGCACGCGAACGCCGCGCGGGCCGCCCCTTCGGAGGGGGCGGCCCGCACGGTTTCAGGGTCCCTGTACCAACAGAAGAAAACGAGATCAGCGAAGCTGCGGTCCCCGCCGCTGCGGCAGCGGCACGACGCCGCCCCGCCCCGACGGCTCCACCGGCGCCGGCGGCAGCCCCGCCACCTGGCACAGCAGATCGCACCAGGCCGTCAGGTGCGCCCCGATGTCCCGCACCCCGCGCGGCCCCTCGGCCGGCGTCCAGGAAGCCCGCAGTTCGAGCTGGGTGTCCGGCGGCCGGTCGCCGATGCCGCCGAAGTAGTACGAGCCCGCACGCGTGACCGTGCCGCTCGGCTCGCCGTACGGCACGCCACGCGCCTCCAGTGCCCCGGTCAGCCAGGACCAGCACACGTCCGGCAACAGCGGATCGGTGGCCAGCTCCGGCTCCAGCTCCGCGCGGGCCAGCGTCACCACCCGGAAGGTGCCGTGCCACGCGTCGTGCCCGGCCGGGTCGTGCAGTAGTACGAGCCGCCCGTCGGCCAGATCCGTATCGCCCTCCGCGTCCCGCTCGACCACCGTTGCCTCCAGCGCGTGCGCGAACGGCGCGAGCCGTTTGGGCGCGGGCATCGGCGCGATCTCGATCTCGGATCGCAACCGGGCCGCATGGAGGGCCTCGACCGCCTGACGGAAGGCGATCGGGGTCTCGTCCGCGCTGTCCGCGAGGTGTTCCTGAGCCGCTGCCATGCTGGGAAGGTTAGGCGCAATGCCGTGTTCATATGCGGAGGACACCCGGTGGGCGGGTCGCCCGTTCGGAGGTGTCCCACGGCACGTGCGAAGATTCGGTGCGTGAGTGCCGACGACGTTTCCCACGCTCTCCACTCCGAACGAGCTTCCGACCGAGCAGGGGAGACCCCGATGACGGGCCAGCAGCCGACCGCCTCCTTCGCGCCGGAGAGCGCGCGGGACTCCGCGTTCCTCAAGGCGTGCCGCCGGGAGCCGGTCCCGCACACGCCGGTGTGGTTCATGCGCCAGGCCGGGCGCTCACTGCCGGAGTACCGCAAGGTCCGCGAGGGCATCGCGATGCTCGACTCCTGCATGCGGCCCGAGCTGGTCACCGAGATCACGTTGCAGCCGGTCCGCCGGCACAACGTGGACGCGGCGATCTACTTCAGCGACATCGTCGTCCCGCTCAAGGCCATCGGCATCGACCTGGACATCAAGCCCGGCGTCGGTCCGGTCGTCGAGCGGCCGATCCGCAGCCGCGCCGACCTGGAGCGGCTGCGCGACCTCACGCCCGAGGACGTCTCGTACGTCACCGAAGCGGTCCGCATGCTCGTCGGCGAGCTGGGCTCCACCCCGCTCATCGGCTTCGCGGGCGCGCCCTTCACCCTCGCCAGCTACCTCGTCGAGGGCGGCCCGTCCCGCAACCACGAGCACACCAAGGCGCTCATGTACGGCGACCCGCAGCTCTGGGCCGACCTGCTGGACCGCCTCGCCGAGATCACCGCGGCCTTCCTGAAGGTGCAGATCGAGGCCGGCGCCAGCGCCGTGCAGCTCTTCGACTCCTGGGTCGGCGCGCTCGCCCCGGCCGACTACCGCCGCTCGGTCATGCCGGCCTCCGCGAAGGTCTTCGAGGCGGTCGCGGGGTACGGCGTACCGCGTATCCACTTCGGCGTCGGCACGGGCGAGCTCCTCGGCCTCATGGGCGAGGCGGGCGCGGACGTCGTGGGCGCCGACTGGCGGGTGCCGCTGGACGAGGCAGCGCGCCGGGTCGGCCCCGGCAAGGCGATCCAGGGCAACATCGACCCGGCCGTGCTCTTCGCCCCGCGCGAGGCGGTGGAGACCAAGGCCCGCGAGGTACTGGACGCCGCCGCCGGGCTGGAGGGGCACATCTTCAACCTCGGCCACGGCGTGCTCCCGAACACCGAGCCCGAGGCGCTGACCCGCCTGGTCGAGTACGTCCACGAGCAGACGGCGCGCTGAGGCGCGGCGGGGCGTCGGCCGCACGGCGGGCGCCCCGGCTCCTCTACTGCGGCGCGGCGTCCGCCCGTACCGCCTGTACGGCCTTGCGCGCCGCGACCAGTACGGGGTCCCAGACCGGTGAGAACGGCGGCGCATACCCCAGGTCGAGCGCCGTCATCTGTTCGACCGTCATCTTGGCCGTCAGCGCCACCGCCGCGATGTCCACCCGCTTCGCCGCGCCCTCCCGCCCGACGATCTGCATGCCCAGCAGCCGCCCCGAGAGCCGCTCGGCGAGCATCTTCACCGTCATCGGCGCGGCGTTCGGGAAGTACCCCACCCGGCTCGTCGACTCGATCGTGACGGCCACGTACTGCAGCCCCACCGCCCGCGCGTCCTTCTCGCGCAGCCCGGTACGCGCGATTTCCAGGTCGCAGACCTTGCTGACCGCCGTGCCGACCACGCCGGGGAAGGTCGCGTAACCGCCGCCCACGCCCGAGCCGATGACCTGGCCGTGCTTGTTGGCGTGGGTCCCGAGCGCGATGTGCCGGTCCCGCCCGGAGACGAGGTCCAGCACCTCCACACAGTCGCCGCCCGCCCAGATGTCCTCGTAACCGCGCACTCGCATCGCGAGGTCGGTGAGGATCCCGCCGGACGCGCCCAGCGGCAGCCCGGCCGCCTCGGCGAGCGTGGTCTCCGGCCGTACGCCCAGCCCGAGCACCACCACGTCCGCCGGGTACTCCTTCTCCGGGGTCACCACCGCACAGGCCCGGCCGTCGTCCCCGGTGCGGATCTCCGTCACCTCGGCGCCGTTGACCATCTCGATGCCCAGTCCGGTCATCGCGTCGTGCACCAGGCAGCCCATGTCCGGGTCCAGCGTGGACATCGGCTCCGAGCCGCGGTTGACGACCGTGACCTCGTACCCGCGCTGGATCAGCGCCTCGGCCATCTCCACGCCGATGTACCCGGCGCCCACCACGACCGCGCGCCGCCCCTCGGTACGGGCCAGCGTGTCCAGCAGCGCCTGCCCGTCGTCCAGGGTCTGCACGCCGTGCACGCCCGGCGCGTCGATGCCCGGCAGCGGCGGCCGGACCGGCGTCGCGCCGGTCGCGAGCACGAGCTTGTCGTACTCCGTCCACTCCTCCGTGCCGGTGTCGAGATCGCGCGAACGCACCCGCCGCTTCTCGACATCGAGCTCCGTGACCTCCGTCCGCATCCGCAGATCGATGTCCCGCTCCCGGTGCTGCGCGGCCGTCCGCGCCACCAGCGCGTCCCGCTCGTCCACCACCCCGCCCACCCAGTACGGAATGCCGCAGGCCGAGTACGACGTGAAGTGCCCGCGCTCGAAAGCGACGATCTCCAGCTCCTCGGGCTTGCGCAGCCTGCGGGCCTGGGAGGCGGCGGACATCCCCGTCGCGTCCCCGCCGACGACCACCAGCCGCTCCGGTCGCTCAGCCATTGCCGGCTCCCTCCTCGCTCCGCGGACGCACCCGCGCCCGGCACCGGAAAGGCTACGACCCACGGCCCCCGCCACCCGGCGCCCGCGCCGCTGTCACGCCTGTGTCACAGCACTGTGTCCGGTGTTGGCAGAGATGTCCCTGGGTTGCGAAGATGTCTGCGCAAACAGCCGTCCAGCCCGGCAGGGGGAGCCTGATGAAGTTCGACATGGGAGCGCAGACGCTGTCGACGCTGCAGTCGAAGTCGCGTGGGTCGAGTGAGGAT
>NZ_JOAX01000031.1 GCF_000720485.1 Streptomyces ochraceiscleroticus | reverse complement strand
CTTCCTTTGTACTCACCCTCGCGGGCTTTCCTCCGGGCGCTTCCCTTCGGTCTTGCGTTTCCGACTCTATCAGATCCTTGCGGGCCCGATTTTCGCCGGCGCGTTTCGGCCTTTCGGCTTCTTCGCGGCTCCGACTTTACCAGATCCTCGTCCGTTCCCGCTTCTTGGAAGCTGCGGTCCGAATTCATTTCCGATTCCCCGTCGGAGGGGGTGCCGCAAAGCTGCAATTTTCACTGCGGGCTTTTCGGCGTGCCCTCACTTTAGCGGATTCCCTTGATTGCTCATAATCGGCTCCGACTCAGTCGGACCGACACAATCGGAGTCTGTTTTCGGCATGGCCGAAGGAGACCCGATTGAGGGAGTCGTTCGAAAGTGATGGTGGTGCCGCCTGCGGCGTGCGCACATAGCGCTGCCCGTCTCAAGCGGCTCGGGCCACGTTACGGCTCTGCCCGGGCAGAGTCAAGCAGCCCTGGTCCGGCGCTTCCGGGGGACGTGTGCCCGGTACGGGCTGACCGTCGGGTCGCCGTCGATCCAGAAGCGCCACGGGTGGGTCGCGCCGTCGCCGCCCACACCGGTGCGCGGTCCGCTGCGTACCAGGTCGGGGGCGGCCGGCGTGCCCTCGAGGACGGAGAGCGGCGCACCTGGGCCCGCGCACACGTCCGTGCCGTTGAGCTGCCGGTCGATGGCGAGGCCGGTGGCCAGCCGGGCCGGGCCCTGGGCGAGTTCACTCGGGCGGCGGGACTTCGGGCGGCGCTCGGCCACCTGCTCCGTACCGCTGAGCACCTCGCCCGCGCGCAGCAGGACACCACTGGCGTAGCCGTCGGGGCCGCAGACGAGGTTGAGGCTGAACCACATGCCGTAGATGAAATAGACGTACGCGTGTCCGGGCGGGCCGAACATCGAGGCGTTGCGCTCCGTGCGGCCCCGGTAGGCGTGCGAACCGGGGTCGTTCTCGCCGTCGTACGCCTCGACCTCCGTAAGGCGCAGTTCGATGGGGCCCTCGGGTGTGCTGCGCACGAGGGTGCGGCCGAGCAGGTCGGGGGCGACTTCGAGGACGGGGCGGTCGAAGAATGTCCGCGGGAGCGGCATACGGGTGGGTTCGGAGATCATGCGTTCCCAGGGTAGTGGACCTCGCGTGCTCTCTCAGGGGGCCGCGGAGTGGCCCGCAAGTACCACGTCTTGGCAGGCTGTGGGCGTGCGGCGGCCGGCCGACGGGGGAACCGTCGTACGCCGTTTCGCGTTCGTAGGGAGCGGACCCGGACCGGGCAGGCGTGCCGCGGCCGGACATCACCGAAGAACAGGCACGTGCCTGGGGAGGACTATCAATGGGGTTCAAGAAGCTGCTGGCGAGTCTGGGTGCCGGAGGCGCGTCGGTGGAGACGGTGCTCTTCGAGGAGAACGTCGTCCCCGGTGGCGTGGTGCACGGTGAGGTGCGCATCCAGGGCGGGTCCGTGGACCAGGAGATCCAGGGGCTGTCGGTCGGGCTCCAGGCGGTCGTGGAGGTCGAGACCAGCGAGGGGGAGCGCAAGGAGAACATCGAGTTCGCCAAGCAGAAGCTGGGCGGGGAGTTCGCGCTGCAGGCCGGCGCGGCGCACACCGTGCCGTTCGGCCTGGAGATCCCGTGGGAGACCCCCATCACCTACTTCCTCAACACGCGCCTGAGGGGCATGCAGGTCGGCATCACGACCGAACTGGCGATCGCCCGCGCGGTGGACTCCGGTGACCTCGACCCGGTGAACGTGCACCCCCTGCCGGCGCAGCAGGCGATCCTGGACGCGTTCGGGCACCTGGGCTTCCGCTTCAAGAACGCGGATCTGGAGCGCGGGCACATCCGGGGTACGCGGCAGACGCTGCCCTTCTACCAGGAGATCGAGCTGTACGCGCCGCAGCAGTACCGCGGTCTGAACCAGGTCGAGGTGTCGTTCGTGGCGGACGGCAACGCGATGGACGTCGTGCTGGAGATGGACAAGAAGCCCGGTCTGTTCACGGAGGGCAGCGACACCTACCGCTCGTTCCAGGTGGGTCTGCACGACTTCCAGAGCACCGACTGGGCGGCGTACCTGAACCAGTGGCTGGCCGAGGTCGGCGGCAAGCGCAACTGGTTCTGAGCCCCCGGCGCGGCGCCTTCTGACACGCGGTGACATGAGTTCCGGCCGGGCCGGGCACCGGTTCTGCCACGAGCAGGTTCTAACCTGGCCGGACGGTCTCCGAATGCGATCAGGAGGTGTCGAAGTGTCCGAGCAGAAGCGCCGGCCGCTCCCGCACGATTTTCATCCGCAGGTGCCCTCGTTCACGGTGGTGAGCGACGATCTGCAGGAGGGCGGGACGCTGGCGGACGCCCAGGTGTTCAGCGCGGGGAACACCTCGCCCCACCTGCGGTGGGAGGGCGCCCCGGAGGGCACGCAGAGCTACGCCGTGAGCTGCTACGACCCGGACGCGCCGACCGGCAGCGGTTTCTGGCACTGGTCCGTGTTCGACATCCCGGCGTCGGTGACGGAGCTGCCGGCCGGTGCGGGCTCCGGTGACATGAAGGGCCTGCCCGAGGGCGCGGTGCACGTACGGAACGACTACGGGACGCGTGACTTCGGTGGCGCGGCGCCGCCTCCCGGGGACGGCCCGCACCGTTACGTCTTCACCGTGTACGCGGTGGACCAGGAGAAGCTCGGTCCGGACGCGGACGCTTCGCCGGCCGTGGTGGGCTTCAATCTGCGGTTCCACACGCTGGGCCGGGCCCAGCTGATCGGCGAGTACGAGATCCCCGCCGAGGGGTGACGCGGGCTCGCCCGTAATTCCGTTGCGCCCCGGCGCCCCGGATCGCAGAGTGGTGCTTGGCCGACGGTTGCCACATGGCCGTCGGGCAGTCGGCACCGCAGTGGCGGGGGCGGCGGGGCGCAGGTGTGTCCCCTGCTGTCTGCCGGAGTCCGCCTCGTGTCGGACGCCCGCGCCGGCTGCCGTGACGCTCCGGGTCCCTGAATCACGGGGGCGGGGCCCGGAGCGTTCCCCCGCTCTCTCTTTCTCTCTTCCTTTCCCGGTTCCTCTCCCCCTTTCCGGTTCGCCGTTCGTTCGCTCGTTGCTCACCTGTCATCTCCCTTGTGGCAGACGGAAATTGCGTTGTCCGGGGGATCACTGGAACTGCACAGTGGAGCCACTTCGCCGAGCGGCGGACGGAATGCGGGAGGTGGTCGGGATGCGCGAGACGCTGGTACTCAACGCGAGCTTCGAGCCGCTGTCGACGGTGTCGCTGCGGCGGGCGATCGTGCTGGTCATGCAGGACAAGGCCGTGGTCGAGCAGGCGCACCCCGGACTGCGCATCCGTGCCGCCGCGCTGGATCTCCCGGTACCGCTGGTGATCAGGCTGAGCAGATACGTACGGGTGCCGTTCCGAAGACAGGCGCCGTGGTCGCGGCGGGGCGTACTGGTGCGGGATCAGCACCGGTGCGCGTACTGCGGGCGGCGGGCGACGACCGTGGACCACGTGGTGCCGCGGGCGCACGGGGGCGGTGACACATGGCTGAATACGGTCGCCTCGTGTGCCGAGGACAATCACCGCAAGGCGGACCGGACGCCGGAGCAGGCGGGGATGGAGCTGCTGCGGCGGCCGTTCGTGCCGACGCCCGCCGACACGATGCTGGCGGCGCTGGGGGTGTCGGTACGGGAGGAGCTGCCGGACTGGCTGGTGCAGTCGGCGTAGGGCCAGCGCACGGGTGTACGTGAAGGGGCGCGGGGAGACACCCGCGCCCCTTTGTCGTAGGTGTGCCTCTCAGCGCAGCAGGAGCTGAGCGATGGCGACGACGCCGACCGCGACGATGACGCCGCGCAGGACGGCGGGCGGCAGCCGGCGGCCGATCTTCGCGCCGAGCTGGCCGCCGAGCGCGGAGCCGACGGCGATCAGCAGCACCGCCGTCCAGTCGAAGTCGGCGACGAAGAGGAAGAAGACCGCGGCGATGGCGTTGACGACCAGCGCGAGCACGTTCTTGAGGGCGTTGAGGCGCTGCAGGTTCTCGTCGAGCAGCAGGCCCATCAGGGAGATGTACAGGACGCCCTGGGCGGCGCCGAAGTAGCCGCCGTACACGCTGGAGAGCAGCAGGCCGGTCAGGAGCGCGATGCCGCCGTCGCGGTGCGGGACGGTGCCGTTGCGGGCGCCGCGGGCCTTCACGGCGGCGGACAGCCGGGGCTGCAGGACGACGAGGACGAGAGCGATGGCGACGAGGACGGGGACGATCGCGGTAAAGGCGTCGGAGGGCAGGGCGAGCAGCAGGACGGCGCCCGCCAGGCCGCCGACGAGGGCGGTGGCGCCGAAGCGGATGATCCGGCGGCGCTGGCCGCGCAGTTCGCGGCGGTAGCCGATGGCACCGCTGATGGCGCCCGGTACGAGGCCGAGGTTGTTGGAGACGTTGGCGGTGACGGGCGGCAGGCCGATGCCGAGCAGGACCGGGAAGGTGATGAGCGTCCCGGAGCCGACGACGACGTTGATGGCGCCCGCGCCCAGACCTGCGGCGAAGACGGCGAACGCTTCCCAGAAGGTCATACGGAACCCCTGGCGGTCATACGGAACCCCCGGCGCGTGATCGGTGCGTCATGAACCGATCATGCACCAGGGGTCCGGTGGGTGCGCCGCGGGGCCACGGTCCGAGACGGCCGTGGCGCGCCGTCAGTCGATGGACGGCTTCTCGAGGGGGGTGGTGGGGGCGGACGGGGTGCCGCCGCCGGGCGTGAAGTTGCCGAGCGCGCCGCCGAGGCCCTTGAGCGCGTCGCCGATCTCGCTGGGCACGATCCAGAGCTTGTTGGCGTCGCCCTCGGCGATCTTCGGGAGCATCTGGAGGTACTGGTAGGAGAGCAGCTTCTGGTCAGCGTCGCCGGCGTGGATGGACTCGAAGACCGTGCGGATCGCCTGGGCCTCACCCTCGGCGCGCAGGGCCGCGGCCTTGGCCTCACCTTCGGCGCGGAGGATCGCGGACTGCTTCTCGCCCTCGGCGCGCAGGATCTCGGACTGCCGGACACCTTCGGCCTGGAGGATCGCGGCGCGCTTGTCACGGTCGGCGCGCATCTGCTTCTCCATCGAGTCCTGGATGGAGGTCGGCGGCTCGATGGCCTTGAGCTCGACGCGGTTGACGCGGATGCCCCACTTGCCCGTGGCCTCGTCCAGGACGCCGCGCAGCGCCGCGTTGATCTCCTCGCGGGAGGTGAGGGTGCGCTCCAGGTCCATGCCGCCGATGATGTTCCGGAGCGTGGTGACGGTGAGCTGCTCGATCGCCTGGATGTAGCTGGCGACCTCGTACGTCGCGGCGCGGGCGTCCGTCACCTGGTAATAGATGACGGTGTCGATGTTGACGACGAGGTTGTCCTGCGTGATGACCGGCTGGGGCGGGAAGGGCACGACCTGTTCGCGCAGGTCGATGCGGTTGCGGATGGAGTCGATGAACGGCACGACGATGTTCAGGCCCGCGTTCAGCGTGCGGGTGTAGCGGCCGAAGCGCTCGACGATGGCGGCGCTGGCCTGCGGAATGACCTGGATCGTCTTGATGAGTGCGATGAACACCAGCACCACCAGGATGATCAGGACGATGATGATCGGTTCCACAGTGGCTCCTCGTGTCCTTCCATAGCTGTCGGCCGGTCCCGCCCGGCGAGTAGGTGATCGAGTCTTTCAGAGACTCACCCTCTTGTGCAGGCCGTTCTCCGGTCCTGCGAGGGGCAGTTGATCAAGGCCGTCACATGACGACGGCGGTTGCTCCCTCGATGTCCACGACGTCCACTTTCTGCCCTGGCTCGTAGACCTGACCCTCGTCCAGCGCGCGGGCGGACCAGACCTCACCGTTGAGCTTGATGCGGCCGCCGCCGGAGCTGTCGACCCGTTCGAGCACCGTGGCCTGCCTGCCCTTCAGGGCGTCAATGCCCGAGGCCATGCCCGGCCTTCCGGAGCGGGCGCGCTTGGCGATCGGACGCACGACGGCGACGAGCGCGATCGAGACGGCGGCGAAGACGATGACCTGCGCGACGATGCCACCGCCCAGCGCGGCCACCACGGCACCCGCGACAGCGCCGACCGCGAACATCCCGAACTCGGGCATCGCGGTGACGACGAGAGGAATTCCCAGCCCTACGGCAGCGATGAGCCACCACACCCATGCATCCACGGGCTCATGGTAGATCGGCGAGCGGCGTCGCGGACAGGGTGCGATCGATCGCGACCGGATCGGGCCGGGGCTTTTCGGCCCCGGCCCCGGTCAGCGATCGTTCCGCGCCAACTGTCAGGTGAGCGGCAGACCTTGGGCGGTCCAGCGGTCGCCGTTGCGCTCGACGATGAGCGGCAGGCCGAAGCAGCGGGAGAGGTTGCTGGAGGTCAGCTCCAGGTCGATGGGGCCGGCGGCGAGCACCTTGCCCTGACGGATCATCAGGACGTGGGTGAAGCCGGGCGCGATCTCCTCGACGTGGTGGGTGACCATGACCATCGACGGTGCGAACGGGTCGCGGGCGAGTCTGCCGAGGCGGCGTACGAGGTCCTCGCGGCCGCCGAGGTCCAGGCCGGCGGCCGGCTCGTCCAGCAGGAGCAGCTCCGGGTCGGTCATCATCGCGCGGGCGATGAGGGTGCGCTTGCGCTCGCCCTCGGAGAGGGTGCCGAAGTTCCGGTCGAGGTACTTGGTCATGCCCAGCCGGTCGAGGAAGGCGCGGGCGCGCTGCTCGTCGACGGGGTCGTAGTGCTCCTGCCAGGTGGCGGTCATGCCGTACGCGGCGGTGAGCACGGTCTGCAGCACGGTCTGGCGGCGCGGCAGCTTGTCCGCGAGCGCGATGCCGGCCATGCCGATGCGCGGGCGGAGGTCGAAGACGTCGACCTTGCCGAGGGTCTCGCCGAGGATCGTGCTGGTGCCCGTGGTCGGGAAGACATAGCTGGAGGCGACATTGAGGAGGGTGGTCTTGCCGGCGCCGTTCGGGCCCAGGATCACCCAGCGCTCTCCCTCCTTCACCGACCAGGAGACCTGGTCCACCAGAGCCCGGCCCTCGCGGACCACGGATACGTCCACCAGCTCCAGAACATCGCTCATGAGCGCGTTGTCTCCCATTGCATCTCGGTCGTCGGTGCGCCTGTGGGCGCAGCCCTCTGCAAACCTACGCCACCCATTGTCAGTGCCTGTCCTTAGGCTGGGTCCATGCTCGATGAACCTCGATCAGGACGGCTGGCCGCGTGGGGAAATGCCCTCTTGGCCGGGCTTGTCCCACCTGACGACGCAGCGGAGCGGATCGCGGAGGGTGACGCGGTGCACCGCGTCACCGGGCTGCCCGGCGAGCCGGGGCCGGTGGGGCTGACGCTCGCGCTCGGCCGGCTGCGGGCGCTGGGCGCGACCGGACTGCGGGTGGCGCTGCCGGTGCCGGGGCACCCGCTGGGGCTGAGCGGCCCGCCGGAGTTCAACGCGCGCGCGATAGAGGCCGAGGAGGCGGTCACCGCCTGCGGGGTGGCGCTGGGGCTGGTGCCGGAGGTGCACGAGGCCGGGCCCGAGGGCGATGTGCACGTCGAGGTCGTATGGCACTGCCTGGCGGTACGGGACGCGCCGCCGGCGGACGTGCCCTCGCTCGGCGAGGCGGAGCGGGAGCTGGCGCAGGCGCTGCGGGAGGCGACGGAGCTGCTGGCGAAGCTGGATGTGGCCGGATCGGGCCCGGTCGCCGACGCGGCGCTGGCGGCGTACCGCGCGCGGGCCGAGGCCGGGCGGCAGCTGCTGGCGCCGGGGTATCCGCCACGGGCCGTGCGGGTGCTGGAGCTGGCGCAGAAGGTGGGGGCGCTTGTCCGCATCGCGGAGGGGCCCGGCGGGGGTGGCCGGGAGCATGGTGCGGCCGTCAGCTCGTCGCAGATCGCGGCGCGGCGGGACGCGTTGCGGCCGGTGGAGCGGACTGCTCGGCGGGCGCAGGTGGCGGCGTACAACGCGGCTGTGGAGGAGCGGGAGCGGAAGGCCCCGTAGGGGGCCGATTCTCCGACGGGGGCCGCGCCACGGGGGCCCGGCGAGTACCCCCGGCGCGCCACCGTCGTGGCCGGGCGCGCAGTTCCCCGCGCCCCTGACGGGGGCCGCCACGGGCCCTGCGGGCATGCGGCCGAGCGCGCCACCGTTGTGGTTGCTCGCGCAGTTCCCCGCGCCCCTGGTGGGCGCTTACGCGCCCACTCCGTGGCGTACCGCCCACAAGGCTGCCTGGGTGCGGTCTGAGAGGTCCAGTTTCATGAGGATGTTCGAGACGTGGGTCTTGACCGTTTTCTCGGAGAGGACCAGGGCGCGGGCGATCTCGCGGTTGGAGCGGCCGTCCGCTATCAGGGCCAGCACCTCGCGCTCCCGGTCGGTGAGGGAACCGCCGCGGCCCTGGCCGCCGCCCGTGTCCTCCTGGCTGAGCAGCGCGTCGGCCACCTCGGGCTGGAGCAGGACGTGCCCGGCGTGCACGGACCGGATGGCGCCGGCCAGCGCGTCGGGGTCGATGTCCTTGTAGACATAGCCCGCGGCGCCCGCGCGCAGCGCCGGGATGACGGTCCGCTGCTCGGTGAAGCTCGTCACGATCAGCACCCGGGCGGGGCTCTGCTGCTCCCGCAGCAGCCGCAGCGCCTCGACGCCGTCCATACCGGGCATCTTGATGTCCATCAGCACGACGTCGGGGCGCAGACGCTCCGCCGCGGCGACGCCCTCCTCACCGTCGGCGGCCTCCCCCACGACCTCGATGTCGTCCTGTACCTCCAGGAACGTGCGCAGCCCGCGCCGTACGACCTGGTGGTCGTCGACCAGCAGCACCTTGATGGGGCCGCCGAGCGGGCCCCTGCCTCCGTCAGCCACCGGGGACCTCCATCTCGACAGCGGTGCCCTTGCCGGGCGCCGATTCCACCGTGAGCATGCCGCCGACACCGCTCGCCCGGTCCCGCATCGACACCAGGCCGAGGTGGCGCCCGGCCCGGCGGACAGCGCTCGGGTCGAAGCCGCGGCCGTCGTCGGCGATCCGGAGCACCGCGCCCTGCCCGTGACGCACGAGAGTGACGTCGACACGCTGCGCGTCGGCGTGGCGCAGCGCGTTGTGCAGGGCTTCCTGCGCGACCCGGAGCACCGCCTCCTCCTGGGAGGCGGGCAGCGCCCGCAGCCCGTGGGCGGCGAAGGTGACCTTGGCGCTGTGCGCGCGGTCGAGCACCTGGATCTGGGTACGCAGCGTGGCTATCAGGCCGTCCTCGTCCAGGGCGGCGGGGCGCAGCTCCACGACGGCGGCCCGCAGCTCGTCGGCGGCCTCAGCGGCGAGCCGCGTGACCTGCTGAAGCTCGCCCTTGGCGCGGGCCGGGTCGCGGTCGACCAGCGCGGTGGCGGCCTGCGCGGTCAGCCGCAGCGAGAAGAGCTTCTGGGAGACCGCGTCGTGCAGCTCGTGCGCCAGCCGGGCGCGCTCCCCCGCGATGGTCAGCTCGCGGCTGCGCTCGTACAGCCGGGCGTTGGTCAGGGCGATGGCGGCGTGCTGGGCGAGCATGCCGAGCAGCGCCTCGTCCTCCTCGGTGAAGCCGCAGCCGCCGGCCGGCTCCGGGCTCGGGGGGCCTCCCTCCGCACAGCGCCGTTTATTGGCGAGGAAGAGCGCACCGAGGATCTCGTCGCCGTCGGCGACCGGCATGCCCAGGAAGTCGGACATATCGGGGTGGGCGCTGGGCCAGCCCTCGAAGCGGGGGTCCCGGCGGACGTCGCCGAGGCGCTGCGGGGTGGCCTCCCGGAGCATCGCGGCGAGGATGCCGTGCTGGCGGGGCAGCGGGCCGATGGCCTTCCACTGCTCCTCGCTCACCCCGTCCACGACGAACTGCGCGAAGCCGCCGTGATCGTCCGGCACGCCGAGCGCGGCGTACTCCGCGTCCAGCAGCTCGCGGGCGGACGCGACGATCGTCTTGAGCACGTCGCGTACCTCCAGGTGGCGGCTCATGGCGAGGATGGCGCCGCTCACCGCGGAGAGCCCGGCTCCCCGCTCCGCCCCTGGTCCCTTGGTCATGCACTCACCGTACCGGCGGCCCGCACGGCGCGTATCCGCCTCCGGCGGGGCGCCGGCTACGTCCGGGGGCGTAGGGCGCAAGGCCGGGCGGCGGCACGGTCCGGGCGGGCGGCGGATACGGCGCGGGCGGGCGGCGGGCACGGCCCGGGGCGGGCCTTTCCGCTCCCGGCACCCGGGACCATCGGCCCACTTTGGAGCGGGGACTTTCTGCCCTCTATATATAGGGGGCAGGGAAAGGCGGTCTTTCGCGGCCCGCCGGCCTGGAACCACGCCCCCGCGCACGCACTTCCGGCGCTCACTTTCCGTGCCGAGTCAATGACATAACGGCAGGCAGCACCCCTAAACATGTGAGCCCGCACATAGGGCGTACATCACTTACGACCGGGGTTAGTGGCCTGTGAATGCGGGCAGCCGCAGGAGTTGATCCGAGCCACCCCTTGGACTGAGTCCTTTCGGACGCAATTCGGTGGCCCCGGGTTCCACTATCCAGCTTCGTACGTCACATGATTGCCTGGTCAAATTTCGACCGCTAACAATGGCTGACGTCGCCCGGCGCCGTGGAAAAGGATCTCGGCGTTCTCGCGCCAATCCGGCCCACGCGACGTCCCCCATTGGAAGAGGTTCTTTCCGCATGCCCCTGCACGCCATTCCTGGCTACAGCCGCCTGAACCGGAATCACAAGCTCTCCGCCGCTGCCGTGGCCGCGGGCGGTGCCGCCGCCGTGGTCTTCGCCATCGTCCCGGGTTCGGCCAACGCCGAGCCGACCCACGCCGCGACGGCGCAGAACGTGAAGCCCGTCGCCTACCACGTGGTCGACGACTCCTCCGCGTACAGCCTGGTCGACAACGCCGCCGCCGAGGCCCAGAACGCCGAGCTGACCCAGAACAGCACCCGCGCCGCCGAGCAGGCCAGCGCCTCCGCCTTCGCCGCGAAGAAGCAGGCCGAGGGCGACGCCAAGGCCGCCGCCCAGGCCAAGGCCAAGGCCGCCGCCGACGCGGCCGCCCGGGCCAAGGAGGCCGCCAAGAACAAGGCGACGCAGGCCGCGAGCCGGTCCAGCGAGCGCCAGCCGGTCACCTACGCCAACAACCTCGACGGGTGGATCCGCGAATCCCTCTCGATCATGAAGAAGCACGGGATTCCCGGCTCCTACGAGGGCATCAAGCGCAACGTCATCCGTGAGTCCGGCGGTAACCCGCGGGCGATCAACAACTGGGACGTGAACGCCCAGAACGGTATTCCGTCCAAGGGCCTGCTGCAGGTCATCCAGCCGACCTTCGACCAGTACCACGTCGAGGGCACGGCGAACGACCTGTACGACCCGGTCGCCAACATCGTCGCCGCCTGTAACTACGCGGCCGACAAGTACGGCTCCATGGACAACGTCGACTCGGCGTACTGAGCCACTGCGGCGCGCCGGAGCACCGGCGCCGGACGATGAATGCCGCGAGGGGCGGCACCCGATTTCCGGGTGCCGCCCCTCGCGGCTCTTCGTATGCGATGCACAAGAAATGCGTGACGCGTTACTTGCGCATGACCTCGGGCTCATGGCGGCGCAGCAGGCGCGCCACCGCGAAGGCGAGAATCACGCCGAGCGCCAGCAGGAAGACCATGTCCATCACATAGACGCCGGTCTGGTGCTGCCACAGCGGGTCGGGGGCGGTCTTGTCCCACGGCAGGAGCGTGTTCAGGTCGGCGGTGGCGCCCAGCGCCGCGACCGCCCAGCGCGACGGCATCAGCCAGGCGAACTGCGCGACGCCCGGCGTGTTGTAGAGCTGGAAGAGCACGCCGGTGAAGACGACCTGCACGATGGCGAACATGACCAGCAGCGGCATGGTCTTCTCGGCGGTCTTGACCAGCGAGGAGATCAGCAGGCCGAACATCATCGAGGTGAAGCCGAGCGCGATGATCGCGACCGTCATCTCGATGGCCGGCAGGTCCTGCACGATCAGGCCCTCGGCGGGCATGTTGCGGGTCGAGAAGCCGATCGCCGCGATGATCACGCCCTGGAGGGCGGTGACCAGGCCGAGCACGACCACCTTTGACATCAGGTACGCCGAGCGGGACAGGCCGGTGGCCCGTTCGCGCTCGTAGATGACGCGTTCCTTGATCAGCTCACGTACCGAGTTGGCCGCGCCGGAGAAGCACATGCCGACCGTGAGGATCAGCATGATCGTCGCTGCGTCACGGTTGGTGCGGGCCCGATCGATCGGGCCGTAGCCGAGGCCGAAGTCGCTGGGGATCAGCATGGAGACCACGCCGAGCACGGCGGGCAGGATCAGCATCAGGCCCAGGAAACCGCGGTCGGAGGCGATCACGGAGACGTACCGCCGCATCAGGGTCCAGAGCTGCGAGCCCCAGCTCTGGGACTTCTGCATCCGGGCCGGCGGGGCCTGGACGCTGACCGACTGCGGCGCGACGGCGTCGATGTCGGCCGCGTACATCTGGTAGTGCGGGGAGCCGCGCCAGCGGCCCATCCAGTCGTAGTCCCGGTAGTTCTCGAACGCCGAGAAGACGTCCGCCCAGGTCTCGTACTGGAAGAAGTTCAGCGCCTCCTCGGGCGGGCCGAAGTAGGCGACGCCGCCGCCGGGCGCCATGACCAGCAGCTTGTCGCAGAGCGCGAGCTCGGCGACGGAGTGCGTGACCACCAGGACCGTGCGGCCGTCGTCGGCGAGGTCGCGCAGCAGCTTCATGACGTCGCGGTCCATGCCCGGGTCGAGGCCGGAGGTCGGCTCGTCCAGGAAGATCAGCGACGGCTTGGTCAGCAGCTCCAGGGCGACCGAGACGCGCTTGCGCTGGCCGCCGGAGAGCGAGGTGACCTTCTTCTCCTTGTGCACGTGCAGCTTGAGCTCGTGCAGCACCTCGTCGATGCGGGCCTCGCGCTCGGCCTCGGCGGTGTCACCGGGGAAGCGGAGCTTGGCCGCGTACCGCAGCGCCTTCTGGACGGTCAGCTCCTTGTGCAGGATGTCGTCCTGCGGGACCAGACCGATGCGCTGCCGCAGCTCGGCGAACTGCTTGTACAGGTTCCGGTTGTCGTAGAGGACGTCGCCCTGATTGGCGGGGCGGTAACCGGTGAGCGCCTTGAGCAGCGTGGACTTGCCGGAGCCGGACGGGCCGATGACCGCGACCAGCGACTTCTCGGGCACGCCGAAGGAGACGTCCTTCAGGATCTGCTTGCCGCCCTCGACCGTGACGGTCAGGTGGCGCGCGGAGAAGGTGACCTCACCGGTGTCGACGAACTCTTCGAGCCGGTCGCCGACCAGCCGGAATGTCGAGTGACCGACGCCGACGGTGTCGTTCGGTCCGATGAGGGCGCTGCCGCTCTTCGGGACCGGCTGGCCGTTGACGTACGTACCGTTGTGGCTGCCCAGGTCGTGGATCTCGAAGCGGCCGTCGGGCGTGGCCCGGAACTCCGCGTGGTGCCGGGAGACCTGCAGGTCGGAGACGACCAGCTCGTTCTCCAGGGCACGGCCGATGCGCATGACGCGGCCGAGGTCGAGCTGGTGGAAGGTGGTCGGGCTGCGGTCGCCCGCCGCCTGCGAGGCCGCGCCGCCCTGTGCCGGGGGCTGCTGCGGCCCGCCCTGCGGCGGGATACCGGCGCCGTACGAGGACGGGCCCTGCGGCGCTCCCTGCTGCGGCGGCGCGCCCTGCCATCCCTGCTGGGCGGGGGCCGGAGCCGCCGGCTGCGCGGCGTACGCGTCGTTGGCCGGCGCCGTGGGCTGCGCGGCGTACGCGTCCGCCGCGGCGGCCGCCGCCGTACCGCTGAGGGTCAGCCGGGGACCGTCGGTGGCGTTACCGAGGTGCACGGTCGAGCCGGGGCCGATCTCCATCTGGTGGATCCGCTGCCCCTGCACATACGTGCCGTTGGTACTGCCCTGGTCCTCGATGACCCAACTGCGCCCTCCCCAGCGCACGGTCGCGTGCCGCCACGACACCCGCGCGTCGTCCAGCACCACATCACCCTGGGGATCGCGCCCCAGGCTGTACACCCGGGACGGATCGAGCGCCCAGGTCATTCCGTTGATTTCGAGTACGAGTTCAGGCACTCCATGCCCCACTAGTTGTCCCCCGAGTGACCCCCTGCACGGGAAGTCTAGGGATGGTGAACATCGTGAGGAACTATTCCAGGCAGCGGGCCACGACCGAAAGCCGGGCCGTGACAAGAGCACGAAGCGGACAGTGTTGTCGTCGGTTGACGCCGTCGAAAGGCCCCCGGAGAGTGGGAGAAACCCACGGATCCGTACGGATGCCACGCGATGCGGGCAACACGGATGACTCAGCATCGATCGGCTTCACGATCGGGGGCCGCGATGAGCGCGACCGCAACTCCGCACACAGGACCGGGTGCTGTGCTGCTCTCCGCCGTCGTCACGGTCTGCTGCGCGTTCCTGGCGATGGCAGGCGTCGCGGCGCTCGGGCTGCATCTGCTGGGCGCCGATGCGTACGGTTCGCTGGGCCCGATGACGGCCGCCGTCATGGTGCTGGCGGTAGGGGGATCGGTGACCCCGCGGGGTGATGTCTCGGCCTTCGGGATGTCCGGCCTGACGGCCGAAACTGCCATTGACATCGTGCCGTTGGGCGTGGGACTGACCGGTGCCGTGGTGCTGGGAGCGCTGTTCCTTCGGTCGCTGCGCGCGGTGCCGGGCGGGGGCACGGCGGGCGGGCTGGCGGCGCGCGCCGCGACGGTGGCCGCGCTGTTCACCGCGCTGGTCGGCGGCCTCACCTGGGCCGGACACGACTCCGTAACGATCCCGGGGCGAGCGCTGATACCCGGCCCCGGCAGCGGGGACGGCGGGCCGCTCGACCGGCTGCCGGACCTGCCGGGCCTCGGCGATCTGCCGGATCTCGGTGACTTACCGGGCCTCGGCGACTTATCGGATCCGGGGCGGGAGCTGCCCGGCCTCGGGCTGCCGGACGGGCTCGCGGACCTCGCGGACGCCCGGCTCCGCATCGACTTCGAGGTGGCCGCGTGGCCCTCGCTGGTGGCCGGCGCGGTGTGGGTACTGGCCGTCCTGCTGATCGCGCTGGCGGCTTCGCGGCGCACCCCGCTCCCCCGGGCGCTGGCCGGTGCGGGCCGCGCCGTCCGCCCCGCCGCCTCCGCGCTCACCCAGGTGCTGGGCCTCGCGGTACTCCTGGGCCTGGCGGCCGGGGTGTACGGGGTGACCAGCGGCGGCCAGCCGCGGCGGGCGCTGGGGGCCGCGCTGCTGGGCGCGCCCAACGGGGTGTGGCTCGCGTTGCCGCTGGGCCTGTTCGTGCCCTGGCACGGCTCGGCGAGCGGGGCGCTGCTGCCGGCCCTGCCGGCGCCGCTGCGGGAGCTGCTGGGCGGCGGGGGCGCGCGGCCGGTCACCCTGCAGCGGGTGGCGGAGCAGACGGGGTGGGCGTGGCTCGCGGTGCTGGTGGCAGCCGTGCTGATGCTGCTGGCCGGGGTCCTGACGGCCGCCCGCACGGCGCGCGAGGCATCCGGTGTCCTGGCGTACGCGGGCGGCTGTGCGCTGCGCCTGGGCGCGCTGACCGCACTGGCCGTACCGCTGCTGGTGTGGCTGACGGAGGTCACGGCGGACGTCCGGCTGGCCTTCCTGGACATCAGCGTCCACGGGGCGGGCCTCGACCTGCGCGGGAGCCCCGGAGCCGGGCTGCTGCTGGGCGCGCTGTGGGGCGCGGCGGCCGGGCTGGCGGGTGCGCTGCTGGCGGTCGGGACGGGGCTCGCGGGCCGGAGCGCGGGCGGCCCGCCGGTACCGGTGCACGGGCCGGCGGCGGACGGGCCGGGGTACGGGAGCCCGGAGCCGCCGGGGCCGTACACGCCGTCGACCCCGTACCGGCGGCCGAACCCGGACACCAATCCGTACATGCGGACGCCACCGCCCCGATCGGGGCCGCCCCGGGTGACCCCGGCCCAGGAGCCGCCCCGAGAGGGCCCGCCCCGGAACGAGCCGCCCCGGAAGCCGCCGCCGCACGGCAGCGACACCGCCTCGGCGCCCACCGTGAGCGGCAAGCCGCTGCCCCGCCCCGCCCGGCCGCGCCCCCGCCCGCGGCGGGACTCGGACCAGCCGCCGCCGGAGCCGCCGCCACCCGGACGGCCGGGCGCGGGCCGCTGAGAGCGGGACCCCGCGGGCCGCGGGCCGGACCCCGCTCTGTACGGACATGTACGGACCTGCACCCCACCCAGCCGCGTGGTGGCAGACGTCCACTCGGCGGGACACCTGTACGGTTCCGTCGCGGGGCCGGATACCGTAAGAGCACCATGAGCGCATCGCAGACACCGCCTGCCACCGCCGTACCGGGCGACGACGTACCGACCCTTCTCGTGAAGATCTTCGGAAAGGACCGGCCCGGCATCACCGCCGGTCTCTTCGACACCCTCGCTGCCTACTCCGTCGACGTGGTCGACATCGAGCAGGTCGTGACCCGGGGCCGCATCGTGCTGTGCGCCCTGGTGACCACGCCCACGGGGAGCGCGTCGAACGGTGCCACCGAAGGCGACCTGCGCGCGACCGTGCACAGCTGGGCCGAGTCGCTGCACCTCCAGGCCGAGATCATCTCCGGTACCGGTGACAACCGTCCGCGCGGCACCGGCCGTTCGCACGTCACCGTCCTCGGGCACCCGCTCACCGCCGAGTCCACCTCCGCCATCGCCGCCGCCATAACGGCCACCGGCGGCAACATCGACCGTATCTTCCGGCTCGCCAAGTACCCCGTCACCGCTGTCGAGTTCAACGTCTCCGGCACCCCCACCGACACACTGCGCACCGCACTCGCGACCGAGGCGTCGGTCCTGGGTGTGGACATCGCCGTGGTGGACTCCGGACTGGCCCGCCGCGCCCAGCGCCTGGTCGTGATGGACGTGGACTCCACGCTGATCCAGGACGAGGTCATCGAGCTGTTCGCGGCGCACGCGGGCTGCGAGGCCGAGGTCGCCGAGGTGACCGCCGCCGCGATGCGCGGCGAGCTGGACTTCGAGCAGTCGCTGCACGCCCGGGTGGCGCTGCTGAAGGGCCTGGACGCCTCGGTCGTGGAGCAGGTGCGCAAGGAGGTGCGGCTGACCCCCGGCGCGCGGACGCTGGTACGCACCCTCAAGCGCCTCGGTTACCAGGTCGGCGTGGTCTCCGGCGGCTTCACGCAGGTCACGGACGCGCTCAAGGACGAGCTGGGGCTGGACTTCGCCTCGGCGAACACCCTGGAGATCGCGGACGGCAGGTTCACCGGCAAGGTCACCGGCGACATCGTGGACCGGGCGGGCAAGGCCCGGCTGCTGCGTTCCTTCGCCCAGCAGGCCGGGGTGCCGCTGGCGCAGACGGTCGCCATCGGCGACGGCGCCAACGACCTGGACATGCTGAACACGGCGGGCCTGGGCGTCGCCTTCAACGCCAAGCCGGTCGTACGGGAGGCCGCGCACACCGCCGTGAACGTGCCGTTCCTGGACACCGTGCTGTACCTGCTCGGCGTCACCCGCGAAGAGGTCGAGGCAGCCGACACGATCGCGGACTGACCCGTCACCCACCGCATACGAAAGGGCCCCGGCACGGGATGTGCCGGGGCCCTTCGGCGTCCGCGGCCGGCGACGGCCGGCGCCGGGGTCAGCCCCGCGGCGTCCAGTAGGCGACCAGGCGGCCGACGCCGTGCTCGACGGACTTCCAGGAGCCGTTGAAGGTCACCACCGCCACGGAAGCGGTCGGGAAACCGCCGCGGTTCATCTGCGTCAGCAGCTCGCCGTCCGCCTCGCCGGAGAGCGCGTCGGCGAGGGCGTGCATGCCGGGGTTGTGACCGACCAGCAGCAGGTCGTCCACCTCGTCCGGGACCTCGTTGACCACCGCGATCAGCTCGCCGAGCGAGGCTTCGTACAGCCGGTCCTCGTAGACGGTCCTGGGGCGCTGGGGCAGTTCGTGGACGGCGAGCTTCCACGTCTCGCGGGTGCGCAGAGCCGTGGAGCAGAGGGTCAGATCAGGAGTGATGCCCGCGCCCGCGAGCCATCGTCCGGCGGCGGGGGCGTCCCGGCGGCCGCGCTCGGCGAGCGGCCGCTCATGGTCGCTCTCCTGGGACCACTCGGCCTTGGCATGTCGGAGAAGAACAATCCGGCGAGGAGAATCGACGCTCATGTGTCCCAGCTTCGCATGAAACGCGGCGCGGGGCGCGGGGTGTTGACAGCCTCATCCCACAAAGCGGGACGCGGAACCGGCGGCTACACTCCGGCGCCGAGCAGCCGCGCGAGGAAGTGGACCACGGACGCCAGGGCAGGCGGCACCCCCGCCGCTTCGGCCTCCGCGGCGGGTGTGATCACGAAGAGCAGCACCACGAACGAGACCACCGCCAGGGCCACGGCCCACCACGGCAGCCGCACGGGCCGGGCGCCGTTCCCGTCGGGCCGGGTGTGAGCGGCGGACATGGGATCGCCTCCGTGCGGTCGAGGGGACGGCGCGGCTCCCGTGCGGCCGCGCCCACCGCGGCGGTGCGGTGTCCTTCGTACCGCGGTGTCCTTCGAACCTACGGTCCCGGGACCGCGCGTCCCATCAGGTGCGCCACCCACTTACCCCTGACCCCGGCCCCCTAGGGGACGGTGGGGACAGCCCTACCCGGCACCCCGTGGCGCCGGGTCAGGGTGAGGCGATGCTGGCGATGATCCCCACCACGACGGTCACGGCGAGCATCGCGCCCAGGACGAGGAGCAGCTTCTTCTGTCCGCCCTGCGGATTCGGTTCGAGCACTGGCATGTCCCCAGTGTCGCAAACGCCTTGCGGGCGCGGGCCGCCGGTACCGCCGGTACCGGTTTACGCACGTACCGCCTGGCGCCCCTCGTCCTCGATCCGGCGGTCGCGGCCGGCCAGCACGCCCACCGCGATCTGCGGCACCATCAGCCCCGCCATCAGCGCGATGGGCAGGCCCCAGCCGCCGCTGTGCTGGTACAGCGTGCCCACCAGGAGCGGCCCGGGGATGGAGATCAGGTAGCCGATGCACTGGGCGAAGGCGGAGAGCTTGACGACGCCGGCGGCGCTGCGGGCGCGCATGCCGATCATGGTGAGGGCGAGCGGGAAGGCGCAGTTGGAGATGCCCATCAGCAGCGCCCAGCCCCAGGCCCCGGCGGCGGGCGCCAGCCACAGGCCCGCGTAGCCGGCGAGGCCGCAGGCGCCCAGCCCGACGGCCAGGACGCCCTGGTGGCGCATCCGGGCGGCCAGCCGCGGCAGTACGAAGGACAGCGGTATGCCCATCGCCATCGTGACGGCGAGCAGCACGCCCGCGGTCCCGGCGGGCACCCCGGCGTCGCGGAAGATCTGCGGCAGCCAGCCCATCGTGATGTACGCGGCGGTGGCCTGCAGGCCGAAGAAGACGGCCAGCGACCAGGCGGTGGGCGAGCGGGTGATCCGTACGGCGGGGGCGTCCTCGCGGGCGGCCCCGGGCGCGGGCGCCTCCTGGGGCGGGCGGCGGCGCAGGACGGCGAGCCAGGGCACCACGGCGAGCGCGGCGAGCGCCGCCCAGACCGCGAGCCCGGCCTGCCAGCCGCCGCCGAGCGCGCCGGTGACCGGCACGGTGAGGGCGGCGGCGAGCGAGGTGCCCATCGCGAGCGCCATCGAGTACAGCCCGGTCATCGAGCCGACCCGGTCGGGGAAGAAGGTCTTGATCACCACGGGCAGCAGGATGTTGCTGACCGCGATGCCGGCGAGCGCGAGGGCGCTGGCGGCGAGGAAGCCGGCCGTGCCGCCCGCGAAGGGGCGCACCAGGACGCCGAGCGCGATCGCGGCCATGCCGGCGCACACGATGCCGGCCGCGCCGAAGCGGCGGGCCAGTCGCGGCGCCGCGATGCCGAAGACGGCGAAGCAGAGGGCCGGTACGGAGGTGAGCAGGCCCGCGACGGTGCCGCTCATGCCGAGTCCGTCCCGCACCTCCTCCATGAGGGCGCCCAGGCTGGTGATGGCCGGGCGGAGGTTGAGCGCGGCGAGAACGAGACCGGCGGTCAGGACCGCGCCGACCCAGCGCGGTACGGACGCGGGGGCGGGGTCCAGGGGGCCGGTTCCCGGGTGCGCGGTGGTCTGTGGTGCCTCGGTGCCGGTACCGAGGGTCGCGAGGTCGTCGTCTGCCATAGGACTCATCATAGAATCATGGGATGAATGGCTGTCCAATCGCTTCGGGAGCTCGTCCATGCCACTGACCCCCTCGCCCCGGCGTTCCGCCCTCGCCGACCAGGTGATCGCTCAGCTCCGTGCCCAGATCACCTCGGGCGAGTGGCCGGTCGGCGAGCGCATCCCGACCGAGCCCGAGCTGGTCGAACAGCTCGGTGTGGCCCGTAACACCGTCCGCGAGGCGGTCCGCGCGCTGGCCCACAACGGGCTGCTCGACATCCGCCAGGGCTCCGGCACGTACGTCGTCGCCACCAGCGAGCTGGCCGGGGTGATGAACCGCCGCTTCGCCGACGCCGACCCCCGGCACGTCGCCGAGCTGCGCAGCGCCCTGGAGGCGGAGGCCGCCCGGCGGGCCGCCGAGCGCCGTACGGAGGCCGACATCAAGCAGTTGGACGCGGCGCTCGTGCGGCGCGAGCAGGCGTGGGAGTCGGGCGCCGCGGCCGCCTTCGTGGAGGCGGACGCCACGCTGCACATGGCGATCGTGGCGGCCTCGCACAACGAGGTACTGGCGGAGCTGTACGCGGACCTCGGCGGCGTACTGCGCGAGTTCCTCCGCGCCGACGTGGGCGAGGAGCTGCGGCCCGAGTGGCACATGGACCACTCGCGGCTGGTGGACGCCATCCGCGACGGCGACGGCGACCGCGCGGCGGCCGAGGCGAGCTCCCACCCGTACGGCTGCCGCCCGGGACGGCTGCGACGGGGGTGAGGGTCGCGCACACATGTGAGGGCCGCGGGCCGTACGTCTCCGTACGGCCCGCGGCCCTCATCGCGTCAAGAGGACGGGTCAGGCACCCATCATGTGCACGCCGCCGTCGACGTGGACGATCTCGCCCGTCGTCTTCGGGAAGAAGTCCGACAGCAGGGCGACGACGCCGCGGCCCGCGGGCTCCGGGTCGGCCATGTCCCACTTCAGCGGGGAGCGGGTGTTCCAGACGTCCGCCAGCTCGGTGAAGCCCGGGATGGACTTGGCAGCCATGGAGCCGATCGGTCCGGCCGAGATCAGGTTGCAGCGGATGCCCTCGGGGCCCAGGTCACGCGCGAGGTAGCGCGAGGTGGCCTCCAGGGCGGCCTTGGCCGGGCCCATCCAGTCGTACTGCGGCCAGGCGAACTGGGCGTCGAAGGTGAGACCGACGACGGCGCTGCCCTCGCTGAGCAGCGGGCGGCAGGCCATGGTGAGCGACTTCAGCGAGAACGCCGAGACGTGCATCGCGGTCGAGACGGACTCGAACGGGGTGTTGAGGAAGTTGCCGCCCAGCGCGTCCTGCGGGGCGAACCCGATGGAGTGCACGACGCCGTCGAGGCCGCCGAGCTCCTCGCGGACGACGCCCTCCAGGCGGGCCAGGTGCTCGTCGTTGGTCACGTCCAGCTCGATGACCTTGGCGGGCTTGGGCAGCTTCTTGGCGATGCGCTCGGTGAGGGTCGGCCGCGGGAACGCGGTGAGGATGACCTCGGCGCCCTGCTCCTGCGCGACCTTGGCCGCGTGGAAGGCGATGGAGGACTCCATCAGCACACCCGTGATCAGAATGCGCTTGCCGGCGAGGATTCCGCTCATATCGATCAGTGACCCATGCCCAATCCGCCGTCGACGGGAATGACGGCTCCAGTGATGTACGCGGCCTCGTCGGAGGCCAGGAAGCGGACCGAGGCGGCGATCTCCTCGGGCTGCGCGTAACGCGCGAGCGGCACCTGCTTCACGATGTTCTCGCGCTGCTCATCGGTGAGCGCGCGGGTCATGTCCGTGTCGACGAAGCCGGGGGCCACGACGTTCACGGTGATGTTGCGGGAGCCCAGCTCGCGGGCGAGGGAGCGGGCGAAGCCGACCAGGCCCGCCTTGGAGGCCGCGTAGTTCGCCTGCCCCGCGGAGCCCAGCAGGCCCACGACGGACGAGATCAGCACGACCCGGCCCTTGCGCGCCCGCAGCATGGCCCGGTTGGCCCGCTTGACCACGCGGAACGTACCGGTGAGGTTGGTCTCCAGGACCGAGGCGAAGTCGTCCTCCGACATCCGCATCAGGAGCTGGTCACGGGTGACGCCGGCGTTGGCCACCAGCACCTCGACCGCGCCCTGCTTCTCCTCGATCTCCTTGTACGCCTGCTCGACCTGCTCCGTGTCGGTGATGTCGCACTTCACGGCCAAGAACCCCTCGGGGGGCTCGCCGGAGCGGTAGGTGATGGCGACCTTGTCGCCTGCCTCGGCGAAGGCCCGGGCGATGGCGAGGCCGATGCCGCGGTTGCCTCCGGTGACCAGAACCGAGCGGCTCAAGAGATCACCCTTTCCGTGTCCTGTCCGACGTGTGTTCCCTACGAAACTAGCGGTCACGAGCCTCATACGGAGAATCCACCTCGCACAGGGGCATCTGCCGGTCACTGTCGGGTCCCTACAGAAGCGACCGCTCGGCGACCCGGCGAATCGCCGCGGCGGACCCGCCGGACCTGGTGCGCACCCGGGCTCCGGCACGGCATGATGCGTGGCGCCGACCCCGGGAGGGATGCCGTGCCTGCTACACCTCGTTCCCTTGACGAGAGCTTCCTCGCGCTGCCGTTGCGCGCGTTGGCCGACGCCGCGCTCGCCCGGGCCCGGGCGCTCGGTGCCGACCACGCGGATTTCCGGCTGGAACGCATCCGGTACGCCTCCTGGCGGCTGCGGGACGCGAAGACGGCCGGGTCCTCGGACACCACCGACCTGGGGTACGCGGTGCGGGTCGTGCACGGCGGGGCCTGGGGGTTCGCGTCCGGTGTGGACCTGACCATGGACGCGGCGGCGCGGGTGGCGGCGCAGGCGGTGGCGATGGCCAAGCTGTCGGCGAAGGTGATCGACGCGGCGGGGTCGGAGGAGAAGGTGGAGCTCGCCGACGAGCCCGCGTATCCGGACCGGACGTGGATCTCCTCGTACGAGGTCGATCCCTTCAACGTGCCGGACGCGGAGAAGACCGGGCTGCTGGCGGAGTGGAGCGGGCGGCTGCTGGCCGCGCCGGGCGTCACGCACGCGGACGCCTCGCTCCTCACGATCCGCGAGAACAAGTTCTACGCCGACACGGCGGGGACGACCACCACCCAGCAGCGGGTCCGGCTGCACCCGGAGCTGACGGCCGTCGCGGTGGACGACCGCAGCGGCGAATTCGACTCGATGCGGACCATCGCGCCGCCGGTCGGCCGCGGCTGGGAGTACCTGACCGACGGGCGGTACGACTGGGATGCCGAGCTGGCGGAGATGCCGGCGCTGCTCGCGGAGAAGATGCGCGCGCCGAGCGTCCGGGCCGGGCGGTACGACCTGGTGGTCGATCCCTCCAACCTGTGGCTGACGATCCACGAGTCGATCGGGCACGCGACAGAGCTGGACCGGGCGCTGGGGTACGAGGCGGCGTACGCGGGCACCTCGTTCGCCACCTTCGACCAGTTGGGGAAGCTGGCGTACGGGTCGTCGCTGATGCACGTCACGGGCGACCGGACGGCCGAGCACGGGCTGGCGACGATCGGGTACGACGACGAGGGCGTGGCGGCGCAGTCCTGGGATCTGGTCAAGGACGGCGTCCTGGTCGGCTACCAGCTCGACCGCAGGATCGCGCGGCTGACCGGCTTCGAGCGGTCCAACGGGTGCGCGTACGCGGATTCGCCGTCCCACGTACCGGTGCAGCGGATGGCGAACGTCTCCTTGCAGCCGGCACCCGAGGGGCCGTCGACGCAGGAGCTGATCGCGGGCGTGGAGCACGGGATCTACGTGGTCGGCGACCGGTCCTGGTCCATCGACATGCAGCGGTACAACTTCCAGTTCACCGGGCAACGGTTCTTCCGGATCGAGAACGGGCGGCTGGCGGGGCAGCTCCGGGACGTGGCGTACCAGGCCACCACCACCGACTTCTGGGGCTCGATGGCCGCGGTCGGCGGCCCGCAGACGTACGTACTGGGCGGCGCCTTCAACTGCGGCAAGGCCCAGCCGGGCCAGGTCGCCTCCGTCTCGCACGGCTGCCCCTCCGCCCTCTTCACGGGCGTCAACATCTTGAACACGACCCAGGAGGCCGGTCGATGAGCACACGCCGTACGTCTCGTACTTCTCGTACGAGCGCGCCGCACGAGGTGGTCGAGCGGGCGCTGGCGCTGTCGCGGGCCGACGGCTGCGTGGTCATCGCCGACGAGTCCGCCACCGCCAACCTGCGCTGGGCGGGCAACGCGCTCACCACCAACGGGGTCACCCGCGGCCGCACCCTCACCGTCATCGCCACCGTCGACGGCAAGGAGGGCACCGCGTCCGGTGTCGTCTCGCGCGCCGCGGTCACCGGCGACGACCTGGAGGAGCTGGTGCGGTCCGCGGAGGCGGCCGCCCGGGGCGCGGGGCCCGCCGAGGACGCGCAGCCGCTCGTACCGGGCGGTGCGCCCTCTCCCGGCTTCACCGAGCCGCCCGCCGAGACCTCCTCCGAGGTGTTCGCCGACTTCGCGCCGGCGCTGGGCGAAGCCTTCCGGCGGGCCCGGGACGGCGGCCGCGAGCTGTACGGGTTCGCCCACCACGAGGTCGTGTCCTCGTACGTGGGTTCCTCCACCGGGCTGCGGCTCCGGCACGACCAGCCCACCGGCACCCTGGAGCTGAACGCCAAGTCGCCCGACCGCACCCGCTCGGCCTGGGCCGGCCGGGCCACCCGGGACTTCCGGGACGTCGATCCGCTGGCCATGGACGCCGACCTGGCGCGTCGGCTGGCCTGGGCCGAGCGGCGGACCGAGCTGCCCGCCGGGCGGTACGAGACGCTGCTGCCGCCCACCGCCGTCGCCGACCTGCTCGTGTACCAGATGTGGTCCTCCGGGGCGCGGGACGCGGCCGAGGGCCGCACGGTCTTCGCGTCGCCCGGGGGCTCCACCCGGGTCGGCGAGAAGCTCTCCGGGCTGCCGCTGACGCTGCGCAGCGACCCGGGGGCCGCGGGTCTGGAGTGCGCGCCCTTCGTGCTGGCGCACAGCTCCGGGGACGACGCCTCGGTCTTCGACAACGGGCTGCCGCTGGAGCCCACCGACTGGCTGCGGGACGGCGCGCTGAACCGGCTGGTCACCACCCGGCACAGCGCGGACCTGACCGGCCTGCCGGTGGCCCCCGCGGTCGACAACCTGCTGCTGGACGCGGGCGGCACGAAGTCCCTGGACGAGCTGGTGGCCGGCACCGAGCGCGGGCTGCTGCTGACCTGCCTGTGGTACATCCGCGAGGTCGATCCGGCGACGCTGCTGCTCACGGGGCTGACCAGGGACGGCGTGTACCTCGTGGAGGGCGGCGAGGTGGTCGGCGAGGTGAACAACTTCCGGTTCAACGAGTCGCCGGTGGACCTGCTGGGGCGGGCGAGCGAGGCGGGCCGTACGGAGCGCACGCTGCCGCGCGAGTGGAGCGACTACTTCACGCGGGCCGCGATGCCCGCGCTGCGCATCCCGGACTTCAACATGAGCTCGGTGAGCCGGGGGGTGTGAGGCCGGGCGCGCCCGGGGCGACGCCGTCCGTGCGCCCGTCCCGGGGCCGCGCGCACTTGTCGTACCGCGTGGCCGGCCTGTGGACAGTCGGTCGGCCAGGCTTCGCACGGCTAATAGAATCGGTTCCGTCCTCCCGTTTGGGATCAACGACCGATCAGGAACGCCATGACACGCCTCGGCGAATCCGTCGCCCGCGCCAGCACGCTGCTCTCCGCAGACCTCTCCGCCGACTCCACCGTCGAGGAGCTGCTGAAGGAGACGGGCGCGCGGCGCTATCTCGACCTGACGGACCTGCCGGCCAAGGAGCAGGCCGCGCTGATCGCCGCGCGGACGGTCGAGGTGCTGCCGGGCGTGGACCAGCTCGCCGAGCGCATCGAGGAGCGCAAGGCGGCCGGCAAGGGCCTGCACATCAAGCTGGGCATCGACCCGACGGCAACCGACGTGCACCTGGGGCACGCGGTCCCGCTGATCATCCTCAGCCGGTTCCAGCGCCTCGGTCATGACGTCACGCTGATCATCGGCGACTTCACGGCCAAGATCGGCGACCCCTCGGGCCGCAGCACCGAGCGCCCGCCGCTGACCGACGAGGACATCGCGAAGAATCTCGCGACCTACCGCGACCAGGTCCGGCCGTTCTTCGACTTCGAGAAGGTCAGCTTCCGGCAGAACAGCGAGTGGCTGGCGCCGTACACCTTCCCCGAGCTGCTGAGCCTGCTGTCCAAGGTCCCCGCCTCCCAGCTTCTGCAGCGCGACGACTTCCGTACGCGCCTGGCGGACGGCTCCGGGCTGACCATGACGGAGATGCTGTACCCGATCGCGCAGGGTCTGGACTCCGTGGCGCTGGCGTGCGACGTGGAGCTCGGCGGCGCCGACCAGCTGCTGAACCTCCAGATGGGCCGCAAGCTCATGGAGCTCAAGGGCCAGCAGCCGCAGCTCGTCGTCACGATGCCGCTGATCGAGGGCACGGACGGCACGGGCGCGAAGATGTCCAAGTCCAAGGGCAACTACGTCGGTCTGAACGCCCCCGCCGAGGACGTCTTCGGCAAGATCATGTCGGTCCCGGACCGGCTGATGGAGCCGTACCTCAAGGCGTGGACGGAGTGGACGGACGAGGAGATCGCCCAGGTCCTGGCCCGCATCGAGGCGAAGTCGCTGCACCCGATGGATCTGAAGAAGATCCTCGCGGGTGAGGTCGTGACCGCGCTGTACGGCATCGAGGCGGCGATGGCGGCCCGCGCCGGGTTCGTCGCGCAGTTCTCCAAGAAGTCCTTCGCCGACGTCTCCACGCTGCCCTCGGTGGACCTCGCCGAGCACGGCACGGAGACGGTGGCCACGGTGCTGACCAAGGTGCTGGAGTTCACGGCCAGCGCGTCGGCGGCCCGCCGACTGGCGAAGCAGAACGCACTGCGGCTGGTCATCGAGGCCGAGTCGGGCCAGGAGACGGTGGTACTGGCCGAGGCGGAAGCGATCCGTCCGCTGGCCGAGGTGCTGGCGGAGAAGCTGGCCGCCACGCCGGGCACTCCGTACCTCAAGGCGGGCCGCAAGCTGGCCCAGATCCAGGGCGCGTGAGCCGGGGCCGCCGGGCTGCGGGGCGCGGGTACACGCGCCCCGCAGCCCGGCGGCAAGGCAGGCGAGCCGGAGCATGGCCGGCCCCGCGGCGGGTGCCGCGGCCGGCCACCTGGCGGACCGCTCCCGCGGGCCTGGTGTGCAGGCCCGCGGGAGCGGTGTGCCGCGGCGTGGTCACGCCTGCTGGTGCCGGTGTTTCCTCCCGCGCATCATGGCCCACAGCCGACTGCCCACGCCGACGACGATCACCGCGCCGATCAGCTGCAGCAGATGCCGGGTCCAGTCGATGCCCTTGGTGTCCTCGACGCCGATGCCGGTGGCCGCCCAGTTGCCCAGGACGCTGCCGAGCATGCCGAAGATCACCGTCAGCCAGAGCGGGATCGCCTGCTTCCCCGGGATGAGCGCCCTCGCGATCACACCCAGAACCAGACCCAGAATGATGGCCCACAACCAATTCATGTCGCCTCCTAATGGGGCGCGGTGTACAAGGCCGTGCATCGTTCAGTTTCGTACCGCCACCCGTACGGCGCACGTCGGAGCCGCCTGTACGTATGACGCCGGTATGTACCCCACCGGGCGTATCGCGCCCCGGTCTCGAAGGCTGCGCAGCCCCGGCGTAACGTGGAACAGGTCCGGCATTGGCGTGTGCCCGGTATGACAACAGGTGGTGGAACGTGATGCGGAAGCAGAGCAGTGCCCAGTCCTTCCGGATCACGGGAGCCCGCCAGGGGCTGACCGAGGACGTTCGTGGACGGCAGCGACGCTATGTGATCTCCATGTCCGTACGGACGGTGGCGGTGGTCCTCACCGCCGTGCTCTGGAACGTCGAGCGCCACGTCGCCATTATCACCCTGATTGCGGGTCTGGTGCTGCCGTACATTGCGGTCGTCATCGCCAACGCGGGCCGGGAGAACGTCACTTCACTCCCGTCGACCTTCATAGCGGCCCCGTCCCGGCCGATGCTGACCGCTCCGGCCGACGACACATCGCGGGAGTCCGGCACGGAAGACGGCCCGGAAGCGGCGCATACGGACTCCGCCGAACAGCGCGGCGAGCGCGGCTGATCTCCCGACGATCCGCAAAGCTCAAGAAAAGCTCAGATCAATCATGTGGTTCCGGTGCACCCGGCACGGTCCCCCGTGACATACTTCGTACGCGCTCCGCATCCCCCGTCGGAGCGACGGACCGACGCCGGGCGGCTCCCCCCGTGGCTGCCCGGCGTCGCCATGTCCGGACGCAGGGGCGCGACGTAGGGTTGAGGGCGTGAACCTCCCGAACGTCTCCGAGAACGCCACCATCTGTTCCGCCAAGGGCTGCCGAGCCGACGCGGTGTGGGTCCTGGCGTGGAACAACCCGAAGCTGCACACCCCGGACCGCCGCAAGACCTGGCTCGCGTGCGAGGAGCACCGCGAGCACCTCTCCCAATTCCTGGGCGTACGCGGCTTCTTGAAGGACGTGGTGAAGCTCGAGGAGTGGGAGGCGCCGGCCTCCGAGGGCTGACGTCCCACGGCCCGCAGCCGACGACCGAGCCGGGCCGGCCGCCTGTCCGGGCCGGCCGCCCGCCGCCGAGCGCCGCCTGGGTGCCTCAGCCGAACCGGCTGCCCCGCGCGCCGGTGCGCCTCAGCCGCCGATCGCCGACATCGGCCGCTCCGGCTGCAGGAAGCTCGGGTCGTCCAGGCCCGAGCCCGCCTTCTTGCCCCACATCGCGAGCTTCCATATGCGGGCGACCTCTTCGTCCCCCGCGTCCGAGCGCAGCGCGGCCCGCAGGTCCGTCTCCTCCGTGGCGAACAGGCACGTCCGCACCTGGCCGTCGGCCGTCAGCCGGGTCCGGTCGCAGGCACGGCAGAAGGGCCGGGTGACCGAGGCGATCACGCCGACGCGATGCGGTCCGCCGTCCACGAGCCAGCGCTCGGCGGGCGCGGAGCCGCGCTCCTCCTGGCCCTCGGGAGTCAGCTCGAAGCGGGTACGCAGCGAGGCGAGGATGTCGCCCGCGGTGATCATGCCCTCGCGCTTCCAGCCGTGCTGCGCGTCGAGCGGCATCTGCTCGATGAAGCGGAGCTCGTAGTCGTTCTCCACCGCCCAGGCGAGGAGGTCGGGGGCCTCGTCGTCGTTCAGCCCCGGCATGAGTACGGAATTGACCTTGACGGGGGTGAGGCCCGCGGCGCGGGCGGCGGCAAGGCCCCGCAGTACGTCCTCATGGCGCTTGCGGCGGGTCAGGGTCTGGAAGACGTCCGGGCGCAGGGTGTCCAGCGAGACGTTGACCCGGTCCAGGCCGGCGTCGCGCAGCGCGACGGCGGTGCGCTCCAGGCCGATGCCGTTGGTGGTCAGCGACATCCTGGGGCGCTTCTCCAGCGCCGCGACGCGCTCGACGATGCCGACGAGGCCGGGGCGGAGCAGCGGCTCGCCGCCGGTGAAGCGGACCTCTTCGATGCCGAGGTCGGTGACGGCGATACGGATGAGGCGGACGATTTCGTCGTCCGTGAGCAGGTCGGGCTTGGCGAGCCACTGCAGGCCCTCTTCGGGCATGCAGTACGTGCACCGCAGGTTGCACCGGTCGGTCAGCGAAACCCGCAGGTCGGTGGCTACTCGCCCGTATGTGTCGATGAGCACGAGGCCCCCTCCCCCGGTGGCGGATCAGTTGTTGTCGAGCCTACGCGATGGGTCCGACAACGAGCACGGATCCGATGTCACGATGCGGGACCGGCCGCGTCGTAGGGATCTACGACACGGCCGGTGCTCGCCTGCGGGAACCGGGCGGTCAGTGCGCTCCGGTGCCGGTCAGGGACCGGACCTCCAGCTCGGCGTACTTGTCGGCGTCCGGCTTCTCCTTGGAAAGCAGGGACCCGAGCCAGCCGAGCAGGAAGCCCAGCGGGATGGAGATCAGGCCCGGGTTCTCCAGCGGGAAGAAGTGGAAGTCCACACCGGGGAACATCGAGGTCTCCTTGCCGGAGACGACCGGCGAGAAGAGCACGAGGAGGACGGAGGAGGCCAGGCCGCCGTAGATCGACCACAGCGCCCCGGAGGTGGTGAAGCGCTTCCAGAAGAGGCTGTAGAGGATCGTGGGCAGGTTGGCGGAGGCGGCGACCGCGAAGGCGAGGGCGACCAGGCCCGCGACGTTCAGGCCGCGCGCGAAGACGCCGAGGACGATCGCGACGGAGCCGATGCCGACGGTGGCCCACCGCGCGGCGCGCACCTCCTCCTTCTCCGACGCCTGGCCCTTCTTGATCACGTTGACGTACAGGTCGTGCGCGAAGGAGGAGGACGAGGCGAGGGTGAGGCCCGCGACCACGGCGAGGATGGTGGCGAAGGCGACGGCCGAGATCACGGCGAGCAGGATGGCGCCGCCGGTGGAGTCGGCGCCGCCGCCGATCTCCTGGGCGAGCAACGGGGCCGCGGTATTGCCCGCCGGGTTGGACGCGATGATCGTCTCCGGCTTGATGAGCGCCGCGGCACCGAATCCGAGCGCGATGGTCATCAGGTAGAAGACGCCGATGATGCCGATGGCCCAGTTCACGGACTTACGGGCGGCCTTGGCAGTGGGCACGGTGTAGAAGCGGATGAGGATGTGCGGCAGGCCCGCGGTGCCCAGAACCAGGGCGATGCCCAGCGAGATGAAGTCGATCTTCGAGGTGGCGGTGGCGCCGTACTTCAGGCCGGGCTCCAGGAAGGCCGCGCCCTTGCCGCTCTCCTTGGCGGCCTCGCCGAGCAGCGTGGAGATGTTGAAGTTGAACTTGAGCATCACCAGGAATGTGATCAGCAGGGTGCCCGCGATCAGCAGGACGGCCTTGACCATCTGCACCCAGGTGGTGCCCTTCATGCCGCCGATGGAGACGTAGAGGATCATCACGATGCCGACGAGGACGACCACGAGGATCTTGCCGGCCTCGCTGGTGATCCCGAGGAGCAGCGTGACGAGCGCACCCGCGCCCGCCATCTGTGCCAGCAGGTAGAAGATCGAGACGACGATGGTGGAGACGCCCGCCGCGGTGCGTACCGGGCGCTGCCGCATCCGGTACACGAGGACGTCGCCCATCGTGAAGCGGCCGGAGTTCCGCAGCGGCTCGGCGACCAGCAGCAGCGCGACCAGCCAGGCGACGAGGAAGCCGATGGAGTACAGGAAGCCGTCGTACCCGAAGAGGGCGATGGCGCCCGCGATACCGAGGAAGGACGCGGCGGACATGTAGTCGCCGGAGATGGCCAGGCCGTTCTGGAAGCCGGAGAACTGGCGGCCGCCGGCGTAGAAGTCCTCGGCGCCCTTGGTCTGCCGCCCCGCCCACACGGTGATGCCGAGGGTGGCGGCGACGAAGACCGCGAAGAGCGTGATGATCAGCGGCCGGTGCTGGGTCGCGCCCTCGGCGGCGAGCTGGTACGTCAGGTGGTTCATGCGTCGCCCTCCACACGCGGGGTACCGCCCTCCAGGCGGTTCTTGATCGCCTCAGCCTTGGGGTCGAGCTTCGCGGCGGCGTGCCGCGAGTACCACCAGGCGATGAGGAAGGTCGTCACGAACTGGGCGAGGCCGAGGACGAAGGCGACGTTGATGTTGCCGAGGACCTTGGTGCCCATGAAGCCGCCCGCGTAGTTGCTGAGCAGCACGTACAGCAGGTACCAGAGGATGAAGGCGACGGTCAGCGGGAAGGCGAACGAGCGGTATGAGCGGCGCAGTTCGGTGAACTCCGCGCCGGACTGCACCTCGGTGAAGGGCGGTGCCTCATGGGGCACGCCGTGCTGCCCCTCGTGCTCCTCGTGCGGCCCGTGGTCAGCGGGCGGCTGGGCGGCGGTGCTCACGCGGTCTCCTGGTTTCTCACGGTGCTGGCAATTCCTGGCGTGTTCTGTCGCGTGGTGCGGCGTGTCGCCTCGCGCGTGGTGCGGGATGTTGCTTCGCGCGCTCTGTGGTGCGTTCCGACGGCGACATAAAGTTCAGATCAGTGATCCGGATCACGCATGCTAGAGGGGCGCGGCCGCCTTCCGACAGGGGGCAGGGCCTGAAATCCCCAGGAAATCGGGGGGTACGGCCGCCACCGCCGGCGCGCCGGGTCGTTGTCCGGGTGTGACGCCTTTGCCGCCCCGGCAGCCACCAGGACCGGGCCGACTCCCGTACGGCGCCGTGCGGTTGTCCTCCCCCGTCGCCCTCGCACCTCCCGCGCCACCCCGCCCGACCTGCGCCGTTGCCCGCCGCTGGGACGGCCGGCGGATCACGCTGCCGCTGCTGAGCTTCGGGACGCTGCGCCGTCCCCGGTGTGGTTGACGGGCCCCGCTCCTGCGGCAGTTGGCGGGTTTTCCCCCGCCGACAGGCGGGTTTTCTTTGCCGACCGTTGAACTGTCCGGGTGATCGCGGATAGCTTCACTCGTCAGTGAACCGGCTCGCGCGCGACCTGCCCGCGAGCGGTTGAAGATGATGTGGAGTACCCATGGCACATCTGAGATCCAGACGGGTGCGCGCGCTCGGCGTACCGGTCGGACTGGCCCTCGTCGCCTCCCTCGGCTTCCTCCCGCAGGCGGCCACCGCCGCCCCACAGGAGGCCCGGGCCACGGTCACCACCGACGGACCGCTGCTCTCGTACGTCGTCAACGCCACGCCGGGCAAGGCGTCGATGGCCGAGGTCGGCAAGGCGATACGCGCGGCCGGCGGCAAGGTGATCGTCGCTCACGAGAAGATAGGCGTGATCGTCGTCCACTCGGCGAATCCGAAGTTCGCCGAGACGATACGCACGGTGCGCGGCGTCCAGTCGGCCGGCGCCACCCGCACCGCCCCCCTGAAGCCCTCCGGCACCACCGACATCGGGAAGCCGCAGAAGGCCGATCTGAGCAAGGCCGCGAAGCTGGCCGGCGCCAAGGCCAAGGCGGCCGGCGAGGAGCCCCTGGAGTCCCTCCAGTGGGACCTGCCCGCCATCAAGGCCGACCAGGCCGCGAAGGTGAACCCGGGCAGCAAGAAGGTCACCGTCGCGGTCATCGACACCGGCGTGGACGACACCCACCCGGACCTGAAGCCCAACTTCTCCGCGCAGCAGTCCGCCAACTGCGTGGGCGGCGTGGCGGACACCACCGCCGGTTCCTGGCGCCCGTGGAACCCCGCCGAGGACTACCACGGTACGCACGTCGCGGGCACGATCGCCGCCGCGCGCAACGGAGTCGGCGTGGCCGGCGTCGCGCCGAACGTGAAGATCTCCGCCATCAAGGTCAGCGAGCCCGAGACGAGCCTCTTCTACGCCGAGAGCGTGGTCTGTGCCTTCGTCTTCGCGGCCGACCACGGCGTCGAGGTCACCAACAACAGCTACTACGTCGACCCGTGGATGTTCAACTGCAAGGACGACGCCGACCAGGGCGCCATCGTCGACGCGGTGGGCCGGGCGGCCAAGTACGCCGAGCGCAAGGGCGCGATCAACGTCGCCGCGGCCGGCAACTCCAACCTCGACCTGGCGGCGAAGGAACTCACCGACAAGTCGAGCCCGAACGACACCACTCCGGTGGAGCGGAAGATCGACCCGGCCAAGTGCTGGGACGTGCCCACCCAGCTCCCGGGTACCGTCACGGTGGCCGCGACCGGCGTGAAGAAGCTGAAGTCGTACTACTCCAACTACGGCAACGGCGTGATCGACGTGGCCGCGCCGGGCGGCGACAGCCGGCAGGTCCCCGAACTCCCCGCCAAGAACGGCAACATCCTCTCCACCATGCCGGGCGGCGACTGGGCCTACCTGGCGGGCACCTCGATGGCCAGCCCGCACGTGGCCGGCGTCGCGGCGCTGGTGAAGAGCGCGCACCCGAAGAGCAGCCCGCAGGAGATCCAGTGGCTGCTGAAGAAGGACGCCGACAACCCTGGCTGCCCCCAGGGTGACGCGACGTGCACCGGTACTCCGCACGTCAACGGTCACTACGGCTACGGGATCGTGGACGCGCTGGACGCCGTCGAGCAGGACTGAGCGAGCGGCTCCGGGGCCCGTGGCAGCGGGCCCCGGCGGCCGGTCCGAAAGACGCCCTTACGGGCGTACCAGTACCTTCAGCGCCCTGCGTTCGTCCATCGCGCGGTACCCCTCCGGCACCCCGTCCAGGTCCACCGGCATGTCGAAGAGCGGCGAGGGGTCGACGGTCCCGTCCAGGACGTCCGGCAGCAGCTCCGGGATGTACGTGCGTACCGGTGCCACGCCGCCGCGCACCGTGATGTTCCGCCCGAACAGCACGCTCAGGTCCAGGCCGCTGCCGCTGCCGTGCGGCACCCCGACGTAGCCGATCGCGCCGCCCGGCCGGGCGATCTCCACGGCGGTGCGCATCGACTGCTCCGTGCCGACCGCCTCGATCACCGCGTGCGCGCCGTGCCCGTCGGTCAGCTCCCGCACCGCGGCCACCGCCTCGTCGCCGCGCTCGGCGACCACCTCGTCGGCCCCGAAGGCCCGTGCGAGGTCCGTACGCACCCGATGCCGCCCCAGGACGATGATCCGCTCCGCGCCCAGCCGCCGGGCCGCCAGCACCCCGCACAGCCCCACCGCGCCGTCCCCGACCACCGCGACCGTCGCGCCCGGCCGGACGCCCGCGCCCAGCGCCGCGTGGTGCCCGGTGCCCAGCACGTCGGCCAGGGAGAGCAGCGCGGTCAGCAGCCGGTCGTCACCGGCAGCGGCGGCGGGCAGTTTCACCAGCGTGGCGTCGGCATACGGGACGCGCACCGCCTCGCCCTGGCCGCCGTCCGACCCGGGCGTGCCCCAGGCGCCGCCGTTGACGCAGGACGTGGTCAGCCCGTCGGCGCAGTAGTCGCAGGTGCCGTCGGACCAGGTGAAAGGCGCCACGACGAGGTCGCCGGGCGCGACGGTGACGACGTCGGCACCGGTGTCGGTGACCGTCCCGAGGAACTCGTGGCCCGTGCGCTGCCCCGGTTCGCGGGGCGACTCGCCCCGGTACGGCCACAGGTCGCTGCCGCAGATGCAGGCCCGGACCACCTGGACCACCGCGTCCTGCGGCCGGCGCAGCGCGGCGTCCGGCACCTCCTCGACGCGGATGTCGCGGGGCGCGTGGAGGGTGCTGGCTCGCATGGCGGGGAGTCCTCGCTGTCCGGGGCGTGCCCCGGCCCGGGGCCTCCCGGCCCACGCTACGTCCGGTCCGGTACGACGGCGCGCCGGGCCGGTCCGTCGGGGGCCGCGGTGCCGGCGGCGGCCGGAGCCGCCGTCGTCCGCAGCACGCCGTCGGCCAGCAGCCACTGGGCGGCGAGGTAGCCGGCCATGATGCAGAACTGCGGCGCGGGCGGCTGCGGCCAGTGCGCGAGGCCGCTCGCGATGAGGGTGTCGGAGGCCAGGAAGAGCAGGCCGCCGAGGAGGGCGCGCGGCCCGGCCCGCAGCGCGCCGTACGCCATCGCGGTGAGCAGGAGGCTGTACCCGGCGACCGGCCCGCGCAGATCGGCGGCGAGGGCGGGCCACAGCAGCGCGACGGTGCCGAACCAGGCGACGGTGTACGCGGCGGCCACCGCGGCGAGCGGCCACCGGCGGCCCCACTCCGGTGCGGCGCCCCGTCGTACGAACAGCACCAGGTAGCAGATGTGCCCGGCCGCGAAGGAGCCCATCCCCACGAGGAAGGCGGTGTCGCCGCCCACCTGGAGCAGCGTGTCGCCGCCGCACCCGAAGAGCAGCGCGGCGGCGAGCAGTACGGGGCCGCGGCGGGCGAGTACGTACGCGGCGAGGACCGGCATTAGCACCGGCTTGGTCGCCACCTCCACTGCACCGGCCCCGGCGAGCAGCGCGCCGAGATGGACGGCGGACAGCAGCCCGAAGGCGCCGAGGAGGGCGCGGGCCGCGGTGCCGCGGCTCATGCGGCAGAGGTCTCGGTGCCCGGCACCCGGGACGCGCCCTCGCCGCTCCGTGCGGGCTGCCACCCGGGTCCCCGGAAGATCCGCCCCGCGCGCTCGCTCCAGCTCCCCGCGGCCCGTACGTCGCGTGCGATGGCCGCGTACTCGTGCGTGGCGACCCGCAGCGGGTTGAAGGTGTCGATGTTCTTCGTCAGCCCGAAGACGGGCCGCTCGGTCTCCGGGACGAAGGAGCCGAACAGCCGGTCCCAGATGATCAGGATGCCGCCGAAGTTCCGGTCCAGGTAGCCGCCTTGGGAGGCGTGGTGGACGCGGTGGTGCGAGGGCGTGTTCAGCACGTACTCGAACGGGCGCGGCAGCTTGCCGACCCGCTCGGTGTGCACCCAGAACTGGTACACGAGGTTCGCCGAGGAGCAGAAGGCGACCGCCGCCGGGTGCACGCCGAGCGCGATCATCGGTACGTAGAACGGCCAGACCGTCCAGGTGGTCCAGGGCTGGCGGAGCGCGGTGGTGAGGTTGAACTTCCGGCTGGAGTGGTGCACCACGTGGCAGGCCCACAGGATGCGGATCACGTGGTGGCCGCGGTGCGACCAGTAGTAGAAGAAGTCCTGCGCGAGCAGCATCAGGAGCAGCGTCCACCACAGCACAGGGATGCGCAGCGGCGTCAGCTCGTAGACCGCCGCATAGATCGCGACGATCGGGATCTTCCACAGGGCGTCGAAGACCAGGCTGCCGAGCCCCATGCCGATGCTGGTGGCGGCGTCCTTCGTCTCGTATCCGGCAGCGTCCTCGTCCGGGTGCAGCCGGTAGCTCACCATCTCCAGGACGGTGAGCAGGACGAAGGCCGGTATCGACCACAACACGACATCGGGCAGGTGCGGCATGCGGGCACCATAGAACGGCGTACAGGGGCTCGGCCAGAGGTTGTTACCAACGAGTACTAAGAAATGTTACCGGCGGTACGCTCGCGGGGTCCGGGCCCGCGTCACTCCCCCACCCCCACGAACGGGAAGTCGAAGCCGGTCAGCCAGTGCCGGCCGGTCTCCCGGGCGCGCCGCCAGCACGCCTCGACGGGCGCCTGATTGCGCGGCTGCCCCAGGGCCTCCGGCGTCGGCCCGATGCGCTGCGCGAGCGGCGCGAGCCGCCGCTTGTCGAAGCCGAAGACCTCGGCGGCCGACTCGCCGAGCATCCGGCGGGTCTCCCCCACCGGGATGTCGTGGAAGGCCCGGCGCAGCCACTCCCCCGTGTGCGGCCAAGTGCCCTCCGGGTGCGGGAAATTCGAGCCCCACAGGATGTTGTCCACGCCGATCTCGTAGCGCTGCGCCAGCTCGCGGCGCTGCGGTGCGGCGGCGCACACGAAGACCTGACGGTCGAGGTACTCGTGCGGGGACCGCTTCAGCGCGGCGAACGGGGAGTGCTTCTTTCCACCGTGCGCGCCGAGGTAGAGCCGGTCCATCTGCCACAGCAGGTTCGGCAGCCACCAGCAGCCGGCCCCGGCGACCCCGAAGCGCAGCCCCGGATGGCGTTCGAAGGCCCCGGACCACAGCAGGAACCAGAGCGGACGGGCCGGCCACCAGGCGGCCTCGGACAGCTCGATGCCGAGGTGGCCGCCGTACTCGTGGCGGGGCGCGGCCCCCGCGTGCGTGAGGACGGGCATCGCGGTCTCGGCGGCGGCCGCCCAGACGGGGTCGTACCGGCGGTCGTGGAACGGCGCCCCGCCGGCCCACGTCGCCGGGATCAGCAGCGCGCCGAGCCCGGAGTCGCGGGCCCGGTGGATCTCCGTGACCGCCTCGTCCACCTCGCCGGCGAGCGGCAGCACGGCGACGCCGCAGTGCCGCTCGGGGTCGGTGGCGCAGAACTCCGCGAGCCAGCGGTTGTACGCCCGGGCGCCCGCCATGCCCAGTTCGGGGTCCTGCCCCTCGGGGTCGTCGAGGCCCGCCCCGAAGGGCGCCGCGACACCGCCGTCGACAGGGTCCGTGCCGGGCAGCACGACCTCGGCGGCCACCCCGTCGCCGTCCAGTTCCTTGGCGCGCTGCGCGGCGTCCCAGCCGCCGCGCAGGCCCTCCTCGTTGTCCTCCTGCCACTTCAGGGCGGAGGTCTCGTTCCGTATGCCGCGCCGTGCCCTGACGGCGCGCCGGGCGTCCCGCTGCCCGAGGAAGTCGTCGAAGGCCCGGTGGTTCCCGGCCTCCAGATAGGGCCGGTACCGCTCGGCCGGCAGCCCGGCGTGGCAGTCGGCGGAGATGATCAGGTACGGGTCGGTCGGGTCCGTCATCGCGGCTCCTCGGTCGGTCCGGAAGGAAGCGTTCGAGGTGGTGCTGCGCGTACGTGTCGTGCCCGTGCTGGAACAGGGTTACAGCGCGACCCCACGAGAGGTAAAGAGACGTGCATCGGTCAGGGCGCATCGTCAGGACATGGAGACGCAGGGAACCTGACGCCTTATCAGGAATCCGGACGCATGGGGCGCGCGATGTCCGAATCCTCCCCAAGCGCGCATCCGTACGCCCCCACAGGGCATCGCTGTCAGTGCCGGCCCGTATCCTCATGGACCATGCTCGAAGACCGCACGGCAGCCGACCGCCCGCTCTCCCCGGAGATCGTGCGGCAGCCGGCCCCGCAGGAGGAACAGGCCGACTGGCCCACCGCGTACCCACAGGGGTATGCGGTGGTCGACGTGGAGACCACCGGCCTGGCCCGCGACGACCGGATCATCTCTGCCGCCGTGTATCAACTGGACGCCCGCGGCGAGGTCCAGGACCGCTGGTACACCCTCGTCAACCCCGAGCGCGACCCCGGCCCGGTCTGGATCCACGGCCTCACGACCGAGGTGCTGGCCGGCGCCCCGCTCTTCCCGGAGATCGTCCCCGAGCTGTCCCGGCGCCTGGAGGACCGCGTCCTCGTCGCACACAACGCGATGTTCGACTGGTCGATGATCGCCCGCGAGTACGCCCGGGCGAAGGCCCAGGCACCGGTGCGCCAGCGGCTGTGCACGATCGCGCTCTCCAAGGAGCTGCGCCTCCCGCTGCCCAACCACAAGCTGGAGTCCCTCGCCGCGCACTACGGCGTCGTGCAGGAGCAGGCGCACCACGCGCTGGACGACGCCCGCGTCCTCGCCGAGGCGTTCCGGCCGAGCCTCCGGCTGGCCGCCGAGGGGAACCTCCGGCTGCCGCTGCTGGCCTGCCAGCCGCTGACCGAGTGGACCGACGCGCCGCGCCCGCCCGCGCAGCGCTCCGGATACGGCTCGCAGTACCGCCCGACGACCTGGCGCCCCTCCCGCAAGCGCCCGGCCTGCCCCTATCCGAACCCCGGGCGGTACGAAGCGGGCGGCCGGCTCATGCAGGGCATGCGGGTCGCCTTCTCCGGCGACACCTCCGTGGACCGCGAGCTGCTGGAGGACCGCGCGACCGAGGCCGGCCTGCACGTCGCGACCAGCGTCTCCCGCCTGACCAGCCTCCTGGTCACCAACGACCCCGACTCCCCCACCTCCAAAACCACCAAGGCCCGCTCCTTCGGCACCCCGGTCATAGACGAAGCAGCCTTCATGCAACTCCTGCAGGACGTCCTCCCGGCGAAGTAGGGGCAGCGCCCCGTCAGGGGCGCGGGGAACTGCGCGAGCAACCCACCACGGCGGGCCGGCCGGCAGACGACCGAACCCCCACGGCGAGCAGCCGCAGCCCCCGCCCCCATCCGGGTGAAGCCACACAACACACCCCCGCCCGGGCGGGCCCCGTCGGAAAACCGCGCCCATCCTGGGGCGCATGGCACGATGCGAGGTCTGCGGAAACGACTACGGCATGACGTTCGAGGTGCACGCGCAGGGCGCGGTGCACGTCTTCGACTGCTTCTCCTGCGCCATCCACCGCATGGCGCCCATCTGCGAGCACTGCCGGTGCCAGGTCATCGGCCACGGCGTCGAGGCCGACGGCCACTGGTACTGCTGCGCCCACTGCGCCCGCGCGGAGGGGAAGGTGGGCATCGTCGACCGGGTCTGAGGGCGCGCGCCCGGCACCCTGACCGCCGGACCGGGGCGCTTCGGCCGGCCCCCGGCGGGACCCTGCCGTCGGGGGCCGAATCGTGACAGGTACCGTCAATACCGTGTACCGCTTCCTGTTGTCCCGGCAGTGGGTGATCCTCACCCTCGTGGGCCTCGTCCTGATCCCTGTCATGATCAGGCTGGGCTTCTGGCAGCTCCACCGCCATGAGCACAAGGTCGCGCAGAACGCCCAGATCGCCGCGGCGCTGCACGCGAAGCCGGTACCGGTCACCGATCTCGCGAAGCCGGGGCGCGACCTGCCGGAGGCGGACCGCTGGCATCCGGTGCAGGCCACGGGTCGGTACGACACCAAGGGCGAGGTAGTGGTGCGCAACCGCACCGCCGCCGACGAGCAGACCATCGGCTACTACGTCCTCACCCCGCTGCGGCTGACCGGCGGCTCCACCGTCCTGGTCAACCGCGGCTGGATCGCGCCCAGCGGCGGCGCGCTCACCACCTTCCCCGACGTGCCGCCGGCGCCGAAGGGAACGGTCACCGTCACCGGCCGGGCGATCCCCGACGAGACCACCGCCGAGAGCGGGATCAAGGACACCAAGGGCCTGCCCGACCGCCAGGTCATGCTGATCAACAGCAAGCAGGCCGCCGAGCGGCTGCACCGCCCGGTGCTCGGCGGCTACATCGAGCAGACCGCGCCCGAGCCCGCGCACGACAAGCCCGAGCTGGTGCCGGACCCGGACCACGACAGCATCGGCCCGCACATGGCGTACGCCATCCAGTGGTGGCTGTTCGCCGCCGCCGTGCCGGTCGGCTGGGTGGTCCTCGTACGCCGCGAGCGCCGGGACCGCGCCGCTGCCGCCGCCACGGCCGAGGGCTCCGCCGCCCCGGCCGAACCGGAGCGGCCGCAGGAGAAGGCCGGCTCCGCCACCCCGGCAGCCGCCGCCAAGGACTAGCCCCGGCATAGCTCCCGGCCCCACCGGGCAGTCGTGACAGCGTGCATCCACCTATCGAGGACTACGCGCTCATCGGGGACCTGCAGACCGCCGGGCTCGTCGGCCGCGACGGCTCCATCGACTGGCTGTGCCTGCCCCGCTTCGACTCCGCCGCCTGCTTCGCCGCCCTGCTGGGCAACCGCGACAACGGCCACTGGCGGCTCGCCCCCGCCGACCACCGCGCCCGCAGCGAGCGGTCCTACCGGGGCGACTCGCTCGTCCTGGACACCGTCTGGACGACCGACACCGGCCGCGTCCGCGTCACGGACTTCATGCCGCAGCGCGACCGCGCCCCCGATGTCGTCCGCCTCGTCGAGGGCCTGGAGGGCAGCGTCGAGATGCGCGGTGTCCTGCGGCTGCGCTTCGACTACGGACGCGTCGTCCCCTGGGTGCGGCACGTCGGGGACTGCCGGGTCGCCGTCGCGGGGCCCGACTCCGTCTGGCTGCACTCCGTGCCCGAGGTGACGACGTACGGCCAGGGCTTCAGTACTCGCTCCGACTTCACCGTCGAGGCCGGCGAACAGGTCGCCTTCGTCCTCACCTGGCACCCCTCCCACGAGCCGCGCCCCGCCCGCATCGACCCGTACGACGCGCTGAGCTGCACGCTGGAGGACTGGGAGGAGTGGGCGGCGCAGTGCTCGTACGACGGGCCGCACCGCGATGCCGTCGTCCGCTCCCTGATCACGCTGAAGGCGCTGACGTACGCGCCCACCGGCGGTATCGTCGCGGCCCCCACCACCTCGCTGCCCGAGGAGATCGGCGGCGTCCGCAACTGGGACTACCGCTACTGCTGGCTGCGCGACGCCACCCTCACCCTCAACGCACTGCTCTCCGCCGGGTACACCGAGGAGGCCGTGGCCTGGCGCGACTGGCTGCTGCGCGCGGTGGCCGGCTCCCCCGCCGACCTGCAGATCATGTACGGACTGTCGGGCGAGCGGCGGCTCCCCGAGGCGGAGCTGCCCTGGCTGGAGGGGTACTCCGGCTCAATCCCCGTCCGTATCGGCAACGCCGCCGTCGAACAGCTCCAGCTCGACGTCTACGGCGAGGTCCTGGACTCCCTGCACCTCGCCCAGGCCGCCGGGATGCCCGACAAGCCGCACGCCTGGAACATCCAGCGCGCGCTGCTCGCCTTCCTTCGGAAGAACTGGCAGGAGCCGGACGAGGGCCTGTGGGAGGTGCGCGGCCCGCGCCGGCACTTCGTGCACTCCAAGGTCATGGCCTGGGTCGCCGCCGACCGCGCCATCCGCACCGCCGAGGCGCACCCGCATCTGAAGGCGGATCTCGACGTCTGGCGCGCGATGCGGGACGAGGTGCACCGCGAGGTGTGCGAGAAGGGGTACGACCCCGAGCGCGGGACCTTCACCCAGTACTACGGCTCGGAAGAGCTGGACGCGGCGACGCTCCTCATCCCGCGCGTCGGCTTCCTGCCGGGCGACGACCCGCGCGTCATCGGCACCGTCGACGCGGTACACCGGGAGCTCACGCACAACGGCCTGGTGCACCGCTACAGCACGCGGCGGGCCGACGGGCCCCACCACAAGACCGACGGGCTGCCGGGCCAGGAGGGCACCTTCCTGGTGTGCTCCTTCTGGCTCGCCGACGCGCTGCACCTCACCGGGCGGCAGAAGGAGGCCCGCGAGCTCTTCGACCGCCTCCTCGAACTCCGCACGGACCTCGGGCTGCTGGCCGAGGAGTACGACCCGGCGACCGGCTGCCAGCTCGGCAACTTCCCGCAGGCGTTCAGCCACGTCGGCCTGATCGGTACCGCCTTCACGCTGGCCGGGATGCTCAAGGCAGACTGACCCCATGGACCTTGGACTCACCGACCGGACGTACATCGTCACCGGCGCGACCCGTGGACTGGGCCGCGCCACCGCCAGTGCGCTCGTCGCCGACGGCGCGAACGTCGTGCTCACCGGGCGTACGGAGGAAGCGGCCACCGACGCCGCGAAGCAGCTCGGCCCGCGCGCCCACGGCGTCGGCGCGGACAACGCCGACCCGGCCGCGGCCCAGCGCCTGGTGGACGCCGCCCGCGACCGCTTCGGCGGCCTGGACGGCATCCTCATCAGCGTCGGCGGCCCGCCCCCGGGCAGCGCCGCCTCCAACACCGACGAGCAGTGGCAGGCCGCGTTCGACTCCGTCTTCATGGGCGCGGTACGGATGGCCCGTACGGCCGCCGAGGCGCTCGGCGAGGGCGGCGTGATCGGCTTCGTGCTCTCCGGCTCCGTGCACGAGCCGATCCCCGGCCTCACCATCTCCAACGGGCTCCGCCCCGGCCTCGCCGGCTTCGCCAAGTCGCTCTCCGTCGAGCTGGGCCCGCAGGGCATCCGCGTCCTCGGCGTGCTCCCCGGCCGCATCGCCACCGACCGGATGCAGCAGCTCGACGAGCTGTCGGGCGACGCGGAGGGCTCCCGCGCCCGCAACGCCGCGACGATCCCGCTGCGCCGCTACGGCACCCCGGAGGAGTTCGGCCGCACCGCCGCCTTCCTGCTCTCCCCCGCGGCGTCGTACGTCAACGGCGTCATGCTGCCCATCGACGGCGGGGCGCGGCACGGGTTCTGAGCCCACCTGAGCCCAGGAGCCGGTACTCGAGCTCCCGCGCGGGCGTCAGCTGACCCGTTCGGCCCGGTGCCGTACGGCCCGCAGCCTGACCTCCGCCGGGAGCTCGGCCAGGCCCGTCGACTCGCGGGCGTGCTCCACCACCTGCGTGCCGAGAAGATCCACCGCGCCGACCGGGTCCGCGTGCGGCTCCAGCAGGAGCCGGACCCGTACGCGGGGCTCGCGGCGCCGGCCCGTCAGGTGCGCGACGGCCTTGTGCACCCCGTCCGCGCTCGCCGCCTCGGCCGCGAGGACGTCTTCCAGGGCGCGCCCGCGCAGCAATGCGCCCTCGCCGTCCCCGGTGTCGACCAGGACCTCGCGCAGCCGGCGGCCGCGGAACTGGGTCACCAGCCACCAGAGGGCGAGCAGCGCCAGGACGGCGAGTGCGGCGATCACCACCGGCCACCACCAGCCCGTGCCCGTCCAGCGCGTACGGTCCGCGGCGGGCAGCAGGACGTCACCGGGCGCGGCCCACGGCCACCCCTTCGGCAGCCCGTCGTGCCACTTCTCCGGCGCGAGGCCGCCGAACAGCACCAGCCCGCCGGCGCCCAGCAGCACCAGTCCCATCAGCCCCAGCAGCACACGGTTGACCGCCCGCCGTACCTGACGCATCGGCACCGCTCACCTCTTCCCGGGACGGCGTACATGGACGGACAGGGCGAGCGGGCGGACGAGGCCGAGCCGCTCCAGGCCCTCGGCGAGCGCGGCGTCCACGTCACCGCGCACCTCGTCCAGCTCGCGGAAGTGCGCGATCGCGCGCGCCCGCACCCGGCGGCGCGAGACCGTGATCCGTACGGACTGCACGCCCGCCACCTCCATGGCGCGGTCGCGCAGCACCAGCGCGGCGGCCGGGCGGTCCAGCCCGGCCCGCATCGCGGGCGTCGCGGGCCGCATCGTCAGGACGGCGCGCAGCCCGGGCGTCACCGCGAGCACGATCAGCCAGAGGCCCAGCGCCGCGGCGAGCGCCGCCGCGGCCAGTACCCAGGGGCTGTCCAGGGGGCGGGACGCCAGCTCGTCGGCGAGCCACTGGCGCCAGGCCATGGCCTGCTGCCCGGCCCGCACCGCGGCCACGTCGTACAGGAAGAGCCCGGCCACCGCGAGCAGCACCAGCGCCACCAGTGCGGCCGGCAGCCGCCGGGCCGACCAGAAGCGTCCGGCCCTGCCGCCGCCGGTGCCGGAGGTGTACGCGGCGGCGGAGGCGGACTGCTCGGGCCCTTCCGGGCCGCCGGGTCCGCTCGGTGCCTTCTCCAGCGTCGGGAGCCGACGCGTCGTGTCCGGCTCGCTCATGTCCCGCGTCCCGTCGCACAGGTCGCCGTACGCCTCATCGCACTCTCCCCTGCCCGGCCCGCTTGAGCTGCGGCGAGTGCAGGCGCGTCACCTGCACCGCCACCTCGGGCACCGTCATGCCCGCCAACGCCCATACCCGTTCGGTCACTTGCCGACGCACGGCGCCGCACTCCGCGCCGATGTCGCAGGGGTAGCCGAGCTCGACGAAGATCCGGACGTGTGCCTCGCCATGGGTGTCCTGGCTGTTGTGCCGCCGCACCACGACGGTGGCACGGGCATCATCGGGACGGACGTCGCGGGGGCGGGTACCGCGCTGCGGGGTGTCGCTGTCCGGGGCGCCGTCACGAGCGGCCAGGTCGTCGGTGTACGGGCTGTCGGCGGCGTGCGCGCCGCTGCCGTCCCGCGGCACCGCGTCCGGTCCGCGCCGCAGCGCCTCCCGTGCCGCCTGGGCCGCGATCTTCGCGACCACCCGGTCGGAGATCCGTGTCGCGCCGCGCTGTGCCGGCGGGACGGCGGGCGGCTGGACGGCGGACGACTGGACAGCGGGCTGCGGGGTCTGTCCGGCCACGCCTCACCGCCGCCGGGCGTCGCGTTCGCGGCCGCCCGCGCGGCGGAAGAAGTCGCCGGGCTCCATGTCCCCGTCCAGGAACCGGCCGGCCACGAAGCCGACCGCGCCCAGCGCCGCCACCAGCAAGAAGGCACCGAAGCCGCCGAAGTACCCGGCGAAGCCCAGCGCCATGCCGGCCAACAGACCGGCCACGGCCATGCTCATCGTGCACTCCCTCGCTGCCACCCCGCCGGGATGGCGGTCGGACCACTGCCCTCGGACTGCTGTGGGGCCATTGCTGCTGCCGGGCCGTTACTGGAGCCTGGGCTCCTGTTCTTCCTCTTCCACTTCGTCCGGCAGCTTGACGTCGCTGACCGCGATGTTGACCTCGACGACCTCCAGGCCCGCCATCCGCTCGACCGCCGCGATGACGTTCTCGCGTACCGCCCTGGCGACTTCGCCGATGGCCACGCCGTACTCGACGACGATCTCCAGGTCCAGCGCCGTCTGCACCTCGCCGACCTCGGCCTTCACGCCGCGCGTGACGGACCGGCCGCCGGGCACCCGGTCCCGTACCGCGCCGAACGTGCGGGCGAAGCCGCTGCCCATCGCGTGGACGCCCATGACGTCCCGGGCCGCCATGCCGGCGATCTTCTCGACCACGCCGTCCGCGATGGTCGTGCGCCCCCGGGTCGCCGGGTCGCCGCCGCCGCGCTTGGTTCCGAGGGTCTTCCGGGCGGCGCCCTCGCCGTGCTGCTGGCCGCCCTGTGCGGTGTCGCTCATCGCATCGTCCCTTTCCGCGGAAGGAGCGGACGGAACGGCACAGCTGACGTCCGCTCCGATGCCCACATTAGGCGGGACCGGGGCACCGCGCCGCCTGGATACGCCGAGTGGGCGCGGAACGACGCGGACTCGCCCCTCGCACGCCCCGGCGTACCGCGGCAGGGCTGCTCCCCTGCCACGCGCCCCGGCGCACGGCTCAGGCGTTACTCGCCCGGCGCACCACAGGCAGGCGTTACTCGCCTGCGCCGGCGAGGTCGCGGAGCCGGCGGCCCTGCGCCGCCCGTTCCGCCGCGCGCTGCTCGTCGAGGGAGCGCGTCGCGGCGCCGGCCAGCAGGGCCTTGGTCTCGATGACGGCGTCCCTGGGCGCGGCGAGCAGCGCCGCCGCGAGATCCGTGACGGCGCCGTCGAGCTGGTCCGCGGGCACCACGAGATTGGCGAGGCCCGTGCGCTCGGCCTCCTCCGCGTGGACGTACCGCCCGGTGGCGCAGATCTCCAGCGCCCGGGCGTAGCCCACGAGATGGACGAGCGGCTTGGTGCCGGTGAGGTCCGGCACCAGGCCAAGGCTCGTCTCACGCATGGCGAACTGCACGTCCTGCGCACACACCCGCAGGTCGCAGGCGAGCGCGAGCTGGAACCCGGCACCGATGGCGTGCCCCTGGACGGCGGCGACCGACACGATGTCGTTCCGCCGCCACCACGTGAACGCCTCCTGGTACTCGGCGATCAGCGCGTCCATCTCGTGCTCCGGGCCGCGCCCCATCTCCAGGAAGGACGGCTCGCCCGCGAAGCCCTCGGGAGTGAATGCCTGCCGGTCCAGGCCGGCGGAGAAGGACTTGCCCTCGCCGCGCAGCACCACGACCCGCACACTCCCGGGGAGCTGCTGCCCCGCCTCGGCCAGGGCCCGCCACAGGGCGGGCGACTGCGCGTTGCGCTTCGCAGGGTTGGTGAGGGTCACCGTGGCGACGGCGTCGTCAACGGTGAGCCGGACACCGTCCTTGTCGAGCAGGGTCAGGGAACTCATCGCGCGCCTCCGAGTCGGCCGTCGGCCACTGAACAGTAACCAGTGAGTCTACTGAACAGTAACCACCCGGTCGACGGCTTCTTCGACCGGGTGGCACCGTCGGCTCTTCGGAGTCGCGGGCCGCCTCTCAGGTCATGCCGAGGCGGCCTTCTTGCCCCTCGTGGCCCCACCGCGACCGCGCAGGACCACACCGGATTCGCTGAGCATCCGGTGCACGAATCCGTAGGAGCGGCCGGTTTCCTCGGCCAGCGCCCGGATGCTCGCTCCGGAGTCGTACTTCTTCTTCAGGTCTGCCGCGAGCTTCTCGCGCGCGGCGCCGGTCACCCGGCTGCCCTTCTTCAGAGTCTCGGCCACCCGTGCCTCCTCATGGGAAGTGCGCTCTGGACTCTCATGATCACCCCTCCCGCCCGTCCTGGCCACCCATTCGGCAAGGTCCGTAGGACATCGTTTGGCGCGCGCGGCGGCGCACGGCCGCTCGGAATCATGGATTCCAAGGGCCTTACGTGGCCGCCTGCGCCGAGACGTGTGAAGAAGGGCCAGGTCAGGGCGTACGGGGCGAAGCGCCACGGAATCCGTAGCCGTCCGGCCCCGCCCGTGACACGCGGCGCGCCGGGTACGAGCCGTTCTCACTCAGATGATGGATCACCCGTCGGCCGAATGATCCATACCGCGTTGATCAAGATGTCCTACGGCCCGTGCGGCGCCGTGCCGGGCGCCGCGAGCGGCCGGGCGAGCGCGGCGCCGGGCGCCGCGGGGGGATCAGGCGAGCGCCACCAGATCCGCGTAATCCGGGCCCCACAGGTCCTCCACGCCGTCCGGCAGCATGATGATCCGCTCCGGCTCCAGGGCGTCCACGGCGCCCTCGTCGTGGGTCACCAGGACCACCGCGCCCTCGTACGTGCGCAGCGCCCCGAGGATCTCCTCGCGGCTGGCCGGGTCGAGGTTGTTGGTGGGCTCGTCCAGGAGGAGGACGTTGGCGGAGGAGACGACCAGGGTGGCGAGCGCCAGCCGGGTCTTCTCGCCGCCGGAGAGCACGCCTGCGGGCTTGTCCACGTCGTCGCCGGAGAACAGGAAGGAGCCGAGGGTCTTGCGGACCTCCACGAGGTCCAGGTCCGGCGCCGCCGAGCGCATGTTCTCCAGGACCGTGCGGTCCGGGTCGAGCGTCTCGTGCTCCTGCGCGTAGTAGCCGAGCTTGAGGCCGTGGCCGGGGGTGACCTGGCCGGTGTCGGGCTTCTCGGCGCCCGCGAGCAGCCGCAGCAGGGTCGTCTTGCCGGCGCCGTTGAGGCCGAGGATGACCACCCGGGAGCCCTTGTCGATGGCCAGGTCGACGTCGGTGAAGATCTCCAGCGAGCCGTACGACTTGGACAGGCCCTCCGCGGTGAGCGGGGTCTTGCCGCACGGCGCGGGCTTCGGGAAGCGCAGCTTGGCGACCTTGTCGGACTGCCGCACCTCCTCCAGGCCCGAGAGCAGCTTCTCGGCGCGACGGGCCATGTTCTGCGCGGCGACGGTCTTCGTCGCCTTCGCGCGCATCTTGTCCGCCTGGGTGTTCAGCGCGGCGGCCTTCTTCTCGGCGTTGGCGCGCTCGCGCTTGCGGCGCTTCTCGTCGGCCTCGCGCTGCTGCTGGTACAGCTTCCAGCCCATGTTGTAGACGTCGATCTGGGACCGGTTGGCGTCCAGGTAGAACACCTTGTTGACGACGGTCTCGACGAGGTCCACGTCGTGGGAGATGACGATGAAGCCGCCGCGGTAGGTCTTGAGGTAGTCCCGCAGCCAGACGATCGAGTCGGCGTCGAGGTGGTTGGTCGGCTCGTCCAGGAGAAGCGTGTCGGAGTCCGAGAAGAGGATCCGGGCCAGCTCGACGCGGCGGCGCTGACCACCGGAGAGGGTGTGCAGCGGCTGGGCGAGGACGCGGTCGGGCAGGCCGAGGCTGGCGCAGATGGTCGCGGCCTCCGCCTCGGCGGCGTACCCGCCCTTGGTGAGGAACTCCGTCTCCAGGCGCTCGTACTTCTTCATCGCGCGCTCACGGGTGGCGCCCTTGCCGCCCGCCATCCGGTCCTCGTTCTCGCGCATCTTGCGCAGGACCTCGTCCAGGCCGCGCGCGGAGAGCACGCGGTCGCGGGCCAGCACGTCCAGGTCGCCGGTGCGCGGGTCCTGCGGGAGGTAGCCGACCTCGCCGGAGCGGGTGACCGTGCCGGCGGCGGGGATGCCCTCGCCCGCCAGGACCTTGGTGAGGGTGGTCTTGCCCGCGCCGTTGCGGCCGACCAGGCCGATGCGGTCGCCCTTGGCGACACGGAAAGAGGCGGACTCGATGAGGACTCGGGCGCCGGCGCGCAGCTCGAGGCCGGAGGCGGTGATCACGGAAAGACTCCAGGGCAGGGTGGACGGCGGGACGGACGGGCGGAAGAAGCCGCAACGCGGCGCGCTCCGCGGGGAGCGCGGACGGGCCGGCGCCGTCTAATGCACAAGGAGAATTGCCATAGGGCCAGTCTAACGGTGGTGTGCAAGCAGATTTCCCGGCCACCGCCGCCCCTGCGTGACCCTGCGGCGAGAGCCGTCAGAAGGGCCGAACTCCCAGGTCAGGTGGCGTTGTCAGACCCCGCTGGCAGACTTGTGTGAGTCAGGCCACACGGCTCGCGAAGGGACAGATCATGCCCGCCACCCCGCCTCCCTCCATCTGCCCGACCCTGCTCTACGCCGATCCCAAAGCAGCGATCGAGCTCCTGACGACCGCCTTCGGCTTCACCAGGGGCGCGCTGTACGAGGACGAGTCCGGCACCGTGCTGCACGCCGAGCTGTCGTACGGCAACGGCACGGTCATGATCGGCGCGAAGGGCCGCGGCGGCGTCTTCGCCGAGGCGATGGCCGACGCCGGGCCGACCGGCGTCTATGTCGCCGTCGCCGACGTCGACGCGCATCACAAGCAGGCCGCGGCGGCCGGCGCGGAGATCCTCATGCCGCCCACCGACCAGGACTACGGCTCCCGTGACTACATGGCCCGCGACAAGGAGGGAAACGTCTGGAGCTTCGGCACGTACGCCCCGTCGACCAAGGACGCGAACGCCTGAGCGGCGCCCCGCCGGCCGGTCGGTGGCACCCTCGCCCGGCCGCCGGACCGAGGCACGTCGGGTGGGGCCCGGTGGCCGGTCAGCGCCGCGCATGGCCCGGAGCCCCGCCCGTGGCCCGGAGCGCCGGTTGTGGCTGTCAGGCGCCGCCCGTGTGGACCTGGAAGGCGGCGCGGCGGACGGCCTTGGCGAGGGCCGGGTCCGGGTGCGCGGCGGCCAGCGCCACGAGGACCTGGACGGTGCGCGGGTGCCCCACGGCGCGTACTTCCTCCAGCAGGCGCGGCACGGAGCCCTGCACGGCGGAGTCCAGATGCCGTACGAGCAGCCGGCTCTCGCCGTGGTCGGCGACGGCCGCCGCGGTGTCCACCCACAGCCAGGTGGACTCCTCGCGGGTGAGCACGTCCGGCGCGGTCTCCGGGTCGCCGCCCTCGTGCTCGACCAGCCACAGCAGGGCGTAGGGGCGCAGGGCGGGCTCGTCGGCCGCGGCCCGTACGGCGGGCTCGGCCGGTGCGCCGACCGCGCGGAGCGCCTCGAAGGCGAGTCCGCGCAGCAGGGCGTCGTCGCCGCGGGCGACCGCCAGCAGCTCCTCGACCGCGCTGCCGGCCGAGCGCGCGGCCAGCCACGCCCGGTACTCGGCGCGGGCGGGTCCCGGGGTGAGCCGCGCGCAGCCGCGCAGCATCGCCTCGGCGGACTGCTCGATGTTGCCGGCGGGGCTCTGCGCGGCCACGCAGATCTGCTCCAGCTTGACCCACACCGCCCAGCTTCCGAGCGGGGTGAGCCGGGCCTGCCGCTCGCCGGACGGTTCGCCGCCCCGCAGCAGGGTGGCGGCGTCCCCGGCACCGCGCGCCCGGGAAGCGCCGTTCCCGCCGCGTACGACGAGCGCGCCGACCGCGGCGAGCGCGCCCAGCGCCCAGTCCAGCAGCTCGGCGGACGACACCTCGGTGGACGGCAACTCGGTGGACGGCAGCTCGGCGGGCGGCGCCTCGGCCGCGGCGTCACCGACGGCCCGGTCCGCGTCCGCCGCGCCGGTCGGCTCCGACGGGCCCGTCTCTTCCGCCGAGGCGGCGGGGTGCCCCTCGGGCGTGTGTTCAGTGGCCTGGCCATCGGCATCCGGGGCGGTGCCGATTGCTTCCTGTCCGCCGGGCTCCGCGTCCCCGGTGGCCTCGTCCACCGCCGGGCCCTCGTACGGCACCTCGCAGCGCTCCGTACGGAGTTCGGCGATGCGCTGGTCGAGCAGCTCCAGGAGATCGGCCACCTGGACCGGGCCCGAGGAGAGGTACAGCAGCGACAGCACCTGCGGCAGCGCCTCGATCACCTCGGCGACCGCTCCGGGGCGCGCGGCCTCCGGGGCGGGGCGCGCCAGTGACCAGGCGTCGAAGAGCGCGACCCAGCCGCGCAGCGCCGCCGAGTCGTCGCGGTCCCAGGCACGCAGCCGCCAGCCCGGCCGGGCCTCCCCGCCGTGCAGCTCGATGAGTCCGGCCAGCCGGGCCCGGTCCCAGTCGGCCCGCACCTGCTTCGGCGTCAGATCCAGTTCGGCGGCGGCCTCCTCGGCCGCGGCGTCCGGGAGCGAGCCGTCGGGGCCCGCGCACGCGCCCACGCCCTCGCCCCGCGCGCGGTCGGCCCAGCGGGCCACGCGGACGGCGCCCGCCAGTCCGCTGCGCGCCATCCGGGCCAGCTCAGCGGGCGGCGGAGTGCCCTCGGGCGGCCGCGTCGCGGGCCTGGCGGTCCGGGTGCTCACCGCGCGGCGGGCGGCGGCGATCGGTTGTCTGGGGACGAGGCGGAGCCGGGAGTCGCGCGGAGTACGGGACGTCACAGGAGCAGTCTTGCTCTTGTGGGCCCGAAAACCCAATCGGAATGCGGATTGCGTTCTTCGGAAGGTCCGCTCGCGCCCGTTCCGCCCATGATCGCCCCCTTCCCCGCGGCACCCCGTGCCAGGCTCTCCGCCCCTCCGTGCCAGGGGAAACACACCCGCGCTGCCCACTGCACCCACGGCTGGAGCGGCTGCATCAGCAGCTACATCAGCGGCGTCAGAAACCGCCGCAGCGACTCCTCGTACTCCTCCGGCTCCGCGTTCCACATGGCGCCGTGCGGGGCGTCGTTGACGGTGTGCAGGCTGACCAGGTCGGGCCGGGCCGACTTCAGACGGCGGGAGGCCGCCCAGGGGGCGATGGTGTCGCCGGGGCCGTGGAAGATCAGCGTCGGTACGGAGAGCAGCGCCGGGTCGCGCGCCTCCGCCAGCCGGTCGGAGTGAAGGCCCGTACTCCCCTCGGCGGCCCGCACGGCCAGCGGCAGCACGGGGCGCGGCACCCGGTGCGCCGCCGCCAGCGCCCGTACCGTCGCGCGCCAGTCCAGTACCGGTGAGTCCAGCACCAGCCCGGCGATCCGGTCGCGCAGCGCGGAGTGCGCCGCGGCCTGTAGCGCCATCGTCGCGCCCGTGGACCAGCCGTGCAGGACCACCCGCTGCGCGCCGTACCGCAGGGCGTACCGGATCACCGCGTCCACGTCGCGCCACTCGGTGTCCCCGAGGTGCCCGATGCCGTCCACGGTGCGCGGTGCGCCGAGGTCGTTGCGGTACGCCGGTGCCAGCACCGGGAAGTGATGGCGTCGCAGGAACGGCATCACGACCATCGGGTGCTCCCGCGTCGTGCCGAGGCCGTGCACGGCGATGATCCAGGTGTCCCGGTCGCCCGGCAGGAACCAGGTGGGCAGCGCGCCCAGTTCGCCGGGCACGTCCACGTCCGCGCACTCCAGGCCGAGCGCGTCGGAGGGGCTGCCGAGGTACACCTGCGGGGTCAGCCGCATCCGGGTGCCGCGCGCGAGGGTGCCGTGGGTGATCCGCTCCAGGCGCCGGACGACGGTGTCGGCCGCGTGCGGCTCGCCGTCGCACACCGGGCCGATGACGGCGTGGCAGCCGCGGCCCGTCAGGCCGTACCGGCCGGGCCGCAGCGCGGACAGACTGCGGGTGAGCGTGACCCGGTCGTCCGTCGTGGCGTGCACCGTCAGCCGCCCGTCGCCCGGGAACGGCCGGTCGGGGGCGGGTTTCAGAGCGACGTCGCTGGCGTACCGGCCGGCCGCCAACGCGGCCGCTCCGGTACCGATCACGGTGGTGACGGCCGCAGCCGCCGCGGTACCCAGGCGCACCCTCCCCAGTCTGGGGAGCCGGGCGGCGCCTGGCCAGTGGGCCGCTCCGGCCGGGTGACGGACCCGGCCACCCCCGGCCCGCCCCGCTGCCGGTACCACCGCTGCCCGCGTCACCGCGCCCCTATCCCCGCTGTCCGTATCCCCGCAGTCGGTCGCCCGCCTCGGCGAGCTGGTCCTCGGAGAGCAGGGACGGCGTATGGCCGGGGACGGACGCGGCGGTCAGCCACAGCCGGCACATCCACTCCAACTGCGCCGTACGGTCGTACGCCTGGTCGAGAGTGTCGCCGTAGGTGAGGGTGCCGTGGTTCTGCAGGAGCACGCCCGTGCGGCCGCGCAGCGCGTGCAGCATGTTGTCGGCCAACTCCTGGCTGCCGTACGTCGCATATGAGGCAACCCGGACGGTACCGCCGAGGGCCGCGGTCATGTAGTGCACCGGCGGGAGTTCGGGGACCAGTGTGGAGACAGCGGTGGCGTGCACCGCGTGGGTGTGGACGATGGCGGCGGCACTGGTGTGGCGGTACACCGCGAGGTGCATCGGCAACTCGCTCGTGGGCTTCAGCTCACCGGCCACCTGCCGCCCGTCCGCCGGGTCCACCGCCACCAGGTCGTCAGGGCCGAGCCGGTCGTAGGGGACGCCGCTGGGCGTGACGAGCACCAGCCCGCCGACGCGCACCGAGACGTTCCCCGACGTGCCGACCACCAGCCCGTCCGCCACCGTGCGCCGCGCCGCGGCCACCAGCGCGTCCCACGCCTCCGCCACCTCTCGTACCGGTCCGGACTCCCGCTCCGTCATCCCGCCCCACTCCCTCCTGACGCACCTGGGCTCCGCACCGTACCGGCCGCCCCCCGCGCAGCCGCGGCACTGTAAGGCGGACCATTCCCCTCCGGTACCCCCCAAACAGGGACACCTCGGCGATAATCGGTGATTGGCCGGAGGTCACCGTCATCTCGGGATCATCCAATAACCTCTGGATGATTTGTCATGCACGTCGCCATCCGGGGGGAACCATGGCTCGTGACCACAAAGGTGACCACACACCGGCCTTACTGCCCCGCCTGACCACCGCCGCCACCGGAACCGCTCTGGCACTGGCCGTACTGGCCGGCGCCGCGCTCACCGATCTCGCCGCCGCGAGTCCCTCGACTGCGAGCGGTGTACCGCACGGCCACGACGTCTCCTCGCACCAGAAGAACGTCGACTGGCCGGAAGCCCGGGCGAACGGCGCGCGGTTCGTCTACGTCAAGGCCACCGAATCGACCTCCTACACCAACCCCTACTTCGGCCGGCAGTACCGCGGCGCCCGCCAGGCCGGCCTGCTGCGCGGCGCGTACCACTTCGCGGTGCCGAACCAGTCCTCCGGGACCGCGCAGGCCCGGTACTTCCTGAACCACGGTGGCCAGTGGAAGGCGGACGGCCGGACGCTGCCGCCGGCCCTGGACATCGAGCACAATCCGTACAGCAAGAAGCACAAGTGCTACGGCGTGAGCAAGAAGAAGATGGTCCGCTGGATCTGGGGCTTCAGCGACGAGATCAAGCGGCAGACCGGGCGCCGGCCGGTCATCTACACGACTACGCGCTGGTGGAACACCTGCACCGGCGGCAGCGGCGCCTTCGCGCAGAGCCACCCGCTGTGGCTGGCGTCCTGGCACGGCAAGCCCGGCAAGCTGCCAAAGGGCTGGTCCTTCCTCAGTATCTGGCAGTACTCCAACAAGGGCAGGTTCCCGGGCGACCAGAACGCCTGGAACGGTACGTACGGCCAGCTCCGCAGGTTCGCCGCGGGCTAGCACGCAGCACGTCCGGGACACCTCCGGATGAACCTCAAGTGACAGGTGAGGCGCCTCCGCACGAAATCGGCGGGGGCGTCACCACCAGGCCCGTTGTCGTTCATCTTCCGTTCACCCATCCTCCCTACGGTCGTTCGCGTCACTGACCATCGAACTGATTGCCTGGGTGAATGGAACACATCACGCTTCTCATCGGGATCGTGATCGTCACGGCCTTGGTGTTCGACTTCACGAACGGCTTCCACGACACGGCCAACGCCATGGCCACCACCATCTCCACGGGGGCCCTCAAGCCCAAGACCGCGGTGGCGATGTCGGCGGCGCTGAACCTCGTCGGCGCCTTCCTCTCCGTCGAGGTGGCCAAGACCATCTCCGGGGGCATCATCGACGAAGGTGCCGGTATCCGGCCCGAAGTGATCTTCGCCGGTCTGGTCGGCGCGATCGTCTGGAACCTGCTCACCTGGCTCGCCGGCCTCCCCTCCAGCTCCTCGCACGCCCTCTTCGGCGGCCTCATCGGCGCGACCCTGGTGTCCGTCGGCATCGGCGGGGTCAACGCCGACGCGGTCGTCATGAAGGTCCTCATCCCGGCCGTGGCCGCACCCATCGTCGCCGGCATCGCCGCGACGGCCGCCACCCGGCTCACGTACCGGCTGGCCCGCAACCGCGCCGAAGAGGACTCCGCCAAGGGCTACCGCGCCGGGCAGATCGCCTCGGCCGCGCTGGTCTCCCTCGCGCACGGCACCAACGACGCCCAGAAGACGATGGGTGTCATCACCCTCGCGCTGATCACCGGCGGCGTGCTCGCCCCGCAGGCCGACCCGCCCCTGTGGGTCATCGCCTCGGCCGGCATCGCCATCGCCCTCGGCACGTACCTGGGCGGCTGGCGGATCATCCGCACGATGGGCAAGGGCATCACCGACATCCAGCCGCCGCAGGGCTTCGCCGCCCAGACCGGCGCCGCGGTGACCATCCTCGCCTCCTCGCACCTCGGCTTCGCGCTCTCCACCACCCAGGTCTGCTCCGGCGCGGTCATGGGCTCCGGCCTCGGCCGCAAGGGCGGCGTGGTCCGCTGGTCCACGGCGGGCCGGATGGTGATCGCCTGGGGCCTGACGCTGCCGGCCGCCGCGCTGGTGGCCGCCGGTGCGGCCTTCCTGGCCGGCCAGGGCACCTGGGGCGTCACCACCGTCGCCGTGCTCGGTGTCGCGATCTGCGGCGCCATCTGGGCCGCCTCCCGCCGCAAGCCGGTGGACCACAGCAACGTCAACGACGTCGCGCCCGCCGAGTCCGCAGCGCCGGCCGGTGTCGTCACCGCCGCGCTGCAGAGCGTCGCCCCGCCGCCCGCGGGTTCGACCACGGCCGGCGCCGGGACGATAGAGGGCATCCCGGCCCAGTCCACCACCCGCTCCCCCGCCACCTCGGCCGTCCGCTGACGCCGGGCGCTCGCCTTAAGGAACTCACGCCATGAACATCGACTGGGCCGCACTCGGCCAGGTCTTCGGCACCACCCTCGTGGTGACCGTCGCGATGGTGGGCCTGTTCACCCTGGGCATCGTGGGCACGTCCCGCAAGCCCCGCCAGGAGGGCGAGGCGGGCACCGCCGCGGCCGTGGGCGGCGGCACCTCCGCCGTGGCCCGCACCGGCGGCTACGCCTGCTTCGCGCTCTGCCTCGCGGCCGTCGGCTACGGCATCTTCCTGATCGTCGCCGGCTGACACCCCCGCATAGCACTGAAGGCGCTCAGCGTCCGCGTTCTCCGCGGCCGCTGAGCGCCTTCGTCGCTTCCTCGGCGAGCTCGTCGGCGATGGACGCGTCGTCCTGGCCGGTGAGGTAGTCGGAGACATAGAGCTGGACGACCTTGCTGTACGTGGCGTAGTGGGCGCTGCGTGGCCGGGGCGCCGCGTCCTTGAGCGCGCGGTGCAGCAGGTCCGTGTACGGCGGGACCCGGCCGGGCGGCGCGGTGCTGTGCCGGGCGCCGTCGCCCTCCTCCCGCCGGGCGTCGTCGGGCGGCAGGTCGCACGCGGGCGCCGTGCCGTCGTACGCCGAGGCACGGGTGGCCGCGAAGCCGCGCTGCAGCAGGCAGTGCTCGCTGCGCGCCGAGGTGAGGGCGGTGATCAGGGAGCGGGCTTCGTCCGGGTGCGCGGCGTCGGCCGCGATGGCGAGGTTCTGGCCGCCCAGGACCGTGCGGTGCCGGCCTTCCGAGGAGCCCGCGGGAAGCTGGGCCACGTCGAACTGCCGGCCGGGGTCGAGCTTCTCGGCGACCGAGGCGTACTCCACCGGCCAGTTCCGCATGAACAGCGCCCGCCCGTCGGCGAACCATTGCCGGCTGGCGGTCTCGTCCATCGCCGTCGCTTCCTGCGGCATGATCGTGCGCAGCCGCTCCTTGAGCGCGTACACGCCCTGCTGCAGCGCCCCGGCGAGGTGGGCGGTCCGCTCCGGGTCGCCGCCGGACGCCCAGACCGACTCCAGGGTGTTGACCGTGAGCCCTTCGTAGGGCCGGAGCTGGGCGACCATGCCGTACAGCTTCTCGTCCGCCGGGCGGTGGGCGTTCTCCTTGGCCATGATCTCCTGCGACCAGGTCCGGAGCTGCTCCCAGGTGTCCGGCGGCCCGTCGTACCCGTACTTCTCCAGCAGGTCGCTGCGGTAGTAGAGGAGCCCGGCGTCCGTGTTGAAGGGGACGGCCCAGACGGTGCCGTCGGAGCCGGTGGTGGCCGTCTTCTTGACGCTGCTGAGGAAGTCGCCGCCCAGCTCCTTGCCCCAGGGCCGGATGATGCCGGCCGCGGCGAACTCCGCGGTCCAGGCCACGTCGATGTTGAGCACGTCGTACCCGCTGTTGCCGGACTGGCCGGCGGCGAGAAGCTGGCTGCGCTGCCCGTCGGCGGTGTCCGGCAGCTTGACGATGCGGACCGTCTTTCCGGTCCGCCGCTCCCACTGGCGGATCAGCTCCCGGCGCACCCCGGTGCTGCTGAGGTCGCTGCCGGTGGCCAGGACGATGTCCCCGTCCGCGGCGGGCGCGGGCCCCGGGTCCGAGCAGCCCGCCGCGAGCAGGCAGAGGACGGCGACCGCCGCGGCCACGCGCTTCACCGGCCCGCCTCCTGTCCGCCCGTACCGAAGGAGGCCACCAGTCCGGCCAGGGTGTCCGCGGCTCCCGGGCCGCCGGCCACGCAGTTCCCTCCCGAGCCCTCGACGACGTGCCGGACCGGGGCCGCGTCGCAGCCGCCCCTGCCGGTCGCCAGGACCACCACGGGGATCCGGGGGTGCGCGGCGAGCGCCTCGGAGAGCGCGTCGCGCGCCGCCTTCGACCGCTTGCCCGCGCCGTCGTCCTCGTCGAGGACGAGCACCACGGCCTTGGTCCGCTCGGCCGGGCTGTCGCGCAGCCGGTCCAGCGCGGCGGTGAGCGCCTCCTGCATCCAGGCCCCCTGGTCGACGAGACCGCCGTCGTCCCGCTGGAGGCGCTCCAGCAGCCTGCGCCCCGCGTCCGGGCCGGAGCTGCCGGTCCTGATGCGCTCGACGGGGTGCTCGCGGTCCCGGGCGGTGGTGCCGGGCCCGGGATACGTCCACAGCCCGTACGTGTCCTTCGGCCCGAGGACCTCCAGGGCGCGGCCGACCGCGTCCGCCGCCCCGGCGATCCGGCCCCCGTCCGCCATGGAGGTGGAGGTGTCGAGGAGGAAGAGGAGCTGCCCGGGGCGGTGCGCCGTGTCGTACGCGGCCAGCACCTGGGCGACCCGCTGCTGCCCCGCGGTGTACGGCTCCACGCCGACGTCCGGCAGGACGCCCGCCCGGCTGTCGCGGAGCGGGGAGCCGGTGGGCGGCGGGGCGGCGCGGCCGTCCGCGTTCACCCCGCGGTACCCGGCCTCCGTGATCACCCGCTGGCCGCCGTCCGGCCGCCGCAGCCAGTCGGCGAACCGCTCCGAGGCGGCCTGCCGGCGGGCGGCGTCGGCGGCCCCCTGCCAGGCCACCCGGATCAGCGGGTGGTCCAGGCCCGGCACGCCGGCCGGGTAGTACGCCTCGTAGCGGTCGTCCTTCTCGGGGACGGTGGCGAGGGCCGGGCAGTTGCCGACCGCGTGGCCGAGGTTGGCGTCGGTGAGGGACTTCTCCGTGACCAGCGGCGCCGCGGTGGCGCGCGCCTTCGCGGCCGCCGAGGCGCCCGGGCGCAGCGAGCACAGCAGCTCGGCGCTGCCGGCGTACTGGCTGCCCGGCGCCCGCAGCCGGCTCTCCACCCGCTCGGCCACCTCCGGCCGGGGCGCGCCGCTGTCCCGGCCGACGGGCGCGCCGTCGTCGGCCAGGTAGAGGCCGATGGTGTGCATCAGGCCGATGCCGGACAGCGCGGGGCTGGGGCGGAGCAGCCGCAGCTTGCGGTCCGCCGCGTCGTCCAGGATCTTGTGCCAGCTGCTGCCGGCCTGCTCGGTGTCGCTGAGGCCGCGCGCCGCGGGGACGCCGACGACGAGCGGGGTGAAGGCGACCGGGCCGGTCCGGTGCAGGGTGACGGGCGCGTGCGCGGCCATGCCCTGGCGGACCTGGAGGTAGTCGACGGTCGATTCGGGCACCCACAGATCGGGCTGGGGGCCCGGCCGGTAGAGCGGCTCGGTGGCCTGGCCGCCGCTGCCTCCGGGCGGAGCCTCGTCGGCCCCCTCGGCCTCGCCCTGCCAGCGGTCCGCCGCGGCGAAGCCCTGTGCCACCTGGTCCTTGGCGGCGGAGTAGACGGTGATCTGGGTGCGCCGGCAGCCGTCGGGGACGTCGTCCTCGCCCGGCACGGGCTCGGTGTTGAGGCCGGACATCTCGTACGCGAGGGCGGCGGCGCGCAGCGTCGGCTCGGCCTCGGGGGCGGTGAGCAGCCGCAGCTCCTGGGCGGGCGGGCAGCTCTCGGGCGGCCCCAGCCGATCGACGAGGATCAGAGCGGCGGCGGTGAGGGCCGGCGCGACGGCGGCGGCGGTCAGCAGCCGTAACCGGCGCCGCGGGCGGGAGCGCCACCAGCGCCGGGCCCGGACGGCGAACGGCGTGCGGGGCCGCAGCTCCCGGGTGGCGAAGGAGACCACCACGTCGTCGACGGTGTTCTGCTTGGAGGCGCGCGGCACCCAGGCGCCGCCCTGCGGAGTGGTGTGTCCGGCGAGCCGGCGGCGCAGCTCGCCGGCGAGGTCCTCGAAGGTGACGAACTCCTTGCCCTCGATGCCGTGTTCGAGGATGTCGAGCACGGCGCGGGTGAAGAGGGTGCCGCCGCCGGGCTCGGTGCCGCTGAAGATGCGGCGGTTCGGCTGGGCGGCCATCAGCAGCGAGACCGGCTTCTCGTGGGTGCGGAAGCTGTCGTCCGCGTTGCCCGCGAAGCAGCACTCGAGCACGACGACGACACGGTCGGCCCGGGACGCCTCCAGCCGCGGCAGGACGTCCTTGGCCCAGGAGACCGCTTCGTGCGAGGCCACCCTGCGCTCGTCCTGCGCGACCCGCGAGGAGCCGACCAGCAGGTGCAGGTCGCTGCCGTCGCGCCGGACCCGGCCGTGCCCGGAGAAGTAGACGAGCAGCAGTCCGCGCGCCTCGCGGGCCGCGGTGCGCAGCGCGGCGGTCAGCTCCTCGGGGGTGTCCGGGCGCAGCGGCGTCACTTCCTGGGGCAGGAAGAGGTCGGTGGCCGGGGCGCACAGCACCCGGCCCAGCTCGTCGGGGTTGGCGAAGACCGCGTCGAGGTCGTGCAGCCGGGGGTCCTGGTACCGGCTGACGCCGATGATCAGCGCGCGGTTCTGCTTGCCCCGCGCGTCGTAGAGGGGCATCGCCGGTTACTCCGTGCCGACGCGGCCGCTCCGGTCGTCGCGTTCGGTGCGCGGATCGGGGTCGTCGAGGCGGCGGTGTCCGGAGGCGTCGGTGATGTCGAGGCCCGGGGCCTCGCCACTGGCGGCGGTCTCCCTGCGGTGGGCGAGCCACTCCCGCAGGGCGATGAGGAGCTGCTCGGTCATCGGCGCCGCGACCGCGCCGATGAGGACCAGGACGAGGTCGTCGATGCCGACGGCCATCTCGGGACCCTGGTCCGCCGCGTCCGCTCCGGCGCTCGGGGCGGTCTCCGCGCCCGGCGCCCGGCGCCAGTCGTGGTTGCCGGGCGTCAGCCAGGACTCGCGCTGCAGCCAGCGCTGGAGGTCCTCCAGATCCTGGCCCCCGTCATGCGTCCCGGTGACTCTGATGCGTACCTCGTGACGCTGTCGGCTCTCCGTCATCCCGTCCCCCTCCTGCGGCACCTTTGCCATAGGTGCCCCGATGGTGTCGTGCCGGAGGTGCGGCAGGCAACAGGTCGTCAACCACCGTCCACGCTGTGTCCTTGGCCACAGGGGCTGCCATACGTTCGCGTCGCAGGTCAAGGGTGAGTTGACGGGCATTCGCGGCACGTGGTGGACTGCCCGGTGCCATTCGGCGACAGATGAGGAAGTCCGGTGAGAATCCGGCGCGGTCCCGCCACTGTCACCGGGGAGCGCTCCTCCAGAAGAGGCCACGGCCCGCCGCAGACACCGGGCTGGAAGGCCGGGGGCAGCGCCGATCCGGGAGCCAGGAGACTCTCGTCGCCCGTCACGTCGAGCCAGGGCGCGGACCCTGAGTGAGGACACACGTCATGCCGGGCCCCGAGCCGAGACCCCTGCCTTCCTGTGCCGTACGCCCGGTACGCGACCGCGTGCGGCCGTCCCTCCGAGGCACGACGGCAGGCTGATCCGACGATGCGTGCCGAACACGCCACCTATGCGTGCGGCGCGGCTCTGGGCTTTCTCGGCGACCTGGCCGTGGGCGATCCCCGCCACGGCCACCCGGTGGCCGCCTTCGGGCGGGCCGCGGGCGCCGTGGAGCGCGGGCTGTGGCGCGACCACCGTGGATACGGAGCGGCGCACACCGCGCTGTGCGCCGGCGGGGCCGCCGTGGGCGCCGCCCTGCTCTCCCGTGCCGTACGCCGTTGCGCCCCCGCACACATCGCGCTGACCGCCGCCGCCACCTGGGCCGTGCTGGGCGGGACGACGCTGGGCCGGGAGGCGCGCGCCATCGGCGGCGCGCTGGAGGCCGGCGACCTGGACACGGCGCGCGAGCGGCTGCCGCACCTGTGCGGCCGCGACCCGCAGGCCCTCGACGGACAGCAGATGGCCCGCGCCGTCGTGGAGTCCGTCGCCGAGAACACCTCCGACGCGGTCGTGGGCGCGCTGGTCTGGGGCGCCGTGGGCGGTGTACCGGGCCTGGTCGCCTTCCGCGCGGTCAACACGCTCGATGCGATGGTGGGCCACAAGTCGGACCGCTACCGCCGGTACGGCTGGGCCTCGGCCCGGCTGGACGACGTGGCGGGCTGGCCCGGCGCGCGGCTCACCGCCCTGCTGGCCACCGTCGCCGGGCCCGACCCGCGCGGCGCGTGGCGCGCCTGGCGGACCGACGGCAAGCGGCACCCGAGCCCCAACGCGGGCCCGGTGGAGGCGTCGTTCGCGGGCGCGCTCGGCGTACGGCTGGGCGGCACGCTCGCGTACGCGGGGCGGGTCGAGCACCGGCCGGTGCTCAACGACGGCGCACGCGCGGTCGACGGCGCGGACATCGCGCGCGCGGTGCGGCTGTCGCGCCGGGTGAGCGCGCTGGCGCTGGCGACGACGGTCGGGGCGCGGATCGCCGTGGGCGCGGTCCGCGGTGCGCGGAAGGCGAGGAGATCCCGGTGAGCGGTACGGACAGGACTCTCGGCGGCGGCCTGCTGGTCGCCGGGACGACGTCGGACGCGGGCAAGAGCGTGGTCACGGCGGGCATCTGCCGCTGGCTGGCGCGCAAAGGCGTCAAGGTCGCGCCCTTCAAGGCGCAGAACATGTCGCTCAATTCGTATGTGACGCGCGAGGGCGCGGAGATCGGGCGGGCGCAGGCCATGCAGGCCGCGGCGGCCCGCGTCGAGCCGACCGCGCTGATGAACCCGGTCCTGCTCAAGCCTGGCAGCGACCGCAGCAGCCAGGTCGTGCTGCTGGGCAAGCCGGTGGGTGAGCTGAGCGCGCGTGGGTACCACGCCGGGCGCCAGGAGAAGCTGCTCGGCACGGTCACCGACTGCCTCCAGGAGCTGCGTCGTACGCACGACGCGGTGATCTGCGAGGGCGCCGGCAGCCCCGCGGAGATCAACCTCCGCCGCACGGACATCGTGAACATGGGCATCGCACGCGCCGCGAACCTGCCCGTGGTCGTCGTCGGCGACATCGACCGCGGCGGCGTCTTCGCGTCCTTCTTCGGCACCACCGCGCTGCTCTCCGAGGCCGACCAGGCGCACATCGCGGGCTACCTGGTGAACAAGTTCCGCGGCGACGTGACGCTGCTGGAGCCGGGCCTGGACATGCTCAAGGAGCTGAGCGGGCGGCCGACGCTGGGCGTCCTGCCGTTCCGGCACGGGCTCGGCATCGACGAGGAGGACGGCCTGCACGTCTCGCTGCGCGGCGCGGTGCGCGAGAGCACGGTCGCGCCGCCGCACGGCAAGGACATCCTGCGGGTGGCCGTCGCCGCCGTCCCCCTGATGTCGAACTTCACGGACGTCGACGCGCTCGCCGCCGAACCGGGCGTCGTGGTGCGCTTCGTGGACCGCCCCGAGGAGCTGGCCGACGCCGACCTGGTCGTCCTGCCCGGCACCCGCGGGACCGTACGGGCCCTGCAGTGGCTGCGCGAGCGCGGCCTCGCCGACGCGATCGCCCGCCGGGCCGCCGAGGGCCGCCCGGTGCTCGGCATCTGCGGCGGCTTCCAGATGCTCGCCGAGCACATCGAGGACGAGGTGGAGTCGCGGGCCGGCGCCGTCGACGGGCTCGGACTGCTGCCCGTACGGGTGCGGTTCGCACCGGAGAAGACCCTCGCCCGGCCGGAAGGCGAGGCGCTGTCCGAGCCGGTGGCGGGGTACGAGATCCACCACGGCGTGGCCGACGTCCGGGAGGGCGACGAGCCGTTCCTGGACGGCTGCCGGGTCGGCTCCGTATGGGGCACCCACTGGCACGGCTCCCTGGAGAGCGACGGCTTCCGGCGTGCCTTCCTGCGCCGGGTGGCCGCCGCCGCGGGGCGCGCGTTCGTGCCCGCGCCGGACACCTGCTTCGACGCGCTGCGTGAGGAACAGCTCGACGCGCTGGGCGACCTGATCGAGGAACACGCGGACACCGCGGCCCTGCTGCGGCTGATCGAGGACGGGGTGCCGAAGGATCTGCCGTTCGTACCGCCGGGGGCACCGTGAGCACGCCCGGCGACAAGCCAACGAAAGCCACTCGGAGGAGTGATCCGTACGTGAGCACCCGGTATCCGTTCACCGCCGTCGTCGGCATGGACGACCTGCGGCTGGCGCTGCTGCTGAACGCGGTCAGCCCGGCGGTGGGCGGCGTCCTGGTCCGCGGCGAGAAGGGCACCGCCAAGTCGACCGCGGTCCGTGCGCTGGCCGACCTGCTGCCCGACGTCTCGGTGGTCGCCGGCTGCCGCTTCAGCTGCGACCCCGCCGGTCCCGACCCGCAGTGCCCGGACGGGCCGCACGAGGTGAGCCCAGCCGAATCGCGTGCGGCGCGCATGGTCGAGCTCCCGGTGGGCGCCTCGGAGGACCGCCTGGCGGGCGCCCTCGACATCGAGCGCGCCCTGTCCGAGGGGGTCAAGGCGTTCGAGCCGGGCCTGCTCGCACACGCCCACCGCGGCATCCTGTACGTCGACGAGGTCAACCTCCTGCACGATCACCTGATCGACCTCCTCCTGGACGCCGCCGCCATGGGCGCCTCCTACGTCGAGCGCGAGGGCGTCTCCGTACGGCACGCCGCGCGGTTCCTGCTCGTGGGCACGATGAACCCCGAAGAGGGCGAGCTGCGGCCGCAGTTGCTGGACCGGTTCGGGCTGACCGTGGAGGTCGCGGCCTCCCGCGAGCCGGACCAGCGGGTCGAGGTCGTACGGCGGCGGCTGGCGTACGACGCCGACCCGGCCGGCTTCGCGGCGCGCTGGGCCGCCGAGGAGGAGGCCCTGCGGCAGCGGATCGCCACCGCCCGCGCGCTGCTCCCCGACGTGACGCTCGGCGACGCGGCGCTCCGCCAGATCGCCGCCACCTGCGCGGCCTTCGAGGTGGACGGCATGCGCGCGGACATCGTGATGGCGCGTACCGCGACGGCGCTGGCCGCGTGGGCGGGCCGGGACGAGGTGCTGGAAGAGGACGTCCGGCAGGCCGCGCTGCTCGCGCTGCCGCACCGGCGCCGCCGCAACCCCTTCGACGCCCCCGGCCTCGACGAGGACAAGCTCGACCAGACCCTGGACGAGTTCGGCCCCCAGGAGGACTCCCAGGGCGACGACGAGCCCGACCCCGAGCCGCAGGGCCCGGACGACGGTCCGGACGGGCCGGACGGCGGGGGCCCGGACGGGGGCGGCGGGCTGCCGCCGCAGGGCGGCCCGGACGACGCGCCGCCACCGGCCGGCGCGGACGCGGGCCCCGAGCAGCCCTCCGTACCGGACCAGCGCTCGGACGGGGCTCCGGAGCAGCAGCCCGCTCAGCCCAAGAGCGAGGCCGCCGAGGGCGGGGCCGCCCCGGAGAAGGCCGCGGTCGGCGCCACCGAGCCGTTCAAGACCCGGCGGCTGGACGTGCCGGGGCTCGGCGAGGGCGCCGACGGCCGCCGGTCGCGGGCCCGTACCGCGCACGGCCGGACCACCGGCGCCCGCCGCCCGCAGGGCGCGCTGAGCAAGCTGCACCTGGCGGCGACCGTGCAGGCCGCGGCGCCGCACCAGAAGGCGCGCGGGCGCAGCGGCCGCGGGCTGCTGGTCCGGCGCGACGATCTGCGCGAGGCCGTACGCGAGGGCCGCGAGGGCAACCTGGTCCTCTTCGTCGTGGACGCGTCCGGCTCGATGGCGGCGCGGAAGCGGATGACCGCGGTCAAGGGCGCGGTGCTGTCGCTGCTGCTGGACGCGTACCAGCGGCGCGACAAGGTCGGCATGATCACCTTCCGGGGCGCGGACGCCGAGCTCGCGCTGCCGCCGACCTCCTCCGTGGAGGCGGGCGCGGCCCGGCTGGAGCAGCTCCCGACCGGCGGCCGCACCCCGCTGGCCGCGGGCCTGCTGAAGGCCCATGAGGTCCTGCGCGTGGAGCGGATGCGGGACGCCTCGCGCCGCCCGCTGGTCGTGGTCGTCACCGACGGCCGGGCGACCGGCGGCGTCGAGCCGCGCCCGCGCGCTGCCAAGGCCGCGCACCTGCTGGCCTCCGAGGGCGTCGCCTCGGTCGTCGTGGACTGCGAGGCCGGTCCCGTCCGCCTCGGCCTGGCCGGCGAGCTGGCCCGCGATCTGCAGGGCACCGCCGTCACCCTCGACGAACTCCGCGCGGACAGCGTCTCCGCGCTCGTCCGCACCGTCACCGACACCACTCACCGGAGGGCCGCCTGATGCCGCAGGGACAGCCGACCGTCGTACCGAACGACGGCCTCACCACCCGTCAGCGCCGCAACCGCCCGCTCGTCTTCGTCCACACCGGCACCGGCAAGGGCAAGTCCACCGCCGCCTTCGGGCTGGCGCTGCGCGCCTGGAACCAGGGCTGGCCGGTGGGAGTGTTCCAGTTCGTGAAGTCCGCGAAGTGGAAGGTCGGCGAGGAGCGGGCGCTGAAGGTGCTCGGCGAGACCGGCGAGGGCGGCACCGTCGCCTGGCACAAGATGGGCGAGGGCTGGTCCTGGGTCCAGCGCGACATCGAGTCCAGCGAGGAGGCGGCCCGCGAGGGCTGGGAGCAGGTCAAGCGGGACCTGGCGGCGGAGTCGTACAAGCTGTACGTGCTGGACGAGTTCGCGTACCCGATGCACTGGGGCTGGATCGACACCGATGAGGTGATCGAGGTGCTGCGGAACCGTCCCGGCACCCAGCATGTCGTGATCACGGGCCGTAACGCGCCGGAGAAGCTGGTGGACTTCGCCGACCTGGTCACCGACATGACCAAGGTCAAGCACCCCATGGACGCGGGCCAGAAGGGCCAGCGGGGCATCGAGTGGTGACCGCAGCGATGACCGAAGTGATGAGCCAGTGGTGAACGTTCCGCGCCTGGTGATCGCCGCGCCCTCCTCGGGCAGCGGCAAGACCACCGTCGCCACGGGCCTGATGGCGGCCTTCCGCGAGGCGGGCCTCGCGGTGTCCCCGCACAAGGTGGGCCCGGACTACATCGATCCCGGCTACCACGCGCTGGCCACGGGCCGCCCCGGCCGCAACCTCGACGCGTACCTGTGCGGTCCGGAGCGGATCGAGCCGCTGTTCCTGCACGGCGCGGCGGGCGCGGACCTGGCGCTCGTCGAGGGCGTCATGGGCATGTTCGACGGCGCGTCCGGGATGGGCGAGCTGGGCTCGACGGCGCAGGTCGCGAAGTTGCTGCGGGCGCCCGTCGTCCTCGTCGTGGACGCGTCCTCGCAGTCCCGCTCGGTGGCGGCGCTGGTGCACGGCTTCGCGTCCTGGGACCCGGAGGTGCGGCTCGCCGGTGTGATCCTCAACAAGGTCGGTTCCGACCGGCACGAGGCGCTGCTGCGCGAGGCGCTGGGCGGCGCGGGCGTGCCGGTACTGGGCTGTCTGCGGCGCGCGCCGAAGGTCAATACGCCCGCCCGGCACCTGGGCCTGGTCCCGGTCGCGGAGCGGGCCCCGGAGGCGGTGGACTCGGTGGCGGCGCTCGCCGAGCAGATCCGTACGGGCTGCGACCTGGAGGGGCTGCTGGCGCTGGCGCGCAGCGCGCCGGAGCTGACCGTGCCCGCGTGGGCGCCGACGGCCCCGGAGACGCCCGCGGCGGGCCGCCCGGTGATCGCGGTGGCGGGCGGCGCGGCCTTCACGTTCTCGTACGCGGAGCACGCCGAGCTGCTGACGGCGGCCGGTGCCGAGGTCGTCACCTTCGATCCGCTGCGGGACGAGAAGCTGCCGCCGGGGACGGCCGGGCTGGTGATCGGCGGCGGTTTCCCGGAGGTGTACGCGCCGGAGCTGTCGGCGAACGAGCCGCTGCGCGCGGAGGTCGCCCGGCTGGCGGCCGCGGGCGCGCCGGTCGCCGCGGAGTGCGCGGGCCTGCTGTACCTCTCCCGGTCGCTGGACGGCAGGCCGATGTGTGGTGTGCTGCCCGCCGACGGGCGGATGTCGGAGCGGCTGACGCTGGGCTACCGGGAGGCGGTGGCCATCGGCGACAGCGCGCTGGCCGCGGCCGGGACGCGGGTGCGCGGCCACGAGTTCCACCGCACGGTCCTGGAGCCGGGTACGGGCGACAGTCCGGCGTGGGGCTTCGTGCGCCCCGAGCGCCGTACCGAGGGCTTCGTGCAGGACGGGGTGCACGCCTCGTACCTGCATGTGCACTGGGCCGCCGAGCCGTCGCTCGCGCACCGGCTGGCGGCGCGGGCCGCGGCGTGGGCGGGCAGCGCCTGATGGCCTCAGCCGCCCGACAGGCCCACCACCAGCCACATGAAGCCCACGCCCGCCACCGTGCAGGCCAGGGTGGACAGCGCGGGGTGGTCGTGGTGGGCCTCCGGCAGGATGTCGGAGGTCGCGAGGTAGAGCAGGACACCGCCGAAGAAGCCCAGGTAAAACCCGAGCGGCTGCTCCGGCAGGGTGACGGCCAGCGTGATCGCCGCGCCGGCGAGCGGCGCCACCGCGTCCGCGCCGAGCAGCAGCAGCGCCTTGCGCCGGACGTTCCCGTAGAGGCTGGCGACGGTGTACGTGTTGAAGCCGTCGGCGAAGTCGTGGGCGATCACGGCGAGCGCCACGGCCACCGCCATCTCGCTGCCGACCTGGTAGGCCGCGCCGATCGCGAAGCCGTCCATCAGGCTGTGCACGACCATCGCGGCCGCGGCCGTCAGCCCCACCTGCGGGACGCGCTCCTCCGGGTCCATGCCGTGGGCCGCCTTCCGGACGGCCAGCAGCCGTTCTGCGGCGTGCGCGGCCAGGAAGCCCAGTACGAAGCAGAGCAGCGCCGCGGGGACGCCGAGGAGCCGCACACCGGCCGCCTCCAGGGCCTCCGGCAGCAGGTCGAGGCCGACGACGCCCAGCATCAGGCCGCCGGCGAGGCCGAGGACGAGGTGGCGGCGGTCGGTGACCCGGTGCGCGACCCAGCCGCCGACGAGGGTCATCAGGAACGCGCCGACCGCGATGACCACAGGCACTGTCTCGCCCCTTCCGCCGCCGTGCCCACAGGTGTACCGGTGCCGGTACCCGTGTCACCTGCTTACTGATCCCCTGCCGGTCCCGCATGTCCGGCTACGCACTCCAGAAAGGACCCGCCGTGCCTGCCGAACGTGCCGTGCCCGGACCGGAGCGGGACCTGGTGGTGGGGGTCGGCGCGCGGCCCGGAGTACCGGCCGGGGAGCTGACGGCGCTGGTCGGGGCCGTGCTCGCGGAGGCCGGGCTGCCGCTCTCCGCGGTGCGCGCGCTGGCCACCGTGGACGCCAGGGCCCGGGAGCCGGGGCTGCGGGATGCGGCGGCGCTGCTGGGGGTGGAACTGCTGGCGTACCCGGCCGCCGTGCTGGCCACCGTGCCGGTGCCGCATCCCTCGGGCGCGGTGCTGGCCGCCGCCGGGACGCCGTCCGTGGCCGAGGCCGCCGCGCTGGCCGCGGCGGGCCCCGGCGCCACGCTGGCCGTGCCCAAGCGGAAGTCCGCTGACGGCGGCGCGGCGCGGGCCACCTGTGCGGTCGCCCGCCGCGCCGCGCCGCACGACAGCAGCACGCATCAGACCGTCCGCACGCATCCGACCCGCACGCACGAGGAGACGCCGTGACCCCCCTGCCCGACCTTCGCCACCACGGGGACGCCGAGGTACGCGGCGCCGCGGCCGGCCTGACCGACCTGGCCGTCAACGTCCGTACGGGCACCCCGCCGGCCTGGCTCAAGGCCCGGATCGCCGCGTCACTGGACGGGCTGGCCGCGTACCCGGACGGCACGGCGGCGCGCGCCGCGGTCGCCGCCCGGCACGGGCTGCCGGTCTCCCGGGTGCTGCTGACGGCCGGCGCCGCGGAGGCGTTCGTGCTGCTCGCGCGGGCAGTCCGCGCCACGCAGCCGGTCGTGGTGCATCCGCAGTTCACCGAGCCGGAGGCGGCCCTGCGGGACGCCGGGCACGAGGTGCGGCGGGTGCTGCTGTCCGAGCGGGACGGCTTCCGGCTGGCTCCGGAGGCGGTACCGGACGACGCGGACCTGGTCGTGGTCGGCAACCCGACCAACCCCACGTCCGTGCTGCACCCCGCGGAGACCGTGGCGGCGCTGGCGCGGCCGGGCCGCACGCTGGTCGTCGACGAGGCGTTCATGGACGCGGTACCGGGCGAGGCGGAGTCGCTGGCCTCCCGTACGGACCTGCCGGGCCTGGTGGTGCTGCGCAGCCTCACCAAGACCTGGGGGCTGGCCGGGCTGCGTATCGGGTACGTACTGGCGGATCCGGAGATCATCGAGGCGCTGGAGCGGGTCCAGCCGCTGTGGCCGGTCTCCTCCCCCGCGCTCACCGCGGCCGAAGCGTGCTGCGAGCCGGCGGCGCTCGCCGAGGCCGGGGCGGCGGCCGCGCAGATCGCCGCCGACCGCCAGTACCTGATCGCGCGGTTGGGCGAGTTCCCGCAGATCACGGTGGCGCGTCCGGCCGAGGGTCCGTTCGTGCTGATCCGGCTGCCGGACGCGGCAGGCGTACGGGAGCGGCTGCGGAAGCTGGGCTTCGCGGTCCGGCGCGGCGACACGTTCCCGGGGCTGGGCACCGACTGGCTGCGGCTGGCGGTCCGGGACCGGGACACCACCGACCGCTTCGTGACGGCCCTGGCGAAGACGGTCTGACGACGGCGGCGTGACGAAGGCGGTCTGACGACGGCGGTCCGAGGGCCGTCCACCATCCGGAACCCCATTGCTTGATACACGTAAGGTCCCCGTAAGGTGCCGACGTGACGAACGAGCAGACGAACCAGAAGGCCGCGGCGCCCGAGGGGCCCGCACCCGCCACGCCGCACGAGCCCGGGACCGGCGACCTCCCCGCGTCCGACCGCGCCGCGCGGCGCGCCGTCACGCTCTTCCCGCTGCTCGTGATCGTGGCCGGGCTGATCGGCCTGTTCTGGCCGTCGCACTTCACCGGCTGGGCCCCGTCCGTGCCCTGGCTGCTCGGCGTCGTGATGTTCTCGATGGGCCTCACGCTCACCGTCCCGGACTTCGCGGCGGTCGCCAAGCGGCCGTGGGCGGTCGGGCTGGGCCTGGTCGCGCACTACGTGATCATGCCGGGCCTCGGCTGGCTGGTGGCCACCGTGCTGGACCTGCCGCCCGCGCTGGCGGCCGGCGTGATCCTGGTCGGCTGCGCCCCGAGCGGTACGGCCTCCAACGTCGTGACCTACCTGGCCCGCGGCGACGTCGCCCTGTCCGTCTCGGTCGCCACGGTCTCCACCGTGGTCGCGCCCTTCGTGACCCCGCCGCTGACCTACCTGCTGGCCGGCCAGTTCATGCATGTGGACGCCGGGGTCATGGTGACGGACATCCTCAAGACGGTCCTGCTGCCGGTCTTCGCCGGGCTGCTGGTCCGGCTGGCCGCCGGCCGCTTCATCGACAAGCTGCTGAAGGCCCTCCCCTGGGTGTCCGCGCTGACCATCGCGGTGATCGTGCTGGTCGTGGTGGCGGGCAGCGCGGCGCAGATCAAGGACGCGGCGGCGCTGGTACTGCTCGCCGTCGTGCTGCACAACGGCCTCGGCCTGGCCCTCGGCTACGGCGCGGGCACGCTGGCCCGCCTGGGCCGCCCGGCGAGCCGGGCCATGGCCTTCGAGGTCGGCATGCAGAACTCCGGCCTGGCGGCATCCCTGGCCACGGCCCACTTCAGCCCAGCAGCGGCTCTGCCCGCAGCGGTGTTCTCGGTGTGGCACAACATCTCGGGCGCGGTCGTGGCCGCCTGGATGGCCCGCGGCGCCCGCAAGACCGCCGCGTAAGCAGGCGCGCAGAGGGGCGGCCGCGCAGCGCAAGCGCCCTGGGGCAGGGCGCGCAGCGCCCGCCTCAGGGGCGCGGGGAACTGCGCGACCGGCCACGACGGCGCCGCGGAAGGCCACCGGGAGAAACCCTCGCGGCGCTCAGCTCACGACCCGCCCCCGCAACACCACCCGCCGCGGCGTACCGAGAACCCGTACGTCTTCCCGCGGATCCGACTCATACACGACGAGGTCCGCAGGGGCGCCCTCGGTGAGTCCGGGACGCCCGAGCCACTCCCGGGCGCCCCACGCCGTCGCCGACAGCGCCTCGACCGCCGGAATCCCGGCCTTGACCAGCTCCCCCACCTCCTGGGCGACGAGCCCATGCGCGAGCGACCCGCCCGCGTCGGTACCGACGTACACCCGCACCCCGGCGTCGTACGCCGCCCGTACCGTGTCGTAGCGCCGCTCGTGCAGCCGCCGCATGTGGTCGGCCCAGCGCGGGTACTTCTCGTCGCCCCCGGCCGCGAGCTGCGGGAAGGTCGCGATGTTCACCAGCGTCGGGACGATCGCGACGTCGCGCTCGGCGAAGAGCGGAATCGTCTCCTCGGTCAGCCCCGTCGCGTGCTCGATGCAGTCGATGCCCGCCTCCACGAGGGGCGCGAGGGACTCCTCGGCGAAGCAGTGGGCCGTGACGCGTGCCCCCAGCCGGTGCGCCTCGGCGATCGCGGCCTCGACCGCGCCACGCGGCCAGCAGGATGCCAGGTCGCCGGTCTCCCGGTCGATCCAGTCGCCGACCAGCTTGACCCAGCCGTCGCCCCGCTTCGCCTCCTGGGCGACGTACGCCACCAGGTCCTCGGGCTCGATCTCGTGCGCGAAGTTGCGGATGTAGCGGCGGGTGCGCGCGATGTGCCGGCCGGCGCGGATGATCCGCGGCAGGTCCTCGCGGTCATCGATCCAGCGGGTGTCGGCGGGCGAGCCGGCGTCGCGGATCAGCAGCGTGCCCGCCTCGCGGTCGGTGAGCGCCTGCTTCTCGCTGGTCGCCTCGTCGACCGCGCCGTGCGCGTCCAGGCCCACGTGACAGTGGGCGTCGACCAGGCCCGGCAGCGCCCAGCCCTCGATGGTGGTGACGTCCCGCGCCCCGGCCGGCCGCTCGTAGCTGACGCGTCCGCCGACGACCCACAGGCCGTCCCGTACGTCGTCCGGCCCGGCCAGGACCCTCCCCTTGATGTGCAGCACCGCGCTATCGCTCATGCACGCACTGTACGAGCCGCGCGTGCAGCGCTGGACGGGACGGTCGCCGGGGAAGAATCCCGGAAACCCCATGGCGCTCCGGGCTTTCCTTGCTGTACACCTGTTACCAGCGAATTGCCAATTCTTCAGGTGCGCAGCTTCCCGTATTCTTCTGCCCGCTTTTCCGCAGCTCAAACGCGTCGATTCGGGTGACCCGCAAGTCCCGTAATTCGGACGGATCTCGCGGCCGTTACGCACATGTGACCGACCACACAGGCAGACTGATTTGCCCCCTATTTTCCGGGCAAACCGAGACATCCCAAGGGTCTTCCGTGCGCCCGTGCGCCCCCGCGCGATAACACAGAACCCCCCGTCTCCGTAACCCCAGCCCGCGATGCAATTTCGAATTTCCCTCGGTAAATTTAATTCGCATGACCGCCGCACAAGCAGACCTTGCACGTGCCCGAAGCGAATTCAGAGAAATGCCGGAGGGCTTCAAGCTCGATGCCCCGCGAGTGGAGGACGGGGCCGCCATCTGGCGCATCGCCCGGGACTCCCGCACGCTGGACCTGAACTCCTCCTACAGCTACCTGCTGTGGTGTCGCGACTTCGCCGCCACCTCCGTCGTCGCCCGCGACGCGAAGGGCGAGACGGCAGCCTTCATCACCGGCTACATCCGCCCCGCCCGCCCCGAGACCCTCGTCGTCTGGCAGGTCGCCGTCGACGACGCGCACCGTGGCCGCGGGCTGGCCGCAGCTCTCCTGGACGGCCTCGCCGGCCGAGTCGCGCAGGAGCAGGGCATCACTCGCCTCGAGACCACGATCTCGCCCGACAACACCGCATCGAACCGGCTCTTCGCCTCCTTCGCAGAGCGCCACGGCGCCCCCGTGGAGCGCGAGGTCCTCTTCGACGCCGGGCTGTTCCCCGAGGAGGGCCACGAGCCGGAGGTGCTGCACGACATCGGCCCCTTCGCCGCCCCTGCCCAGCCAGTGCGCTGAGCGCACGTCCAGTGCGCAGAGCGCACCCCAAGACTTCCCCCTCTCTGTCACACCCCACATCTCCCAGGAGCATGCTGTGACCATCACCCAGCCGGATCTGAGCGTCTTCGAAACCGTCGAATCCGAGGTGCGGAGCTACTGCCGCGGCTGGCCCACCGTCTTCGACCGGGCGCAGGGCAGCCGCATGTACGACGAGGACGGCCACGCCTACCTCGACTTCTTCGCCGGCGCCGGGTCGCTGAACTACGGCCACAACAACCCGGTGCTCAAACGGGCACTGATCGACTACATCGAGCGCGACGGCGTCACCCACGGCCTGGACATGTCCACCACGGCCAAGCGGGCGTTCCTGGAGTCCTTCCAGAACGTCATCCTGCGCCCGCGTGACCTGCCGTACAAGGTCATGTTCCCGGGCCCGACGGGCACCAACGCGGTCGAGGCCGCGCTGAAACTGGCCCGTAAGGTCAAGGGCCGCGAGTCGATCGTGTCCTTCACCAATGCCTTCCACGGCATGTCGCTGGGCTCGCTCGCGGTGACCGGCAACGCGTTCAAGCGGGCCGGCGCGGGCATCCCGCTGGTGCACGGCACCCCGATGCCCTTCGACCACTACCTCGACGGCCGCTACCCGGACTTCCTGTGGTTCGAGCGGCTGCTGGAGGACCAGGGCTCCGGCCTGAACCAGCCCGCCGCCGTGATCGTCGAGACGGTCCAGGGCGAGGGCGGCATCAACGTCGCCCGTCCCGAGTGGCTGCGCGCCCTCGCGGATCTGTGCCACCGCCGTGACATGCTGCTCATCGTGGACGACATCCAGATGGGCTGTGGCCGCACCGGTGCCTTCTTCTCCTTCGAGGAGGCGGGCATCGTGCCGGACATCGTCACGGTCTCCAAGTCCATCAGCGGCTACGGCCTGCCCCTCGCGCTCACGCTCTTCAAGCCGGAGCTGGACGTCTGGGAGCCGGGCGAGCACAACGGCACCTTCCGCGGCAACAACCCCGCCTTCGTCACCGCCGCCGCGACCCTGGACACGTACTGGGCCGACGGCCAGATGGAGAAGCAGACCATCGCCCGCGGTGAGATCATCGAATCGCACCTGCGTGCCATCGCCGAGGAGCACCCGCGGGCGGGTGTGGACTACCGCGGCCGCGGCATGGTCTGGGGGATGGAGTTCGCCGACAAGAGCCTGGCGAACAAGATCTCCAAGCGGGCCTTCGAGCTGGGCCTGCTGATCGAGACTTCGGGGCCGGAGAGCGAGGTCGTCAAGCTGCTGCCGGCGCTCACCACCACCCCCGAGGAGCTGGACGAGGGGCTGCGCACCCTCGCCCGCGCGGTCCGCGACTGCGTCTGAACCGACGTGCACGGGGCCGGCCGGCTGCCCGCCGGCCGGCCCCGGCGGATCTCACCACCCGCAGAACAGAAAGGTTTTGAACCACGTGATCGTTCGCTCGTTGAAGGACATCGAGGGCACCGACCGCCACGTCAAGTCCGCTTCGGGGACGTGGGAGAGCAAGCGCATCGTGCTCGCCAAGGAGGGTGTCGGCTTCTCGCTGCACGAAACCACCCTTTACGCGGGCACAGAAACCGACATGTGGTACGCGAACCACATCGAGGCCGTACTGTGCGTAGAGGGCGAGGCAGAGCTCACCGACCGCGAGACCGGTGAGAAGCACTGGATCGAGCCCGGCACGATGTACCTGCTCAACGGCCACGAGAAGCACACCCTGCGGCCGAAGACGGACTTCCGTTGCGTGTGCGTCTTCAATCCGCCGGTCACCGGTCGCGAGGACCACGACGAGAACGGCGTGTACCCGCTGCTCACCGAGCCCGAGGCGAGCTGACGCCGCTGGATCAGGCCCGCTGCCCCGTCCGGCAGTTGAGGAAGGCACGTACGAGAGGAGAGGAAGGCAACACCATGACCACCGCACCCGAGCGCACCGCCGACCTGTACCCGACCCGTGGGGCCACCGAGGTGATCACCCCGCGCCAGGACCCGGTGGTGTGGTCGCAGCCCGGCACGGCAGGCCCGTTCCAGCCGTCCGAGCTGAGCGACTTCGAACGCGACGGCTTCTTCGCCATCGAGGAACTGCTGACGCCGGACGAAGTCACGGTGTACCGCGCCGAGCTGGACCGCCTGACCCACGATCCTGAGGTCAAGGCCGACCCGCGCTCGATCGTCGAGGCGAAGTCGGACAAGGTCCGGTCCGTGTTCGAGGTGCACAAGATCAGCGAGGTGTTCGCCAAGCTGGTCAGCGACCCGCGCGTGGTAGGGCGCGCCCGTCAGATCCTCGGCTCGGACGTCTACGTCCACCAGTCGCGGATCAACGTCAAGCCGGGCTTCGGTGCGTCCGGGTTCTACTGGCACTCGGACTTCGAGACCTGGCACGCCGAGGATGGCCTGCCGAACATGCGCACGGTGTCCATCTCGATCGCGCTGACCGAGAACTACGACACCAACGGCGGCCTGATGATCATGCCGGGCTCGCACAAGTTCTTCCTGGGCTGTGCGGGTGAGACGCCGAAGGACAACTACAAGCGGTCCCTGCAGATGCAGGACGCGGGTATCCCGACCGACGAGGCGCTCACCAAGCTGGCCGACCGGCACGGCATCCGCCTGTTCACCGGCAAGGCGGGCTCGGCGACGTGGTTCGACTGCAACGCCATGCACGGCTCCGGCGACAACATCACGCCGTACCCGCGGAGCAACGTCTTCATCGTGTTCAACAGCGTGGACAACCCGGCGGTGGAGCCGTTCGCGGCCCCGGTGCGGCGCCCTGAGTACATCGGTGCCCGGGACTTCACCCCGGTCAAGTGATGCACCCCGTGGTGTCCTCTCCCCCGTGACGAGGAAGTCCGGTTAGGGGCCGGGGGGTCTTGGGTCCGCCCAGGGGTCTCCGGCTCACAACCAGGCGAGTGACGCGGCCGTCGCCAGCACATGCTGAGCGGCGGCCGCGTCGCCTGCCTGGCCCCGGCTCACCTCCTGCGGAGTGAGCCGGCCGCCCACCAGCAGGCAGAGGTCGACCGCCTCCAGGACCAGTTCCGCGGCGACCGGCTCGGCGGCGGGACCCAGTACCCAGTCGCCGCCCGCCTCGCCCTCCACCGCCAGCAGGACGGGCCGGGCCCCGTCCCCCAGTGCCAAGTCCAGGATGCGGACCGCGAGCGACACCAGCCGCCGCAGATGGACGGGAGGCGGCGCGGGCACGCCGAGGCCGAGCGCCCGTCCGATGTCCCGGGTGTGGATCCAGGTCTCGAACGCCCTGATCCCGTAGTGGTCCGCGACCGGCAGCCGGCGGCCCATCAGCGCGGTGGACAGCGCGGCCGGCTCCGCCTCCCGCGCCTCGGGCAGGTCCAGCAGCCCGTGCGCCTGGGTCCGCCACGCCTCGGCCGTCTCGGCGGGCGGGCGGGTGTGCTCGTACGCCACCACTTCTTCCGTACGCGCCGCCCAGCGCACCTCCCACGGCGCCGCGTCCCCCGAGCCGCCCTGCTCGGCGCGCGTCACCGGCAGCAGCCCCAGCCGCTCGGCCAGCGGCTCGTCCGCCGCGATCAGATGCGCGACCGTGCCCTGTACGTCCCAGTCGTGCACCACCGGCGTCCCCCAGCGCGCAGGCGTACCGTCCAGCTCGCGCAGCAGCGCCTCCAGGCTCGCGACCGCCGCGGCGTACGGAGCGGCGTGCGCGGCGGGCGCGTCGTGCCCGGTGCGCGCCGCGCGGGCCGCCGCCATCAGCCGGCCCCTGCCGACCTTGTCCACGCCCCGGCGGGCGCCCTTGGCCGGCTCGGCGGGCGGCCCGTCCAGCCGGTGCACCGCCTCCCGCAGCCGCGCCAGTTCCTCCGCGCACCCGGCGCAGTCCTCGACGTGCGCGCGGATGCGTTCCTCGTCGCCGGTCATCACCGCGTCCAGCGCCCAGGCGGCGAGCAGCGCGTCGATCTCGGGGTGTTCCTCCGCGGCGTCCCAGCCCATCAGATGCCTCTCTCGACGGCCGGATCCGGCGGGTCGGCCAGCCGGTCGGCGAGGCTGCGCAGCGCCGCGCGCAGCCGGGTCTTGGCGATGTCCTCGGGAATGCTCAGTTCCACCGCGACCTGCCGGTAGGTGCGCCCCGCGAAGTACGCCAGGTGGAGCACCTGCCGCTGGGCCAGTGGGAGTTCGGTGAGCGCGGCGTGCAGCAGCGCGGCGTCGGCGAGGGCGGGCCCGGGCTCGCGCGCCTCGTCGCGCACCCGCTCGACGGCCCGCCGGTGGGCGAGCATGCTGAGCCAGGCGCGCAGCGAGCCGCGGGCCGGGTCGAAGGCGTAGGGGCGGGCCCACAGGTGGGTGAGCACCTCCTGGACGACGTCCTCGGCGGCGTTCGTGCTGCGAATGACGCTGCGGGCGACGGCGTGCACCAGCCCGCCGAAGGCGTCGTACACCTCGCCGAGGGCGGACTCGTCGCCGTACACCAGTCGCCGGTGCAGGTCCTCGTCGCGCGGCGGAGTCGACGAATGAGCAGTTCTCCGGTCCACCGGCACCACCTCGTGAGGTCGTGCTGCCATTCCTAGCCGTCCGCGCCGCCGCGCGGTAGCCGTCCGCCCGGCCGAATTGCCCGGCGCCCGGGCGACGCTAGCCCCATCCGGCACCGCCCCGGCAGGGAACAAGCGGACACACCTCGGCGGCTCGAACGCCGGTGGGCCCGGGCGGATGGCCGTAGGGCGCGGCCACCCGCCCGGACGCTGCGGTGCCGCCGGTCAGCCGGTGAGCGCCGGGTAGTCCACGTAGCCGCTGTCGTCGCCGCCGTAGAAGCTCTCCCGTACCGGCTCGTTGAACGGGCCGCCGGCCGCGAGGCGCGCGGGCAGGTCCGGGTTGGCGAGGAACAGCCGGCCGTACGCCAGCAGGTCGGCCTCGCCCTCCTCGACCAGCGACAGCTCCTCGGGCCCGGCGGGGCGGCCGTCGGCGGCGGGGTTCAGGACGAACGTACCTCCGAAGCGCTTCCGCAGCCGCGCGAGCAGCCCGGTGTCCCGCACGTCGCAGGCGTGCAGGTACGCCAGGCCCAGCGGGGCGATGGCCTCGACGAGGGCGGTGTAGGTTGCCTCGGGCTCGGGCTCCGACATGCCGTTGAAGGGGTTGCCGGGCGAGATCCGCAGGCCGGTGCGGTACGCGCCGATCTCCGCCGCGACGGCCTTGGTGACCTCGACGGCGAAGCGGGCGCGGGCCTCGTCCGAGCCGCCCCACTCGTCGGTGCGCAGGTTGCTCGCGGGCGAGAGGAACTGGTGGATGAGGTAGCCGTTGGCGCCGTGGATCTCCACGCCGTCGAAGCCGGCCTCGATCGCGTTGCGCGCCGCGACCGCGAAGTCCGCGATGGTCTCGCGTACCTCGTCGTCGGACAGCTCGCGCGGCACGACGCAGTCCTTCATGCCGTCCTGGGTGAAGACCTGCTGGTCGGCGGCGACCGCGGAGGGCCCGACCGGTATCAGGCCGTCCGGCAGCAGCACGGGGTGGCCGATCCGGCCGCCGTGCCAGAGCTGCGCGAAGATCTTGCCGCCCGCGGCGTGCACGGAGTCGGTGACCGTGCGCCAGCCCTCGATCTGCTCGGCGGTGTGCAGCCCGGGGGTGAGCGGGTAGCCGCGGCCCACCACGTTCGGCTGGGTGGCTTCGGTGATGATGAGGCCGGCCGAGGCCCGCTGGGTGTAGTAGCGGACCATGGACGGGGTGGGCACACCGTCGGCGGTGGCGCGATTGCGCGTCATCGGGGCCATGACGAGGCGGTTGGCGAGCGTCAGCCCGGCTACGTCGACGGGGTCGAAGGCAGTGGTCAAGGCGTTCCTTTCACGAAGGCCGGTGCGGTCACCGGTCCCCAACACGACCTCCCGCCGGGACATTCCCGGCACCCTCAACTCCCGCTTTCCGCATACTTGTTGACCCCCGGTTACTTGAGCAGCTCCAGCAGCCGGTCCACGTCGTCCGGCGTGTTGTACAGGTGGAAGCCGGCCCGCAGCTTCCCCGCCCGGACGGCCGCCACGACGCCCGCCTCGGCCAGCCGCTCGTGCGCGTCCGCGAGGCCGGGGACCGTGACGATCGCGGAGCCGGGCGCGGGCAGCGGCTCGTGCCCCAGCTCGGCGAGGCCGGCGCGGTACCGCTCCGCCAGCGCGGTGTTGTGCGCGTGCACCGCCGCGACCCCGGTCTCTTCGAGGAGCGCGAGGGAGTGCTGGGCTCCGGCGTACGAGAGGACGGCGTGCGGCTCGTCGTAGCGTCGGGCGTCCTCGGCGAGCCGCTCGATCGGGCCGTAGTTGGACTGCATCGGGTCGGCGCCGGCCACCCAGCCCGCGTGCAGCGCGGCCGGCTGCGGCGCGTCCTCGCCGACCACCAGGAACGACGTGCCCCGCGGGCACAGCAGCCACTTGTAGGCGCCGCACACGACATAGTCGAACTCCCGGGCGTCCAGCGGCAGCCAGCCCGCGCCCTGCGTCACGTCCAGCAGCGTCCGGGCGCCGTGCGTGCGGGCCGCGTCCCGGACGGCCGCGCGATCGGCGATCCGGCCGTCCAGCGCCTGCACCGCGGCGAAGGCGACCAGCGCCGTGCCCGGCCGTACCGCGTCGGCCAGTCCTTCCAGCGGCGCGGTCCGCACCCGCAGGCCGGGCCGCATCGAGAAGGGGTTGGCCACCGAGCTGAACTCGCCCTCGGGGAGCAGCACTTCGGCGCCCTCGGGCAGCGAGGCGGCGATCAGTGCGGTGGAGACGGCGACCGAACCGCCGAGCGCCACCCGGTCCGGGGTGGTGTGGAGCAGCCGCGCGAAGGAGGCCCGAGCGGCGTCCGCCGGGCCGAAGTAGTCGTGGCCCATTGTGCCGTAGGAGGTGGCGACGTCGAGCTCGTCGCGCAGCGCCGCGCGGGTCCTGGCGGGCAGCAGCCCGCTGGCGGCGGTGTTCAGATAGGTCGTCTCGGGCGCGAACTCCGCGCCTCCCAGTCGCTGTTGGGTCATTGCCTCACTCTGATCGTTCGGCGTCCCGGCGTCCATCCCGATTCTTCTTGGCCACGCCCGAAGGACTGCTTGGAGAGGGGGCCGGAAGGCGTCTCCGTGGGGGTGGAGGGACCAGTTTTACGCACCCATGGGCGGTTTTGCGCTATCCTCCGGCGCTCGGCGATGCACTTGCCGTGCATCGGGCCGTTCGCGCCGTCCCGCGCCGGTACGGTCCGGGCATGACTACGCCGCAAGAACGTCTCGGCTCCTGGGAGAGCGCCGGGACCGACCCCGCCGCCGGCCATCCCTTCGACCCCGCCGCGCTCCGGTCCCATCTGGCACCCGGCGCGCGGGTGCTGGATTTTGGCTGCGGCAGCGGCCGGCGAACGGCCGCGCTCGCGGCACTGGGGTACGCGGCCGAGGGCGTGGACGGGTCGCGGGCGCTGGTCGAGCGCGGGCGGCGGGAACACCCCGGACTGCCGCTCACGCACTGCCCCGGACTGCCGCTGCCCTACCAGGACAGGCGCCACGACGCGGCGCTGCTCTTCGCGGTGCTCACCCGCGTGGCGCACGACAACGGACAGCGCGCCGTCCTCGCGGAGCTGGCGCGCGTGGTGCGCCCCGGCGGGCTGCTGCACCTCAGCGACGTACCGCTGCAGACCGACCCGCGTTCGCGTGCCCGGTACGCCGCGTACGAGGACGAGTTCGGCGCGTACGGGATCTTCCGCACCGAGGACGGCGCGGTGGTCCGGCACCACGAACCGGAGCATCTGCGGCGGCTGCTGCGGATGCACGGCTTCGCCGTGACCGAGGAGCGCACGGACACCGTCGGCGCGCTGCACGGTCACTCCGTGAGCCGGCTCCAGCTCATCGCACGCCGGGTGCCAGCATGAGCGCCAGGCTGAGGTGGGTGTCGTCGGGGGCCGGGCGGCGGCCCTCGTCCGGCCGCCAGCCGTGCCGGGCGTAGAAGTCACGGGCCCGGCGGTTGTGCCAGTACACCTGGAGCCGGGCGAGGGGGTGGCCCGCCGCGTGCCAGGCGGCGACGCAGGCGTCGTGCAGCGCGCTGCCGACGCCGCTGCGCCAGTGGGCGGGGTCGACGTGGAGCTGGCTCAGCTCGACGCCGTCCGGGGGCACGTCCTTGGCGGGCCGGTACGCGGCGACGCCGACCGGCGCGCCGGACCGCTCGGCGCACAGCACCGTCGTCTCCGAGCAGGCCAGGGCGCGCTGCCAGGTCTCGCGCGAGCGGGCGCGTTCGGCGGGGGTGTCCAGGAGCGCCTCGGGCAGCCGGCCGCTGAAGTACCGGGCACGGGCCCCGGAGTGCAGCGCGGCCAGCGCGTCGAGGTCACGCGGGGCAGCGGCCCGGACGGTGAGGTCCGGGCCGCTCGCGGGAGTGCGCACGGTGTCGTGTCTCCGCCGCTCCGCTACGCCTCGCGGGCGCCGTCGATCCGGCGGGGCAGCCCCAGCGGGTTCTCGTCGCGCAGCTCGGGCGGGAGCAGCGCGGGCGGGGTGTCCTGGTAGGCGACCGGGCGCAGCCAGCGCTCGATGGCGGTGCCGCCGACGGAGGTGGAGGTCGAGGTGGTCGCCGGGTAGGGGCCGCCGTGGTGCTGCGCGGGGGCCACGGCGACGCCGGTGGGCCAGCCGTTGACCACGACGCGGCCGGCGAGCGCGGTGACCTCGGCGAGCAGTTCGCCGCCGCTGCCCTCGCCCGCGCACTCGCCACTGGAGAGCTGCAGGGTCGCGGTGAGGTTGCCGGGCAGCCGGCCGAGGACGGCGGTCGCCTCGGCGTCGTCGGCGTAGCGCGCGACCACGGTCACCGGGCCGAAGCACTCCTCCAGGAGCACGTCGTGCGGGCCGTCTGCGGCCAGCCGGGCGGCGGGGAGGGTGAGGAAGCCGGCGGACACGGTGTGCTCGCCGCCCGCGCCGGGCGTCACGGGTGCCTCGACGTCGGGGAGTTCGGCGCGGGCCTGGACGCCCGCGATGAAGGCGTCCCGCATCCGGTGGTCGAGCAGTACGCCCGCCTCGGTGTCGCTGACCTTGGCGGTGAGCTCCTTGACCAGCCCGTCACCGGCCGCGCCCTCGGGCACCAGCACCAGGCCGGGCTTGACGCAGAACTGGCCGACGCCCAGCGTCATCGCGCCGGCCAGGCCCGCGCCGATCTGGTCGGCGCGCTCCTCGACGGCGTCCTGGGTGACCACAACGGGGTTGAGGCTGCCCAGCTCGCCGTGGAAGGGGATCGGGTGCGGGCGGGCCGCCGCCGCGTCGTACAGGGCGCGGCCGCCGCGTACCGAACCGGTGAAGCCGGCGGCGGTGATCAGCGGGTGACGGACCAGCTCCACGCCCGCGTCGAAGCCGTGCACCAGGCCGACGACGGCCTCGGGGAGGCCGGACTCGGCGGCGGCGCGGCGCAGCAGGGCCGCGCACAGCTCGGAGGTGGCGGGGTGGTCCGGGTGCGCCTTGACGACGACCGGGCAGCCGGCGGCCAGGGCGCTGGCGGTGTCGCCGCCGGGCACCGAGAAGGCCAGCGGGAAGTTGGAGGCGGAGTAGACCGCGACCACGCCGAGCGGGATCTTGTAGCGCCGCAGGTCGGGGCGGGGCGGGGTGAGCTGCGGGTCCGCGTGGTCGATGTGCACGTCGAGGAAGGCGCCCTCGTCGACGATGTCCGCGAACGCGCGCAACTGATACGTCGTCCGGGCCAGTTCTCCGGTGAGCCGGCCGGGGCCGAGCGCGGTCTCCGCGTCGGCGGCCTCGATCACCGCCTCGCCCGCCTGGTCGAGCAGGTCGGCCGCGCGGCGCAGGAAGGCGGCGCGCACGGTCCGGTCGGCGAGGGAGCCGCGGGCTTCGTGCGCGGCCCGTACGGTCGCGTCGACCTCCTCGGCTGTGGCCTCGGCCGCAACCTCTTCGCGCTGCTTCCCGCTGCGGGGGTCGACGCTCCAGACTGGTGCTGCCACCGTGCATTCCTCCCGGGCCGAGTACTTCTGCAGTCCGGGCGTTGTTCGATATACTGAACTGCGTCCCGGAGTGTGAATACTCTGGGACTCTATGACTGTCCGAACTGAGGGGTCAAGGGCGATGCCGGCTGCCGAGACCGGGGGATCACAGGTCAAGTCCGCGGTGCGGACGGTCGAACTGCTGGAGTACTTCGCGGGCCGCCCCGGGATGCACAGCCTCGCCTCCGTCCAGGAGGCCGTCGGCTACCCGAAGTCCAGTCTCTACATGCTGCTGCGCACGCTCGTCGACCTGGGCTGGGTGGAGACGGACGCCACCGGCACGCGGTACGGCATCGGGGTGCGCGCCCTGCTCGTCGGCACGTCCTACATCGACGGCGACGAGGTCGTGGCCGCGGCGCGCCCGACCCTGGACCGGCTCTCGGACGACACCACCGAGACCATCCACCTCGCCCGCCTGGACGGCACGAACGTCGTGTATCTGGCGACGCGCCAGTCGCAGCACTATCTGCGCCCGTTCACCCGCGTCGGCCGCCGGCTGCCCGCGCACTCCACGTCCCTGGGCAAGGCCCTGCTCGCGACGCACACGGACGAGCAGGTGCGCAAGATGCTCCCGGAGACGCTGCCCTCACTCACCGAGAACACCAGGACCGACCGCGAAGCGCTGATCGAGGAGCTGCACGCGGTACGGGAGCAGGGGTACGCCGTCGACCGCGAGGAGAACACCCTCGGGCTGCGCTGCTTCGGGGTGGCGATCCCGTACCGCACACCGGCCCGCGACGCCATCAGCTGCTCGGTCCCGGTCGCCCGGCTCACCCCGGCCCACGAGCAGATGATCAAGGATGCGCTCTTCGACGCCCGGGACCGGCTGACGCTGGCGACGCGGCGCCTGTAGGGGCGGCGCGCGCCTATGAGACGGGCGGCGCGCGCCTTCGAGGGGATCAGGCCCCGGAGCCGCTCAGCTCCGTGAGGGCCGTACGTACGGTCTCCAGGTCCACTTCGGAGGCCAGGCCCGCGTGGTACAGCCGCAGCTCGTCGGCGCCGCACGCGGCCGCGTGCGCTGCGTCCGCCGCGAGCGTGTCCGGACTGCCTCCCATGCCCCGGACGACCGTGAAGTTCGCGGCACGGACGCCGCGCCCCGTGAACGGCGCCAGCGCCGCGGCCCGTTCCTCCGCGCTCCCCGTGCACGGCACGACCACGCCGTCCGCGTGGTCCAGGACCTGCCCGGGGTCGACGCCCACGTTGGCGCCGCAGCGGTGCGGGGCCGGGTCGGCGTGCAGCAGGACGCGGAAGTCCGGCCCGGCGGCGGCCCGTACGGCGGCCACGGCGTCGCGCTGCAGCCGTGCTGCGGCCCGGTCCCGCCAGTCCGCGACCACCGCCGCGTACTCCTCGCCGAGCGCCTCGGCCACCTCGGCCCACTCCCCCGCCCGGTCGCCCGCTCCCTTCGCGCCGCCGCCCGCCCACACCGGGGCCAGCGCGCGCAGTACGGCGCGGCGCAGTTCCTCGGGGTCGGCGCCCAGCGCCGCGTACCCGTGCCGGCACTCCGTACAGAAGCACAGCGACATCAAGTACTGCGCAGCGCCGCTCAAGGGGACGCCGCCGATCTTGTCGTGCGCGTGCAGGTGGGCGAGCCCGTACCAGCCGCAGGACTCCAGTTCGGTGCCGCGGGTGTGCGGCCGTACGGCGGCCTCGGCGGCCAGGGTGACCAGGTAGTCGTGCACTTCGGGGCGGGCGATGCAGGGCGCCCAGGGGTACTCGTCCCCGTAGGCGTTGCGGACGACGGACTCCGGGTGCTCGGCGCCCAGCCGGGAGTTGTGCGCCAGCACCACCCAGGAGTGCACCTCAAGGCCCGCGTCGGTGAGCGCGCGGGCGGCCTCCTCGTACGGGTCGGGGCCCGGTACCCAGTCCTGCGTATACGGGCGCAGCGCGCGGCCGGCCCAGCGCTCCGGGGACGGCGGGTAGAGGACGGCGGAGTGCCGGGCGGTGACGACGCGGTGCTCCGGGTGGCGCGGGGTGAGGGCGCGGGTGGAGTGGTAGGCGGCGGCGAGGGTGACCTGGGCGACGCCGAGCCCGGCCGTCCGCCGCGCGGCATCCGGGTCCCCGACGACGTCCCACGGGTAGAGAAAGGCGGCGGCACGCATCGGGATCCCTCCGGAGAACCACATACGCCGAAACGTATTCATGGCCAGCATCCATCTACATGAACGCGTTGACGCTAAAACAGCGCATCCGGCGGGTCAAGAGCCCTTCCTCGTCCACCATCTTGACCGGAGCACTCCCCTTCTTTACGTTGACGCTCATGACCGCACCCCGCACCGTCCTGCTCACCGGGGCCGCCGGCGGCCTCGGCACCCTGATGCGCGAACTGCTGCCTTCGTACGGCTACCGACTGCGGCTCTTCGACCGCCTGCCCATCGAGGGCGAGCCGGACGCGATCGTCGCCGACCTCGCCGACCGGGAGGCGCTGCGCAAGGCGGTGCACGGGGTCGACGCGGTGATCCATCTGGCAGGCATCTCCCTGGAGTCGACGTTCGAGAAGATCCTCCAGGCCAACATCGAGGGGACGTACAACCTCTACGAAGCGGCGCGCGAGGAAGGCGTACGGCGGATCGTCTTCGCCTCCTCCAACCACGCCGTCGGCTTCACCCCGCGCCCGCGCGACGGCTCGGCCGCGATACCGGTGAACACCCCGCGCCGCCCCGACACCTTCTACGGGCTGTCCAAGGGCTTCGGCGAGGACCTGGCCTCGCTCTACTGGGACCTGCACGGCATGGAGACCGTCTCCGTCCGCATCGGGTCCTGCTTCCCGCGGCCCACCTCCGTACGGATGCTGTCGATCTGGATGAGCCCCGGCGACTGCGCCCGGCTGCTGCACGCGGCGCTCACCGCCGAGAACGTCGGCCACACCGTCGTCTACGGCTCCTCCGCCAACACCCGGCTGTGGTGGGACCTGAGCAGCGCCCGCGCGCTCGGCTACGAGCCGCAGGACGACTCCGAGGAGTACGCCGCCGAACTCATCGCGGCTCAGGGCGAGCTGGACCCGGAGAACCCCGAACACGCGCACCTGGGCGGGGCCTTCTGCACGGACCCGCCGGCCTGGCCGTACTGAGACCCGCTGCTCCTCGGGGCGGGCGACTGCCCCGAGAGGCGGCGGGCGGCTGCCCGTCGGTGGCCGGTCGTGGCATACCGCACGGAACTCCGGGCGGCGTCCTCGCGTCCTTGAAGGCGTAACAACCCCTTGCAGGAACGAGGAACATCATCATGGGCATCGTCAGCTGGCTCGTACTGGGGCTGGTCGCCGGCGTCATCGCCAAGGTCCTGCTGCCCGGAAGGGACCCGGGCGGCCTCGTCGGCACCACCCTGACCGGCATCGTGGGCTCGTTCGTGGGCGGCTGGCTCTCCACGAAGTTCCTCGACCGTCCCATACCGAAGGACTTCTTCGACCCGGCCATGTGGGTCGCCTCCATCGCCGGCGCCCTGGTCCTGCTGATCGCCTACCGGCTGCTCTTCGGGAACTCCCGCTCCCGCAGCTGAAGCGGCGCGTCCCACGGCCGGCGGACGGCCGAGCGGGTAATGGAACCGTAAAGCGGTGCCGGTCGTTACTGGGGGCATGACCGCTATGACTCCTGGCTCGAATCTCCCGCTCTCCGCAGCGCGGGTCGCGGTGGACGTCACCGCTCCCGTGCGGCTGGACGTGTCGGGCCTGCTGCTGACCGCCGACGGCAAGGTCCGCTCCGACGACGACTTCGTTTTCTACAACCAACCGAGCGGTCCGGGCGTGACCCACACCGCGGGCACGAGCGGCGGCGGCGACACGATCACGGTCGACACCGCCGCCGTGCCGCCCGGTATCGACAAGATCGTCGTCACGGCGAGCCTGGACGCGCCGGGCGCCACCTTCGCCGGCACGGAGCCGACGGCGACGGTCCGCAGCGCCGACGACGGCAGCGTGCTCGCCACGTTCACCCCGCCCCAGCTCGGCCCCGAGACCGCCCTGGTGGTCGTCGAGGTCTACCGCCGCGGCGACGCCTGGAAGGTCCGCGCGGTGGGCCAGGGCTATGCGAACGGCCTGGCGGGCATCGCCACGGACTTCGGCGTCAGCGTCGAGGAGCCGGCAGCCCCGGTCGCGGCGCCCGTCGCGCCGCAGCAGCCCGCCACGCCGCCCGCGCCGCCGCACCCCGGCGCGCCGAGCGCCGGCCAGTGGGGCCCGCCCGCCGGCTCCCCCGCCCCGCTC
>NZ_JOAX01000030.1 GCF_000720485.1 Streptomyces ochraceiscleroticus | reverse complement strand
ACTGGGTTGATAGGCCAGATATGGAAGCCCGGTAACGGGTGGAGTTGACTGGTACTAATAGGCCGAGGGCTTGTCCTCAGTTGCTCGCGTCCACTGTGTGGTTCCCGGGTTGCGAACAGTCGCACCGGTTGAACCAAGTTTCATGCTTCATTACTTAACTGAAGAGTGTGCTTGTTCGCTCGAACCCGATAGGGTTTCGGTGGTCATAGCGTTAGGGAAACGCCCGGTTACATTCCGAACCCGGAAGCTAAGCCTTTCCGCGCCGATGGTACTGCAGGGGGGACCCTGTGGGAGAGTAGGACGCCGCCGAACAATCTTTCAGGACCCTTGGTCCCAGCGTTCATGCTGGGACCAAGGGTCCTTTTTGTTTTGCCGAAGCGCGCCGAACTGGTCGGTGCGTGAGAATGACCAGCAGTACCGAAGACAGGAGTCACGTCGATGTCCACCAACTCTCCCGACGACCGATCGGAGCGCCGGCCGCGCTGGCGCGATGGTGGTGACCGGCCCGACCGTGGTGGCTTCCGCCGCGATGACCGACGTGACGACCGTGGCGGCGAGCGGGGCGGCGTCCGCCGCGATGACCGTGGTGGTGACCGCGGGGGCTTCCGTCGCGATGACCGCGGCGGCGAGCGCGGCGGGGCCCGCCGGGACGACCGTCCTGCGGGTCGCGGGGACTTCCGTCGTGACGACCGGCCGCGTGGGCCGCGTCGCGAGGACGACCGCGGTGGCGAGCGGGGCGGCTTCCGCCGCGATGACCGCGGTGGCGACCGCGGTGGGTTCCGCCGTGACGATCGCGGTGGCGCCGGTGGTGGTGACCGTGGGGGCTTCCGCCGCGATGACCGTCGTGATGACCGGCCGCGTGGGCCGCGTCGCGAGGACGACCGCGGCGGCGACCGTGGCGGGTTCCGCCGTGACGACCGTGGTGGTGACCGCGGGGGCTTCCGTCGCGATGACCGCGGCGGCGAGCGCGGCGGCTTCCGTCGGGACGACCGCGGTGCGGACCGTGGCGGCGACCGTGGTGGGTTCCGCCGCGATGACCGGCGTGACGATCGCGGGGGCGACCGGGGTGGCTTCCGCCGGGACGACCGGCGTGATGACCGGCCGCGTGGGCCGCGTCGCGAGGACGACCGTGGCGGCTTCCGCCGCGATGACCGGCGGGATGACCGCGGCGGCGAGCGCGGCGGGTTCCGCCGTGACGACCGTGGCGTGGACCGCCGTGATGACCGCCGTGATGACCGTCCCCGTGGTCCCCGTCGTGAGGACGACCGTGGTGGGTTCCGTCGCGACGATCGCGGTGGCGACCGCGGTGGCGCCGGTGGCGGGTTCCGCCGCGATGACCGTGGCGGCGACCGGGGTGGCTTCCGCCGTGACGATCGCGGCGGCGACCGCGGTGGCGCCAGTGGTGGCTTCCGTCGTGACGACCGTCGCGATGACCGCGGTGGCGAGCGCGGCGGGTTCCGTCGCGACGATCGCGGCGGCGACCGCGGTGGCGCCAGTGGTGGCTTCCGTCGTGACGACCGCCGCGATGACCGTGGCGGCGACCGCGGGGGCTTCCGTCGCGACGATCGCGGCGGTGACCGTGGCGGCTTCCGTCGCGATGACCGCCGCGATGACCGCGGCGGCGACCGCGGGGGCTTCCGCCGTGACGATCGCGGCGGCGACCGCGGTGGCTTCCGGCGGGACGATGACCGTGGTGGGCGTCGGCCGTACGGGCAGGGGCGCGGCCGGGACGACCGGCGGGACGATCGTCGGGATGACCGGCGGGAGCCGATCAAGCGGCTGCCGATTCCGGACGATGTCACCGGTGACGAGATCGACAAGGACGTGCGGCAGGAGCTGCTGAGCCTGCCGAAGACGCTGGCCGAGGACGTCGCGCGTAACCTCGTGATGGTGGCGAAGCTGCTGGACGAGGACCCCGAGCGGGCGTACGGCTACTCCCGCGTGGCCCTGCGGCTCGCGTCCCGCGTCGCCGCCGTCCGCGAGGCGGCCGGTTTCGCCGCGTACGGCTTCGGCAAGTACAGCGAGGCGCTGGCGGAGTTCCGGGCATCGCGCCGGATGACCGGCAGCGCTGAGCTGTGGCCGGTGATGGCCGACTGCGAGCGCGGCATGGGCCGGCCCGAGAAGGCCCTCGCCATGGCCGGCGAGCCCGAGGTGCAGCGGCTGGACAAGGCCGGACAGGTCGAGATGCGGCTGGTCGCGGCGGGTGCCCGGCGCGACATGGGCCAGGCGGACGCCGCCGTGGTGACGCTGCAGAGCCCGGAGCTGGCGTCCAACGCGGTGCACCCGTGGACCGCGCGGCTGCGCTACGCGTACGCCGACGCGCTGCTGGAGGTCGGCCGCGAGGAGGACGCGCGCGAGTGGTTCGCGAAGGCGCTGGAGGCCGACCAGGGCGGTACGACGGACGCCTCGGACCGGCTGGCGGAGCTGGACGGCGTGGAGTTCACGGACGCGCTGGCGGACGAGTACGACGACGAGGACACGGACGCGGACGCGAAGGCAGACGCGAACGTGGTCGAGGCGACGGATGCGGCCCCGGCCGAGGCCGAGGGCGCCGAGGCCACGACCGAGTCTGCCGCTGACGCCGCTGACGCCGCTGACGCCGCCGTGACCGAGCCGGTCGAGGACGCCGAGGACGCCGAGCCCGTGCAGCCCGTGGCCGTCGACCCCGTCGTGCCCACCTTCTCCGACCAGGACAAGGACGAGCACAAGGACAAGGACGAGGACTCCGAGCCGGGCACTGACGCGGACAAGTAAGCACCGCACAGCGAAGCGCTGACGCGTAAGCACAGCAAGAGGGCGGGATCCCATGGGGATCCCGCCCTCTTGCGTTTCCGGCCGCCCGCCCCGGACCGTCGGGGCCGGCGGCCGTTACCGCGGTGTCACGCCACCGCGGTCGTCTCTGCGGTCGTCTCCGGGGCCGTGCCCGGGGCGAAGCGGGCGATCGGGTTCTGCAGGTTGCCGATGAGCTGGAGGGCGCCGGCCGGGTCCTGGAGGTTGACCATCTCCTTGTTGTTGCGGAGCTGGAGGCGGTTCAGGCAGGAGAGCGCGAACTCCTCGGCGAACATGTCGTACTGGGCGAACTTGTCCGCGAGTTCGGGCGCGGACGCCTGGTACTCGGTGACGCACTCCGCGACCGTGCGCCAGAAGGTCTCCTCGTCGACCAGGCCCTCGGTGACGAGGATGCCGTTGAGGAAGCGGAAGAAGCAGTCGAAGACGTCGGTGAAGATCGACAGGAGCTTCTTGTCCTCGGGGACGTCGGCGCGGATGCGCTCGACGGCCGGGGGGAGGACCGCGTCGGGGTCCATGACCGCGATCTCCTCGGCGATGTCCTTGTAGACCGCGCGCTGCACGACGCCGTCCTCGATGACGAGGATGACGTTCTCGCCGTGCGGCATGAAGACCAGGTCGTAGGCGTAGAAGCTGTGCAGGAGGGGGGTGAAGTACGCCTTGAGGTAGCGGCGGAGCCACTCCACCGCGCTCAGGCCGGACTCGCGCATCAGGGCGCCCGCGAAGGAGGCGCCGTCGCGGTCGGTGTGCAGCAGCGAGGCCATGGTGGCGAGACGCTGGCCGGGGGCCAGGGACGGTACCGGGGACTCGCGCCAGAGGGCGGCGAGCATCTTGCGGTACGGGGAGCCCTTGGTGGTGGCGTCCTCGTACTGGCGGTGGTGGTAGCCGATGGCGGCGCGCTCGCGGATGATCGTCAGGCCGGTGCCGCGCAGGACCGGGTCGCTGTCGATGAGGCCGGCCAGCCAGTCGTTGATGGCGGGCGTGGCCTCCATGTACGCGGCGGAAAGGCCGCGCATGAAGCCCATGTTGAGGACCGAGAGCGCCGTTTTGACGTAGTGGCGCTCGGGGTTGCTCGTGTTGAAGAAGGTCCGGATGGACTGCTGCGCGAGGTACTCGTCGTCGCCGGGGCCCAAGCAGACCAGGCGCTGCTGGGCGACCTCGGCGGCGAAGGTGACGGAGAGCTTGTTCCACCACTGCCAGGGGTGGACCGGGAGGAGGAGGTAGTCGGCGAGGTCCAGGCCCTGGCCGGCCATGGTGGCGGCGAAGCGGTCGAGCGTCTCCTCGCCCAGCTCCGCGTGCATCAGCGTCTCGTAGTCCAGGCCCGCGCCGGCGGTGAAGGTGGCGCGGTCGCGGCGGGCGGCCAGCCAGATGAGCTGGATCGGGGCCGCGGCCTCGGGGGCGTACGCGCGGTACTCGTGAATGCCGAAGCCGAGGCGGCCGTTGTTGGCCACGAAGCAGGGGTGGCCCTCGGTCATGCCGGTCTCGATGTCCTGGAAGGAGGACTTCGCGAGCTCGTCGGCCGGGACGTGGTCCTTGGTCAGTTTGTACGCGGTGCCGGCGAGGGTGGAGCTGATCTCTTCCAGGTAGACGGGGAGGATCTCGTCGCTGAGGCCGAGCGCGTCGCGCAGTTCGATGAAGAACTCGACGGCATCGAGGGGGAGGTCGGTGTCCTCGCGGTGGCGGGTGATCGAGTCGGCGTCGATCTGCCAGTGGTCGAGGGTGAGGACCTGGGCGGCGAAGCGGTACTCCACGGTGCCGTCGTCGCTGCGGACGGAGTAGCGGCCGTCCAGCATTGGGCGGGGGGTGAGGAGGCGTTCGTGGGTGAACTCGGCCAGCGCCTTGCGGATGAGGAGGCGGCCGGCCCGGTCCCAGAGTTCGGGGGTGAGGTGCGCTACGGCGTCGCTGGGGGTGGTGGCGGCGTTCATCGGGTGGTCACTCCTATCGCCGCAAGGTACTGCTCGCGGGTGCAGGTGCTGAGGTAGGCGTCCTTCTCCGGCTTGGCGATCTGCCGGACGATCTCGAAGCCGACGGCTTCGTTGAGGGCGTGGACGGCCTTGTTGTGGACATCGGGCTCGACGACGACGCGGGCGGTGGCCGGGTCCTCGAAGAGCATCGCCATGACGGTGGTGATGACGGCTCGGGTGAAGCCGTGTACGGGGGTGTCGCTGGGAGCGGTCAGGAAGTGCATGCCGACGTCGCCGGGCTGGGGGTCGTAGAGGCCGACCAGTTCGACGTGGGCCGGGTCGTACCGCTCCATGAGGAAGGCGGGGCGGCCGTTGTGCAGTCCGATGTAGGCGTCGTGGTGCTCGGCGGCGGCGATGCCCATGTACTCGCGCTCCACGTCGGGGAGCGTGGCGTCCTGCATCATCCAGAAGGACGCCTTGGGGTGGGTGACCCAGGAGTGCAGCAGCTCGGAGTCCTTGAGGGGGTCGAGCGCGCGGACGGCGAACTCGCCGAGGGCGGGGTCGGTACGGCTGAAGAGAATCTCAGGTGCGCTGTTCTTGTCGCTCATCGGACGATGCCTTCCGGTGCTCCGAATTCCTGGAACGCGATGGTCTTCTCCACGGCGTAGGGCTGTCGGCCCAGCATTTCCGCGATGATGTACGCGTTGCGGTAGGGACCCATGCCCAGGTCGGGCGAGGTGATGCTGTGCGTGTGCACGCCGGCGTTCTGCAGGAAGACGCCCTGGCCGCTGTGGTCGACGCTGTAGTTGCGGGCGACGTCGAAGCGGCCGTGGCCGTCCAGGCGGATGCGGTCCTTGACCGGCGCCAGGAAGTCCGGGGTGGTGTAGCGGTAGCCGGTGGCGAGGATCAGGCCCTGGGTCTCCAGGGCGAAGTCCTTCTCCTGCTCCTCGTGGTGCAGGCCCAGCGTGTAGGTGCCGGTGGTCTCGTCGTACGACGCGTTGTTCAGCGCGGTGTTGGTGAACAGCCGGGTCTGGACCGGGCCCTTGAGGTTCTTCTGGTAGAGCAGGTCGAAGATCGCGTCGATGAGCTCGCCGTCGATGCCCTTGAAGAGGCCCTTCTGCTGGGATTCCAGGCGGTAGCGGGTGGTCTCGGGGAGCGCGTGGAAGTAGTCCACGTACTCGGGGGAGGTCATCTCCAGCGTGAGCTTGGTGTACTCCAGCGGGAAGAAGCGCGGGGAGCGGGTGACCCAGTTGAGCTTGTAGCCGTGGACGTCGATCTCGGAGAGCAGGTCGTAGTAGATCTCCGCGGCGCTCTGGCCGCTGCCGACCAGGGTGATCGAGTCCTTGGCCTGGAGCGCTTCCTTGTTCGGCAGGTAGCGCGAGTTGTGGATCAGGTCGCCGCCCAGGTCCCGGCAGGAGTCGGGGAGGTAGGGCGGGGTGCCGGTGCCGAGCACGAGGCGGCGGCCGCGGTGGGTGCGCCGCTCGCCGGTGGCCAGGTCGGTGCCGTGGACGAGGTACAGCTCGTCCGTCTCGTCGTACTCGACGGAGTCGACCCGGTGGCCGAAGCGGACGCTGTTCAGTTTGGCGGCGGCCCAGCGGCAGTAGTCGTTGTACTCCTCGCGCAGCGGATAGAAGTTCTCGCGGATGTAGAAGGAGTACAGCCGGCCCGATTCCTTCAGGTAGTTCAGGAAGGAGTACTCGGAGGTGGGGTCGGCGAGGGTGACCAGGTCGGCCATGAACGGCGTCTGGAGGTGGGCGCCTTCGAGGAACATCCCCGAGTGCCACTCGAAGTCGGGCTTGGACTCCAGGAAGAGGCCGTCGAGCTCGTCGAGGGGTTCGGTCAGGCAGGCCAGGCCGAGGTTGAACGGTCCGAGGCCGATGGCGATGAAGTCGTGTTCGGGCTCGGCGTGCGGGGGGTTGGTAGGCACGGGGTCTCCGGTGAGGGCGGTCAGTGAGCGCTGGTGAGTTCCGGGGTGGCCTCTTCGAGGAGGCGTCCGCCGGCGTGCTCGGCGATCAGATCGAGGACCGCGGCGATGTCGCCGAGGGTGGTCTCGGGGTTGAGCAGGGTGAACTTGAGGTAGTGGCGGCCGTCGACGACCGTGGAGGCGATGACGGCCTCGCCGGAGGCGGCGAGCGCCTCGCGGGCGTAGAGGTTGATCCGGTCGACGGTCTCGGGGTCCGCGTCCCGGTCCGGTACGTAACGGAAGACCAGGGTGGAGAGCGTGGGGCGGGTGACGACCTCGAAGCGGTCATCCGTGTCGAGGAGGCGCCAGCCGTCGGCGGCGCGGTCCACGACGTCGTCGAAGAGCTCGCCGACCTGGTCGGCGCCCATGATGCGCAGGGTCATCCAGAGCTTGAGCGCGTCGAAGCGGCGGGTGGTCTGGAGCGACTTGTCGACCTGGTTGGGGATGCGCTTCTTCGCCATCCGCTCCGGGTTGAGGTAGTCGGCGTGGTACGTGACGTGCCGCAGGGTGGTGCGGTCGCGGACGAGGACGGCGCTGGAACTGACCGGCTGGAAGAAGGACTTGTGATAGTCCACGGTGACCGAGTCGGCGTTCTCGATGCCGTCGAGGTAGCCGCGGCGCTTCGATACCAGCAGGCCGCAGCCGTACGCCGCATCGACGTGCATCCAGACGCCTTCGCGGGCGCAGAGCGCGGCGATCTCGGGGAGCGGGTCGATGGAGCCGAAGTCGGTGGTGCCGGCGGTGGCGACGACGGCCATCGGGATGAGGCCCTCCTCGGCGCACCGGGTGAGCTCCTTCTCCAGGGTGTCGGTGCGCAGCCGCTTCTCGTCGTCGACGGGTATCGCGATGACGGCCTCGGGGGTGAGGCCGAGGAGGGTGGCGGCCTTTTCGATGCTGAAGTGGCTGACCTGAGAGGTGAGGATGCGCAGGCGGGTGCGGATCTCGGTGTCGTCCAGGTGCGGGTGGGCTTCGCGGGCGAGGCGGCGGGCCTCGTCGCGGGCGAGCAGCATGGCCTGGAGGTTGGACTGGGTGCCACCGCTGGTGAAGACGCCGTCGGCGTCGTCGCCGAAGCCGATGCGGCCCGCGGTCCATTCGATGAGGCGCTGCTCGATGAGGGTGCCGCCGGCGCTCTGGTCCCAGGTGTCCAGGGAGGAGTTGACGGCCGCCATGACGGCCTCGCCGACCACCGCGGGGATGACCACCGGGCAGTTGAGGTGGGCGAGGTAGCGCGGGTGGTGGAAGTAGACGGCGTCGCGGAGGTAGATGTCCTCCAGCTCGTCCAGGGCGGCTGCCGCGTCCCCGAGCGGCGCCTCCAGGTCGATTCCGCGCACCGCGGGGGCGAGCCGGTCCGCGGTCATGCCGGTGAAGGGACGGTCCGTCGCCGCGAGTTTGGCTGCCACCCGGTCGACTCCGTCCCGTACCGCGTCGCGGTAGTACTGGACGGTGGCGTCGTTGAGCAGGTGGTCCTTGCTGCCGTTGAGGGCGGGGGCAGGAGCCTGGGACGGGTCCTCGCCGGTCGGCGCGAGGAAAGTCATGAACGTGTCCTCCCTGGTACGGGCATCGCGGCCCGCGCGGGACGGCTGGGGAAAGCCCCCAGCCGTCGACTTGGTGAGGTAAGCCTAACCTAACCTGATGTCGAGGTGGGCAAGGGGTGTCCAGGGAGGGACGTGAAGGGTGTTCCAGGAGGCCCGGGGCGGTGTCTCAGTCGTCCGTGTCGAGCGTGCGCAGCACCAGTCCCGTCGCCGGCTTCGGGCCGAACGAGGTGGACTTGCGCGGCATCGTCACGCCCTGCGCCGCCAGTTGACGGACCGTCTCCTCGTCGACGGCGCGCATCAGGACCGCCGTACCGCCGTGCTTCGCGGCCCACTCGAGCGCCGCGTCCGTGTCGTGGATGTACCGGATGCCGTCCGGGTGGTCCGGAATCCGCCACACCTCGTCCAGCAGAACGGAGTGCAGAACGGTGGCATCCAGCCGCCGCCACGCCTCCGGCCGGTCCGAGCGGATCGCCCGCGCCAGCAGCTCCGGATCGGGGCTGTCCAGCAGCCGGAAGGAGTCCGGGCCCGAGGCGAGCAGGAAGGCGCTGCCCTGCGCCGCCTCCAGCGCCTCCAGCGCCGCGGGCAGCGGCCCGGGCACCTCGCGCACGCGGAAGGCGCCGTCCAGCTCCGCCAGCGCCCGCTCCAGCGGCAGATGCGGCAGCACGCGGTGGATGGCCCGCACCCGCAGCGGGTAGCGGGCGGTGTCGACCAGTAGCACCAGGCCGCGCGACCAGGGCGAGCCGGCCCCGGCCCCCTGCTCCTCGGCGAGCCGCTGGTACGTCGCCCAGCGGTGATGCCCGTCCGCGATCAGCGCCTGCCGGGCCGAGAGATCCGCGTCCACCGCCGCCAGTTCGGCCGGATCGGTCACCGCCCACAGCCGGTGCGCGAAGCCGTCCTCGGTCGTGGTGGCCAGCAGCGGCGGCTGCTGCGTGGTGCGCTCGATCACCGCGGTGGCGCCGCTCGCCGTCCCCTCGCCCCGGTACGACAGCAAAAGCGGCTCGAAATTCGCGGCCGCGGTACGCATCAGCGCGGCCCGGTCCTCGACGACCTCGGCGATCACGTCCTCGTGCGGCAGCACCGGCCCGTCCAGCCCCAGCGCCCCGATGATGCCGCGCTGCAGCACATCGCCCCTGCGCTGCTCGTACACGTACAGCGCGGGCTGCGGATCGGGCGTCAGGACGCCCTCGGCACGCCAGCGGGCGAGCGTGTCGGCGGCCTTGCGGTGCCGGGTCGCCGGGTCGATGGCGTGCGGCAGGATCAGCCGGACGATGTTGTACGGATCGGCGGTCTCCAGGTGCCGGACGCCGTCCGGCCGGACCACCACGTCGTACGGGGGCGAGGTGACCGCGGTGAGACTGCTCACCCGCTGGGGTGCGTAACGCAGTCCGCGAAAGGTGTCCAGGCGCAGGCCGTCGGTGCTGGTCATTGGCAAATGCTATGCCGGTCGGGGCAGTGAGGGATGATCGGGGGAGAAACGCAATGCGGCGGGAAATGGCCGTTTGTGCGCGGTATGGATGGTTAAGGAGCTGGACGGCATGGACGAGCGGGTGCGGACGCGGCCGGAGGGCAGCGCCCGGACGCTGAGCGAGGCGTACGACACGGCGCTGCTGGACCTGGACGGCGTCGTGTACGCGGGCGGGTCCGCCGTCCCGCACGCGGTGGAGTCGCTGACCGTCGCGCGGGGCGGCGGGATGCACCTGGCGTACGTCACGAACAACGCGGCGCGCACCCCGGACGCCGTGGCCGCGCAGCTCTCCGGGTACGGCCTGCCGACGGAGGCGGGCGACGTCGTCACCTCCGCGCAGGCGGTCGCCCGGCTGATCGCCGGTCAGGTGCCCGAGGGAGCGAGGGTGCTGGCGATCGGCGGGGAGGGCCTGAAGGTCGCGCTGCGCGAGCGGGGCCTGGTGCCGGTGGACTCGGCCGAGGACGACCCCGTCGCCGTCGTGCAGGGCTACGACCCCAAGCAGAACTGGGAGCAGCTCGCGGAGGCGGCCTACGCGGTCGGCCGCGGCGTGCCGTGGTTCGCCGCCAACACCGACCTGACGATCCCGAAGGAGCGCGGCATCGCACCGGGCAACGGCGCGCTGGTGGAGGTCGTACGGATCGCCACCGGCGGCACGCCGCAGGTCGCGGGCAAGCCGCAGCCGCCGATGCACCGCGAGACCGTGCTGCGCACGGGGGCGAAGCGGCCGCTGGTGGTCGGCGACCGGCTGGACACCGACATCGAGGGCGCGTTCAACGGCGAGGTGGACTCGCTGCTGGTGCTCACCGGCGTCACCACGGCCGCCGAGCTGCTGGCCGCGCCGCCCGAGCACCGCCCCACGTACGTGGACGCCGACCTGCGCGGCATCCTCGGGCCGCAGCCGGAGGTGACGGCGGCCGACGACGGCTTCCGGTGCGGCGGCTGGGTCGCCTCGGTGGCCGAGGACATGCTCGTACTCGATGGCGAGGGCTCCCCTCTGGACGGACTGCGGGCACTGTGCGCGGCGGCCTGGACGGCTGCCGGGGACGGCCGGTGCACGGCCGGGGCGGAGAAGGCGCTGGCCCGCCTCGGGCTGTAGGGGCTTCCGGCGGAAGCCCTGTGGAGGACAGACCAAGGGCCCGCCTGCACTATGCAGGCGGGCCCTGGCGATTCACTTCTGCGCGGCCGCCGTCAGCTCGGCGAGGAGCTGTTCCTCGCTCGCGCCGCGCCGCCAGTAGCCGGTGAATTTCACGGCCCTGCGGTCGAAGCCGCGCTCCTTGACCAGGTGCCGGCGGAGCGCCTTGACGGTGCCGGACTCGCCCGCGATCCAGGCGTACGGCGTGCCCTCGGGCAGCTCGGCGGCGGCCACCGAGGCGAGCATGCGGTCCGTACGGTCGGTCGTGGACTCCTCGCGCACCAGCCAGGTGATGTCGGCGTCGGCGAAGGAGGGCAGCTCCTGGCGGTCCGCCGCGTGGCCCACCTCGATCCACACCTTGGCCTTGGTGCCGGGCGTCAGCCAGGCCAGGATGTTGGCGATGGCCGGCAGGGCCGTCTCGTCGCCGCTCAGCAGGATCCAGTCGGTGCCCTGCGGCGGGCGGAAGTCCACGCCGCCGTTGTCCTCGACCACCGGACCCAGCACGCTGACCCGGTCGCCGGGCACGGCGTTCGCCGCCCACCGGCCGGCCGGTCCCGAGGTCCCCTCCTCCGCGCCGTGCAGCGCGAAGTCCACGTCCAGTTCCGGCGCCGGGTCCTGGCGCTGCGCGCGGACCGTGTACGTCCGCATAATGCTGCGCTCGGCCGGGTCCTGCACGCGCCAGGCCGCGTACCAGCCGTCGCCCTGGTCGTCGAAGACCGGAACGCTCTGGTGCGCCTGCGGGAAGAAGAGTTTCACCCGCTGGTCACGGCCGCCGGTCAGCAGCTCCGCCAGGCGCGCGCCGCCGAAGGTGATCCGGACCATCGAGGGGCCGAGCCGGCGGGTGCGCACAACGTACAGGTCGAAGAAGCGGAACGGGGCGGTGGCGGGGGCGGCGGTCGTGGTCATGCGGGGGAAGACCTCCCTTGGGTGGAGTTGCGGGGGGCCGGCCGGGGGTGCGCGGCCGGCCCCCGGCGCGTCAGTTGACCTTCTTGGCGTCCTCGATGGCCTTGGCGAGGCCCTCGACGAGCGGGGCTGCGCCCGCGTAGGAGAAGCGGGGCTCGCTGGACCAGGGAGCGATCTGGTCCGCCTTGACGGCGGGCAGCTTCGCCCAAGCGGGCTTGGCGGCCAGGTCCTTGGGCTGGAGGGTGGCGGTGCGGTTGTCCAGCAGGAGCACGTCCGCCTTGTACTTGTCGGCGTTCTCCCAGCTCAGCGACTCGAAGTAGCCGCCCTTGTCGAGCTTGTCCGGGACGATCAGGTCCACGCCGAGGGACTTGAAGTACATCAGGTCGGCGTTGATGCCCGGGTTGGAGGCGTAGAAGAGGTCGGGGCTGCCGGAGCAGGCGAGCACCTTGACCGGGTTGGACTTGGCGGCCTTGCGCAGCCGGGCCGCGGCCTTCTCGAAGCGGGCCTTGGCGTCGGTGACCTTCTTGGCCTTCAGGTCGGCGCCCAGGGACTCGGCGAGTTCGGCGTACCGCTCGATGATCTTCACCATCGGGGTGCGGGAGGAGGTGATCGCGACGCTCTTGGCGAGCTTGGTGATCTTGTCCTTGCTCTCCTCCGGGACGAACCACAGCGCGCCCGGCTCGTACATGTTCGTCACGAGCAGGTCCGGGGCGAGCCCGGCGTACTTCTCGACGTTGAACTGGCCGTAGGCGTTGCCGATGATGGTGACCTTGGAGATGTCCAGGTCGCCGGCCTGCGGGTCGGGCTTGCCGTTCTTGAGCTTGGTCGGGCCGAAGACGCCGACGATCTGGTCGTCGATGCCGAAGTCGTGCAGCGCGGCGGCGGTGCCGGTGAAGGCGACGATGCGCTGTGGCACAGTCTTCAGGGAGACCTTCTGCTTGCGGTCGTCGGTGAAGCTCCAGGGTCCGCCCTTGCCTTCACTGCCGGCCGGTCCCGAGCCCTTCTCGCTGCCGCACGCGGCGAGCAGGGCGCCGACGCCGACGGCCCCGCCGGCCGCCAGCAGGCCGCGTCGGGACAGGGAAGGTCTGGGGGACATGCTCATAGGGACGCACTTCTCTCTGGGGAGGGCCTGAGTGGGCAACGTGAGGTTAGGCTAACCTAAACGGCGTGTTGGTCGACAGCCCCCCTGAAGCAGCCGCCGCGCCCGTGGTGCCCCGACGACGGCAGGCCACCCGCTCCGCGGGACTCCTCGCCGCCCTCGGCATCCTCGCGGTCATCACCGTCCTCGGTATCGCCGTCGGCTCGAAACAGATACCGGTGGCCGACGTCTGGCACGGCGTCATGCACTACTCCGGTACCGACACCGACGTGATCGTCCGCGACGTCCGGCTGCCCCGCACCCTGCTCGGCCTGCTCGCCGGCGCGGCCCTGGGCCTCGCCGGCGCCGTCATGCAGGCGCTCACCCGCAACCCCCTCGCCGACCCCGGCGTCCTCGGCATCAACGCGGGTGCCTCGGCCGCCGTCGTCACCGGCATCACCTTCTTCGGCGTCACCTCCCTCACCTCGTACGTGTGGTTCGCCTTCATCGGCGCCGCCGTCGTCTCCGCCGCCGTGTACCTCCTCGGCGGCACCCGCAACGCGACCCCCGTCCGGCTCGCGCTCGCCGGTACCGCCCTCACCGCGGCCCTCACCGGCTACCTCAACGCGGTCAACCTCATGAACACCGCGTCCCTGGACAAGATGCGCTTCTGGACGGTCGGTTCGCTCGCTTCGGCCACCGCGCCCACCGTCGAGAGGATCGCGCCCTTCATCGCGGCCGGCACGCTGCTCGCGCTGCTCCTCGCCCGGCCGCTGAACGCCGTCGCGCTCGGCGACGACCAGGCCCGCGCCCTCGGCGCCCGGCTCACCCGCACCCGAGTCCTCGCGATGGTCGCCGTCACCCTGCTGTGCGGCGCCGCCACCGCCGCCTGCGGACCCATCGTCTACGTCGGCCTGATGGTCCCGCACGCCGTACGCGCCCTCACCGGCCCCGACCTGCGCTGGATCCTGCCGTACTCCGCGGTCCTCTCGCCGGTGCTGCTGCTCGGCGCCGACATCCTCGGCCGGATCGCGGCCCGGCCCGGCGAGCTCCAGGTCGGCATCGTCACGGCCGTCATCGGCGGCCCGGTCTTCATCCATCTCGTACGGCGACGGAAGATGGCACAGCTGTGAGCACTCCCACCAAGACCTCCGCGCGCCCGGCCGTGAAGGCCCTGCGCACCGCCGGCGGGCTGTCGGTACGGCTGCACCCCAGGGCCGTACTGACGGGCCTGCTGCTGCTCCTCGTGGCGCTCGCGGCCGGCGTCCTGCTCATCGGCACCGGCGACTTCCCGATGTCCTTCGGCGACGTCCTCACCACCCTCAGCGGGGGCGGCAATCCGGGCCAGGAACTGATCGTCAACGATCTGCGGCTGCCCCGGGTCCTGGTCGCGCTGCTGGTCGGCGTCTGCCTCGGGCTGGCCGGCGCGGTCTTCCAGACCGTCACCCGTAACCCGCTCGGCAGCCCCGACGTGCTCGGCTTCGCGCAGGGCTCCTCCGTCGGCGCCCTCTTCGTCATCGTGTACCTGCAGGGCTCCACCGTCGCCATCGCGGCGGGCGCGGTCGTCGGCGGCGTCCTCACCGGCGTCGCGATCTTCCTGCTCGCCTGGCAGCGCGGCGTGCACGGCTACCGCTTCGTCCTCGTCGGCATCGGCGCCGCCGCCATGCTCTACGCCATCGTCCTGTACCTGATGACCAAGGCGAACATCGTTGAGGCGACCCGCGCCACCACCTGGATGACCGGCTCGCTCAGCGGCCGCGACTGGGACCAGGTGTGGCCGCTGGCCGCGGTCTGCGTCGTCCTGGTACCGGTGATCCTGCTCTGCGGCCGGCCGCTGGCCATGCTGGAGATGGGCGACGACTCGGCCGCCGCGCTCGGCGTCCGTACGGGCCGCGTGCGCATCGTCGCGCTGCTGGCCGCCGTCGTCCTGACCGCGTCCGCCACCGCCGCCGCCGGGCCCATCGCCTTCGTCGCGCTCACCGCGCCGCAGCTCGCCCGCCGCCTCACCCGTGCCACCGGCCCCAACCTGCTGCCCTCGGCCCTGATGGGCGCGGTCCTGCTGGTGCTCGCCGACCTCGCCTCGCAGCGGGTCTTCGGCGCCGACCAGATCCCGGTCGGCGTGGTCACCGGCGTCCTGGGCGGCGGCTATCTGCTGTGGCTGCTGGCCAATGAGCGCAAGGCGGGCCGGGTATGAGCGTCCCGACCCCGGGCGGCCCGGCCGCCACCACCCCGCAACCGACCGGCCGTACCACCTCCAGGAGAGCCGAAGTGAGCCGTCTCGCGGCGCAGAACGTCACCCTCGCCTACGACCAGCGGGTCATCGCCGAGCAGCTCTCGGTCGACATCCCGGACAATTCCTTCACGGTCATCGTCGGCCCCAACGCCTGCGGCAAGTCCACCCTGCTGCGCGCGCTGTCCCGGATGCTCAAGCCGCAGGCCGGCTCGGTCCTGCTGGACGGCTCCTCGATCTCCTCGCAGCCCGCCAAGAAGGTCGCCCGCACCCTCGGCCTGCTCCCGCAGTCCTCCACAGCCCCTGACGGCATCACCGTCGCCGACCTGGTCTCCCGCGGCCGCTACCCGCACCAGGGCCTGCTGCGCCAGTGGTCCGACGAGGACGAGCGGATCGTCCAGGAGTCGATGGACGCCACCGGCGTGGGCGAGCTGGGGGAGCGGTACGTCGACGAGCTCTCCGGCGGCCAGCGGCAGCGGGTCTGGATCGCCATGGCCCTCGCCCAGCAGACGCCGCTACTGCTCCTGGACGAGCCGACCACCTATCTCGACATCCAGCACCAGATCGAGGTGCTGGACCTCTGCGCCCAGTTGCACGAGGAGCAGGGCCGCACGCTCGTCGCGGTACTGCACGACCTCAACCACGCCGCGCGCTACGCCAGCCACATCATCGCCATGCGCGGCGGCGAGGTCGTCGCCGAGGGCGCCCCGGCGGACGTGGTCACCGCCGACCTGATCGAGCGGGTCTTCCGCCTCAAGTGCCAGATCATCGACGACCCGCAGACCGGCACGCCGCTGATCATCCCGGCGGCGCGCACGCCCCGTAAGGCCGCGGTGGCCTGATCCGCAGGACGGGTGGCGTCACAGCAGTGTCCGCAGTCGCAGGAGGTCGCGGAAGCCGGCCTCCAGCTTCACCCGGCCGCTGCCCCACGCCCGCGCGAAGTGCAGCTCGCCGTCGACCATCGCGACCAGGTCGTCGCCGGTCATGGCGAGCCGGATCTGCGCTCTGTCCGGCGGTGGGCCCGGTACGGCCGTGACGTCCATGAGGGTGCCGTCCACCAGCCGCCCCACGAACGTGACGTCCAGGTCGGTGATGCGGCAGCTCAGCGAGCGGTCCACCGCGGCGGCGCCGCGCACGGCACCGTCCGGCGAAGCGGAGAGATTCTGTGCCAGCCGGTCCAGGGCCGCTCGGCACTGTTCTAGGGAAGCCATCGCAAGGACGATACCCAGCTCAGCCCCGGCTCGTCCGCCGATGGGTCACCGGTTCGCGGTAGCGTCGGGGACATGGACGAGCCGAACCCCGGCGCCGAGCGGCCGGAACCGGAAACCGCGCCGGCGCCCGACGAGCCACCCTTCGACGGCCCCGATGCGCCTGCGGAGGAGCCCGCGGGCCCGCGGCCGCTCGGCGTAGCGGTCACCCCGACCGGGCATCCCGAGGTGGACGGCCGGCTGGCCCGGCTCGGCGACGCCGACCACCTCGCCGTCGGCGGCCATCTCGCGGTGTACGAGGATGTCCACCGGGGGCTGCGCACCACGCTGGCCTCCTTGGACCAGCAGCCGGGGCCCCGCCCCGGCGCACAGAACGACAACAGGAGCTGAACCCCGGTGGCAGGTGTGGCACGACGCCGACTCGACGCGGAGCTGGTGCGCCGCAAGATGGCCCGCTCCCGCGAGCACGCGAGCCAGCTCATCGCCGCGGGCCGGGTGACGGTCGGCGGGCAGCCGGCGAGCAAGGCCGCCACCCAGGTGGAGACCAGTGCCGCGCTGGTCGTGCGCGAGGACGAGAACGACCCGGACTACGTCTCGCGCGGCGGCCACAAGCTCGCGGGCGCGCTGGCCGCCTTTGTACCGAAGGGCCTGAAGATCGAGGGCCGCCGGGCGCTGGACGCGGGCGCCTCCACCGGCGGCTTCACCGACGTCCTGCTGCGCGCGGGCGCCGGGCACGTCGTCGCCGTGGACGTCGGGTACGGACAGCTCGCCTGGTCGCTGCAGAGCGACGACCGGGTCACCGTGAAGGACCGCACCAACGTCCGCGAGCTCACTGTGGAGGGGATCGACGGGGTGCCCGCCGACATCGTCGTGGGCGATCTCTCCTTCATCCCGCTGGGCCTCGTGCTGCCCGCGCTGGTCCGCTGCTCGGCGCCGGACGCGGACCTCGTCCTGATGGTCAAGCCGCAGTTCGAGGTCGGCAAGGAGCGCCTCGGCAGCGGCGGCGTGGTGCGCAGCGCGCAGCTCCGCGCCGAGGCGGTGCGGATGGTCGGGGAGCGCGCCGCGGAGCTCGGACTCGGCGTGCTGGGCGTCACCGCGAGCCCCCTGCCCGGCCCGTCGGGCAACGTCGAGTACTTTCTGTGGCTCCGCGCCGGTGCGCCTGCCCTGGACCCGGCGGATGTCGAGCGTGCAGTGGCGGAGGGGCCGCGTTGACCACTTCTGGAACGTCCGAAGCACCGCAGGAACAGCAGGGCCCGCAGGTCAAGGCGGTGTCCGCACCCGCACCCGTGCCGCTCGCCGGCAAGGGCCGCACGGTCTTCCTGCTCGCCCACACCGGCCGCCCCGCGGCCGTCCGCAGCGCCGAACTGGTCGTCCAGGGGCTGCTGCGCAGCGGTATCGGCGTACGGGTGCTGGCGGCCGAGGCCGCCGACCTGCCGCTGCCCGACTCCGTCGAGCAGGTGGCGACCGAACAGTGCGCGGCCGAGGGCTGCGAGCTGCTGGTGGTACTGGGCGGCGACGGGACGCTGCTGCGCGGCGCCGACTTCTCCCGGACCTCCGGCGTCCCGATGCTGGGCGTCAACCTCGGCCGGGTCGGCTTCCTCGCCGAGGCCGAGCGGGACGACCTGGACAAGGTCGTGGACCGGGTGGTGACCCGCGCCTACGAGGTCGAGGAGCGGATGACCCTCGACGTCCTGGTCCGCAACAACGGCACCGTGGTGCACACCGACTGGGCGCTGAACGAGGCGTCGGTGGAGAAGGCCGCGCGCGAGCGGATGCTGGAGGTCGTCACCGAGGTCGACGGCCGTCCGGTGTCCCGCTTCGGTGCCGACGGCGTGGTCTGCGCGACCCCGACCGGCTCGACCGCGTACGCCTTCTCGGCGGGCGGCCCGGTGGTCTGGCCCGAGGTCGAGGCGCTGCTGATGGTCCCGATCAGCGCCCACGCACTCTTCGCCAAGCCGCTGGTCACCTCCCCGGAGTCGGTCCTCGCCGTGGAGGTGCAGCCCAAGACGCCGCACGGCGTCCTGTGGTGCGACGGCAGCCGCTCGGTCGAACTCCCCGCGGGCGCCCGCGTCGAGGTCCGCCGCGGCGCGATCCCGGTCCGGCTGGCCCGGCTCCACCACGCCTCCTTCACGGACCGCCTGGTCGCGAAGTTCGCCCTGCCGGTGGCGGGGTGGCGAGGAGCGCCGCACTAGCCGCACCGGGGCGGTACGGGGACGCGGACATACGGGAGCGGTGCGACCGCCGCCGCCTGGACGCGTACGGGGCAGCGGTCGTACGTATGTGCCCCGTATGCCTGCTCCTCTCGGAGCGCCGCGCGCGTCCCAAGGTGGGACTTTCCCGGCGGTTCCGTACCGGTCCCGGGGCCGTGCGCAGGGATGACGCGGGGGCGGCCGTCGCGGCGCGGCCCTCGGACCTCGTATGGTCGTATCCGTGTTGGAGGAGATGCGGATCCGGTCCCTGGGCGTCATCGATGATGCCGTCGTCGAGCTGTCCCCCGGTTTCACGGCGGTGACGGGCGAGACGGGCGCGGGCAAGACCATGGTCGTCACCAGCCTCGGCCTGCTGCTCGGCGGGCGCGCCGACCCCGCCCTGGTACGGATCGGCGCCAAAGCGGCCGTCGTGGAGGGCCGCATCACGGTCGGCCCCGACGCGCCGGCGGCGGTCCGCGCCGAGGAGGCCGGTGCCGAGCTGGACGACGGAGCGCTGCTGATCAGCCGTACCGTCTCCGCCGAGGGCCGCTCACGGGCACATGTCGGGGGGCGGTCCGTACCGGTCGGACTGCTGGGGGAGTTGGCGGACGACCTGGTCGCCGTGCACGGCCAGACCGACCAGCAGGGCCTGCTGCGGCCCGCCCGGCAGCGCCAGGCCCTGGACCGCTACGCCGGGGACGCCGTCTCCGTCCCTCTGGAGAAGTACACCGCCGCGTACCGCAGGCTCCGTGACGTGGCCACCGAACTGGAGGAGCTGACCACCAAGGCGCGCGAGCGCGCCCAGGAGGCGGATCTGCTCCGCTTCGGCCTGGAGGAGATCTCGGCCGTCGAGCCGCAGGCCGGCGAGGACACCGAGCTGGCCGCCGAGGCCGAGCGGCTCGGCCACGCCGAGGCGCTGGCCTCCGCCGCGGCCGTGGCGCACGCGGCGCTCGCGGGCAATCCCGAGGACCCCGAGGGCGTCGAGGCGACGACCCTGGTCGCCGGGGCGCACCGCGCGCTGGAGGCGGTACGCAGCCATGACGCGGCGCTGGCCGGGCTCACCGACCGGCTCGGCGAGATCGGCATCCTGATGTCCGACGTGGCGGGCGAGCTGGCCAGTTACGCGGACGGGCTGGACGCCGATCCGCTGCGGCTGGCCGCCGTCGAGGAGCGGCGGGCGGCGCTCACCGGCCTCACCCGCAAGTACGGCGAGGACATCGCCGCCGTGCTCGCCTGGGCCGAGGACAGCGCCGCGCGCCTCGCCGAGCTGGAGGGCGACGACGACCGGATCGGCGAGCTGACCGCCGAGCACGACGCGCTCCGCGCCGAACTGGGCGAGCTGGCGCAGGCACTGACCGACGCGCGCACGGCGTCGGCCGAGCGGTTCGCCGCGGCCGTCACCACCGAGCTCGCCGAACTGGCCATGCCGCACGCCCGGGTGAGCGTGGAGATCCGGCAGACCGAGGTCGCCGAGGACGCGGACGGCGTGCACGTCGGCGGCCGGAACGTGGCCTACGGGCCGGCCGGTGCCGACGAGGTCGAGCTGCTCCTCGCGCCGCACCCGGGCGCGCAGCCCCGCCCGATCTCCAAGGGCGCCTCCGGCGGCGAGCTCTCCCGCGTGATGCTCGGCATCGAGGTGGTCTTCGCGGGCTCCGATCCCGTGCCGACCTACCTCTTCGACGAGGTGGACGCGGGCGTCGGCGGCAAGGCCGCGGTCGAGGTCGGCCGCCGCCTGGCCCGGCTGGCCCGGTCCGCGCAGGTCGTGGTCGTCACCCACCTCCCGCAGGTCGCCGCGTTCGCCGACCGCCAGCTCCTGGTCGAGAAGACCAACGACGGCTCGGTCACCAGCAGCGGCGTCACGGTCCTGGAGGGCGAGGACCGCATCCGCGAACTCTCCCGCATGCTCGCGGGCCAGGAGGACTCCGAGACGGCCCGCGCGCACGCCGAGGAACTGCTGGAGACCGCGAGGACGGGCCGGTGAGCGGTGCGCTGCGGACGCGGCTCACGGGGCTGCTGACGGCGGCCGGGGTGGCCCGCACCGCGTACGAGGGGCTGCGGCGGCGGCCGCCGGGCGGCACCGAGCCGTGGCAGCGCAAGAACCACGCGGGCCGCAGCGTCGATCTGTTCGCTGGGCCGGCGGCCGCCGTGGGCGCCGCGGCCGCCGTCGCCGGTGCGCCCGGGCTGACCGTACGGGCCCGTACCGCGGGCGCGCTGGCCGTCCTGGCGGCGGGCGGCTGCGGCGCGTACGACGACATGGCGGGCGCGGGCGACCAGCGGCGCGGCTTCCGCGCGCACCTGTCCGCACTGCGGCGGGGCGAGGTCACCAGCGGCGCGGTCAAGCTCTTCGGCATCGGCGCGGCCGGGCTCGCGGCGGGCGCGCTCCTGAAGGACCGCCCGGCCGACAAGGTCCTGGCGGGCGTGGTGATCGCGGGCTCGGCCCACCTGGTGAACCTGGTGGACGTGCGCCCCGGCCGGGCGGCCGCCGCGGTCCTCGCGCTCGGCTCCCCCGGGCTGCTGCGCAGCGGGCCGGGCGCGGCGCTCGCCGCCGCCCCGGTGGGCGCGGCGGCGGCGCTGCTCGCCGACGACCTCGGCGAGCGCACCATGCTCGGCGACACGGGCGCGCACGCCCTGGGCGCGGCCCTGGGCCTCGCGATCGTCGCGGCCAACGGCCGGGCCGGCCTGCTGGCCCACGCCGCCGCGCTGACCGCTGCCGCGGCCTCGGGGGAGAGCGTCAGCCGCGCCGCGGCGGGGGGCGTCCTCACCGGTTAGCGGCCGGGACCGGCGGGCCGGCCGGGCCTGCTGGTCCGCGCGAGTCCGGCCGGCCGCGAGCCCTGCCGGCCGCCGGCCCGCAGCGCCCGTACGAAGGCGGGCATGATCACCCGTGTGAGTGGTCCCGGCGGGCCTCGGTCGCGCAGCCGCAGCACAACGGCTTGTCATCGGTGCCGTACGGACGGCGCGGGCTGGCATGCTGGGCGCATCCCGCCCGCCCCACCGGACCACGCCGAACCAGGAGCCCGACGCACTCGTGAGCAGCACACCCACCCCGCCGCCCGCACCGTCGCCGTTGCGCACGGTCCAGGTGCTGGGCCGCGGCAGCGCCGGCAGCGCGGCCCATGTGCACGCGCTGTCGGCGGGGCTCGTCGCGCGCGGGGTACGGGTGACGGTCTGCGCGGCGCCCGATGCCGAGGACACGTACGGCTTCACGGATGTGGGCGCGGGGTTCGAACGGATCCCGCCACGCACGGACCCCGGGAGCATCGCCGCGCTCCGTACCGCCTGCGCGGACGCCGACCTCGTCCACGCGCACGGTCTGCACGCCGGGCTGCGGGCCTCCCTGGCGCTGCGCGGCAGGCGCGTCCCCCTCGTCGTCACCTGGCACACCAAGGTGCACAGCGAGGGCGCGCGGGCACAGGTGACGCGCCTGCTGGAGCGCCGGGTGGCGCGTGCCTCGGCGGTCGTGCTGGGCTCGTGCGCCGAACTGGTGCGCAGGGCCCGCGAGCGAGGCGCCCGCGACGCGCGTCTGGCGCCCCCGGCAGGGCCGCGCCCGCGCGGCGAGGAGGAGTACGCGCGGGAGCTCGGGCGGCGCGAGAAGCGGCGGGCCGAACTGGGCGCGGTCGGGCGCCCGTTGCTGCTCGCCGTCGGCCGGCTGGACGCGCACCAGGGGCACGACGTGCTGCTGGACGCCGCGCACGGCTGGTGCGGACTGGACCCGCAGCCGCTGCTCGTCATTGCGGGGGAGGGGCCGCTGCGGACCGCGCTGCAGCAGCGGATCGACGCGGAAGAGCTGCCGGTACGGCTGCTCGGCCGGCGCGAGGACGTCCCCGGGCTGCTCGCCGCCGCCGACCTGGTGCTCGTGGCGGGCCGCTGGGAGGCCCGCTCGGTACTCGCCCAGGAGGCGCTGCGCGGCGGCGTCCCGCTGGTCGCCACGGACACCGGCGGCACCCGCGAACTGGTCGGCCGGGCCGCCGAACTGGTCCCGTACGGCGACGCCCCGGCCCTCGCCCGCACGGTCGTGGAATTGCTCGACGATCCGGCCCGGCGCGCCGCCCTCGCCGACGCCGGACGGGCCCAGGCCGTCGGCTGGCCCACCGAGGACGACACGGTCGCCCAGGTGCTGAGCGTGTACGACGAGCTGGCGCAGGCTCAGGACTGACCCGCCTCGGCCCCGCACGAGGACCGGCGCCGGCTGCCCGGATCCCTGCTCCGGGGCCGGGACCGCACCGCCCCACATCGGAACTGCTCGTCTAGCCCCGTTCCGTATGGCGCCGCGCATGCAGTGCCAGCCGGAGGCCCAGGACCGTCTGCGGGTCGTCCAGGTCCGTGCCCAGCAGTTGGGAGATGCGGGCGAGGCGGTCGTACAGGGTCTGGCGGTTGACGTTCAGGTCGCGGGAGGTTTCGGCCTTGCGCCCGGCGCTGGCGAGGTACGCCTCCAGGGTGGGCAGCAGCGGCTGGCGCGCGGTGCGGTCGTGGGCCAGCAGCGGGCCGATCGCACGCTCCACGAAGTCGGTGAGCATGCCCTCCTCACCGTGCTCGCGCATCCGCCACAGGAGGAGCTCGATGTCCAGGCGGCGGGCGTCGTACCAGAGCCGCGGCTCCAGCCCCTGCGCCGCGGCGGCGGCCTCGGCGGCGTGCCGCAGCCCGGGCCCGGTCGCCGCCCAGTCGCCGGCCGCGCCGACCACGACCACCGGGCGCTGCGCCGCCGGGCGGTCCAGCCCGGCCCGTGCGACACCGGCCCGCAGCGCCTCCGCGATCCGGTCGGCCGCGCCCTCCCGGTCCTGTCCCTCGCGCAGGCCGAAAAGCAGCGGTACGCGGCCCTCGACCGGTCGCACGCCGAGCAGTACGGGTGCCCCCAGCGCGGCGAGTTCCTCGCGCAGCGCCTGGGCGAGGAGCGCCCAGCCGGCCGCCGTGGGCAGCCCGGACGGCAGCCGCATGACCACCGGGAGGAGGGCCGCCGTACCGGGCCGGAAGCCCAGCAGCCGGGCCTGGCCCGGCGCTTCGGCGGCGGAGATCCGGCCCTCCGCGAGGTCGGCGAGGAAGTCGCCGCGGCCGCGCGCCGCCAGCCCCTCCTCCTGCCGGGACTGCAGCATGACGACGGCGAGCAGGTCGGCGGCGCGTTCGGCGGCGATGCGGTGGACGGGCGCGACGGCGGCGTTGACGGGCAGCAGGACGAGCCGGGCCCGTACGGCGTCGGGGCCGTGGCCGCCGCCGGGCACGTCCACCCGCAGCCCCTTCTCGCGCAGGCCCTCCCACGCCTGGAGCGGATCGGCGTCGGCGGCGGCGCCGTCGTCCGGGCCCGCGGCGTACAGCGGGCTGCCGTCCGGGGCCTCCAGACAGAGCGGATTGCCGGTGAACGCGGCGAGCCGCCGCAGTACTTCGGGGGCGCCGCCGCCGCGCAGCAGGACGTCCGTACAGCGGCGCAGCACCTCATCCGCGCGGCGCATCAGCGTGTAGTGGCTGTTGACGATCTCGGTGTGGATCTCCTCGGTGACCGAGACGTACGGCACCTCGCGGTGGAGCTGGATCAGCGGCAGGCCGCAGGCGCGGGCGCTGTCGACCAGGGCGGTGGGCAGCGACTCGAAGCGGGCGCCCAGCTCCACGACGAGCGCGGCGATCCCGCGCTCGGCGAGCTTGCGGACGAAGGCGCGCTGTTCGGAGGGGCGGGCTCCGAGGCCCAGTCCCGTGGTCAGCAGCAACTCGCCGCCCTTGAGCAGCGAGGCGATGTTCGGCACCTCGCCGGCGTGCACCCAGCGGACCGAGCGGTCCAGCTCGTCCTCGCCGGTGATCACTTCCGGCAGCCCGCGCCGCAGTGCGGGCAGCTCCAGCGCCCTGCGTACCGTGATCTCGGCCTCGATCATCGCTTCCGACCCCATGGCGTCGAACGCTACCCGCAGGAACGGCGGCCCGCCGCCACGGGAGCCTGGTCAGCGGGCCGGCCGCCGCGCGCCTGCCGCCGCCGCCACGGAATCCGTCGCCGCGCGCCCCGACATCCCGTCGATCATCCGCATGAAAAACCGGCCCCGTTGTCAGTTGTGGCGCCGGTCACAGCCCGCCAGGCTGACGGCTCCACAGACCGCGTGCACGGGGTACCGGCCGGAGCAAGGGGTGGCATGTCCAGAACAGAAATACCGGCACCGGAACAGGGCGGCCGGGGCCACGGCGTCGACCGGCTCAAGGCCGGCTCCGTCGGCCTGGTCGGCGTCGTCTTCATGGCGGTCGCGACCGCCGCGCCCATCACCGCGATGACCGGCAACCTCCCGATCGCGGTCGGCGCCGGCAACGGCATCGGCGCCCCGGCCGGCTATCTCTTCGCCACCGCCGTCCTGACCGTCTTCTCCGTCGGCTATGTCGCCATGGCCCGCCGCATCACCGCCGCCGGCGCCTTCTACGGCTTCATCTCGCACGGCCTGGGCCGGGTCGCCGGCATGGCCTCCGGGATGCTCGCCGTCCTCGCGTACATCGTCTTCGAGGCGTCGATCGTCGGTGTCTTCGCCTACTTCGCCAAGACCACCGTCGCCGACCAGCTCGGCGCCGACCTGCCCTGGCCGCTGTACGCGGGCGCGATGCTCGCGGTCACCGCGGTCCTGGCGCACTTCGACATCCATCTGACCGCCAAGGCGCTCGGCGTCATGCTCGTCGCCGAGATCGCCGTGCTCTTCGCCGTCTCGCTCGCCGTCCTGCTGGCCGGCGGCGGCCCGGACGGCATCCCCGCGGCGCCCGTCAACCCCGCCAACGCCTTCACCGGCACCTCCGCCGGGCTCGGCCTCTTCTTCGCCTTCTGGTCCTGGGTCGGCTTCGAGTCCACCGCGATGTACGGCGAGGAGTCCCGTGACCCCAAGCGCGTCATCCCGCGCGCCACGCTCGTCTCCGTCGTCGGCGTCGGCCTGTTCTACATCTTCGTGTCCTGGATGACGCTCTCCGGGAACGGCCTGGCGGAGTCGGTGCGGATCGCGTCCTCGGACACCCCGCTGGACCTCTTCTTCGCGCCCACCCGCACCTTCCTCGGCGACTGGGCCGTGGACGCCTTCCAATGGCTGCTGCTCACCGGCTCGTTCGCCTGCGGCATGGCCTTCCACCAGTGCGCCGCGCGCTATCTGTACGCCATCGGGCGCGAGGGGTTCCTCCACCGCGGCCTGGGCCGCACGCACCCCCGGCACGGCTCCCCGTACTTCGCCTCGTACGTGCAGACGGCCCTCGCCACCGCGCTCGTCGCCGCGTTCTGGCTGACCGGCCAGGACCCCTACGTCCACCTCTACACCCTGCTCGCGATCCTCGGCACGATGGCGATCCTCATCGTGCAGACCCTGTGCTCCTTCGCCGTCATCGGCTACTTCCGGAAGAACCACCCCGAGGACCGGCACTGGTTCCGTACGTTCACCGCACCGCTGCTCGGCGGCGTCGGGATGACCGCCGTGGTCGTCCTGCTGCTGGTCAACATGCGGACCGCGGCCGGTGACGCGGCCGACTCGCTCTTCTTCCGGCTCATCCCCTGGATCGTCGGCCTGGTCTTCTTCGGGGGCCTCGGCCTGGCCCTGTACCTCAAGGCCAGGCGGCCCGAACGCTACGAGATCATCGGCCGGATCGTCCTGGAGGACGCGGCCGAGCGCGACGAGGAGCAACCCACACTCTGAGGAGGCCGGCCATGGCCCGTACCCACGCAATGCACGCCCTGCGCAGACTCGCCGCCGAACACGCGGCGGCACGAAGACTCCGGATGCCCGCCGCCGACGTACGCGGCCTGGGCCGGCGCGAACTCCTGGCCCGCGCGGGCGCGCTGGGAATCGGCGTCGCGCTCGCCGCCCCAGCCACGACCGCGGCCGCCGGGCCCGTGCGCCCGCCAGGGTCCGCCGCCACGCCCCGGATCGCCGTCGTCGGCGCGGGCATCGCGGGCCTGACCGCCGCGCTCACCCTCCAGGACGCCGGACTGCCCTGCACGCTGTACGAGGCCGACCCCGACCGGGTCGGCGGCCGGATGTACACGCAAGCCGACCACTGGGCGTACGGCCAGAGCTCCGAGATCGGCGGCGAGCTGATCGACACCGAACACAAGAAGATGCAGGAACTCTGCCGCCGCTTCGGCCTGCCCCTGGAGGACTTCCTCGGCGCGGGCCCCAACGGCGCGGAGGAAGTCCTCTGGTTCGACGGGACGTACTACCCGCGCGCCCAGGCGGACGAGGACTTCAAGGGGGTGTACCAGGCGCTGCGCAGCGACCTCCAGAACGCGGGGGAGGTGAGGTGGAATCAGACCACCCCGGAGGGCACCGCCCTGGACAACATGTCGATACGGGAATGGATCGACTCCCGCGTGCCCGGCGGCTATGCCTCGCGCCTCGGGCAGTTCATCGACGTGGCCTACAACGTCGAGTACGGCGCCGACACCACCGACCAGTCCGCGCTCGCCCTCGTCCTGCTCATGGGCTACCAGCCCAACCCGGGGAAGTTCAACGTCTGGGGGCTGTCCGACGAGCGGTACCACATCACCGGCGGCAATGATCAGCTCCCGAGGGCCATCGCGGCCGCGCTGCCCGCCGGGACGCTGCGGATGGGCTGGTCGCTGACGGCCGTCGCGCGGAACTCCGACGGCACCCAGACGCTCACCTTCAGCGACCGCGGCACTACCCGCACCGTCACCGCCGACCACACCGTCCTGACCGTCCCGCTGCCCGTACTGCAACGCCTGGACCTCAGTGGGGCCGGCTTCGACACCCGGATGACGAACCTGCTGCGGGACGCGCGGATGGGGTACTGCACCAAGCTCAACATGCAGTTCAGCGCCCGGCCGTGGCGGGGGAGCGGGCCCTGGCCGGGCGTCAGCGCCGGCGACTGCTTCACCGACCTGGACGCGCAGCAGACCTGGGACACCACCAAGGCCCAGCCCGGCACCGGCGGCATCCTCATCCAGTACGGCGGCGGCAGCCTCGCTCATGCGCTCACCTCGGCGGGGCCGTTCTCGACGGAGAGCGACCCGTACGTACGGGACCTGGCACAGCGCCGGCTGACGGACATCGAGCGCTTCTTCCCCGGCACGAAGGCCGCCTGGACCGGCCGGGCCCAGCTCTCCGCATGGCACCGCAATCCGTACGCCCTGGGCGCGTACTCGTACTGGCCGGTGGGCTATCTGCACAAGTACGCGGGCTATGAGGGCGCCCGCCAGGGCAATGTGCACATTGGCGGCGAGCACACCTCGTACGACTTCCAGGGGTTCATGAACGGCGGGGCCACGGAGGGCGAGCGGGCGGCCCGTGAAGTGATCGCCGACGTGACGTGACGTACCGCTAGGCGGAGTCGCGGACGATGAGGGTGGCGGGCGTGACGACGGGGGCCAGGCGCGCGCCGTCGTCCGTCGCCAGCCGGTCCAGGAGCAGGCGGGCCATCAGGCGGCCCATCTCCTGCACGTCCTGGCGGACCGTGGTCAGCGGCGGGTCCGCCCAGGCCGCCGGGGCGAGGTCGTCGTAGCCGACCACCGCGACGTCCTCCGGCACCCGAAGGCCGCGCGCCCGCAGCGTGCGCAGCGCGCCCGTGGCCATCAGGTCCGAGCAGGCGAAGACGGCGTCCAGGTCCGGTACGGAGTCGAGCAGCGCGGCCATGGCCCGCTCGCCGCCCTCCGCCGTGAAGGAGCCGTCCGCGATCAGCCGCTCGTCCACGGGCGGCGCGTCCGGCCCGGTCAGCGCCTCGCGGTAGCCGTCCAGCCGGTCCTGGGCCGAGGTCTGGTCCAGCGGCCCGGTGATGACGGCGATCCGGCGGCGCCCGCGGCCGAGGAGGTGGCGCACGGCCTGCCGGGCGCCGTCGCGGTTGTCGGTGTCGACGTACAGCGGGCGGGCACCGGCGGGGCCGTCGTCCGACCAGTGGGGGCGCCCGCCGAAGACCGTGGGCAGCCCCGAGTCCGCGGCCATCGCGGGCAGCGGATCGGCACGGTGCAGCGAGAACATCAGCGCGCCGTCCACGTGCCCGCCCGACAGATAGCGGCCGATGCGTGCGTGGTCGCGGTCGCTCTCCACCATCATCAGCAGCAACTGGGTGTCGGCGGCGCCCAGTTCGCGGCCGATGCCGCGCAGTTGCTGGGCGAAGAAGGGGTCGGAGAACACCCGGGTCTCGGGCTCGGCGATGACCACGGCGACGGCGCCGGTGCGGCGGGTGACCAGCGAGCGGGCGGCGATGTTGGGGACGTACCCGAGCTCGGCGACCGCCTCCTGGACCTTCTCGCGGATCTCGGCGCGGACGCCGGTGCCGCCGTTGACGACGCGGGAGACGGTGGCGCGGGAGACGCCGGCCAGCGCGGCCACCGCCTCCAGGGTCGGCCGGGGGCCGCCGGGCACGGACATGTGAACTCCTTCTTTTCCGCGGTGGGTTGACGGTACCGCCGGAAGTGGGCAGGGTGACCCTACTTCATTTGAGAGCGCTCTCACCCACCCCCCACAAGGAGCCATCTCGTGATCACTCGTCGCACCCTGCTCGGTGGCCTCGCCGCGGGCGTCGTCGGTACCGGATTCGCCCTCGCCGGCCACGCGAGCGGCGCACCCGGCCGTACGAAGGCCGCGGGGCTTCCGCTGGAAATCGCCAACGACTCCGGGGAGTTCCAGAACTCATCGGTGTACGTCTACATCGTCGGCAACGACGGCACCCAGCAGGTCCGCGTCACCCCCGAAGGAGAGCTGAAGCCCGTCGCCGTGTCCGACAACGGCTCGGACGGCTTCACCGACTACGCGATACCGCTCGCCGCGAGCGGCACCACCACCCTGACGCTGCCGAAGATGTCCGGGCGGATCTACACCGCGCTCGGCGGCAAGCTGAAGTTCAAGGCCGTCGAGGACGGCAACGGCAAGGCGGCGCTGGCCTACCCGGCCGGCTGGGTGGACTCCGACCCCAACTACGGAGTCCTGCACGACTGCGCGGAGTTCACGTACAACGACGGCGGCATGTACTGCAACACCACCATGGTCGACATGTTCAGCGTGCCACTGGCGATCCAGCTCACCGGCGCGAAGGACCAGACGGCGGGTCTGCTGAAGGACGGCGCCCGCGCGAAGATCTTCTCGGACCTCGCCGGCATCGAGGGCTTCGGTGACCTGGTCGTCGACGACAAGCGGGTCATCGCCCCCGGCCACGGCCTGGACAGCGGCCGGTTCGCCAAGGACTACCTCGCCCCGGCCATCGACGAGGCATGGTCGGCGTACGCCTCCAAGGACCTGAAGGTCACCACCAACGCGGGCACCTTCACCGGCCGGGTCGCCGGGGACAAGCTCTCCTTCACCGGCCCGGCGAGCGTCTCGTTCAGCAAGCCCAGCACCCGCGACGTGCTCTTCTGCGACGGCACCCTCGCCGCGCCCAACGACGGCACCACGGGCCCGGTCGCCGCGATCCTGGGCGCCGCGCTGAACCGCGCCACCCTCACCTCGCACCCCGAGCAGCCCACCACCGACCCCGCCGCCTTCTACCAGCAGCGGCTCGCCAACCACTACGCCAAGGTGATGCACGACGCCGCCCAGGACGGCAAGGCGTACGGCTTCGCCTTCGACGACGTGGCCGGCTTCGCCTCGTACATCGAGGACGGCGCCCCCAGCCGGATCAGGCTGACGCTGACGCCGTTCTGACGGCCGCCCTCGCCGAGACCGGGCGTACGGGGGCGGCTCAGCCCCCGTACGCCCCGCTCGCCGTCAGCCGCAGGGCCGTGTCGATCAGCGGGACGTGGCTGAACGCCTGGGGGAAGTTGCCGACCTGGCGGCCGGCCTTGGAGTCCCACTCCTCGGCCAGCAGGCCCAGGTCGTTGCGGAGCGAGAGGAGCTTCTCGAAGAGCTTGCGGGCCTCCTCGACGCGGCCGATCATCGCCAGGTCGTCCGCGAGCCAGAACGAGCAGGCCAGGAACGCGCCCTCGTCACCCTCCAGGCCGTCCAGGTTCTCCTCCCCGGCATCGGAGGAGGTGGGGTAGCGCAGGATGAAGCCGTCGGGCGTGGCCAGCTCACGCTGGATCGCCTCGATCGTGCCGATGACGCGCTTGTCGTCCGGCGGCAGAAAGCCCATCTGCGGGATGAGCAGCAGCGAGGCGTCCAGCTCCTTGGAGCCGTAGGACTGGGTAAAGGTGTTGCGCTCCGGGTCGTAGCCCTTCTCGCACACGTCCCGGTGGATCGTGTCGCGCAGTTCCTTCCACTCCTCCAGCGGGCCCTCGACGTCCCCGGACTCCATCAGCTTGATGGTGCGGTCCACCGCGACCCAGGTCATGACCTTGGAGTGGACGAAGTGCCGGCGCGGCCCGCGCACCTCCCAGATGCCCTCGTCCGGCTCGTCCCAGTGCTTCTCCACCCAGCGGATCAGCTTGATCTGGAGGAGGGAGGCGTAGTCGTTGCGGGCCAGGCCGGTCATGTGGGCGAGGTGCAGCGCCTCGATGACTTCGCCGTACACATCGAGCTGGAGCTGGTCGGCGGCGCCGTTGCCGACCCGGACCGGCTTGGAGTTCTCGTACCCCGGCAGCCAGTTCAGCTCGTTCTCGCCGAGCTCGCGCTCGCCCGCGATGCCGTACATGATCTGCAGGTTCTCCGGGTCGCCCGCCACCGCGCGCAGCAGCCACTCGCGCCAGGCGCGGGCCTCCTCGCGGTATCCCGTGCGGAGCAGGGAGGAGAGGGTGATCGCGGCGTCCCGGAGCCAGGTGAAGCGGTAGTCCCAGTTGCGGGAGCCGCCGATGTCCTCGGGCAGCGAGGTGGTGGGCGCCGCGACGATGCCGCCGGTCGGCGCGTACGTCAGCGCCTTCAGCGTGATCAGCGAGCGGACCACCGCGTCACGGTAGGGGCCGTGGTACGTGCACTGCTCGACCCACTCGCGCCAGAAGTCCGCGGTTGCCGTCAGGGCGTTCTCCGGCTCGGGGAGCGGCGGCTGCTCGTGGTGCGAGGGCTGCCAGCTCATCGTGAAGGCGATCCGCTGCCCCTCCTCGACGGTGAAGTCCGAGTACGTGGTCAGATCCTCGCCGTGGGTCTCGGCCGTGGTGTCGAACCACACCGAGTCCGGGCCCGCGACCGCGGCCGTGCGGCCGTCGACCTGGTGCACCCACGGCACCACCCAGCCGTAGGAGAACCGCATCCGCAGCGAGGAGCGCATCGCGACCTTGCCGCTGACGCCTTCCACGATGCGGATGAGCTGCGGCGCGCCGTCGCGCGGCGGCATGAAGTCGATCACCCGGACCGTGCCGCCGGGGGTGTCCCACTCCGATTCCAGGATCAGGGAGTCGCCGCGGTAGCGCCGCCGGTCGGAGGCGGGCGAGACCCCCTCCGTTTCGCCTTCCGCTTCCGCGGCCGGGCCCAGCCGCCAGAAGCCGTGCTCCTCGGTGCCGAGGAGGCCGGCGAAGACCGCGGGCGAGTCGAACCGGGGCAGGCACAGCCAGTCGACCGTGCCGTCCCGGCAGACAAGTGCGGCGGTCTGCATGTCGCCGATGAGTGCGTAGTCCTCGATGCGCCCGGCCACGTACATCTCCCGTTCGAACTGGGGTGACGCCCCCCGTGGGACGTGTAGATCTTCCGTCCTGCCCATTGAAAACCCCGCCGAGCTGCTGGTCCGGTATTCGGTTGGGGGTGATGCCGTTCCGGATGGCCCGATGCGAGTGCCCGAGCAGGATACGACGCTCATGTGACATCCGCGCGACGCTCCGCTTCCCGGGGCTGGGCCGAATGGGTGGCCTGCGTCACGTCGGGGGCCGGATACGGGGAGCGATGCATTCCGCCCCGCGCGGGCGGGAGCGACCACGCTCTGTCGCTGATAGCCTGGTACCCCGTGGACCGGTGGGAACGGGCCTAGGCCCCGGCACCCCCGACCGCAGCGACGGCACCCCTGGAAATCCGGGCTCGCGCCGCTCCGCACTTTCACTTCGCGACCACGGGAGTTCCGTCTTGGCCATGCCGCCCAAATCCTCGACGACCAAGCACATCTTCGTCACCGGGGGCGTTGCGTCCTCGCTCGGCAAGGGGCTCACCGCCTCCAGCCTGGGTGCGCTGCTCAAGGCCCGGGGCCTGCGGGTCACGATGCAGAAGCTGGACCCGTACCTCAACGTCGACCCCGGCACGATGAACCCCTTCCAGCACGGCGAGGTGTTCGTCACCAACGACGGCGCCGAGACCGACCTGGACATCGGCCACTACGAGCGCTTCCTGGACGTCGACCTCGACGGCTCCGCGAACGTCACCACCGGCCAGGTCTACTCCACCGTGATCGCCAAGGAGCGGCGCGGCGAGTACCTCGGCGACACCGTGCAGGTCATCCCGCACATCACCAACGAGATCAAGCACCGCATCCGCCGCATGGCGACCGACGACGTCGACGTCGTCATCACCGAGGTCGGCGGCACGGTCGGCGACATCGAGTCGCTGCCGTTCCTGGAGACCGTCCGCCAGGTCCGCCACGAGGTCGGCCGGGACAACGTCTTCGTCGTCCACATCTCGCTGCTCCCGTACATCGGCCCCTCCGGCGAGCTGAAGACCAAGCCGACCCAGCACTCCGTCGCGGCGCTGCGCAACATCGGCATCCAGCCCGACGCGATCGTGCTGCGCGCCGACCGCGAGGTCCCCACCGCCATCAAGCGCAAGATCTCGCTGATGTGCGACGTGGACGACGCCGCCGTGGTCGCCGCGATCGACGCCCCGTCGATCTACGACATCCCCAAGGTGCTGCACACCGAGGGCCTGGACGCCTACGTCGTGCGCAAGCTCGACCTGCCGTTCCGCGACGTGGACTGGACCCAGTGGGAGGACCTGCTGGACCGCGTCCACAACCCCGACCACGAGGTCAAGGTCGCGCTGGTCGGCAAGTACATCGACCTGCCCGACGCCTACCTCTCGGTCTCCGAGGCGATGCGCGCCGGCGGCTTCGCCAACCGCGCCCGCGTGAAGATCAAGTGGGTCACCTCCGACGACTGCCGCACCGCGGCCGGCGCCAAGAAGCAGCTCGGCGACTGCGACGCGATCCTCATCCCGGGCGGCTTCGGCGAGCGCGGCGTGGAGGGCAAGCTCGAGGCGATCACCTACGCCCGCGAGAACAAGATCCCGCTGCTGGGCATCTGCCTGGGCCTGCAGTGCGTCGTCATCGAGGCGGCCCGCAGCCTGGCCGGCGTGGCGGGCGCGAACTCCACCGAGTTCGACCCGGCGGCCGCCGACCCGGTCATCTCCACCATGGCCGAGCAGCTCGACATCGTCGCCGGTGAGGGCGACATGGGCGGCACGATGCGGCTCGGCATGTACCCGGCGAAGCTCGCCGAGGGCTCCATCGTCCGCGAGGTCTACGGCGGCAAGGAGTACGTCGAGGAGCGCCACCGCCACCGCTACGAGGTCAACAACTCCTACCGCGCCGAGCTGGAGAAGAAGGCCGGCCTGCAGTTCTCCGGCACCTCCCCGGACAACAAGCTGGTGGAGTACGTCGAGTACCCGCGCGAGGTGCACCCCTACCTGGTCGCCACCCAGGCGCACCCGGAGCTGCGCTCCCGCCCGACCCGGCCGCACCCGCTCTTCGCGGGCCTGGTGAAGGCCGCTGTCGAGCGCAAGACCGGCAAGGCCGCCGGTAAGTAAGCGACCTGCCGGGGGATACGGTTACCGGGGTGCGGACTTTGCGGTCCGTACCCCGGTTTCTGCTTGTTTGGGAGGACGCGCATGGCCATCAAGGACACCCCCGAGGAGTGGCGGATCACCGCGACGGCGACCCCGTTCACCGGTAACAAGACCAGCGTCCGCACGGACGAGGTCGTCATGCCGGACGGCGCCACCGTGAAGCGGGACTACCAGGTCCACCCGGGCTCGGTGGCCGTACTGGCCCTGGACGACGAGGGCCGGGTGCTGGTGCTGCGCCAGTACCGCCACCCCGTACGCCACAAGCTCTGGGAGATCCCGGCCGGGCTGCTGGACGTGCCCGGCGAGAACCCGCTGCACGCCGCCCAGCGCGAGCTGTACGAGGAGGCGCACGTCAAGGCCGAGGATTGGCGGGTGCTGACCGACGTCTACACCACCCCCGGTGGCTGCGACGAGGCCGTACGGATCTTCCTGGCCCGTGATCTCTCCGAGGCGGAGGGCGAGCGCTTCGAGGTCGAGGAGGAAGAGGCCGACATGGAGCTGGCGCGGGTGCCGGTCGCCGACCTCGCGCGCGGCGTGCTGGCCGGCGAGCTGCACAACAACTGCCTGGTCGTCGGCGTGCTGTCGCTGCTGGCCGCGCAGTCGGGCGACGGCCTGGAGGCGCTGCGTCCGGCCGAGGCCCCGTGGCCGGCCCGGCCGTTCGAGGCATAAGGAGGCGGGGCCGGACGCCTTGCGGGGCGGAGCCGGTCCACTCACGAGGCGGCGCCGGACTTCTTCCGGAACACTCGCTTCCATTTTTGTCTGATTTACACGGTATGTCCGCCGTGATCCATGGCACCCGTGAACTACGCTCGACGCATCCCGGCCGCAGCGGCGGCCGGCTCGTACGCGCAAGTGAACGGGAGCGTGGCCCGTGGCGGAGCAGGCGGTGGACACCGGCCGGACGGTGACGGCGTCGGGGGCCGGACGAAGAGGAGCGGGCCGGGCCGGCGTACCGGCGGCGGCCGCCCCGCCGGCCCCCGCCGCCTTCGCCGGCCGCCGCCGCGAACTGGCCGCCCTGCGCAGCGACATCGAGCGCGCGGGGCTGGACACCCTCTCCGGCCGCAAGGGTGCCCGCAGCCGGGTGCTGCTGATCGCCGGGCGGCCCGGCTCGGGCCGCAGCGCGCTCGCCGAAGAACTGGCCCGGCAGCTGGCCGGCGACTATCCGGACGGCGTACTGCGGTCCTGGCTGAGCACCGCCGACGGCCGGCCCGTGCCCACCGCCGACGTCGCCCGCGACCTGCTCACCCGGCTCGGCGAGCGGGTGCCGGCCGGCGCGGACGAGGACGAGCTGACCGAGGCGCTGCGCGCCGCGCTGGCCGACCGCCGCGCCCTCCTCCTGCTGGACGACGCGACCGGCCCCGAGCAGGTCGAGCCGCTGCTCCCGGACGCCCCGGACTGCCTGGTCCTCGCCGTCTCCGAGGGGCCGCTCACCGGCATCACGGACGTCCGGCCCTGCACGCTCGGCGGCCTGGACACCGCGGCCGGCGTGGAGATCCTGACCCGGTACGCGGGTCCCACCCGCATCACCGTCGACCCGCGCACCGCCGAACAGGTCGTCCAGGACTGCGGCGGCCAGCCCGCCGCGCTCGTGCTGGCCGGCGGCTGGCTGGCCGCGCATCCCAAGTCCTCGGTGTCCGACCTGCTGCGGACGCTGTTCCTGCTGCCGCCCGGCGAGGAGGAGGCCGCGCCCGTCCCGCGCCCGCTGACCCGCGCTTTCCGGCTGGCGTACGAGTCGCTGCCGCCGCCCGCCGCCCGGATCCTGCGGCTCCTCTCGCTCGCCCCGGCCGGCCTCGTCGACGCGCACACCGCGTCCGCGCTGGCCGGCTGCTCGGTGGTGGCCGCCGAAGCCGCCCTGCGCGACTTCGCGGCCAGGGGGCTGCTGCGGCCGGTGGAGCCGACGGGGGAGCCGGTGTCCGGCGGCCCCGACCCGCTGGCCGGGCTGCCGGCGCAGTACCGCGTACCGAACTGCCTGGTGCCGCTCCTGCGCGAGCAGCTCCGCAGCCATGAGCGCCCGGCGGAGATCCAGCTCTCCCGGGCCCGGATGCTGGAGCGGACCGTACGGCAGCTCCAGTCCTGCCGGGCGATGGGGGAGCCCGCCGGGTCCCCGGCCCGCGAGCGGACCTCCGGGCTGCCGCGGTCGCTGCGCTTCGGGTCCGTGCCCGAGGCGGCGGCCTGGCTGCGCAGCCGCCGCCCGGCCCTGCTGGACTGCGCCCGGATCGCCGTCGCGGACGGCGAGCTGGACACCCTGGACCGGCGGCTGATGGCCGCGCTGGTGCGGGCGCTGCTCGCCCATGAGGCGCCCGAGGCGGCGGCGCCCGACCTGTACGGGCTGCACGGGCTGGTCCTGGAGGTCGCGGAGCGGCGCGGCCTGGCCCGCGAGCGGGCCGCCGCGCTGCTGAACCTGGGCGATCTGGACGCCGAGGCGGGCCGGGCCGAGAACGCGCTGGCCCGGTACCGGGGCGCGCTGGAGTCGGCGCGCGCGGTCAAGGACCCGGTCGCGACCGGGCGGGCGCTGGAGTCGCTGGGCGGCACGTACGCCGAGCTGGGCGACTGGCAGCGGGCGGCGGACTGGTACGGGCGGGCGCTGGAGCTGCGGCTCTCCCGCGGTGACGCGGCAGAGGCGGCCCGGCTGCACGGGCGGCTGGGCGCGGTGCACACGTACGCGGGGCGCTGGCCCGAGGCGCTGCGGGAGTGGCGGGCCGCGTACGGGGCGTACCGAAGGGCCGGCGACACAGTCGGGCCGGCGCGGGCGATGGGGGAGATCGCGCGGGTCCAGGAGTACGCGGGACGGCCCGAGCAGGCGCTGCATACCTGCTTCGAAGCCCTGGAGCTGGCCAGGAAGGCGGCCGACGGGCGGCTGGAGGCGGCCCTCCAGCTGCGGATTGCGGACACCTTCGAACGGCTCGGCGACCCTGCGGCAGCAAGGCTGCACCGGGGCCTGGGGGAGCGTCTCCTGGCAGATCACCCGGCCTGACCTACGAAATCGGTGGCGGTTCCCGCGAAAGTAATTGCTTTGCAAGGCTAGACAACAAGAGCTCCTTCAATAGACTGGCAGAGCCGCGGTTCTCGCGGTCACATCCGTCATGCGTCTGTATGTGCGGATATTTCTCTGCAAGCACTCATTCAAGGACCGTGATCGACGTGAAGGTCGGCATCCCCCGCGAGGTCAAGAACAACGAGTTCCGGGTGGCGATCACGCCCGCCGGTGTCCACGAGCTCGTCCGCAACGGCCACCAGGTCTACATCGAGAAGGACGCCGGCCTCGGCTCCTCCATCACGAACGAGGAGTACGTCGGCGCCGGCGCGAACATCCTCGACACCGCCGACGAGGTGTGGGCCACCGCCGACCTGCTGCTGAAGGTCAAGGAGCCCATCGCCGAGGAGTACCACCGCCTCCGCAAGGACCAGACGCTCTTCACGTACCTGCACCTCGCCGCCTCCCGCGAGTGCACGGACGCGCTGATCGAGTCCGGCACCACCGCGATCGCGTACGAGACCGTCGAGACCGCGAACCGCCAGCTTCCGCTGCTCGCCCCGATGTCCGAGGTCGCGGGCCGCATCGCCCCGCAGGTCGGCGCGTACCACCTGATGCGCCAGGCCGGCGGCCGCGGCGTGCTGCCCGGCGGCGTCCCCGGCGTCCACGCGGGCAGGGCCGTCGTCATCGGTGGCGGCGTCTCCGGCTGGAACGCCGTGCAGATCGCCGTGGGCCTGGGCTTCCACGTCACGCTGCTCGACAAGGACATCAACAAGCTGCGCGAGGCCGACAAGATCTTCGGCACCAAGGTGCAGACCGTCGTCTCCAACGCCTACGAGCTGGAGAAGGCCGTCGTCGAGGCCGACCTCGTCGTCGGCGCGGTCCTCATCCCGGGCGCCAAGGCCCCGAAGCTGGTCACCAACGAGCTCGTCGCCAAGATGAAGCCCGGAAGTGTCCTTGTCGACATCGCGATCGACCAGGGCGGCTGCTTCGAGGACTCGAAGCCGACCACCCACGCCGAGCCGACCTTCCAGGTCCACAACTCGGTCTTCTACTGCGTCGCCAACATGCCGGGCGCGGTGCCGAACACCTCCACCTACGCGCTGACCAACGCGACGCTGCCCTACATCGTCTCGCTGGCCAACAATGGCTGGGTCGAGGCGCTGCGCCGCGACGCCGCGCTGGCCAAGGGCCTCAACACCCATGACGGCAAGGTCGTCTACGCCGAGGTCGCCGAGGCGCACGGTCTGGAGTCCGTCGAGCTGAGCACCCTGCTGGGCTGATTCGTCAACACGGCGCGTCAACACCGCGCGCACGGCCGGGCCTTGAGACTTTCAGGCCCGGCCGGTCGCGTTTGCGACAGATTTCCGATGCCGTCCGCGACGGGCCCCCGACGAGCCCTCAGCAACTCGTAACGAACGTCGCTCTTCGACCCTTTCGCACACCCCCGAAACCTCACGGATGTGCGCCGCGCGCCCTTGACATCGGGGTGTTCCATTGCCGACACATCGTGCCGGGTCCGGTGGATTGTGTTGCTGCGGACGCCCGACACGCCATAGAGTCGCCAACCGTCGGCATGGTGTCACGCTGACCTATCGATAAGTTTCCTGGTCACATCCAAGGAGGTAAGACGACTTGTGAATGAGTCGACATTTACTCCCGGAGGTGGTCGACCAGGAGCGGTTGCACGGGGCCAGGGTCCCTCGGGGCACGAGGCTGTCGGCTCCGTCGCTGTCCACACCTTCGCAGCCCAGAAGAGCATGACGACGACAGCCCACCAGAGCATGGACGGCCATCAAGTGAACGCCACGGCCGGCGACCAGGGCGGCACAGACCAGGCCCGTTTCGCCGACTACGACGACCTGCCCGAGGGGCACTTCTACGATCCGGACGCGGAGTACGAGCCGGATCCGGAGTACGCGGCGACGCTCGCGCCGGACGCCGCGCGCCAGCGCCGCGAGCGCATCGGCCCGACCGGCCGCCCCCTTCCCTACTTCCCGATCCCCGGGCCGCTCTCCGAGCACGGCCCGGCGAAGATCATCGCGATGTGCAACCAGAAGGGCGGGGTCGGCAAGACGACCTCGACCATCAACCTGGGTGCCGCGCTCGCCGAGTACGGCCGCCGCGTGCTGCTGGTCGACTTCGACCCGCAGGGCGCCCTCTCGGTCGGCCTCGGAGTCAATCCGATGGAGCTCGACCTGACGGTCTACAACCTGCTCATGGAGCGGGGCATGGCCGCCGACGAGGTCCTGCTGAAGACGGCGGTCCCGAACATGGACCTGCTGCCCAGCAATATCGATTTGTCAGCCGCCGAGGTGCAGCTCGTCAGCGAGGTCGCCCGCGAGTCGACACTGCAGCGCGCCCTGAAGCCGCTGATGTCGGACTACGACTACATCGTGATCGACTGTCAGCCCTCGCTCGGCCTGCTCACGGTCAACGCGCTGACGGCGGCTCACAAGGTCATCGTCCCGCTGGAGTGCGAGTTCTTCGCGCTGCGCGGTGTGGCGCTGCTGACCGAGACGATCGAGAAGGTCCAGGAGCGGCTCAACCCCGACCTGGAGCTGGACGGCATCCTCGCCACGATGTACGACTCGCGCACCGTGCACAGCCGCGAGGTGCTCGCGCGCGTCGTGGAGGCGTTCGACGATCACGTCTACCACACCGTGATCGGCCGTACGGTGCGCTTCCCCGAGACCACGGTCGCGGGCGAGCCGATCACCACCTACGCCTCCAACTCCGTGGGTGCCGCCGCCTACCGACAGCTCGCCAGGGAGGTGCTCGCCCGGTGTCACGCCGAGTGAGTCTGCCCGGCGCCGACGAACTGTTCCGCACCACCGGGGGGACGGCGCTGCAGTCCTCCTCGCCCCGCAGGCCGGCGAACGGCACCCCCGCGAACGGCGAGACGGCACCCCGGGTGCCCGCGCCGGGCGGCGAGGCCGACCCCGCCGCGCCGCAGCAGGGCAACGCCGCGCAGCGCCGGCCGGAGGGCGAGTCCGCCCCGGCGGCGTCCGGGGCGGTGGCGCCCGCGGAGCACAGCGGACGCGACACGGCCGAGGAGGCCGGCAAGGAGCGCCGCCGGCAGGAGGCCGCGGCCGCCGCGGGCCCCGGGGCGCAGGCCACCGGTGGCTCGGCGCGACGGCGCGGCCGGGGCGCGAACCGCCGCCCCAGCGGCCGCGAGCGGCACGACGAGAAGATCACCGTGTACGTCTCCGCCGAGGAGCTGATGGACCTGGAGCACGCGCGCCTGGTCCTGCGCGGCGAGCACGGCCTGGCGGTGGACCGCGGCCGGATCGTCCGTGAGGCCGTCGCCGTCGTCCTGGCGGACCTGGAGTCCCGGGGGGACGCCAGCATCCTCGTGAGGCGCCTGAGGGGGCGCTGAGCGCCTTCTGGGGGCCAGGCTGTGGAACTCCGGCCGGCCAGGGCGGCCGGGTACCCGCCGGGCGGGCCCCGGCGGGTTAGCCTTCCGGCACCGGTGGGCGCCTCCCGCCGGTGACCAGCCCGGCGCCGCGCGCGGCACGGGACCGCAGCGTATGGACCACGATGCCGACGACCCACGACGACCCCGCAGCAGCGCCCGCCCCGCGCCGTTCCCTGGGCCACGGCCCGGGCACGGCCCCGGAGCCCGGTCCGGAGGCCGCCGCGCCGCCTCCGGAGCCGGTCGCGGCCGTACCGGAGTCAGAACCGGAAGCCGTACCGGAGCCCGCTGAACCCGAGGCGGCGGCCCCCGAGGCGGCCGAGCCCGCTGGGCCCGGGCCCGTCGAGCCCGCGGACGCCACCGTTACCGGTGACGGGAAGTTCACCCTCCACCTGGAGAACTTCGAGGGCCCCTTCGACCTCCTCCTGCAGCTCATCTCCAAGCACAAGCTGGACGTCACCGAGATCGCGCTCTCGCAGGTCACCGACGAGTTCATGGCGCACATCCGGGCCATGGGCCCGGACTGGGACCTGGACCAGACGACGGAGTTCCTGGTCGTCGCGGCGACCCTGCTGGACTTGAAGGCCGCGCGGCTGCTGCCCGCCGCCGAGGTCGAGGACGAGGCGGACCTCGCTCTCCTGGAGGCGCGCGACCTGCTCTTCGCGCGGCTGCTCCAGTACCGCGCGTACAAGGAGATCGCCGACATCTTCAGCCGCCGCCTGGCGGACGAGGCGCGCCGGTACCCGCGTACCGTCGGGCTCGAACCGCACCACGCCGAGCTGCTGCCCGAGGTGGTGATCAGCATCGGCGCCGAGGGGTTCGCGAAGCTCGCCGTGAAGGCGATGCAGCCCAAGGCCAAGCCGCAGGTGTACGTCGACCACATCCACGCGCCGCTGGTCAGCGTCCGGGAACAGGCCGAGGTGATGGTGGCGCGGCTGCGCGCGGCGGGCGAGGCGTCCTTCCAGGAGCTGACCGAGGACGCGCCGGACACGCTCACGGTCGTCGCCCGCTTCCTGGCGCTGCTGGAGCTGTACCGGGAGCGCGCGGTCGCCCTCGACCAGCCCGAGGCGCTGGGGGAGCTGACCGTCCGCTGGGCCGGTACGGAGGACGGCGCGGAGCCGGTCGTCACGGACGAGTTCGACCGGCCGCCGGAGCCGCGGGCCGAGGGGAAGACCGAGAAGGAGACAGCATGAGCGACGTCAGCACGGACCGGGCGGAGCCGGCCGCCGGTGCCGAGCCCGGCACCGCCGAAGAGACGTACGACCTCCCCGAGGCGCAGGCCCCCGAGAGCCCCGAAGGGCCGGCCGGTGCCCTCGGGGTCGCGGCGCTCGACCTGAAGCCCGCGCTCGAAGCCGTCCTCATGGTCGTCGACGAGCCCGCCACCGAGGAGCACCTCGCCAAGGTGCTGGAGCGCCGCCGCCGCGACGTGGCGATCGCGCTGCGCGAACTGTCGGACGACTACACCCGCCAGGGCCGCGGCTTCGACCTGCGGCTGGTCGCCGGCGGCTGGCGTTTCTACACCCGCCCGGAGTACGCGGACGCCGTGGAGAGCTTCGTCCTGGACGGCCAGCAGGCCCGGCTGACACAGGCCGCATTGGAGACTCTGGCCGTGGTCGCGTACCGTCAACCGGTCAGCCGGTCCCGGGTCTCGGCCGTGCGCGGTGTCAACTGCGACGGCGTGATGCGCACCCTCCTGCAGCGCGGTCTGGTCGAGGAGGCGGGCACGGAAGGCGAAACAGGTGCGATCCTGTACAGGACGACGAACTACTTTCTGGAGCGGATGGGCCTGCGGGGCCTGGACGAGCTCCCCGAGCTCGCCCCTTTCCTCCCCGAGGCGGACGCGGTCGAGGGCGACTCCCGGGAAGGTGTGCCGTCGTTCGACGTAGACGACAACGGCGACTCCCACACGGGTCAGACGAACTAGACGGATCATTGATGCGAAGCAGCGGCAGGAACAGCAGCGGCGGCGGTAGGGGCAACTACCGGGGCGCGGGCAATCAGCGCGACGACAAGCAGAAGCGCGCGGGGAAGCCGCGTCCCGAGGAGCGCCGCTACGACGTGGGCGGTTCCGGCTCCGGCTCGGGCGGCCCCGGTGACGGGCCCCGCAAGGGACGCGGCGCGGCGGCCCGCGGCGGCGCCAAGGGCGGCCCGAAGGTCAGCCCTCGAAGCCAGGAGGGCAAGGGCGCCAAGGGGGCCCGCGGCCGCGGCTCCGCGCCGTCCCGCCCCCGCGAGTACGACGCGAAGATCGAGGAGCGCAACCGCGCCCGGTACGACAAGCCTCAGATCAAGACCCCCAAGACCTTCGGCGACCAGGAGGGCGAGCGGCTGCAGAAGGTGCTGGCCCGCGCGGGCATGGGCTCGCGGCGCGCCTGCGAGGAGCTGATCGACGACGCCCGCGTCGAGGTGAACGGCAAGATCGTCACCGAGCAGGGCGTCCGCGTCGACCCGGAGAAGGACGAGATCAAGGTGGACGGCCTGACCGTCGCCACCCAGTCCTACCTCTTCTTCGCGCTGAACAAGCCGGCCGGCGTCGTCTCCACCATGGAGGACCCCGACGGCCGCCAGTGCCTGGGCGACTACGTCACCAACCGTGAGACCCGGCTCTTCCACGTGGGCCGTCTCGACACGGAGACCGAGGGCATCATCCTGCTCACCAACCACGGTGAGCTGGCGCACCGCCTGACCCACCCCCGGTACGGCGTGCAGAAGACCTACCTCGCCGCCATCCAGGGCCCGCTGCCGCGCGAGATCGGCAGGATGCTCAAGGACGGCATCCAGCTCGAGGACGGGTACGCGCGCGCCGACCACTTCCGGGTCGTGCAGCAGACCGGCAAGAACTACCTCGTCGAGGTGACCCTCCACGAGGGCCGCAAGCACATCGTGCGCCGGATGCTCGCCGAGGCGGGTTTCCCGGTCGAGAAGCTCGTCCGGACCTCCTTCGGGCCGATCTCGCTCGGCGACCAGAAGTCCGGCTGGCTGCGCCGGCTGACCAACACCGAGGTCGGCATGCTGATGCGCGAGGTCGAGCTCTAGGCCGCACCCGGCCGTGTGCCCGCTGCCGGCAGTTGCGGCAGCGGGGGACCACCCCTTATCGTCACGATGACGACTAAGGGGTGGTTTTCTCATGTCCGTGAAGGGTCCCGCGACCGGCTCGCTCATCGGCCTCGCACTCGGTGACGCGCTCGGGTATCCGACCGAGTTCAAGAGCGTGCCGGCGATCGAGGCCGCGTACGGACCGTGGCGCGGGCTCGACCTGCCCACGCCCGCGTACATCACCGACGACACCCAGATGACGCTCGCCCTCGCCCGCGGCCTCCGTACGGCGATGGAGCGCGGCCCCCTCGACGCGGCCGCACTCGAACCGCCCGTACGCGGCGAGTACGTCGCCTGGTGGCGCTCCCCGGACAACAACCGCGCCCCCGGCAACACCTGCCTGACCGCCTGCAGCCTGCTGAGCGACCCGAGCCGCCCCTGGGCCCAGGCCAGCCAGGTCGGTTCCAAGGGCTGCGGCGCCAACATGCGTGTCGCGCCGGTCGGCCTCGCGCCCGGCCTCACCGCGGACCAGCGCGCGGGCGCCGCCCAGCTCCAGTCCGCCCTCACCCACGGCCACCCCACCGGCCTCGCCGCCAGCGACCTCACGGCGTACGCGATCCACGTCCTGGCCCAGGGCGCCCGCCCCGCCGACCTCCCCGCCCTCCTCCGCGCGTACGCCCACGACCAGCGCACGGTCTACCGCGCCGACTGGCTCGGAGACCTCTGGGAGCACGCTCAGGACCCGTCGCCCGAATCCTTCGTCGCGCGCGGCTGGGACGACTGCCTCGGGGTCCTCGACCGCCTCGACGCGGCCCTGCGCGATCCCGACCCGGAGGCCGACCCGTGCCTCGCCACCGGCGAGGGCTGGATCGCCGAGGAGGCCCTGGCCACCGCCCTCCTCTGCTTCCTCCTCTTCCCGGAGGAGCCCGTCACGGCCCTGCGCCGCGGCGCCGTCACCGGCGGCGACTCCGACTCCATCGCCTGCCTGGCAGGCGCCTTCGCCGGTGCCCACCTCGGCGCCGACGCCTGGCCCGCGGCCTGGGTGGAGCGCATCGAGCACCGCGACGAGCTGCTCTCGTTCGGCCGGCTCTGGGACTGAGACGGCCGTCTCGCAGGGCGGGCGCGCACGGCGACTGTCAGCGGGGCTCGATACGCTGATCAGGTCGGTGGATGTACGAGTACGAGGAGCACAACGTGGCGGTACGTGCGGTCCGAGGGGCCGTTCAGCTCGAGCGGGACGAAGCGGAGCACATGCATGAGCAGGTGTCCGAGCTGCTGACCGCCATCCTGGAGCGCAACAGTCTCGTGCCGGACGACCTGATCAGCGTGTGGTTCACGGCCACGCCCGATCTGCACAGCGACTTCCCCGCCGTCGCGGCCCGCAAGCTGGGCATCACCGACGTCCCGCTGATCTGCGCCCAGGAGCTGGACATCGCCGGGGCCATGCCCCGCGTGGTGCGGATCCTGGCGCACGTGGAGAGCGACCTCCCCAAGGCGGAGATCGCGCATGTCTACCTGGGCGCGGCCGGCGCGCTGCGGAAGGACATCGCGCAGTGAGGACCGCGATCGTCATCGGCACGGGCCTGATCGGCACCTCCGCCGCGCTGGCCCTGAGCGCCCGCGGCGTGCGGGTGCACCTCGCCGACCACGACGCGGCGCAGGCCCGTACGGCGGCGGCGCTCGGCGCGGGGACCGTGGAGGAGCCCGAGGGCCCGGTCGACCTCGCGATCGTCGCGGTGCCGCCCGCGCACGTCGCGGCGGCGCTGGCGGACGCGATGCGGCGCGGCGTGGCCCGCGCGTACCTGGACGTGGCCAGCGTCAAGGCCGGACCCCGGCGCGAGCTGGAGTCGCTCGGCCTGGACCTCACGCCGTACATCGGTACGCACCCCATGGCCGGCAAGGAGCGGTCCGGGCCGCTGGCCGCGACCGCCGACCTCTTCGAGGGCCGGCCGTGGGTGCTCACGCCGACCCGTGACGGCGACACCGAGGTGCTCAACCTCGCGCTGGAGCTGGTCGCGCTGTGCCGGGCCGTCCCGGTCGTCATGGACGCCGACGCGCACGACCGCGCGGTCGCCCTGGTCAGCCACACGCCCCAGCTCGTCTCCAGCATGGTCGCGGCGCGGCTGCGGGGCGCCGACGAGACCGCCGTACGGCTGTGCGGCCAGGGCATCCGCGATGTGACCCGGATCGCCGCCTCGGACCCCGCCATGTGGATCGACATCCTCTCGGCGAATCCGGGACCGGTCGCCGACGTGCTCTCCGAGATCGCGGCCGACCTGGACGAGACCGTGCAGGCGCTGCGCGGGCTGCAGTCCGCCGACGAGGCCAAGCGCGGCGCGGGCGCCGGCGGCATCGAGGACGTGCTGCGGCGCGGCAACGCGGGCCGCGAGCGGGTGCCGGGCAAGCACGGCGCCGCTCCCGCCGCGTACGAGATCGTGGCCGTGCACATCGGCGACCAGCCGGGCGAGCTGGCGCGGATCTTCGCCGACGCCGGGCAGGCGGGCGTCAACATCGAGGACGTCCGCATCGAGCACGCGACCGGCCAGCAGGCGGGCTTCATCCAGCTCACGGTCGAGCCCACGGCGGCGCCCGCGCTCACCGCGGCGCTGCGCGAGCGCGGCTGGTCCATCCGTCAGTAGGGGCCGAGGGAAGAGCCGAGGACGCGCCGCGGCAAGCGTCACAAACCCCCCACGCCCCTGGGGGGAAAACGTGTCTGCGTGTACCCGGTAACCTTGTCCGAGGCCCATTCGGCCGCAGGATCCCCGCCCCGTGCACAAGGAAAGGTGTTCGTCACCGTGGAAACCGCCGCCCGGACCGCCCCGGCAGCAGTGATTGTCGCCATCGACGGCCCCTCCGGCACGGGCAAGTCCAGCACGTCCAAGGCGGTCGCCGCCAAGCTGGCGCTGAGCTACCTGGACACCGGTGCCCAGTACCGCGCGATCACCTGGTGGATGCTGTCCAACGGCGTCGACATCCAGGACCCGACCGCCATCGCCACGGCCGCCGCCAAGCCCGCGATCGTCTCCGGCACCGACCCGTCGGCGCCGACGATCACGGTCGACGGCCAGGACGCCGCCGGTCCGATCCGTACGAAGGAGGTCACCTCCGCGGTCAGCGCCGTCAGCGCCGTCCCCGAGGTGCGCAGCCTGATCACGGACCTGCAGCGGACCATCGCCGGCTCCGCCGAGCGCGGCATCGTCGTCGAGGGCCGGGACATCGGTACGACCGTTCTGCCCGACGCCGACCTGAAGATCTTCCTCACCGCCTCGCCCGAGGCGCGTGCCGCCCGGCGCAGCGGTGAGCTCAAGGGCAAGGAGGCCACCGACCTGGCCGCCACCCGCGAGGCGCTGATCAAGCGCGACGCCGCCGACTCCTCCCGCAAGACCTCGCCGCTGGCCAAGGCCGACGACGCGGTCGAGGTGGACACCACAGACCTGACCCTGGAGCAGGTCATCGAGTGCGTGGTCACCCTCATCGAGGCGAAGATCGCGGAGAAGAGCGCCGCGTGACCGACTCCGACCGGCTGCCGAGCGCCGGCGGTGCCGCGATCGGGCGGCGGATCGGCATCGGCCTGATGTACGGGCTGTGGCGGCCGCGGGTGCTGGGCTCCTGGCGGGTGCCGTCGGCGGGCCCGGTGATCCTCGCGGGCAACCACGCCCACAACGTCGACGGGCCCATGATCATGGGCACCGCGCCCCGGCCGGTGCACTTCCTGGTCAAGAAGGAAGCCTTCGCCGGGCCGCTGGACCCCTTCCTGCGCGGCATCGGGCAGCTCAAGGTCGACCGGACGGGCACCGACCGGACCGCGGTCACCGACGCGCTGGGCGTCCTGGAGCGCGGTGGCGTCCTCGGGATCTTCCCGGAGGGCACCCGCGGCGAGGGCGACTTCGCGTCGCTCCGCGCCGGGCTGGCGTATTTCGCCGTACGCTCGGGGGCGCCGATCGTGCCGGTCGCGGTGCTCGGCAGCGCGGAGCGGGCGAGCCGCGCGATACCGGCGCTGCCGCCGCTGCGCGGCCGCGTCGACGTTGTTTTCGGCGACGCTTTCCAGGCCGGGGACGGCAGCGGGCGGCGGACGCGGAAGGCGCTGGACGAGGCGACCGTACGCATCCAGGAGCGGCTGACCGCCCACCTGACCGAGGCCAGGCGCTTCACCGGCCGCTGAAGCCGCACCCACCGGCCGTACGAAGGCCGGTGACGCGGCCGACACGGCCCATCGACCACGCAGAACGAGGAACGGACTTCATGAACGACCAGATCCCCACCGGCGACGAGCACGTCGAGCACGGCGCGCTGGGCGACGCCGAGTACGCGGAGTTCATGGAGCTCGCCGCGCAGGAGGGCTTCGACCTGGCCGAGGTCGAGGGCGACATCGCGGCGGCCGGGCACGGCCCGCTGCCCGTCCTCGCCGTCGTCGGCCGCCCGAATGTCGGCAAGTCGACTCTCGTGAACCGCTTCATCGGCCGCCGCGAGGCCGTGGTCGAGGACAAGCCGGGCGTCACCCGTGACCGCGTCACCTACGAGGCGGACTGGAACGGCCGCCGCTTCAAGGTCGTCGACACCGGCGGCTGGGAGCAGGACGTGCTCGGCATCGACGCGTCCGTCGCGGCCCAGGCGGAGTTCGCGATCGAGGCCGCCGACGCGGTGGTCTTCGTCGTGGACGCCAAGGTCGGCGCGACCGACACCGACGAGGCCGTCGTGAAGCTGCTGCGCCGGGCCGGCAAGCCGGTCGTGCTGTGCGCCAACAAGGTCGACGGCCCCTCCGGCGAGGCGGACGCGGCCATGCTGTGGTCGCTCGGCCTCGGCGAGCCCTACCCGGTCTCGGCCCTGCACGGCCGTGGCACCGGCGACCTGCTGGACGCCGCGCTGGACGCGCTGCCCGAGGCGCCGCAGCAGACCTTCGGCTCCGCCATGGGCGGGCCACGCCGCATCGCGCTCATCGGCCGCCCGAACGTCGGCAAGTCCTCCCTGCTGAACAAGGTCGCCGGCGAGGAGCGGGTGGTCGTCAACGAGATGGCCGGCACCACCCGCGACCCGGTCGACGAGCTGATCGAGCTGGGCGGCAAGACCTGGAAGTTCGTGGACACCGCGGGCATCCGCAAGCGCGTCCACCTCCAGGAGGGCGCCGACTACTACGCCTCGCTCCGCACGGCCGCCGCCGTGGAGAAGGCCGAGGTCGCGGTCGTCCTGATCGACGCGAGCGAGTCGATCAGCGTGCAGGACCAGCGGATCATCACCATGGCCGTCGAGGCGGGCCGCGCGCTGGTCATCGCGTACAACAAGTGGGACCAGCTCGACGAGGAGCGCCGCTTCTACCTGGAGCGGGAGATCGAGCGCGACCTCGTGCAGATCCCGTGGGCGATGCGCGTGAACGTCTCGGCGCGTACCGGACGGCACATGGAGAAGCTCGTGCCGGCCATCGAGACCGCGATCGCCGGCTGGGAGACCCGGGTGCCGACCGGCCGCCTGAACGCGTTCCTCGGCGAGATCGTGGCCTCCCACCCGCACCCGGTGCGCGGCGGCAAGCAGCCGCGCATCCTCTTCGGCACGCAGGCCGGCACCAAGCCGCCCCGGTTCGTGCTCTTCGCCTCCGGCTTCCTGGAGGCCGGCTACCGCCGCTTCGTCGAGCGCCGGCTGCGTGAGGAGTTCGGCTTCGACGGGACCCCGATCCACATCTCGGTGCGGGTCCGCGAGAAGCGCGGCCGGAAGAAGTAACGCCTGCTTGGGCACAGGCCCTCAGCAGCGGCGGGACGGGCCCGCTCGCACCGGATGCGGTGCGGGCGGGCCCTTTCGCGTACTCAGTGGCGGTACGGGCGGTTGTCGCGCGGCGCCGGAGGCAGCGCGGCCGGGGCGTGGCCCCGGGAGTGCTGCGGGGGCAGCGGCACCTCGCGGCGGCCGGCCGCCGCGGGCGTGGTGCGCCGCCAGATCCGCCGCATGACCTCCGGACTCAGCTCGTCCTCGCCCGTGCGGTCCCCGGGCAGGGCCCGGAAGGAGCGGCGGTACTCGGCGTAGAGCGCGTCGTAGATCGGCGTGGCCGAACCACGCTCGGTGTGGTGCGCGGCGGGCTCGTACGACGGGCGCATGCCGGGGATGGAGTGGAACGGGGCGCGGGGGGACGGGTCGTATGGGTGCACGTCTGTGCCAACGACCCGGAGCCTCGCGGGATGCGGCCTTTGGTGGCGAATCGGTTGATCGCGGGCATACGCCCACTTCCGCGGAGTCCCGAGGCCCGCAGCCGCAGGGCCCGCGCCGCCTGCGCGTGACGCCTCGGACATCCGTACGCGGACGGGCGGCCGCCCCCCTCGTGGGGAACGGCCGCCCGTGGGCCCGCCGGACGACGGCTCAGGTGCCGGCCAGCGGCATGGACATGGCGACCAACTGTCCCTGCGCCGCGGCCTTCTCCAGCGCGTCGCGCATCAGGTCCTCGCGCGGCTGCTGGCCGATCGAGCCGTGCGGCGCCGCGTACACCACCACCGTCCGGGACTTGTTGACCGCGGCGCGCCAGCCGTCGGAGACCGGGAGCGGCTGGTGCGCCTTCCACCAGGCGTTCTGACCGCCGCTCTCGCCGCTGTCCTGGAGCACGGCGTGGAGCTGGCCCATGGCGAGCAGCACGGACCAGCCCGTCCCGCCGGCCGGCAGCACGGCCATGTCCGCGACCGGGTGGAAGCCCTGCTCCCGCAGCAGCGGCAGGAAGTCGTCGTCGAGACCGACCGAGCCGGGGCGGGCGATCGGGCCGCTCGGCTCCACCACGAGCGCGGGCCGCAGATCGCCCTCGACCAGGACCAGGCCGCAGGTCACCCCGAGGGTCGCCTGGCGCGGGGCCGGCGCCGGTCCGTCGGCGGAGCGCGGCGCGGGCGGGCCCGTCGGGGCATCGGCGGGGGCCTCGCCGATGATGGAGCGGACGGCACCCTTGAGCTGCTCCTCGGCCACCGTGACGACCTGGGAGGGGATGCACGTGGCGTGGGCGAACGCCAGGACGGCGGTCTCCTCGCCGATGAACAGGACGGTGCTGGTGGGCTCCTGTTCGCTGTCGCCCGGGGTGCGGCAGGAGGTGCAGTCGTAAGCGCCGGGGGCGTTGTCGCCGGCCAGCAGGCGGTCGGCCTCCTCGTCGCCGATCTCGGCGCGGACGTCGGCACTGACGTCGAGCATGCGGGGCACGGCTGACTCCTCGATCTGTGTGCGGCTGCCGGGCGGATCCCGGCGTGTAAAAAGACAACGGGCGATCTGTGGCAGGAGTCACGCGCGGGCGCGAACGGAATCGAACCGATCGGCGCACACCGTGAGCGCCGCGCCGGAAGCCGTCACTCCCCGCCACCGCGTGTGCGAGCCACGTTTCGGATTCGGGTGAGGTGGCTCACAGGCCGGGAGATCGTCGGGCCGACAAATCCCGATATCCCGGAATGTAGGGGGTGACCGGAACTCGTCGGTACCTTTAGTAACGCACGACTGGCCTGCCTCGACAGTGGATTGGTTGTGGCCGGGCCCCCGGGGTTCCTACATTCAGCGGCCGTGTGCACCGAGCACCGCCCGGGGACGCCCGCCGTCCATGACCGGCAGCACGGCAGTACCGCAGCACGTACCAGCGCAGCGCCGCGCCCCACGAGACGCGCGGAGCGGCGCGGCGCAGGACCCGCGGCGGGCGGGGCGGAGCGGCGAACGGGCGGGACACCCGCCCGGCGGCGCGCCGCCCGGGGGAGGACCCGGGTTCTCCGAGAGGGAAATCCATGCCTTTTCCGAAGGGCTTCATGCGTCGTGAAACCGCTGCCCTGGCCGGGGCGGCGCTGGTCGCACCGCTCGCACTGCTGGCCGCCACCGCCTCCGAGGCGCGCGCCGCGGACGGCGGGGTCTGGGACCGCATCGCCGCCTGCGAAAGCGGCGGGAACTGGCACATCAGCACCGGCAACGGCTACTACGGCGGACTGCAGTTCTCCGCCTCCACCTGGCGGGCGTTCGGCGGCCACAAGTACGCGCCGAGCGCGCACCAGGCGGGACGCGACGCGCAGATCGCGGTCGCGACCAAGGTGCAGCAGTCCCAGGGGTGGGGCGCCTGGCCGGTCTGCTCGGTCAAGGCGAACGCCTCCGGCGGCGCGCCGGCGGCCGGCGGCGGCGAGGTCTCGGCGTCCCGGCAGAGCGAGAACCGCGCGGTGCGCAGCAGCCACGCCGACCGCGGCCGCTCCCGGGGCGGCCAGGACGGCACGTACACCGTGCGCAGCGGCGACACGCTCGGCTCCATCGCCGCGGCCCGGGGCGTGTCCTGGCGGGCGCTGTACGCCGCCAACAAGTCCGCCATCGGCGGCGACCCGCACATGATCAAGCCCGGCCAGCACCTCACGGTCTGACCCCCCGGCCGCCACGGTCCGCGCGTCCCCCGTCCCCGCGGTGCCGCAGTGGCGGCGTGCCCCGCCCGGTCACCCGACCGGGTGGGGCACGGGCCTTCGGGCGCGTGCCGCGCGGCCGGTCCGGCGGACCGCCGCTAGCCTGCGGCGGTGCTCGAACTGTCGGAGTTCTTCCCGCGTCTTGGCGCGGCCCGTACGCGGCCGCCCCGTACGGAGCGCCGCGCGCGCACCGTTGTCCGTACCGCCCGCAGGCCCGCGCTCACGCTCGCGGTGCTGGCGGCCCTGCTGGCGGGGAGCGCGGGGGTGGGCGCGGCCGCCGACGCTCCGGGGGAGACCCGGTCCGCCGGCGGGCTGACGGGAGCGCTGGGCACGGTGACGCAGAGCGTCCTCGGCGCGGCGAACTGCTCCCGCGACGACTGGCCGTGGGGGTGCCTGGCCCAGTGCGAGAGCGGCGGCGACTGGCACGCCCGTACCGGCAACGGCATGTACGGCGGGCTGCAGTTCACGCAGTCGACGTGGGAGTCGGCGGGCGGCCTGTCCTTCGCGCCGCGGCCGGACCTGGCCACCCGCGAGGAGCAGATCCAGGTCGGCGAGCGGGTGCAGGACCAGCAGGGCTGGGGTGCCTGGCCGGCTTGCGCACAGCGTTACGGGCTGCGGGCCGGGGTACTCGCGGCGGGTGGTCCGGGCTCCGTGTCGGGCCCCCTTCTCACCCCCTGATGCGGTTCGGTGGCTCGGAGTTCCGGCTTCCGGCTACCGATTTGCTCACGTTTCCGGAACAAAATAGCGAAAGGACCCAACCCGAAACCTCCCACTGCGGTCTCACCGTTTGGTAGGCGGACGGCAGACCACGTTCGCGCGAAAACCATGGGATACGGGGACGGATGCATATCTCATTCCTGATTCACAACGCATACGGCATCGGCGGCACGATCCGGACGACGTACAACCTCGCCCGCACGCTGTCGGAGCAGCACGACGTCGAGATCGTGTCTGTTTTCCGCCATCGTGATGTGCCGGTCTTCGAGCCCGGAGCGCGGGTCAGGCTGCGGCATCTGGTGGACCTCCGCAAGGACAGCCCCGACTACGACGGGGAGGACCCCGCCTTCCTTCGTGAGGCCCGGGTCTTCCCGTCGGCCGAGGGCCGCTTCCGGCAGTACAGCGAGCTCACCGACCGGCGGATCGCGGCCCATCTGCGGTCCCTGGAGGCCGACGTCGTGGTGGGGACCCGCCCCGGGCTGAACGTCCACCTCGCCCGGCAGGCCCGGCGAGGCGTGGTCCGCGTCGGGCAGGAGCACCTCACCCTCGATGCGCACGGCAGGGCGCTCGTCCGGCAGTTGCGCGGGGTCTACCCGCGGCTGGACGCGCTGACCACGGTGACCGAGGCGGACGCCCGGTCCTACCGCAAGCGGCTGCGGCTGCCCGGCGTACGCATCGAAGCGGTGCCCAACAGCGTGCCCGAGCCCGGAATCCGGCCCGCCGACGGCACCGGCAAATGGGTCGTCGCCGCCGGTCGGCTGGCCAAGGGGAAACGGTACGACCTGCTGATCCGGGCCTTCGCCACGGTCGTCGAACAGCGCCCGGACTGGCGGCTGCGGATCTACGGCGGCGGTGTCGAGAAAGCGTCCCTGCGGGAGCTGATCGACGAGCTGGGGCTGTACAACCACGTCTATCTGATGGGCCCGGCACACCCGCTGGACCCGGAGTGGGCCAAGGGCTCCATCGCGGCCGTCACTTCCAGCCTGGAGTCGTTCGGGATGACGATTGTGGAGGCGATGCGATGCGGGCTGCCGGTGGTCTCCACCGACTGCCCGCACGGTCCCGGCGAGATCATCGACGACGGCGTGGACGGCCGGCTGGTACCGGTCGGCAAGAAGGACGCCGTTGCCGCAGCGCTGCTGGAGCTGATCAACGACGACGAGCGCCGGCGGCGCATGGGTCGGGCCGCCCTGGCGTCCTCCGCCCGCTTCGATCCCGGACGGATCGCGGGACGGTACGAGGCCCTCTTCGGCGACCTGACCACCGGCGGCGGGCGCGGCGCGCTGCGCGCCACGGTCCACCGCACCAGAGGAGCTCTGTTGAGCGGCGCCTACGCCACCAAGGACGCGGCGCACGCCGCACTGAGAGGAGTGCGGACGGCATGAGCGCGTCGATGCAACTGCCCGCCACCGGCGCCGGCACCCGGCAGCCGGCACGTACGGCCCTGCACGCCGACTGCATCGCGGACTCCGCGGGCGGCCTGACCTTCGACATCGCCGTTCCCGACCCGGCCGGCGAGGAGACCGGCACGGTCTGGAGCGCGGCACTGGTGCTCCGGCTGCGGGGCGGCGAGGCCCCGGCCGACGAGATCCGGCTGCCGCTCGGACCGAACGGCGCGGGCCGGCTGCGGGCCGTGCTGCCCAGTACGGTCGCGCTGCCCGAAGGCCGCTGGAATGTCTACGCGGACCTCGGCAACGCCGGTGACCCGCAGCGCCTGCTGCCCGGCGTCAACGACCTGCGGTCGCTGGTCGACCGGCGCCCGCTGGCCGCCATCGGCCGGCTCGGCGTCCGGATCCCGTACGCCACCAAGTACGGCAATCTCGCACTGCGGAGCTGGCTGCGCGGACCGCACGCGGAGTCCGGCGAGATCACCGTGGCGCCCGACGGCATCACCGTCCAGGGGCGGCTCTACGGCGCCGCGCTGGAGCCCGGTGCCGCCGCCGAGGCGCGTGCCCGGCAGGACGGGCACACGGTCACGATCCCGCTGCACGGCGACGGGCCGGACTTCGCCTTCGTCCTGCCGCACGGCCCGCTGGCCGAGCAGTGGCGGGCCGGCACCGAGCGGTGGGACCTGTGGGTGCGGACCGGCGAGGTCGCCGAGCCGGTGCGCATCTCCCGCATCCTGGACGACGTACCGGACAAGAAGCAGATCTTCACCTATCCGGCGATGCCGATCGCGGCACCGGGCGCACAGGTCCGCGTGGGCCCGTACTTCACGGTCGACAACGACCTGTCGGTCAAGGTCGTGGGGCCGCAGGAGCCGTCCTGAACCACCGGGGGACGCCCCCGCGTCCCCCGGCCTCACGCACCCCGGATTGACCCGCGACAAAAGGGGCACCCGGATGGCGGAGGTGCACATCATGGTTCCTGTCCTGTTGGTCCTGCTGCTCGCGTTGATCCTCTTCGGCGCCGGTTTCGCACTCAAGGCACTGTGGTGGATCGCGGTGGCAGTGCTCGTCGTATGGCTGCTGGGCTTCCTGTTCCGTTCGACCGGCACAGGAGGCGGCCGGGCGCGCTGGTACCGCTGGTAGCGGCGCGCGTGAATCGTTGACGGCGGCGCGGGCGGAGCCGCCGTTGCGGACCATGGCTGTCCGCAAGTGCTGCCAGACTCTGACGCATGTTGGAGACCTCGGCACGCCTGCTCCGCCTGCTCTCACTGCTGCAGGCCCACCGTGAATGGTCCGGCGCCGACCTGGCCGACCGGCTGGGCGTGACGCCGCGCACCGTACGGCGTGATATCGAACGGCTGCGGGAGCTCGGCTATCCCGTGCACTCGGCCCCCGGCACCGCCGGGGGCTATCAACTGGGTGCGGGCGCCGAGCTCCCGCCGCTGCTGCTGGACGACGAGGAGGCCGTGGCGGTCGCGATCGGGCTGCGCACCGCGGCGGCCGGCGGCGTCGCGGGCATCGAGGAGACCTCCGTCCGCGCGCTGGCCAAGCTGGAACAGGTACTTCCGGCCCGGCTGCGGCGCCGCGTCAGTACCTTGAACACCTTTACCGTCCCCCTGGTGAACGGCGCGGGGCCCCGCGTGGACGCCGCCGTGCTCACCGAACTGGCCGCCGCCTGCCGGGACAGTCAGCAGCTCCGCTTCGAGTACGCCGCGCACGACGGCACGGTCAGCCGCCGCACCGTCGAGCCGCACCGCCTGGTCAGCGCCCAGCGCCGCTGGTACCTCGTCGCCTGGGACACCGGACGCGGGGACTGGCGCACCTTCCGCGCCGACCGGATCACCCCCACCCCGCCGCACGGGCCGCGCGTGGCGCCCCGTACCCCACCCGCCGAGGACCTGGCCGCCTATGTCTCCGAAGGCGTCTCCAGAGCCGTGTACGCGGTGTCCGCGACCGTCCTGCTGCACGTGCCGCTGGCGGAGGCAGCGCAGCGCGTCTCGCCCACGGCCGGGATGCTGGAGGCGGTGGACGACCGCACCTGCCTGCTGCGGGCCGGCGCGGCGAACCCGGACGCGCTGGTCGTGTTCCTGATGATGACCGGCTTCGACTTCGAGGTCCGCGAGCCGCCCGAACTCCTGGAGCAGATACGGGAGATCAGGGATCGGTTGTCCCGGGCGTCGGCCTGAGCCGCGCGTCCTCCTCGGTCAGTTCGCTGCGCGCCGTCACCGGGTGGTGCAGGTCGAAGGCCGGGGACTCGGAGCGGATCTTCGGAATGGTGAGGAAGTTGTGCCGCGGCGGGGGCGAGGAGGTGGCCCACTCCAGGGAACGGCCATAGCCCCAGGGATCGTCCACATCGGCCTTCGGCGCGTACTTGGCCGTCTTCCAGATGTTGTAGAGGAACGGCAGGGTGGAGGCGCCCAGCAGGAAGGCGCCGATCGAGGAGAGGGTGTTGAGCGCGGTGAAGCCGTCGGCCGCGAGGTAGTCGGCGTACCGGCGCGGCATCCCCGCCACGCCCAGCCAGTGCTGGACGAGGAAGGTGGTGTGGAAGCCGACGAAGAGCGTCCAGAAGTGGATCTTCCCCAGCCGCTCGTCGAGCAGCTTGCCGGTGAACTTGGGCCACCAGAAGTAGAAGCCCGCGAACGTCGCGAAGACCACCGTGCCGAAGACGACGTAGTGGAAGTGGGCCACCACGAAGTAGCTGTCGGTGACGTGGAAGTCCAGTGGCGGCGACGCCAGGATCACCCCGGTCAGGCCGCCGAACAGGAAGCTCACCAGGAAGCCGACCGACCACAGCATCGGCGTCTCGAAGGACAGCGAGCCGTGCCACATCGTGCCGATCCAGTTGAAGAACTTCACGCCCGTCGGCACCGCGATCAGGAAGGACATGAACGAGAAGAACGGCAGCAGCACGGCCCCGGTGGCGAACATGTGGTGCGCCCAGACCATCAGCGACAGGGCGGTGATCACCATCGTCGCCGCGACCAGCATGGTGTACCCGAAGATCGGCTTGCGGGAGAAGACCGGGATGATCTCGGTGACGATGCCGAAGAACGGCAGCGCGATGATGTAGACCTCGGGGTGGCCGAAGAACCAGAAGAGGTGCTGCCACAGCAGCGGTCCGCCCCACTCCGCCTCGAAGACCACCGAGCCGAACCGCCGGTCCGCCTCCAGCACCAGCAGTGACGCGGCGAGCACGGGGAAGGCGACCAGGACGAGGATCGAGGTGAAGAGCACGTTCCAGGTGAAGATCGGCATCCGGAACATCGTCATGCCCGGCGCCCGCATCCCGATGATCGTCGTCAGGAAGTTCACCGCGCCCAGGATCGTGCCGAAGCCGGACAGCGCCAGGCCCATGATCCACATGTCGTGCCCGATGCCGGGGGAGCGGACCATGGAGTCCAGCGGCGCGTACGCGGTCCAGCCGAAGGACGCGCCGCCGGACGAGGTGAACAGCGAGCCCACCACGATCAGCCCGCCGAAGAGGAAGAACCAGTACGAGAGCATGTTCAGCCGGGGGAACGCCACGTCGGGCGCGCCGATCTGCAGCGGCATGATCTCGTTGGCGAAGCCCGCGAAGGCCGGGGTGGCGAAGAGCAGCAGCATGATCGTGCCGTGCAGCGTGAACGCCTGGTTGTACTCCTCGTTCGTGATCAACTGCAGCCCGGGCCGGGCCAGCTCGGCGCGTATCACCAGCGCCAGCACCCCGCCGAAGAGGAAGAAGCCGAACGACGTGACCAGGTAGAGATGGCCGATCTTCTTGTGGTCCGTCGTCGTCAGCCAGTCCACCACGACCTTGCCGGGGCGGCGGGCCGCGACGGGTCCCGTCCTCGCCCCCTGTGCCACTGTTCCCATCCGCGCCACCTCGTTCGTCGACAGGACGTACCAGGGCGTGACCGAGGGCGCGCCCCGACGGCAGGACGTACTGGAGCTCGCTTCATGATGCGCGCCCCAACGGCCTTCGCGCGAGGGGGCGTCGGCCGCTCCCGGCCGCCGCGGGATGTGCGGGAAATGTGAGCGGAGTGTGCGTCGTCGGCGGATTAGGGGACGCCCGATATTGCGTATCGGGTAAGGGGAATGCGAGGCCGTCGGGTGAATGATTTCCGGGCTGCGACGGGAGTTGTACGGGTGGGTTCGCGGAAACCGATCAGCGGGAAATCGGGCCGGTTTTCTCCGTTGCCGAAGTGATACCGGGGCTGCTCGTTCGGGTGACGGAAGTGGCGCTAAACCGGCCCCGGTGGGCTGTGACAGAAGTGTGACCAATGCCGGACCCCGGGAACACTCCGGTGTGTCAGGAAGGCCCTTCCGCGTGCCTGTGGAGGAGGCATACGGTGGCGTCATGGCGCCAGTACCGAACCTTCCGAAAGACCCGGACGACGACCTCGAGACCTATGTCGGTCTGGAGCAGCAGCAGGCCGAGGAACAGGCCCGCGCGCGCGGCTGGAGCACCGTCAGGTCGCTGCCGCCCGGCGCGATCATCACCATGGAGTACCTGGCGGGCCGGCTGAACTTCGAGGTGCAGGACGGCACCGTGAACAAGTCCTGGAAGGGCTGAGCGGCCCGCGCGCTTCCCCCTCCCGCGTACCCCCGTCCTCCCCGTACGACGACGGCCCCGGCGGCTCCTGAGTGGAGCCGCCGGGGCCGTGGTGTGCGGGGGGGGTGTGCGTACCGTCCCCGCACGTCCGCCGTGTCAGCTTCCCTGCGAGCGGCCGCGGACGGTCGTGGTGACCGGTGCGGTGCGCGGGGCACGGTCCGCGTGCGGCGGTCTTCGGCTGCCCGAGGGGGTGACCGGAGTGCGCTCCGACCGCGTGGTGTGCGGGCGGGCGGGGTGGTGCGGCCAGGTGTCCGGGGACCGGCCCTGCCGTCCGCCGCCGGCCACCGCCGGCTCGCGGACCAGGACGCCGTCCTCGGCGACCGCCCGCTGGCGGGAGACGCCGGCGGTGACGCCCGCCGGGCTCGCCGGTACCGGGAGGGGCTGTGCCGCGCCGCCGAGCTGGACCCGCAGCCGCCACAGGGCCGCCCTCAGCCGGGCCTCGGCCCAGGCCATGCCCGGCTCGCACCAGGGGAGCGCGAGCATGACCAGGAGGCCGGCGGCCCAGCCCAGCAGCACGTCGCTGACCCAGTGGGTACCGAGGTAGACGGTGGTCATGCCGACGCCGAGCGCGCCGAGCGCGGCGATCACCGAAAGGATCCTGCGGCGCAGCGGGGTGGTCGCCAGATAGGCCAGCACGCCCCAGGTGACCACGGCGTTCGCGGTGTGCCCGGACGGGAATATATCGCCGCCGAGCCACATCTCGTTGGTCCCGATGGCGGTCGCGTAGTGCGGCCCGAGCCGGCCCATGCCGATCTTCGCGGCACCCACGGTGACGTTGAGCATCAGCAGGGCGACGCCCAGCACCAGCAGCGGGTGGAGGTTCTTCTGCCGCCAGCAGCGCCAGACCAGCCACGCGGCCACCGCGACCGCGGTGGGGCCGCGCTGGCCCAGCACCACGAAGTAGTCGAGGAAAGCGTGGATGTCAGGCCATTGCTTGTACGGCCTGAACAGCATGACCTGCCAGTCGAGGGTGACCAGCCAGGAAGTCGTCAGCACGCCGAGCACGATCGCCGCATAGACCGCCACGGTGCCGCCGAACAGCCAGTGGCGTGTTCGCGTCATATACGGCCGGGCGCGCTCGCTCGGGTGCCCTTCCCTCTGGTCGGGCTTCTCATCGGTACGCACTCAATCGACGTTACCGCGTGTGATGTAGGCGCTTGGTCAAACCGTCCGCTTTGTAATGACGATGTGATGTGGAATGCGTCTCAAACAAGCCATTCGCCAGGGCCCTGCCAAGAGAATTCACTAAATCGCTCTTTCGCCCGCAGGGCATCCGTGTGGCCGCACGTCCAAGAGGCTGAATGCATTTCCCCGGCCGCGTTTATCGCGTATTTCCCGGCGCTTCACGGCGCGTTCGCCGGTCCGGCCGCGGTCACGCCGGAGTCGTTCGGCCCGCGGTCACGGCGGGCCCGAGCCGTTGAGCCAGATCGCGCCGTACACCGCCGAGCCCGCCGCGAGGACGCCGAGGACGGCCGCGGCGTACCGGGGGCGCCACCGGGCCAGCGCGGCGGCCGGCGGCAGCAGCAGCGGGTACGCCGGCAGCATCAGCCGCGGCTTGGACCCGAAGTAGCCCTTGGCGGTCAGCGCCAGTGCCAGCACCAGGCCGCCGTAGACCAGCAGCGGCACCGGCCGCCCCTGCCGTACGCCGAGCACGTACAGCCACAGCACCGCCGCGACCCCCGCCACCAGCGCGAGCCCGGCGGGCAGCGCAGGGCCCGTCAGCAGCCGCCAGGTGAAGGCGGCGAAGGCGAGGCCGCCGTCGAAGCCGTTGTTCCAGCCCGCCTGGATGTCGAGGTAGCCGGTGAGGCTGCCCTCGCGGGCGGCCACCCACAGGAAGAAGCCGCACCAGCCGAGCGGGGCGAGCACCGCCCCGGCGAGCAGCCGGCCGTGCTGCCGCCAGGCCACCCGGCCCTCGCGGGACCGCTCGCGCCACAGGTGGAGCGCCGCGGCGGCCCACACGGCCGCGACGACCGCGGCGCCCACCGGCCGGGTCAGCCCGGCCAGCGACGTCAGCACGCCCGCCCACAGCCACCGGCCGGTCAGCACCGCGTACAGCGCCCAGGCCGCGAGCGCGGTGAAGAGCGCCTCCGAGTACGCCATCGACTGCACGATGCCTATCGGGACCGCCGCCCACAGCGCGGCCAGCGTCACCCCGGCCCGCGGGCCGTTCAGCCGCTCGCCCGTGGCGTAGAGCGCCCACGCGGCGGCCACCGAGGCGGCCGCGCTCACCAGCAGCCCGGCGCCGGCCGCGGACAGCGGCAGCAGCGCCGAGAGGCCGCGCTCCAGCCACGGCAGCAGCGGGAAGAAGGCGAGGTTGGAGTGCACCTCGCCGCCGGGAAGCAGGACGGCGTAGCCGTAGCCCTGCTCGGCGACCCGGGTGTACCAGAGCGAGTCCCAGCGGGCGGAGAGGAGTGTCTGCCAGTCCTTGCCGGCCGCCGCCGACCAGACGGCGAGCACCACGAGGCCCAGCAGGCGGATGGCCGCGTACGCCGCCAGGGCGGGCACGGCACGGCGCAGCGCGGCCCCGGCGCCTCTGCCTGCCGCGGCCGGACCCGCGGTGGCGGAGAAAGCGAGATCGGTCATCAATCCGATTATCCAGGTGGGCGGGGGCCGCGGCGGCACGATGGCCGGATCGGGGCGGGCGCCGGGGGTGCGCCGGGTCCGTGACAGGGGGTGCGGAAGTCCTCACGAAGGGTCCGCGACAGGGGGTGCGAAGGTCCCCCGAAGGAGTCGGCGGCGAATGGTAGCCAGTGCCCTGTCCAGTGGGTATGAGAACCCCCGGCCCTTGCGATGAGCATCTCATCGTGAGGTGAGCCATGTGTCCCGCCCGGCGACTCGCGTAGGCTTTCGTCACAACTCGCCCGTGCCGCCGGTCCCCCCGGGGTGTTCGTCGTGCCGTCGTGCGCGGCTGCGAGTGCTCGACAGGAGGTGCGTACATGTCCGGGACGACCGCGTCCGGCAAGAAGCGGACGACTGGTGTCACCCGGCATCGCGGCGGCGGCGCGAACCGCTGGACCGTGCTGATCGTGCTCTGCGTCAGCCTGCTGTTCGTCGCCCTCGACACGACGATCCTCTACGTCGCGGTGCCGGCCGTCACCGAAGATCTTCGACCGGGTCCGGTCGAACTGCTCTGGATAGTCGACGTCTACCCGCTCATCGCGGCGTCCCTGCTGATCCTGTTCGGGACGCTCGGCGACAGAGTCGGCAGACGCCGGATACTGCTCTTCGGTTACGGACTCTTCGCGATCGCCTCGGCCGGCGCCGCCCTGGCGCCCAATCCGCAGATCCTCATCGTGGCCAGGGCCCTGCTGGGCGTCGGCGGCGCGATGATCATGCCGGCGACGCTGTCGATCCTGCGCCAGGTCTTCCCCGACCGGCGCGAGCGGGCCGTGGCCATCGGCGTGTGGAGCGCGGTCGCCGCGGTCGGCGCGGCCGTCGGCCCGGTGCTCGGCGGCTTCCTCGTCGAGAACTTCTGGTGGGGCTCGGTCTTCCTCATCAACATCCCGATGATGGCCGTCATGCTGCTGGTCGGCCGCTGGCTGCTGCCGGAGTCCCGGGGCGAGCGGAACGGCCCCTGGGACGTCCTCGGCGCGGTCATCGCGGCGCTCGGCGTGCTCGGCCTGGTATTCGGCGTGAAGCAGATCGGCAGCGGGGCGCACGTCGTCGGCTGGACGACGCTCTGTCCGATGCTGGTCGGGGCGCTGCTGCTGGCCCTCTTCGTGCACCGGCAGCGACGCCGTGAGCACCCCCTGATCGACATGCGGCTCTTCGCCCGCCCGGCCTTCGGCACGTCCGTCGGCTGCATCGTGCTGGCGATGCTGGCCCTGGTCGGACTGCAGCTCATAGCCGTGCAGTACCTCCAGCTCGTGCTCGGCATGACCCCCCTGGAGACCGGGCTGCGGATGCTGCCGCTGGTCTTCGCCGCGATGGCGGCCGGGCTCACCGGCTCGCGGATGCTGCAGGCGCTCGGCCCGCGCGTGATGGTCTCGGCGGGCTTCGTGCTCACCGCCGTCGCGGTGCTGTGCCTGACCGCGCTGGGCACGCAGGACCACCCCTGGCAGCTCTCCGCCGGCTTCGTCCTGCTCGGCTTCGGCTTCCAGTCCACGCTCTTCGGGGCGTACGAGTCGATGCTCAGCGAGGCGCCCGCCGAGGCGTCCGGGGGAGCGGCGGCCATCGGCGAGACCTCCTACCAGCTCGGCGCGGGCATCGGCGTGGCCGTGCTCGGCAGTGTCATGAACGCGGTCTACGCGCCCGGCCTGCACCGCATCGCCGGTGTGCCGCACCGTGCGAGCCGCGCGGCCGGGCACTCGCTCGGCGAGGCGTACCAGGTGGCCGGCGGCCTCGGCCGGCATGCGCGGCACGCGCTGCGCGAGGCGGCCCGCGCCTCCTTCGTGCACGGCCTGCACGTCACGCTCGTGGCCAGCGCGGTGCTGCTGCTGGTCGGCGCGGCGATCGCGCTGCGGCTGCCGCGGCGGGTGGCGGACGCGGCGGAGCGCACCGACGGGGAAGCGTCGGACCCGGGCCACGATGCCGAGCCGGAGCCCGCGGCCTCCGGGCGCTGAGCGCCTCTTCCCTTCTTGTGCCGGCCCGGTCGCGGGCCCTCTTGTGGCGCGCCCGCGCGCGTCGTAACGTCTGCCATGAGCAATAACTACCACTGCTAGTTTTTCGCGCAGCCGCAGGAGGCCCTCGTCATGTCCGCATCCACCCTGCCGCCCTTCGACCCGGCCGACCCGCTGGGCATCGACGACCTGCTCACCGACGAGGACCTCGCCGTACGCGACACGGTCCGCCAGTGGGCCGCCGACCGCGTGCTGCCGCACATCGCCCAGTGGTACGAGGACGGCGAGCTGCCCGGCATCCGTGAGCTGGCCCGCGAGCTCGGCTCGATCGGCGCGCTCGGCATGTCGCTGACCGGCTACGGCTGCGCCGGTGCCTCGGCCGTCCAGTACGGCCTGGCCTGCCTGGAGCTGGAGGCCGCCGACTCCGGCATCCGCTCGCTGGTCTCCGTGCAGGGCTCGCTCGCCATGTACGCCATCTGGCGCTTCGGCTCCGAGGAGCAGAAGCAGCAGTGGCTGCCGGGGATGGCCGCCGGCGAGATCATCGGCTGCTTCGGCCTGACCGAGCCCGACCACGGCTCCGACCCCGCGAACATGCGGACCCACGCCAAGCGCGACGGCTCCGACTGGGTCCTCAACGGCCGCAAGATGTGGATCACCAACGGCTCGGTGGCCGGCGTCGCGGTCGTCTGGGCCCGTACGGACGACGGCGTACGCGGCTTCGTGGTCCCCACGGACACCCCCGGCTTCTCGGCCCCCGAGATCAAGCACAAGTGGTCGCTGCGCGCCTCGGTCACCAGCGAGCTGGTCCTGGACGACGTACGGCTGCCCGCCGACGCGGTGCTCCCCGAGGTCACCGGGCTGCGCGGCCCGCTGAGCTGCCTCAGCCACGCCCGGTACGGCATCGTCTGGGGCGCGATGGGTGCGGCGCGCGCCAGCTTCGACGCGGCGCTGGAGTACGCGAAGACCCGCGAGCAGTTCGGCAAGCCGATCGGCGGCTTCCAACTCACCCAGGGCAAGCTCGCCGACATGGCCGTCGAGCTGCACAAGGGCGTCCTGCTCGCGCACCACCTGGGGCGCCGGCTGGACGCGGGGAAGCTCCGCCCGGAGCAGGTCAGTTTCGGCAAGCTCAACAACGTGCGGGAGGCGATCGAGATCTGCCGTACGTCGCGCACGATCCTCGGCGCGAACGGGATCTCGCTGGAGTACCCCGTCATGCGGCACGCGACGAACCTGGAATCGGTGCTCACCTACGAGGGCACCGTGGAAATGCATCAGCTCGTACTGGGCAAGGCGCTCACGGGGCTCGACGCCTTCCGGGGCTGAGCGGCCGGTGTCCTCTTGCGGACCGGCCTCGGCCGATCCGCAAGAGAACACTCAGCTCTGGTTGAAGAACCCGCCCTGGCGGCCGCGGCCCGTGGCCTCGCCGCCGCTCACGATCCGGTAGTCGGGCGGGGTGAGAAGGAAGACCCGGGTCGCCACGCGCTCGATGGAGCCGCGCAGCCCGAAGGTCAGCCCCGCGGCGAAGTCGACGACGCGCTTGGCGTCGGTGGACTCCATGGCCGTGAGGTTCACGATGACCGGCACACCGGACCGGAAGAGCTCGCCGATCCCGCGGGCGTCCCGGAAGCCGTCCGGCGTGATCGTGGCGATCCGGGTGCCCTGCTGCTGTGCGGTCTGGTCGGCCACCCGCACGCGGGGGTCGGTCACCCAGGAGTTGCCGCCCGTCTGTTCGGACTCGGCTCCCTCGGCGTAGTCGTCGTCGTAGTAACGCTCGTCATCGTTGTCGTCGACGAGGCCAAGCCACGCACTCGCCTTGCGCACCGATCCCATGGACGCCTCCTCTCTCCCGCGGTGTGCTGTCCGCCCCTCTATGGTCGGCCATGACGCGGATGATGTGCCAAGTGGATAGCCGCCGCATGGGGGGTTCGTGACACATCTGGTGCAATGAGGATGGCACAGCGTCAGCTTCAAGGCGACGACCGCGAACTGACTGTGCGAAGGGTGTCACACGGGGTGCGCGCCCCCTTGGCCCCCTCCGGCAGGACAGAGTGAAACATACCGGAAAGAATAGGTCCGTACGGAAGGGACCAGGGCATATGCGCGTTGACCGGTCAGCCGGTGGCCGTCATCCCTTCGCCGGCGGGTTGATCCGGGAGGCGCCGATCGCCGAACTGCTCGTGCCCCACTTCTTCAGGATGCGGTCGTACGTGCCGTCCTTCTGCAGCCGGTTCACCGCGGCCCGGAACGCGGGCGTGAGGTCGCTGCCTTTTTTGAAGGCGAAACCCACGTCGAGACGCTGATACTCGTTGAGGAAGCGCAGTCCCTCCTGCTGCCGCACCGCGTAGCGCAGCCCGTTGATGGTGCTCATGACGACATCGCTGCGGCCCTGCTGCAGGGAGATCCACAGCGCGCCCTGGTCGGCGTAGGTCTTGACCTCGTACGGCTTCTTGCCCGCCCCCGCGCACTTCGGGCGGTTCGCCTCCAGTGTCGCTTCGAAGGTCGTGCCCGCTCCGGTCGCCACCGTCCGGCCGCACAACTGCGTCAGGTCGGTGACCTTCTTCAGCGGGCTGTCGTCGCGGACCGCGAAGCCCTGCCCGTCGTTGATGTACGTGACGAAGTCGACCGTCTTCCGGCGCTCCTTGGTGACGCCGAAATTGCCGGTCCCCAGGTCGTACTTGCCGCTCCCGAGCGCGGGCAGGATCGCTTCAAAGCTCGCCTCCTCGCGCTTGAGTCGCAGCCCGAGGACCTTCGCCGCCGCGTCGGCGAAGTCGATGTCCTGGCCGGCCACGGTCTTCCCGTCCGGCAGATAGGCCGCGCCGGGCGGCGTGCCGACGCTGGTGGCGATGGTGAGCGTGCCGCGCTTGCGTACCTCCGCCGGCAGGAGCTTCGCGGCGGCCGGGTCCTTCTCGACGTCCTTGACCACATCGGTGGTGGGGATCTTCTCCTCGGCCGCGCCGGCCGTCTTCGTCGCCTCCTTCGGCGTGGCGCAGGAGGTCAGGGCGAGGGCTGCGGCGGCGAGCAGGAGGGCGGCTCTGGTGGCGTTCGGGCTCATGGGTTCGGGGTCTCCAGGTGGTGGGCGGCCGGCAGGTCCTTCTCGAACGGCAGCGGGCCGATCGTCTCCGGGTCGGCGGTCACATCGAAGAGCGGGCGGTAACCGGCCGCGAGGTAAAGGCCCTTGGCCTCGGGCTGGCGCGGGCCGGTGGTGAGGTAGAGGCGGGTGTAGCCGCGCGCGGCGGCGTCCCGCTCCAGGACGTGCAGGACGCGCCGGGCCAGTCCCCGGCGGCGGTGCGCCGAGTGCGTCCAGATCCGTTTCAGCTCGGCGGTGTGCGCGTCGTACTGCCGGTACGCGCCGCCGGCCACCGGCCGGCCGTCCTCCAGGAGCAGCAGGAACGCGCCGCCGGGCGGGGCGAATTCCTCCGGTGGGTACTCCCGGTCCAGGTCCACGGGTTTCTGGTAGCGGGTGCTGTATTCATGCGTCAGCTCGGCGAGGAGCGGGCGGGCCAGCGGGTCGGCCACGTCGGTGTGATGCACCGTCAGCGCTGCGGGAAGCGGTGCCGGGCCGGTCACGGGCGGTCCCACGGGAGCGGATCGGGCGCTTCCTTGCGGAGTGCCGGCAGCACCTGCTCGGCGGCCAGCCGCAGCACCTCGGCCTTGCGCGCGAACGGCAGCCCGGCGCTCTCCACGCCGAAGAACTGCACCGCGTGCCCGTACGCCGCGTGCTGCTGGAGGACCTTCTCGATCACCCGGTCCGGCGAGCCGACGAGGGCCGGCCCGTGGTCGGCGGCGTCCGCGAGGCTGCGGAACGGGGTGTTGTTTCCGGGCACGTCCCGGGCCGCGACCGCCGCTTCGTAGTACGGCGCGAACTCGCGGCGCGCGATGCGGTCGTCGGGCGCGACGTAGAGCGTGCCGCCCGCGCCGACCAGCGCGGCCGAGGGGTCGTGTCCGTACTCCGCCCAGCGTTCCCGGTAGTGGTCGATCAGCCGGGCGTAGTTCGCGACCGGCTGGATGACGTTGGCGGTGAACAGCGGGTCGCCCCACAGGGCCGCGAGGTCCGCCGAGCGTTCGCTGGTGGCGCTGCCGTGCCAGATGGTGGGCGGCTGCTGATAGGGGCGGGGGAGTGTCGTGGCGTTCTCAAGGGGTGGACGGAACCGGCCCGACCAGGTCACCTTCTCCTCGCTCCAGAGTCGGCGCAGCAGTTCGTAGTTCTCCTCCTGGAGGGCGTACTGGTCGGCCGGGTCGCGGCCGAACAGGTGCCATGGCTCGGGCGCGTTGCCCTTGCCGGTCATCAGCTCCAGGCGGCCGCCGGAGAGCTGGTCGACGGTGGCGTACTCCTCGGCGACCCGGACCGGGTCGAGGGTGGACAGGACGGTGACGGTGGTGAAGAGCCGGATGCGGTGGGTGCGGGCGGCGATCGCCCCCAGGACCGTGGCCGGGGAGCTGGCGAGGAACGGCGGTCCGTGCCGTTCCCCGACGCCGACCGCGTCGTAGCCCAACTCCTCGGCCAGTACGGCCAGTTCGACGACCTCGCGGAGGCGTTGATGAGGCGGGAGAAGCCGCCCGGACACCGCGTCCGGGACGTTGTCGATCAATGTCATGACGCCGAAGCGCATTGTGGTGCGCCCTTCTTCGAGCAGGCCGAAGGAACAAGGGGAGAGCAGAGGGAGAGCAGGGGGAACGGGGAAGGGTGCGCCGAGGGGAGGCGCGGAAAAGTGTGTGAAGGCGCGGCGGGATCAGGGAAGACGGATCAGAACCGCGAAACGGCCCGGCCGGAGAAGGCGGCGGGCGAGAGGCAGGGGGTCAGCTCAACAGGACGACGACCACACTCGACCGAAGTCGATGTGGTCGCGTGTGACCAGCCGCTGCCATGAGTACATGCGGCCAAGTGGAGCAGGCATCCGTTTCCGCGTCAACTGCCTCTGAGATTTGATTCTCAGAGTATGGACAGGGTTGACAGGGCGCGGTACCCACGCCATAGCCTCAAGGACCGGCCGTGCTGAGGGGCTCGACCGGTTCTTGAGCCTGTGTGAAGGCGTTTCCACTCCCGTGTTCGATCTCTGCATCCACGGAGCCTTCGCATGCCTTCCGTACAGCCGGCCTCCGGCACCCTCGACACCCCTGCCCCGGCACCGCCGCCCCTGAGAACCGGCGCCGCCGATGCGCCCCGCATCGTCCCGCGTCGCCGCACCGGCCAATGGGCCGCAGCCGCCCTCGTCCTGGCCCTCCTCGCGCTGGCCGCCACCTCCGTCGTCCGCAACGACGCGTTCCAGTGGGACGTGGTCGCCCGCTACTTCCTCACCACCGCCGTGCTGCGCGGCCTCGGCCTCACGCTCTGGCTCACCGCGCTGGTCATGGTGCTCGGCTTCGCGCTCGGCACGCTGCTCGCCGCGATGCGGCTGGCCGCCAATCCCGTGCTCAGAAGCGTCGCCTGGGGCTACGTCTGGCTGTTCCGGTCCATGCCGATCCTGGTGCAGCTCCTGTTCTGGTTCAACATCGGTGCGCTGTACCCGCACATCCTCGGCATCAAGACTGTGAACCTCTTCGGACCGCTCACCGTCGCCCTCATCGGCCTCACCCTGCACGAGGCCGCATACGCCGCCGAGGTCGTCCGCGGCGGCATCCTCTCCGTCGACCGCGGCCAGCTCGAGGCCGCGCAGTCCCTCGGCCTGAGCCGGTGGCGCCGCGGCCTGCGGATCGTGCTGCCGCAGGCGATGCGCTCGATCGTGCCGCCCGCCGGGAACATGCTGATCGGCACCCTCAAGGGCACCTCGATCGTCAGCGTCATCGCCGTCCAGGACCTGCTGTACTCCGTCCAGTTGGTCTACCACCGCACCTACCAGGTCATCCCGCTGCTGCTGGTCGCCACCCTCTGGTACGTACTGATCACCTCGCTGCTCAGCGTCGGCCAGTACTACGTCGAGCGGCACTACGCGCGTGGTGCGGAGCGCACCCGATGAGGCCGTCCCTGGTGATCGTGGGAGCCGGGCCGCGGGGGACCGGACTGCTGGAGCGGATCGCCGCGAATGCCGCGGAGCTGTACGGCGACCGGGAGCTGGACATCCATCTCGTCGACCCGCACCCGCCCGGCGGCGGTCGCATCTGGCGGCACGACCAGTCCCCGCTGCTGTGGATGAACTCCACCGCCGAGGACGTCACGATGTTCACCGACGACTCGGTGGAGATGGCCGGACCGGTCCGCCCGGGACCCACGCTCGCCGCCTGGGCGCAGCAGGTCAGAGACGGTGCCGTCGACGTGCCGCCGGGCCTCGCCGCTGAGGCCGGCGCGCTCGGGCCGCGGGACTTCGCCGGCCGCCGGCTGCAGAGCGGCTACCTGGAGTGGGTGTACGCGCGCACGGTCGCGGAGCTGCCGCCCGGCGTCGCCGTGCACGAGCACCGGCAGAGCGCCGTCCGCGTCGCGGGCCCGCGCGACGGCCGCCAGCAGGTCTGGCTGGCGGGCCGTCCCACCCCGCTCGTCGCCGACCTCGTCGTGCTCACCCTCGGCCACCTCGCCGCCGAACCGCCGCCCGAACAGCGGGCGTTGACATCATTCGCCGCCGAGCACGGACTGACGTATCTGCCACCGGACTTCACCGCCGACAGCGACCTGTCCGGTCTGCGGGCGGGCGAACCGGTACTGGTACGGGGCATGGGCCTGGCCTTCGTCGACCTGATGATCCTGCTCACCGAGGGCCGCGGCGGCCGCTACCTGACCCGGCCCGACGGGGAGCTGGCGTATCTCCCCTCGGGCGAGGAGCCGGTGCTGCACGTCGGGTCGCGGCGCGGCGTGCCGTACCACTCCAAGATCGGATACGGCTGGACGGGCGAACGGCCGCCGCTGCCGCGGTTCTTCGGACCCGCCGAGGTGGACGCCTTGCTTGCCCGCCCCGGCGGCGCCGACTTCACCCGGGACGTGTGGCCGCTGATCGCCAAGGAGCTGGGATTTGCCCACTACCACCGGCTGTTCACCGCCCACCCGGAGCGCACGGCCGTCCACTGGACCGACTTCGAGGAGAAGTACGCGGCCACCGACCCCGGCAGCGCCGCCCTCCAGGCCCTGGTCGCCGCCTCCGTGCCCGATCCCGCCGACCGCCTCGACCTCGAAGCGCTCGACCACCCGCTGGACGGCGTGCGCTTCCCGGACGAGGCGGCGCTCCAGGCCGGCCTGCGCGGGTACATCCAGGCCGACCTGGACCGCCGCCACGACCCCGCGTACAGCCCCGACCAGGCCGTCTTCCTCGCGCTGCTGTCCGTCTACGGGCAGCTCACCCGGATCGGCGACCGCGGCCCGTGGTGGCACGGCTTCTTCAGCTACCTCGCCTCGGGGCCGCCCGGGCCCCGGCTGCGGCAGTTGCTCGCGCTCTCCCGGGCCGGCGTCGTGAAGTTCCTCGGCGCCGACGTCTCGGTCACCGCCGACGCGGAGAGCGGCCGCTTCCGGGCGAGCAGCGCGAGCCTGCCAGGCGCCGAGGTCACCGCCCGCGCCCTCGTCGAGGCCCGGCTCCCCGAACCCTCCGTCGCGCACAGCCGGGACGCGCTGCTGCGCGGCCTCTACACCGACGGTGCCGCCGCCACGCCCGACGGACTGCTGCGCGTCGACGCCGCGGACGGCCGGGTCCTGGACCGCAGTGGCCGGGCCCACCCGCGCCGCTTCGCGCTCGGCCCGCACACCGACGCGCGCGCCTCCGGGGCCTTCACCCGCCCCGGTACCAACGCCCCCTCCTTCCGCCAGAACGACGCCACGGCGCGCACCCTGCTCGCCTTCCTCGCCGCCCGAGCCACCAAGGACTCCCATGCCGCTGACCAGTGACCCACCGCTGAGCAAGGCCCCCGAACGCGCCCGTACGGACGCGCCGGAGGCCGCCCTCGAGATCGTCCCTGTCCGCCACCCGGGACGCTGGATCGCGAGCGCGCTCACCGCCGTCCTCCTCGCCCAGTTCGCCCACGGGCTGGTCACCAACCCCGGCTGGGAGTGGCCGGTCTTCGCGCAGTACTTCACCGCGGAGACCATCCTGCGCGCCGTGGGCACCACCCTCCAGCTCACCGTCTATGGCACGGCACTCGGCTTCCTGCTCGGCCTGGTCCTCGCCTTCATGCGGCTGTCGGACAGCCCCTTCCTGCGCGCGGTGGCCGTCGGCTACATCTGGATCTTCCGCGCCGTCCCGCTCATCGTCCAGCTCCTGTTCTGGTTCAACCTGGCCTACCTCTACAAGCGGCTCGACATCGGCATCCCGTTCGGCCCCGGCTTCGTCTCCTTCGACACGGCGGGGCTGGTCGGCGCGATGAGCGCGGCCGTCCTCGGGCTCGCGCTGCACCAGGCCGCGTACGCCGCGGAGATCGTGCGCGGCGGCGTGCTGGCCGTGGACAGCGGCCAGACCCAGGCCGCGGCGGCGCTCGGCATCCCCCGGCTGCGGCAGCTCCGCCGGATCGTCCTGCCGCAGGCCATGCGCTCCATCCTGCCCAACGCGGCCAACGAGGTCATCTCCCTCTTCAAGGGCACCTCGATCGTCTCCGTCATGGCGATCGGCGAACTCTTCTACCAGGCCCAGGTCATCTACGGGCGCAACGGCCGGGTCGTCCCGCTCCTGATGGTCGCCACCGTCTGGTACGTGCTCCTCACCGGTGCGCTCTCCGTACTCCAGCACTACATCGAACGACACTTCGCGAAGGGGGCCACGCGATGAGCGCGGGGACCGTCACCACTCCCATGGTCGAGATCAAGTCCGTGACCAAGAGCTTCGGGCCGGTGGAGGTGCTCCGGGGCATCGACCTGACGGTCCGCACCGGCGAGGTCACCGTCGTCCTCGGCCCCTCCGGCTCCGGCAAGTCCACGCTGCTGCGCACCATCAACCACCTGGAGAAGGTGGACGGCGGCCAGGTCAGCGTCGACGGCTCGCTGGTCGGGTACCGGAGGTCCGGGGACAAGCTGTATGAGCTGCGCGAACGCGAAATCCTCAAGCAGCGCACCGGCATCGGCTTTGTCTTCCAGAACTTCCATCTCTTCCCGCACCTGACCGTGCTGGAGAACATCACCGAGGCACCGGTCTCGGCCCTCAAGCGGTCCAAGGCCGAGGCGGCGGAGACCGCCCGCCGGCTGCTGACCCGGGTCGGCCTCGCGGAGAAGGCCGGCGCCTACCCGCGGCAGCTCTCCGGCGGCCAGCAGCAGCGCGTGGCCATCGCCCGCGCGCTCGCCCTGGAGCCCAAGCTGCTGCTCTTCGACGAGCCGACCTCCGCGCTCGACCCGGAGCTGGTCGGCGAGGTCCTCGACGTCATCAAGGACCTCGCCCACCAGGGCACCACGATGATCGTCGTCACCCACGAGATCGGCTTCGCCCGCGAGGTCGCCGACACCGTCGTCTTCATGGACGAGGGCCGCATCGTCGAGCAGGGCCCGCCCTCCCAGGTGCTCGACGCGCCCCGCCACGAGCGCACCAAGTCCTTCCTGTCCAAGGTCATCTGATGCACCAGCACCGTAGAAGAGGTATCCACGTGAACCGTCACGCCCTGACCGCCGCCCTCGCCCTGACCGCCGGTTCCCTCCTGCTCACCGCCTGCGGAAACGGCAAGGCGGAGATCCCGGACGCCGGGGGCGCCGCGGGCAGCAAGGCCCTCAAGGTCAACACCAGCCCCGAGCAGCACCGCATCCGCGGAAAGAAGGCCCCGAAGATCGCGGCGCTGGTGCCAGCGCGCATACGGGAGCGCGGCACCCTCAACCTCGGCCAGAGCACCGGCAGCGCGCCCCCGCTGGCCTTCTACGCCACCGACGACCGCACCCTCATCGGCGTCGAGCGGGACCTCTCCACGCTGGTCGCCGACACCCTCGGCCTGAAGCCGCACATCGAGCCGCTGTCCTGGGAGAACCTCTTCGTCGGCCTCGACAGCGGCAAGCTCGACGGCGTCTTCTCCAACGTCACCGTCACCGAGGAGCGCAAGGCCAAGTACGACTTCGCCACGTACCGGAAGGACGAGCTGGCCCTCGAAGCCGCCAAGGGCAGCGGCTGGAAGGTACGCGGCGCGAAGGACGTGGCGGGCAAGCGCATCGCCGTCGACTCCGGCACCAACCAGGAGAAGATCCTGGTCGACTGGAGCAAGGAGAACAGGAAGGCGGGCCGCGCGCCCGTCGACATCAAGTACTACAAGAACCCCTCCGACTACTACCTCGCCCTCCAGTCGGGCCGTATCGACGCCTACTTCGGGCCCAACCCGACCTCCGCCTACCACGCGGCGACCACCGGGAGGACCGAGGTCATCGGCACCTTCTCCGGCGCGGGCCAGGGCGTCCAGGGCAAGATCGCGGCCACCACGAAGAAGGGCAGCGGCCTGGTGGACGCGTACGCCGCGGCCCTCCAGCACGTCATCGACAACGGCTCGTACCAAAAGGTCCTCAAGCGCTGGGGCCTGGAGAGCGAGGCCGTGCGGAAATCGGAGATCAACCCGCGCGGACTGCCGAGGACCGCGGAATGACCGGCGCGGAGAGCACGCAGACCACGGAGAGCACGCAGAGAAGGAGCACCCCCATGTCCGCACCCCGGCGGCCGCCGCATCTCGCCGTCGCGCTCGACAGCCCCGCAGCGCAGGGCCCGTTCGACGCTCAGCACTACGTACGCCTCGCCCGACTCGCCGAGCGCGCCACCCTCGACTTCGTCACGCTCGGCGACACCTTCGCCCGGCCGGGCCCGGACGCCCTCGCCGTACTGGCCCGGGTCGCGCCGCACACGGAACACATCGGGCTGATCCCGACGGTGACCACCACCCACACCGAGCCGTTCCACGTCGCCACCGCCGTGCAGACGCTGGACTGGGTCAGCGGCGGCCGGGCCGGCTGGCGGGCCGAGGTGTCCCGGACCCCGGCCGAGGCGGCCCTCTTCGGCCGCCGCCCCGCGGCACCCGCCGACGCGCTGTGGCGGGAGGCCGCCGATGTGGCCGACGTGGCAGGGCGGCTCTGGGACAGCTGGGAGGACGACGCGGAGATCCGGGACGCCGCCACCGGCCGGTTCGTCGACCGAGACAAGCTCCACTACGTCGACTTCCGCGGCACCTCCTCCACCGGCGAGCCGTTCTCCGTACGCGGTCCCTCCATCGTCCCCAGGCCCCCGCAGGGCCGGCCCGTCATCGTCGTCGACGCCACCGAGGACGCGGCCCGGGAGGCCGCGGCGGCCCGCGCCGACGTCGCGCTGGTCGGCGCCGAGGACCCCGACACCGCGGCGACAGTACGCGCCGAACTACGTGCGCGGGCTGGGGAGTTGGGTCGGGACCCCGACCGGCTGCGGGTGCTGGCCTCGCTGCCGGTCGAGCTGCCGGCGCCGGGGGACGCGGCCGGGCTCGCCGAGCTGCTCACCGACTGGCACACCACCGAAGCGGCCGACGGCTTCCACCTCCGGCCCGCCGACCCCGAGCGCGACCTCGCGCGCCTCGTCGAGGGCACGGTCCCCGTACTCCGCCGGCGCGGCCTGCTGCGCCGCTCCTACCCGGGCGCCAGCCTGCGCGAGCATCTCGGTCTGGAGCGCCCGGTCAGCCGTTACGCCGTCCGCACCGGAGAGGCATCCTGATGACGACCTCACGCAAGCAGCTTCACCTGGCGGCCCACTTCCCGGGTGTGAACAACACGACAGTCTGGCAGGACCCCAGGTCCCAGTCCCAGATCGACTTCTCCTCCTTCGTGCACCTGGCCCGCACCGCCGAACGCGGCCTGTTCGACTTCTTCTTCCTCGCCGAGGGGCTGCGGCTGCGCGAGCACAAGGGCCGCATCCACGACCTGGACGTGGTGGGCAGGCCCGAGTCGCTCACCGTACTGAACGCGCTGGCCGCGGTCACCGAACGGCTGGGCCTGGCCGCCACCGTCAACGCCACCTTCAACGAGCCCTACGAACTCGCCCGCAGGCTCGCCACGCTGGACCACCTCAGCGACGGCCGGGCCGCCTGGAACGTCGTCACCTCCTCCGACGCGTTCACGGGTGAGAATTTCCGGCGGGGCGGCTATCTGGACCACGCGGACCGGTACACCCGGGCCGCCGAGTTCGTCGCCACCGCACGCGAGCTGTGGGACTCCTGGTCCGAGGACGGGACGCCGCGGCCGTTCGCGCACAGCGGGCAGCACTTCGACATCCGGGGCGAGTTCACCGTTCCGCGCAGCCCGCAGGGCCACCCCGTCGTCATCCAGGCCGGGGACTCCCCGGCGGGCCGCGACTTCGCCGCCTCCGCCGCCGACGTGATCTTCACCCGGCACGGCACCCTGGAGGCGGGCCGCGCCTTCTACGCCGACGTGAAGGGCCGGCTGGCCGCACACGGCCGGACGCACGACTCGCTGAAGATCATGCCGGGCGTCACCTTCGTGCTCGGCGACACCGCGGCCGAGGCCCAGGAGAAGGCCCACCACATCCGCCGCCAGCAGGTCTCCCCGCAGAACGCGCTGCTCACCGCGGAACAGATCTGGGGCGTCGACCTCTCCCACCTCGACCCCGACGGCCCGCTCCCCGGCTTCGACCCCGAGCCCGACCCGAAGCTCACCCAGGGGCGGACCCGGCTCGGCGACCCCCAGGAGATCGCCGACCGCTGGCGCGCGCTCTCCGAGGCCAAGGGGCTGTCCCTCCGCGAGACCGTCATCGAGGCGACCGGCCGGCAGTCCTTCATCGGCACCCCGGAGACGGTCGCCGCCGAGATGGACGCCTTCGTGACCCAGGACGCGGCCGACGGCTTCATCCTCGTACCGCATCTCACCCCCGGCGGCCTGGACGACTTCGTGGACCGGGTCGTACCGCTGCTGCAGGAGCGCGGCGCGTTCCGTACGGAATACGAGGGCGGCACGCTCCGCTCCCACCTGGGGCTGCCGCGGCCCGTGGCGCGCCCGGTATGGAAGGGTTGATCACCATGAGCACGGAAGCAGAGAAGGACTGGCGGGCCTGGCACGCCGAGCGCGAGCGGACCGTCTCCGGGCCGACCGGGCCCCTGGCGCTGACCGGCACGTACTGGCTCGCCGACCGGCCCGGCGGCCGCATCGAGGGCGTACCGGGACGGTGGACCGAGGACGGTGACGCGGTACTCCTGACCGCCGGAGCCGAGGACGGGCTGTCGCTGGACGGCGTACCGCTCGACGGCGAGGCGCGGCTCGGCGTGGACGGCGGGCCGGAAACCGCCCGCGTCACGCACGGCGACCGGCGGCTGGTGGTCCTGCGGCGCGAGGGCCTGTGGGCCGTCCGCGTCTTCGACCCGCACTCCGAGGCGCTGCGCGCCTTCGCCGGGATCGACGCCTTCCCGTACGACGCGCGGTGGCGGCTGACCGGCCGGTTCCGCCCGTACGAGCAGGGGCGCACCGTGCAGGTGCCGAACGCCGACGGCCGGGAGCGGGGCCTCGGCCTCGGCGGCGAACTCGCCTTCACCGTCGACGGCGAGGAGCACACCCTGCAGGCCGCGGTGGAGGCCGACGGCTCGCTGTGGGCCGTGCTCGCGGACGCCACCAGCGGCACCGAGAGTTACCACTTCCGGTTCCTGCGGCCGCCCGCGCCCGCCGCCGACGGCACCGTGACCGTCGACCTCAACCGCACCCTGCTGCCGCCCTGCGCCTTCGCCGACCACTTCATCTGCCCCTTCCCGCCGCCGGGCAACACCCTCCCGTTCGCGCTGCGCGCCGGAGAACGGCAGCTCAGCGGCGGATGAGGCGCGCGGACCCGCCGCGCAGGAACCGGATCGGCGGGCCGCACGTCGAAGATCCGACCGAGGGGGTCGGAACGACGGCCCCGGCAGCAGGTCTCCACGCTGCCGGGGTCATCCGTCATGCCCCGGACCGGAAACAGCCTCTTGCGCACCGCGCCCGGACACTCCAGACTCCCGTCTCAGCGCTTGTCAGGGGCACGCGGAAAACGGAACCCGTGCTGCCTGACTGCGCCTCACGGGCCGCCCACAGGCGACCCCCGATTCCCCTCGGAGGAAGAAGTGAGGAACAAGCGCATCACCCCCCGCAGCGGCGTCACCAGACGCACCCGGCTGATCGCCGTGGCGTCCGGCCTGCTCGTCGCAGGAGCCGTTGCCGTACCGACCGCCAGCGCCGACGGATCGGTCACCACGTTCAGCGCCTCGCAGTTGTCCGCGGCGAGCGACTCGGTCCGTGCCGCGGATGTCGCGGGTACGGCCTGGGCAGTCGACAAGAAGACCAATGCCCTTGTCGTCACGGTCGACAAGACCGTCTCCCAGGCGGAGATAGCGAAGATAAAGAAGGAAGCCGGGGTGAACGCCGGTGCGATACGCATCGAGCGCACCGCCGGCAAGTTCCAGAAGTACATCTCCGGCGGCGACGCCATCTACGCCACCAGTTGGCGCTGCTCGCTGGGCTTCAACGTCCGCAACAGCTCGGGGACCTACTACTTCCTGACCGCCGGGCACTGCACCGACGGCAACCCGCCCTGGTACACCAACTCCTCGCGCACGACGAGCATCGGCCCGACCGCCGGCTCCAGCTTCCCCAACAATGACTACGGCATCGTGAAGTACACGAACACCTCCGTGTCGCACGCGGGAACCGTCGGCAGCCAGGACATCACCAGCGCCGGCAACCCGACCGTCGGCCAGTCCGTCACCCGCCGCGGCTCCACCACCGGCATTCACAGCGGCACCGTCACCGCGCTGAACGCCACGGTCAACTACGGCGGCGGCGACATCGTCTACGGCATGATCCAGACCACGGTCTGCGCCGAGCCCGGCGACAGCGGCGGCCCGCTGTACTCCGGCACCAAGGCGCTCGGCCTGACCTCCGGCGGCAGCGGCGACTGCACCTCCGGCGGCACCACGTTCTTCCAGCCGGTCACCGAGGCGCTGAGCGCCTACGGCGTCAGCGTGTACTGAGCAACGCGCCCGGCTCTTCCCCATGGCCGGATGAGTGTTCTCGGCACCCCGCACGTACTGAGGAATACTGCGCCCCTGGACTGCAGCCAGCAGCAGTAGGCCCCCGCTCGCCGCGGCGAGCGGGGGCCCTTTGGCGTGCGGCTGACGTGCGGCGCCCGCCCGGGACTCGACCGCCCCGGCAACCGGGCATACCGTGTAACTACGTGCGACTCGGACGGCTGGCAGCTCTGTCTAGGGGGCCGTGATGGTCGAGGAACTGGTCACGACCGGCGTGGCGCTCGCCGCGGCGGGCGCGGTGTACGCCATGGCGGCGGCCCGCGTGGTCAAGCAGTACGAACGCGGTGTGGTGCTGCGGCTCGGGCGACTGGCCTCATCCGTACGCGAACCGGGATTCACCATGATCATCCCGGGCGTCGACCGGATGCGTAAGGTCAACATGCAGATCGTCACGATGCCGGTGCCGGCCCAGGAGGGCATCACCCGCGACAACGTCACGGTCCGGGTGGACGCGGTGGTCTACTTCAAGGTCGTGGACGCCGCCGACGCGATCATCCGCGTCGAGGACTACCGCTTCGCCGTCTCCCAGGTCGCCCAGACCTCACTGCGCTCGATCATCGGCAAGAGCGACCTGGACGATCTGCTCTCCAACCGGGAGAAGCTCAACCAGGGCCTGGAAGTCATGATCGACAGCCCCGCGCTGGGCTGGGGCGTGCAGATCGACCGGGTGGAGATCAAGGACGTCTCGCTGCCGGAGACCATGAAGCGCTCGATGGCCCGGCAGGCGGAGGCGGCCCGCGACCGGCGCGCCCGGGTGATCAACGCCGACGCCGAGCTGCAGGCGTCCAAGAAGCTGGCCGAGGCGGCCCAGCAGATGTCCGACCAGCCCGCCGCGCTCCAACTGCGGCTGCTGCAGACCGTCGTCGCGGTGGCGGCGGAGAAGAACTCCACGCTCGTCCTGCCCTTCCCCGTCGAACTGCTCCGCTTCCTGGAGCGCTCCGGCCTCCAGGCCCAGGCGCAGACGGAGGCGTACGAGCGGGCGCGGGACGGGAACGGCGGCGGGAGCGGCGGCCGGGCGCCCGAGGACGCGCGCCCGGAAGAGCCGCGCAGGGAGAGCATGACCCGGGAGGACGTGAGCCGGGAGGCCGTGAGCCGCGAGGAGATCCCGCTGGACGCGGCGGAGGAGCTGCCCGGCCTCGAACTGCCGGGAGTGGAGGTCCCCGGCGTCGAGATCCCGGGGGTGGAGGTGCCCGGGGTCGAGGGGGCACCGCGGGACGACGCGCCCCGGGACGACACCGCGAAGTGACGCGCGAGAAGGGGCGGAGCAAGGGGGACAGGGGGCAGGGGGCAGGGGAGCGGCCGAGCGGAAGCGGACCGTCGATTTCCGGACTGGTGTAGTCCTTACCGAGCGCTGACCACCGGCTGCCCTTCGTGTGCGCAGAACACCGGAAAGGGGAGGGACATGCGCGGATATCGGTGTGCAGGACCCGTGGACGATCGGTGAATCGTCGTACGCAAGACCGGAACCCGGTCTTGTGCGCGCCCCTGTGCGGTGGGAATACTCGGCGGCGCGCATTGGCATGGACGCGACTGTCGGTCCGGACGCGGCTCCCGGCGGTGGACACATGTGACCCGCGTACCCGTACGGCACCCGGCCGTACGACGGACGCGGTGACCGTCCGCTGTGGGCGGTCCGTGTACGCCCGTGTCTCGATCCTCACCCCTCAGGGCCCGCTCTTCCCCCACGTCGGCGGGCCCTTCCCCCCACGGGAGGTCTTGAGTTGAAGCACCGCCGCATACCCAAGCGACGCGCCGCCCTGGCCGGAGCGGGCGCCCTCGCCCTCGCCGCCAGCGCAGGCTTCGCGCTCAGCGCCAACGCCAGCCCCGCACCCACCTCGAAGCTGCTCTCGCTGACGCCCACCGCGGCCGGCAAGCTCGCCGCGCAGCTCACCGACGGCACGGCCGGTTCGTACTACGACACCAAGGCCAAGAAGCTGGTCGTCAACGTCGTGGACGAGGCCGCGGCCGACACCGTACGGGCCAAGGGCGCCGAGCCCAGAATCGTCCAGCACACCCTCGCCCAGCTCAACGGCGCCCGGCAGACCCTGAAGTCCAAGGCCACCATCCCCGGCACCTCCTGGGGCATCGACCCCAAGAGCAACAAGGTCGTCGTCACCGCCGACCGCACGGTCAAGGGCGCCCAGCTCGCGAAGCTCACCAAGGTCGTCGACAGCCTCGGCAGCAAGGTGCAGCTCAACCGCAGCAAGGGGGAGTTCAAGCCCTTCATCGCCGGCGGCGACGCGATCTGGGGGAGCGGCTCCCGCTGCTCGCTCGGCTTCAACGTCGTCAAGGACGGCCAGCCGTACTTCCTCACCGCCGGCCACTGCGGCAACGCGGTCAAGAGCTGGTCGGACTCCCAGGGCGGCGGCGAGATCGGCGCCACCGAGGACTCCAGCTTCCCCGGCAACGACTACGCGCTGGTGAAGTACACCGCCGACACCGACCACCCCAGCGCCGTCGACCTCTACAACGGCAGCAGCCAGGAGATCACCGGTGCGGCCGAGGCCACCGTCGGCGAGAACGTCCAGCGCAGCGGCTCCACCACCCAGGTCCACGACGGCACCGTCAAGGCCCTGAACGCCAGCGTCAACTACCAGGAAGGCACGGTCGACGGTCTGATCCAGACCGACGTCTGCGCCGAGCCGGGCGACAGCGGCGGCGCGCTGTTCGACGGCGACAAGGCCATCGGCCTGACCTCGGGCGGCAGCGGCGACTGCTCCGCGGGCGGCGAGACCTTCTTCCAGCCGGTCACCGAGGCCCTGCAGGCTTACGGGGCGCAGATCGGCTGACGCGCGCACTCCGGCCCTGGAGGCCCGGCTCCCGTACTACGGGGGCCGGGCCTCCTGCCGTCACCGTCCGTCCAGCGGCCCGAAGGCGGCCAGCGCTTCCTCGGCGGTGTGGACGTGCCGGACGTACATCTCCGCCCACCGGGCGGCGCCCGGAAAGCCGGACTCCCGCGCGATGCGTGCGCACGCCGCGTCCCGGTCGTAGTCCGTCCTGCGCAGCGCGACCGCGCCACCGCCGGGGCCGAGCAGCGCCCAGTGCGCGCCCGGCCGCCCGTACGGCATTCCGACGCTTCCCGGGTTGACCACCAGCCGCCCGTGCGCGATCCGGACGAACGGCATATGGGTGTGGCCGCAGACCACCGTCCGTACGCCGTCCGCCACCCCGGCCAGCACCTCGGCGAAGCGCTCGGGCCGGGAGTCGGCGAGTACCACCTCCGCGTCGTCGCGCGGGGTGGCGTGGCAGAAGAGCACCGGGCCGAGGCCCGGCACGTCCAGGGTCACGGTCGCCGGGAGCGCGCCGAGGTGTGCGATGTCGGCGGGGGAGAGCTGCCCGGCCGCCCAGGGGGTGATCGCGTCGGGGGCCGGGGCGCGGTGGTCGCGGTGGCAGGCGATCAGCTCGCGTTCGCCGTTGCCGGCCAGCCACACGGCGCGGTCGCCGAGGCCGTGCAGCAGCGCGAGGGTCTCGCGGGGGAGCGGCCCTGACAGCAGGTCGCCGGTGAGGACGACGGTGCGCGCCGCGCGCACGTCGGGCTCGGCCAGTACGGCTTCCAGCGCGGGCGCGACTCCGTGGATGTCGGACAGAACGGCTACCGCGGCGGTGTCGGTCATGGGGAGAGGGTGGCAGGGGACGGGGCCCGCGGGAGGCGGTTCGGCTGTGAGCTGAGAGGCGGGGTGCGGGGGCGCGGCGGCGGGGCGCGGCGCCGGCTTCCGGGCCGCGGGCGGCGCGGGGCCCCGGACGGCTCAGAGGCGCTCCACCAGGCGGGCCGCGGCCGACTTCGCCGTGGCCAGGGCCGTGGCCCGGTCCGCGCCGTGCTGGCCCAGCACCACCCGCGTACTGAGCCCGTCCAGCAGCGCGAGCAGTTCGGAGGCGCGGCCCGTGCAGTCCCCGGCGGCGAAGCGGCCCTGCGCGACGCCCTTCGCCAGCAGCGCGGCCAGATCGTCGCGCCAGCCCCGGTCGAGCTCCTCCTGCGTCTCGCGCAGCGGTTCGTTGGCGACCGTACGGGCCCACAGCTCGATCCACAGCATCCAGCGCGGGTCGCGCGGCCCGCGCGGCAGGTAGAGGCCGACGAAGGCGTCCAGCATCCGCACGGCGCCGAGCCGGCGGGCGAGCAGTGCCCGGCGCTCCTCGGCGAGCTTCGCCTCGCTGAACCGCAGCGCCTCCAGCAGCAGCCGGTCCTTGCTGCCGAAGTAGTACAGGATGTGGCCGCCGCTCGTGCCGAGCCGCCGGGCCAGCGCCGACATGGTGAGCGCCGCGAGGCCGCCCTCGGCGATGGCCTCCATCGCCTCTTCCAGGATCCGGTCGGCCGCGACCTGCCCGTCCCGCCGTCGTGCCACCGCCCGGCCTGCCTTTCCTCCGCAAACGTCGGGGTTGGTGATCGTCCGCGCCCCTGTCGTCCCGACCTTATCCCGGGGATTCGCCACAAGGTCTTGACCTGCGCGGGGTGCCGGGCGCATTTTGAATGCTGTTCAAGGAATTAGAACACCGTTCAAAGTCCACAGGAGCCGCAGTATGCCTCGTCCGCCCGCCGACCTCGTCCTCCGCAACGCCCGCATCCACACCGTGGACCCCGCGCTCCCCGAGGCCGAGGCGCTGGCGGTGCGCGACGGCCGGATCGTCTGGCTCGGCCCGGACACCGAGGCCGGTGAGTGGATCTCCGGACGTACCGAAGTGCTCGATGCCCAGGGCAAGTTGGCGCTTCCCGGCTTCATCGACGCGCACAACCACGTACGGCTCGGCTCCGACGACGCCTGCGTCCAGCTCGCCGGGGCCCGCACCCTCGACGAGGTGCACGACCGCATCCGTAGCTGGCGCGACGCCCACCCGGACGCCGAGTGGATCGAGGCCGAGGCGCTGGACTACTCGGCCCTGCCCGGCGGCCGGATGCCGCGCGCCGCCGACCTCGACCCGGTCACGGGTGACACCCCCGCCTTCGTCCTGAGCTACGACGTGCACACCGCCTGGCTCAACACCGCGGCCCTGCGTCGCCTCGGCATCACCAAGGACCGCACCGACCTGCCGTACGGACGTGCCGAGACCGACCCGGAGACCGGCGAACCCACCGGATTCCTCAAGGACTTCGCGGTCCGCGGGCTCTCCCGGGACGGCCACCGCGCGCTGCGCGAGCTCGGCGTGCCGTGGGCGTCGCCCGAGCGCCAGTACCGGCGGCTGGCCGGCAGCCTGGACGACGCGATCCGCTTTGGCATCACGACGGTCGTCGAGCCGCAGAATTCGCTGGATGACCTGGTGTTGTTCGAGCGCGCCAGGGAGGAGGGCCGGCTGCGGTCCCGTATCGTCGCCGCGCTCTTCCACCCAAGGGGTACGACGGGCACGGACCTCACCGAATTCGCCGCGGCCGCCGAGAAGTACGACGACGACCGGCTGAGCGTCGGCCCGCTCAAGCTCTACATCGACGACGTGGTCGAGCCGCGCACCGCCGCGCTGCTCGCGCCGTACGCGGGCTGCCGCCACCACCGCGGCGAGACCTTCTACCCGCCCGAGGAGTTCGCCGAGCTGCTGACCGAGCTGGACTCGCTCGGCTTCCAGTGCTTCGTGCACGCGACGGGTGACCGTGGCATCCGTACGGTCCTGGACGCGGTCGAGCGGGCCCGGGAGTTCAACGGGCCGCGCGACGCCCGCCACCAGATCGTGCACGTCGAATGCCTCGACCCCGCCGACACCCCGCGCTTCGCCGAACTGGGCGTGGTCGCCTGCATGCAGCCCCGGCACGCGGCCCCCGAGATCGCCGGGCCGGGCCAGGACTGGGCGGAGAACGTCGGCGCCGACCGCTGGCACAAGGCGTGGCCGCTGCGCAGCCTGAAGGAGGCCGGGGCCGTGCTCGCCTTCTCCAGCGACTGGAACGTCGCCGAGATGGACCCGATGATCGGCATCCACACCGCCGTCACCCGGCAGCCGCTGGGCGGCGGCGAGCCGTGGGGCCCCCAGGAGACCATCGACGTCGAAACCGCCGTGCACGGCTACACGATGGGCTCCGCGTACGCCAACTTCCTCGAGAACGAACGCGGTTCACTCACCGTCGGCAAACTCGCCGACTTCGTCATCCTCTCCCGCGACATCCTCCGCGCCGCTCCGGAGGACATACCGGGGACGGTGGCGGAGACCGTAGTGGTCGGGGGAGAGGTGGTGCACACGGCGTAGCCGACCGCCGCGGACGGCCGCGCTACGCCCGCCGCTCCGTCAGCCACGGCAGTCCCGCAGCCAGCGTCCGCAGTGCGCGTGCCGCCAGCTCCGCCGGCGTTTCCGTGCTCTCGCCCGCCGCCCAGACCTCGACCGCCGCCCGCAGCGCGCCGTCCGCCGCGGCCGCGGTCAGCCGTACCTCCAGCGGCCCGGCCGTCGTCGTCCGGGCCAGTACGTCGATCAGTGCCAGCTCGGACTCGTGGTGCGCACGGTGCCAGACCGCGCGCAGCGCCGGATTGTCCTGCATCGCGTGCAGCAGACCCCGGGTCCACTCCAGCGCCTCCTCGGCCCGCGCGTCGGCGGGCGTCAGCGCCTCGCGGGCCGCCCGCTCCAGTACCTCGCCCAGCGGCAGCTCCGGCTCCCGCGCGGCCAGCTCGGCCAGCCCCCCGGCCCAGTCCCGTACGCCGCCCGTCAGCAGCGGCGCGACCGCGTCCTCCTTGGTGCGGAAGTAGCGGTAGAAGGTGCGCGGCGCGACTCCCGCCGCGCGGGCGATGTCCTCAGCGGTGACCGCGGCCCCGCGCTCGGCGAACAGCGCCGCCGCGGTACGGGCGATCTCCAGCTCGGTCGCGGCCTTGCGCCGCTCGGTGAGGGAGGACGGACGGGAGGGAGGTGCGGTGGGCATGACCGGAGTCTACGCCGCGGTGCGCCGAGGTGGCAGGAGATGTATAGGTGGCACAGTGTGCCATTGAGGCGTACCGTGACGGAGTCGCGCGTGCTCGATGGAGAGCCGCGCACCCACGAGAACGGAGAACGCCATGAACCGCTATGAGGGCCGCCGCGTACTGATCACCGGCGGCGGATCCGGCATCGGCCGGGCCACCGTGCACCGGGTCCTCGCCGAGGGCGGCCGGGTCGTGGCGGCGGACGTCAGCGAGGAGGGCCTGAAGGCCACCGCCGAACGCGCCGCCGCCGACGGCACGGCCGGCCGGCTCGCCACCGCGGTCCTGGACATATCCGACGAGGCCGCGGTCCGCGCGGGCGTCGCCACCGCCGTGGAGGCGCTCGGCGGCCTGGACGTGCTGGTCAACGCGGCCGGCATCCTGCGGTCCGAGCACACCCACAAGACCACCCTGGACTTCTGGAACCAGGTCGTCTCGACCAACCTGACCGGCACGTTCCTGATGATCCGCGAGGCGCTGCCCGCCCTGCTGGCGGGTGAGAAGCCGGTGATCGTCAACTTCAGCTCGACCTCGGCCTCGTTCGCGCACCCGTACATGGCGGCGTACGCGGCGAGCAAGGGCGGCATCCAGTCGATGACCCACGCGATCGCGAGTGAGTACAGCAAGCAGGGACTGCGTGCGGTGTGCGTCGCACCGGGCTCGATCGCCAGCGGCATGACGACGGGCCGCGGCCCGGGGCTGCCCGAGGACGCCGACATGAGCCTGTTCATGAAGCTCGCGCCCGCCATCGGCGAGGGCTTCGCCGGCCCGGAGACGGTCGCGGGCGTCATCGCGATGCTGGCCTCCGAGGACGGCGCCTTCGTCACGGGCACGGAGATCCGGATCGACGGCGGCACGCACATGTGAGCCGTGCGGGGCACGTGTATGGAGGCGCGTCGTACGGGGTGTGCGCGTGGGGCGTACTCGGGCGGGTACGGGCCGGGGTGTGCTCCTACTGCCGCGGCTCGCTCCGCTCGGTCGCGCCCCGCCCCACGGAGAGGGCCGCGAAGACCAGCGTCAGTACCGCCGCGATCACCGCCCACGCGGCGAGCACCAGCAGCGGCCCCGTCACCGCCCGCCCGTCGAAGTACGCGATCGAACGGGCCGCCCAGGTGCCCGCGCCCGGTGGCAGCGCGGGCCCGATGGCGTGCCAGAAGGGCGGCAGCAGCGGATACGGATAGGCGCCGCCCGCACTGGGATTGCCGCCGATCACGACCACGAGGATGGTCAGCCCGATGCCGACGATCCCGGCGATGCCCTGGAAGGCGAAGGTGGTCGCGCCCACCGCGAACACGATGAGCGCGCCCAGCCCCCACAGCGCCACGACGCTGCCCGGCAGCGCGCCGAGCGCCGGGCCGATGACGAGCGCACCGGCCAGCCCGGCCAGTACCGAGTACACCAGCAGCGTCCCGAGCCGGATGACGGCCCGCCTGCCGTTGGTGGGGCGGGCCCCGTAACTGATCGCGAGGATCGCGGCACACAGGTAACCGCCCACGCACCACCCCACGACCAGGTAGAACGACGACAGTCCGCGGGCGTCCTGCGGGTCCGCCGGGACCACGTCGGTCGTCCTGATGGTCCGCTGCTGCGCCTGCTCCGCCTTGGCGAGGACCTTCTGCAGCGCGTCGGAGAGCGCGCTGCCGCTGCCGCCGGCGACCAGCAGCTCGTCCTGCTTGCCGCGCGGATCGACCACCAGCGCGCCGTCGATCTCCCGGTCCTTGAGCTGCTGTACGGCCCCGGCCCGCGATCCGGCAGGGCGCGCGTCGAGCGGTGAGCCCCGCATCCCGTCCAGCTTCGCGACGAGCCGCCCGAGCTCCTGCGGGGGCGCGACGACCGCGAACGCCACGTCCCGGGGCTTGGGGGAGTGGAAGGCGCCCGCGTACGAGGCGATGAACGCGACCGTCAGGGCCAGCACCCCGATGATCAGCAGCGCGGCCCGCGCCGACACCGCGTCCTTCAGCTCTCCGGCGAAGGTGGTGCGGGTGCCGCCGTCCCCTGTGGCCATGTGCCGCTCCTCGTGTCCGTACCGGCTTGTCCGTACTGGCTCATCCGTTGCGATTCGCCGTTGCGATTTGCCCCCATATCTTGCGTTTTCAGATGGAAGATATGCAGCCGGACGGGCATGCCCCGGCGCGTCGTACGAACGTGTTCGCACGGACGTTCGAAGAAAGCGTTATGGTGTGAGTGAGACGGGGGATGCAAGGTCAGTCAGGGGGTGCTCACGCGGTAGGAGGTGCGAATGTCCCGGTTCACGCACCTGCACACCGCATCGGGATTCTCCGTGCGGTACGGCGCCTCCCACCCGGAACACCTCGCCGAGCGGGCGGCCGAACGCGGCATGGACGCCCTCGCCCTCACCGACCGCGACTCCCTCTCCGGCGCCGTACGCTTCGCCAAGGCCGCCGCCGAAGCCGGCATCCGCCCACTGTTCGGCACCGAGCTGGCGATCGCCGAACGACAGCCGGACCCCACCCCCACGACCCGCCGCCGCACCCCCGTACGCGGCGGCGCCTTCATCGACGAATCGGCCCCCCGCACCGTCTTCCTCGCCCGCGACGGCGCCCGCGGCTGGGCCACCCTGTGCCGGCTGGTCTCCGCCGCCCACGCCACCGACCGCGAACGCCCCCTCCTCCCCTGGGAGGACCTGGCCACCGCGACGGACGGCATCACCGTCCTCCTCGGCCCCGACTCCGAAGTCGGCCGCGCACTCGCCGCCGGCCGCCCCGACCGCGCCGCCCGCCTCCTCGCCCCCTGGCGAGAGCTGTACGGCGACGCGCTGCGCCTCGAAGCCGTCCACCACGGCCGCACCGGCACCGGACCCGGCTCCCTCCGGCTCGCCGCCCGCACCCTCGGCTTCGCCGTCGACCAGGGCATCCGCGCCGTCCTCAGTAACGCCGTCCGCTACGCCGACCCCGGCCAGGGCCCGGTCGCCGACGTCCTGGACTCCGCCCGCCGCCTCGTCCCCATCGACCCCCACCGCCCCGAAGCCCGCGACAGCGGCGAACGCTGGCTCAAGGACGCCGACACCATGGCCCGCACCGCTGAACGCATCGCCGAGGCCGCAGGCCACCGCCGCGACACCGCCCACCGGCTCCTCACCATGACCGAGGAGACGGCGGAGGAGTGCCTCGTCGACCCCCAGGACGACATCGGCCTCGGCACCGTCCACTTCCCCGAACCCCGGCTCGTCGGCGCGGAACACCGCACGGCCTCCCGCGTACTCCGCTCCCGCAGCGCCGCCGGAATGGTCCGCCGCGGCTACGACCGCGGCCCGGCCGCCCGCACGTACTGGGAACGCCTCCACCGCGAGCTGGACATCATCGACCACCACGGCTTCGCGTCGTACTTCCTCACCGTCGCCCAGGTCGTCGAGGACACCCGGCGCCTCGGCATCCGCGTCACCGCGCGCGGCTCCGGCGCCGGCTCCCTCGTCAACCACCTGCTCGGCATCGCACACGCCGACCCCGTCGAGCACGGCCTGCTGATGGAACGCTTCCTCTCCAAGCGCCGCGCCGTCCTCCCGGACATCGACATCGACGTGGAGTCCGCTCGCCGCCTGGAGGTCTACCACGCGATCTTCGACCGCTTCGGCGCCGAACGCGTCGCCGCCGTCGCCATGCCCGAGACCTACCGCGTACGGCACGCCGTGCGCGACGTCGGCGCCGCACTCGGCATGGACCCCGACGAGGTGGACCGGATCGCCAAGTCCTTCCCGCACATCCGCGCCCGCGACGCCCGCGCGGCACTGGAAGAACTGCCCGAACTGAGCGCCCTGCGCGACAACCCGCCGCCCCCGCCGTTCTGGGACCTGGTGGAGGGCCTGGACGCGCTGCCCCGCGGCACCGCCATGCACCCCTGCGGCGTACTGCTCTCCGACGCCACGCTCACCGCACGCACCCCCGTGGTGCCCACCGGCGGCGAGGGCTTCCCCATGTCGCAGTTCGACAAGGACGACGTGGAGGACCTCGGCCTGCTCAAACTCGACGTGCTCGGCGTACGGATGCAGTCCGCGATGGCGCACGCCACCGCCGAGATCGGCCGCGCCACCGGGCGGTCCGCGCCGGACCTCGACGACCCGGCACAGGTACCGCCGGGCGACCCCGCGACGTACGGCCTGATCCGCTCCACCGAGACCCTCGGCTGCTTCCAGATCGAGTCGCCGGGCCAGCGCGACCTGATCGGCCGGCTCCAGCCCGCCACCTTCCACGACCTGGTCGTGGACATCTCACTCTTCCGCCCCGGGCCCGTCGCGGCCGACATGGTGCGGCCCTTCATCGAATCCCGGCACGGCCGCAGACCCGTCCACTACCCCCACCCCGACCTGGCGGAATCCCTGCGCGAGACATACGGCGTCGTGGTCTTCCACGAACAGGTCATGCACATCGTGGACCGGATGACCGGCTGCGGCCTGGACGAGGCGGACCGGGTGCGGCGCGGCCTGTCCGACCCCGAGTCGCAGGGCCGTATCCGCGTCTGGTTCGCGGAACGGGCCGCGCGGCACGGCTACTCCGCCGAAGACATCGCCCGCACCTGGGAGATCATCGAATCGTTCGGTTCGTACGGCTTCTGCAAGGCGCACGCGGTGGCCTTCGCCGTACCGACCTACCAGTCCGCCTGGCTCAAGGCCCACCACCCGGCCGCCTTCTACGCCGGCCTGCTCACCCACGACCCCGGCATGTACCCCAAACGCCTCCTCCTCGCCGACGCCCGCCGCCGCGGCGTCCCGATCCTCCCCCTGGACGTGAACCGGTCCGATGTCGCTTATCGAATCGAACTGGTGTCTGGTAGGAGTGGGGAGAATACGGGGCGTAGTGCTGGTGGGGCGGGGTGCGGCCCCTCTGGGGCTCGAGCTTCTGGAGATCAGACGTCCGGAACGTGGGGGCTGCGGCTCGCGCTCTCCGAAGTACACGGCATCAGCGAGGCCGAGGCCGAACGGATCGCCGCCGGCCGCCCCTACTCCTCGCTCCAGGACCTGTGGCGCCGGGCCCACCCGGGCCGCCCCGTACTCGAACGCCTCGCCAGGGTCGGCGCGTTGGACGCCTTCGGCGCCAACCGCCGCGACCTGCTGCTGCACATCGCCGAACTCCACCGCCAGCAGCGCGGCGCCCCGGCCGACACCCAACTCCCGCTGACCACCGCGGCATCGGCACCGGCCGGCCTGCCGGACCTGAGCGACGCCGAACGGCTCAGCGCCGAGCTGGGCGTACTGGGCATGGACGCCTCCCGGCACCTGATGGGGGACCACGCCCAGTTCCTGAACGAACTGGGCGTACTCCCGGCCAAGCGGCTGCGCGAGGCCCGGCACGGTGACACGGTCCTGGTCGCCGGCGCCAAGGCGGCCACCCAGACGCCGCCGATCCGCTCCGGCCGCCGGGTCATCTTCACCACCCTCGACGACAGCACGGGCCTGGTCGACTGCGCCTTCTTCGACGACAGCCACGAGACCTGCGCCCACACCGTCTTCCATTCCTGGCTGCTCCTGGTACGCGGCACGGTCCAACGCCGCGGCCCCCGCAGCCTCAGCGTGGTCGGCACCGCGGTCTGGAACCTGGCGGAACTGGCGGAGCTACGACGGAGGGGCGGCCTTCCCGCGGTCACCTCCCACCTGGCCTCCCACCCTCCCCTCCCCCCACC
>NZ_JOAX01000029.1 GCF_000720485.1 Streptomyces ochraceiscleroticus | reverse complement strand
AAAAGAGGGGGGGGGGGGGGGGGGGGGGGGGGGGGGGGGGAGGGGAAGCCCCAGGAGAAGCTCGGGTCACGTCGGGCCAGGCCAGGCCAGGCATCGGAGAAGCCCGGGTCACGCGTCCCGGAGGTCGACGATGCGCTTGATCTTGCCGACCGAGCGCTCCAGCGTCTCCGGGGCGACGATCTCGACCGCCACGGTGACCCCGATACCGTCCTTCACGGCGCGGGCGATCCGGTCCACCGCGGCCGTGCGCTGCTCGGCGGTCGCGTCGGGGCGGGCCTCGGCCCGTACGGTCAGCTCGTCCAGCCGGGCCTCACGGGTCAGCCGAAGCTGGAAGTGCGGCGCGATCCCCGGGGTACGCAGCACGATCTCCTCGATCTGCGCGGGGAAGAGGTTCACCCCACGCAGGATGATCATGTCGTCGCAGCGCCCGGTGACCTTGGCCATCCGGCGGAAGGCGGGGCGCGCGGTGCCCGGCAGCAGCCGGGTGAGGTCGCGCGTCCGGTAGCGGACGACCGGCATGGCCTCCTTGGTGAGGGAGGTGAACACCAGCTCGCCCTCCGCACCGTCCGGGAGCACCGCGCCGGTGACCGGGTCGACGACCTCGGGGAAGAAGTGGTCCTCCCAGACGTGCAGCCCGTCCTTGGTCTCCACGCACTCCTGCGCCACGCCCGGCCCCATCACCTCGGACAGGCCGTAGATGTCGACCGCGTGGATGTCCATCCGCTCCTCGATCTCGCGGCGCATCTCCTCGGTCCACGGCTCGGCCCCGAAGACGCCCACTTGGAGGGAGGTCGTCCGTGGATCGATGCCCTGCCGTTCGAACTCGTCCAGGAGGGTGAGCATGTAGGACGGCGTCACCATGATGATCTCGGGCCGGAAGTCATGAATGAGCTGCACCTGGCGGGCCGTCATGCCGCCGGAGGCGGGGATGACCGTGCAGCCCAGCCGCTCGGCACCGTAGTGCGCGCCGAGCCCGCCGGTGAACAGCCCGTATCCGTACGCCACGTGCACCTTGTGGCCGGGACGGGCACCGGCGGCACGCAGCGACCGGGCCACCACATCGGCCCAGACGGACAGATCGTGCTCGGTGTACCCGACGACGGTCGGGCGGCCCGTGGTCCCGCTGGACGCGTGGATGCGCCGTACGGCGGACTCCGGCACCGCGAACATCCCGAAGGGGTAGCCGGCGCGCAGGTCGTCCTTGCAGGTGAAGGGGAAGTGCGCGAGGTCGGCGAGGGTACGGCAGTCCTCGGGACGCACGCCGGCCTTGTCGAAGGACGCGCGGTGGAACGGCACCTGGTCGTACGCGTGCCGCAGCGTGGCGCGCAGCCGCTCGAGCTGGAGCGCCCGCAGCTCCTCACGCGTCAGCCGCTCGGCATCGTCGTACGCCGCCGCGGCACAGGCATTCGTCGCCGTGGCCTCGTAGGTGTACGTCTCCGGAGCCTTCGGCCTGTCCGGTGTTCCTGCCATCCGCATGCACCGCCCGTGTCCGTACCGGTCACCCGGACGCCGACCGATCATTCGGTGGCCGGTGTCGAAATCAAGTAATCAGCGGGCGGCGAACACGTCAAGGGTCTCGAACCGTGCCGCCGCGGGTACCTTCGGCCCATGGCGGACGTACAGAAGGTGCAGGTGGACGGGGTCGAGCTGGCGTACCGGGCGTGGGGCGAGGCGGACGCGCCCCCGGCCGTACTGCTGCACTGCCTCGGCGAGGACGGTGAGGACTGGCGCGGGGTGGTCGGCCAGCTGGCGACCACCCACCGGGTGTACGCGCTGGACCAGCGGGGGCACGGGCAGAGCGACTGGCCCGGCGAGTACGGCTTCGAGCGGTGGCGGGACGATGCGATCGGCTTCCTCCGGGAGCTGCGGCTCGACGAGGTCACGCTGATCGGCCACTCCCTGGGCGCGGTGACGGCGCTGCTGCTGGCCGCCGAGCGGCCCGAACTGGTGGCCCGGCTGGTCCTGGAGGAGGCGGCGCCGCCGCTGCCCGCCGAGCCGCCGCAGGAGGTGCCGGAAGCGCCGCCCGGACCGGCCGCGTTCGACTGGGCGGCGAAGGCGGCGGTGGTGGCGGAGCGGAACGCGCCGGACCCGGGCTGGTGGGACGGCCTCCCGCGGATCACCGCGCCGACGCTGGTGATCGGCGGCGGCGCCGACAGCCACATCCCGCAGGAGCACCTGGCCCGTATGGCGGAGCTGATCCCGCACGCCGAACTGGTCACGATCGACGGCGCCGGCCATCTCGTCCACGAGGAGCGGCCGCGCGAATTCCTCGAAGCGGTACGGGGGTTCCTGGCGCGGGAGGGGTGAGTCGGAGAGCCGGCCCCGGTAGCCCGAACGGTCGTTGATCGAGTAGAACAAGGCGATACGCCCAACCGACCGAGAAGGGCAATCCGTGCCTCTCAGCAGTCCCGCCCGCCGTGGTGCACCGCGGCGCGTCCTCATCCGCCGCGCGCTGGTCACCGCCGCTGCCGCGACCGTCCTGTGCACCGGAGCGCCCGGCGCGGTCGCGGCCCCGGCGGCCCACGCCGCTCCGTCGGCCGCGCAGCCGGGCCAGTACGCCTCGCAGCCGGGTCCGTACGCCTCGCATCCGGGCCAGTACGCTGCGCTGCGTCCGATCGCCGCGCTGTCGGCCGAGCGGCTGGCCACCGCCGACCTCGTCGCGGCGGCGAAGTGGGGCACCGGCAGCCCCATCGACGACCCGGCGCGGGAGCAGCAGGTGCTCGACGCGGTGGCCCAGCGCGCCCGCGAACTGGGTGCCGACCCCGACCGCACGGTGGCCGTCTTCCGCGACCAGATCGAGGCGAACAAGATCGTGCAGCGCGGTCTGCACCGCCGCTGGGCCGCCGATCCCGCCCAGGCCCCCACCACGCGCCCCGACCTCAACGAGGTCCGCAAGGAGATCAACCGCATCAACGAGGGCCTCGTACGCGCCATCGCCGACTCCGCGCCCGCACGCCGTTCCCCGTCCTGCATCCCTGTCCTGACCGTCACCTCGGCACATGTCGTGCGGGACGAACACCTGGATCCGCTGCACACGATCGCCCTGGCACGCGCCGTGCGCTCCGTATGCGACCACGTCTCCGAACCCTGAACCCGACAGGGGCGATCAGCATGGGATCGTTCGTACTTCTCGCGCACTCCGCACCGCGTCTCAACAACGCGACGAGACGCGTGGCACGGATCGACATCGCGGCCGTCACGCTGCTGGCCGCCGCCGCACTCGTCTGGCGACAGCACACCTGAACCCGCACACAGTGGATGGCGTACTGCCTGTGGCCGCCACGGCGTCGCGCCGGAGCCCGTGCGCTTCCGAGGACGTCACGGAATGAGGCCGCTCTCGGGCGTCGGAATGCGCGCTTGGGCGGCCTGGACCGCGGCGGCGTAGCGGGGATCGGGACGCAGGCCGTTCTCGCGCAGACACGCCTCGGTGAACTTGATGACGTGCTCGTCCTTGTGCTCCACGGCGCGCGCGATCAGCTCGCCGAAGGGCGGGACCTCGGTTTCCAGCGCGGCCTCGCGCGCCGTGTCCTCGCCTCGGCGACCGCCGGTGAAGGAGAGGAGCAGCGCCACATGGAGCTGCCAGACGGCGGCAACCGTCGGCAGCCGCATTGCCGGCGGAAGGTGGGGCAGGACGATCCGGACGGCGGCAGGCAGCGTCACGCCGTGCAGCAGCGGAATGGGATAGATCTCGGTGTGGACGAGGTAGAGACCGGCGAACTCGGCCGTCATCTCGCTCAGGAGCAACTGCGGGTCCTTCGGAGCCACGGCGTGCAGCGCTTCGGTGTATCCGGGGATCTCGGAGATCCGGTCGAGTCTGTCCCGTGAGATCACCCTCGCCTTCGGCGGGGCCAGGAACGCCGCCAGTTGCTCGCGAGGAATGTCCGCCACGGCCTGAGCCAAGTCGGCCTTTCCCCGGAAGTCGGCCTCCCCAGGAAGGGTGCGGTAACGGGCCGCCCAATAGGCGAGCCCGCGCGCGAGTTCGGTGAGCTGGGCCCGACTCGGCTGCGGAGTGCCGGACAGGCTGCGCACGGCGTGCGCCGTTCGGATCGCACCGTGCGTAATACCCGCCAGGAGGCCGGAGATGAGGCGCGGCCACCATCGGACGAGCACGTCGCGCCAGGGTGCGTCGGTCAGTTCACGGAAGAACAGTTGCTCCCAGTCGCCCGCCCGGCTGAAATCACCCAGAGCGGAGCGCCAGGAGCCTTCGTCCGACGCGTCGAGGGGAAGGAAAGGCGCGGGTCTGTCGTGATGCGGTTTGGCGCGGTAGACCTCGACCCACGTACCGATCTGATCACCGTGACCGAGGGTGGCCAGCACCTCGGACGCCATCGGGCCGTGATTGACCAGTTCGTTGCGGTCGCCGCGCTCGTATCCCAAATCGTCCAGGCGCTCCAGCGCTTCATTGACGGCATCGAAATAGGTAACCACGGGGAATCTCCTCTTCCGGCTTTCTCGGATATCGGTGGCATCCACGGCATGTCGGTGACGTGGACGGCTTGTCAGGAGAGCAGTGGGGCGAGTTCTTCGATGAGGAGTTCCATGTGGCGGAGCATCAGGTCGTCGGGCATCCCGGCGATGCTCGCCCAGAAGATGAGGTGCTCCACGGGCAGCCCCCGCGTCATCGCCCTGATCCGCTGTGCGGCCTGGTCCGGAGTAAGGACATCGAGCAGCTCGCGCAGCTCGCCGGAGGCGGGGTCCGGCTCCAGCCACGGCAGCTTCGGCCGGCCGCTGCCCTCCGACCAGCCCTGCCGATAGGTATTTTTCTGATGGGCCAGGTGTGGTGCGATCCGCACCCAGGCGGCTTCGGGATCGTCCGCCAGCACCATGGGCACGAGGTCGCCGACCCGCGCTGTGCTCACATCGTGTCCGGCTTCGCCGAGTCCGGTCAGGTAGTGCTCGAACATGGTGCGGGATATATGCAGGTATCCCATGCCGAGCCTGCCTGCCATCCGCGCGCCGCGTGGACCGTAGAACCCGCCCCATATCGGTACGGGATCCTGAAGTGGCAGCGGGGTCACGACTTTCTCGCTCCACAGCCGGCGTACTTCTGCCACGGCTTCCCCGGCGCGCGTGGTCCGGCGCTGGTGCGGGAGATGGAAAAGCTGGAATTCCGGCACTCGGTATCCGGCGCCGATGCCGAGTTCCAGCCGGCCACCGCTGATCAGATCGACCAGTGCTGCTTCCTCGGCCAGATGAGCGGGCGCCCGCAGCGCCGGTACGACCACCGAGGTGCCGATGCGCGCATGCTTCGTGCGCGCCGCGGCGGCCGCCGCGAAGGTGAGTGGCTGCGGCAAATAACCGTCCTCGAAGCGATGGTGCTCGGTGAACCACAGGCCCCCGATGCCGCGTCGATCGGCTTCCTCGCAGAATTCCAGCGTACGCGCATAGTGGTCGGCCCACGGCCGATGCCATTGCGCCGGATTACGCAGATCAAAGAGGAGCCCGATCCTCATTATTGTTGTCACCTTCCGTGGAACACGGCGCGCATGGACAGCACGTGAAATAGCTTCTGCCGGTCACGGCAGGGGGTCAAGGATTCCCATGTCAGGTCTCTGTGAGGGAATGACATATCGATGTCAATCAGAATCTGAACCGAGCGGTGTCGGGCGTCATGCCGCCTTGCTAGTCTCGACTTGCGCGATGTGCGCAACTTTGAGACGGAGTCGAGGTCACCGGGCGGCGGACCGCAAGGTGACGGCTACGGAGGGCAGTTGATGAACGGGGAGCGGGCGGGGACGCGGGAGCGGCGGCGACGGATGGTCGAGCTGCTGGGGGAGGGCGACGTCAGCGTGCACCGGCTGGCGGCCGAGTTCGGCGTCTCGTTGTCGACCGTACGGCGGGATCTGGCCAGCCTCGCGGACCGGGGGCGCATCACGCGTACGTACGGCGGGGCCGTCGACCACCGCCTCCCGGAGCGGTCCTGGCGCGACAAGGAAGGCGTGCAGCGCGCCGAGAAGGCCGCGATCGCGCGGGCGGCGGCGGAGCTGGTGCGGCCGGGCGACGTCGTGCTGCTGGACGCGGGGACGACCGTCGCGGGGGTCGCGCACGAGCTGCGCGACCGCACCGACGTCACGCTGGTCACGAACGGGCTCTCCACGCTGCTCGAACTGGCCGACGCGGACGTGGAGCTGGTCGTCCTCGGCGGGCGGCTGCGCCGGCCCAACGAGGCGCTGCTGGGCGCCCGTACGCTGCGCGAGCTGCGCGGCATCACGCCGGATCTGGTCTTCCTCGGCGTCGACGGGCTGGACGCGCGGCGCGGCATCAACTGCCCCGACCACGAACAGGCCGCGCTGAAGGAGGCGATGGCGGAGTGCGCGCGGGCCTCCTGGGTCCTCGCCGACCACTCCAAGCTCGGCAGCGCGCCTTCGGGGGGCGAGGACGCCGGTCTCCTGGGACCCGCCTTCCCCTACTGGGCGGCGATGCCTCCCGGTACCGGACTGATGACCACGGCCGGCGCCGCGGCGCTCGCGGCATACGAAGAGCAGCGGTGGAACGTCTCGGCGGTGCACACGTATTGACGCGCCCGCGTCCGGTGGCCAAGGCTGAAGTGACGCAAACGCGCATCTTGGGATGCGCGATTCGCTCGTTTCGGGAGGCGCCGTGCCGCAGGTCCTCGTCGTCGGAGACGATCTCACCGGAAGCAATGCCACCGGCGCGCTGTACGCCAGGCTGGGGCTGCGCGCGGTCACCGTCAGCACGCTGGAGCAGGTACGCCGCTTCGCCGGCCGCGCCGACGTCCTGGTCGTCAACACCGGGTCCCGGCACTGGCCGGCGGGGCGCGCGTACGACGCGGTACGGGCGGTCGTCGCGGCCGCCGGGCCGGTCCCGCTCGTCGTCAAGCGGGTGGACACCACACTGCGCGGCAACCCGGGCCGGGAGCTGGACGCGGTACTCGACACCCTGGCCGCGGCAGCCGACGAGCGGCCGGAACCAGCCCCCACCACGGCCCGAACTGCCCCCACCCGCGTCCTCGCCGTCCCCGCCTTCCCCGACGCCGGCCGGACCACCGTCGGCGGGCTGCACCTCGTCGACGGCGTACCGCTCACCCGTACCGCCGTCGCCAGCGACCCCTTCGACCCGGTACGGCACTCCCGCGTGGCCGCGCTGCTCGGCGAGCAGACGAGCCGGACCACGGCCGAACTCCCGCTGGACGTCGTGGAGGCGGGCATCGAGGAGGTCGTCGCGGCGCTGCGCGCGGTCACCGCCGACATCGTGATCGGCGACGCCACGGAGAACGCCCATCTGCACACGATCGCCGCGGCCGCGGCTCGAGTTGCCGCCGAGGACGGGGTGCGGTGGGCCGTACTGGACTCGGGTCCGTTCGGCGCCGCGTACAGTGCCGCGCTCGGCATCCGGCCGCGGGGCGCCGAGCCGCCGCGCGTCCTCGCCGTGGTCGGCAGCATCACCGAGCGCACCGGCGAGCAGCTCGACCGCGCCGCGTCGGAACTGGGCGCCGTCTGGACCGAGCTCGACCCCGAAGATCCCGAACCCGAGGCGGTACTGCGTGCGTTGCGGACCGCGGCCGACGAAGGGGCGACCGTACTCGGGGTACGGGTCGCGACCGGCCCCACGCGCCCCGTACCGAACGCGCGCGCTGCCGAACGCATCCTCCACGCCCTGTCCGAGACCGCCCGGCGCGCGGTCACCGAACTGCGGCCGGGCGGGCTGTACGCGTCGGGCGGCGACGTCGCGGCAGCCGTGACCGCGGCGCTTGGCGCGGAGGGGTTCGCCATCGAGGCCGAGGTGCTGCCGCTCGCCGTGGCCGGGCACCTCGTGGGCGGGCCGCACGACGGCCTGCACTTCGCGACGAAGGGCGGCCTGATCGGCGGCCCGGACGCGGCCCGCGACTGCCTGGACCACCTCCGCGTGGCCTGTATGCGCGACGCGCTGCGGGGGTGGGAGCGGGAACGGGGTGAGGGGGAGGGCGGGGGGAGGGAATCGAACGGAACGCTGCGCCCGATTGCGCACGGCGGTAGATCCCCATCCCGGGCATACCCGGAAGCGGCCGCACCGTAACTCTTCGTGTTCACGCTGTCGTTCGTCAGTACGTCGCCAGTCGCTTGCAGGCACCGTCAGGCATCCGCCAGGCATCCGTCCCTACCTGTGAGGTCACCTTCATGAGCGCATCTGCCAATTCCGCCACCTCCGCCACCTCCCCCTCCCTCCCCGTACTCGCCGTCACCCTCGGCGATCCCGCCGGTATCGGGCCGGAGATCGTTGCCCGTACGCTCGCCGATCCGGAGACCGCGGCCGTGGGGCGCGGGATCGCCGTCGGGGACGCCGCCGTACTGCGGCGTGCCCTCGCCGTCTGCGGGCTGGACGGTGTGCGGGTCAACGCGATCGGCGCGCCCGGTGAGGCCCGCTTCGAGCCGGGGAGCATCGACGTGCTCGACCTCGGGATCGTCACCGGGGACCTGGCGTGGGGCGAGGTCAGCGCCGAGGCCGGGCGGTCGGCCGTCGCGGCGATCGAGACGGCGACCCGTGCGGCGCTGGACGGCGAGGTCGACGGGATCGTCACCGCGCCGATCAACAAGGAGGCCATCTGGGCGGCGGGTTCGCAGCACCTGGGGCATACCGAGATGCTCGGCGAGCTGACCGGAGCCGCCCACTTCGACACCATGTTCGTGGTGCGCGGGCTGAAGATCTTCTTCACCACCCGGCACGTCGCGCTCCGCAAGGCGCTGGACCAGATCACCGAGGAGCGGGTCGCGGACAGCATCCGGCACGCTCTCACCGCGCTGCGCGTCTTCGGGCACGACGAGCCCCGGCTCGCCGTCGCCGCGATCAACCCGCACGGCGGCGAGGGCGGACACTTCGGGGACGAGGAGATCACCGCGCTGCGGCCCGCCGTGGAGAAGGCCGCCGCCGAGGGGCACGGCGTGTACGGGCCGATCCCCGCGGACTCGGTCTTCCACCAGGGGCTGGCAGGGCGGTACGACGGCGTGCTGTCGCACTTTCACGACCAGGGGCACATCCCCGCCAAGACCGTCGACTTCGACGGCACGGTATCCGTGACGGTCGGGCTGCCGATCCTGCGCACCTCCGTCGATCACGGCACCGCCTTTGACATCGCCGGTACCGGCAAGGCATCGCCCGGCACCATGGCCGCCGCCTTCCGCGCCGCCGCGGACTTCAGCCGCTTCACCGACCGGATCCGCGCCGCATACGGGACGGGGGCCCGCCCATGACGGCCCCGGCACCAGCCCCCGGGCCGGCAACGGCCCCGGTGCACGTCCCCGCCAAGCGCTGGGTGTACGTGATCCCCGTCGCCGCGTTCATGTACATGCTGGCCTACCTGGACCGGAACAACGTCTCCGTCGTACTGCCGTACATGCACGGCGACCTCCGGCTCTCCAATGCCGACAAGGGCCTGGTCAGCGGCATCTTCTTCCTCGGGTACGTCTTCCTGCAGATCCCGGCGGCGGTACTGGCGCAGCGCTGGAGCGCACGGAAGACCGTGCTGATCCTGATGGTTGCCTGGGGACTGGCGGCGATGGTCTGCGCCTTCGTGCAGACCAAGGAGCAGTTCTACGCGGCGCGCTTCGCCCTCGGCTTCTTCGAGGGCGGCGTGTGGCCCGCCGTACTGATCCTGCTCGCCTCCTGGTTCCCGCTGCGCGAGCGGGCCCGCGCCAACGCGCTGTGGATGGCCTGTCTGCCGCTGTCGTCGATCATCATGGCTCCGCTGTCCGGTCTGATGCTCGACCACGCGAGCTGGCGGTGGGTGCTCTTCCTCCAGGGCGTGCCGCCGCTGGTGTGGGCCCTGGTGTGGTGGTTCGCCGTCGCCGACCGGCCCGCGCAGGCCCGCTGGATCTCCCGGGCCGAGGCCGCCCATCTGGAGAGCGCGCTGGCCGCCGACGAGGCCGCCAAGCCCGCGCCGGCGGGCGGCGGTTCGTATCTGAAGGCGGTCCGGAAGCCGCAGGTGTTGCTGCTGATCGGGGTGTACTTCTGCTGGATGACCGGCTTCTACGGGTTCAGTCTCTGGCTGCCGTCGGTCGTCAAGGAGCTGACGCACGGGGGCTCGTCGACGGAGGTCGGGCTGCTCACGGCGATTCCGTTCGCCCTCGCGCTCGCCGCGATGATCGGCAACGCCGCCTGGTCGGACCGTACGGGGCGGCGGCGTGCCGCGGTCGCCGGGCCCCTCGTGGCCGGCATCGCCGCGCTGCTGCTCGGCCAGGTGGTGGACGGCGGGTTCCCGCAGATGGTGCTGCTGTGCGTCACGGCCGTGGCGGTGTACGCGCCGTACGGGCCGTTCTGGGCCATCCCCGGCGAGCTGCTGCGGTTCGAGGTGGTCGCGGTGGCCATGGGGCTGGTCAACGCCCTCGGCAACCTGGGCGGCTTCGCCGGGCCGTACCTGGTCGGCTGGCTGACCGATGTGACGGGCACGCAGCTCACCGGATTCGCGGTGCTCGCGGGTTTCCTGGCGGTGGCCGCCGGGCTGGTGACCTTCGGGCTGCGCCCGGTGGCCACCGCGCCCCTCGAGAGTCAGCCCCCCGCCGCCACCCGCTTCGCCCAGCGGTAGTCCGCCTTGCCGCCGGGGGAGCGCTGGATGCGGTCGGTGACCACAACCGTGCGGGGGATCTTGTAGCTGGCCAGCCGGGTGCGGCAGTGGGCCTGGACGGCGGCCAGGTCCACCGGGCCCGCGCCCGGCCGCAGCTCCACCACGGCCGCCACCCGGCTGCCCCAGCGGTCGTCCGGCACGCCCGCGACCAGCGCGTCGTACACGTCCGGGTGGGCCTTGAGCGCCTGCTCGACCTCCTCCGGGTACACCTTCTCGCCACCGGAGTTGATGCACTGCGAGCCGCGCCCCAGGACCGTGACGACACCCTTCTCGTCGACCGTCGCCATGTCGCCCAGCAGCACCCACCGTTCGCCGTCCGCCTCGAAGAACGTCTCGGCGGTCTTCGCCGGGTCGTTGTAGTAGCCCAGCGGTACGTGGCCGCGCTGCGCCAGGCGGCCGGGCTCGCCGTGCGGCACCGGGGCGTGCGTCACCGGGTCGACCACCGCTGTACGGCCGTTCACGTGCAGCCGGAAGCCGGTGTCCGGGCCCGCGTCGTCGGTCGCGGTGCCGTTGAAGCCGGACTCCGAGGAGCCGAAGTTGTTCAGCAGCATCGCGTGCGGGACCAGGGCGGTGAACTGCGCGCGTACGGTGTCGGAGAGGATCGCGCCGGAGCTGGAGACGGCGAACAACGAAGAGCAGTCGGTGCCCTTGAGGGGGCCCGCGAGGGCGTCCGTCAGGGGGCGCAGCATCGCGTCGCCTACGAGGGAGACGCTGGTGACCCGTTCGCGTTCGATCGTCCGGAGTACTTCTTCGGGCACGTACTTTCGGTGCAGGACCACTTTCTGACCGAAGTGGAAGCCGATGAGCGCGGTGAGCGTCGATGTGCCGTGCATGAGCGGGGGAGTGGGGAAGAAGACCAGGCCCTCGCCGCTCGCGGCGGCCCGTTCGGCCAGCTCTTCGGGGCGGGAGACCGGCTCGCCGGTGGGGGCGCCGCCGCCGGTCCCGGAGAAGAACAGGTCTTCATGGCGCCAGACCACGCCCTTGGGCATGCCGGTGGTGCCGCCGGTGTAGATGATGACGCGGTCGTCGGCGCTGCGCGGGCCGAATCCGCGGCCGGGTGAGCCGGCGGCCTCCGCGTCCGTGAACGGCACCACGGAGAGGGCCGGCTCGCGGGCCCCCGGGGGCGGCGTGCCGGCCCGTACGAGGTGCCGCAGACGCGGCGCTTCGGGTGCGGCCGCGGCCACCCGCCCGGTGAACTCCGCATCGAAGACCAGCGCCACCAGGTCCGCGTCCCGGTAGAGGTAGACCAGCTCCTCCTCCACGTAGCGGTAGTTGACGTTGACGGGGACGGCGCGGATCTTCAGGCAGGCGTACAGGGTCTGGAGGTACTCGACGCCGTTGTAGAGGTGCAGGCCGACGTGGTCGCCGGGGCGTACGCCGGAGTCCGCGAGGTGGTGGGCGAGGCGGTTGGCCACCCGGTCGAACTGCGCGTAGGTGAGGCGGCGTTCGGCACCGGTGCCCGGGTGATCGGCGTACACCAGCGCCTCGCGGTCCGGCACCGCGTCGACGATCGACTCGAAGAGGTCGGCAAGGTTGTACTCCACGTCTCCTCCTGATCGCGCGGCCGCTGGTCCGGCGCTCATTAGAGCGTCCGGGGGAGGAAGGGGGAAGAGCCGCGGCCAAGAAAACTGACTGAGTGTCAGAAAACCCTTGAAGTCGCGATGGCGCTCCTGCAACCTGTTCTCGTTCCGGAGACGGGAGGACGCCCATGGGCGGCACCGAACACGTGCTCACCGAGCGCGTAGGGGCAACGCTGATACTCACGCTCAACCGGCCCGAGGCGAAGAACGCGTTCTCGCCCGCCATGCTCGTGGGCCTCTACGACGGCTGGCTGGCCGCCGATGACGACGACGGCATCCGGTCCGTCGTCCTCACCGGCGCGGGCGGCGTCTTCTGCGCCGGCATGGACCTCAAAGCGCTGGCCGGCGACGGCATGGCCGACGACACGCACCGCGATCGGATGAAGGCCGATCCCGACCTGCACTGGAAGGCGCTGCTGCGGCACCACCGGCCGCGCAAGCCCGTCATCGCCGCCGTCGAGGGCCCCTGCGTCGCGGGCGGCACCGAGATCCTGCAGGGCACCGACATCCGGGTCGCGGGCGAGAGCGCCACCTTCGGCCTCTTCGAAGTGCGGCGCGGACTCTTCCCCCTGGGCGGTTCGACCGTCCGGCTGCAGCGCCAGATCCCGCGCACCCACGCCCTGGAGATGCTGCTCACCGGGCGCCCGTACAGCGCGCACGAAGCCGAGCGCATCGGGCTGATCGGCCACGTCGTGCCCGACGGCGGCGCCCGCGCCAGGGCCCTGGAGATCGCCGAGCAGATCAACGCCTGCGGGCCGCTCGCCATAGAGGCGGTCAAGGCATCGGTGTACGAGAGCGCGGAGCTGACCGAGACCGACGGGCTCGCCCACGAACTCGCCCACGGCTGGCCCGTATTCGGCACCGACGACGCCAAGGAAGGCGCGAAAGCCTTCGCCGAGAAGCGCCCGCCCGTCTACCGGCGCGCCTGATCGCCCACCGGCGCACCTGATGAGGAGCAGCCCGTGACCACCGGAACCCTCTCCGCCCCGCTCGTCGTCGAATTCCCCTTCACCCGCTCCCTCGGCCCCGTACAGAGCGCCTTCCTCACCGGGCTCCGCGAACGCACCGTCCTCGGAGTGCGCACCACCGACGGCACGGTGTTGGTGCCGCCCGTCGAGTACGACCCGGCCACCGCTGAGGAGCTGCGCGAGCTGGTCCAGGTGGCGGAGACCGGCACGGTCACCACCTGGGCCTGGAACCCGCGCCCCACCGGCAAGCACCCTCTCGGCCGGCCCTTCGCCTGGGTGCTCGTCCGGCTGGACGGCGCCGGCAGCTCCCTGCTGCACGTACTGGACGCGCCCTCGGCGGCGGCCGTCAGCACCGGAATGCGGGTCCGCGTCCGGTGGGCGGCGGAACGTACCGGGGCCATCACCGACATCGCCTGCTTCGAGCCGTACGACGGCGCCCCCGGGGACGCGCCGGAAGAGCACAGCGGCGACTTCGCCGACGCCGTCTCCCTCGTCACCCTCCCCGCCCGCCTCGACTACACGTACAGTCCCGGCCGCGCGCAGACCGCGCACCTACGGGCGCTCGCCGAGCGGCGCATCGTGGGCGAGCGCTGCCCCGAGTGCCGCAAGGTGTATGTGCCACCGCGCGGCGCCTGCCCCACGTGCGGTGTGCCCACCGGGGAGCGCGTCGAGGTGGGCCCGAAGGGCACGGTCACCACCTACTGCGTCGTCAACATCAAGGCCAAGGGGCTGGACATCGAAGTGCCCTACGTCTACGCCCACATCGCCCTCGACGGCGCAGGGCTCGCCCTCCACGGCCGCCTCGCCGGCATCCCGTACGACCAGGTCCGGATGGGGATGCGGGTCGAGCCCGTGTGGAAGGAAGGGCAGCGCTGGCCCGACCACTACCGCCCCGCCGGAGAGCCGGACGCCGACTACGACACGTACAAGGAGCTGGTCTGATGCGAGAGGTGGCGATCGTCGCCTTCGGACAGTCCGACCACGTGCCCGACAGCGCCGCCGTCTCCGAGGTGGAGATGCTGATGCCGGTGCTGAACGACGTGCTCGGCCGAGCCGCCCTGAAGGCCGGCGAGATCGACTTCGTCTGCTCCGGCTCCAGCGACTACCTCGCCGGGCGCGCCTTCTCCTTCACGATGGCGCTGGACGGCGTGGGAGCCTGGCCGCCGGTCGCCGAGTCGCACGTGGAGATGGACGGCGCCTGGGCGCTGTACGAGGCGTGGGTGAAGCTCCTGACCGGCGAGGCCGACACCGCGCTCGTGTACTCCTACGGCAAGTCCTCGCCCGGCGACCTCCGTGAGGTCCTCACCCGCCAGCTCGACCCGTACTACATGGCGCCGCTCTGGCCCGACTCCGTGGCGCTCGCCGCCCTCCAGGCGCAGGCCCTGCTCGACGCGGGCGTCACCGATGAGCGCGCGCTGGCGGGGGTCGCCGCCCGCAGCCGTACCGACGCCGCCGCCAACCCCCACGCCCAGTTGCGCGGCGAGCACCCCATGGGCGAGCACGTCGTGGCGCCCCTGAGGCGCGGCGACTGCCCGCCCATCGGGGACGGCGCCGCCGCCGTACTCCTCGCCGCCGGGGACTCCGCCCGAAGGCTGTGCGACCGCCCCGCCTGGATACGCGGCATCGACCACCGCATCGAAGCGCACGCCCTCGGCGTCCGCGACCTCACCGACTCCCCCTCCACCCGGCTCGCCGCCGAACGCGCCGGGGCGTTCGAACGCCCCGTGGACACCGCCGAACTGCACGCGCCCTTCACCTCCCAGGAGATCGTGCTCCGCCGCGCCCTGCGGCTCGGCGACGAGGTGACGATCAACCCCTCGGGCGGCGCGCTCGCCGCCAACCCGATGATGGCCGCCGGCCTCATCCGGCTCGGCGAAGCGGCCGCCCGTATCCAGCGCGGCGCGTCCCGGCGCGCCCTCGCGCACGCCACCTCCGGCCCGTGCCTGCAGCAGAACCTGGTAGCCGTCCTGGAAGGGGAGTGAGGCCGTCATGAGCAAGGAGCCCGTGGCCGTCGTCGGCATCGGCCAGACCCGGCACGTCGCAGCGCGCAAGGACGTCTCGATCGCCGGGCTCGTCCGCGAGGCCGCCCTGCGCGCCCTGGCGGACGCCGAGCTGACCTGGGCCGACATCGACGCCGTCGTCATCGGCAAGGCCCCGGACTTCTTCGAGGGCGTGATGATGCCGGAGCTGTACCTCGCCGACGCGCTCGGCGCCGTCGGCAAACCCATGCTCCGGGTGCACACCGCCGGCTCCGTAGGCGGGTCCACCGCCCTTGTAGCAGCCAACCTCGTCGCCGCACGAGTACACGGCACCGTCCTCACCCTCGCCTTCGAGAAGCAGTCCGAGTCGAACGCGATGTGGGGTCTGTCCCTGCCCGTCCCCTTCCAGCAGCCGCTGCTCGCAGGCGCCGGCGGCTTCTTCGCCCCGCACGTCCGCGCGTACATCCGGCGCACCGGCGCGCCCGACACGGTCGGCTCCCTCGTCGCCTACAAGGACCGCCGCAACGCGCTCAAGAACCCGTACGCGCATCTCCACGAGCACGACCTCACCCTGGAGAAGGTGCAGGCGTCCCCGATGCTGTGGGACCCCGTCCGGTACTCCGAGACCTGCCCCTCTTCGGACGGCGCGTGCGCGATGGTCCTCACCGGGCGCGCCGGTGCCGAGCGCGCGCCGCATCCGCCGGCCTGGGTGCACGGCGGCGCGATGCGCAGCGAACCGACGCTCTTCGCGGGCAAGGACGCCGTCTCGCCGCGCGCGGGCCGCGACTGCGCCGCCGACGTCTACCGGCAGGCCGGCGTCACCGACCCGCGCCGGGAGATCGACGTGGTCGAGATGTATGTGCCGTTCAGCTGGTACGAGCCGATGTGGCTGGAGAACCTGGGCTTCGCGGAGGAGGGCGGGGGCTGGAAGCTCACCGAGTCCGGCGTGACGGAACTGGACGGTGACCTCCCGGTGAATCCTTCGGGCGGCGTGCTCTCCACCAACCCGATCGGCGCCTCGGGGATGCTCCGCTTCGCGGAGGCGGCACTCCAGGTGCGTGGACAGGCGGGCGAACATCAAGTGACGGGAGCGCGCCGGGCGTTGGGGCACGCCTACGGCGGTGGCTCGCAGTTCTTCTCGATGTGGCTGGTCGGCGCCGAGCCGCCCGCGAGCTGACCGGTCCCGCCCGGGCCGCGGTACGGGGCGCCGTTGCGGCCTGTCGGTCGCCCGGTGCGGTGGCTAGGCTGGCACGGACCGACGGAGCCGACCGGGTGAGGAGCGGGAAACGTGGCCGAAAGCACCACCGCCGAGCAGCGGATCACCGGCGAGAAGCAGCCCGAACTGGATCTCACGCACGCCCAGTGGCAGCCCAGCGGACAGGGCATGGGCGACGTCCAGATCGCCTTCGTCGACGGCTTCATCGCCATGCGGGACCGGCGCAGCCCCAACGGCCCGGCCGTTGTTTTCGGCCCCGGCGAGTGGCGCGGCTTTGTACGCCGCGCCCGCGACGGCGAGTTCGATCTGACCTGAGGGCGTCGGCCCGGCGGCGGGGCACGCCTCGATGCGGTGCCCGGCCGGCGGTCAGGTGAGGACCACGCACCCGCGTGCCCGCAGCGCGCGCAGCGGTGGCGCGTCGTCCTCGACGGCGTTCCAGCGCAGGTCCAGCTTCTCCAGTGCCGGCCATTCCGACAGCCAGTGGGGGAGCGTGCGTAGCCGGTTGCCGCGCAGGTCCAGCCGGCGCAGCAGCGGCAGCCCGCGCAGCGCCGCAGGGACGTCGCACAGCGCGTTCTCGCGCAGTTCCAGTTCGCGCAGCTCCCGGAGGCCGGCGAAGGTGCCGGGCAGTGCGGTGAGCTTGTTGCCGCGCAGCCACAGCTCCCGCAGCCGGGCGAGCCGGCCGAGCGCGGGCGGCAGGGCGGTCAGCGCGCAGCGCTGGGCCCGCAGCTCGTGCAGGCCCGCCAGCCCGCCCAGCGCGTCCGGGAGGCGGCGCAGCGGGTTGTCGCCGACGTTGAGGTAGCCGAGACGGGCGAGCCCGCCGAGCGCGTCGGGCAGTTCAGTGAGCCGGTTGTCGTGGAGGTACAGGCAGCGGGACAGGCCGGTCAGCCGCCCGAGCGAGGCGGGCAGCCGGGTGAGCGCGTTGTGCCCGAGGTCGAGGGTGTGCAGCGTGGTGAGCTCGCCGATGCGGTCGGGGAGCTCGGTGAGGGCGTTGTCGGCGAGAATCAGCACCCGCGGCCCCGGCGACGCCTCCCACACCTCACCCGGCACCGAACCCAGCCCCGCCTTCCAGTAGTTGTACTCGTCGGACACAGGGGGTGGCCCAATCGTTTATGCGCGCCGGCAGTGGCGCGCGGTCAGGACTCGACGGGCGGCCGGGGCACCGGTACTCCTCGGCCTGCGGCCTGCGCTCTTTGGCCTGCGGCCGGTACTCCCGGGTCCGCCGCCGCGAAGAGATCGGCCCACGGGCGGCTGCGGACCGCGGCGGTGCCGCTGTCGTCGTAGCGCGGGGTCTCCCGCGACCACACGAGATTGCCGCTGATCAGATGCCGCATGCTCGCGACGTAGTGCGCCACGTGGTCGTGCACGTCGGCGGGCATGCCCAACTCCCTGAGCGTCGCGGGGAGGACTCCGGTGAGCTCCTGGAACTGCTCCACGCGCGCGTTCGCCGTACGGGCGATCCGGCGCACCGCCTGGTCCAGCGTGCAGCCGGTCGAACGGTGCAGGATGATCACGCTGTTGTTGACGTCGCCGGCCGCCAGCTCCTTGTCCACGGACACGATGTCGTTGACGAAGATGACCGCTTCGGCGGCGAGCCGGCGCAGCTCGGCCAGGGGTGGTCGGCCGTGCAGCTCACGTGGCAGGACATAACCGCCGCAGCGCTCCGCGAAGTCCAGGCAGGGCTGCACCCCGATGGAGTCGCGCCGCCCCTTGAGGTACTGCTCCAGCGGCAGTACCCCCTTTCGGGTACGGTTCTGGGCTTCCCAGTGGTACGCGGAGAGGTACCGCTCCCAGTGCCCCTTGAAGCGAAGCTGCCAGACGCGCGGCGTGCCCTCGGTGATCCGCTGCCAGATGTCGCGGTAACCGGCCACCAGGGGGCTGTCGGGCTCTTCGGGCAGCAGCAGGTCCGGTGCGTCGTCCATCGTGCGCACCACCCGGTCCACGAAGTGCGCCACCGCCTCCGGGCACTGGCCCAGCGGGCCGTCGAACTGGTCGTCGAAGAGGAAGAACCAGGCGTTGAAATCCGTGGCCAGGGCCAACTCGTCGGCGTCGGCGTCGGGGTAGAAGTACGCCATGAGCCGGTCCAGCCGCAGCGCGTCGTACTCGGCGGTCGCCGCCTCCCCGCTGAGTATGCCGTACCCGTGCAGCCAGCCGAGCGTGTGCCTGCGGGCCGTCTCCACCCCGGGGTTGAGCCGGGCCGGGAAAGGGACGCTCAGGGGCGCGGCGCGCCGGGGGACGGGCAGCAGCGGGGCCGCCTCCGCGATGATCGGGTCGTTCATGGTCCGCCTCCTTCGCGCTGCGCCCCGTGGCGCAGCCAGGGGAGCCTGGGGCTCCTGCAATAACGAGTCAAGAAGGGAGCAGGTTTATCGGTCAATGAATTCGTGCACGACGCCCGCTCGCGCCACCCGCGCAAGCAGGGGGCCGCGCGCCGTGTGCCGCCGCGGACGGCGCGGAGCCGTGCGGTGCGCTCCAGGGGTCCATGGTCAAAAGTTGCTGAGGACGGCTCCGGGAGCTCCCGTCAGCGCTAGGCTCATCGCTGTATGCAGGAGGGGAAGGTCATGGCGGAGATGATCGGGCGGTCGGGCCGGGTGCGCAGGCCGATGCTCGAGCGCGAAACGGAACTGAGCGCGCTGGACGGCATGTTGACCGACCTGTGCGGCTCCGGGGACGGCGCCGAGGGCGTGCGTACGGGCGGCCTGATCGCCTTTGCCGGGCCTCCGGGCATGGGCAAGACCGCGCTGATCACGGAGACTCGCCGGCGCGCCATCGCGCGCGGCTGCACGGTGCTGCTCGCCCGCGGCGGTGAGCAGGAGCAGGAGGTGGCCTTCCACGTCGTACGCCAGCTCGTGCAGCCGGTGTTCGCCGCCGAGTCCCCCGAGGAGCACCGCCGCATCCTCGGCTCCTGGTACGACATCGTTGCGCCCGCCGTCGGGCTGGTCGCCGCCGACGGCGACGCCTCGCCCGACCCGCAGGGCGTCCGGGACGGCCTGGACTGGGTCGTCACCCGCTTCGCCGTGCACTTCTCGCCCGTCGTCCTCATCCTCGACGACGCGCACTGGGCCGACCCCGAATCCCTCGCCTGGCTCACCGCGTTCGCCGCCCGCGCCGAAGAGCTCCCCATACTGATCGTCGTCGGGTACCGCCCCGATGAGCTGCCGGCCGGCGCCGGTCCGTTGCGCCGGATCGCCGAGCGCAGCGGCTCCCGCCCCTTCGAGCTGACCCCGCTCACCCCCACCGCCGTCCAGCGCGTGGTGAACCACATGGTGGGAGAGGGCGCCGACGAGGCGTTCTGCCGCGAGTGCTGGGCCGTCACGGGCGGCAATCCCTACGAGGTCGTCGAGCTGAGCGCCAAGATCCGCGAGCGCGGCATCAAGCCCCAGCAGGCCAACGTCTCCCAGCTCCGCGACCTGATCACCGCCATCAAGGACAGCGGCCTCGTCGAGCGTCTGGAGCGGCTCGGGACCGCCGCCGTCCGCTTCGCCTGGGCCGCCGCCGTGCTCGGTACGGAGGTCTCGCCGACGCTCGCCGCCAACGTCGCGGGCCTCGGCGCCGTCCAGGCCGCCGACGTCCTCGAGCAACTGCGCACCGCGCGCATCCTCGCCCCGGCCCGCAAGTCCGACAACGGCAACCTCCGCTTCTTCCACCCCCTCGTCGCCAGCGCCGTCTACCAGGCCATTCCCGGCGCGCTGCGGGTCGCCCTGCACGGCCAGGCGGCCGCCGCGGTCGTCGACGCGGGCCAGGGCGCCACGGCAGCGGCGCGCCACCTGCTGGAGATGCACCCCGAGCACGACGACTGGGTCGTGCAGCGGCTGCGGGAGGCCGCGGCCGAGTACTTCCGGGCCGGGGCGCCGGACGCCGCCCGCCGCTGCCTGGCCCGCGCGCTGCGCGAACCGCCCTCGCTCCAGGACCGCGCCCGGGTCCTGTTCGAGCTGGGCTGCTCCTCCCTGCTCAGCGAGCCCGCGACCACCGTGAACCACCTCCGCGCGGCCTTGGAGGAGCACGAGCTGGAGCCCACCCTGCGGGAGACGATCACGTACAAGCTGGCGCAGGCGCTCGCCCACAGCGACCGCCTGGGGGAGGCCGCCCAGGTCGTCGCCGCCGAGGTCCAGCGCGCCACGAACGCGCGCACGCGGCTGCGCATGCAGGCCGAGCAGTTCATGTACAACGCGTTCCGCGCCGACGAGCAGGACTCGCCCGCCCGCTCCCGGCTGCTCGCCAAGCTCGCCGACCACGTCACGGGGCGCGACATGGCCGAGCGGTACATCCTCGGGCTGCGCGCCTGGGACGCCATGGTGCGCGGCGAGAGCGCGCAGACGGCGCTGTACTACGCCGAGCAGGCGCTGGGCGACGGGCTGCCGTGGACCGACGAGGAGTGGGGCTTCGAGGTCCCCGTGATCGTCGCGCTCACCTTCATGTACTGCGACCAGCCCGGCCGCGCCGAGGAGCTGTTCCACCAGGGCATCGCCGAGTGCGAGCGCAAGGGCTGGCGCGGCGCCCACCTCTCCTTCGGGTACACCCTCCTCGGCTACATCCGTTACCGTCGCGGCCGGCTCGCCGAAGCGGAGGACCTGGTCCACGGCGGCCTGCGGATCGCGCACCGGGTGGGCCAGCGGGTGCCCGCCCAGTGGTTCGCCATCGGCATCCTCATCGAGATCCTGCTCGCGCGCGGCCGCGTGGACGAGGCCCAGGAGCTGGCCGACACGTACAGCTACGGCGAGGTCGTCCCGAACGCCGTCGTCTACCCCGACTCGCAGACCGTCCACAGCGAGCTGCTGCTCGCCCGCGGCCTGCATCGCGACGCGGAGCAGCAGCTCACGGCCGTCGGCAGGCGCCTGGAGCCGCGCGCCATGCGCAACCCCGCCTGGTGCCCCTGGCAGCTCCACCTCGCCCGCGCCATCGCCCTCACCGACCGGCCCAGGGCGATCGCGCTCGCCGACGAAGCGCTGCAGCGCGCCCGGGACTTCGGTACCGAGTCCGCCATCGGGCAGGCGCTGTTCTGCAAGGCCGAGGTGACCGGCGGCGCGGAGGGCATGAAGCTGTTCGCCGAGGCGGTCCGCCACTTCGAGCGCTCCCCGTCCGCCTATGAGCTGGCCCTGGCGCTCGTCGAGCACGGCGCCGCGCCGGCCTGCCGCAGGACGCCGCCGACCGGCTGTACCGCGGCCTGGACAGCGCCCTGCACTGCGGCGCCGAGTCGCTGGTGGCGCGCGCTCGCGACGAGCTGTCCGCCGCCGGGCTGCGCCCCCTCCAGCTGCGCAGCGCAGGCACGGACACGCTCACCACTCAGGAGCGGGCGGTGGCCGAGTGGGTCGTGCAGGGCTGGACCAAGGACCGCATCGCCGTGGAGCTGGGCACGCAGCCTCCGGACGTCAGCCGGCTGCTGTCCGGCGTCTACCGCAAGATGGGCACGGACCGTAACGGCCTGGCGCGGCTCCTGGGGAGCGAGGGCGCGACCGCCGTCCTGCGGCCGCCCGCGGCGCCGGAGGGGTAAGAGCCTGTGCCTGCCCCGGCCCCACGGCGGTGGGCCGGGGATTGCGGTCCGGCGGCGGCGCGGTACCGCAGGAAGGTGACCGGGCGGGCCACGTACGATGGCTGTATGTCGTTCCTCCGCCGCCGTAGCGCCGCGCCCGCAGGGCCCGATTTCGATGTGCTCGCCATGGATCCCGGTGACTGGCCGGGCAATCTCGGCGCCGGTCTGCTGCCCGCCCCCGACGGCAGCTGCCAGGGCGTCTTCCTGCGCTACGACCTCTTCGGCGGCCGCGGCCCCGCGATGATCATCGGTAACCTCCCGGAGGGCTCCCCGGCGCGCGAGCTCGGCGAGGGCGAGGTGCCCTTCGAGGTGGCGCAGCTCCTGGACGCGCTGGAGCACGACGAGGAGGTCACGGTCGTGGAGACCGAGGACCTCCCGGTCATGCACGACGACAACCTGCTGATCGTCAAGCGCATCAAGTGCTCCGAGGGCCGCGTCTCCTGTGTGCAGTTCGACCGCAGCGACGGCGTGCTGGTCACGATCGCGAGCTGGGACCGCCCGATCACCGACGACCTGTACGCGCTCCTGAAGCCCCTGCCGGCGGAGATGTTCCAGCAGGGCTGAGCCACGCGGGTGTCTGCCGGGACCGCTAGCGGAGTTTCTCCTCTGTCCGGGCGGGGTCCGGCGCGGCCGCCGGCGGCGGTGCCGTAGTCGCACGCGGGATCAGCCGGGTCGGCAGGACGATGTGCCGAGCCCGGTCCGCTTCCGGGTCGTTGATCAGGGCGCGGGCCAGCTCGCCCGCCGCGCGTCCGAGCTCATCCGGTGACTGGGCGATCGTGGTCAGGTCCGACCACTCGGCCATCTGATGGTCGTCGAAGCCCAGTACGGAGATCCGCTCGGGCACGTCGATACGGGCCCTGCGCAGTGTCCAGAGCACCGAGACGGCGACCTCGTCCTGTTCGGCGAAGATGGCGGTGGGCGGTTCGCGCAGGCTGAGCAGCCGGCCGATCGCCTCCGCGGTGCGGTGCTTGTGGCCGACCGGCGTGGCGACCACCAGGTCGTCGTCCAGGGGGATGCCCGCCTCGGTGAGCGCCTGCTGGTAACCGAGCAGCCGTTCGTGGGAGCTGAAGGTGAACCCGCTGGCGCCGATCGTCTGGACGAAGCCGATACGGCGGTGGCCCAGGTTGAGCAGATGGCGGGTGCCGCTGAGCGCGCCGGCCACGTCGTCGACGTACACGCTCGGCCGGCACTCGGCGCGCTGGCTGACGTAGATGACCGGCATCTGGAGGTCGTCCAGGCGGGCGGTCTCCTCGTCGGTGAGGTTGAAGGAGAAGACCATCAGCGCGTCGGCGTTCCGCCGGGCGGGCAGCCGCTCGAAGAAGGCGGCGCGCTCGGTCATGTCGGGCGTGACGTAGACGAGCAACTCCATGCCCGCGGCGCGCAGTACGGGCCCCAGGCTGGACAGCGCCGAGCCGATGAACCACGAGTTGAGCGTGGGCGCGAGCACCGCCACGACCCCGGTCTTGCCGGTCACGAGGCTGGACGCCTGCCGGGAGATCGCGAAGTTCAGTTCGCGGGCGGCTTGTTCGACCCGGACGCGGACTTCCGGCGAGACGGTCGACATACCGCGCAGGGTGCGCGAGACGGTGGATGCGGAGACCCCGGCCCGTTCGGCGACGTCGGCCATCGTGGGGTGCCGTTGAGCTGGTGGCATGAGCGGACGCTAGCACAGCGTGCACGGTCTCGTGGAGGATCGTGACAGCGCTGTCACGGCTGCCGTGACAGCGTCTGCTACTGGGTCGTGCGCGGTCCTCCTGATGGACCGGCCTCCGCATTCCTGCTGTAAAAGCTGCACGCTGCAGCTTTGCTGGCCGGTGGATTACTGGGACGTAACGCATTGACTTCCGCTGGGTGAGCTCCTAGCTTGCTTGAAAGCGTTGTCTCGGCGAGGTTGAAGCAAGCCGCTCGGAGTGAACCTCCGGAGCTTTGACCTGCGGATTCGTTAAGTGCGATGGCAGAGACAGCGCAATCACGGCTCGATTTTTCGAGATCGCCGCCATCTCCCCGCCCGTGCTCCCGGCCGTCCCCGCCGGTGAAGGGATGAGATCCCGCATGACTACTGTAAGTTTTGAGAAGGTCACTCGGCGCTACCCGGGCAACGACCGCCCGGCGGTCGACGCACTCCACCTGGACATCGCCGACGGCGAGTTCCTGGTCCTGGTCGGCCCGTCCGGCTGCGGCAAGTCCACGTCCCTGCGGATGCTCGCCGGCCTGGAGGACGTCGACGACGGCGTCATCCGCATCGGCGACCGCGACGTGACGCATCTGCCGCCCAAGGATCGGGATATCGCCATGGTGTTCCAGAACTACGCGCTCTACCCGCACATGAGCGTCGGCGACAACATGGGCTTCGCCCTCAAGGTCGCAGGCGCCCCGAAGGACGAGATCCGCCGCCGCGTACAGGAGGCGGCGAAGATCCTCGATCTGGAGCCGTACCTGGAGCGCAAGCCCAAGGCGCTCTCCGGCGGCCAGCGCCAGCGTGTCGCCATGGGCCGCGCCATCGTCCGCGAGCCGCAGGTCTTCCTGATGGACGAACCGCTGTCCAACCTCGACGCCAAGCTGCGCACCCAGACACGTACGCAGATCGCGGCCCTGCAGCGCCGCCTCGGCACGACGACCGTGTACGTCACCCACGACCAGGTCGAGGCCATGACCATGGGCGACCGGGTCGCCGTGCTCAAGGACGGACTCCTCCAGCAGTGCGCGGCCCCGCGCGCCCTCTACGACGAGCCCGCCAACGTCTTCGTCGCGGGTTTCATCGGCTCGCCCACCATGAATCTCACCGAAGCCCGCATCGAGGGCGACGGCGTCCGGCTCGGCGGGACGCATCTGCCGCTGCCCCGCAGCGTCATCGCCGCGGTGGCCGACGAGGCGAGCGGCACCGTCACGGTCGGCTTCCGCCCCGAGGCGCTGGAGCGTGTCGCGCCCGGCGAGCCGGGTCTGGGGATGTCCGTGACCATGGTGGAAGAGCTCGGCTCCGAGGCGTACGCGTACGGGACCCTCCAGGGCGAGAACGCCACCGCGACCGGCGCCGATGTCGTCGCCCGCGTCAACCCGCGCACGCCGCCCGCCAAGGGGCAGCAGATCACCCTGCGCATCCGGCCGGGTGGTGCGTACTTCTTCTCGGCCAGGACCGGAGAGCGTTTGTCCGTCGGGTGAGCGGCAGTCGCATCGGTTCCGTACGACCAGGAGAGACAGTGAAGACCAGAACCACCAGGGCGCTGCAGAGCTCGGGCGCTGCTGCCGTGGCGCTCGCGGCGCTCGCCGCCTGCGGCGCGGGCGGCGGCACGGAGGCCCCCGCCGGGCAGTCCGCCTCGTTCGAAGGCCGAGGCCCCATCACGTATGCCGCGGGCAAGGATCCCAGCGGCGTGGTCCAGCCGACGATCGACCGCTGGAACAAGCTCCACCCGAAGGAGAAGGTCACCTTCATCCAGTTGCCCACGGACCCCGACGCGCAGCGCCAGCAGATGATCCAGAATGCGCAGACGAAGTCCGATGCCTATACGGTGCTGTCCCTCGACGCCGTGTGGACCTCGGAGTTCGCGGCTCATCGGTGGATCGACCGGCTGCCTGCTGACGGGTTTCCGTTGCAGAAGATGCTGAAGCCGATCGTGGAGACGGGGAAGTACCGCGGCGGTCTGTACGCGCTCCCGTGGACCTCGGACGGCGGCATGCTCTACTACCGCACCGATCTGCTCAAGAAGGCCGGCATCGACAAGCCGCCGGCCACCTGGGTTCAGATGAAGAGTGACTGCGCCAAGGTGAAGAAGCTGCCCGAGGCCAAGGGCATGTCCTGTTACGCCGGGCAGTTCCAGAAGTACGAGGGGCTGACGGTGAACTTCGCCGAGGCCGTGAACTCCGCGGGCGGTGTCGTCACCGACGCGAAGGGCAAGCCGCATGTGGACAGCCCGCAGGCGAAGAAGGGCCTGGACTTCCTGGTCGGCTCCCTCAAGGACGGCACGATCCCGAAGGACGCCGTCACCTACCAGGAGGAGGACGGCCGCCGGGCCTTCCAGGCCGGGAAGCTGATCTTCGAACGGAACTGGCCGTACATGTATCCGCTCGCGAGCAAGAAGGACGGCTCCAGCAAGATCGTGGGCAAGTTCTCCGCCGCGCCGCTGCCGGGACTGAGCGGCCCCGGAGCCTCCAGCCTCGGCGGCCACAACGTGGCCCTGTCGGCCTCGGCGAAGAACAAGGCCACTGCGATCGACTTCATGAAGTTCTTCACCAGTGCGGAGAACCAGCGGTTGACGCTGGCCTCCGCGCCGGCCGCGCCGACCTACGAGGCGCTCTACAAGGACCCGAAACTGGTCGAGCAGTATCCGTACCTCCCCATCCTCAAGCAGTCGATCCTGCACGCCGTACCGCGACCCCGCGTCTTCGAGTACGGCGATGTCACCGCGGCGATCCAGCGGGAGACCTATGCCGCCATGACCGGCAGCAAGAGCACCGACCAGGCACTGAAGGACCTCCAGAAGGACCTTCAGCGGCAGCCGGCGGCGGATTAAGGAGAACCGTCATGGTGAAGACACACAACCCGCCCGGATCCGCCGAGGGCCGGCACGACGACACCGCGGGCCGCGTGTACGGCGTTGCGCGAGGGAGTGCGCGCGGCTCCTCCGCCGTGCCGCCCGCCTCGGCCGCGCGCCGGCGCCGCAAGCCCAGGGCGACCGCCGGCTCGGGCCGGCTCGCGGCCCTGCTGGTCTCCCCGACGCTGCTGGTGCTGACGATCGTCGTCCTCTACCCGACGATCGTGGCACTGAAGGACTCGCTGTTCGGCACGCCGGGCCTCAACCCGAAGACCGGCTTCGTCAATGAGACCGACCCGTTCGTGGGGGCGCAGAATTACACCGACATCTTCGGTGCGGCCGGCGAGCGCTTCTGGAACGCCTTCTGGAACACCTCGTTCCTGACCGTCACCACGGTCGGCATGGAAACGGTGATCGGCGTGGCCATGGCGCTGATCATGAACCGCGCGTTCCAGGGCCGCGCACTCGTACGGGCCTCCATCCTGGTCCCGTGGGCCATCCCCACCGCCGTGACCGGTCTGCTGTGGCGCTGGATCTTCAACAGCAACGGCATCGCCAACGCCCTCATCGGGCAGCAGGTCCTGTGGACCACCGAGGGGTTCCACGCCAAGGTCGCCGTCATCATCGCCGACGTATGGAAGACCGCGCCCTTCATCGGCCTGCTCGTACTCGCCGGCCTCCAAGTGATCAACAAGGAGGTCTACGAGGCGGCAAAAATCGACGGGGCCGGCGCGGTACGCCAGTTCTGGAGCATCACCCTGCCGCTGGTCAAGCCCGCCCTGATGGTGGCCGTGCTCTTCCGGACGCTGGACGCACTGCGGATGTTCGACCTGCCGTACATCCTCATCGGCGCGCAGAAAGAGTCGGTGGAGACGCTGTCCATGCTCGCCCAGGACCAGGCCGCGAACGTGCGGTTCGGCCCGGCCGCCGCCTACGCGGTGATCCTCTTCCTCTACGTGTTCCTCATCGCGCTGGCCTTCGTCCGGCTGCTGGGCGCCAATGTCGTCGGCGACGACGACGCGGCACCCAAGCGCCGCCGCCGGTGGCTGCCCGTGCGTCGTCCCGCGGAGGTGGCGGCATGACCCTCTCACTGAACTGGCGCAAGTGGCTGCTGTACGCGGGGGTCGCCGCGGTCGTCGCCTACTGCCTGGCACCGTTCTACTGGATGCTGGTCTCCAGCCTGCGGCGTACCTCGGACATCTTCGAGAACTCGCCGCTCCCGACCCACCTCTCCTTCGAGAACTACCTCGCGGTCCTCGACCCGTCGCAGGCATTCACCCGGGCGCTGCTCAACAGCATCGTCGTCGCCGGCATCACCACCGTCCTCGCGCTGATCCTGGCCACCTTCACCGCGTACGCGATGGCCCGGCTGGAGTTCCGGCTCAAGCGGCTGGTGCTCACCCTGATCATCGCCACCTCGATGTTCCCCGTGGTCTCGATCGTGGTGCCGCTGCTGAAGATGTTCGTCGGCTTCGGCTGGATCAACACCTACCAGGCGATGATCGTGCCCAGCATGTCCTTCACCCTGCCGCTCGCGGTCTGGAACCTCACCGCGTTCTTCCGGCAGATGCCGCAGGAGCTGGAGCAGGCGGCCATGGTCGACGGCTGTACGCGCGGCCAGGCGTTCCGCAGGATCATCATCCCGCTGGCCGCGCCCGGCATGTTCACCACCGCGATCATCACCTTCATCGCGGCCTGGAACGAATTCCTCATCGCCCTGACGATGACGAACAAGCCGGAGATGCAGACCGCGCCGGTGGCCATCTCCAAGTTCTCCGGGGCGAGCCAGTTCGAGACGCCGTTCGGCAGCCAGATGGCGGCCGGCGTCCTCGTCACCGTCCCCCTCGTGATCATGGTGCTGCTGTTCCAGCGCCGGATCGTCGCCGGCCTGACCGCCGGTGCGGCCAAGTAACCCCGTTCTCCACATCATTGACGAGGAGTCAGTAGCTCTATGACCAGCACCGCACCGTGGTGGCGTGACGCCGTCATCTACCAGGTCTACATCCGCAGCTTCGCCGACGGGAACGGCGACGGCGTCGGTGACATCGCCGGTATCCGGTCCCGGCTGCCTTACCTCAAGTCCCTCGGAGTGGACGCCATCTGGATCAACCCGTGGTACAAGTCGCCGCAGGCCGACCACGGTTACGACGTGGCGGACTTCCGGGACATCGACCCGATATTCGGCACCGTCGCCGAGGCCGAGGCGCTGATCGAGGAGGCGCACGAGAACGGTATCCGCGTCATCCCGGACATCGTGCCCAACCACACCTCCGACCAGCACGTGTGGTTCCAGGCCGCGCTGGCCGCCGGGCCCGGCAGCCCGGAGCGGGAACGGTACGTCTTCCGGGAGGGCCGGGGTGCCGACGGCGCCGAGCCGCCCAACGACTGGGTCTCCTGCTTCGGCGGCCCGGCCTGGACCCGGCTGCCCGACGGGCAGTGGTACCTGCACCTGTTCGCGCCCGAGCAGCCCGACCTCAACTGGGAACACCCGGAGGTCCGGGCGGAGTTCGAGGACATCCTGCGGTTCTGGTTCAGCCGCGGCGTCGACGGCTTCCGCATCGATGTGGCCCATGGTCTGATCAAGCACCCCGAGCTGCCCGACCTGCCGCCGCGCCGGGACCCGGACGCGCCCGCCGCGAGCATCGACCACCCGCACTGGGACCGCGACGAGGTCCACGAGATCTACCGTGCCTGGCGCCGGGTGGCGGACGAGTTCCCCGGCGACCGCAAGTTCGTCGCCGAGGCATGGGCGCCCAACCCCGAGCGGCTGGCCCGCTACGTCCGGCAGGACGGCCTGCACACGGCCTTCAACTTCGACTATCTGATGACCAGTTGGGACGCGAAGGACCTGCGCGAGGTCATCGACACCTCGCTCGCCTCGCTCGGCTCCGTCGGCGCGCCGGCCACCTGGGTGCTGTCCAACCACGACGTCACCCGCCACCCCAGCCGCTTCGGCCGCAAGGTGGTGAAGAAGTGGGTCGCCAACGAGGTCTACCGGCCCGAAGGCCCGCTCGACTTTGAACTCGGTACGCGACGCGCCCGCGCGGCCGCCCTCCTGATGCTCTCCCTCCCCGGCGGCGCGTACGTCTACCAGGGCGAAGAGCTGGGCCTCCCGGAGGTCGAGGACCTGCCGGAGGACGTACTGCAGGACCCGTGCTGGGAGCGCTCGGGCCACACCGACCGCGGTCGTGACGGCTGCCGTGTGCCGATCCCGTGGTCGGGCGACGCGGCACCGTACGGATTCAGCCCCGACGGTGCCACCGGTGAGCCCTGGCTGCCGCAGCCCGCGCTGTGGAAGGACCACAGCGTCGCGGCGCAGACCGGCGACCCGGCCTCGATGCTGGAGCTGTACCGCCGGGCGCTGCGGCTGCGCCGCGACCTGCCGGCCCTCGGCGAGGGCGATCTGACCTGGCTGGAGGCCCCGGAGGGCGTGCTCGCCTTCCGCCGCGAGCCGGGCTTCGTGTGCGTGGTCAACCTCTCGCCCGAGCCGTACGAACTGCCCGCGCACTCCTCCGTGCTGCTGGCCAGCGGCACGGTCGAAGGTGGCGCGCTGGCTCCGGACCACGCGGTGTGGCTCGCGCTGTGACGGCCCGCCCGCTCCCCACCGCTTCCTCATCCAAGGAGTACTGACCGTGGAGTACCGCACCCTGGGCCCGAGCGGCTGCAGCGTCTCGGCGCTGGCCCTGGGCACCATGACCTTCGGCCACGAGACCGACGAGGCGGGCGCGCACGCCCAGTTGGACCGGTTCGTCGAAGCCGGCGGCACCCTCGTGGACACCGCCGACGTCTACACCGCGGGCGCGTCCGAAGAGATCATCGGACGCTGGCTCGCCGCCCGCCCCGCCGACATCACCGACCGCGTCGTCCTCGCCACCAAGGGCCGCTTCCCCATGGCCGAGGACCCGAACGGCGCCGGGCTCTCCCGCCGCCACCTGCACCGCGCGCTGGACGCCTCGCTGCGCCGGCTCGGCGTCGAGACGGTCGACCTGTACCAGGTGCACGCCTGGGACCCGCTCACGCCCATCGAGGAGACGCTCCGCTTCCTCGACGACGCGGTACGCCAGGGGAAGATCCATTACATCGGGCTGTCCAACTTCACCGGCTGGCAGCTCCAGAAGGCCGTCGACGTCGCCGACTTCCGGGGACTGGCTCGCCCGGTCACCCTCCAGCCGCAGTACAGCCTGCTCTCCCGCGAGATCGAGTGGGAGATCACGCCGGCCTGCGCCTCCGAAGGGCTCGGGCTGCTCCCGTGGAGCCCGCTCGGCGGCGGCTGGCTGACCGGCAAGTACCGCCGCGACGCCCGGCCCGCCGGCGCCACCCGGCTCGGCGAGAACCCGGAGCGCGGCGTCGAGGCGTACGACCGGCGCGGCGGCGTCGCGCGCACCTGGGCCGTCGTCGACGAGGTGCGCGCGGTGGCCGAGGAGCGCGGCGTCTCCATGGCGCAGGTCGCGCTGGCCTGGGTACGCGACCGTCCGGCCGTCACCTCGGTGATCCTCGGCGCACGGACCGTTGAACAATTGGACGACAACCTCGCGGCGGCCGGCCTGCGGCTGTCGGACGAGGAACGGGACCGGCTGGACAAGGTGAGCGACCCGGGCGCCGCCGACTACCCGTACGGCGGCCCGGGCCGGGAACAGCGCAGCCGGAAGGTGGCCGGCGGGCGCTGAGGAGCGGAAACGGAACGGCGGCCGGCGGGCCCGGAAGGCCCCGCCGGCCGCCATGTCGTCGTTCAGCGGCCCGACCTGCGGATGTCGACATCCGCCGCGCGGACGTAGCCGACCCGGTGGCCGACCTGGATCTCGTAGTACGCGTCCTTGCCGCGCACGACCACGTGCTTGCTCGTGTCGAACGTCGGTGCGTAGAAGTACTCGCCGAGCGTCCGGCCGCCGGCCGCGTAACGCTGGCCGGCCTTGAGGGTGTACGGGAGCGGCGAGACCGACTGGACCGGGACGCCGGCCGGGTAGGCGGCCTTCTCCGGGTAGGCCCGCCCGTAGACCGGGATCTCGGTCCTGCCCTCCTTCGGGACCGCCACCCAGCCCCTGGCGTCCACCGCCGTCGGCTCCTCGCCGGGGTTGTGGAACCACGCCTTCTGGCCGAGGTACCAGATCGCCGTCCAGTCGCCCTTCCGCTCCGCGACCGCGAACTGCTGGCCGGTGCTGGCGCGGGCGCCGGTGTCGTTCACCCCGGAGGTGGAGTCACCGCCCCCCGGGTGCAGCCCCTCGTCCTTGATCAGCGGAGCGTCCTCGTTGGGCGCCGAGTACAGGCGTACCGCGCCCGAGCCGTGCGCGGCGCACGGCTGGCCCGCCTTCTCGCAGCCGGTGTACGCGGGCTGGTTCTCCTCGTACTCCGGGCGGATGGTGACCAGGCCGCCGTGCGGCCCCGCGGTCGGCACCAGCGGCCTGCCCAGCAGGATGAAGTAGTGGTCCCAGTCCCAGTACGGCCCCGGGTCGGTGTGCATGCCCTTGATCGACGCGGTGGTGGTCCCCGGCACGTTGTCGTGCCCGAGGACGTGCTGCCGGTCCAGCGGGATGTCGTACTTCCGCGCCAGGTACCGCACCAGGCGCGCGGAGGTGCGGTACATCGCCTCCGTGTACCAGGCGTCCGGCGCCGCCAGGAAACCCTCGTGCTCCAGGCCGATGGAGCGGGAGTTGACGTACCAGTTGCCCGCGTGCCAGCCGACGTCCTTGGTCGGGACGTGCTGGGCGATCAGCCCGTCGGCGGACCGGAGGCTGTAGTGCCAGGACACATACGTCGGGTCCTGCACCAGCTTCAGGGTCGTCTCCCACGTCGCTTCCGTGTCGTGGATGACGATGTAGTCGACGGACTGATCCTCTGGGCGGTCCGCCAGGTCGTGGTTGCCGTAGTCGTCGTCGCCGAGCTCCTGGTACGGCGCGGGCACCGACTCGCACGCCACCTCGGACGGGCACTCGGTGTTCCCGGACGGCGCCTCGCGCAGGCCCAGTACACGGGTCTGGGCGCGGTCCGGCGTCAGGCCCGGGGACTTGGCGAGGGTGACGCGCTGGCCGGCGTCGGTCGTCCGGGACGCGCCGTCGCGCAGCACGTCGTACACCTGGTCGGCGAAGACGGTGGCGCTCTTCGCCTCGCTCGCGCCCGAGTAGCGGGCCACCGCGGCGTACCAGTCGGCGGGGTCGGCGCTCGCCTTCAGGCCGAGCCTGCGCTGCTGGTCGGCGAGGAGGGCCGCGCCGCCGCTGACGTTCGCCGCGGCGCTCTCGCGCAGCTCACGCGCGGACAGGCCGGTGAGCGCCGCGGCCTTCGGCAGGGTCCGCAGCCGCGCCGGCAGCGCCGAGGTCTTCGGCAGCGCCGCCTCGGGGGTCTTGCGGGGGCGCGCGTCGTCGCCGCGGGCGTCCTCGGTGCCCTCGCTGTGGTGCGGCGCCTCCCGGGCGAGCGCGGTCCGCGCGTCGGTGAGGTGCATCGGGCCGTAGCCGCCGGCCACGCTGGGCGCGCCCTGGTGCCCGTCCCAGCGGGACTCCAGATAGGCGACGCCCAGCAGCACGCTCTGCGGCACGCCGTACCGGGCGGACGCGTCGGCGAAGGCTCGCTGCAGCGAACCGGCGTCCGAGCCCGCGGTGGCGGTGGGCGCGGCCGAGACCAGTGGCAGAAGGAGGGCGGCCACCGCGACGGCGGTACCGGCCCTCCTCGTCGTGCTGCGGGGGGTTCGGGGGGCGTCGCGTCTGGCGACGCCGACAGGGGCGGATCCTCGCAATGCAGCCTCCTCGGGCCGGCCCGTACCGGGCGGTGTGGCGGATGGTGCGCCGTTGGGCGTGCGGGAACCTGTCAAGAGGTATCGGTTCACCGACGATCCGTCAATCACCCCGCGACCGGCCGATTTCGCAGGTCGGCGCGGGGCCTGAGAAGTTTTCGCGCACCGGGCGCCGGGCCTGGGACGCGTCAGTGGAATGGACCAATGCCGGAGGGAACGCCGGGCCGTGCACCGCTCGGAATCCGCACCGCCACAGGGTGCGTGAGGGTGATGCCCCGGAGCGCGCCACCGTACGCCACCCTGGCGCGGCAGAGCGCGCCCCGGAGAGCGGCGCGGCACATACGGGAGCGGTGCGCCGCTACGGGAGCGGTGCGCCTCGGCCTCGAAGCGCGCATACGAGAGCGGCGCGCCCCAGCACAGGCGCGCCGCTCCGTTTCCCCCGTCTTTCCCCCGTCGGCGGATCAGCGGGTACCGACCGCCGCCCGTACCGCACGCCGCGCCATCTGGGCGTCGTCGTGCAGCCGCCGCAGCAGCAGGCGCTGTTCCTCGCCCGCCGCGGGCGCCCCCGGCTGTCCCTGACCGGTGGAACCGGGCGGTACTTCCTCCCGCATGGTCCGCTGTACCGCGGTCTCGTAGCGCCGGATCTCCCGGGTCAGTACCAGCATCAGGTTGACCAGGAAGGAGTCCCGGGCGGCGGGGCCCGCGGCCTGCGCGAGCTGGCTGATCTGGCGGCGTGCGACCGGTGCGTCCCCGAGCACCGACCACAGGGTCGCCAGGTCGTAGCCCGGCAAGTACCAGCCGGCGTGCTCCCAGTCCAGCAGGACCGGGCCGGCGGGCGAGAGCAGGACGTTGTTCAGCAGTGCGTCGCCGTGGCAGAACTGGCCGGGGGAGTGCGCGATGCCGTGCATCAGCTTCTGCAGGTCGCCCAGGTCCCGGTCGGTCAGCAGACCGAGGTCGTGGTACCGGCCGATGCGGTTCGCGTAGTCCAGGGGGGCGTCGAACATCCCGGCCGGCGGGCGCCAGAGGTTGATCCGGCAGATCGCCCCGAGGGCGGCCCGGACGTCCGCACGCGGCGGCCCGTCCGTGGGATGCCGCTGCACGGCGGCGACCCGGCCGGGCATGCGTTCGACGACCAGTGTGCAGGCGTCAGGGTCCGCGGCGACCAACCTCGGCACGCGCACCGGTGGACGGTGGCGTACGAAGGCGCGATACGCAGCTATTTCGTGCCGGAACCGCTCGACCCACGCCGGCGAGTGGTCCAGTAAACACTTCGCCACCGCGGTCGTGCGCCCGGTCGTGCCGACGAGAAGGACGGACTTCCCGCCCCGCCGCAGCACCTGGACGGGATTGAACTCCGGACAGATGCGCTGCACCGAGGCGACCGCCGCGCGCAACTGCGCGCCCTGGGGGCCGGACAAATCGAGTCTCCCGCTGAGCGGTTGTGGTGCTGCTCCCTGGGGGCGCCGGAGGCGGCCGCCCGGAGGCCCGGCGGCCATTCCCGAGGAGTGAGCGGGATCGAGGTACGGACCGCTGCCCGTGGGCTGCGGGCGGTACGGCCGGGGCGGGGCGGTCGCGGCGGACGATGCTGCGTACATGGGTGGATGAGGTCCCTTCGTGCGCCGACGAGTGGCGTTGCGCCACCGGCCCGGTGAGGGTTGCGACACCCTGGGGAATGCGTTTCCGCCACCGGGCCGGGGGCTGCGTCTCTACAGAACACTCGACTACGGGTGGCAGACCATCTGGCGCACCCTGGCGAACCCTGGCGAATGCTCGCCCGGCACATGACGGCCGGTTACTGTCAACTCAGTCGAGGAACCTGGGGGCTTGACGTGAACAGGGAGCCGAACACCCGTCTCGCGGACCTTTTCCAGCTCGCCGGCTGGTCGAAGGGCGAGCTGGCGAGGTTGGTCAACCGGCAGGCGGCGGCCATGGGCCACCCGCAGCTGGCGACCGACACGTCCCGAGTCCGGCGCTGGATCGACATGGGGGAGACCCCGCGTGATCCGGTGCCGAAGGTCCTGGCATCCCTGTTCACCGAGCGCCTCGGCCGTGTCGTAACCACCGAGGACCTCGGCTTCGCACGCTCAGGGCGCGCGGGGAAGCGGCAGGGCGCCGACGGCCTGCCGTGGCCGCCCGACCGTACGGCTGCGGTCCTCACGGAATTCACGGGAATGGACCTCATGCTCAACCGACGCGGCTTGGTGGGCGCGGGCGCGGCGCTCGCCGCCGGATCCGCGCTCAGCAGCGCCATGTACGACTGGCTGCACGCCGACCCGGCCCTGGCAGCCGACGCACCCCGTATCGACAACCCCCTCGGCTCGCATACCCTCGACCAGGCCGGCCTGGACCGCTATGAAGCGGCCCCCGTGGGCTCCCAGGAGATCGACGCACTGGAACGCTCGGTGGAGGTCTTCCGCGCCTGGGACGCGTCCCGCGGCGGCGGGCTGCAGCGCAAGGCCGTGGTGGGCCAGCTCAACGAGGTGGGCGGGATGCTCGCCTACCGCCACCCCGAGCACCTCCAGCGGCGGCTGTGGGGCGTGGCGGCCAACTTGGCCGTCCTGGCCGGCTGGATGTCCCACGACGTGGGCCTGGAGCCCACCGCACAGAAGTACTTCGTCATCGCCGCGCACGCGGCCCGTGAAGGCGGCGACCGCCCCCGGGCCGGAGAGGCGCTGTCCCGGGCGGCGCGCCAGATGGTCCACCTGGGCCGCCCGGACGACGCCCTGGACCTGATGAAGCTCGCCCAGTCCGGCTCCGGCGACGAGACCCTGCCGCGCACGCGTGCGATGCTGCACACGATCGAGGCGTGGGCGCAGGCGTCGAAGGGCCATGGGCAGGCGATGCGGCGCACCCTCGGCGAGGCCGAGGAGCTGTTCGTCTCGGACAAGCGGGACGTGCCGCCGCCCAGTTGGATGCAGAACTTCGACGAGGCGGATTTGCACGGCATGGAGGCACTGGCGTATCGCACGCTCGCCGAGCACGACCCCAAGGCCGCCAAGGTCGCCCAGGGGCACGCGCGGCAGGCGCTGGCGCTGCGCAGGGAGGGTTACCAGCGCTCGCAGATCTTCGACTATCTCTCGATGGCTTCCGCCCTGTTCATCGCCAATGATCCCGAACAGGCGGACCGGTACGCCCGGCTGGCACTGATGTCGATCGGGGAGAACTCCTCGCACCGCACCTGGGACCGGCTGCGCGAGATGTACCGCCTGACCGGGCAGTACGCCGACTGCGCCAAGGTCCAGGACCTGCGCGAGGAGATCAGGCTCGCCCTGCCGAAGCAGAAGAAGCCGAAGGACCGCAACGGGCAGGTCTGAACGGCCGCCGGACCACCGCGGGAGACGCTGCCCCCAAGACCTCGGGGCGGTTTCCCTTGGCTGTGTGTGCCGTGTGCGCCGTGTGTGCCGTCGGCCGCGCTGACGACTGTGCTGAAGGTGTGCTGACACGTGTCAGGCGCCGGTCAGCCGTTCGGTCAGCTGTCAGCCATCGCTCAGCTGTCAGTCACCGGTCTGCCGTCAGTCACCGATCCTGGCGATCAACACGCACGCGTCGTCCTCCCGTTCGGCGTTGCCGAACTCCTCGACGACGATACGGACGCTGTCCTGCGCGCTCCGCGCCGCCGCGAACCGGGGGGCGAGGGCGAGCAGCCGCTCAGCGCCTTCATGCGTGCTGTCCGCGTCGGGCGTACGGCGCCGGGGCACCAGCCCGTCGGTGTACAGCACGAGCAGGTCGCCGGGCTCCAACTGCACGCTGCGCTGCGTGTACACGGCCCCGGAGGTCGCGCCCAGCAGTACGCCCTCCGGCGGCTGCAGCGCCCGTCCCCGCCCGTCCCGGAACAGCAGCGGCGCGGGGTGCCCGGCCTGCGCCCAGTCCAGCCTGCGGGTGGCCGGGTCGAAGCGGCAGCACACCGCGCTGCCCAGGGCGGGCTGCGCGGAGGTGTCCAGGAGTTGGTTGAGGTAGCCCATCAGGGGGCCCGGCTCCTGGCCCGAGACGGCCATGCCGCGCAGCGCGCCGAGCAGCATCGCCATGCCCGACGTGGCGGTCACGCCGTGCCCGGTGAGGTCGCCGGCGCTCAGCAGCGTGCGCCCGTCGGGCAGCTGCAGCGCGTCGTACCAGTCGCCGCCGACGAGGGCGCTGGAGCCGGAAGGGAGGTAACGCGCGGCGAGGTCCAGGGCGACCGGGCCGCCGTGCGGGAACCGCAGGGAGCCGCGCCACGGCGGCAGCACGGCTTCCTGCAGCTCGACCGCAAGCCGGTGTTCGGTCTGCGCGATGTGCCGTTGGCGCTGCAGCGAGTCACGGGTCTCGCGCACCGCCCTCTGGCTGCGGCGCAGCTCGCTGACGTCCCGCAGTACGGCCCACATGCAGGCCGTGCTGCCGTCGGCGTCGAGCACCGGCTCGCCCACCATGTGCACCGTGCGCACGCTCGTGTCGGGGCGCACGATGCGGAATTCGCCGTCGATCGGCTTGCCGTCCACCAGGCAGTCCGTGACCATCGCGGTCACGAGGGGCTGGTCGTCGGCGAAGATCAGGGAGGGCAGCTCGTCCAGGGTGAGCGGCCCGTCGGCGGGCTCCCGGCCGAAGATCCCGAACAGCTCTTCGGACCAGCTCGCCTCGTCGGTGAGGAGATTCCACTCGGCGCTGCCCACGCGGGTCAGGAGCGAGCCGCGGGCGTGCGCCTCGGGGTCGGGGCCGGGCGGGGCCGCGGGATGCGACAGGGGCTCGTCCAGGCCGTCCAGGGGCCCCGTCGGCAGTCCCTCTCTGAGCTGGTCCAGATGGCCACCGAGGTCGTCGAGGTGGTGGACCGCGAGGTCGCACAGCGCCCGCTGCCAGCGCAGCCGGGCGTCCTCGTCCGGGTGACCCTCGGCCGCGGCCTCGCGGCGCACGGCGTCCAGACTGCCACGGAGCCGGCGTGCCTGCGAGATGAGTGCGTCGACCGCGCCGCGCTCGGGCGGCTGCGCGTGATGATGGTCCGCGAAGAGATGGGACGGCATGACGTACTCCGATATCAGGCGGCGCGCGGCCATGTCTGTGGCCTCGTCGGCCATGTCTGATGGAAGGGCCGGTAACGACTGTTGCACAGGCTGCGACCGCGCGTAAGGGATTTGGCATGACCCGATACGGTGGTGCGCATGGCATATGCCCCCGGCTGCGCGTCGGTAACCCGCCCGGGCGCTGCGGAATCGGTCGCTCCGGGCTAGGCTTCGGCCGCCGTACGGCAGTCGTTCCGCCGATCCACCCTGGGGAACGACGCATACGGCCCGCGGACACCGGCAAGAATGCCGGTCAGCGGAAATCCCGTTGCCAGCCAGTCCCCCGCACCGGATGCTGACCTCATGTTCGATCCAGACATAGCGCCCAGTGGCACCCTGCTCGGCCTCCTCCAGCGAGGCCGCGGCGACGGGACCCTGCATGCCTTGGCGGCGCCCCGGGCCGAGGCCCTGGCCGCCCTCAACGACAGCGTGCTGCGCGACCCCCGGCGCGACTGGCAGCTGGAGAACCGCTCGCTGTACTACGCACGCCTCTACATGCAGCTCGACGGCGGCCTCGAAGAGATCGAACGGCACCTCTTCCACCCCGACGACCGCACGGACACCCGCGAGGAGCGCACCGGCCTCGCGCTCTCCGTCCTGGGCCACCTCGCCTCCTACGGGCGCGACGCCGCGCTGCTCCTGTTGCGCAGCTACGCCGCGGTCGGCGGCAACTGGCGCTGGGCCCTGGACGAGCTCGCCCTGCGCGACGACGACGAGGGCCTGCTCTCCTTGGCGCCCGCCGTCCTGGCCCGGTTCCCGGAGACCCCCGAGGGCGAGGCCGAGCTGGCCGCTGCCGTACGGGACGCGTTCGAGCCCCGGCCCTGGCGGCTGTGGGCCGAGGACGCCCGGTACGGAGCCCGGGTCCGCGCCGCGGGCGAGCAGGGCTCTTTTGACCGCTGGCAGCGCCAGCTCACGCCGAGCGGCCCGCGCCCCGGCTGGAGCGTCCGCGAGATCCTGCAGTGGGCCGAGGACGGCCGTGCCGAGCGGCCCGCCGAGTGGCGGACCGGCGCGGCGGCGCGCTGCCTGGGCGCGGTGGCCGGCCCCGAGGACCGCCCCCAGCTGCTGGCGGCCGCCCGCAGCGGTCCGGACGCCGCCCGCGCGGCTGCCCTGCGTCACCTTGCCGAGCGGGGCGACCCCGAAGCGCTCGACCTGATCGAGGACGCCGCCTCCGACCCGCTCGCCTGCCCGGAGCTCGTCGAGGCAGCGACCGGCGCGTTCTGCCGTATGCGCTCCGTGGCGGCCGTCGAACGCGCCCGTGTGTGGGCCCGCCGCCCGGACCGGCTGGGCGCCGTGGCCGCCGCGCTGCTGGCCCGCCGAGGCGGCAGCCGGGACGCCGACACGGTGCTCGCCGTGCTCCGCAGGACCGTGCAGGCCGAGGGCCCGGACGCGGCTGGCCTGTGGGAGCTGGCCGACGGCGCCGGACGGCTCGGCGTCGAGTGCGCCGCGCCCGTACTGCGCCACATCTACCGCGAGACCTCCTCCTCCCACCTGCGCGGCCGGGCCGCCGCCGCGCTGGCGGCCACCGACCCCGGCTTCGCCGCGGGCTTCGCCGTCGAGTGCCTGTGGGACTGCGAGGAGACCACCCGCGAGCTCGCCGCCCGTACGGCCGCGACCGGCGACGCCCGCGTCGTCGAACAGCTCCGCCGGCTCGCCGCCGACCCCGCCGAGGAGACCGAGGTCCAGACCGCCGTACGGGGCCGGATCGGCCCGGACGCGGCGGAGGTCTGACGGGCGCGCCGCGCTACGGGGGCGGAGCGCCGCCCTACGGGGGACTAGGACACCGCTCTACGAAGAACGGGGGGCCGCCCTCGGGGCCCGTGTGCCGCCCTCCTTCATATGGCGCGTCGTCGTCCTCCGTACGACGTGCTGCCGACCCCCACCGGACGCTGCCGACCGCCGTATCGAGTGCGCGGCCGTGGACGCTCCTACGGGATAGGGCGCAGCCGATACGGGCAGAGAACAGCAGTACGGAACCACCGCACCGCCTTCGTGCCGAGCGCGGTTCGCCCGCGGCCGCACGAGGCCCCGCGTCGTCGCGTCCCAGGAGGCAGCAGGAGATGACCCGGCAGGCAGCGCACCTTCCCGCGGTGTCCGACGAGGTGCACCGGGCGCTCGGCGCCGGGCGCCCCGTGGTCGCGCTGGAGTCGACGATCTTCACCCACGGGCTTCCCCGGCCGCGCAACCTCGCCATCGCCCGCGAGGCCGAGGAGATCCTGCGCGCCGCCGACGTGGTGCCGGCCACGACCGGCGTGGTGGCGGGCGTCCCCACCGTGGGCCTCTCCGACGCCGACATCGAGCGGCTGTGCACCGCGGACGGCGTGGCCAAGGCGAGCGTCCGCGACCTGCCGGGCGCGATCGCCACCGGCCGGGACGCCGGGACGACGGTGGCCGCCACCTCTCACCTCGCCCACCTCGCGGGCGTCCAGGTCTTCGCGACCGGGGGCCTCGGCGGGGTGCACCACGGGGCGCGCACCAGCTTCGACGAGTCGGCGGACCTGGTGACTCTCGCCCGGACCCCGGTGACGGTGGTCAGCGCGGGGGTGAAGTCGGTGCTGGACATCGGGGCGACCCTGGAGCGCCTGGAGACGCTGAGCATCCCGGTCGTCGGCTACCGCACGCGCCGCTTCCCCGGCTTCTACGTCGCCGACTCGGGCCACGGGATCGACACCTCGGCGGAGTCGCCCGAGGAGATCGCCGCGATGATCCGGGCCCGGGACGCGCTCGGCCTCCGCTCCGCGCTGCTCGTCGCCAATCCGGTACCACGTGACCGCCAGCTCGATCCGCAGCTGCACGAGCGGGTGCTATCCGAGGCGTGGGACGCGGCAGCGCGAGAGGGCGTCTCAGGGGCCGCCACGACGCCGTTCCTGCTGGACCGCATCCGCCGCGCGACCGGCGGCCGCAGCCTGGACGTCAACGCCGAGGTCTACCGCAACAACGTCACCGTCGGTGCCGCGATCGCGCGGGCCGCCGCCGGCTGAGCAACGGAGGGGGCGGGGCCGTGCTCGGAGTCCTCGGGGATCTGCTGGAAGACCATGTGGTGTGGCTGCGTGAGCCGTTGCGGGCGGCCTCGGACACCGAGGTGACCATGTACCGCGTGCGCGGCGGCAGCGCGGCCAACGTGGCCGCGTTCGCAGGGGAGCGGCACCCCACCCGGTTCATCGGCTGCGTGGGCGCCGACCCCGAGGGCGACCGGCTCGTGGCGGAACTGGCGGCGCACGGCGTCGACGTCCGCGTCCAGCGCGCCGGGCGGACCGGCAGCGTCGTGGTACTGATCGACCCGGCCGGCGAACGCACGATGCTGCCGTACCGGGGCGCGGCCACGCTCCTGGAGCCGGTCGCCCCGGAGTGGACCGACGGCCTCGCGCACCTGCACGTACCGGCGTACGCGTTCACCGGTGAGCCGGCCGGGACGGCGGCGGCCGACGCGCTGCGCCGTACGGCCGCGCGCGGCGGGACGGTCTCCGTCGACGCGTCGTCGACCGGGATGCTGCGCGCCTACGGGGAGCGGCGGTTCCTGCGACTGCTCGGCACTCTGGCGCCGCATGTCCTCTTCGCCAACCGCGCCGAAGCGGAGGCGCTGGCGCGCGGGGGCGGCGGGGCGGGCTCGGACGGCGCCGACCTGCGTGCCCTGGCGGGCAGGCTGCCCCGCACCACCGTGATCGTCAAGGACGGTGCCCGCCCGACCACAGTGTTTGCCCCTGGCCACCCGCCCTTGCGGATCGCCGTGCCGCCGGTCGACGGCGTCCGTGACCTCACCGGCGCCGGTGACGCGTTCGCCGCGGGCTACCTCACCGCCCGCCTGACAGGCGCCGGCATCCGTGCGGCGTGCGCGGCCGGGCACGCCACAGCAGCGCGGGTCCTGCGCACACCGGGGGCGTCGGCCTGACACCGAGGCCCTCGAGGGGCCCGACGACGGAACGCTCATGGGACGTTCCCCCGTAGGAAAGATCCCCGTGGCCCGGTCCACGCCCGGCCCGCCGACAACACGGGTATGCGTGTCGCCATCGTCACCGAATCCTTCCCGCCCGACGTCAACGGCGTCGCACACTGCACCCTGGAAACCGCCCGGCACCTGGTGCGGCGCGGCCACGAACCGCTGGTCGTCGCCCCGGCAGCGGCCCAGGACCCGGCGGCCGGGCGGACCCCGCCGTGCCCGGTCGTCCGGGTGCCCTCGCTGCCGCTGCCCGGATACCCGCAGGTACGGGTGGCGCTGCCGGGCCGCCGGCTGGCCGCCGCGCTCGTTGCGCACCGGCCCGACCTGGTCCACCTCGCGAGCCCCTTCGTGCTCGGCGTGCGCGGCATGGCGGCCGCGTCCCGGCTGGGCGTGCCGGCCGTCGCCGTGTACCAGACCGACCTGGGGCGCTACGCCCGCACGTACCTCGGCGCCGGCACCGGGGCGGCCTGGCGGCGGCTGCGCGCCGTGCACACCGCGGCGGACCGCACCCTCGCCCCCTCCACCGCCGCCGCCCGGGAGCTGGCCGAGCACGGTGTGCCCCGGGTGCGCCTGTGGCCGCGCGGGGTGGACTCCATGCGCTTCCACCCGGCCCGCCGCGACGAGGTGCTGCGCAGTTCGCTGGCCGCCGGGCGCGAGGTGCTCGTCGGGTACATCGGGCGGCTCGCCCCGGAGAAGGAGGTCGGGCTGCTCCGGGAGGCGGCGTGGCTTCCCGGGGTGCGGACCGTCGTGATCGGAGACGGGCCGAGCGCCCCGGGGCTGCGCGCGGCGCTTCCCGAGACGCGCTTCCTCGGCCGCCGCACCGGGGACGAACTGGCCCGGCTCTTCGCCAGCCTCGACGTCTTCGTGCACACCGGGCCGTACGAGACCTTCGGGCAGACCGTGCAGGAGGCGATGGCCAGCGGGGTGCCGGTGGTGGCGCCCGCGGCGGGCGGCCCGCTGGACTTGGTGACCCACGGGCGCACCGGGCTGCTCGTACCGCCCGGCGACGCCACCGCGGTCCGCGACGCGGTGCAGGTGCTCGCCGGCAATCCGGAGCTGCGCGCCGCCTACGGGGCGGCGGCCCGGGCAGCGGTCGCGGACCGCACCTGGGAGGCGGTCGGCGACCGGCTGCTGGCGCACTACGAGGACGTACTGGGACAACGGGAGGCGGTGGCGGCATGAGCAGCACGAGGCGCGACGGTACGGAGGACAGCGGTACGGAGCGCGGTACGGCGTACGCGGGAACGGGGCACCACGGGGACACGGGCCATGGGGGCACGGGCCGCGAGGGCCTCCGGATCGTCCGCCTCGCCAACTTCGTCACCCCGTCGTCGGGCGGGCTGCGCACGGCGCTGCGCGAACTGGGCGAGGGCTACCGGGCGGCCGGCCACGACCCGGTCCTCGTCGTCCCGGGCCCGGCCGCGAGCGACGAACACACCGCACAGGGGCGGGTGATCACCCTCCCGGGCCCGACGCTGCCCGGCACCGGCGGCTACCGCGTCCTCACCGGCCGGGCGCGCCTGGAACGCCTGCTGCACACCCTCGCGCCGGACCGCCTGGAGGTCTCCGACCGCACCACCCTCCGCTGGACCGGCGAGTGGGCCCGGCGGGCCCGGGTGCCGGCGGTGATGGTCTCCCACGAGAGCGTCGACGGCGTGCTGCACACCTGGGGCGTGCCCCGCCGCGCCGCCCGTTGGGTCGGTGACCGGCTCAACTCCCGTACGGCCCACGCCTACAGCCGCGTCATTTGCACGACCGAGTGGGCGGCCGCCGAGTTCACCCGGACCGGCGCGCGCAACGTCGTCACCGCGCCGCTCGGCGTCGACCTGGCCCGTGCCCACCCCGGCTGCCGCAGCCAGGAGCTGCGCCGGCGGATCGGCGGCGGCGCGTCCGCCGTGCTCCTGCTGTGCTCCCGGCTGTCGGTCGAGAAGCGCCCGGGAAGGGCCCTGGAGGCCCTCTCGCGGCTCCGCGCTGACGGGGTGGACGCTGCCCTGATCGTGGCCGGTGACGGCCCGCTGCGCGCCCGCCTGGAGACCCGGGCCCGCGCCGAGCGTCTGCCGGTGGCCTTCCTCGGCCACGTCGCCGGCCCCGGCGCGCTCGCCGCGCTCCAGGCCAGTGCCGACGTCCTCCTGGCACCGGGCCCCGCCGAGACCTTCGGCCTCGCCGCCCTGGAGGCACTGGCCTGCGGCACACCGGTCGTGGCCAACGCGGGCTCCGCCCTCGCCGGGCTGATCGGCCCCGCGGGCGAGACCGCGCTCGACGACGGCGACAGCATCGCCGCCGCCGTACGGCGCGTCCTGGCCCGCCCCGAAGGGCCGCGCCGCACCACGGCTCGCCGCCGCGCCGAGCACTTCGGGTGGCACACCGCGGTCAACGCCTTCCTCACGGCCCACGACGCGGCCCCGCTCGCCGTTCCGCTGGCACAGGGCGCGCTGGGCTGACGGCTGATCGGCGTTGCGGCGCGGCGGGCTCACCCGGGAGCCGCGCGCACCGAGGGTCCCGCCGCGCGCGCCGGTCCGTTGTCACAATGGCCGCATGACGGGACGCTGGGAGTTCTGGATCGACCGTGGCGGGACCTTCACCGATGTGGTGGCACGACGGCCGGACGGCGCGCTGGTCACCCGGAAGCTGCTCTCGCACCACCCCGAGCGGTACGACGACGCGGCCGTCGCCGGAGTCCGTGAGGTGCTGGGGCTGGGCCCCGGGGAGCCGGTGCCTGCCGAGCGGGTGGCCGTCGTCAAGATGGGCACCACCGTGGCCACCAACGCCCTCCTGGAGCGCAAGGGCGAGCCCACCGTGCTCGTCACCACGCGCGGTTTCAAGGACGCGCTGCGCATCGCGTACCAGAACCGGCCCCGGCTGTTCGACCGGCACATCGTGCTGCCGGACGCGCTCTACGACCGGATGATCGAGGTACCGGAGCGCGTGGACGCGCACGGGGAGACGGTCACGCCCCTCGACGCGGACGCGGCCCGGGAAGCGCTGGCCGCAGCGTACGAAGCGGGCTTCCGCAGCGCCGCCGTCGTGCTGCTGCACGGCTACCGCCACCCCGCCCATGAGAAGCAGCTCGCCGAGCTGGCCACGGAGGCGGGGTTCACGCAGGTGAGCTGCTCGCACGAGGTGAGCCCGCTGATGAAGCTCGTACCGCGCGGCGACACCACCGTGGTGGACGCCTATCTGTCGCCCATCCTGCGGCGCTACGTGGAGGAGGTCGCCGCACAACTCCCCGGTATCCGGCTGATGTTCATGCAGTCCAATGGGGGGCTGCGGCAGGCGGAGCACTTCAGGGGGAAGGACGCGGTGCTCTCCGGGCCGGCCGGCGGTGTCGTGGGCATGGTCCGGTCCGCCGCCGAGGCCGGGCACGACAAGGTGATCGGCTTCGACATGGGCGGCACGTCCACCGATGTGTCGCACTACGCGGGCGAGTTCGAGCGGGTCTTCGGCAGCGAGGTCGCGGGCGTCCGGATGCGCGCACCCATGATGAACATCCACACGGTCGCGGCCGGCGGCGGCTCCGTCCTGCACTTCGACGGCCGTCGATACCGGGTGGGGCCCGACTCGGCGGGCGCCGTCCCCGGGCCCGCCTGTTACCGCCGCGGTGGCCCGCTCACCGTCACCGACGCCAACGTCATGCTCGGCCGTATCCAGCCCGCGCACTTCCCCGCGGTGTTCGGGCCGCACGGCGACCAGCCGCTGGACCCGGAGGAGGTGCGCGAGCGCTTCGAAGTGCTCGCGCGGGAGGCGGAGCGGGCGGTGGGCGACCGGCGCGGTCCGGAGGAGGTCGCCGCCGGGTTCCTGGACATCGCCGTGCTGAACATGGCCAACGCGGTCAAGAAGATCTCCGTGCAGCGCGGCCACGACGTCACCCGGTACGCGCTCACCAGCTTCGGCGGCGCGGGCGGCCAGCACGCCTGCGCGGTCGCCGACGCGCTCGGCATCGGCACGGTGATCGTCCCGCCGTTGGCCGGCGTGCTCTCCGCGTACGGGATCGGCGTCGCCGACGCCACCGCGATGCGCGAGCAGTCCATCGAGGCCGAGCTGACGGCCGGCGCCATGGACGGCGTCCGTGCCACCTGTGACGACCTCGCGGCGCGTACCCGTGAGGAGCTCCGCGCCGACGGCGTGCCCGAGGAGAGCATCACCACCCGGGCCCGCGTCGTCCTCCGGTACGCGGGCACCGACGCGGGCATCCCCGTGCCGCTGGCCGACGCCGACGACATGGCGGCCGAGTTCGCGCGCGTCCACCGGGCCCGGTACGCCTTCACCATGGACAAGCCGCTGATCGCCGAGGCGGCCTCCGTGGAGGCCGTGGGCGCGGCCGGCGGCACCGCGGGGCACCGCAGCCTCGCAGCGGACCGGGAGGGCGAGCTGCGGCCGCTGGACACGGTGCGGATGTTCGTCGAGGGGCGGCGCCGGGAGACCCGGCTGTACCGCCGGGCGGACCTGCGGCCCGGTGACGCCGTGACCGGGCCCGCGATCGTCGTCGAGGACGACGCGACGACTGTGGTGGACCCCGGCTGGCAGGCGGCCGCGGGCGACCACGGGCACCTGCTGCTCACCCGGGTCGAGGCGCGTCCGGAGCGCACGGCCGTCGGTACCGCCGCCGACCCGGTCATGCTGGAGGTCTTCAACAGCCTCTTCATGGCCATCGCCGAGCAGATGGGCGTCCGGCTCGAACACACCGCGCACTCCGTGAACATCAAGGAGCGGCTCGACTTCTCCTGCGCGCTCTTCGACGCCGCCGGCAATCTGATCGCCAACGCACCGCACATCCCCGTCCACCTGGGCTCGATGGGGGAGTCCATCAAGGAGGTGCTGCGGCGGCGCCGGGACGACATGCGCCCCGGAGACGTGTACGCGATCAACGATCCGTACCACGGAGGAACGCACCTCCCCGATGTCACGGTCGTCACCCCCGTGTTCGACGAGCGGGACGAAGAGCTGCTCTTCCTGGTGGCCTCCCGCGGCCACCATGCCGAGATCGGCGGCATCACGCCGGGCTCCATGCCCGCCTTCAGCCGCACGATCCAGGAGGAGGGCGTCCTCTTCGACAACTGGCTGCTCGTACGGGACGGCAGGCTGCGCGAGGAGGAGACGCGGCGGCTGCTCACCGAGGGGCCGTACCCCTCGCGCTCCCCGGATGCCAACATCGCCGACCTCCGGGCGCAGATCGCCGCCAACGAGAAGGGCATCAGGGAACTGCACAAGATGATCGGGCAGTTCGGCCTCGAGGTGGTGCGTGCCTACATGGGCCACGTGCAGGACAACGCCGAGGAGTCGGTGCGCCGGATCATCGCCGGGCTCGCCGACGGCTCCTTCCGGTACGAGACCGACAGCGGCGCGGAGATCCGGGTCGCGCTGACCGTGGACCGGGAGGCGCGCAGCGCGGTGCTCGACTTCGCCGGTACCTCGCCCCAGCAGCCCGGCAACGCCAACGCGCCCAGCTCCGTGGTGATGGCCGCCGTCCTGTACGTCTTCCGCACCCTGGTCGCCGAGGACATCCCGCTCAACAGCGGCTGCCTCAAGCCCATCGAGGTGCGCATCCCGGAGGGCTCGATGCTCGCGCCGGTCTTCCCGGCCGCCACGGTCGCCGGGAACGTGGAGACCTCCCAGGCGGTCACCGGCGCGCTCTACGGGGCGCTGGGCGTCCAGGCCGAGGGCTCGGGCACGATGAACAACGTCACCTTCGGGAACGACCGTGTGCAGTACTACGAGACGGTCGCCAGTGGCTCGGGTGCGGGCGACGGCTTCCATGGTGCCGACGCCGTGCAGACCCACATGACCAACTCCCGCCTCACCGACCCCGAAGTGCTGGAGTGGCGCTATCCGGTACGGGTGGAGGACTTCTCCGTACGGGAGGGCAGCGGCGGCCGCGGACGGTGGCACGGCGGCTGCGGGGTCATCCGCCGCATCCGCTTCCTGGAGCCGATGACGGTGGCGTTGCTGACCGGGCACCGCAGGGTGCCGCCGTACGGCATGGCGGGCGGCGGACCGGGCGCACCGGGCGAGAACCGCGTGGAGCGCGCGGAGGGCGGCACGGAGCGGCTGGAGGGCTGCGACGTGGCCGAAGTGGGCGCGGGTGACGTGCTGGTGCTCCGCACACCGGGCGGGGGCGGATACGGGCCGCTGCGGCGCTCGTAAGCCCGCGCAGCACGGCAGTTAAGTTTTCTGAGTTGCTGTGCAAGAAGTCTTGTCCCGGGGGCCGGTGGGTCTTAGGTTCCCGGGCATGGCACACGAGACCGCCGACGAGCGGCACGAGCCCGACGACGTTCCCGTAGGCCACCGGCTCCGCGCCCTGAGGCGCGCCCGGCGGCGCACCCTGCGGGCCGTCGCCGGCGCCGCCGGGATCAGCGAGGGGTACCTCAGCCAGGTAGAACGCGGCATCGCCAACCCGAGCATCGCCACGCTCCAGCAGATCGCCGCCGCGCTCGGCCTGAAGATGGGCGACCTCTTCGCCGCGGACTACACGACCGGGCCGCGCGTCCTGAAGGCGGCCGCGGCGCCGAGCCTGACCTTCGGGGTGCTGGGGCGCAAGTTCCGGCTCACCCCGGGCCCGCAGCACCACCTGGAGGCGTTCCTCGGCGAGTTCGAGCCCGGCGGGTCGACCGGCGACCGGCCCTACACGCACGGCGACTCCGAGGAGTTCCTCTACGTGCTGGAGGGCGAGGTCGAACTGCACCTGGAGGGCGAGCACTTCGCCCTCGGGCCCGGCGACAGCATCCGGCACAGCAGTGCCGTCCCCCACAAGCTCGTGGAGACCGGAGGCAACGGCGCCAGAGTCCTGTGGGTGATCAGCCCGCCCAGCTACTGAGCGACGGAGGTCGCGATGACGTTGAACGGCAACATCTCCTTCTGGTACCGCCAGACCGGCGTTCCCCGCCGGCGTGACCCCCTGGACGGCCCGGCCGACGCCGACGTGTGCATCGTCGGCGCCGGCTTCACCGGACTGTGGACCGCGTACTACCTCAAGAAGGCCGACCCGGGCCTGCGCATCGTCGTCCTGGAGCGGGAGTTCGCGGGCTTCGGGGCCTCGGGGCGCAACGCCGGCTGGCTCAGCGGCAAGATCGCCGGTTCCCCCGCGGTGTACGCACGGGAGCGCGGGCCGCAGTCCGTACGGGAGCTGCAGCGGGCCATGAATGCCACGGTGGACGAGGTCATCGCGGTCGCCGGGGCCGAGGGCATCGAAGCCGACATCGTCAAGAGCGGCTACCTGACCGTGGCCCACCGGCCCGCCCAGTTGCCGCGCCTGCGCGCCGCACACGAGAAGTCCGTGCACTGGGGCAACGCGGACGAAGTCCTGCTCTCGGGGCGCGAGGTGCGCGACCGTATCGATGTGGCCGGCGCACTGAGTGGCGTGCACAACCCGCACTGCGCCCGTGTCCACCCGGCCAAGCTGGTACAGGGCCTCGCCCGGGCGGTCGCGGCCCTCGGGGTGACGATCCACGAGTCCACGCCTGTCACCCGCATCGCACCGGGGCGCGCCGAGACGCCCTTCGGGACGGTGCGGGCGCGCCGCGTCCTCCGGGCCACCGAGGGATTCACCAGCGACCTGTACGGAGAGCGCCGCACCTGGTTGCCGATGAACTCCTCCATGGTGGTCACCGAGCCGCTGCCCGAAGAGGCGTGGAAGGCCATCGGCTGGGACGGGCACGAACTGCTCAGCGATCTCACGCACGCCTACACGTATGCGCAGCGCACCGCCGACGGCCGCATCGCGATCGGCGGACGCGGCGTCCCATACCGCTTCGGGTCCCGCGTGGACCGGGACGGCCGGACCAGCCCGAAGACGGTACGGGCGCTGCGCGACACCCTGGCCCGGCTGCTGCCCGCGACCGCCGGCGCGCGGATCGACCACGCCTGGTCGGGCGTGCTGGCCGTGCCGCGCGACTGGTGCGCGTCGGTGTCCTTCGACCGGCGTACGGGGCTGGGCTGGGCCGGCGGCTACGTCGGGCACGGCGTCGCGGCGACCAACCTGGCCGGCCGCACCCTGCGGGACCTCGTACTGGAACGGGACACCGAGCTGACCCGGCTGCCGTGGACGGGCCACCGGACGCGCGGCTGGGAGCCGGAGCCGGCCCGCTGGCTCGGCGTGCACGGCATGTACGCCGCCTACCGGGCGGCGGACCGCAGCGAGGCCGCGCGCCGCACCACCACCGCACCGATCGCGAAGATCGCCGACCGCATCTCGGGACGCTGACATGGACGCCACCACTTCGCAGTCCGCCAGATCCGTCGTCCACGAGGGCGACAGCCGTACCGCGCGCCGCGCGGGGCTCGCCTCGTTCATCGGCACCACCATCGAGTGGTGCGACTTCTACATCTACAGCACCGCGTCCGCGCTGGTCCTGGGGAAGCTGTTCTTCCCGGCGACCTCCTCGGGCACCGGGATGCTGGCCTCCTTCGGGACGCTGTGGCTGGGCTTCCTGGCGCGTCCCATCGGGGGCATCGTCTTCGGGCACCTCGGGGACCGCATCGGCCGCAAGAAGACCCTCGTGACCACGCTCCTCATGATGGGCGTCGCCACCACCCTCATCGGACTGCTGCCCACGTACGGCAGCGTCGGAATGCTGGCCCCCGTACTGCTCATCGTGCTGCGCATGGTGCAGGGCGTGGCTGTCGGTGGGGAGTGGGGCGGCGCGGTGCTCATCGCGTCCGAACACGCCCCCAAGGGCCGCGGGCTGTCCTTCGGGGCGTTCGCCCAGCAGGGCTCGCCGGCCGGCTCCATCCTGGCCACGCTGAGCTTCGCGCTGCTCACCCAGCTACCGGACGCGTCGTTCGACGCGTGGGGCTGGCGGCTCCCGTTCGTCTTCTCGGCGCTGCTGGTGATCGTCGGGCTGGTGATCCGGCTGCGGGTGGCGGAGTCCCCGGAGTTCACCCGGCTGCGCACGAAGCGGGAGGTGGCCCGCGTACCGCTCGGCGAGGTGCTGCGGCGTCACCCGGGCACGCTGGTACTGGGCGTGCTGGCGAGCTCCATCGGGATCGCGGCGACCTACTTCATCACCACGTTCATCCTCTCCTGGGCCACCGGTGATCTCGGCTTCGACCGCTCCACCATGCTGAACGTGCTGCTGGTCTACAGCGTCGTGCAGTTCCTGGCACAGCCGCTGGGCGTGATCCTGGCGGAACGGTTCGGCACCGCTCGTACGGTCGGCACCCTGCTGACGCTCAACTTCCTCCTGGTGCCGGTCATGTACGCCCTGGTCGCCACGGAGAACGCGGTCGCCGCCGGGTTCGGCATCTCGCTGCTCGGGGTGACCGGCGCGATGAATTACGCGATCCTGGCGGGCCTGCTCGCCCAGGCGTTCCCCGCCCGCGTCCGGTACACCGGCATCTCGCTGTCGTACCAACTGTGTTCCGCGCTGATCGGCGGCACGGCCCCGCTGGTGGGGGAGTGGCTGTTCACCTCCAGTGGCGGCTCCATCGTGCCGGTCGCGGTCTACCAGATGGCGCTCGTCGTGGTGTCGCTGGTCTGCTCGCTGGTCGTCCTGGCCCGCAGCGCGCGCACGGCCGAGGCGTAGCGCGACCGGCCGGAGAAAGGCCCTCAGAAGCCGCTGTGTGCCCGTACGAAGCGCACAGGGGTCCCGGGTGCGGCCTGGGCGGCGGCGGACAGCGCGGACTCCCGCACGACGCCGATGACCGGATAGCCGCCGGTCGTCGGGTGATCGGCGAGGAAGAGCACCGGGAGGCCGTTCGGGGGGACCTGGACGGCGCCCAGTGCCATGCCCTCACTGGGGAGTTCGCCGTCCCGCGCGCGCTCCAGGGACGGGCCCTCGGTGCGCAGCCCGATGCGGTTGCTCGCGGACGACACCCGCCAGACGCCGGTCAGGAGGGTACGCAGCCCCGCCACCGTGAACCAGTCGTCGCGCGGCCCGAGGCGGACGGGCAGGACCAGTTCGCGTGCCGGGCCGGCGTGCGGGACCGCGTCGGCCGCGGGCACCGGCGCGCCCGGTGTGCCGAGCGGCAGCACGGCGCCGTCGCTGAGCGGGTCGGGGCCGAGCCCCGAGAGGAGGTCGGTGGCGCGGCTGCCGAGCACCGGCTCGGCCTCGATGCCGCCCGCGAAGGCCAGGTAACTGCGCAGCCCGTAGGCGGCGGTGCCCACCTCCAGGACGGCGTCGGCCGGTACGTGCACCGGGGCGCCCCAGGGGGCGGGGCGGCCGTCGACGGTCACCGGGCAGGGCGCGCCCGTGACGGCCACGGTGCCGGCGCTGCGCATCCGTACCGCGCATCCGGTGACGGTGGTTTCCAGGGTGGCCGCCTCGGGGCCGTTGCCGACGAGGCGGTTGGCCAGGCGGTGGGCGTCGGCGTCGAGCGCGCCGGAGCGCGGGACGCCCAGGTGGGCGTGGCCGGCGCGGCCGAGGTCCTGGACGGTGGTCAGTGCTCCGGCGCGTACGACGGCGAATGCGCGGTCGGTCACTGGGCCGCCTCCGGGTGCGGGTCGAACGGTTGCGGGACGAAGCGGACGAGGGTGCCCGGTGCGAACAGCGCCGCCGGCTCCCGGGACGCGTCCCAGAGCACGGCGTCCGTGGTGCCCAGAAGCTGCCAGCCACCGGGGGAGGAGCGGGGGTACACGCCCGTGTACGGGCCCGCGAGGGCGACCGAGCCGACCGGGAGGCGGGTCCTCGGGGTGGCGCGGCGCGGCACGTGGTAACGCTCGGGCAGGCCCGTGAGGTATCCGAAGCCGGGCGCGAAACCGCAGAAGGCGACGCGGAATTCGGTACCGGAGTGGATCCGTACGACCTCCTCCGGGGTGACGCCCCACAGCTCGGCGACGTCGGCGAGGTCGGGACCGTCGTAGCGGACGGGCACTTCGAGGGTCTGCGCCCCGGAGCGGGTGGCCGGGGGGATGTCCCAGCCGGTCAGCTCGGCCGCGAACCGCTCCGGTTCGGCGAGCCCGTCGATCAGTACGGTGCGCGCCGCGGGGACGATCTCGCGGGTGGCGGGCAGCAGGCCGGCCGCGGCGCGGCGGAGCAGTTCGGCGTGGAGCGCTTCGACGGCCGCGCCGCTGTCGAGCTCGACGAGCAGGCCGTGGTCGCCCACGGGCAGGGTGCGCATACGGAGGCCGGGGGACTCGGCGGGCCGCGTACGAGGGCCGGCGGCCGGGAGTGCGGTCATGCGAACGCCGCCACGCGGACGCCGGCCGCCGTCAGTTCGTCGCGTACGCGCCGTGCGAGGGCCGCGGCGCCCGGGGTGTCACCGTGCAGGCACAGCGACTGCACGTCGACCTCCACGCGCTCGCCGTCGAGGGAGGTGACGGCGTGGTCGCGGGCGAGGCCGAGGGAGCGCTTGACGACGGCGTCCGGGTCGTGGACGACCGCGCCGGGCTCCCGGCGGGGGACCAGGGTGCCGGCGGCCGTGTAGGCGCGGTCGGCGAACGCCTCGGTGACGGCGGGCAGCCCGGCGGCCTGCGCCGCGGCGTGCAACTGCGAGCCGGGGAGCCCGAGTACGGGCAGCGGACCGGCCGCGCGCCGGATGCCGGCCACGATCGCGCCGGCCTGCTCGGTGTCGTGGACGGCACGGTTGTACAGCGCGCCGTGCGGCTTCACGTAGGCGACGCGGGAGCCGGCGGCGCGCGCGAAGACCTCCAGGGCGCCGATCTGGTAGGCGATCTCGTCGGCGAGTTCGTCCGGGGGCACGTCCATGGCGCGGCGCCCGAAGCCGGCGAGGTCGCGGTAGGACACCTGGGCGCCGATGCGGACACCGCGCTCGGCGGCCGTCTCGCAGACCCTGCGCATCGTCGACGGGTCGCCCGCGTGGAAGCCGCACGCGACGTTGGCGCTGGTGACGACGGAGAGCAGACTGTCGTCGTCGGTGAGCTGCCACCGTCCGAACCCCTCACCGAGGTCGGCGTTGAGGTCGATCACCGGGTCCGTCATGTGCATCCGTTCCAACAAGGCCGGCGGGGCCGGACAGGGGCAGGGAAAGGCAGAGCCGGTCGGCCCGTTTCCGTAGCGGCTGTCCTCCTGGGGCGCTCGGGCCGACCGGTTACCGCATCAAGCTAGAGGATTGTTGAACGATAGGACAAGAGGGTTGTTGTCTTGTTCGTCGTTCTGGGATTGACTGCGTGCCCTTGCGGGCGGCCGCGCGGCCGCCGTACGCGGTCACGGTGACCAGGGGGACGAAAGTGAGGCGCGAGGTGGCGAAGGGGATGGACCGGCGGATCGAGGAGCCGGGCGGGCTGGCGATGGACCGGGCGCTGCTGGGGCGGACGAGCACCGCCGAGCGGGTCGCGGACATACTGCGCGACCGCATCGCGGAGGGCTTCTTCCCGCCCGGGGCACGGCTGTCGGAGGACTCCATCGGCGGGGCGCTGGGCGTGTCGCGGAACACGTTGCGGGAGGCGTTCCGGCTGCTCACGCACGAGCGGCTGCTGGTGCACGAGCTGAACCGGGGCGTCTTCGTGCGGGTGGTCGCGGTGGACGACCTCGCGGACATCTACCGGGTGCGCGGCATGATCGAATGCGCCGTGATCCGCGGCCTGGGCGAGCCGCCGTACACGCTGGACCAGGTCGAGGCGGCCGTGGTGGCGGGGGAGCGGGCCGCGCTGGAACGGTCCTGGCAGGACCTGTCGACGGCCAATATCCGCTTCCACCAGGCGCTGGTCGCGCTGGCCGGCAGCCCCCGCACCGACGAGCTGATGCGCGGCGTCCTCGCGGAGCTGCGGCTGGTGTTCCACGTCATGGACGACCCGCGCCGCTTCCACGAGCCGTACCTCACGCGGAACCGCCAGATCCTCGAAGCGCTGCAGGGCGGCGACGTGGTCCAGGCGGAGCGGCTGCTGGCGTCCTACCTGGAGGATTCCCGGGCTCAGCTCTCCAGCGCGTACGCCCAGCAGGTCGCCGGACAAGTTTCCGGCAGGTAATGAGAATCACCCACCTATTGTCGGATCGTAGAACGATCCTCTACCGTCCTGGCACATCCCCACGACACCCGTGGGTTTCTGCGTGCGAAAGGCGGTCCCGTGATCGTTCTTCTCGGCGTTCTCGTGGTGATCATTGGATTCGCCACGCGCCGCAATCCCTTGCTGGTGGTGGGGGTGGCGGGCATCGCCACCGGATTCCTCGGCGGCCTGTCGCCGCAGAAGGTCCTCGCGGCCTTCGGTGACGGCTTCGCCTCCAGCCGGGCAGTGACGATCTTCGTCATCACGCTGCCGGTGATCGGCCTCCTGGAGCGCCACGGCCTCCAGGAGCAGGCCCGCAACCTCATCGCACGCTTCGCGAAGCTGACCACCGGACGCTTCCTCACGCTCTACCTGGTGCTGCGGCAGTGCTTCGCCGCGCTCGGCCTGAAGGACCTCTTCGGGCCCGCGCAGACGGTGCGCCCGCTCGCCGCCCCGATGGCCGAGGGCGCGGCCGAACGCCGCTACGGAGCGCTGCCGGACAGAACCCGCGAGAAGATCCGGTCCTTCACCGCCAGCGCGGACAACGTCGGGCTCTTCTTCGGTGAGGACGTCTTCCTCGCCGTCGGCTCGATCCTGCTGATCACCGGCTTCGCCAACTCGACGTACCAGACCCACCTCGAACCGTTGCAGCTCGCCCTCTGGGCCATCCCGACCGGCCTGTGCGCGCTGCTCATCCACGGCGGCCGGCTGCTGCGCATGGACCGCACGCTGGAGCGCGAACTGCTCGGCGCCCGCGTCGAACTCGCCACTCAGGAGGCCACGAAGTGATCAAGGCGGAGTGGTTCTACTGGCTGGTCGGTGGGCTCTTCCTGGTGATGGCCGCGCAGATGGCCGCCGACCGCAGCAACCCGAAGCGCTTCGGTACGGCAGCCTTCTGGGGCCTGCTCGGCGCCGGCTTCGTCTACAGCTCCTGGGTCGTCGACAAATCGGCCCCCGCCGAGCCCCTCGGTGTCGCGGTCCTCGTGATGATCTGCCTGGCCGCCTTCGGGTTCACCGGCCGCGGCAAGCCCCGGACGACCACCACGGAGGAGCGGCGGGCGAGCGCCCGTAAGCACGGCAGCAAGCTGTTCATCCCCGCCCTGACCATCCCCGCCGTCGCCCTGGTCTGCGCCGTCCTCGTCCCCGAGCTCTCCTTCGGGGGCACGCCGCTCCTCCAGGAGGGCAGCGAGACCATCCTCGGGCTCGGCATCGGTGCCATCGTGGCGCTCGCCCTCGCCATGGTCATGCTGCGCGAGAAGCAGGCCGCGGCGCCCCTGCACGCGGGCCGCTCGATGCTGGAGTCCATGGGCTGGGCGATGCTGCTGCCGCAGCTCCTCGCCACGCTGGGCACGATCTTCGCCGTCTCCGGTGTCGGCAAGCAGGTGGGCATCCTCACCAAGGCGGTGCTGCCGCACGGCTCGGTGGTCACCGCGGTCGTCGTCTACTGCGTCGGGATGTTCCTGTTCACGGTGGTCATGGGCAACGGCTTCGCGGCCTTCCCCGTCATGACCGCCGCCGTCGGCTGGCCCGTCCTCATCGAGCAGGCGCACGGCAACGCCCCGGCGATCCTCGCGATCGGCATGCTCTGCGGCTTCTGCGGCACGCTCGTCACGCCGATGGCCGCCAACTTCAACGTGGTGCCCGCCGCGCTGCTGGAGCTGAAGGACCAGTACGGTCCGATCAAGGCCCAGCTGCCCACCGCGTTCGCGCTGCTGGGCTGCAACATCGTCATCATGTCCGCCTTCGCGTTCTGAACGTCCGTCCTCGCGTTCCGACGCGGACCCTGCCGAAACCGAGTAACACTCCATGACCCGGGTACTTCTGACCGGATTCGCCCCCTTCGACGGGGAGCGCGTCAACCCCTCCTGGCAGGCCGTCCAGGCCGTCGCGGCCGACCCGCCGCCCGGCTACGAGATCGCGACCGCCGAACTGCCCTGCGTCTTCGGTGCGGCGAGCGACGCGCTCCGTAAGGCCGTCGCGGACGCCGACCCCGAGGTCGTGCTCTGCGTCGGCCAGGCCGGCGGCCGCCCGGACGTCACCGTCGAGCGGGTGGCCATCAACATCGATGACGCGCGCATTCACGACAATTCGGGTGCGCAGCCCATTGACGTGCCGATCGTCGAGGACGGCCCCGCCGCGTACTTCGCCACGCTCCCGGTCAAGGCGTGCGTCGCCGCCGTGCGGGAGGCCGGGCTGCCCGCCTCGGTCTCGCAGACCGCCGGCACCTTCGTCTGCAACCACGTCTTCTACGGGCTGATGCACCTCGTCGCCACCGAACGGCCCGCCGTGCGCGGCGGCTTCGTGCACGTGCCGTACGCTCCCGGGCAGGTCACCGACCAGGGCAAGCCGTCACTCCCGGTCACCTCCGTCGCCGAGGCGCTGCGCGTGATCATGATCACGGCGGCGGGGCGCAGCGAGGACATCAAGGCTGTGGGCGGCGCCACACACTGACCTGCGAGGCCGTGCCGTTTCGTCCGTTGTCAGTGCGACGGCCTAATCTGTTCACCGTGACTTCTCCATCCCCCCAGAGCGCTGCGTCCCAGTTCAGCGGGGTGACGCGGCCCGCGCCGGGCCCGGCGGCCGACGAGGGCCTGGCCCGGCGGCTGCGCGCGCTCGCGTGCACGGCCCCGCTGCACGACCTCGACGCGCGCAAGGCCAACCTCGCGGGGGAGTACGGCGTCTACGCCATGGCCGAGGTCGCCCTCGCCGCCATCGATCTCGTCACGCTCCACATGGACTTCGACACGGGCGCCGACCACGAACAGATAGTGGCCAGGCTGCAGCCCCGCATCGCGGCCCAGGCCCCGCGCCGCCCCGCGGCGGAGCACGAGCGCGTCGCCCGCTGGGTCCTGGAGAATCTGATCAACGTCGGCAGCGTGGACCGCGGCTTCCGCGCGGTCTACGGCACGTTCTCCGCCGAGGGCGACTACATCCGCAGGGACTACGACTTCAAGCTCATCGAGGAGGTCCCGGGCCCCGGAGGCACGGTCTACCTCCGTACCACCGACGAAGCGGTCAACGTCCTGGTGGGCGCGCTGGACACGGACGTCACCAGCGCCCAGATCGCCGCCGAGGTCAAGCTCGAGGTCCTCATCAGCCGCGGCCGCCTCGCCGACGCCCAGCTCGCCGCCGAGCAGGCGCGGTACCGCACGGTGCAGTACGCCGAAACGCTCCGCAAGACCCTCGACGCCACCCGGCGCAACGTCCGCGCGGTCGACTGGCTGCGCGCCGTCCCCGACATGATCACCGAGGCGCTCGACCACGTCGCGGACCGGTACCGCCACGAGAACGCCATCCTGACCAACATCCGCCGTGCCCGCGACGAGGCCGAGGGACCCGAGCACAAGCGCCGCGCCGCCGAGCTCGTCGACATCGTCAAGGACTGCATCCGCCGCCACACCCAGCTCCAGTCCCGCCTCCTGGAAGCGGGCCCGCTCTTCCGCGCCGAGCAGGACCGGCAGGCGTTCGCGCCGCCCGCCGCGCACGCCGGACTCGACCTGTACGGCCAGCTCGTCGCCCCCGTACTGCCGCTCCCCGTCGAGCAGTCCACCCGGGTCACCGACGCCTTCTTCGCCAAGGGCACCGGCCTGCGCACGCCCACCGCCGTCCGGGTCGGCGACCTGGTCGAGATGCTGCTCACCCCGCCCCAGGAGCGCGCGCACCTGGGCGCCGAGATGCCCGAGCCCGACCTGATCGCCACGCCCGACGACAGCCGGTTCAGCGAGGAGCAGCTCGACGCCGCGACCGCGCTGCTCACGCTGCCCGCGGACGCGCCGCGCCGGCTCTCCGGACTGCTCGCCGAAGCGCGCCGCCAGGACCCCGAACTGCCGTACCTGGTCGCGCTGATGGCCGTGCACGCCGCCAGCCCGCCGGTCGGCACGGCCTACCGCCAGGGCGAGGAGCACCTGCTGTTCGCCGTGGACGACGGTACGGAGCTGGTCGACCCGGAGTTCGGCGGCGCCGACCTGATCGTGGGTACCGCCCTGCTGGACGCGGCCGGCATGGCGGCCGAGCGGTCGGAGGTGGCGTGATGCCGGGAGCCGTGGACGCCGCCCGCCCCGAAGGGCCCGCAGCAGCGGGGCCCGCGCAGGGGCGCACCAGAGTTGAGACCGTGAGCCGCAAGGAGCCAGATTCGTGACCGAGTACGACGCCGACGACGCCGCGCGGCCGGACCCGACGGCCGCCGCGGGCGACGGCTGGGGTGTGCCCGCACCCGAGGCGGAGCCGCCCGCCAAGGGCCCCGCGCCGGTCACCCCCGCCGACGCGGCGGACGCCGCCCGCCTGGTCTCCTTCGGCCTCCAGCCCAAGCTGCTGCCGGCCCGCGACGTCGAGTACGGCGAGCTGCTGCGGCGCTACCGGGACGAGCCCGCCTTCGCGCGGCTCACCGACGCCGTCGCCTCCGGGCTCGGCCTGGTCGTCCTGGAGGTCTCCACCCGCGCCGGAATGGCCGTCACCGCAGCCGAGGACTCCGTCTTCGCGGTCCGCATGGGCGACTACGCCCGCCGCGCCTCCACGGACGCGGGCGACCGTTTCCTGCACGGCCTCGCGCATCTGGCCGTCGCCGCGATGGCCTTCCCGCGCCCCGAGGACCTCGCCGACGACGGCTACATCGGCCGCATCACCGTCAACGGCGTGGACGCCTTCGTCCGCCAGGCGTGCCGCCGCCTGGAGGAGCGCGCCGCCGAGGCGGGTGAGAACACCGACCCCACCAGCGGCGCGCCCGGCCTGGAGGCGTCCTGGCGGGTCTACGCCCGGCGCAGCTCGACGGGCGCCACGAAGGACGCGCGGCGGCTGGCGGGTTCGACCACGGGCATCATCGCCAAGGCCGTCTCCTTCCTCGTCGACTCCGGCTTCCTGCAGCGCACGGGGGACGACTCCGGAGGCGCGTACCGCACCACCGCCCGGTATCAGCTCCAGGTGCGCGACATGGCGGGTACGGCCGCCATGGCCGAGCTGCTGGAGCTGGGCGTGGTCCCGATAGCGGACGGCAGCGCCTCGCTGCTGCCCGCCGAGGACACCGACGACCTGGACCTGGTCGCCGACGCGGGACTGCCCTTTCACTCGGGCTGACCCGCCCCCGTACACCTGAATCCACGGCCGGCCCGCCGGCCGGCCACCACCGATCACCGTCACCACAACGAGAGTCCGCCGCTATGTACGAGCTGTCCCGGGTTCGCCTCTACTCCATCGGGCCCGCCGGTGCGCGCTACGCCGACACCGTCCTGGACCTGCGCGGAGTCGGTGAGCCGGTGCCCCGGCCGGCCCCGGCGCAGGCGGACTTCTTCGAGGAGGAGCCGGTCGGCCCGCCGCGCCGCCCGGCCCCCGCCGGCGTGCTCTTCCTGGAGAACGGCGGCGGTAAGTCCGTACTGCTCAAGCTGATCTTCTCGGTCATGCTGCCCGGCCACCGCAACACCCTCGGCGGCGCCAGCTCCGGTGTGCTGCGCAAGTTTCTGCTCGCCGACGACTGCGGCCATGTCGCGCTGGAGTGGCAGCACACGCTCACCGGCGAGACCGTCGTGGTCGGCAAGGTCAGCGAGTGGCGCGGCCGCCAGGTCTCCAACGACCCGCGGAAGTTCGCCGAGGCGTGGTACAGCTTCCGCCCGGGTCCCGGGATGAGCCTGGACTCGCTCCCCGTGGCCGAGTCCACCGCCGTCCGCCCGATCGTCGAGGGCGCGTCCGGTGCGCAGGGCCGTCGCCGCACGATGAAGGGCTTCCGCGACGCCCTCACCGAGGCCGGCAAGAACTACCCCAACCTCGACGTGGCCTGGGTCGAGATCCACGAGCGCTGGAACGAACACCTGGGCGAGCTGGGCCTGGACCCCGAACTCTTCCGGTACCAGCGCGAGATGAACGCCGACGAGGGCGAGGCGGCCGGCCTCTTCGCGGTCAAGAACGACTCCGACTTCACCGACCTGCTGCTGCGCGCGGTCACGGACACCCGCGACACCGACGGCCTCGCCGACCTCGTGCACGGCTTCGCGCACAAGCTCGGCCGCCGCGCCGAGCTGACCGCCGAGCGCGACTTCACCGCCGGCTCCCTCGACCTCCTCTCGAAGATCGCCGAGAACGCCGAACTCCGAGAGCGCGCACGGGAGGTGCACGCCGGTGCCGAGCGCCGCACGCGCCACCTCGCGGAGCGGCTGCACGCCCGCGCCACTGAGGAGCGCGGCCGCGCCGCCGAGTTGGCCGAGCAGGTCGCCGCCGCCTCCCACGCCGTCACCGAGGCCGAGTCCGCCCGCGAGCGACGTTCGCTCATCTCCGCCGAGATCGCCTACCGGCACGCCTCCCTCGCGCTGGCCGCCGCCGAGAAGGGCGCCGCGGCCCAGCGCCGCGAGCTGAACGACGCCCGTACGCTGCACTCCGCCTGGCAGGCCGCCGAGACCGTACTGAGGCACCGCGCGGCCGCCGACCGCTCGGCGCGCGTCGCCGCCGCGATCCAGGAGGCCGAGCGGGACGCCGCGCCCGCGCTCGCCGCCCGCAGCAAGGCCGCCGCCGACCTCGTACGGGCGCTGCACGCCGCCGCTACGGAGGCCGAGACCTGGGCCAACCAGGAGGAGGAGCGGTCCGCAGCGCTTCAGGAGACGGGCGAGTCGGCGCACCGCGACGCCACCGCCGCCGCGACCGCCGCCCAGCGCGCCCGCAGCGAGACCGAGCACCTCAAGCAGCGGCTGGCCGAGGTCGAGCAGGAGACGGCGGAGGCGGTACGGGCGGGCTGGCTGGACGACTCGGAGCCGGACGCCGACCCGGCGCGGGCCGCGCTCGCCGCTACGGACGCCGAGAAGGCCGCGGTCGAGTCCTGGGACACCGCCCGCGAGGCGGCCCGGCAGACCGCCGACCGCGCCAAGGAGGCCGCGGCCCGCCAGTCCCGTGCCGAACTGGCCGCGGCGCGCGCGGAGGACGCCGCCCTCGCCGCCGAGCGGGCGTACGACGCGGAGCGCCGCGCCGCCGAGTCCATCGGCGCGGAACCGCGGCTCGCGGAGCTGCTGGGCATGGAGTCCGCGCCGAGCGCGGCCGTTGCGGGCCTGCCGGGGCAGCGCGGCGGTGGCCGCCCGCTCGCCGCTGAGGCCCGGCCGCCGCTGCGGGTGACGGTCCGGCTGGACGACGAAGAGGCGGCGCTCGCGGACGACGCCGAGCCGGACGACGGGTACTTCGCGGGTCCCGTCATGGGCGCCGGCGCGCCCGTAGAGGCGCGTCCCGCTGCCCCTGAAGAGGCCACCGCCGGCACGGGGGACGCGATGGCCGTACGGGGCGGCTCCTGGGCATCGGGAGTCGTGGGGCTCGGGACGTCGGCCGACGACTTGGCCAATGACTCGGCCGACGAGGAGTTCCCGGGGGAGGAGTCCCTCGCGACCGACGTACGGTCTGCCCCCGCGGGCGGACGCGGCACCTACGCCGCGGACTCCGGCTCCCGGGACGAGGTCTCGGCGCGGATCGACTCCGACGCTGCGGACGGTGACGCCGCGGCGGACGCCTCCGAGGGCGAGCGGGCCGAGGCGGCCGACGGGACGCCGGATGCCGGCACCCCGGATGCCGCCGCGCCGGCCCCCGAAGCCGACGCCGCCCCCGAGGCCGCCTCCGAAGACGCCGCCGCCCCCGAAGACGAAGCCTGCCCCGAAGACGAAGCAGAAGACGAAGACGAAGCCGACGCCCCGGCCGACACACGCGGCGGACCCGCCCTTCCCCCACGCTCCACGGGCTCCGGACCCCTCTCCGCCGAAGAGGTGGACCGGAACGCCGACGCGCTGCAGGAACTGCTCGACGACAGCGTCAGCTCCTCCGAGCGGCAGCTCTTCGAGATGCGGACCGCCGCCGCCGACGACTCGCGCATCCTCGGCGCGCTCGGTGACGGCGGCCTGCTGCCGCCCGGCCCCGATGTCCTGGCGGCCGTCGAGTACTTGGGTGAGCACGGCGTCCCGGCCCTGCCCGGCTGGCGCTACCTCGCCCAGGCCGTCGACCCCGTCGACCACGCCCGTGTGCTCGCCGCCCGGCCCGAGCTGGTCGACGGCGTGATCATCACCGATCCCGACACCCACGCGCGCGCCCGCGACGTGCTGGCACAGGCAGCCCTGCTGCCGCGCTCCGCCGTCGCCGTCGGCACGGCAGCGGCCCTGCTCGCGCCCACCCCCTCGCCGGACGCCCAGGACACCGGCGTCTTCCTCGTCCCGCCGAACCCGGCGATGCACGACGAATCGGCCGCCGACGAGGAGCGGCAGGCGCTGCGAGCCCGTGCCGCGGCCCGCGACGAGGAGATCCGGCAGCTCGCGGCCCGGGTCTCCGCCGATCGCGCGCTCGCCGCCCGGCTGTCCTCCTGGCGTACCGGCTGCCCGGCCGGTCGGCTCGCCGAGCTGGCGGCCGCGGCCGAGGAGACGCGGACGACGGCCGACGCCGCCGCCGAGGAGCTGGCGGAGTCCCGTACGGTACGGGCCGAGGCGGACGAGGCGGCGGCCGAGGCCGCGCGCGTCCGGGAGGAGCGGAGCGAGGCCGCGCAGCGCGCCCGCCGGGTCGCCGACGCGCTGGCCGGACTCGCCTACCGGCTCCGCGAGCGCGCCGCCTGGCAGAGCAAGCTGCGTGAACTGGCCGATGAGGGCGCGGAGTACGAGGCGCGCGCCGAGGAGTGCGTCGACCGGGCCCGCGCCGCCGACGAGGACCGTCGCGCCGCTCAGCGTGCCGCCGACGACGCCCGCCGCACGGCCCGCGCGCTGCGCGCCGAGCGCGCCGAGATCGCCGGCGTACCGGACGACCTGGGCGAGGAGGAGGCCCCGCCGGAGTCCTCGCTGCCCACCCTGCGCGAGGCGTACCGTGCGGCCTCCCAGCTCTACGAGAAGGTCGGCGTCGGCGCCGACCTGCGGGCCGAGCAGGCGCGCGCCGAGGGCGACGAGTCCGCGGCCCGCGCCGAGCTGGACCGGCTGACCAACAAGGTGCGCTCCCGTGCCGAGCAGTTGCTGCAGAGCCCGGACGCGGCCGACGGCCCGTCCCGGCAGGCCGCGGCGGCACGTGCCGAAGAACTGGTCGCGATGCTGGAGTCGCGCGCCTCCGCGGCCAGTGAGCAGTTGGGCCGGCTGCGCGGTGAGACGGAGCGGCTGGCGCCGCCCGAAGGCGTCGAGGCCCACACCGAGCTCCCCGAGGAGCTGGTCCCGGCCGACGCCGAGCGCGCCAAGGAGCTGCTCCGCAGCGCCAACACCGAACTGGCCACCGCCACCGACGCGCTGGAGACCGCCCGCGCCACCCACGCCGAGCTGCTGCGCGGCCACCGCGCCGCCGAGGACGCGGCCGGCGGCTTCGACGAGACCGCCGCGATGCTGCGCGACATCCTCCGTGACAACGGCCCGGAGGAGGACCAGGAGGCGCCCGAGCCGTACCGCGGCCGCCTGGAGGAGGCCCGGCAGGCCGCCGCCGAGGCCCGCCGCTCACTGCGCGGCTGCGCGAGCGATCTGTCGGCGGCCGATTCGGCCGTCCGCGAGGCGAGCGACATCCTCGTACGGCACGCCAACTCCACCAAGTACGAAGCGGTGAAGACCCCGGCGCGGCAGCAGATCCGCGAGCTGCCCGCGTCCGCGCTGCCCGACCACGCCGCGAAGTGGGCGGAAGCCTTCGCCCCCCGGCTGCGGGTGCTCACCGACGAGCTGACGCAGCTCGAGCGCAACCGCGACAGCATCGTCGACCGGCTGCGCGGCCTGGTCGAGTCCTCGCTGGCCACGCTGCGTTCGGCACAGCGGCTCTCCCGGCTGCCCGAGGGGCTGGGGGAGTGGTCGGGCCAGGAGTTCCTGCGCATCCGCTTCGACGACCCGGACCAGGCCACGCTCACCGAGCGGCTCGGCGAGGTCATCGACGAGGCGACCCGCGCGGCCGTCAAGCGCAACAGCGACCTGCGCCGGGACGGCATGTCCCTGCTGCTGCGCGGCGTCGCGGCGGGGCTCCAGCCGCGCGGCGTCGCCGTGGAGATCCTCAAGCCGGACGCGGTACTGCGCGCCGAGCGCGTCCCCGTCGGGCAGATGGGCGACGTCTTCTCCGGCGGCCAGCTCCTCACGGCCGCCATCGCGCTGTACTGCACGATGGCGGCGCTGCGCAGCAACGACCGCGGCCGCGACAAGCAGCGGCACGCCGGCACGCTGTTCCTGGACAACCCCATCGGCCGCGCCAACGCCACGTACCTGCTGGAGCTCCAGCGGGCCGTCGCCGACGCGCTCGGCGTCCAGCTCCTCTACACCACCGGCCTGTTCGACACCACGGCCCTCGCCGAGTTCCCGCTGGTCATCCGCCTGCGCAACGACGCGGACCTGCGCGCGGGCCTGAAGTACATCAGCGTCGAGGAACACCTGCGCCCCGGCCTCCCGCAGCAGCGCCCGGACTCGGAGACGATCCACGGCGAGATCACGGCGACCCGGATGTTCAAGCGGCCGGAGGAACAGGAAACCCCACGCGTGCCGCAGGCAGACCGGGCCCCGAAGAAGGAACCCGCGGCGCTGGACGCGGGCGAGACGGAGGAGTAGCGCGCCGCGGCCCTTCGTATGGTGGTGCTCCGAGCCGAGCGATCACTGGGGTGGGGCCGTGACGACGGAAGTGACAGGGAGCGCGGGTGGCCGGTGGACCCCGAGCCGGCGCATCTGCTGCTCGCGGGTGCGGCGGCAGCGGCCGGCCTGGGCGTCGCGAGCCTCTGGTGGGCCCTGCCGGCCGCGGCCTGTGCGTTTCTGACGGGGAGCCGGCCCGGCAGGACGCGCCCCGTGGTGACGGTACTGGTCGCGGCGCTGAGTACGACGATCGTCAGGGTTGACACCGGACCCTCGCTCCGGAGCGGGGACTCACAACACCGCCACCGACCGCAGCACATCCCCCCGTTGCAGCCGCCCGAAGGCGTCTTCCACGTCGTCCAGGAGGATCGTCTCCGAGACGAAGGCTTCCAGGTCGAGTTTGCCGCGGAGGTGGAGGTCGATCAGGACGGGGAAGTCGCGGGTGGGGAGGCAGTCGCCGTACCAGGAGGTCTTGAGGGCGCCGCCGCGGGAGAAGAGGTCGTGCAGTGGGAGGTCGACGTGCTGGTCGCGGTCGGGGATGCCGGCCTGGACCAGGACGCCGGCCAGGTCGCGCATGTCGAGGGCCTGGCGGAAGGTCTCCGGGGTGCCGACCGCGTCGATCGTGACGTCCGTGCCGTGGCCGCCGGTCAGCGTGCGGACCGCCGCGACGGCGTCGGTCCAGCGGGAGTTGACGGTGTCGGTGGCGCCGAAGCGTTCGGCGGCGTCCAGCTTGCGGGAGTCCACGTCCACCGCGATCACCCGGCGGGCGCCGGCCAGCGCGGCGCCGGCGATCGCGGCGTTGCCCACCCCGCCGCAGCCGATGACGGCCACGGTGTCGCCGTTGCCCACCCGGCCGGTGTACACCGCCGCACCGTATCCGGCCATCACTCCGCAGCCGATCAGCCCGGCGGCCTCGGGGCGGGCCGACGGGTCGACCTTCACCGCCTGGCGCGCGTGGACCAGTGCCTTTTCGGCGAAGGCGCCGATGCCGAGGGCGGGGGTGAGCGGGGTGCCGTCGAGCAGGGTCGGCGTGCCCTGCGCGGTGCGGGAGTCGAAGCAGTACCAGGGGCGGCCGCGGCGGCAGGAGCGGCATGTGCCGCAGGGGGCCCGCCAGGCGAGCACCACGTAGTCGCCGGGGGCGAGTTCGCCGCAGCCGGGGCCGGTCGCCTCGACGATGCCGGCGGCCTCGTGGCCGAGCAGATAGGGGAAGTCCTCCCCGGCGGCGCCGTCCCGGTGGCGCAGGTCGGTGGGGCACACGCCGCACGCCTGGATCTGTACGAGCACTTCCCCCGGGCCCGGGTCGGGCACCAGGACCGGCAGGACCTCGACCGGCGCCCCCTTCTTCACGGCGATGACGGCGCGGGCTTCGTGCGGCATGTCGTCACTCCTCGACAGCGCCTGCGGGCGGCGGAGGGCAGGTGCCGGACCTTGTTGCCTATCGTGCGGCCTGTTGCACCATAGGAGACATGCTGGGATTTGGACCGCGATCCGTCAAGAGGGTTCGACGCCCGCGTGCAGCCCGATTTTCCGTTCGTTTCTCCGTCCGCTGCTCAGCCCGTTTCCCGGCACGTTTCTCAGGCTGCGAAGCCCATGGCGCGGGAGAGGTCGGCCGCCGCCTTCGCTGCCCGCTCGGCGAGCTCCGGCAGCAGCTCGCGCTCCATGCGGTACGCCGGGCCGGACACGCCGATCGCGCCGATCACCGCCCCGTCGTGCGCCCGCACCGGCGCGGCCACGGCGTTCAGTCCGATCTCCAACTCCTCGGCCGTGCAGGCGTAACCGAGCTCCAGTGCCTCGGTGAGCTGTGCGCGCAGGGGCGCGGCAGTGAGGGTGTGTTCGGTGAAGCGGGGCAGCGAGCGGGTCAGCAGGCCGTCACGGCGCTCCCGCGGCAGGTGCGCGAGCAGCACCTTGCCGCTCGCGGTGGCGTGCAGCGGGGTGCGCCGGCCCAGCCAGTTGTACGCGGTGACCGCGGCCCCGCCGCGCGCCTGCATGATGTTGACCGCCGCGTCGCCGTCCAGTACCGCGATGTTGGCGGTCTCGCCGGTGTCCTCGGCCAGCGCGCGGCATACGGGGGCGCCCTCCTGGGAGATGTCCAGCCGGATCGCGGCGGCGCCCGCCAGCCGGAGTACGCCGGCACCCAGGAAGTACTTGCCGCGCTCGCCCTCCTGTTCCACCAGTCCGCGGTTCTCCAGGACGCCGAGGATGCGGAAGGCGGTGGACTTGTGGACGCCCAGCTCCTCGGCCAGCTCGGTCACCTTGGCCTCGCCCAGCCGGGCCAGGATCTCCAGCACGCTCACCGCCCGGTCCACGGACTGGACGGAGCCGGCACCGCCGCGTGTGCTGTCGCCGGTGTCCTCGATGGTCTCGTTGGCGCTCGTATCGGTCGTCTTCGGCATGGGTCTGTGCGTCACCGCCCGTTGGCCCTGGGGCCAGTCGTCGGGAGCCCGTCGTGATCCGCTCCCGGATCTCGGTCTGTTGCGCGTCCTGTTGTTGCGCATCGCGCGGTGCGATGCGTGATAGGCAACGCCATCATACCGATCGGTGTGACAGGAACCAGATGCCGGCCACAACTTTTCGGAGTCAGGGCCTCCGGAAGAGGCATCGGCGCGACCTCGGGGAACCGGGTCAGGCGGCGGCCGAGCGCCGTTCCTGCCGGCGCGCGCGCCGCCGCTCCCGGCGCAGCGCCCTGGCCGTGCTGCTCGGACGCGACTCCACGCCGTGCCGCTGGATCCACACCTGCCGGGTCACCCAGACATCCAGTACGCCCCAGGTCGCGACCACGGTGGAGGCGACCGTGCTGAGCACCGCGGGAAAGGCGAGCCAGGACCCGGCGAGCGTACTGAGGAAGGCCACCATGGCCTGGACGAGCGTCACCGCCACGATGATGACGGCCCGCACCGCGGCGGTACGCACCGGATCGGGCATCCGGGGCCGGGTCAACGGCTCGTCCTGCCACAGCGTGCCGCCTCTGCCGAGGTCCATGAAGCCGTCACTCTCCCCGTACTTTCCCCGCCTGCCCGGCTGTTCGGTGACTGCCCGGATTTCCTCCGGTACATGCCGCCGTGCGCCGTCACCCGGGAGTCATGGTCGCTCACCGCCGATGCCGTGCGGACGGCGGGGGCCGGTTCTTTCCGGCCAACAGTCGTGGCCCGGAAGAGGGTGCGAGTGAGGTGGTGGAGACCACACGGGCGGGCGGGTTGTCCGGGAATCGCCGGACAAGGGCGGCCATCCGGTCCTGACCTGCGGACCGGTCCGTCGGACAGCTCTTCGAGTTGACCCCCCGACAGTAGTAGGCTCGCGCCGTTTGTTGACGGAACACCACCCCCGCGAGCCGGGGTTGACGTAGGGGAGGCCATGCGCTTTCGCGGGAAGTCCATCCGCCGGAAGATCGTGGCGTTGCTGCTCGTACCTCTGGTGTCCCTGACCGCCATGTGGGCCTTCGCCACGTACGTCACCGGCACCGAGGCCCGCCAGTTGCTGAAGGTCGCGGTCGTCGTCGACAAGGTCGGTTACCCGGCAGAGGACGCGGTACAGGCCCTGCAGAAGGAACGTCGCGCCACCCTGGTCTACCTCGCCGACCCGCGGATCGCCGGCTCGCTGACCGACCTGCGCCGGCAGACCCTCGCCACCGACCGGGCCGTGGCCCGGCTGCGCGCCAACGCCAAGGGCTCCGACGTGCGCGAGGACCTCCTCGGGGGCGCGGGCTTGCGACTGCAGACCGCCGTCAAGGCGTTCGCGCACCTGGACGAGGTGCGCGACCAGGTGGAGAACAACACCCTCACCCGCCGCGAGGCGTTCGAGCGGTACAACGCCCTGGTCGACCCCTGCTACGACTTCCTGGGCAGCATGCACTTCCTGCCCGACCCGGACATCTCCAAGCAGGGCGGCGCACTGGTGGCGCTCACCCGCGGGCGCGAGGCGCTCTCGCGCGAGGACGCGGTGCTCAGCGCCGCGCTGGTGTCCGGCTCGATGTCCGCGCGCGAACTGCGGGACTTCTCCGACCGGGTGGCCGAGCGCAAGGTTCTCTACGAGACCAGCCTCAGCGCGCTGCCCGCCGCCGAACGTGCCGTGTTCGAGGACTACTGGAACGACGCTAAGCCGCGCGAACTGGAATCCTTCGAGGACGCGGTGATCGCCGCGGGACCGTCCGGCGCCACCGAGGCCATCAACGCCGAACGCTGGCACGCCACCGCGCGACAGGTCCTCGGCGATCTGGACAGGATCGGCAAGGCCGCGGGCGACCGCTTCCAGGACCGGGTCCAGCCCGCCGCGATGACCGTACTCGCCAAGGCCGCGTTCGCCGGCGTCCTCGGCTTCGTCGCTCTGCTCGCCTCGATCATCGTCTCGTTCCGGCTCGGCCGCCGGCACGTGAAGGACCTCGGCCGGCTCCGCAAGGACGCGCACGAGGTGTCCGGCGTCCGGCTGCCCAGCGTCATGCGCCGCCTCGCCGCGGGCGAACCGGTCGACGTGGAGACCGAGGCGCCGCGGCTGGAGTTCACCCAGGACGAGATGGGCCAGGTCGCCCAGGCCCTCCACACCCTCCAGCGGGCCGCGGTCGAGGCCGCCGTCAAGCAGGCCGACATGCGCCGCGGCGTCTCCGAGGTCTTTGTGAACCTCGCCCGCCGCAGCCAGGTTCTGCTGCACCGTCAGCTCACCCTGCTGGACGCCATGGAGCGCCGTACGGAGGACACCGACGAGCTGGCCGACCTCTTCCGCCTGGACCACCTCACCACCCGCATGCGGCGGCACGCCGAGGGCCTGGTCATCCTCTCCGGTGCCGCGCCGTCCCGGCAGTGGCGCAAGCCCATCCAGCTCATGGACGTCGTCCGGGCCGCCGTCTCCGAGGTCGAGGACTACGAGCGCATCGAGGTGCGCCGGCTGCCGCGGCTCGCGGTGGAGGGCCCGGCCGTCTCCGACCTCACCCACCTCATCGCCGAACTCCTGGAGAACGCCACCGTCTTCTCGCCGCCGCACACCGCCGTGCAGGTGGTCGGCGAGCGGGTCGCCAACGGCTTCACCCTGGAGATCCACGACCGCGGCCTGGGTATGGCGGCCGACGCGCTCCTGGACGCCAACCTCCGGCTCGCCGAGACCCCCGAGTTCGAGCTGTCCGACACCGACCGGCTCGGCCTGTTCGTGGTCAGCCGGCTGGCCCAGCGGCAGGGCGTACGCGTCTCGCTGCAGCCCTCTCCGTTCGGCGGGACCACCGCGGTCGTCTTCATCCCCGGCACGCTGCTGACCGAGAGCGCCGACGGGCGACCGGAGGGCGGCCGCGGCGAGGACACCGGCTCGATGCTGCGTCGCGCGGCGGCCGAGTCGGCACGCGGCGGGGCGCTGGCCGCGCTCGCCCAAGTGCCGGTGGCGCTGCCGGAGCGCGGCGCACCGGACGCCGCGTCGGAGCGGGCCGACGAGGAGGACGAGAGCGTCTTCCGCGGGCCCCGTAGGCAGCGCCGTACCGAGGAAGGCCGCCCCGCGCTGCCGACCGGTCCGGTGCCCGCCGAGCGCGTGGAGCACCAGCCGGCCGGCGAGCCGCCGCCGGGCGGCGGCCCCGCGCCGCTGCCGCGCCGCCGCCGGTCGCCGGTCCTGGTCAGGGACCACGGCCGCCCGGTGGAGGGCGCCGAACGGCCGGCGGCACGTGGCGACGTGCGGCCCGCAGAGCGCGCGGAACCCGGAGAAGCGGCCCCGTCCTCCGAAGAGGCCCGGTCCGCCGAGAAGGGGGCGCACGCCGCGAAGGCGCCGCCCGCTGCGGAGGCCCCGTCCGCCCAGGAGGCGCAGCCCGCGCGCACCGCGCCCGGTCTGCCCCGGCGGGTGCGGCAGGCCAGCCTCGCCCCCCAGCTCAAGACGTCGTCCGGCCGGCCGTCCGGCGCGGCGACCGAGGCCGCGGGCCCCGCGGCCGACCGCGACGCCGAGGACGTACGGTCCCGCATGGCATCGCTCCAGCGCGGCTGGCAGCGCGGCCGGCGTGAATCCGGCGAAGACGGCAGCGCCACTGCACCGAGAAAGAACATGGGAGGGGACGGTCGATGACCGCACCGAAGGCAACAGCAGCCGGGACCGCAGGAAAGGGCTCGGGCGAACTGGGCTGGCTGCTCGACGAGCTGGTCGGCCGGGTGGGCTCCATCCGCGAGGCGCTCATCCTCTCCAGCGACGGCCTGGCCACCGGCGCCTCCGCCGACCTGCCCCGGGAGGACGCCGAGCACCTGGCCGCGGTCGCCTCCGGGTTCCACAGCCTGGCCAAGGGCGTCGGCCGGCACTTCGACGCGGGCCAGGTGCGGCAGACCATGGTCGAGCTGGACGAGGCGTTCCTCTTCGTGAGCGCCGCCGGCGACGGCAGCTGCCTGGCCGTGCTCGCCGACGCCGACTCCGATGTCGGCCTGATCGCGTACGAGATGACGCTGCTGGTCAAGCGTGTGGGTACGCACCTGGGTACGGCGCCCAGGACCGGTGGGCCCAGTTGAGGATGACGACGGTGACCGCATGAACCGAAAAGATCAGGCCGGGTCCGCAGCGGGCCCGGCCCGGTGGTTCGACGACGAGGCGGGCCCGGTCGTCCGTCCGTACGCCATGACCCGCGGCCGCACCGCCAGCGCCGCCGTCGCCAGGCTCGACCTGATCGCGCAGGTGATCGCGGAGAGCCGCGCCGACGAACCGGTCACCGATCAGTCCCTGTCGCCCGAACACCTCGACATCGTCGACCTCACCCGGGAGGCCCCGCTCTCCGTGGCCGAACTGGCCGCCGAACTGGACCTGCCGGTGGGCGTGGTCCGGGTGTTCATCGGCGACCTGCTCGACGCGGAGCTGGTCCGGGTCACCCGTCCGGTGCCGCCCGCCGAACTCCCGGACGAGGACATCCTGCGCGAGGTCATCAACGGCCTGCGCGCTCTGTAGAGCCTGCGCCGCCATACGGGAGCAGTGTTCGCAGCTCCCGTAAAGGGGCGCCGCTCCTACAGAGCCCGCGCCCTCAGCCCCCGTAGAGGCACGCGGCGCCTACAGGGCCCGCGGTCTCAGCCCCCGTACAGCGCCAAGTACGGCGCCAGCGCGAACAGGGCCAGTACGAGGCCGGTCTTGAGGGTGCGTGAGGGGAGCGCGCGGGCGATGCGCCAGCCGATCAGCACGCCCGCAAGCTCCGGTACGCCGACGAGCGCCGCCAGCGGCCAGTCCACCGCGCCGTGCGCCACATAGCCGAGCGTCCCCGCGGTGGCGATCACCACCGACTGGACCTGCGCGACGGCCAGCGCGGCCAGTACCGGCATCCGCAGCGCGACCAGCAGCGGCACGGTCAGCATCGGCCCGCCGACCCCGAACACCCCGCTCGCCACCGCGACACCGAACCCGAGCAGCGCCGTCACCCAGGCCGAGGGGTACACCGCGTCCGTAGGCGCGGCGCGCCGCGCGCGGTACCACACCAGTGCCCCGACGAGCGCCACGAAGGCGCCCAGCAGCAGCCCGAAGGCGCGCCCGGAGAACAGGGTGTTGGCCAGTACGCCGAGCGGGGTGCCGAGCACCGCGGCACCCGCCAGTACCCATGCCGTGCGCCGCGTGCGCGGCTCCCGCAGCTCACCGGAGCGCACGTACGCGGCCGTGCCCAGCAGGCCCGTGGCGACGTGCGTGACGATGGCGGTGCCCGCGACCTGGGCGGGGGAGAGGTCCGTGAGGACGAACAGGCCGACGGTCGCCAGTACTCCTCCCGGGCCCACGGCCGTGATGCCGACCCCGGCCGCCAGCCCGAACAGCGCCAGCAGGGCCGGCGTCGTGGTGTCGAGGCCCAGGCCGGTCATCACGCCTCCTTCGGGGCCGGGCCGCGGTGCAGCGTGGCATACAGGGCCAGCCGGTCGGCCCTGATGTGCAGTGACTCGGCGTCCACGGGGCGGCCGTCGGCGAGATGCGTGAGCCGTTCGATGGCGAAGACCGCGGCGCCCGCCTCCACGCCCAGCAGCGCGGCGGTGTCCGGCCCCGCGTTGACCGCGTGCACCGACACCTCGGCCCGGCCCAGGCGTTGCCCGGAGGTCTCCTCGATGAGCGCGAACAGGTCGCGGTGCGCGAGGTCGCAGCGGAGCAGCGGCGTCCCGATGTCGGCGGTGAGGTAGGTGGTGTCCAGGGACAGCGGGAGGCCGCCCAGCCGGCGCAGCCGCTCGACGTACACCGCGCCCTCGCCGGGAGCCAGGCCCAGCCGTTCCGCGATGGCCGCCGGGGGAGCCGGGACGGGGCGAGCGGCCCGTACCTCGTTGGTGACCGCGCCGTGCCCGGTCAGCGTCTCCGCCAGGCCCGCCAGCCGGTCCAGCCCGTGGCCGTACTTGGGCATCACGACCGTCGTGCCCACGCCTTGCTTACGGGAGATCAGCCCCTCGTTGCGCAGCAGCGCCAGCGCCTCGCGTACGGCGTTGCGCGACGCCCCGAGGTGCGCGCCCAACTCGCGTTCGCCGGGCAGCACGCCGTCCTCGTACGCGCCGCTGGTGATCCGCTGCCGGAGCACGTCGGCAAGCTGCCGGGCGCGCTCGGCGCGGGGCCGGGAGGACACCCAGGGCCCGTCGTCCCCGCCCTCCGCCCCCGGTGGTCCCGTCTCCCGCATGACTGACTCCCTTCCGCGCCGCCCCGTGCGCCGTCGACGGTACTCGTCGGCCGTTACGCCAGAGTTACGCCACCCACGCTGACCTGCGTAAACGACTGACCAGCAGGTTTGAGGGGAATGCCGGGCCATTCCGCCGGGCAGACGCGTCCGTACGCGGCGCCCCGTACGTTCAGTGATCATGAGCACATCAGACAGGGGCGGTGCCGGACCCGGGTCTTGCCGTCGGTACAGTCGGTGCGGAACGATCCACTCCTACCCGGGAGTTGTCGTACTCCCCCCACTCGTCATCAGCCACGGTGCGCCGGTCCGTCGCTGACGCGGCAGCACCGAAAACGGAGGAAGCGGTCAATGGTCTTCGGGCGCGCTGAGCGACGCCGCAAGAAAGCCGTCGAGCCGGTCACGCTCAAGATCCTGGTCGCGGGCGGCTTCGGCGTCGGCAAGACGACGCTGGTCGGCGCGGTGAGCGAGATCAAGCCGCTGCGCACGGAAGAGCAGTTGAGCGAGGCGGGCCGGCCCGTCGACGACACCGCGGGCGTCGAGGGCAAGCACACCACCACCGTCGCCATGGACTTCGGGCGGATCACCCTCCGCGAGGACCTGGTGCTCTACCTCTTCGGCACGCCGGGCCAGGACCGCTTCTGGTTCCTGTGGGACGAGCTGTCCACCGGCGCGCTGGGCGCGGTGGTACTCGCCGACACCCGCCGCCTGGAGGACTCCTTCGCCGCGATCGACTACTTCGAGCGCCGCGGCATCCCCTTCACCGTCGCGGTCAACTGCTTCGAGGGCGCCGAGCGCTACCCCGCCGAGACCGTCCGCGACGCGCTGGACCTGGACCCGGACGTCAGCGTCGTGTACTGCGACGCCCGCGAGAAGGGCTCGGCGCGCGACGTCCTCGTCGAGGTCGTGCAGCACGCGCTGCGCATGAGCGAGGAGCAGCGCGAGCCGGCGCTGTCCTGACCCGCCCGGCGCGCCGTGCCGGCTTTCCGGACACGCCGCGGCCCGTACCCCGCCGTCCGGAGTACGGGCCGCGACGACCCTGCGCACGGGCCTGTACCGCGTGTTCATGGCCCCCGCAGGACATCCTGCGCGCCTTCCCGCTCGCTGGCCTACTCGCCGTTCTCGTCCAGCCAGCCGAAGCTGCGCTCCACCGCCTTCCGCCACTGCGCGTACTCCCGCTCCCGGACCTCGCCCGGCATCCGCGGCGACCACTCCGCGTCCCGCTTCCAGTGCGCCTTCAGCTCGTCCAGGTCCTGCCACACGCCGGTGGCCAGGCCCGCCGCGTACGCCGCGCCCAGGCAGGTGGTCTCCGCGACCACCGGCCGGATCACCGGCACGCCCAGCACGTCCGCCTGGTGCTGCATCAGCAGGTTGTTGGCGGTCATCCCGCCGTCCACCTTCAGCGTCGTGATCTGCACGCCGGAGTCCTGGTACATCGCGTCCACGACCTCGCGCGTCTGCCAGCTCGTCGCCTCCAGCACGGCACGCGCCAGGTGCGCCTTGGTGACGTAGCGGGTCAGGCCGGTGACCACACCGCGCGCGTCGGAGCGCCAGTACGGCGCGTACAGTCCGGAGAACGCCGGCACGATGTACGCGCCGCCGTTGTCGTCCACGCTCGCCGCCAGCGTTTCGATCTCGTCGGCGGAGCTGATGATGCCCAACTGGTCGCGGAACCACTGCACCAGCGCGCCGGTGATCGCGATGGAGCCCTCCAGGCAGTACACCGGCGCCTCGCCGCCGAGCTGGTACCCCATCGTGGTCAGCAGCCCGCTCTTGGAGGGCACGGGCCGGTTCCCGGTGTTGAGCAGCAGGAACGATCCGGTGCCGTAGGTGTTCTTGGCCTCGCCGACGCCGTAGCAGGTCTGGCCGAACACCGCTGCCTGCTGGTCGCCCAGCGCCGACGCCACCGGCACGCCCGCCAACTGGCCCACGGCCGTGCCGTACACCTCGGCCGAGGACCTGATCTCCGGCAGTACCGCCTCGGGGACACCCATCGCCGAGAGGATCGCGGGGTCCCACTGGAGGGTGTTCAGGTTCATCAGCATCGTCCGGCCCGCGTTGGTCACGTCCGTGACGTGCACCCCGCCGTCCGTGCCACCGGTGAGGTTCCAGATCAGCCAGGAGTCGATGGTGCCGAACGCGATCTCGCCGGCCTCCGCGCGCGACCGCAGCCCGGGCACGTTGTCCAGCAGCCAGGCCGCCTTCGGCCCGGAGAAGTAGCTGGCCAGCGGCAGGCCCGTGGCCTCACGGAACCGGTCCTGGCCGTCCGCGCCGCCCAGTTCGTTGCAGAGCGCCGCCGTCCTGGTGTCCTGCCAGACGATCGCGTTGTGCACGGGCTTGCCCGTCCTGCGGTCCCACAGGACCGTGGTCTCCCGCTGGTTGGTGATGCCGAGCGCGCTGAGCTGGTCGGCGCGCAGCCCGGCGCCCGCGAGCGCGCCCGCCACGACGGCCTGCACCTTGGACCAGATCTCGGTCGCGTCGTGCTCCACCCAGCCGGGCTTGGGGAAGATCTGCCGGTGCTCACGCTGGTCAACGGCGACGATCGCGCCGTCCTGGTCGAAGACGATGCAGCGGCTGGAGGTGGTGCCCTGGTCGATCGCGGCGACGTACTTCTGCGTGCTGTCCGTGCTGTCCGTCATGACGTCTCCTCAGTCGGATGACCGCAGTCGGCGAGCGGTGGTGCCCGCAGCGCAAGGCTGCGGGCGGAACGGCGCGGTCGGAAGCCCGCGCACAAGGGCAGTCATGAACGATGGGCGCGAGGGGAGTCATCGAGGGGAGTCGTGAACCACGCGCGCGAGGGGGTTCATGAACCACCGCGTGAGGGGTCAGAAGGCCGCGTTGTACACCAGGGCGGCGAGCACCGCGCCGATCAGCGGGCCCACGACCGGCACCCATGCGTAACTCCAGTCGGACGTGCCCTTGTTCGGGATGGGCAGCAGCGCGTGTGCGATCCGCGGGCCGAGGTCACGGGCCGGGTTGATCGCGTACCCGGTGGGGCCACCGAGGGAGAGACCGATGCCGACCACCAGCAGCGCGACGAGCAGGACGTTGATGCCCGAACCGTAGACCCCGCCGTCGGTGCCGGGGACCGGGCCGATGCCGATGCCCTTGTTCTCACCGAAGAACAGGATGGGCAGCACCAGGCCGACGGTCGCGATGATCTCGGTGACGAGGTTCGCCACCGGCTTGCGGATCTCCGGCCCGGTGGAGAAGATCCCCAGCGTCGGCTGGGCCTTGTCCTCCTGCGCGTTGGCCGCGAACTGCGCGTAGTACACGCCCCATGTCAGCGCCGCGCCGATGAGCGCCCCGATGAGCTGCGCCGCGATGTACAGCGGCACCTTCGACCACGGCGTGCCGCCCGCGACGGCGGAGCCGAGGGTGACGGCCGGGTTGAGGTGGCCGCCGGACAGCGGCGCCGAGGTGTAGGCCCCGGCGAGCACGCCGAGGCCCCAGCCGAACGCGATGGCCACCCAGCCGGCCGCCTTCGCTTTGGAGTAGTGCAGCGTGACGGCGGCGCAGACGCCCGCGCCGAAGAGAATCAGGATCGCGGTGCCGATGACTTCACCGACGAATATGTCCCCATTGGAATACATCTGCGGCTCCTTGGGCCCTTGCCCGGGGAACGGACCCCGGTCCTCCGTGCAGGGTGCGTACTTCTCCCACGGCCCGGCCACAGATTTCCGGACGCGCCACGGCAGTCGTACAGGGCGGAGCGGACGGCCGTGTTGTCCCGCATCCCGCCCGGCCTCCGCGACGAGCGTGTCAGTACGGCAGGGCGCCGGTGGGGCACAGGAACGCGCGGCGTCACCACGCGGTCGGGGGAAGCCTGCGTACGGCACGCCGACTGACACCCGGAAGTGTTCACCGGCCGTGATGGAGCGTCAAGGACATGGACGGCAACGACTGACACCACTCAGCGCACTACACCCACCACGCGTCCCTCCTGCCCCTTTGCTCGCCGGTGAGGTCACCGGCGGATCCCTGGGGCTCGATGGCGAGAGCCTCCGGACGCCTGAGGCTCGACGGCCTGGGCGTCGAGGCCGCCGGCATACGCCCTGGGCACCGGGCCGGGCGCCGGGCTGGATGTTGGGCCGGACGCTGAGCCGGGTGACGGGCTGGGTGTCCGGCTGGGCGCCGGGTCGGGAATCGGGTTGGGCATCCGGCTGGGCGCCGGGTCGGGTATCGGGTTGGGCATCCGGCCTCGGCGCACCTCGTGGTGATGCGTACCGTACCGGCGCAGCACCCAGCTCGCGCCGGCCAGCCCCTTCGCCGCCTTCTTGAGCGGGGCGAGCGAGGCGGCCGCTTCGGCGTGCCCGGCGACCGCGCCGGCCGGGCACACCACCGTCGCCAGCGACAGCGTTACGGGACGCCCGCCCGCCGACCACGGCACGTCCAGTACGGCCGCGGCGATCGCCTCCAGCCCCTCCGGATCGGTCAGCACCAGGAAGTCGTCGCCCCCGATGTGCCCCACCCGGCAGGCCGCGTCGCCGCGCGCCGCCCGGGCCAGCGCCGCGCCCACCGCACGGATCAGCTCGTCCCCCGCCGCGAACCCGGCACCGTCGTTGACCTGCTTGAACCCGTCCACGTCCAGCCAGCTCAGGGCCACGGCGCGGCCCTGCCCGAGCCGCCGGTCCACCTCGCTGTTGACGGCGTCGGAACCCGGCAGCCGGGTCAGTGGGTTGAGCCGCGCGGCCTCCTCCACCCGGCTCTCCGCCAGCGCCCGCAGGATGTCCGCCAGATGCACCACCCCGATGCACCGCCCCCGATCGTCCACCACCGCCACGTCGTCACCCGTACGGTCCCGATCGCCGTCCGCGATGACGTCCAGCACCTCCCACGCGCCCGCGCCCGCGCCGACCGTACGCGGCCGGTCGCCCAGCCGCAGCGCCGGCCGGTCCGCGTACAGCGCGTGCCCGTACCGCCCGGACAGCGACAGCAGGAACCGGTCCCGGTCCACCGCCCGTACGGGAACGCCGTTCGCGTCCACCAACAGCACCCCGGAGACGTCCGGCAGCCCCGTGAGCCGCCGCCGCACCTCCTCCGCCGAAGCGGTCACCGGCAACAACGCGGCCGGCTGCAGAAACTGCCGGACGGGCGGACCGTCCTGGGCTCCGGTGGGCATGGCGGAGGAGGGGGGCGGGGCCTGGTTCTGGGCTGGGCTCGGCCCGGGCGCGGACGGGGGCGGGCCCTGGACCGGGCTCGCCGACCGCACCTGCGCCGGCACGAAGACCTCGGCCGTCGGCCGGCGCGCGGGCGGCGCGAAGAGGTGCCCCTGGGCGAGCTGCGCGCCGGCCCGCAGCACCGCCGCGTAACTCCGCTCGGTCTCCACCCCCTCCACCGCCAGCAGCCCGCCCAGCTCGTCGCAGAGCTGCCGCACCGTCCGCACCACCGCCGCGCGCCCCGGCCGGGCGTCCAGGTCCGTGCAGAGCGAGGCATCCAGCTTGATCACGTCCGGCGCCAGGTCACCCAACAGCCGCAGGGGGATGTCCCCGTCGCCCACCCCGTCCACGCAGATCCGGAAGCCGTCGGCGCGCAGGCCCGCCACCGCCTCCAGCAGCGCGCGGGCCGGTACATGCGTGTACGGCCCGGTCAGATCCAGGGTGATCTCGCACGGCCGCCGCCCCACCGCACGCACCGCGGCGCGCAGTGCGGTCAGCTCCGGCACCTCCGCCGCGGTGGTCGCGAAGAGGTTCACCTGCAGCGGCAGCAGCGTCTCGCGCTGCGTGGCGTGCCGCACCGCGAGCGCGGCCAGCTCGACGTCGATGCCGGGGGAGCGGCGGGCCTGGGTGAGCACGTCCCCGTGCTCGGGGCGGGCGAGTATCTCCAGGGCGGCGACGGAACCGGTCGTGAGGTTCACGACGGGCTGGTAGGCGAATCGGAGCTGGTCCGTCCAGGCAGGCACGCGGACAGCATGCCCCCCTCCAGCCCCTTGCGCAGCAGGGTTCACGCGGTGTTCACGCACCCTTCGACGGCATCGGGAGAATGCGCCGCCCGGCGGGCGACGGCACGGGGTCGCGGCGGGCTGTGCGGCCGGCGGGCCGGTACCGGCGGCGGGCTCCGCCCGAGGGGCGCCCCGCGCCCGTGACGCGGGCCGTACCGCCCCGGTACAGTCACCCGGCGCGATCAAGCCGCCCACCGGGGAGGAGACCGCATGGCCGAGGACAACGTGCCGGACACGAGGCCCGCACCGCCCGCAACGGCGGTCCGCCTGACCGACCTCACCAAGGATTTCGGCACCGTACGCGCCGTCGACCACGCCGAACTCGTCATCCAGGAAGGCGAGTTCTTCTCCCTCCTCGGCCCCTCGGGCTCGGGCAAGTCGACCCTCCTCCGGCTCATCGCCGGCTTCGAAAGCCCCACCTCCGGCCGCGTCGAACTGGCCGGCCGCGACGTCACCGCCCTGCCCCCGCACCGCCGCGACGTGCATACCGTCTTCCAGGACTACGCCCTCTTCCCGCACATGACCGTCGAGCAGAACGTCGGCTATGCGCTGCGCGTCGCCGGCGTCCGCAAGGACGAACGCCGGGCCCGGGCCCGCGAGGCGCTCGCCACCGTACGGCTCGAGGACTACGGCGACCGGCGCCCGGCACAGCTCTCCGGCGGCCAGCGGCAGCGCGTCGCCCTCGCCCGCGCCCTCGTCGACCGCCCCGGACTGCTCCTCCTGGACGAGCCGCTCGGCGCCCTGGACCTCAAGCTCCGCCAGGAAATGCAGACCGAGCTCAAACAGATCCAGCGCACCACCGGCATCACCTTCCTGCTGGTCACCCACGACCAGGAGGAGGCGCTGACGATGAGCGACCGGGTCGCCGTGCTCGACGGCGGCCGCATCGCGCAGACCGGCCCGCCCCTGGAGATCTACGACCGCCCGGCCACCGCCTTCGTCGCCGGATTCGTGGGGGTGACGAACCTGGTCCGCGGCGCGGCAGCACAGCGACTGACCGGCCGCCCGGGCACGTACAGCATCCGCCCCGAACGCATACGGATCACGCCACTCGACGACGGCCTGGAGACGGCGGGCCCGGGGGAGCGGTCGGTGACCGGCCGGATCACCGATATCGCCCACGCCGGCCCGCACACCCGCTTCCGCGTCCGCCTCGACGAGGGCGGCGACCGGCTGACCGTACTCCGCCTGAACACCTCCGGGCCCGCCCTGCCGGCCCGCACCGACACCCCCGTACGCCTCGCCTGGGACGCCGCCGACGCGTATCCCGTACCGGGCTGAGGGCCCGCGCCGCCCATCCTGGCCGGCGCACGGGCCTGAAGTGCGAGCGCCGCGTGGCGACTTGACCCGATCGTGTCCCGACGCGCACTGGTGGAGCGCCGCCTTGATCCGGATACTGGCTCCGCTCGGAGCCTGTGTCTGACGCCGTGTGCGACGGGAGAGAACCGGATGCGCAACACGAACGTGTGGAAGGCCGCCGCGGCGGCCACGGTCCTGCTGCTGGCCGTAGGGTGCGGCTCCGGGGGAAACAGCGGAGGCGGCGACGACCGGGGCGGCGGCTTCCGCGCACCGGACGTCCCCATGAAGAAGACGCTCGGCAAGGGCGAGGGCGAGGTCAACGTCATCGCCTGGGCCGGCTACGCCGAGGACGGCTCCAACGACCCCAAGACCGACTGGGTCCACCCCTTCGAGAAGCAGACCGGCTGCAAGGTCAACACCAAGATCGCAGGGACCTCCGACGAGATGGTCTCGCTGATGAAGACCGGTCAGTACGACACGGTCTCCGCCTCCGGCGACGCCACCCTCCGCCTGATCGCCTCCGGCGACGCGGCACCCGTCAACACCGAGCTCGTCCCGAACTACAAGGACATCTTCGCGGGCCTCAAGAAGCAGCCGTTCAACTCCGTCGACGGGCAGATGTACGGCATCCCGCACGGCCGCGGCGCCAACCTCCTCATGTACCGCACCGACAAGGTCAAGCCGGCCCCCGACTCCTGGCGGGCCGTCTTCGAGGACGCCCCGAAGCACGCCGGGAAGGTCACCGCCTACGACTCGCCCATCTACATCGCCGACGCCGCGCTGTACCTGATGAAGACCGAGCCGCAACTGGGCATCAAGAACCCCTACGCGCTGGACCAGAAGCAACTGGACGCCGCCGTCGCGCTTCTGAAGAAGCAGCACGGCAGCATCGGCGAGTACTGGAGCGACTACCAGAAGGAAGTCACGGCCTTCAAGGGCGGCGACAGCGTCATCGGCACCACCTGGCAGGTCATCGCCAACCTCACCGAGGCCGAGAAGGCCCCGGTCAAGGCCGTCCTGCCCAAGGAGGGCGCCACCGGCTGGTCGGACACCTGGATGGTCGCCGCCAAGGCCCAGCACCCTAACTGCGCCTACAAATGGCTCGACTGGATCGTCTCGCCGAAGGTGAACGCCCAGGTCGCCGAGTACTTCGGCGAGGCCCCCGCGAACGCCGAGGCGTGCAAGGAGACCGCCGACCCCCAGCACTGCGCCACTTACCACGCAGATGACGAGAGCTACTACAAGCGCGTGCATTTCTGGACCACCCCAGTGAAGCAGTGCCTGGACGGCAGGACAAACGTGCAGTGCACCGACTACGCCCAGTGGACACGCGCCTGGACGGAGATCAAGGGCTGAGAGCGAGCCGGTGACCTCGGTGCCTTCGCCTTCGGATACTTCGGATGCTTCGACTGCGGAGACTGCTGCTTCGATGCCGTCAGGGACTTCGGTGCCTTCCGGCACCTCCCGCACGGGAGCGCGGCTGAGGCTGGCGGCGCTGCTCACGCCGCCCCTGCTGTGGCTGGGCCTCGCCTACCTCGGCTCGCTCGCCGTGCTGCTCCTGTCCGCCTTCTGGACCACCGACAGCTTCACCTCCGACGTCGTCCATATCTGGAACACCGACAACTTCCGCACCCTCTTCACCGATCCCGTCTACGGCACCATCACGCTGCGCACCCTCGGCGTCGCCGTCGCCGTCACCCTGATCGACGCCCTCCTCGCCCTGCCCATGGCCTTCTTCATGGCACGGGTGGCGTCGGAGTGGTGGCGGCGCGCCCTGCTCGTGGCCGTGCTCATGCCCCTGTGGGCCGGTTACCTCGTCAAGGCGTACGCCTGGCGCGTCATGCTCGGCGAACACGGCCTGGTCAACGCGGTACTCGCCCCGCTCGGCCTGACCGGCCCCGGCTACGGCCTGCCCGCCGCCGTCCTCGTCCTCGCCTACCTCTGGCTCCCGTACATGATCCTCCCCGTCTTCGCCGCTCTCGAGCGGCTGCCCACCCCGCACCTGGAGGCATCCGCGGACCTCGGTGCCGGCGCCTGGCGTACCTTGCGCCTCGTCGTCCTGCCCGCCGTGCGTCCCGCCCTGCTCGCCGGCTCCGTCTTCACCTTCTCCCTCAGCCTCGGTGACTACCTCACCGTCCAGATCGTCGGCGGCCGCACCCAATTGCTCGGCAACGTGATCGCGTCACAGGTGACCCTCGATCTCCCGCTGGCCGCCGCGCTCTCGGCCGTACCGGTCGTACTGATCGTCTGCTACCTGGCGGCCGTTCGGCGCGCGGGTGCGCTGGATTCACTGTGACCCCCGTACTCAGTGCTGCGGTCCCGTGCTCAGCATGTCCCGTACTCAGCGTGGTGACCTTGTACTCACAGTGACAACGGGCCGCCGGACGCCCCGGTTCCCGCCTCGGAGGAGGAATTTGAGGTGCATCTGACCCGCACCGCCCGCGTCGTGCTCGGCGTGCTCATGGCCGCCGGGTTGGCGGTCGTCCACGTGCCCCTGCTCCTGGTCGTCCTCAACTCCTTCAACGCCGACCGCTCCTTCGCCTGGCCGCCCAGCGGGCTGACCGGCGAATGGTGGGTGCGTGCCGCACACAGCCAGGGCGTGCGGGACGCCCTGTGGACCTCCCTGCAGGCCGGCCTCGCCGCCACCGCCATCGCGCTCGTCCTCGGCGTACTGGCCGCCTTCGCCGTTCACCGGCACCGCTTCTTCGGCCGGCAGACGGTCTCGTTCCTGGTCGTGCTGCCCATCGCGCTGCCGGGCATCGTCACCGGCATCGCGCTCAACGCGGCCTTCCGCACCGTCCTGGACCCGCTCGGCATCGGCTTCGGCCTGTTCACCGTGATCGTCGGCCACACGACCTTCTGCGTCGTCATCGTCTTCAACAACGTCGCCGCCCGGCTGCGCCGTATCGCGCCCTCGCTCGCTGAGGCATCCGCCGACCTGGGCGCCCGCCCCGCCCAGACCTTCCGCTATGTCACGCTGCCCGCGCTGCGCTCGGCCCTCTTCGCGGGCGCCCTGCTCGCTTTCGCGCTCTCCTTCGACGAGATCGTGGTCACCACGTTCACCGCGGGACCGGGCACGAAGACGCTGCCCATCTGGATCTACGAGAACCTGGCCCGCCCGAACCAGGCCCCCGTCATCAACGTCGTCGCCGCCCTGCTCATCGCCCTGTCGGTGATCCCGGTGTACGTGGCCCAGCGACTGTCGTCGGACTCGGCCGGCGGGCGGCTCTGAACCCAGTAGGAGGGCGGGGAGGGGGCCTACTGGGCGTTCTCCGCGAGCCACTTGCGGGCGATCTCGTCCAGCTCGGCGTCCCGGCCCGCCAGCATCATGCGGATCATCTGCGCGTCACCGCGCAGCGACCAGGCCGGGTGCCCGAAGGTGGCCGGGTTGTTGCCCTCGATGAGGAAGTGCGCGGGCCAGGCCGTCCCGTAACCGATCAGCGGCAGCCCGAGCAGCAGCTTCCGGCGCCGCCGTATCAGCCCGTACGCCGAGACCGCGAGCCCCGTGAGCGTGCCCGTCAGGTGCACCCACCGGGTCGCGGCCTTGGAGTGCATCGCGACGTAGTACGGCCAGAAGTCCTCGTAGGTGGCGAATTCCCGTGTCGTCATGGGCGCACGGTAGCGCCGGCGCGCGGCGGCTGTCAGTGGCGTCCGGCGAGCGACTTCCGCGCGACGGGGAAGTCGAAGTAGGTGTCGGGGAACGTCTCCGGCTGGAAGGTGTAGTGCCACCATTCGTTCTCGTAGTTCACAAAACCGGTCTTCTCCAGCCCGTCCTTCAGAAGCAGCCGGTTCTTCCGCTGCTCTCCCTTGATGCGCGGGTCGAGGGTGTGCGCCAAGGTGTCGAAGCAGTCGAAACCGGTCCCCATGTCGAGCGAGTTGTCGGGGAACCGCTCGTCCTGCGGGCCGTAGCAGGGAAGCAGCGGCTCACCGGGCACGTACGGGCGGGTAGGCAGCGCCGGCAGCTTCGCCAGGGTCAGGTCCACCGTGCTGCCCCGGCTGTGCCCGGACTTCTCCGCGATGTACCCGTCCTCGAAGAGCGTCGACTTGTCGACCTGTGGATAGAACTCGCCCTTCATGCGCTGGTCGTCCAGGTCCTTGGCCCACTCCACGAAGTGGTTCACCGCCCGCTGCGGCCGATAGCAGTCGTACACCTTCAGCGTGTAGCCCTCCTTGAGGAAGGACATCTGCGCACGGTGCAGCGCCTCCGCCGCGTCCCGCGTCAGGAGGCACATCGGCTTCTCGTAACCGGTGACCGGTACGCCCATGAAGTTGTGCGGCGTGTAGTACCGGATCTCCTGCCGGATCGTCGGATCCACATCCCGCAGCGCCACGAACTCCTTGGGCGCCTTGGGGTCCTTGGCGCCCTTCGCCGGTACGGCCGGCGCGGAGGACAGCGTTCCGTGCGGCTGCTGGGCCTCGGCCCCCGAGGGCAGGGCGGCGACGGAGACCAGGGTGGCGGCGGTGACGGCGAGGCCGCGCAGCGCGGCAGCAAGTCTTGGCATGCCCATCGTCTACCAGGACCGGCCCTACCGGCGGAAGACCACCACGCGCGGACGAAGGTGTCGCGTCCCGCCCGAGCACCGCGTCAGCGTGCCGTCAGCTCCACCACCGCCAGAGGCCCCGCCGGATGGACCCTGCTCACCTCCAGCCCCGCCTCGTCAGAGCTCCGCCCCGTCCCCGTCTCCGCGGATCCGCACCCCGTACTCCACGGGCTCCCCGTCCGCCCGGCTCACCACCACACGTCCCGCTTCCCACCGTGACTCCATCCGTTCAACGCATGGGCGCTCCCAACCGTCCCCGGAATCCGGCACCACAATTCCGCCGCCCTTGCGCCCCGGAGCCGGCGCCCAGACCTCCAGCTCGATACCGCCGTCCGCGCCCGTCACCGGCAGCACCGCACCCGCCCGCGCCAGCACCGGAATCCGCGCGAGCGGCGCCTCGACCACCACCTGCCCCGGCCCGTCGTACGCCTCGCCGGTCGCCGTGTCGTACCACCGCCCGCGCGGCAGCCGCACGGCCCGCCGCCGCGTCCCTTCCTCCAGTACCGGCGCCACCAGCAGCGCGTCACCCAGCAGGAACGCGTCCTCGCAGTCGCGCAGCCCCCGGTCGCGCGGCGCGCCCCACCACAGCGGGCGCACATACGGAGCACCGGTCAGCCGGGCCAGGTGCCCCAGCGTGTACACGTAGGGGAGCAGCCGCTCGCGTTCGAGCGCCGCCGCGCGCGCGTGCTCCAAGACCTCCTCCCCGAACTCCCACGGCTCCCGGCGCCCCGCGTCGTGCGCACAGTGCGTACGGAACAGCGGAAGGTAAGCGCCGAGCTGGAACCACCGCAGGTACAGCTCGCCCGACGGCACCCCCGCATAGCCCCCGATGTCCGGGCCGCTGTACGGAATGCCGCACAGCCCCAGGCCCAGCACCAGCGACAAGGAGGCCCGGAGTCCCGGCCATCCGGACGCCACGTCCCCCGACCACGTGCCCCCGTAGCGCTGCAACCCAGCCCATCCGGAGCGCGAGAAGAGGAACGGCCGCTCCTCGGGGCGCAGTTCACACAGCCCCTCATAGCCGGCGCGAGCCATCGCCAGCCCGTAGACGTTGTGCGCCTCCCGGTGGTCCCCGCCCCGGCCCTCCAGGGCGTGCCGCGCGGACCGGGGGAGCGTCGGGTCCCCGAACGCCGCGAAGGACGACGGCTCGTTCATGTCGTGCCACACGCCCGCGAACCCCTGTGCCAGCCGCTCCGCGTACAGCCCGCCCCACCACTTGCGCACCCGGGCGTCCGTGAAGTCGGGGAAGACCGCCTCGCCCGGCCAGACCGCGCCCCGTACCTCGCGCCCGCGCGCCTCCCGTACGAACGCGTCGGCCGCCGCCCCGCTCTCGTACACCGCGTTCCCCGGCTCCGCCTTCACCCCGGGGTCGACGATCGACACCAGCCGCACCCCTTCCTGGCGCAGCTCCGAGGCGAGCCCCGGCAGGTCGGGGAAGCGCGTGCGGTCCACCGTGAACACCCGGTGGCCGTCAAAGTGGTCGATGTCCAGGTGGAGCGCCGTCAGCGGCACACCGCGCGCACGGTAACCGGCGGCCACCCGCCGCACCTCCGCGGCATCACCGAAACCGAACCGGGCGTGCTGGTGTCCGAGAGCCCAGCGCGGCGGCAGCGCGGGCGCACCCGTGAGCGACGCCCACCCGTGCAGCACCCGGGCCGGCGTCCCCGTCAGCACCCAGTACCGCAGCGGACCGCCGTCCATCCGCAGCTCGCAGGAACCGGCCCGGTCGTGCCCCGAGCCCCGGCCCTCCTCGCCCTCGTGCAGCGTGACCCGCCCGTCCCAGGAGTTGTCGTGGAAGACCAGGTGCGTACCCGCGTCCGCGACGACCAACTGCACCGGCATGGTCAGCGACAGCGGATCGTCGCCCGGACCGAACGCGCCCCCGGGGTCGGTGTTCCACAACCGGTACGTGCCGCCCCGGAGCCGTGGCCCGCCGGCGCGGCCGCCCAGCCCGAAGAACCGCGCGTCCGCCGCCACCTCGGAGCGCTGCACCCACCGCGACTCCCCGTACATCCCGACCCGCGCGCCTTCTTCGGGCGCAGCCGCCTCGTCCGGGCCGCCCCCGGGCACAGCATCGCGCCCCGATGCGCCCTCCGGCACCAGGTCCCACCACCGTGGCGGCAGCTCCCGACGCAGCACCACCCCGCCCGGCGTACGGATCTCCACCGCGCCGTACCGCGACACCGCGACCGTCACCCGCTCCGAGACCACACGCCAGCCGCCCTCGGTGTCCGGCTCCAGCTCCGCCCGGCCGTCCGCCTCAGGGCCCGTCCCCACCAACGCGTACGACGGCTCCGGCACCGCCCCGTCCCAGCCGCAGAACACCGCGCCGCCCGCCGTCACCCGGATGCGCAGCGAGGACCGCGCGAACCGCACCACCCCGCCACCCGGCTGCGGCTCCGCCCCCACCGCCGTACCCGGTACTCGTGCCCGCTCCGCACCCCGTGGTGGCAGCCCGGCCGCGTCCGCCCGCCTCCGGCGCAGCGCCGACCGCACCGACAACCACCCCTGTGCGGCGCCCACTGCCCTGACCGTCCGTGCCGACCGCACCAGATCCCGCCCGTCCATACCGTCAGCCTGCCACCGACATACGTCGATGACGGCATCGTTCAGCTTCCGTTCACCTGCGTTGACCTGCTGTGTCCGTAAAAGAGACACCCCGCTCCGGGAGCAGCGGCCCGCCTCCGGACACGCCCTTCACACCGTGGTCGCGCCACACACTCCTCCGCCCGAATGTGGGGTGCCCACCCTGGTGCAGGAGTCGATCACGTGGCATCGTCCTGACCAGTCGTGTCCTGCGCACCCCTACGGACGCGTCGGGCACCGCCGGACCGGGACGGCCGGCGGCACCGCCCACCGCAGCGCACGGACCGGCACACCAACCGTGTACAGCCCGGGAGCCGCATGATGACCACCGCACCGCAGCCCGCACCCCACCCGGAGCCCCTGTGGCAGCCCGGCGCGGACCGTATCGCCGGAGCACAGGTCACCCGCTTCCAGGAGTGGGCCGCCGCCCACCATGGCGCGCCCGCCGCCACCCCCGGTGACCCCGCCGCGAGCTACGCCGCACTGCACCGTTGGTCCGTCGACGAGCTGAGCACCTTCTGGCGCGCCACCGCCGAATGGTTCGACGTCCGCTTCAGCACCCCGTACGACACCGTGCTCGCCGACGCCACGATGCCCGGCGCCCGCTGGTTCCCCGGCGCCACCCTCAACTACGCCGAGCACGCCCTGCGCGCCGGCGAGGACCCCGCCAGGGCCGCCGACCCCGCCCTCCTGCACGTCGACGAGAGCCACGAACCCACCCCCGTCACCTGGGCCGAACTCCGCGCCCAGGTCGGCTCGCTGGCCGCCGAACTCCGCCGCCTCGGCGTCCGTCCCGGCGACCGCGTCAGCGGCTACGTACCCAACATCCCGCAGGCCGTCGTCGCCCTCCTGGCCTCCGCCGCCGTCGGCGCCGTCTGGACCTCCTGCGCCCCCGACTTCGGCGCCCGCAGCGTCCTCGACCGCTTCCAGCAGGTCGAACCGGTCGTCCTGTTCACCGTCGACGGCTACCGCTACGGCGGCAAGGAACACGACCGCCGCGCCACAGTGGCCGAGCTGCGCGCCGAACTCCCCAGCCTCACCGCCGTCGTGCACATCCCGCTCCTCGGTACCGAAGCACCCGAAGGCGCACTCCACTGGGACGACATCGTCTCCCGGGACGAAGAGCCCGTCTTCGAACAGGTGCCGTTCGACCACCCCCTGTGGGTCCTGTACTCCTCCGGCACCACCGGCCTCCCCAAGGCCATCGTCCAGTCCCAGGGCGGCATCCTCCTCGAACACCTCAAGCAGGCCGGCCTCCACTGCGACCTCGGCCCCGAGGACCGCTTCTTCTGGTACACCTCCACCGGCTGGATGATGTGGAACTTCCTCGCCGCCGGCCTCCTCGTGGGCTCCACGATCGTCCTGTACGACGGCAGCCCCGGCTTCCCCGACACCGGCGCCCAGTGGGCCATCGCCGAACGCACGGGCGCCACCCTCTTCGGCACCTCCGCCGCCTACGTCATGGCCTGCGCCAAGGCCGGCGTCCACCCCGGACGCGACTACGACCTCTCCCGCGTCAAGTGCGTCGCCACCACCGGCTCCCCACTGCCCCCCGACGGCTTCCGCTGGCTGCACGACGAAGTCGCCGAAGACCTCTGGATCGCCTCCGTCAGCGGCGGCACCGACGTCTGCAGCTGCTTCGCCGGCGCCGTCCCCACCCTCCCGGTCTACATCGGCGAACTCCAGGCCCCCTGCCTCGGCACCGACGTCCGGGCATGGGACCCCCAGGGCAAGCCCCTCACCGACGAGGTCGGCGAACTCGTCGTCACCAACCCGCTGCCCTCCATGCCGATCCGCTTCTGGAACGACCCCCACGGCAGCCGCTACCGGGACAGCTACTTCGAGATGTACCCCGGCGTCTGGCGGCACGGCGACTGGATCACCCGCACCGCACGCGGCACCGTCGTCATCCACGGCCGCTCCGACTCCACCCTCAACCGCCAGGGCGTCCGCATGGGCTCCGCCGACATCTACGAAGCCGTCGAACGCCTCCCCGAAATCCGCGAATCCCTCGTCATCGGCCTCGAACTCCCCGACGGCGGCTACTGGATGCCCCTCTTCGTCCACCTCGCCGAAGGCGCCGCCCTCGACGACGACCTGCGCGGCCGCATCAAGCAGACCATCCGCACCCAGCTCTCGCCGCGCCACGTCCCCGACGACATCATCGAAGCCCCCGGCGTACCGCACACCCTCACCGGCAAGCGCATCGAAGTCCCGGTCAAGCGCCTCCTCCAGGGCACCCCGCTGGAAAAGGCCGTCAACCCCGGCTCCGTCGACAACCTCGAACTCCTCCGGTTCTACGAGCGGATCGCCGCCGACCGCGCAAAGTGATCAAGAGCCGCCGGACATGCCTGGTCATGGGCGGTTCCGGCGGCTCACGCACGCCATTGTCAGACCCCTCGCTTACGCTCGGTGAGCAATGAGTCGCCAACGATGACGACTCACGGACTCGGGCCGGCCGGCCCGAGCCCGCTCGCCGGCAACACCAAGGGGGAAACCATGACCAGCACCGCACGCCGCGCCCGGCCCGCCACCGAGCCCGCCGCCGGACACCACCGCACCACCCGCCGCGCCCGCGGACCCGCAGGCCACGCCCGCCGCCGAACCGCTGCCGCCCGGCGCCGGATCGGCCGCGAAATCCCCGGCACCCTCGCCGTCCTGCCGACACCGAACGACCTCGCGGCCATGAGCCGCTACCGCACCTTCCCCTTCACCGGCCAGGACCACCCCGGCTACCTCCGCCGGCTCGACGGCCTGCTCCGCACCCTCGCAGCGCAGGGCCGGCACACCACCCTCACCCTCTTCGACCCCGCCGAATACGCCGCCTACTGCACCGACAACGGACTGCACCCCGACCGCCCCGAAAGCCGCGCCCGCTACACCACCGAGCTGGCCGCCGCCGGCGCCACCGTCCCGTACACCGGACGACGGCTCACCGACACCCTGCCCGCGCTCCTCGACGAGGCCGACCGCCAGGACACCTGGGACCGCGCCGGTACCCTCCTCGCCACCGCAGGCCGCTGTCCCACCTGCGACGGCGACACCGCCCACGACGCCTTCGAAAACGCCTCCCAGGCCATGCTCCGGCTCCTCGACGCCCTGGGACCCGGCAGACACCACCTCGTCTGCAGCGTCCCCGCCGGCGACGGCAGCCCGCTGCTCGCGGCGCTGCACGCCACGGCGCACCCCGACGGCCGCCTCCACCTGGCCGAAGCCGAAGCACTGATCTTCTGCACGGTGCTCGCCGCCGGCATCGCCCTGCGCCGCCCGGGCGGCGTCGTCGCCCGCACCCTCGACGACGAGCACGGCGACGAAGTACGCGGCTGGTCCCTGCACGGCACCTGGCTGCGCGCCCTCACCGCCGCCGAGGTCTTCTCCGCGTACTGCACCGACGCCAGGACCGGCGACCCCGTCTCACCCGAGCCGGGCGTCGACTACCTCCCCGGCATCGCCGTGCCGCCGCCCGCATACCCCCACCAGCACTGCGGGGACACGTAACAGGCCGGCGGGCAGCCCGCCCGAAACGCCGATGGCCGCCCCGCCACAAGGGCGGGACGGCCATCGGAACTCGGCATCACCACACGGCACTGCGCCGTCGAGGAGAACCTGCGGTCACTCCCCGGAGAGCACCGCCTGCGCCGCCAGACGGGCCTCCTCGGCGGTGTCCGCCGCACGCGCCGCCGACGCGGCACGCTCGCACTGCGCCAGCGTGTGCTTCGCCAGCGTCGCGCGCACGTAAGGAAGCGACGCCGCACCCATGGAAAGGCTGGTGACGCCCAGTCCCGTCAGCACACACGCGAGCAGCGGGTCGGAAGCCGCCTCGCCGCACACACCACAGCTCTTGCCCTCGGCCTTGGCCGCCTCCGCGGAGATCGCCACCAGGTCGAGCAGCGCGGGCTGCCACGGGTCCTGCAGCCGGGACACCGCACCGACCTGACGGTCGGCGGCAAAGGTGTACTGCGCCAGGTCATTGGTGCCCAGCGACAGGAACTCCACCTCCTGCAGGATCGAACGCGCCCGCAGAGCAGCGGAGGGAATCTCCACCATCGCGCCGAACTTCGCCTGCAGCCCCGCCTCACGGCACGCGTCGGCGAACGCCTTGGCGTCCGTACGGTCCGCCACCATCGGCGCCATGACCTCGAGGTAGACCGGCAGCCCCTCCGCGGCCTTGGCCAGCGCGGTGAGCTGGGTCCGCAGCACGTCGGGGTGGTCGAGCAGGGTACGCAGACCCCGCACGCCCAGCGCCGGGTTCGGCTCGTCCGAAGGCGTCAGGAAGTCCAGCGGCTTGTCCGCGCCCGCGTCCAGCACGCGCACGACGACCCGGCCCTCGGGGAACGCCTCCAGCACCTGGCGGTACGCCTCGACCTGCTTCTCCTCCGACGGCGCGTTCTTGCTGTCGTCGAGGAACAGGAACTCCGTACGGAACAGCCCGACGCCCTCGGCACCGGCCTCCACCGCCGCCGGCACGTCCGCAGGACCGCCGACGTTCGCCAGCAGCGGCACCTTGTGCCCGTCGGACGTCGCGCCAGGACCGGTGGCGGCGGCCAGCGCGGCCTTCCGCTCCGCGGCCGCCCGCTCCATCTCGGCGCGCTTCTCGTCGCTCGGGTTCACGAAGATCTCCCCGGTGGAGCCGTCCACGGCCACCACCGTGCCCTCGACCAGCTCGTGCGCACCCGGAAGCGCGACCACGGCCGGCACGCCCAGTGCCCGCGCAAGAATCGCGCTGTGGCTGGTCGGCCCGCCCTCCTCGGTCACGAAGCCGAGCACCAGCGAAGGGTCCAGCAGCGCCGTGTCGGCCGGCGCGAGGTCCCGCGCGATCAGCACGTACGGCTCGTCGCTGTCCGGCACACCCGGCATCGGCACGCCCAGCAGCCGCGCGACGATGCGGTTCCGCACGTCGTCCAGGTCCGCGACCCGGCCCGCCAGGTACTCGCCGGCACCGGCCAGCAGCGCCCGGTAGGCGGCGAACGCGTCGTACACACCACGCTCGGCCGTGCTGCCCACCGCGATCCGGCGGTCGACGTCGGCCATCAGCTCGGGGTCCTGGGCCATCATGGCCTGGGCCTCCAGGACCGCCTGCGCCTCACCGCCCGCGAGGTTGCCGCGGGCGATCAGGTCGGCGGCCACGGCTTCCACGGCCTGGCGGGCGCGCCCCTGCTCGCGCTCCGCTTCCTCGGCGGGGATCTGCTTGGCCGGCGGTTCCAGCACCGCCGTCCCCATGTGCCGCACCTCGCCTATGGCGACACCGTGGCTCACGCCGACGCCTCGCAGCGTTGTCTCCATTGCACCCGTCTCCGTGTGATGCGACGGTCATTGCCGTCGCGTTGAACTGTCGTACGTGCGGTCCGGTGGGACCGCTCGGTACACGCTGCCGTCCGCGCGCGCCACGCGCGCGTGCCCTACGGAACGGCGCCGCGCATCACTGCCAGCTGAAGAGCTGGTCTCCGGCTTTTACGTCGCCGTCCTCGCGCACGTCACCGAGCGCGTCGGCGGTGGCCTCCAGGGCGACGACGGGGCAGACCGGCGACTTGCCGGCCTCCTCGACGGCGGCGGGGTCCCAGCGGACGACGCCTTGGCCGCGCGTCACGGTGTCCCCCTTGTTGACGAGCAGCTCGAAGCCCTCGCCATTGAGCTGAACGGTGTCGATACCGAGGTGCGTCAGCACTCCGTGCCCGTCGCCGTCGACGACGACGAACGCGTGCGGATGCAGAGATACGACGACACCATCCACGGGCGCGAGCGCCACGGAAGGCTCACGCTCCGGGTCGATCGCGGTACCGGGCCCCACCATCGCGCCGGAGAAGACGGGGTCAGGAACTGCACTGAGCCCGATGGCGCGTCCGGCGAGCGGGGACGTCACGGTGGTCATGGGAAGCCTCCCAGGGGTGGAGATCTATCAGGTCGCCGTCACTACCTGTCCCGGACGGCGCACCGGTCAGAGCGTAAGTCATAAGAAGTGGACACTCCGCACGACAGACGCGAGGCGCGATCACGCGTCTGACGGGGTACCGCTGGACGCTGCCCTTCCCCCGATTTGCCTCGCCCCAACCCCACCTGTACTGTCTTACACCTGCCCCGGAAACGAGGACGCAGTCACTGCGGCCCGAGACCGGGACAGCACCCCATCAGAAGTTCTGATCCGAGAATCTCGGTCAATTCTGTATGCCTGCATTGCCTAGCAATGCGTGCAATGGCTACGGAAAAGAGCGCGGTTCGGAAGGCCGGAAAGGCCTGATAGAGTGTGAAACACCGAAGGGAAGCGCCCGGAGGGCCCGGTGAAACGGGACCAAAGGAAGCGTCCGTTCCTTGAGAACTCAACAGCGTGCCAAAAGTCAACGCCAGATATGTTGATACCCCGTCTCCAGCATCAGCTGGGACGAGGTTCC
>NZ_JOAX01000028.1 GCF_000720485.1 Streptomyces ochraceiscleroticus | reverse complement strand
GCGCATGGTGTGTTTGTGGGGCGTGAGTGAGGCGTTTCCGAAACGTCAGTGGCTCCGGGAAAAGTGGTGTCCACACCGCGGGAGCGGCCGAAGAACACTCCCGCACGACACGCAGGGGGAACTCGAGCATGCGTACTTCCCGGATTCGTAGCGCCACTTTGGCCGCTGTCACTGCCGCGCTGGCGCTGGGCCTGACCGCCTGCGGCGGCGTGGACGGTGGCTCGAAGGCGGCGGGCGGCGACAGCGCCGCCGGTACCGCGCAGAGCCGGTCGGCCTCAGGCGGAGACGTCAAGGGTGGCGGGGAGCAGGCAACCGGCGGTGGCAGCACCACGGAAGACGTGCGCTTGACGGCCGCCTCGGGCGGGACGGACCAGGCCGCGAGCAAGAGTCAGACAGCCGGAGCCCAGCAGTGCCGCGGTGACGAGATGCTGGTCACCGCGGTGCACCGGTTCGCCGGGCAGCAGGGCGACCATCTGCTGGTCACCGCGTCGAATGAGGGCGCCAAGCCGTGCTGGGTCACCTCCTACCCGGCCGTGAAGCTCGGCGGCGATGTCGGCGTGGCCGCATTGCCGCACTCGAAGAAGGACAAGCCGGGCGGGACCAAGCACCTCACGCTCCAGCCCGGAGGCAAGGCATACAGCGCGGTGAACCTCTTCGACTACGGCTCGGGGCACCACACGGAGCAGTCCTTCGCCCTCGCGCTGCGCGGGGCGGACGGTCACGAGGGCCCCTTCTACTCTGTCGACGTCAAGGGCGAGAAGCCGCAGTTCAGTTGGAACGAGGCCGACGTGCTGAACTGGAGCACCGAGAAGCCGTACGACTTCTGAGGCCCCGCCGGTCACCGGCCTGACCGGCTGCAGGAGGCAGCTGAGTGAGTGCCGGGGTGGCTCGCTTGTTCCGGAGCCGACATCGAACGGGACTGGGTGCAGCGCACCGGATGCTGGCCGCGGGCGTATCGGGTAAAAAAACCTCTGACCAACGCCCCGCTTCTGACCACGCTGTGGGGCGTTGGCGTGGGCTGGCCTCAGCCCTCCCGGTGGTTCTTCGGCGCGCCGACGCAGAACAACTGATCTACGAAGGCCTCCCTGCCTTCCTTGCCGAAAACGAACTCCGTTGCCTGGCCGACGAGCTTGTTCACCGGGAGTGTGTAGGTCTCGTCCAGCTCGATGCACTTGGCTGGGCGCTGGTCGGCGGATGCCAGGCCGGCGCTTCCGAGAACCGCCGTCGCCGTGAAGGCTGTTACCGCCAGGACAGTGCGTACGCGCATGCGTTCCTCCAGTTCACAGGACTGATCATCCTTATGAACGTCGGCAGGGCAGCTCGGTTACGCCTGGGAGCTTTGCATCAGCTCAACAACGTCCTGCACGACTGGACTGATGAGGACTGCCTGCGCATCCTGACCACGATCCTGCCGCGTGGCCACCCGGGCACGTCTGCTGGTGATCGACGCGATCCTGCCCGACCACGGACCCCGCACCTCGCCCTGGACGCGGTCATGCTGATGACCCTCAAGGAACGGGAACGCACCACCGCCGAATTCGAGGACCTGCTCACCTCAGCCGGCTCCCGTCTGTTTCTTGCAGGGTGGCCGGGAGTGGTCTTGATCTTGGGTGTGGGGGAGTGGATGGATGGCGGGGCAGCCGGGGTGAGCTTCGCGACCGCGGGAGGGCCGATGAGTTGAGGAGTGGCCGTGGCGGTGCAGGGTGTGGACGTGCTCGTGGTCGGTGCTGGGGCGGTGGGCCGTTCGATCGCGTTCGCGCTGGCTTCGGCGGAGCCGGCCGTGCGGGTGGCGCTGGCCGGCGCGAGCGGCGGTGTCGCGGCATCGACTGCCGCGGGTGCGATGCTCGGCGCTCTCGGTGAGGTCACCGACCAGACTGCGCGGACCCGGCACGGGCGGCTGCGCACCGAGCTCGCGGTCACGGCAGCCCGAACGTGGCCGGCCTGGCGGGAGCGAGTACGCGCCCACGCGGGCACGGGCACCGGTGTCCCGCGGCCGGACGGGTACGGCACCGGGACATTCGTCGTCTTGAACGCGGTCTCTTCTCCTTTGGACGACGCCTCGTTCACCGCGATCGCCCAGGCGGCGGCCGAGCACGGGCGGGGGTGCCAGGAAACCAGCCCGTCAGACATTCCCGGCTACCATCCGCTGGACAACGACCGTGCCCTGCGCGCCTGGTACCTGCCCGAGGAAGGCTTCCTCGACGCCCGGGCCTGGCTGGCCACCCTGGACGCCGCCCTGGCCACCCTGCCGAACGTGATCCGCACACCAGCCGGCACCCTCACCACCCTGCCCGCCCACGGCTACCTCCTCGACACCCCCGCCGGCACCTTCCGGGCCCCGCGCGCGGTGGTGGCGGCCGGCGCCTGGACCACCCCGCTCCTCGAAGCCCTGGACCCGGACCTGCCGGTCGTGCCGGTCCTCTCCGCGGCCGGCACCGCACTCACCGCCGCCGGGCACCAGCCGCTCCCCACGGTGATCCGCACTCCTAACCGGGCCTACGCCTGCGGCCTGCACACCGTGCCGCAAGCAGACGGATCCCGCTACATCGGCGCCAGCGCCCGACCCTGCCTGACCCCCACGTCCCACCCCACGGCCGGCGCCCTGCGTTTCCTCCTCGACACCGCCCTCAGCCAGCTCGACCACCACCTGACCACCGCCGCCATCACACGGACTCACCACGGCAACCGGCCCATCGCCCTGGACGGGCACCCCGTCATCGGCCCCACCCCCAAAGACGGCCTGTGGGTGGCCTCGGGCACCCACCGCGACGGCCTCCACGCTTCCCCCCTCATCGCCACCACCGTGACTGAAGCCCTCCTGGCCCCCACCGGCACCGCCGCCCCGCTGCCCGGGCCACTCGCGGCGTTCGCTCCCAGCCGCCCGCTGATCGCGGACCTCACTACCAAAGAGGCGGCCGCCGAAGCCGCCGCGCACCATGCGGCCCTCGCTGCCGAAGCTCAGATGCGCCCTCCACTGACCGGGGCCTGGCCCCGGATGCTGACTGATTCCTACAGGGGCCTGATGGACCGCGCGTATGCGGGCATGCCCGACGGGTACGTCCCGCCGCCGGACCTTGCCCCACTGGCCTACGAGGAGAGCGGGCCAGCCCTCGCGGAACTGGCTGCCGTATATCTAGACCGTCACAGCGCCCACTTCGCTTAAGTGGGGTGTGGCGCTGTGTCCTGGGCTGCTGTGTGCTCAGCCGGGTACGCCGTGCGGTACGGCTGGTGGGGTGTCCGGTGTGGTGAGGGCGTAGGTGATGCCGGTGTCGGGCTCGGTGTGGTAGCCGGCGTGGAAGGCGGCCTGGTAGGCGTCGTCTCCGAGGAGGCGGCGGGCCTGGGTCTCGCATGCGGTGCGGGCGGCGAGGAGGTCGGGCGAGCCCAGCTGGGGGATGCCGAGGGTCTGCCAGATGTGTTCGGCGATGCCCAGGAGCCGGGCGGCCCGTTCGGCGTGCCCGGAGGCGATGGCCACGGAGGCGAGCACGTCGACGGCCATGGCGGTGCCGAGGCTGTCGTGTAGGCGGTGTTTGCCCTCGAGGGCGGTGCGGGCGTGGACTGCGGCCTCCTCGGTCCGCCCCAGTCCCAGCGCGGCGAGCGCGCACGTGTACTCGCCCCAGGCACGGGCCCAGGTCTCATCGCGCTGGACGCAGACCACGCGCATTTCCTCGGCGACGGCGGCGGCCTCGATGTACTGCCCGAGGCGGATGTGGACGAAGGCCTGAGCGGCCAGTGCCGCAAGCCACCCCCCGAGATATCGCGTGTCGACGGGCCGGAGATCCAGCACCGCATCGAGTACCTCGGCCGCCCGCGGTAGCTGACCCCTCAGCGCGAGACTGCCGCCCTCCAGATAGATGGCGGCGATCGGTGGGGTCTCGTCGGCTTCGTCGGCCATGGCCGCCCGAAAGACGCCGCCCAGGTGAAGGCTGGTCTCCGTGTCACCCTGGGCGATGGCGGCGAGACCGCAGGCCCACATCGCGCTGGCGCGAGCCGGCCCGGGGGTCGGGTCCAGGGCCAAGGCCCGGTCAAGGTAGTGCCGGCCCTCTCGGGCGAAGCCGCAGGCGAACCAGAAGAACCACAAGGCCCCGCCCATATCCAGCGCGGCGTGTCCGTCTCCCTCGGTGAGGCAGAAGTCGAGGGCGGCGCGGAGGTTGGCGTGCTCGGCGGTGATCCGTTCGTACCAGGCGATCTGCTCCGGCCCGATCCAGGCGGCGTCCGCCCGGTGGGCCAGGGTCCGGTAGTAGTCCCGATGCCGGTGGCGCAGCGCTTCTTCCTCGCCCAGGCGGCGCAGCCAGCCGGTGCCGTATTCGCGCAAGGTGTCCAGCATCCGGTAGCGCTCTCCGCCGCCGGTGGGCTGCCAGGTCAGGATCGACGTGTCGACCAGCGCGGCCAGCAGGTCGGTGATGCGCTCGGTGGCCAGGAACGCGTCCGCGCACACCAGTCGGGCCGACTCGGCGTCGAAGGAACCGGCGAATACCGAAAGGCGTGCCCACAGCAGGCGTTCGGCCGGGCTGCAGAGCTGATGGCTCCAGCCGATCGCGGTCCGCAGGGCCTGATGCCAGGGCGGCCTGACCTCGCCCACTGCCTCGTCGGTCTCCCCCAGAACGGCGAACCGGTCTTCCAGCCGCACCGTCAACTCCCGCACCGACAGCTCGCCCAGGCGTGCCGCGGCCAGCTCGATGGCCAGCGGCAGGCCGTCCAGGCGCCGACTCAGGGCGACCAGCTCCGCCCGGTCCGCGTCGGTGGCCTTGAAGCCGGGGGCGTGCTCGGCGGCGCGCTCGGCCAGCAGCACCACCGCATCCGCCTGCGCTGCCGCGGGATCGTCGGTCTCCGGGATCGGCAGCGGCTCGACCGTGAGCACCTCCTCGCCGGGGACGTTCAGGGTGCGGCGGCTGGTGGCCAGGATGCGCAGGCCCGGCGCGGCCCGCGCCAGCGCCTGGACGGTCAGGGCACAGGTGTCGGTCAGATGCTCGCAGGTGTCCAGCACCAGCAGCAGTTCCCGGTCCGCCAGATAGTCGGCCAGTACATCGATCATCGGACGGGCAGTCTGGTCGACCAGCGGCAGCGCCTCGGCGATGATGTGCGGCAGCAGCCCACCCTGGCGCAGCGGCGACAACTCCACCAGCCACGCCCCGTCCGCGAACCGCGGCTGCAGCCGGCCCGCCACCTGCCGGGCCAGCCGGGTCTTGCCCACGCCGCCCACCCCGGTCACCGTCACCAGCCGCGCCCGCCCGCACAGCCGAGCCACCTGCGCCAGCTCAGCCTGTCGCCCGACCAGGCGGCTCGTCTCCTGCGGCAGGTTCCCCAGCCGCCGCTCCTCTGCCACCTGGTCCGCCATGCTGGACGACCCCGATCCTGACTGTGCCTTGTCCATGCGCAGGGTCCCGTTAGTAGCAGAACGCCGTGCCCGCTCGCACGACTTCGGGCACCTTGGCCACGGCCTCTCGCTTACCGTGAGAGAGTGCAGCGCGCCTCTGCTCCACAAGGGCTAGAACCATCTGCAAGACGACGTCACACCGCTGCCCAGTCCAATCCGAGTTCGGCGAGTTGGGTGTCCAGCAGCATTTTTTCTGATCAGGGTTCGGTGTTGTGGCCTGGGCTGATCAGTTTGGCGAGCGGGTGCGAGCCCGGTTGTGGGGTCGGCTCAGTGGCGGACAGTCGTGGAGTGCCTGACCTTGGAGGGGGGCTGACCTGTGGGTTCGGCAGGTAGCGCGCGGGGTGATCAGGTCGTGTCGTCTTCGCCTGTCGAGGGCCATGTTCAGTGATCACTGGTATGGCGCTCAGCCCTTACCCCCGAATGGCCGTGTCTGCAGCGCCCGCTGCAGGGCAGCTGTTGTCTTGCACCTGTCGGTTGAACGGTAGAGACGGACTCGCTCGGGACTCACGCGCCGTGCACCACGGGCACGCCCCACCGGGGCAGCGGGTTGGGGCCTGCTGCCCGGCCCGAGCCGGTCTCACTGCCGCCTGCCCGGTTAACGTCCTGATCGACGCCCACCGCGAGGCCGAGGCAGGAATTGACACAAAGGTCGAAGAGCTGCCTAGTAATAGTTCATATATGGGGCTAGTAGCTCTGGGAAGTTACCTATTACGTGTCGTGACTGAGTGCCGGGCGTCGACGTTAAGCCGGGCCAGGGCATTTGGGCGATCACCTTTATGGCTGCCGCTCCGGACTGGCCAGGGCCGGTGCCCTCTTCTTGTGAGCTGATGAAAGAGGTGCTCGGTGCAGACACGCTCCGGTCCACAGTCTTCCGAGATCGATCGCCGCCTGGCCCGTGACCCCCTCGCGATCGTGGGACTGGCCGGCAAATTTCCCAAGGCGAGTGACGTCCGTGAGTTCTGGGACAACATTGTGGCTGCCCGGGACTGTTCGGACGTGGTGCCCGAGAGCTGGTGGAGTACCGAGCACTATTACGATCCCAATCCCTTCACCGAGGACAAGACCTACTGTCGGCGGGGTGGTTTTCTCACCCCGGAGATCTTCGACCCGCGGGAGTTCGGCATGCCGCCGAACACCGTGGACTCCACGGGGCTCGTACAACTGCTGAGCCTGGTGGTGGCCAAGGAAACGTTGCACGATGCCGGATGTGGCCGGGGGGACTGGTACGACCCGGCTCGTACCGGCGTGGTGCTGGGGGTGTGCGGGACCAACTCCACCCTGATCCCGCTGGCGGCCCGCCTTCTGGTGCCGCAGGTCGCGGAGACCATGGTCGCGCTCGGCGTGCCGGAGGAGAAGGCCCGGCAGGTTCTGCAGACGCGTCTGGCGGCTCTGCCCGGGTGGACGGAGGATTCCTTCCCCGGCATTCTCGGCAACGTGGTCTCCGGGCGGGTCGCCAACCGGTTGAACCTGGGCGCGGCGAACCACACCGTGGACGCGGCCTGCGCCAGTTCCCTGACCGCACTGCGCTCCGCGGCCGATGAGTTGCTCAGCCGTCGCGCGGATCTGATGCTGACCGGCGGGTGCGACGCGGACAACTCGATCGTGTCGTTCATGTGCTTCAGCAAGACCCCGGCGCTGTCCTTCACCAGCCAGGTCCGTCCTTTCGACGCGGAGGCCGACGGCACGCTGGTGGGTGAGGGCATCGGGATGCTGGCTCTGAAGCGCCTGGAGGACGCAACGCAGCACGGCGACCGCATCTATGCCGTGCTCCGGGGACTGGGCAGCTCCAGTGACGGACGCGCCCAGAGCATCTACGCGCCCTGCGGGAACGGCCAGCTGACAGCACTGCGGCGCGCGTACGAGGACGCCGACTGTGCGCCGCAGTCGGTCGAGCTGATCGAAGCACACGGCACCGGCACTCCGACGGGGGACCAGGTCGAGCTGTCCTCCCTCAACACGCTTCTCGCAACCCCGGACGAGCACCATTACGCGGCGGTCGGCAGCGTGAAATCGCAGATCGGCCATGCCAAGGCAGCCGCCGGGGTGGCCGGGCTGATCAAGACGACCCTCGCGCTGCACCACAAGGTGCTTCCGCCCACCATCAACGTCGACAGCCCCAGTCCCGAATCGCTGCGCGAGGACAGTGCCCTCTATGTGAACACCGCGGCTCGCCCGTGGGTGCGCGATGCCTCCCGTCCGGTGCGCAGGGCCGGGGTGTCCGCCTTCGGCTTCGGCGGCGTCAACTACCACGCGGTCCTGGAAGAGGCCCCGCCCGGTGCCGGGCAGCAGGAATACGCACTGCACCGCACCCCGCGAGCCTGTCTGTGGCATGCGGCGGACGCCCAAGAGCTGCAGCAGATGCTGGAACGGCGGGACCCACCCAGCACCGATCCGGCACCTGAGGCGTCCGCGCGTATCGGGTTCGTGGCCACCGACGAGCAGCAGTACGAGGAACTGCTCGCCTTGGCGGTCGAGAAGCTCCGCAGCGATTTGGGGAAGGAGAGCTGGAGCCACCCGCGCGGTGTCCACTACCGCAGGGCCGGACTGCCGGCCGATACCAGGGCGGGGGCGCTGTTCGCCGGGCAGGGCAGCCAGTACGTGGAGATGGGGCTGCACGCCGCCATGGGCCTGCCGCCCGTCCGTGCCGCCTTCGACACTGCCAACGCGCTCTTCCCTTCCGCGGACAGCCTGGCGCGGGCGGTGTTCCCCCCACTGGGTACCGGAGACCCACAGGCACACTCCGCCCGGCTCCGCCGCACCTCCTACGCCCAGTCGGCGATCGGCGCCCTGTCCATGGGCCAGTACCGCTACCTCCGGGAGCTGGGATTCGCACCGCACGGTCTGCTCGGCCACAGCTTCGGTGAGCTGACCGCGCTGTGGGCGGCCGGCGTGTTGGACGATGAATCCTTCACCGCTCTGGCCCGCGCCCGGGGCCAGGCCATGGAGCAGCCGCCCGGAGAAGGCACCGATCCCGGGGCGATGGCCGCGGTACGCGGGCCGGCCGACGCCCTGACCGAAGCGCTGCGCGAGCACCCGGACCTGGCGCTGTGCAACCGTAACGCCCCGGACGACCACACGGTCGGCGGGCCCACTGCGGCAGTGCGGCGGTTCGTGGAGTGGTGCGCGGACCGCGACCTGACCGTACGGGAACTGCCGGTCGCTGCCGCGTTCCACACCGCACACGTGGGGCACGCGGCCGAGGCATTCGGAGCGGCCTGCGCCGAAGTGGATTTCGGGCCCCCGGACCTTCCGGTGCACGCCAACACCACCGGGGCGGCCTACGGCCAGGACGCGGCGCACAACCGTCGCACGCTGGTGCAGCAGCTGCAGCAGCCCGTGGACTTCGCGGCCGGCGTGGAGGCGATGTACGCGGACGGAATCCGGGTCTTCGTCGAGTTCGGCCCCGGGCGCACCCTGACCGGCCTGGTGGAGCGGATCCTGGGGGACCGTGACGGGCAGTTGATCTCCTGCGATGCGGGACCGGGGAAGGACAGCTGCGCGGCGCTGAAGGACGCGGCGGTGCGCCTGGCCGTACTGGGCCTGCCCCTCTCCGGCATCGACCGCTATGACGCGCCGCCCCGCGCACAGCGCCCCGCGCCGTCCACCGTCGCACGGGCCTTGGAGGGGCCGCTCTTCGCGGTGGAGAAGCTCCGCCCGATCTACGAGAAGCGTCTCGCCGAAGCCGCTGCCGAAGCCCGGCAAGAGCAGCTGCTTTCGCCCCAGCCGGGCCTGCTGCCCGCGCCTGCCGCCGCGGTCCATGACCAGGAGGCGGACCCGCTCACCCGCGCCGCCGCCGAGCATCTGGCCGCACACACCCGGTATCTGGACGGCCAGCTCCGCACGGCCGAGCAGCTGACCGGCCTCCTGCGCGAGGGCACGTCAGGGGGCCGGGTGGAGGATTCACTGGCCGCGGCGGTCCATGCCGTCACCGAACACAGCTTGGCTCTGGGCGAGGCGCACACCAAGGCTGGCCAGGTCGTCACCGACCTGCTCCGGATGCCCGGCGACGCACAGCCGCTCCCGCCCTACGATGCCCTCGACGGCGACACGCCCGCTGACCAGGACGGCCGGCTGCCCGTCATCCCGCACCAGGCCGGCCACGCGCCGGCCGCGCCTCCCACCGAGAACAACGATCAGCCAGCCCCGCCTGTCGGCACATCGGCGCTGGCGGAACTATGGGCCACCGGCGGCGCGACAGAACCGCAGGCCACGATGGACGTGGGTGCCGTGGACCCCGACGAACTGGAACGGGTCTTCCGCGCCGTGGTCGCCGAGAAGACGGGCTACGACATCGACATGATCGAGCCCGACATGTACATCCAGGAGGACCTGGGCATCGACTCGCTGAAGCAGGTGGAGATCGGCGCGGAGATGTGGCGCCGCTACCCCGTGATCGGCCGCAGCGAGATGTACCGCTTCAGCGAAGCCAAGACAGTCCGCGAGCTGACCAAGCTGCTCGAGGACGTCATCACCGGCCCCGCCAAGCCCCAATTGCAGCCCGGCCGCCAGGACGCGCACGCCGGCCACGTCTATGTCGGGCTACGAGAACTGCCCGCCATCGATGCCTGCACCGCGGCCTACGGCGAAAAGCCCCACGCCCTGATCATCGACGACGGGGGCGAACTGGCGACCGTACTGTCCCAGTCCCTGGCCTCCCAGGGCTGGCAGACCTGCCGAGTCCTCCTGCCCGCCGGTGGCCCCAGCGATCAGGAGGACCAGGCCGCTGACAACGGCGAGCAGGAACCGGGCCTGTGGTGCCTTGAAGACTGGGAGGAGGAGACGCTCGACGCGTGCCTACGCGGCATCCAGGCCAACAGCCCACGCATCGACCTGTGTGTCCTGCCCGTCAGCCGTTCCGCACCGGGCGACGCGAACCGGGCCGTCGAGCGGCTGCGGCACGCCGTACTGATGGCCAAGCATGTTCGCCCCGCCCTGGAGGACGCGGCCCAAGCCGGTACGCGGGCAGGGCTGGTGGCGGTCACCCAGCTCGACGGGGCCTTGGGCTACGCGGGTGCGGGCGGTGACACCACCGCGGCGCTCGCCGGCGGACTGGGCGGGCTGGTCAAGAGCTTCGCCCTGGAAGCCACCACCGTGTTCTGCCGGGCCCTCGACTTCGCCCCAGAGATGCCCGACCAGGAGGTCGCCGACGCCTTCACCACGGAGATCGCCGACCTCGCCACCGATGTACGCGAAGTCGCACTGCACGGCACCGTCCGCCGCACTCCCCACCTCTCCGCGACTCCCTCGTCCCTGCTTCCCGCTCCCCGTCAGCCCGCGGAGCTCACCGAGCAGGACGTGGTTGTCGTCACCGGTGGCGCGGCGGGCATCACCGCGTGGTGCGTGGAGGAGCTGGCACGCACCTATCCGTGCCGCTACCTTCTCCTCGGGCGTACTCCGCTGGAGGACGAACCCGCCTGGGCCGCCCACCTGGACAGCGAGGAAGCCCTGCGCCGGGCCCTGGAGGACCAGGCCGGAGAAGCAGGTGAGGACCCCACTGCGGAGGCGGCACGGTCGCGCATCGAAAAGCGCACCCGGCAGCTGGTCCATCAGCGCGGCATCCGCTCCACTCTGGAGGCGTTGCGCGCCCACGGTGCTCAGGCCGAATACCTGTCGGCCGACGTACGGGACGCGGCGGCGGTGGCCACCGCCCTGGCTCCGTACGCCGACTGCATCACCGGCGTCCTGCACGGCGCGGGCATCCTCCGGGACCGGTCGCTGAACGAGGCGACACCGGAATCGATTGCCGCGGTGGTGGACACCAAACTGGCAGGGTTGTCCAACGTACTCAACGCGCTGCACCCTGACCGGCTCCGCCACCTGCTGCTCTTCTCCTCCGTGGCGGGCATCTGGGGCAATGTGCGGCAAACCGACTACGCACTGGCCAACGAGAGCCTGAACCGCTTCGGCTGCGCCTTCCAGGCAGCACACCCCGACTGCCGCGTCATGCCCATCGCCTGGGGCCCCTGGAGCGGCGGAATGGCCGCCGCTGTGCAGCAGGTGTTCACGGACGCCGGTGTACCGGTGCTCTCCCGCGAGGAAGGCTGCGCCCACCTCCTCACAGAGCTGGCTAACCGGGACGGGGGCGGGTCGGCCGTTGCCGTCATCGGCCCGACCGCACCGCTGTACCACCGCATCGAACGACTGCCGGACCAGGGACTCACCGCGCACCGCATGCTGACCGGGCTGGAAGATGAGCCGGTCCTCCGGGACCACTGCTTCTTCGAGCACGCCCCGACCCTGCCGATGACAGCCGCCATCGGCTGGGCCCTGCACACCATCGAACGTGCCCATGGAGGCGGCCGCCCCGTGGTCGAAGCCCGCGACTTCCGCATCACGCACGGCATCACATTCCCCGGCGGCCACGAGGAGCGCTTCCGCGTCCGGCTGGCCCCTGAGCCCACCACGGGCGGTACGCCCGGCACCGGGTCGGTGCGGTTGATCGTCCACGACACCGGGCAACGACAGAAGCAGCGCTTCGAAGGCTGCTTCCGGCAGGCGGAGCAAGCCCCCGAAGCGCCACGGACGGACGTACCGCCGCCCCCATACACACTCGACGAGGCGCTGCATCCCGGCTACACCGACGGCAGGCTGTTCCACGGACCCTCCCTGGCCGGCCTGCGAAACGTCCTGCAGGACCAGGACAACCGGCTGGTCATCGCCGCACGCATGCCCGACCCCGGGCTGGCCAACGGCGCCTACGCGGGACAGCTGTACAGCCCGGCCCTGGCAGACCTGCTCCTGCAGGTCGCCTTGCTGGCACTGTTGAAGCGCACCGAGACCCGCGACATCCCCCTTCCGGTGAGCATCGAGCGTCTGGAACTGTTTTCTCCGCTGCCCGACGACGGTGAGTTCGTCATCACTGTCGATGTGCAGGACGACGACGTCGCCACGCCGTTCTTCACCCGGTGCACGCTTACCGCCTCCTCACCCGAGGGACGCATTCACCAGCGCTGGACCGGCGTGCACATGCTCTGGATCAGCCCGACCTATCTCGCCAACGGCATCGCCGGCCAGGCCAACGTGGTCGATTCCATCCAGGGATGAGCGAGGAGACGATCGTGGAAGAACTCGCCTTCGAGGGCGTACCCCTCGCGGTGTCGCCGACCGTTCCCGGACCCGTTCCCAGGCCCGTGCCTACCGGTTCACCCGACGCCACGGCAGTGGGCCGGAGGTTGGCCGAGCGCGTCCAGCAGGCACACTCGGCAGTACTCGATGCACACCAGACGATCGCCGCGTGGCAGCTCGCTCGCACCTCAAGGCCCGATCCACCGCGACCGGCCGTACAGGGTGCTGCTCCCAGCACAGTTCCCCGCGCATGGATGCCCGAGGGACCGCCCACAGACAGCCCCCTTGTGGTCCTGCGCAGCGCAACCGCCGCAATGCGCGCAACGAACGTGCCCCCTGAAGATTCCACTGTGATCACCCTGACGTGGCACGGCGAAGCGCAGCCCGAGCCTGTCCCGCTACACACCGACACCTTCGGCGCTACATGGCGGGTGAGTGACGGCGAACACACGCTTGCCGAGCTGACTCTCCACCAGGCCGGGTATGCCGAGCAATGGCCGCAGCGTGCGGTACTCCGCTTCCCGCCCGATCCCCGCCCGCTGGCCCGCACGAGCGTGCACGCGCTCACCGCCACCGACCTGGAGGTTCTGGGAGGAGGCGGCTTCGCCGCGGTCTTCGGTTCCGGATTCCGACAGGACGATCTCCCGTCGTCGGCACTGCCTGCCCGCTGGCCTGCCAGACTGCTGGACGACGTTACCGTCATCGACCCACGCGGCGGCCAGTACACACGGGGACGGCTGTGCGGAACCGCGTACCTGTCCGCTTCACACTCCTCCGCCACGGAAGGCCGCGAGCAAGCGTGGCCGGAGCTCATTGCAGCGGTGCTGGAAGCCCTCCGGGTCTACGCCTTCCATCAAGGCTTCCACCTCTGCGTTCGCGGCGCCCGCGCCGTACCATTGCCCGGCCACCCGGCCCTCGTAGAAGTACTCCATGCGGCAACACTGCGCGAGGCCCCCCTGCATCTGGACGTGAGCGTGTGCGAAGCGGGACTGTTCCCGCAACCACATCTGATCGCCGACTGCCTGATCACCGCTGACGGTCGCCCCGTGGCGCGCCTCCGCGACTTGGGTGTCGCTCTGCAAGCGGACCCGGAGACCATCGCCCCCCGACAGCGCATCCGCATGTGTGCCCCGCGGGAACAAGCGCTGGTCGACGAACTGGACACTGCGATGATGGCCGAAGGGAACCCGTCGAAACTCGACCTGACTCCTGGCAAGCAGGCCACCGCACAGGTCCGCCCACGCCTGCCGCGAGGTGACCTGCGCATGATGGACCGTGCGGCACGAGGCGACCTCACCCCGAATGAGTACCGGATCGGGGCCAGTGGAGTCGGCGAATATGACGTACCCGAAGACCCCTGGTTCATCCGTGAGAACAACGGCTGCGTGCCACAACTGGCTTTGATGGAAGTGGCATTGCAGCCAGCTGGCCTTCTCAGCGGCCTGTCAGGCGTGAAGGGCGAATATCCCGATCAAAACCTTTACTGCCGCAACCTGGAGGGACGGTTCCGACTGCTACGTCAGACTGAACTGCCTGCCACCACCGTCGAACAGCACGTCACGCTGCGCTCGCACACCCCTTTGCCCGGTGGAATCCTGCACCGTTACGACATCGAACTGCACACCGGCGGCAGCCCCTTCTACACGGGCGAGGCCGTGCACGGCTTTTTCACGTCGGCACTGATGGCCCAGCAGCAGGGACTCGACGGCGGCAAGTACGTACCGCCCTGGCTGGACCGCCAGAACCCGACACCACCCGACGTGCGTCGCCTCGATCTGAGCGAGGACACTCGGCTGGGCAGCGGCCGTCTGGCCTTGCTGGAGGAGGTGACGATCGTCCCCGGCGGGGGCGAGCACGGTGCCGGGTACCTGCTGTGCAGCAAGCCGGTACGGAACGACGACTGGTTCTTCGAGCACCACTTCCTCCACGACCCCGTGATGCCGGGGTCGGCCGGTGTGCAGATGCTTTACCAGGCCGCGAGTGCCTACGCACTGCACACCGGACTGCTGGATCACGTGCCGGATCCCCGCTTCTCCATCGCCGTCGGCGAGGAGCTGCTCTGGTCCTACCGCGGGCAGATCCTCCGCGAACACCAGCGGGTGCGCGGAGAGGTGCACATCCGCGACGTCAGGCAGGACGGGCAGCGCGTGCTGATCCTCGCCGACGGCAGCGTCTGGCGCGATGACCTGCGCATCTACCAGGTGGACAACATCGCGATCGATGTCCGGCCCGCCCAGCCGCCTGCCGTACAGTCCGTCCGGCCCTCGTTCGTCCCGGAGGGGGGCCGATGACCGGGGCAGCGGTGCGGCACGACCCGGACGGCGTGTACGAGGTGCTGGCCGATCTGGACCGGCCCTGTTACATCGTCAACAGGGGCGGCCGGGTGGGCACAACCCACCACGCCCCCGCACCGGGAAGCGGCGTCACTCTCCTCGCATACGCCGCGCCGCAGCCCCCCGACGGCCTCGGTAGCGCGGCATTCCGCCGCCATCACGGCATTCGGTACGCCTACATGGCCGGGGCGATGGCCGGCGGCATCTCATCGACGGGACTGGTCACCGCGCTGGCCCGGGCCGGGTACCTGGCCTCCTTCGGCGCCGCGGGGCTTCCGCCGGCCCGCATCGACGAGGCGTTGGGCGAGCTGGAGCGCACGCTGGGTGCCGCCGGCGTGCCGTACGCATGCAACCTCATCCACAGTCCGATGGCGCCCGCGCAGGAACGGCAGTGCGTAGAGGCGTGCCTGCGCCACAAGGTGCGCTGTGTTGAGGCATCCGCCTTCGTTCAGCTCACCCCTGACCTGGTGCGCTACCGCGTGGCTGGCCTGCGCCCAGGCCCGCCAGGTGCCGGGCCGCGGATCGAGAACCGGGTCGTCGCCAAGGTCTCCCGCACGGAGACCGCCGAGCTCTTTCTGCGCCCGGCCCCCGAAGCCCTTGTGGCCGACCTCGTGGCCCGCGGCCTAGTCACCGCGGTACAAGGTGAACTGGCCCGTACGGTGCCGATGGCCGACGACATCACACTGGAGGCGGACTCCGGCGGGCACACCGACCGTCGGCCTCTGGCCGTGCTGCTGCCCGCCGTGATCAAACTGCGGGACCGCCTCGCCCGAAAGTCGCCACACCCCATGCCCGCACGCATCGGAGCCGCCGGCGGCATCGGCACCCCCGAGGCCGTCATCGCCGCCCTCACCCTCGGCGCCTCCTACGTCGTCACCGGTTCAATCAACCAGTCAGCTGTGGAGGCCGGGACTTCCTCTGGCGTCAAGGAGCTGCTGGCCGAGGCCGGGCTGGCCGACTGCACCATGGCCCCGGCGGCGGACCTGTTCGAGCAGGGCGTCACCGTCCAGGTACTGGGCCGCGGCTCCCTCTTTGCCGGACATGCTGCTCGCCTGTACCGCCTCTACCGTGACCACGACAGCCTGGAGGCCCTGCCTCCGGAGGAGCGCCGGATGCTGGAAACCCGGATCCTGCGCCGACCAATGGAGACGGTCTGGAAAGACACCGCCCAGCATCTTTCCCACCACCACCCGGACTGGCTCCAGCGCGCGAAGAGGGACCCCAAACACCGTATGGCGATGGTCTTCCGCTGGTACCTGGCCATGGCCTCCCGCTGGGCCACCACCGGCGAGCACGACCGGCGCAACGACTGGCAGATCTGGTGCGGACCGGCCATGGGCGCCTTCAACACCTGGACAGCAGGCAGTACCCTCGCCGACCCCACACAGCGACACGTCACCACCATCGCCGACCACCTCCAGCGCGGCGCGGCCTTCCACGCCCGCATCACCCAACTACGCCTAGCAGGGGTACGCCTGCCGGCATCCTGCACCCACTACCGACTGCCCCTGACCGACTCGGCTCCCCCGCGCCTCGCAGTTGATCTCCCGCAGATGGCGACCGCCCGCCTTCCGTGACAGCAGAACGACCGCCCCCGCCCCGAAAAGCCGATCGCTCTCTCCCTATGCGGTGGGCCTCAGATAGCCCCGCACCCTGAAGGTGGACCTTGAACCGGAAACGCATGATGCTCACCGTCGCCCTCACCGGAAGACTGTGCCAAGCAATTACAGGAGCGTTCCTGCACACCGTTCTGCTGTTCTACCGCGCAAAGCTGCATGCGTTGAGCCGACAGCGCCCACCGAGGAAGCCCGACAGCGATTCGGCGTGCGAGACAGCCGCTTCCGCGCCAGCGCCGACACACTCCAGGCCCGCGCCGCAAAAGAACTACTGAACCTCGTCGACGGCGCCGCCTACCTACCCGAACGCGAGCGGGAAGCCGAGATCGACACCGCACTCGATGACCTCCTGGCCGCCCACCACGGCTACAGCAACTTCCACACCGAGCCCGCCCCAGCACGAGCGCTAGTCGCCTTGATCGGCCAGTACGGGAACGTGCCGGAAGCGGTGGGAGGAAAATACGCCGACGCCCCCCAAGTCAGCGGCTTGGCCGGCCCCCGCCTGTCAGCGACGTCGGCCTCCTCCACCAGCTCTCCGCCGAACGCACCCAACTCCACCGACCCTGGTAACTGGCATTCGCAGTCCGCGGTACTGCCCGACCAGCGCTACGCCCACTTCATGCCCACTCAACGCCGAGCTGCCACAGCGCCGCCCGTTGGTCGGGGGCCAGCCGGTCCCTTCTCGATTTGGTGTTCGAAATCCATACGCCGAGCTTGTGCTCGATGACCTGTCCGTCCTCGGTGATCCGTTCAATGTGCCCGCGTGGTACCGGTCGGTCCGCACCTTCCCTCTCTACCCATTGGGCGAGGGCGGTGAGGCCGCGTTGGAATGCCTGCTGCGCCTTGCTTGGGCCCTTCGTCGCACGCGTTGCTGTCGGGGTGGGTGCCGGCGCCTGGGTGGGCTGTACGCCCAGTCTGGTCAGCCGCTCCTGCTGTTCGGTGGTCAGCTGTGCCCAGGTGCTCGGCTGTTTTTGCCGCTGGAGCCATTTGCCGAGGTCGTCGCCGTCGAAGGTGACGCCGGGCTGGATTTCGGCGAGGACGTCGGCTCCGTCGGCGTCGACGAGGTCGGCGAGCACGCGGTAGTGCCGTTGCCAGTCCAGCGGCCATGGGCAGTTCCAGTCGAGGTCGATCGCGGCCAACTGCTGCGCCCGCACGCGAGCCCGCTCCGGGTCCTTTCCGAGACCGCCCTTCCTGCGCAGGTTCGCCATGTGCTGGCCGACCGGGACTATCGCCTCGTCTACGCCCCACATCGCGTCCTGCCGCGGGGCGAGGTGTCCGGTGGCCCGGCGGTAGGAGCGGAGCGCGGCGAGCTTGTTCTCCCAGGCTTCCTCGCCGGGTTCCCACACCATGCCGGCTTCCGGTGCGTCGAGCAGGGTCTTGCGCCGTTCTTCCAGTTCTCCGGCGCGCAGGGCTTTGCGCTGCTGGTGGACCCACCTGCCGAGGGGGAAGTCTTTGGTGACGCCGACCGTTGTCTCGGTGTCGTAGGGGACGGCGTAGAGGCCGGTGATGTGGTTCTCTGCTCGCCAGCGGAGGAGGGCTTGGTAGCCCTCCAGCCATACCAGGGACTCGGGCCGGTAGCCGGGTGCGCAGGAACGCCGCGATGGTCGCCGCGTCCCTGGGAGAGGAGAAGTGCAGCAGCGCCGCTTCGGCAGCGGCCTGGGTGTCGTCCTGTTCTTGGTCTTCGCCGTCACCCTCGCCGCTGGCCCCGATGATCCGCCCGTCCTCGTCGCGCCGGATGTGGACCTTGCGCTGTCCGCTGGTGAGGGCGCGGGAGGCGAGCTGCTCGACGAGGCGTTCGTCGTGGCTGCGGAGGCCCTGGAGGACGGCTACGAGGGGGCGGAAGCTGGCGGAGGCGACCATGTCGGTCGGGTCCTCGCCGGGCTCGAGGAAGACCGGCACGATGATCCGCGCGACCTTCGTGCTGCCGTCCTTGTTGAGCCGGAGTGCGCGGCCGATGTTCTGCACGATCTCGACCTGGGAGCCGCGGGTGTCGGCGAAGCAGACGGCCTCCACTCCGCGGTCGCCGGTGATGTCCATTATCTAGAGGTGGGGAGAGCGTGAGGGATGTTTGTTCTGGTCGTGCGGAGAGTGCGCCTGACAGAGAGCGGCGAGCAGAGGCCACGCAGTCTGACGGGTCCTCGCGGGGCAGGTATGAATTTGTTCGCGCATATCTGAGCCGAGCGGAAATCAAGTACCCGCTATACGGGGTCGTGGATACAGGCGGACAGTATCTGGGTTAAATTCCTCCAGGCCGACGATGCTGTCCGCGTGGTGGAGAGATACTTGCAGTCCTTCGATCCGCTTAAGGGGAGTGATGTCGGTGATGTCAGGTAGCGATGCGCGACAGTTGACGGAAAGTCTCTTCAGGTTGGGAAATATGTCAGGGACCAGTTGCAATTGCGCATCTGCATCGAGGGGTGACAACTGTAGATATGTCACGTTGGGCATGGGGCTGGCTTGCGCGAGATCATACTCAGAGATATAGAGATCCGTCAGGTGTGATAGCGAGGAGATTTCTCGCCACTCTGCAGGGTTCGGTCCCGCGTTGATCACCAATGTTTTCAGGAATTGCCACTTGGAGATGCCCCGCAGGGGCGTGTCGATCCAGCGAGCCAGGCGCAATGCATTCAAGTCCAGCGGTGCGGGCAGATCTTCCAGGCTGCTCCACGGTAGGCGGGTATAGAGGGCAAGGTCCGTGAGTTCTGACAGTGAAGCCAGAGCGTCGAAGGAGGCTCCGCTTGGAAACTGCAGGAGGCCCAAGTCTGACAGTGGCACCCCTGCAAGGTCATCAATGTGCGTGAGCTGGCTGCACTCGGATAGAATGAGTGCTTTCAAGGCGGGGAGTCGGCGGATGAATTTCAAGTCTGCTAGTGCTTGGCCGGAATAGATATTCAGTGTTTGGGTGTGTTCGGGTGAGAGATGCTCGATTATTTCTTCTGCGGGGAAAGCCTCTCGGAAGGTGACGGTTGTGATAGGTGCGAGCAAGGGCAGGGCGTTGCGCTGATCCTCGTTTTGTACAACCAGATTTGGGTGGTTGCTGAAGGGGAGCAGGATGTCGCGTGCATATGGGACAGCATCGAAGTTCTTCCAGCCCTCGATGAGCTCGTAGGGTGTTGACTCAGACGTCAGTGACTGAGCAAAGCGGCTGAGGAAGGCGTAAGCATGGTCGCCGCCGATGGTGGCGGCAGTCTCAATGACGGGGCCTAATTCGTCGTGTTCCAGGCCCTGGGGGCCCGGCAGTAGATCCAGGATGCCTGGACCGAGTGCGGCAAGTGTCGTCGCCTCTTCCGAGGAGCGGGGAGGCATCAGGACACGCGCACGCTCTTCGACCAGGTGGCGAGTGGCGGGCTCGATTTCGGTGGCGTACTGCAGACTGGCGGCCGCCAGGAGGTGGAGTCTGCCCCTGTGTTCGCCCTCGGCATCACCGCGTTCGACGAGGCGGCGGAGTAGATCAGTGCTCTCGGCTGGGCGGGCGTGGGCGACGGCCATGCGTAGGACGTCCTCCCACTGGTCGTCGTGTGCGTTGTTGACCAGCAGCGGAAAGTCGTGCGCTTCGATGGCGGCTTTGGCTCCGAGGTAGTCCTGGAAAGTCCGGTGGACGAAGTCGATGGTGTCCATGGTGGGCTGGCGCAGGAGCCCGCTGCGGCCGACCAGGTGCGTCAGGACCTGGTCGGCTGTGCCCTGCTCGGCCACGGCCTGCATGGCCGGCAGCGCGTCGTCGACCAGGGCCATCGCCGTGGCCCGTTCCATCTCGGTCTGGCGGTTGCGGATGAGCCAGTAGGCCAGACGCTGCAGTAGCTGGACGCTCTGGTGTTCGGTGAGCTGAATGCCTTCCGGGACATCGATGCTGCGCTCCAGGTCGCGGCGCACCAGCAGCATCGACAGTGCTGCCTCATACAACTCCATGCGGCTGTGAGGCAGATGACCGCGGCGGTCCCGGTGCAGAGCGCAGATCAATGCACACATCAGGGGAGTGCTGGACAACTGCGCTAGGTCACGCTGAGCACGCACTGTGACCTGGAGCGTTGCTTCGAGATCATGCAGTTGTGAGCGTTCGGCGTCGGTTGCCGCATTGTGTCGGGCTGCGGTGTGCCACCGGTGAACGAAGACTCCAATGTCGGCGGCACTCATGGGCCGTACTGACAGTTCGGTGAAGTGCGACGAAGTCAGCCAGCCTTCTGGTACAGCGGACGGACGCGTGGTGACCACGAACCGTGCGTCCCTGTAGGCCGCCAAGAGCCGCTCGAGCCAGTCCCGCGTGGCGCTCCGGTGCTCCTGAGGAACCTCGTCGATGCCGTCAACCAGGACGAGTGCCTCCCCCCTGGCGAGTACGGCATCGGCCCAGCCTTCAGGTTGTGAGGCGGCCAGAGGGGTGCTGACCGCAGACAGGAAATCGTGTGGCTCCGGAAGGGGTCCACGCCTCACCAGCGTCCGCAGCGGCAGGATGAACGGAATCCGTCCCCGCCAGTCCGCAAGTTCCTCCGGCAGTTCATCGCGCGCCGTGGCGACAGCCAGCCACTGCAGCAGTGTTGTCTTTCCGCTGCCGGCGAGCCCTCGCAGAAGAACGCGTCGGCAGCTGGCCAACGCGTGCTCGGCACGCTTCACCACGACGGATGGCCGGTCCGATTCCTCGCTGCCTGCAGGCCAGTCTTCCGGCCGCTCCGCCAGTTCCAAGCTCAAGTACGCCGCATCCAGCGGCCAGCGCGCACGTTCCGGCCGGCTCAGGTCCAGCCCTACGACGGTCAGTTGGGAATGCCGTTCCGTCACGTAGCTGAGGTACCGCTCCTCGAACGAAGGCTGCACTCTGGGCCGCACCGACCTGCGGGTGACTCTCCTCGGATAGCCCTGGTGCACCTGCGGTACGCGGGCGCCGGCGTGGCGTAAGGCCAGCAATGGCTCCACATCCGTGCCCAGCGCCTTCGCCAGGGCCACCAGCGTGGCCTCGGAGGGCACCACTTGGCCGTTCAGCGCCTGGCTGACCGTTGTCCGCCCCAGCCCGGTCCGCTGCTGCAACCCACCCATCTGCAGGCCCCGCTGCGCCCTGAGGGTACGCAGCCGTAGCGCGAGTTCCGCCAGCGGATCCTCGTACACGTCCCCCATGTCCTGCTTCTCCGTCTCCCAGGCGACCGTCTTCGTTCATCTTTGTTCGTCCTGAACCCCGGTGAACACCAGAACCGCGAAATTCGCCGAAGTCCCCGTCGTCGGTTGTCCTGGGAAGAAGGCATGAACACCTCATCCATTCACCTGATCCTCCTGGCGCTGCTTCTGGCCATCGTCGGTCTCTTCTGCACGCTCGTAGGAGCAGCGGCCGGTCTGCTCGCTCGCATCGACGGAGCTACCTATGCCACCGCCCTGTTGCGCGGTGCCGTGGCCTTCGCGGGCAGTGCCTCCCTGTCCCTGGCGCTGCTGACCTTCGTCCTCGCGGTGCTGTGAACCGAGGATGCTTTGTCCCACTTCTGTCGACGAGAGCATGGCGCCGCCCGTGGCGGGCGCTGTCCTCGGCGCTGGAGCCCGGCCAGCGTCAGGGCGTCGACTACAGGACGGACGTTATCTAGAGGTGGGGTGGTTGGTGTGGTGTGTTTGGCGAGTTCCTCACCTGGTCGTGTGGCAGCTGCCCGGAACGGGCACCGGCCCTCGGCGGGGTTTGGTCTGTTTGGTGGGTGGAGCAAAGCTATGTAGCTGAGCGTTCGATCTCCCCGGTGACCGGTGTGGAGCGGTGGGTGGTGGCCGACGCGCGCACCTACGACCTGCATGTAGAGGCGTGTGCGTTCTTGGCGGGGTTGCGCAGCAAGGGCCGCTCACCGAACACGGAACGGGGCTACGCAGGCCGTCTCGCCCTCTATCTGAACTACTGCACCCAGCGCCGTATCGAGTGGTCGCGTCCGAGTTTCATGGCGCTGTCCGGGCTGCAGCAGTGGCTGGTCACCACGCCGCTGCCCACCCGCAGCCGCCGCTCCCCGACCACGGCTGCACCCCGCTACCGCTCGCAGGGCACGGCGAACGCGGTGATGACGGCGGTCACGGACTTCCTGCGCTTCGGCGCGCTCCACGGCTGGGTCCCGGCCCAGACGGCCGGCTTGCTGTCGGAGCCGAAGTTCCTGCGGTTCTTGCCGGCCGGTTACGACGCGGGCGAGCGCGGCCAGTGGCGCCAGGTCCAGGTATCGGCTTTTCGTTTCCAGGTCAGCGAGCCCGGCTACGAGGCCCTGTCCCCGGAGCAGATCCGCTGCATGATCGCGGATACGCCCCGGGCACGGGACCGTTTTCTCATCGCGCTGCTCGCCGCGACCGGCCTGCGGATCGGGGAGGCCCTGGGCTTGCGCCAGGAGGATCTGCACTTCCTGGCCTCGTCACGCTCGCTGGGCTGCCCGGTGGAGGGCCCGCACCTTCATGTGCGGCGGCGCACCGACAACCCGAACCGGGCCCTGGCCAAGTCCAGACACTCCCGCTGCCTCCCCGTCACCCCCGATATCGTCGCCTTCTACACCGACTACCAGCACGAACGGACCCCGGTGGCCCAGGCGGCCGAGACAGGCATGGTGTTCGTGAACCTCTTCCGACCCCCGCTGGGGCGAGCCATGACCTACCCGAATGCCAAGAGCGTCTTCGACCGTCTGGCCCGCCGCGCCGGGCACCCGACTCGCCCGCACATGCTGCGCCACTCCGCGGCCACCCACTGGCTGCGTGAGGGAGTGGACCGGGACGTAGTGCAAAAGCTGCTGGGGCACGCCTCGCCGCTGTCCATGGACCGCTACCGCCACGTCGATGAGTCCGAGACCCGGGCGGCTGTCGACCGGGCCCAGGCATGGCGGGAGGACCGGTGAGCACGGCTGGTGCGCCTGCCGCCACACTTTCCGCACCGACGAAGGCCACGAAGAAGTCGTGGGAGACGTGGCTGCGTGCCCACATCGATCCCGCGTGGCGGCCAGGGGAGTGGGACAGCGCCAGATGGCTGTTCACAGGAGACCTCGACAACCCGCGCACCTCGTCCTCCCGGTGCCGCACCCGCCGCTGCGACATGATCGTGCGCGCTCAAGAGACGTTCTGTACCTACTGCTCGGACCAACGCAGAAAGAGCGGCCTGCCGCGGGAAGAGTTCGCCGCCACGTTCACCCCCGCCCGTTCCAGATCCCTGCCTCTGGCGGTCGTCGGGCCGTGCACGCTCACCAGGGACGGCGTGCGGTGCGTACGCCCTCAGGTATCGCGAGGCATGTGCGCCGCCCACCACGGATCATGGAAGTACCACCAGTCCAGAGGCACGATCGAGCGGTGGCTTCGCAGCCGGGCAACACCGTTCACCGAAAACCCGGACTGCATGGTGACCCACTGCTCCGGCTGGGCGATGAACTCCAGTGGACTGTGCAACTTCCACTGGCGCGCCTGGAGAGCGGAATGCCGCTCCAGCACCAACCCCATGCCTGCCGCCCAGTGGGCACCGCACCAGCCCCTGTATCTGCTGGCGCACCAGTTCCACCTCGCCCCATTGCCCCAGCTGCTGCGCTGGGAAGCGCTGTACGCCGTGCAGCAGATGGACCAGTGGGTACGGGCCCTGGAACCTCACTGGATCCGCGGCGTGATCAGCCACCTCACCACCGCCGACACCCTTCTGGACGCCACCAATGCGGCCCGGCTCACCAAGCCGCACCAGGCTGCCGTCCGTACATTGGAGAACCTGCAGTCCGCCGCCCGCGCCGGATACAGCGAGTTCTCCGGGATCACCCTCATCGACCAGGACGTCATCGATCTGCGCGTCCTCGGGCTGCGCCACAGCGCATCTGGCAAGCGCCGGCATCTGCCCGGCCGCGTCGATCTCCGCACAGTCCGCCAGCCCTGGCTGCGCCAGGCGCTGCGTCATTGGGTGACCACCGCCCGACCAACCACGGAAGACTTCAAGCGCACTTTCCACGCAACGACCATCGCTTCCACGGCACTCGCCCAGCGCGCCGACGCTGGCGACGATCCCGCCGCCCTGACGTTCGCCGATGCCACCTTGGCCGTCGACGCTTTCCGCGGCGCACGCAAACGAGACGGCACCCCCTACTCTTCCTCCTTCCGACGCAGCCTGCTGGGGATGTTCTTCCAGCTCATCGCCTACGGCCGCCGCTGCGGCACCCTCGACGACCTGGCCGGCACCTTCACCCGCGTACCCGTCGAGCACGTCATCTCCGTGGAAGAACCCAACGAGGACTTCATCGGCAAGGCCATCCCCGAATCCGTCATCCGGCAACTGGACGCCCACCTCGACACCCTGGGCACCGGAAACACCTACGGCTGCCGCGACATCGTCCCAGACGCCCGGCACCTGCTGTACCGCACGATGTACATCGTCCTGCGCGACACCGGGCGCCGCCCGCTCGAGATCGTCTCCCTGGCCCGTGACTGCCTGGAGACCCACAACGGCCAGCCCACCCTGATCTGGGACAACCACAAGAGGAAACGCCACCGCAGACGTCTGCCGATCACAACCTCCACCGCCGACGCCATCCGAACCTGGCAAGCCTGCCGCGACCAGCTGCACCTTCCCGCCAAGGGAGACCGATACCTCTTTCCCTCTCTCACCGCCCTGAGCGACGCCCCCTACATCTCCAGCACCTACCTCAGCGACGCCCTCAGGCTCTGGGCAGACGCCCTGCCCCCGCTCCACGCCGAGGGCACCGACTCCAAAGGAGAACGCCTGCTCCTCGACCGGTCCCTGATCTACCCCTACGCTTTCCGCCACTCCTACGCCCAGCGCCACGCAGACGCCGGCAGCCCCGTCGACGTGCTGCGCGAGCTGATGGACCACAAATCCATCGCCATGACCCAGCGCTACTACACCGTCTCCCTCAAACGGAAGAGCGAAGCCGTGGCCAAACTCAGCGCACACGTCCTCGACCAGCACGGCCACCCCAGCCCCAGCTCGATCACGGCCTACGAGATGCGCTCCGTCGCCGTTCCCTACGGCGGTTGCACCGAGCCGTCAAACGTCAAAGCCGGCGGCCAGGCCTGCCCCATCCGCTTCCAATGCGCCGGCTGCGGCTTCTACCGCCCCGACCCCTCCTACCTGCCCGCCATCGAGCACCACATCAACGAACTACGAGCAGACCGCGAAACCGCACTCGCCATAGGCGCAACCGAGTTCGTCACCACCGCCCTCACCGCGCAAATCACTGCCTACCAGCGCGTCATCGACCGCATGAACACACACCTGGCATCCCTCCCCGCCTCCGAACGCGCCCAGATCGAAGAAGCCAGCACCGTGCTGCGCAAAGCACGAGCAGGTGACAACCACACGCTCCTACCCCTCACCACTGCCCGACCGAAAGAACCGCGATGAATCCCCGCGGCAACCCCGCCCCCCTCGCCGAAGCCAGACGTCGCCACAGCCTCGACAAACGAGCCCGTGTCCTCACCGTCCTCGCCACACTCGAGAAACAGGGAAAGCCGCTCACCTTCGCCGCAGTCGCCCGCGCCGCCCGAGTTTCCACCTGGCTCACCTATGCCTCCGGTGTACGCGAGCACATCGAGGCAGCCCAACTACGCCAAGCCCACAGCACTCCGCCATCTGCCACGGCAAGCCCGCCCTCCCAACTCAGCCTGCGCACCGAACTCGAAATCGCCCGGCAAGAAATCAAAGAACTCCGCGACGAACGCGACCGGCTCCAGGCAGCCCTGCGCCACCAACTCGGCCAGCAACTCGATGCCATCCACGCCCCCGACACAGCAACCAGAGCAGACCAGCTGAACGCCCTGAACCAGGACTTCACCCGCCGGCTGGAGGAAGCCGCCTCGGAGAACGCCACGTTCCGCGCCCGCATCACCGCCCTCGAAGAAGACCTGATTGCTGCCCGCACCAGCCTGCGCCGAATGATCCGCGCCGAGAACACGGCCCGCTGAACGACATACCATCCACGGCGGTCATGCCCACTCCACGCCGAGTTTCCGTAGCGCGTCGAGCTGCTCGGGGGCGAGCTTGTCCCGCCTGGACTTGGTGTTGGAGACCCATACGCCCAGCTTCACGACCACCGGATCGGCCTCGCCCTCAACCACGACCTTTTCGGCGTGGCCCCTTGGTACCGGCCGGTGCGCACCTTCCCGCTCGACCCACTGCGCGAGGGCTGCCAGGCCACGCTGGAAGGCCTGCTGGGCCTTGCTGGGCCCCTTCGTCGCACGCGCAGCGGACGGGGCGGGAGACGGCGCCTGGTCAGGTTGCACGCCCAGCGTGGTCAGCCGCTCCTGCTGTTCGGTAGACAGCTGCGCCCAGGTACCCGGCTCTCGCATCCGCACGAGCCAGCGCCCGAGGTCGTCACCGTCGAAGGTGACGCCGGGTGGGATGTCGGGCAGGTGGCCGTCGGGCTCGTCGGCGGCGAGGTTGGCGAGGACGCGGTAGTGGCGTTGCCAATCCAGGGGCCAGGGGCAGTTCCAGTCGGAGTCGACCTCCGCCAGCTGCCTCGCTCGCTCCGCGGCCCGCTCGGGGTCTTTCCCGAGGCCGCCCTTGCGACGGAGGTTGGCCAGGTGCTGCCCGATGGGCATCATCGCCTCATCCTCGTCCCAGAGGGTGTCCTGGCGTGGGGCGAGGTGTCCGGTGGCCCGCCGGTAGGACCGCAACGCCGCGAGCTTGTTCTCCCACGTCTCGTCACCCGGTTCCCACACCATTCCGGCTTCGTCGAGCAGCTCTTTGCGGTGGGGGTCGAGTTCGCCGGCGCGGAGCGCTTTGCGCTGCTGGTGCACCCAGCGGCCCAGGGGAAAGCTCACCGTCGCGCCCGCGGTGGTCTCGGTGTCGTAGGGCACCGCATACAGACCGGTGATGCCGCGCTCGGCGCGCCAGCGGATCAGGGCCTGGTAGCCCTCCAGCCACACCAGGGACTGGGGCCGGATGACGCGGCAGCGGGTCAGCGCCGCGACGTCGGCCGCGTCCCGAGGGCGGGCGAAGTTCACCACCAGCGAGGTGACACGGTCCACCTCCCGCTGCGCCTCATCGCCCACCTCCTCCTGGCCGCCACCCTCCGATCCCGCCGGAGCCTGCTGGGGACGGACGTGGAGGCGCCGGCGTTCCGCGCTGCGGGTCAGGGCGCGGGAGGCGAGCTGCTCGACCATGCGCTCGGAGTGCGAGCGCAGCGCTTGGAGGATGTCGACCAGGGGCTGGTAGCTGGCGGAGGCAACCATGTCCTTGGGGTCCTCACCGGGGGCGAGGAAGATGGGGATGATGATCCGCGCGGTCTTCACGGTGCCGTCCGGGTTGGGCCGCAGGGCGCGGCCGATGTTCTGGACGACGTCGACCTGGGAGCTGCGGGAGCCGACGATGCACACCGCCTCCACCCCGCGCAGCCCGGTGATGTCGACCCCGACACCCAGGGCCCGTACCGAGGCGAGGAACGCCCGGTGCACCCGCCGGTTGTGGGCGTTGACACCGTCTGCGAACTGGCGGATGACCTCACGCCGGTGGGCGATGGGATGGTCCCCACACAGCCAGTCGGCCCATACCCGGTCCGGGGGCACGTGGCGGCTCTCCTCCAGCTCATACAGCTCCGCGTCGAGGGAGGAGGCGGGGAGCTCCTCTGCGTGAGCAAGGGCGGCCGCGGAGGCCTCAGCCGCGTACAGTTCGGCGGCCGTCGCCGGCATCTGCTCAGCGAACGCGCGGGCCTCCTCCACCCGCTGGTGGAACACCATGGTGGTGTGCAGATTCAGCTGCGCCGCGTGCTCCAGCAGTGCGGCCTGGAGCAGTCCCAGGCGCCGGCCGCGCAGCGCATCCTCGGACAACCCCAGGATGGGTGTCGCGTCTCCGGCCTGATGCGGGAGGTCGAGCCGCTGGCCAGCGATCCCTCACTTCGAAGCTGCTTGCTCTGCCGCTGTGTTGACCTGCGATGACTACTTGTCGCTAAGCCATGACCGTAAATTGTCAGAGCTGTGAGCAGCCGTCCCTCAACTTCATTGAGAATTCCGCAAGTTCACTGAGAACGTCTATGAGCAGGGTATGGAGCGGGACCCGACCCGATGGGGCGTGTGTTGTGGTTGGGGTGAGTGGGGCGATGTTTCGTCATGGTGTCGAACTCGGCGGCATGATCTGCGCTGAGCGTCGCCCGGACGTCCGAACGAGATGGTCAGTGGAGTCGCGACGGTCACGTCCCTGATGGCTGACGTGAACCGGGCTGCTGAGAGCGTAGGCGCGCCGGCGGTCCAGACCGGCAAGCTCCGCCTGCTGCCTTTTGATCCGTTCGACGACGGCCTCTTCCTCCGGAGGGCCCAGGGGCCTCCTGGGGCGTCGTGTGGCCCCAACGTACCGGCCGCGCGGTGTCGCTGTTCGCGAGGCAGGTATGAGGAAAACACATCAGCTATGCGTTCACTGCATGAGTGGGGTAGGGTTTTCCGCATGGGGATGCCGTTGGCGGAGCAGGTACGGGTTACCGTGGCGGCCTTGATGCACGCCACGGGGGAGTCGCAGGCCCAGGTGGCCGGGGTGCTGGGGGTGACGCAAGGCCAGGTAAGCCGGCGTCAGTCCGGCGCGGCCGCGTGGAGCCTTGGCGACTGTGAGGCTCTTGCCCGGCACTGGCGCATCGGTGTGCTGGACTTCCTCGCCGGGCCCACCCGGGCCTGCGAGGCCCTGGCGGAAGAACGAAACGGCCCGGCCGTGGTGGCGGGCGAACGCCCGGGAGGGGCGCGGTGATGGTCCGCTACGACGCGATCGACGCGCTGGTGGCAGGCGCCCGCCAGGAAGCCGAACTGCCCCCGGCCGACCGGCGACGCCAGCTGCGGGAAGCGCTCGGCCTGTCCCGGGCGCAGGTGGCCCGCGCGCTGGGGGTGGGCCCCTCCACGGTGGGGGGCTGGGAAAACGGCCGCGACCCCAGCGGCGAGGTCCGTGACAAGTACGCCTACTTCCTGAACTCCGCCCGGGAGAAGCTGGCGACCCTGGAGGCCACCTCACCGGGCAGCCCCCAGGCCGAGGACGACCAGCCCGCTGCCTCCGCGTCGTCCGGGCCCGAACCCGGCCCGGACGACGCGGAGGTGGAGATCCTGCACGCCGCGCGGCCGTGCGTGCTGTGTGGACAGCCGGCCCGCCACCAGGTCGCCGGGTTCCCCCAGCACCTCGACCCCGCCGCGTGCACCGCCGCAGCAGCCGCCTCAGCGCGGGCCCCGGAACCCGCCCGCGCCCCCGAGGCCGAGCGCGGGCAGGTCCGGCTCCGCCCCGGCCGCCAGGTGCAGGCCGGACCGGAGCCCGACCTGATCGGCGACGCCGTCGCCACCGCCCTGTCCCAGCACGGCGGGGACACCGAGGCGGCCACCGCGGCACTGATCAAACGCGCCATCCCGGACGCGATGCACCTGCTGGACGTCGCCCGCAAGGGCGGCCGCTACGACGTCGTGGCCCACCCCTGGCTCCCCGACATTTTGCGCAAGCCCTCCGCACGCGGCTCCGACCAGATCTGGGAGGCCCGCCCCAAGTGGGCCCGCCCCGCCCTGCCCGCCGGACTCCACCAGGTCACCAACCTCGACATCAACGGCGCCTATCTCTCCGCCCTCAAGACCCATCTGCCGATCGGGCAGTTGGAGCACTCCACCGGCGACGTCCACGACCGTCGCCGCGCCGGCGTCCACCTGATCACCCCGCCGGTGTGGGAGCACGAGGACGTGCTGCCCAACCCGCTGGGCAGCCGCGAGGAGCCGGGCCCGCTGTGGGTGACCGAACCGACCCTGCGCCTGCTGCTGCGCCTGTCCGGCCCCAAGTACCAGCTGTGCGACCGGCCGCAGATCATCGAGTCCTTCACCTCCGGCGCGACCGAGAACCTGCTGGAGAAGTTCCGCCTCACCCTCAAGGAAGCCCGTGACCAGGCCCTCGCCGAGGAGGACGAGGTCACGCTGGAGTACGTGAAGGCCATGTACGCCAAGTTCGTCTCCACCATGGGGGAGTCCAACTACAACCGCGAGCTGTACCGCCCCGACTGGATGCACCTGATCCGCTCCCAGGCCTTCGCCAACCTCTGGCTGAAGGCCCACAAGGCGCACGAGGCCGGACTGGAGGTGGTCAGCGTCCAGGGCACCGACGAACTCCACGTCATCGGCGACTGGCGCCGTGTCTTCACCGAGGGCCGCGCGGTGACCGAGGTTAAGGTCAAGGACGTCTACTCCCTCGGCCAGGCTTCCGCCGACCCGGCCGCCGCCGGCGACGCCAGCGACTGAAAGGAGGCCCTGCGCGCATGCCCCAGCGCACCATCGAGTTCGGCAAGTACGGTGCCGCCGGCATCAAGGGCCACCTGGCCGTGGCACGGCAACTGGACGCCCTGGTCGATTACGTCACCACCCCCGTCACCGCCCCCCGCGGCCTGCACGCCCGGCTGCGCTACCTCACCCGCACCCCTCACGCCCGCGCCGCCGCGCGCGCGGCGGGCCTGACCGTCACCGACCGCACCCTGAAGGCCTGGCTCGGCGGCGCGCGCCGCCCCTCACGCCGCAATCTGGGCCGGATCGAGGACGCCTACCGCACGGTCCGCCGCCACAACGTCGCCCGCTATCTCCTGGCCCGCCTCAACCGCTCAGGCCGCGGGACCCGCGTGGAGATCCACCCGCTCAACCAGTCCGGCGTCGACCGCCCCTACCAGCGGGTCGTGGAGTTCCGCACCCTCAACGTCCGCCGCTGGGACCGGATCGTCGACGCCTGGGCGGCGGCCGACGACCGTGCCCTGGACGACGCCTGGATCCAGCAGATCGTCGACCTCGGCTCCCAGTGGGGACAGTACGAGTACGTCACCAACGTCGGCTTCGCCGCCTAGCCTCCTGTGGGATCTCAAGTCCGGCTTCACAATCTCAGCTGCGACTGCTTATCAGTCACCATATGAAGCGATAGTGAGACTCGATGTTCGGCGTAGGTGCCGTTTCGGATGACGGCATCCGGCACTTACCCACCGCCACTCCAACATCGAGAGCGATCCCAAAACCCGTGCCCGTCTTGTTGAGAGGAAAGGGTCGTGCAGTCGCCTCCAGTGGGACCCTAAGCCTAGGGAGGGCGGCGAATGACTGAGATCGGATTGTACTACCCACATCCGGAGATTCGGGACGAGTCCTGGCTGCGACTTGCTCTGCTGTATTGGTCAAAGATCGGCCGCATCGTGCCCCGGGGATTTCGTCCCCGTAATACCCGGGGCATCGCGGAGCTCGTTGATCAGGGCTTGCTTCTGGATCTAGAGCCTCCGGACGGCACGGATATCAAGGTCTTCTTCACTCAGCTACTCAGAGAGCGCTACGCAGAGTTCATGGACCGGTACAGGTTACCGGACGAGATTCTGGCTCATGGGCGAGTCGTAGTGGATCTCGAGATGGGCAACGGCGAGTATCCACCCCACATGTCCGTACCTGATGAACTCAGCCACCTGGGGTGGTTGCATTTCTCTCGCCTCGGGGGTGGGTTAACAGAGCAACTTCTTAGTGCCGGCCTCGCGGTTGCGACCAACGATGTCAATCATTACCCGTGGCTCGGAATTCACCCTAAAGTGGCTTCCGTGTACCAGTGCGCGCTAGCCGATGAGCTGGCCCGGCGTAACGGCATGCAGACGATCACTGATCGTTCAGAGGAGCATGCCGTACTGAATGGCTGGACGGTTCAGGTGCTGGCAAAGGTGCTCCTTGAGGAGGGCGGCGATGGGCTCCATGCGCCTGATGCGGGCAGTGTCACGGAGGCGTTTGCTCTGACCGTGCTGCAGACGATTGTTCCAGCCGGCATTGAACGACTGCCACTGAAACGCTTACTCAAGGTTCGAGAAGAGTTGCTGGGCGAACTCCTGACGTTCCGGGAGTTCGTCAATTCGCTGTCCGAGTATCTCGCAGATGCGGCGGCGACCGAGGATGATCGGGTACGTGCAGCCAAGCTTGAGGTTCTTGTCGAGGGACAGGTCGAGCCGAGACTGCGGGAGCTGGAGAGGGCCGTGCGTCGCGCAAAGCTGGAACCTGTCCGAGCCGTGCTGAGCTTGAAGGAATTGGCTCCGCCTGCCGCGCTTGTAGCGGGCGCGACGCTGCTCGATGCTCCGCCAGCAGTGGCCGCTACAGGGGCTCTGGCGTTCTGCCTGCTCGGCTCGGTGTGGGAAAGCCGCCTGCGGACAGCTGAGCTGCGGGGGGCATCCCCCGTGGGGTATCTGCTGGGCATCCGGCAAGGGCTGTCACCGGGCATCGTCTCCAGAACCGCCCAGGCACTCTTCCGTCGCCAGTGATCACAATTCCGGCATGCCCCAAACGACGCGGGCATGCCGAAAGGCGACAGACGACGTGCTCTTGACACGATGGATACAGCACGAGGATGAGACTCGTCCTAGCTGTCCCGTCTACACAGCGGTCCAGTCGCACACCCCAGTTTGCGGTCGAGCCGTCGTTGGGTTCGCAGCGGCTTGGAGTGGGGTGCGGGTGCGAACATTCGGACACGTTCGTGAGACTCGGCGGCCGGGCACGGTGTGAGACAACGCGTGAACCTGCAGGTCATGGAGCTGCTCCCGGATGTGAGTCACGAGGCCTTACACCTTCTGCAGGCATGCCGTTCGCCCGTCCCTGCCCCTTTCTCAACGGCCGTGGCTCTTGCCCGTGAGACAGAGAAGCCACGTGAGACGAACGACGACCTTGTGCACGAACCCTTCCGCTCGCCTACGCACCATCCCGCTGCCATGCCGGTTCCGCGGTCGCGAAGAGGAATCCGGAGTACGCGCGAGATACTCCTGAAGTTTCCAGTGCCGGAACTGGTAGGCGTCGCCGCACGCCGCAACAGTTTAGCTGGGGCGGGAGATCAGTCATGTTCAACACAAGCGGCCCGTTCCGCCCCTCGGAGCCCCGCCGGCGGGGAGGTCACGTGCGGGCGCATGACGCAGCGGAAAGGGGCCGGCCCGGGGGGGGCATGAGGGCCGGTGATCAAAAGGCTACAGTGACGTCGTTGGGCGGCCCCAGCGCAGAGATCATTTACGCTGCATGCCGCTTAGCGACTCATTCCCGCGTTTCCGAAATGCTCCTCGGCCTGTTCCGCAGCCTCTTGTACTGCGATGCTTACTTTCCGCGTCACGTTGGCAGCCGAGGTAGTGTGAGATGGATCCTGATCTTGGAGCATTATGGACCGCAGCCGGAGTGGTCTCCGGCTTCCAGGTCACCGGATTCGCTTTACGGATCAATAGAGAGATCGATGTTAGCGGCAAGGGTGACATCACATGGCTGCCTCCCGCAGACATCCTCAACTTGCTATCGATCGCCGTAACGATGCTCGGGGTTTTCATTGCCCCCGTTCTTAGCGTCGGCAGCGCAACCGTCCCAGTTAAGGCGTTTGGCCTTTCTGTCCTCTTGCTTGCGGGATATCCATTCGCACTCGCAGGCCACTACGACATGTTCAACCCACGAACGCATCGCTCATGGATGTATTGTCCGAGGCAGGAGCGGATCGCTCTGGCCGTCGTTGGCGTCTCGGCAGTCGCCTATACCGCTCTTGCGATGCTCCGCTAGGGAACCCGGACAGCGAATGAGAATCTGCCGCTCCACCCGGTAGCCATATGAAGCCGACAACTCACCTGAGGCTACGCAACTGCCTTCCAGAACTCACACCGTCAAGCCGTAGTCCGGATAATCATCGCTCATCGTCTTGAAGGCGGCGTCGGGCCGGTGCAGTAGCCGCGTTGCGGCTTCGGCGGCCACCTGCTCGTCGTCGGCTAGGCCACGGATCGCCTCGGTGCGTGCCTTGGGAGGGACCCCGTCTGTCACCGCTGGCCGCTGCTCGGCTGCTGGCACCAAGCTCGAAAGCTCCCGCAGCCCGCTTTAGCCCGGACAGCCGCCGTGGTGCCTCTGCGGCATCGTGCGGATAGCCGTGCGCGCCCGAACGGGGCAGCGCTCCTGGCGCAGACGGGCTCTAGGCGCTCCCGTCGGGGCCGAGGACGTCGGTCACGAACATCGAAGGACCGGTGTAGCGGGGGGTGCCCCAGGTATCGGTGAAGAAGCTTCCGCTGAGCAGCACCACTTCCTCGCGGGCTCGGGTGAGGGCGACATAGAAGTTGCGTCGGGCGATGCGTAGCTCCGCCTCGCTGATCCCGTACCGGCCCCAGTAGGGCACGTGCTTGTTGATCAAGCCGGGGAGGGTGACGACGTCGAATTCGCGGCCCTTCGCGCTGTGGTAGGTGGTGAGCGTAATACGCCCGGGCGCGCGTCCTCCGGCGAGTTCGGCCATGGTCAGTCCGCCGGTGCAGACGGTGCGGCATGTGTCGATGGCGGTGTGGTCCCGTTCGTCCGAGCTGGCTTGTGCAAGGTCTTCCAGGTCTAGGGCTGTGCACAGGTCGTCAAGGAAGGTGCCGACCGGTTCGTTGGGGGCGGGCCGGGGTGCGGTGTCCAACAGGGCGGCGAGCTGACGGGCCAGGCGGCGCGGGGTGTCCTCCTCGATGGCGAGTCCGGCGTCGATGCGCCGCCGGTGCCATGCGGCGGCCAGGGTCATGAGGGTCTTCGCCTCCGTGGCCCCGGCCAGGTTGGCCGAGGTGCCCGGCAGCGGTCCGGAAAGGCGGCGACCGGTGCAGTCGGAGATGAAGTCCGCCATGGGCGCGGTGGGGATCTTGCGGGCCTTCTCGGCGTCGTACGGCAGGCCCGCCTGTTCGAGTGCGGCTTTGAGGTGTTTAAGCAATGGCCCCTTGCCGGGGTAGAGCACGGCGATCTCTTCGGGGCGGGTGCCGTGGCTGATGCGATCTTGAGCGATCGCCACGGCACGGGCGGCGTGCGCGTCGAGGTCGAGACCGTCGGCGATCGTTTCGGTGGTGATGCGCCCCAGGTCTTCCTTCTCCGGGGCCGCTCGGTAGTCGCGAGGGGTGCCCAGTACGCGGAGGCCGGCTTCGATCAGACGGGTACCGCTGCGGAAGTTCACGCTCAGCATGCGCGTGGTGAAGTCGGTGCGGTCTTCGAGTTCCTCCAGCAGGCGGGTGTCGGCGCCGAGGAACCCGTACATCGTCTGGTCGGGATCACCGACTGCCGTCACCTGCACCCCGGCATCCAGCAAGGTCAGGACGATGGCGTGCAGAACCGGGCCCAGGTCCTGGTATTCGTCGACGACTAGGTGGGGAAAGCGGGCGGCCAGCATGCGCCGGACGTCGGCGCTGGCGCGCAGGACTGCCAGCGCCCGTTCGGTCATGGCGTCGTAGTCGAGGGCCTGGTGGGTGTCGAGGAGCGCCTGGAAACGGGCGATCGTCTCCCGGTAGCGCGGGTCGAAGGAGCTCGGGTCCTGTCCGGCGGCCAGCTGGCGGCGCTGCTTGTTCAGGGCGGTGACCTCGCTGTCGGTGAGCTGGCCCAGACGGGAGGCGAGGGCGGCCTGGCCCCACCAGTCGCGCAGCTGTTTGTCGTCGCTGACCGTCACCTGCTCGGGGAAGGCGACGTCGGTGAAGCGGGCATAGGGGCGCAGGATGTACCGCAGGCAGAAGCTGTGAATGGTGCTGCTGACCACGCGCCGGCCGCCGGGCATGCCCAGGCGCCGCAGCCGCGTGCTGATCTCGGCTGCGGCGGTGTCGGTGAAGGTGATGGCGGCCACCGACCGGTGACGGGAGGTGGTGGCCAGCAGGTAGCCGACGCGGGCGACCAGGGTGCGGGTCTTGCCCGCGCCCGGCCCGGCCCGCAGCACCAGGTTGCCCTGGTGCCAGGCCGCGTTGCGCTGTTCGGGAGCGAGGTCGGCGAATTCCGTGGCCAGCGCGGGGGGCAGTCGGACCTCAGCGGCAGGATGGAGCGGGTGCATCACAGTTCCCCAGGAGGTGGGCAGGCGGCAGCGGTTAGGCCCCGACGGGTGCGTCGGCCGACTGTGGGCCGTCAGGTTCCAGCTTGGCGACCAACGGACGGTCCAGACAGAGCTGGCACAGCTGGTTGATGAGGGCGAGCAGCGCTCCGCAGCGGCCCAGTTGCAGCAGATCGCTCTCTGACAGGGGCGCATCGGACGGGCTCCCCGCCAGGCGGCGGATCCGCGCGGGCAGATCCTCGACGGCTTCGACGTGGGCGGCCAGGCGTTGCGCATACCTGCCCTTGCTGACCTCCTCCTTCTCGATGCGGGAGAGCACGGCCAAGCGCTGATCGGCCGTAGTGGTCCCGAGCGCACCCTTCACCGCGTCGGCGAAGTTGCTCCGGGCCACCGCGCCGGGGACGAGCTCATCGAAGGCGCTCTGCATCTCGCCCCGGAGTAGCGGGGCGAGATCGACTTCGAGGGTGTGCTCCCCGACGAAGACGCGATGCTGGGCAGCAGTGCTCACCAACGACGGCCGCCCCGCTCGCGGACTGCCGTCCTCCGGCAGCGGCAGCCCGCGCATGCTCTCCAGCGTGCGACGGAACGCCGTGGCCGGGTGGGGCGCAAGCACGTCCAGCACGTCGGCGGCTCTGGTCAGGCCGCCCTCGCGCAGGTGAGGGAAGCGCTGCAGGTCCAGGTCGGTCTGGTCGCCATCGGTGAGGATCCAGAACAATCTGTTCAGCCCTTCCGGACCGAGCAGCCGTGCGTAGGGGCCGAACGCGGTGCCCTCGACACTGGCCACCACGATGCCGTGGGCGTCCAGCTCGAGCCCGGCAGCCTTGGCCAGCGCCGGCACCAGATACGCCTCGGCGATGCCCTCGACCAGGATGATCCCCCGGGCGAAAAGGATCTCTGCCCGGCTGACATTGAGGTAGCGCTCCAGGTCCTTGCGTTCCCGCTCCTCCAGCAGCGCCGGTGGAACGGCCCGGGCCTGCACGGCCCCGTCCTCCTCATACATCAGCACCAGGCTGGTCAACGGGGTGACCGCGGCGATGTGCGGGCTGTGCGTGGTGAGCATCAACCGGTCCAGATGGCGCAGCAGGTGGAAGAACAGGTGTCGCTGCAAGGTGGGGTGCAGGTGGGCCTCGGGCTCTTCCACCGCCAGCAGGGTGTCCTCGCCTTCCGGCGTCCGGCGCCGCAGCTCGAGGCGTTCCAGCAGCAGCGCGAGGTAGAGCACGTTCGCCATGCCGGTGGAGGAACGGTCGACGCTGCGGGTGCGGGCCGCGTCGATGTACAGCTGCACGCTGCGCAGCAGGTCCTCCTCACGGCCGGCGAAGTCCAGCGACGGGGTGATGCCCAGGCGGGGGCCGGCGAGTGCGGTGATGCGGCGGGCGAGCGCGTCGGTCAGGTGCTGGACATTGGTGTCGTGCGCGAGTCGGGCGCGGGCCTGCTTCATGGCCTTGAGCGTGGCGTCGAGGTTGTCCTGGGTCGGCGGCAGCTCCCGCAGAAGCCGGGTCAGCGGGCTGCGGTCGGACCGGGCGAGGTCCTTTTCGGTGTCCCGTAGTGCGGGCAGTACGGAGAAGGCGGCATAGCGCTTGACGTCCCGCATGCTGTTGCCGGGGTCGGTGCTTCCGAAGATGGTCCACTCGTAGTCCGCCGCGGTCAGGGCGCGTGCCCCAGCCTGCGTGCCCTCATCCGGCTGGTCGCCGGACGCGGGCACGGCGTCCGCATCGTCGGCGCCGGCCGCCTCCAGCGCGCGCTTGCGAGGCCGGAAGAGATAGGTCAGGCGGGCGGTGAGCGGATCGAGGCTGACGACGGCACCGTCCAGCACGCTGCGCGCGTCCAGGTCCTCGTCGAAGCCCGATAGATCGATCTCCACGCTGACCTCGACGCCCTCGGCCAGAGTGGGGCCGTGGTCATGGATGTCATCGGCGCCAAGGACGCGGTGCCGGTCCAGCAGATCCGGGTCGAGGATCAGGCGCAGCGCTTGCAGGAGGTTGCTCTTGCCGATTCCGTTCTCCCCGACGATGACGGCGGGAGAAGGAAACGGGTCGATCGTCAGGTCCTTGAAGTTGCGGTAGTTGCGCACCCGGACACGGCTGAGCTGCATGACACTCCTGGCGGTTCATCTCGCACTGCCCTCCCGCGACGACCGTCAGGCATCGGCACTGCCGGAACAACCGGGAGAAAGGGGAGTATCTTATATTCCTGTTACAGGAGTTACGGCAGAAAATCAGCCAATTGATGCTGTCATAGTGGCCGACACGCCGCGGTGAGCTGCCGGGTTTCCTGCCCCATTCCCGGGTCGCGGGGGCCATCGGTGCACGCCGCCCGGGGCGCAGCTGGCCGGCGTGCCTCACACGAAGATCCGTGTCCGGACCGAGCACCTAGCGGACCAGTGTCGTGTGTTCACTCGCCACTTCGATCCTCCGGCGAACGTTCTCCTCCGCCGGCCTGTGCGTCTTCGTCCTCCGGCGCGCCCCCGGCGCTGTCCGCAACCACCAGTGGCGTGGTGGTGTCGGGTTCGGGGCGGCCGATCCACATCCGGTCCAGCAGCTCCAGGGTGATGCGTTCCTCCCTCAGGTAGATGGCCTCCTGGGCGGCGCTGCAGACCAGGTAGGACAGGGCACCTAGGTAGCCCCGGGTGCGTTCCCACAGTTCCTCGGCCAGGCGGGTCAGATCGTCGGGCTGATGCTGGAAGAGGCGGAGGTTGCCGTCATAGGTTTTGACGATGGTGCGCCAGAGGTCCTTCGGGGAGCGCGCCGGGCGCGGGAAGGGACGGGTGCGGACCACGGGGGCGTAACTGGCGGGCGGGTGGCGCACACCGCCGGCGGTGGAGGGTTGGAGGCCGCGGACGGCGGCGTCCAGAAGCCGGGCGGAACCCTCGCCGCAGTAGACGATGAACACCCCGGTCTCGTTGCGGATGTAGCGCAGGAAGTCAAACGCCTGCTCGGCGTCGCCGCCGAGGGCAAGGCTCTCCACGCCGTCGATGAGGAGCACCTTGGTCTGGGCGCGGCGCAGTTGGGTGCACACGGTGCGGGTCAGGTGGGCGGGGTTGCCGGGCGGGTCGCCGATGAAGGAGGAGATGGCCTGGGCCCAGGGGCGGGTGCCGCCGGTGCCGATCGGGGGCACGTTGATGGCGACGACGGGGATGCGGTTGGTGTCCTTGGGCAGGACGGTGTTGATGCCGCGTTCCATGGCCTGCGCCGCGTAGAACATTGTGCGGCTCTTTCCCGTCCCCGACAGGCCGTCGATGGCCATGCCCAGGCGGCCTTCGGTGCGGGGCCCGCCGGTCCACATCAGTTGCCGCAGCCGGGCCTGGGTGAGCAGGATGGCCGGGGTCTCCACGGTGGCCATGGTCGCGTGGTAGCGCAGCCGGGGGTCGCTGGGGGACAGGCGCGTGCCCATCGGCGGGCAGGTGGCGAGGTCGGGGGGTGCGGGTGGGTGGGTCACCTCGTAGCGCCAGCCGTCCTTGGCGGTCAGCCAGGACGGCCGGGGCAGTTCGGGCCGCTCGGCCGCAGAGTCGGCAAGGTCAGGGTCGGGTGCCTGTTCCTTCATCGCGCACCCCCTTGACTGTGAGGCGGATGCTTTCTCCCGGTGCCCGGTGGGGTGGATGGGGAAATCCGGCAACGGCGGCGTGCGCGGCACCGCAGCCACTGCGGCGGGCTAGGCAGTGGTGCGGGAGGTGAGGGTGGGGAAGAACACCTCGGCGGCGTCCCCAGCGGTGGGCAGGGGCTGCACGGCCGCAGCCCACTCCGCCTCCTCGCCGCCGTCGCTGCCGGCCGCGGGGGGCGACGACGGCGGCGCGGTGAGCGGGCCGGCGAACAGGTCCTCCCCGGCCGCGGCGGTGACCGGCAGCGCCCGCACCTCGGCCGGGTCCACCGGCGGCTGCCCCTTATACGGATCGACCGGCTCCGGCCCCGGCAGGCGTGGCGCGGGGGCGAGCCCTGCGGGGTATTCGGGCTGGGCGGTCAGCGGCCCCTGCTCGGCGCGGTTGAGGATCTCATTGGTGCGGCGGGCGCTCTCCTCCTCCTGCGCGCTGCCCCCTGTCTCCTCGCGCAGCTCCGCCCGGGCTTGGTCCCACTGGTACTCCGTCCAGTCGCCGTGGATGCGGTCGCGGAAGATGAAGTCGGCCGGCACCCAGGCGCGGGGGTCGTCCTTCTCTAGATACGGGTCGCGCAGCCAGACGCGCTCGGGACGGTAGGGATTGTGGTGCACCGGCCACTTGCCGCGGTGCTGGCCGCGCAGCGGGGAGGGAACCCCGCGGTACTCCCTCAGCTCTTCGGCCTCGTAGTGCCGGTTGTTCAGCTCGATGCCCTGGTGGGTGACGGTGCGCCACTGGCAGGGAAGCAGGTTCAGCCGGTCGACGTCGCTCAGCTGGATCGGCAGGTAGCCCTCGCTGGGCACGAAGCCGGCGTACATCTGGTTGGGGGTCAGCGGCGGGTGGGCGGGGAAGAGGGGGTCGCGCAGCTCGTCGTGCGGGCGCTGCTGCCAGCCCACCGCGATCCACTGCTGCAGCAGGTCGTTGATCTCCGGCAGGGTCCACAGCGGCTGTCCGTCGCCGCCCCGCCGCAGGCGGCCGTCGGGCTCGCGGACGGTGTGGCCGTGCACGTGCTGGCAGAACAGCGTCTTCATCGACTTGATGCTGCGTTCGACCAGGCCCTTGTCCGTGGCCGTGCCCTTGCGGGCCGGGCGCGGGCTGATGCCCAGATAGGAGCAGGCGGCGGTGAAGGCATTGGCGCTGAAGACCAGGGCGTTGTCCGCCACGATCAGACTCGGCATGATCAGCGGGCGGGCGGCGGTGCCGGCCAGCTGCGGATCGGCCGCAAGGAGCGTGGCGTGGGGCAGGTCGGAGTGCTCCAGGCGGGCCCGGGCGGGCCAGTGCGCGCGCACCGGCTTGGGCTCCAGGGCCTGGGCCAGTAGCAAGGTGGCGTCCACCGCCTTGACCGCCCGGCCCTTCGACCGGGCGTTGCGCCTGCCGCGGCGGCCGGGCTTGCGGCCCTTGGTGCTGCGGCGGCGGCCGGGGGTCTTGGGCCGGATGAGGGCGGCCAGGATGGAGCGGGTGGCCACGTCCACCATCACCAAGAACTCCGCCGCGGTGGGCCGGCCGTCATCCCCCAGCACGGTGATGTCCAGGCCGCTGGCGTCGATCTGCACCACCGCGCCCGGGGCCAGGGCGACGGTGCGGGTGTAGGGCGGCCGGGGCCGCCCGGCCGCGTCCAGCGGGGAGCCCCGCGGCGCCCGCAGCGGCACAAGCCTGACGCCCATCTTGGCCAGCAGCCGGTAGAACGTCGGCCGGGAGGGATTCAGCTCCCGGGCCTCCCGCTTGTAGCGGCGGACCAGTTCCGCGGTGAGCCGGCGGCGCAGCACGGTGCCGTCCGCGGCGGGCGGCAGCCGCCGGGGCGCCAGCAGCTCGGACAGGACCTTCACCACCCGCACGTCCACCCGCCCGTAGCGGGCCCCGATCCGGATGCGGCGCTGATCGACCAGACCCCACACCCCGCGGCGCTTCCAGCGCAGCCGGTGGCGCTCCACGGTCTTGGCCGACACCGGCCGCCCCCACGCCGCGCTCAGCTCCGCCGCCTTGGCCTGGTAGCGCTCCACCAGGGTGTGGCGGGCGGGGTCGTAGGCCGCGCGCGGCGGGGCGTACTCGGGGGTCTCGGGCAGCCGGCCGGTGTGGACCTCGATGATGTGCCGCTCCCAGTCGTGTGCCTTCTTCGCGACCTCCGGGGCGACCGCCTCCAGCAGATCCAGCGGCGGCACCGTGGCGGCGGGCAGCGCGTCCCGGTCGGGCAGCGGGGTGAAGCCGTCCTTCACCAGCGCGTCCATCAGCACCAGAACCGGGCAGCCTCCTCCGCTCTCGGGGCTCAGCCGTAGGCTCGCCCCGCTCAGGGCGGTGACCGTCCAGCGCCTGTTCTGCCAGGTGATCAGGTCTCCCAGGGCGAGCACCCCGCGGTGGGGGCACGCCTCCTGCGGCCGGGCGGCGGCGGTGCTCATGGCTGCTCCGGGGCGGCGGTGACGGTCATGTCCGGGCCCACCTGCACACTCCAGTCGATGAGCAGCCGCTGACGCCACACCAGGTGGTAGGCGGGCTGCAGGGCGAGGGTGTCCAGCAGGCCGCCGGCGAGGATCGCCTCGCGCAGCGGGCGGGGGCGGCGGCAGGCGGCCCGCAGCGCGGCGTCGACGGCCGGATCGTAGAACCAGCGTGGCTTGCGCCACCGGGCGATCCAGCGCAGATTGAGCAGGGCCAAGCCCGTGGGAACCGTAGGGGAGTGCACCCGCCAGCCCGCGGCGGCAGCGGCCTCCTCCAGCACGGCGTGCTTGTGCTCCCACAGGGCGGCGCTGCAGCCGGCCGGCGGCAGCGCCACCACCAGGTACTCCCCGCCGTCGGCGCGGGCGAGGAAGTCCGGGACCAGCACGCGCCGCCGCCCAGATTGCCGCCAGGTCAGCTCCAGCGCACTGCCGGTGAACCACACGACGTGCGGGTCGAAGTCCAGCACCAGGGCCACATCCAGCCGCCCCAGCGAGACGCACTCGACCAACTCCCCGGTGGTGGCCGCCGCCCAGCGGGTGGGAATGGCGCGCCGCCGCGGGTGCCGCTCCGGCAGCGCCCGCGCCTTCACCTCCTCCAGCGGCACCTCCCGCATCTGCTCGACGGGCAGATGCTGCTCGACCTCATCGAGGTCACGGAAGCCCACGGTCACCGGCAACGCCATGCCCGGCCCCCTTCCGGGAGTTGCGCGGGCAGCAGGACGGCGGCACACGCCGCCGCAGACCACGTGAGGGGCTCCCGTACGCGTCCCTCGCGCCCGCGACACCTACCGCCAGCCTCACCCCGCCAGCCAAAAAGTCCACCCCTGCGCGCGCCCGTCGCCCCATCGGGCGACACCGGCCTTGTGACCGGGCCCTACCGGTGACACGCTTCCCCACCCGCGCCCTAACCGCAGCGCAGCGCGCGCACCGAACACCCCAGCCGCCAGGGCAGACACGACAGCTCCTGCAGCGGCTGCAAGGCCACCGCCCCGCGGTGCGGCTCCCGCAGCGCCTGCCGCCGCACCGCCGCGGCACCCGGCCCACCCCCCACCCCGCAAGACCCCGCCCCGACGGGCAGGGGGTAGTGCTCGCCCAGCCACCGCAACAGCGGAGCCCGCCATGCCGGACACCGCAGCCGCCAGGCCCCAGCCAGTTCCTCGGCCCCCTCCAGCCACCACTGGCCATCGACCGCCTCCGCACCCCCGCCCATCCGCCACCGCTCCCAGACCAGCATGTGATCGGCCAACGCCTGCGCCTCAGGCAGCAGCACCAGCGGCGCCACCCGCACATCATTGGCCCGCAACCCCACCAGCTGCGCACGCCACTCCCACGCGGGCACGCCCCCCGCCCGCTTCGTCCACCAGTACACGCCCACCTGCAGTGCATCGGCCAGCAGCACCCGCGCCAGCAATCCCCAGCGCCGCTCCCGCCGCCAGCGGCGCTTCTCGGCGGTGAGCACCTCCGGCAGCCCGGCCAGCGACAGGAAGGGCCGCTGGGGGAAGTGGGTGCTGTCCAGCCAGCGCCGATGGCGTACGCACACCTGCCAGGGATCCGGGGCGGCCAGCCACACCTCCTCCCCGATGTTGTGCCGGGCCAGGCACAGACCGCAGGCCCGCACCCGGAACCCCTGGGGCCGCCAGGGCCATGCCCAGCGCGGTACTCCGTCCGCCCGCAGCAACTCCGGCGCCCCCACGCGCGCCAGCGGCACATTGACACTCGGCAGCACCCGGCGCAGGACCTCCACCGGCCGGTCCGTCAGCACGGCCAGCCGGTCCACGGCCGCCTCATTGAGGTACAGCTCCGCCTCGCGCGGCGCCACAACCCCCGTCCCCGCGCCCAACTTGGCCAGCAGCTCGCCAACCTCCCACCCGTCGAACGCCGCCAGCCGGTGCACGAACGAGCCGGTGGACTCCCCGAGCACCGGGCGGGCCTGCAGCCCCAACCCCTCCACCTCAGCGGCCACCTGCCGGGCCGCGCCGGTCCGCCGCGCCATCGCCGCCTCCTCCACGCCCCTCTCCCACCCTCCTTCGCCTACGGCCCGCCGCCGTCAAGGGCCCGTCACCCGAAAGGGTGAAAGGCGTAGTGGCAGTGGCGCACGGCCCACGGCCGTCACCAGGCTGGGACACGGCGCACCCGACGCCGGCCCCGCGTACGAGCCACCGGGAGCGTGTCAGGTGAGCGTAATGGTCAAGCCCCCGGCCAAGAAGCCCTGGCCGCACCAGCGCCGGGCCATCGACGCCCTCACCCGCACCCTGCGCTACATGCCCCGCGCCACCGCGGTCTCCGCCTCCGCCTCCGGCAAGACCCTCATCGCCCAGCAGTGCGCCGACAACCTCGCCCCCCAAGGACGCGTCCTGGTGCTGGTGCCCTACCTGGAGCTGATCACCCAGACCGCCGACGCCTGGCGCGAGACCGGCCGCGCCGGCCAGTTCCTGGGCGTGTGCTGCCACCGCGACCGCAGCAGCCCGCTGCTGGGCCACATGCCGATGACCACCAAAGCACCCGTGCTCGCCGACCAGATCGCCCGCGCCCACGGCCCCGTCACGGTCTTCGCCACCTATCAGTCACTACAAGTGATCATCAAGGCCCACCGCGACCACCGACTGCCCGCCTGGGACCTGGCCATTGCCGACGAGGCCCACCACACCGCCGGCGCCCTCACCAAGGACTGGGCCGCCATCCACGACGACACCAAAGTCCCCGCCCACCGCCGCATCTACCTCACCGCCACCCCCCGCACCGGTGACGAACCAGAAGACCCGCCAAACCCCGAAGCCCCCACCGCCCCCCTGGCGTCGATGAACGACATCGACATTTTCGGCCCCACCGTCTTCACCCTGACCCTGACCGACGCGATCGCCGAGGGAATACTCGCCGACTTCCGCCTGGTGTTCCCCGAAATCGGCGACGAGGAACTGCGCACGGCCCTGACCACCCACCCCCACACCACCCCCGAGTACGACGGACCGCGCGTGGCCGCCGCACAGATCGCCCTGCTGCGCACCATGGCCCGCTACGACCTGCGCCAGGTGCTGTGCTTCTTCAACCACATCAACACCGCTCGCATGTTCGCCGAGACCCTTAACGCCACCGCCGCAGTGCTGCCCGACTTCGACCCCGACACCCTGTGGGCCCAGGCCGTCTACTCCGGCCAGGGCCGGCACCAACGCGCCGCCATCCTGGCCCACTTCGGGCGTCGCCCCGACGCCTCCGAGCCCATCGAGCGCCGCGTGCTGACCAACGTCCGCGTCATCAGCGAAGGCTTCGACCTACCCGGCATCGACGGCCTCGCGTTCATCGAACCCAAGTACAGCACCGTCGAAGTCGTCCAGGCCGTCGGCCGCGGCCTGCGCCAGCCCCCCGGAAGCGGCAAGATCGTCACCGTGATCATGCCCGTCTACCTCGCCCCCAGGAAGTCCGCCGAGGAGAGCGTGAAGGACTCCGACTTCTACCTGCTGTGGAAAATCCTCACCGGCCTGCGCACCTACGACCAGCACCCCCTCTCCCCCTGGTCCACCCGCCACGGCAGGGGCCTGGAAGGCCCCATGCCCCCGGCCCCCGGCCCCGAACGCGCCGACGAGATCGCCCCGCTGCTCCAGCTGCGCGCCCTGGAGCCCGACCTCGGCACCTGGATGTGCGGCATGTCCTCCGCCGTGCGCTACCTCGACACCCACGGCGACCTCGACATCCCCGCGGACTACATCGACCCCGAGGGCTTCCCCCTGGGCCGCTGGCTGGCCTACCAATGCGACCTGAAGACCGCCGGCAACCTGGCCCCCGCCCGCCTGACCGCCATGAACAAGCTCGGCGTCATCTGGCGGCACACGGGCGACAGCACCGAGCACCAGCTCGACGTCGCCCGCGCCTACTTCGCCCGCAACGGCCACCTCACCCCCGCCCGTGAGGAGACCCTGGAGGGCTCCCCCGTGGGCGAGTGGCTGTGCACCGAGCGCACCCGGAACAGGCACGGCCGCGAACCCACCGCACTCAGCCGCGCCTTAAGCGAGATCACCCCCCACTGGAACCCACCCTGGCCCACCGAGTGGCAGCGCATGTACGCCCTGGCCCACGCCGCTGCCCGTGCCGACCGGCTGGACATCCCCGTTGATTTCCCCGGCGACGACTGCGACCCGGCCATCCGGTGGATCGATCGCCAGGTCGACTGCTATCTCGCCCTGCTGCCGGGGCAGCAGCAACTGCTGGCCGACCTGCCGCTGTCACATCCCCTCGCCCTCCTGCTCCAAGAGCACCACCATCGGTGGGACACGGCCTTCTGCCGCGGCCTGCGCGCCGCCCGGCACTACCGCAAGCACCACGGCCACCTGCGTGTGCCTGCCCAGCACATAGAGAAATTCCGCGGCGAACGCGTCCACCTGGGCACATGGATCACCCGGTTGAGCGCCCGCATCTCCTCCCTGACACTGGAAGAAATAAACGCCCTGGAGCACCTGGGCATCGAGTGGGACCCGGCCCTGCGACGCATCACCTCCTCCGTGCCGCAATCGCACTCACCCCAGGGCTGGTCCCTGGCCAACAGCCGACTGAACTGGCCGCTCACCGGCGGATGAACGCCACCGCGGCAGGCCGGCGCGACCGCACCACCGCCCCTTTCGGCAACGAGCACCCCGCGCGCCCGGCCGCCGCCCGATCTCACTCCGCGGCCGGGGAACCAACGTTGCTGCGGGTGGCGGCGGACGCCCGGTCATCGTCACCGGCCAGCGAGTAGAACACCGATAGGCCCTCCTTGCCGCGCCGGACCTCCCCCCTCTCCACAAGCTTCTGCAACGCCATGCGCACCGTCTCCACCTTGGCCCGGCGCTCCGGGTGCGTCTGCGCGAGAGCTGCCGTGACCTCCCTGGCCGAACACGTTGCTTCCGCTGCTGAAGGTAACTGCGGGCCAGCTCGCCCAGCGTGGCGGCTGCCATGCCGCCCCCGGCCGTCCCTCGCCGTTCTGCCGCGGCTTTGCCCGCAGCCGCCCGGGGCACAGCCGGGGCCGGTCCCGGTGTCGTCTCCTGGTCTGCCGGTGCCGTCGCGGCTGCGGGCGTGCTGCCTTCGAGAGCTTGCCGCAGGCCCATCAGCAGTGTCTGGTCCTCCCGCAGCGCAGCCAGTTGCTCCTGCAGGGTGGCGATCTCAGCCTCGATGCGTTGCTGCTCCTTGGCGTTGTGGTCGAGGTCCTCCGACAGCCGGGTGGCGTACCGGCCCTTCAGACCAGTGGTCTCCTGCGAACTTTCGGACATAATGGCCTCTCCCCGGATCCCAGTGGTCTGGGACGGATGGCAGACACCACTCTCCCGGCATGGCCCCGACGCGTGTCCAGCCCCGAAGCCAACACCGCACTCGCGGCCGCGGCCCTCTCGCCGCCTCGCCGCGAATCGGGTGGCCAAGGCGCCCCAGCACGCTCTGCCAAAGCAGAGACCGGCGTGCCGAAAGGTTCCGGCGGTCCAAGACGGCGCACCACGGGTGGGCAGGCAAGCCGAGACACCTTAGGCCGCCACACGCACCGGCCCGGGAGACCGCCGCGGGACCCTGACGCACGCAGTCAGGGCCGAACGCACCTGCCTCCTGTGCAGGTACGCGGGACCGACGCACACAGTGCGCCAGGCGCTACACACGGGCGGGCACACCGGCCAGGCCGTCGTCACCGTCTTCGTCGCGTCGCTTGCGGTCCCGACGGTCATCAAGGCTGTCGAGCTGCTCGCGCAGCGCCTCGGCGAGGCTGCTGGCGGTCTCCGCTCCTGCGGAGGCCCCGGGCAGCCCTTCGATGCGCAAGCCGGTGGTCGTCTGGGCCACCGAGTAGCCCAGCTCTTGAAGGATGCCGGTGAGGGCGTGGTGCAGGTAGACCCGCGCGGCGCGGTGCAGGAGCCCTGCCCGCCCATCGGCCAGCCCCTCGACTTGTTCACGTGCTGCGGCGCTGCGGGCGGTGGTGGAGACGAACCATTCGAGGCAGGCTGCCTTGGTGCCCGTGGAGGAGACCAGGATGCCGGTGGCTTGGGTGCGGTCGTCGGTGTCGGCGACGGGCAGCCCCATGCCGTTAAACAGCGTCTCCAGTTCCGTGGCGATCTGATTGCCGTCGTGCCGGTGGTCATGGTGTGCGCCCATGAGATGAAGCTAGACGCGCGTGGAGGAAGAGTCGCCTGGTTGAGCGAAGCGCGCTGTGCTGGGATCGGAGCCGACCAGCCCGCGGCCTGGCCGTGCCTTGGACTGAACGGACGGCACCGATGAGCGATCGGGTCCACGTCCGGCAAGCCGTAAAGTCAACGACCCACGGGCCGGTGCTCGATGGCTGACCTGCTCTCTCCGCGACGCAGGCGGCGCCCAGAAGTTCACTCGCGTCCCGCTGCGTGCCGGATCGTTCGTCAGGTGATGGAGCGACGTGGACCTGGAGCCCGGACGGCGGGGAGGCCTCGGGGCCGCTGTCTTGGCCCAAGACATCGCCGGGCAGGCGACGGTAATGGTGGAGGTTGGCCAGGTGATCGGAGTCCGTGTCGGCGGCGGCGACCAGGGCGGCCAACAGCTCGGCGCGGTTGATGGGTTCGCCTGCTACGGCGGCGGCGCGGACCAGAAGGTTCAGCCGGCGGTCGATGCCGACGGGCCATTCCGTGCATGGCGACGCTGCTGCGAGACTCTCAGCCGGTCGCTTCTCCCGCGCCTGCTCCGCAGACGGTGCAGGTGGCAGGGCGGCTGGCTGTACCCCACGACAGTCTTCGCAGCCGGTACTTACAGAGGTTGTGGGGGATGGAGCGCGTATGCGATGCCGGTGTCGAGGTCGGTTTCGTAACCGGTGTGGAAGGCGGCCTTGTAGGCGCGGTCGCCGAGGGCGTTGTGGGCCTGGTGCTCGCAGGATCGGCGGGCGGTGACGAATTCCGGGATGCCGGCCTGGGGCAGGCCGATGGTGTGCCAGAGGTGCTGGGCCAGCCCGAGCAGCCAGGCGGCACGCTCGCTCTGCCGGTGGGCGCCGGTGGCCACCGCGAGTACGTCCAGGGCCAGGGCGCAGCCCAGGCTGTCGTGCAGCCGTCGCTTGACCTCCAGGGCCGCCCGTGCGTAGTGCAGCGCGGCCTCGGGCCGGTGGCAGGCCAGTTCGGCGTGTGCGCGCATGACGTCGCCGTAGGCACGCATCCATTGCTCGCCGTGCCGTCCGCACTCGGTGCGCATTTCCTCCAGCATGGCGATGGCCTCCTGGGGACGGCCATCGACGGTGAGCGCAATGCCTGCCAGTACCCGGGCCAGCAGCCTGGCGAGGGGGAGCGGCCCGAGGAGCTCACCGTCCTGTGGTGAGGTGAGGGCGAGCAGATGTCCCGACAGGGAGAACACCCGCGGCCGGTCGCCGAGCATGGTCGCCGCAACCAGCAAGCACGCCCGGGCGGTGGTGGCCGCGCCGTTGTCACCGAGCCGTTCGGCCTCGGCGACGCACTGGCCGGCCCAGGCCGCACCGGTCGCGGCGTCGCCCTGGCACAAGAGGACCATGCTGCAGACCCAGAGGGCCTTGTCGCGGGCGGGGCTGGGATCGGTGCCGAGGGCAAGGGCCCGTTCCAGGTAGTGCTGTCCTTCCTTGAGGTGTCCGCAGGGGTACCAGAAGAACCACAGCGCCCCGGCCAGGTCCAGCGCGGTGAGCCCGTCCTGCTGGGCCAGGGTGTATTCCAGCGCGGTACGGAAGTTGGCGTGCTCACTGTTCGCCCGGTCATACCAGGCGTACTGGTCCGGCCCGATCCAGAGGGCGTCGCCTCGGCGGGCCAGTGCCAGGTAGAAGTACTGGTGGCGCCGGCGCAGCCGGTCCTCCTCGCCCAGCCGGCGCAGCCAGGCCGCACCGTACTCGCGGATGGTGTCGAGCATGCGGTAGCGGTCTTTGCCCGCGGTCGGCACCCAGGTCAGGATCGATTTTTCCGCCAGAGCGCTCAGCAGGCCGGGGATGTCCTCGTACGGAAGGTGCACACCGGCGCAGACCCGGCCGGCCGCCCCGGAGTCGAAGCTGCCGGCGAAGACGGACAGCCGGGCCCACAACAGCCGCTCGGCCGGGGTGCACAGTTCGTGGCTCCAGCCGATGGCGGTACGCAGCGCCTGGTGCCATGGGGGTGTGGGTGCCTCGCTGCTCAGGGGGATCCCCACGCTCGGCCGCAGCCCAGCGGGAGAGAGCAACCGCGTAATGGGGGGAGGTTCGGCGTCGGCTGTGGCGTCCTCGGGGGCGCCGAGTACGGCGAACCGGTCGTCCAGCTTCTCGGTCAACTCCCTTACGGACAGCTCGTGCAGTCGGGCCGCGGCCAGCTCCAGCGCGAGCGGCAGTCCCTCGAGGCGTCGGCACAGCCTCAGTACGTCGGCCCTGTTGGCGCCGGTGATCTCAAAGCCCGGTACGGCCTGGGCGGCCCGCTCGGCCAGCAGCACCACTGCGTCCGCCCCGGCCGTCGCGCAGTCGTCGATGGCCGGCACCGGCAGCGGGTCGATCACCACCAGCTGTTCGTCCGCCATGCCCAGCGGACGGCGGCTGGTGACGAGTATCCGCAGCCCGGGGGCAGCCGCCAATAGGGTCTGGGCGGCCACCGCGCAGGCGTCGACGAGGTGCTCGCAGGTGTCCAGGACGAGCAGCAGCTCCCGGCCGGCCAGGTAATCGCCCACTACCTCGATCATCGGGCGGGTGATCTCGTTGGCCACGGACAGCGCCTGGCCGATCGCATGCGGCAGCAGCATGCCTTCCTGAAGGGGCGACAACTCCACCCACCAGGCCCCGTCGCGAAAGTATGGCCGCAGCCCGGCCGCGGCCGCCTGCGCCAGCCGGGTCTTGCCGACCCCGCCGACCCCGGTAAGGGTCACCAACCGTGCCCCCACGTCGCCCTCGTACAGACGTTGGATCTCCGCCAGTTCCGCCTGGCGCCCGACCAGACGCGTCCTGAATACGGGGAGGCTTCCGGGGAGATTTGCGGGCTGGTGCTCCGGCGGGTCGCCGGGTGTGTTCCTCGCCCGCCGTTCGTCACCGGTCACGATCGTCCGTCTTTCGTCGTCCTTTCGGTGCCCTGCAGGGCACACCGCAGGACCCGTCTTCGGCAGCCTCTCGGTTCCGCCCACTCGGCGTCACCGGCATGGGGGAAATGAGCGTTGGTGACGTTTGCGGACCGCGACGGATCGGTAGGTGGACGGGGAGGATTGCGTGGGTGAGCCGGAGTGAGTGGCTGAGGGCGTAGGCGATGTCGTAGCCGGCGTGGAAGGCGGCTTGGTAGGCATCGTCGTCGATAATGCCACCGCCAAAACGCCGTCACGGTGCCCGGGGTGAGGGACACATGAGGGGACAGTCGAGTGGTCAGGGGGCGCGCCGATGGCGCGGGAAGCCCGTCCCTTCTGACCTGAAGCGAAACATTGCTACAGCAGCTGGGTCGGACTCATTGACCTGCTCGATCCAAAAGCCATGCAGTTCCCGCAGTTCCACCGCCAGGTTTATGGGCAGGAGCGAGAGCCTCACGACGTCTGACAGAGCGAACCGCTTCCGCATGGGCAGCGGTCGCCGAGGGCATCACTCCATTTCCCGGCCCCGCGCTCAGTTCGGCATGGTTCCGGTGCGCTCGTCTGGATGCCGCTCTGGCCTCTACCCCGGCGAGCGGGCCGGGGGTCTGCACGATCGCGTTCGCACGTTGCCGTCGGCTATCAACGACCGTGGCGGCCCGGTAATCGCCTGACAGTGCCCGTCTCCCGGGATAGGGCTGATGTCTCTCATAGCGTGCATAGGTGTCCGTAGACTGCGGGTGAAGGCGACTTCTCCGAGGTGGCCGTTGCTGGGTCCTGCCCGGCCGCAGGGCCGTGCCAGGCTCTCTGATGCGGGGGCGGGTGGAGAGGTGAGGGGTTTGGCCGGGCTGCAGCGGGTCGATGAGCTGAAGGTGCGCATCACCTATCACGGGTGGTGCATTCAGGAGTCCGACGAGGCTTTGGTGCCGGTGCCGTTTCCCGATGAGGCCGCAGAGGGCGGGTTTTTGACGCCGTTTGCTGGGCGGCTCGACTTCTACAGCGCGGGCCATACCCACACCGCTGCCGTGAGCGTCGAGCACTGGGACGCCGAACCGGTGCCCGATGCCCGCACGGTCTGGGAGGAGCGGGGCGAGGCGGAGCTCGTTTCCGGCTCGGGAGCGGTAGCGGTGTGGTCCGACGGCCGGGACCATGAACTGTCCCTGCTCGCGCCGGGTACGTGGAAGGTCCGGGCCTACTGCGCCGGACGGGCGGAGGTGGCACGCGTCTGCGAGGAGGACGGCGTGGCGGACGGCGTGGAGACCTATCTCCTTCAGCTCTGGCCCGCCGCGGCCTAAAGCGCGCTCGACGGGCCGGCCGCCGCATCGGCCGGCCCGTCCGGTCACGAACTGATGGCGACGATGAAGCCATCCTCGGTGCCGTCGAGCATCCGGTTCTTGCCGTAGAAGCCCTTGAGCAGGTCACCGCCGGCCTTGTTGTCGGCCTTCGGGATGGCTTTCACCGAAAAGTTGAACTTCTTCGCCTCCGGGTCGTACTCGGATTGCGCGGCACCTTGGTAGGTCGAGGCAAAGGGATACTCATCGCATTCCTTCCCCGCTTTGGCGTAGTCGCCGTAGAACCGCTTGCATTGCGCGACAGCCCGCCTACGGTTGGTATCCGCGCGATTGGTGTCCTCATACAGACGGTTCAGCGGCTTGGCCGGGACTCGGCCGGGCACGTCCTTGGCCGACATGTAGGGCTCGGTCTTCTCGGGATGAGTGAACGCCGTCTGGATGTGCTGGGCCACCGCCCGCTCGGCCGCGCCCGCTTTAGCGCTGTAGTGCAGCGTCGCCACCACCGCGAACGCGGCGGCACCCCGTTTGTCAGGCTTGCCGCCACCGGTCGAGTTCCGCAGGTACTTGGCGGCATCCCACCGCGGGGGAAGCAGGAACAGGTCCCCGCTGGTGTCGCCTTTGACGCCGGTCGGGAACTTCAACGAGATGGACGGCTGGTACACCGATTCCACCAGGTCCGTGGAGCCCTTGGCGCCCTGGCCCGGCGCGACGGTCATGGTCTGCTGGAATGAGCTGTTCGCCTTGACCGCGTCCCAGCTGCGCATCCCCGGCACGCTGCCGCTGAAGGTGTGCTTCGCCTTCTTGGGGTACATCAGCGGGACGGTCACTTTCGGAGAGATCATCAGCGCACTGGTCTTGGTGCTGCCCGTCTTTGCCATGGAGGTGAAGTAGTGGGTGAAGCGCACCTCCCGGCTGTCCAGCGCGGTCGTGCCGACCACCAGCACGACGAATTGGCTCTCGCCCACCGGTCGCCCGTTCTTCGTCCAGATCTGGTGGAAGAGCGCTCCGGAGCACACGGCGAACCTGGACTTGATGTAGAACTTCTTGTCCGTGCCCAGCCCCTTTTGGCACTCCGCCGCCGTCATCGTCCGGGCCGGCTCCGGATACGTCACCGCCTTGGCCTGAAGATCACCTGGAACAGCGACTGCCGACCGCTCCGTGGCGACGGGTCCGTGCGCCCGTACCGGGCCCACCGTCTCTGCCGGCAATTGCCCCTCGACGCTGGGCGCAAGGCCGGGCTGCTGTGCGAACTCCTGCCGGACGGAACCTTTCTGCAGTTGCGCCAGGGAGGGCACCTTCGTCCCCACGGGGAGCACGCGCGATTCAACCTGGATGCCCGCCGGGGTGTTGCTGGTGGCGCCTGCCTGCGCCATGGCCGGGACGGCCGAGGACAGCAAAGCTGCCATGGCGCACAAGACGACGCTTCTTCTCGCCAGCCGGCTCAGTCCGGCGGCACTGTCTCTGCCCATGAAAATCCCCGTTTTGGTCACTGTCGTAGCGCTAGTCGCTCAGACACCATTCAGCTAAGACGTCACCATGCGTATCGTCGAGACAAGATCAACCGTGTGACCAGATGTCTGAGGAATGTTGGCCAATAGTCGGCCGATTTCCCATGATCTGCTGCGGAGTGACGGCTGTGAAAGCCCTTGCGCCAAGCAGCCGGGCGACGCCAGGGCACCGCCTTGCCCCCTGGAGTCGCAAGTGCCCTGTCGAACGCCCTTGGGGCAGTAGGGCTGCCGGGCTGCGCCCGGCGGCGAGAGAGGAGGCGGTATCGGGATGCGCGGGAATGGAAACGGAGACGCCGCCCTGTGCTGCCGCAGAGCTCCGTCCCGCTCGCGGGCATTGATGAGGAGGACCGCCAGGTCGTGCGGTATCCCGGCCGGAGATCGGGACCCGGCACCGCCCCAGAGGGGGCCGGTTACGCGAAATGCGTTGCTGCAGCAGGGAGCTGCCAGCACAGCTCGTCACTGTCGACGTCGTAGCCCCAGGTTTTCAGCAGACGGAGACGCAGGAGACGGTCGAGGAGATCGTCCAGGTGACTGCTGGAGAGGCCGCACATGCGCGTGAGGTGTGCCGGCTCGGCGCTGCCGGAGCCTGCTGTGGTGTGGGAGGCGAGTGCCAGCGCGGCCAGCCGCAGGGCGGGCGGTGCGTCGTGCGCGGGGGACAGGTGGGCGGAGTACAGGGCCCAGTGCGCGGCACGCGCCCGTGCCGCACGGCCGTGGACCTGGGCCAGGACGGCGGCGTCCAGCAGCTGCGCCGTAACGCCACCGAGGGCTGTGCGGGAGGCGGGGGAGGGGCAGGACAGCCAGTCGGCGTGGGTGAGCTCTTGCCAGGGAACCGCGTGGCCGGCCAGGCGCATGCCGCGCAGCAGGCCGCCGGGGAGGTGCACCTGGCCACGGTGGTTGGCACGCAGGGCGCACTGCACGGCCAGGAGCCGGGCGGTGGGAGAGCAGAAGCGGGGGAGGGCGGCACCAAGGTAGGTGAGCATCTCGCGCACCCGTACGTGTGCCTGCTCCTGCCGTCGAGAAGGGCCGGAGTGAACAGGACTCTTGGCGAGCGGTAGGGAAGAGGCGGCGGGCAGCGTGTCGGGGACGACGGCTGCCCGCTCGGTGGCGGCCGCGCAGGCAGCGCAGACGTCGGCCAGCCGCCACCGGCGGCCGCCGTGGTCACGGGTGAGCACGAGCAGGACGGCGCCGGCGCAGCCGCGGTGGCGGGCATGCCAGCGGCAGCCGCGAGCATGGCACTGGCAGGTCCGCAGGTATGCCGGCAGGACGCTTGCGCGGGCGTGCCGGGCCAGGTGGGCCAGCGCCACAGCGCGCGCTGCGCCAGCCGGCACGGGATGGGGGAGCGGAGTGCACTGAGGGCAGGCCAGTGCGGGACCGCCGGGTCGTGGTTGCAATTCCACGGTCCAGGCGCGGGGTGTCGCGGCGTGCGGGGTGGAGAGCCTCATCGGGCTCGGCGTCCTCCTGTCCGGGCGGTCACGGTCATGCGCCTCCACGGCAATAGGCGCGGGGTGGAGGTCGGCCGCACCGTAGTGCAGAACACTGCACCGCCGCTGAGTCGTCGATGCCGGCGACGGCCACGACGGGATAGTGCAGAGGTCTGCACTGACAGGACAGGGTTCTGCACCGTCGGATGGTTGGGTGACGATCTTCCCGCCCGATCCCAACCTCACCGCCCTGCGCGTCGCACTCGCACGGCTGAGGGACGAGCGGGGCTGGACCTTCGATGAACTTGCCGAGCGCAGCGGCCTGTCCCGCCGCACCCTCATCGACCTCGAACACGGCCGCACCACCGGATCCGTCACCACCTGGCACGCCCTCGCCCACACCTTCAACGTCCCCATCGACCAGCTCCTGGGCAGCCTGTGCGAAGGCCACACTCCACCCATCCCGCCCGAGGCGTAAAAGCGCGACGCAAGCCCGCCTGGCGCCATGCACGTACCACCCGAAATGGCGACCCAGCACCGAACATCCACACAGTCGCTCGCACATCCGTCCCGTCGGTTAGGCCACCCGCAGGACCCACGGCGCACCGCGCCATGCGGGCGGCGTGCCGCCTGGCACCGTCCCGGCCATGCACCCCCATCCCGCCAGCCGCCACTGGGACGGCAGCCCCCGCCACACCCAGCCCCGCCGCTCCCTCCGCGTCGCCCCGACCAGCCCCAGCCGCCTGCTGCGCGCCGGGCAGAGCGGCCGCTGTCGCGCGTGCGGCAATCGCCTGGAGTGGTATCCGCGTAGCGATGACCGTCACCGGCCCATCGCCCTGCACCCGGCCGAAGCCCCCACCGCCGCCGTGCCCGCCTCCTGCCACTGGCACCTAAGCTGCGGCACCGCCTACCGCCACGGCGACGGATCCGCCTGGTGCCGTCTCCCGCACGCCGTGCTCTGCCCCCACCGCACCACCACCCGCCTGACCCCGCACGTGGAAGATCTCCGCCGCCAACTGGCCCTGCGCACCCGCCGTCTCCTGGACACCGGCGCCTTCACCCCCCGCCCCGCCGCGGCGCCGACCGCACCCGCGGCGCCCTGCCGTCCCACCCGGCCCATCCTCCAGCTCCTGAGCATCCGTTACCTCGCCGCACACCCTGTCGATGCCATCCGTTGCGTGGCCCAGACCCGCCACCGCCACCGCTGTCCTCACCCTGTCCTTGCCCCCGCCTTCCCCGGTACCTGGCGTCTGCTGCCCACCGGCCCGGCCCACGGCCAGCTGATGCTGCCCGACCAGGCCATGGCCGTCTACGACCTGGGCCACCTGCCCTATGACGAACAGCTGCGCTGGCGTGCCCAGCGCTGCCCCACCCACGCCACCAGCCCCGGCGCCGCGGATCTGGCCCTGCCCGAGTGGGAAGTCTTCGACCCGCTCACCCACCACCAGCACCTCCACCAGCGCCTGCCCACCACCCGCCGCCGCGCCGGCCGCTCGTGACCTCCCGGTGCGTTGCTGAAATCGACTTTCCGCCCGCCCTGCTGGCCCACGCCGTGGCCAGCAGATTCCCACTCACCCGCTGGAACGCCACCGTGCTGAGCCCTACCGATGAACAGACCGCCGCGGCCGACGCCTTCCGCGCCGGGGACCACCTCGTCCTCCAGGCCGGTGCCGGCACCGGCAAAACCACCACCCTCGCTCTCCTCGCCAAGGCCACACCGCGCCGCGGCCGCTACCTCGCCTACAACCGTGCCATCGCCCGCGAAGCCGCCACCCGCTTTCCGAAGTCGGTGGTGTGCAAGACCGCGCACGCCATGGCCTACGCCGCCCTCGGCCACCGTTTTTCCCGCCGGCTGGGCGGCCCCCGCCAGTCCAGCTGGCGCACCGGCCAGGCCCTGGGCATCACCAAACCGCTCCGCTTGGGCGACCGGGAGATCAGCACTCGCACCCTGTCCAACACCACCCTGCGCACCGTCACCCGCTTCTGCCACTCCGCCGATGACCGCCTCCGTCCTCACCACGTGCCCCGCCTGCGCGGCCTGGAAGACGACGACCACTACACCGAGTTCGCCCAGGCGATCGTGCCGTTCGCCTGCCGGGCCTGGAGCGACCTGCAGCACTCCGAGGACGGTGTGGTCCGCTTTGACCACGACCATTACCTGAAGATGTGGGCTCTCACCCACCCGAAGACCACCGCCGACTACCTGCTGCTGGATGAGGCGCAGGACACCAACCCGGTGGTGGAGCAGATCTTTACCGCCCAGCGCGACCACGCCCAGCTGGTGATGGTCGGCGACTCCGCCCAGGCCATCTACCACTGGCGCGGCGCCCGCGATGTGATGACCGGGTTCGCCGGCACCGCCCTGGCCCTCTCCCGCTCCTTCCGCTTCGGCCCCCGCCTGGCGGCCGAGGCGAATCGGTGGCTGGCCGTTGCCGACGCCCCGATTCGCCTGACCGGCGACGAGGCGGTGCCCACCGAGGTGGGGCCAGTCGATCGGCCGGATGCGGTGCTGTGCCGCACCAACATCGGTGCCATGGCCACCGTCATGGATCTTCTGGCCGCCGGCCACCGCGTCGGTCTTGTCGGGGGAGGGGAGAGCCTGCGTGCCCTGGCCGTGGCCGCCCGCGACCTCAAAGAGGGCCGCCGCACCGGCCATCCGGAGCTGGTGCTGTTTACCTGCTGGGGCGAGGTGCAGGACTACGCCGCCCACGACCCCGCCGGCCGCGACCTCCAGCCCCTGGTCGACTTGGTCGACACGCACGGCACTGACGCCCTGCTGACCGCCATCGCCTGCATCCTGCCCGAGGAGCAGGCGGAGGTGACCGTCTCCACCGCCCACAAGGCCAAGGGCCGCGAATGGCCCTGTGTGCGCATCGCCGACGACTTCACCCCGCCCGAGGACATCGAGGAAACCGACGAGACCGGCCAGCCGGTGCCCGGCCCTATCGACGACGGCGAAGCCCGCCTGGCCTACGTCGCCGTCACCCGCGCCCGCCACCATCTGGACCTGGGCGGCCTGGCCTGGATCAACGATCACCCCGACGGCAGCCAGACCTGAGCCATGTGGCGCGCTCCCGCCGACGCGGACAGACGGCTCGCCCGTTCGTCTGTGTCCACCCCTACGGTGCCGGCGTGAACCGCACCGTCGCGTCCGCACAGCCCCCTGCGATCCGCTTCAGGGCCTTGGCCTCGGTGCGGTCGGCGGTGAGCTGCCAGCGGAGTTTGGTGGCGACCCAGCCGGTGGCGTAGCGGCATGTGGCGTCCGCGGCCGGGGGCACCCATCCGGCGGGGTCCTGATCGCCCTTGGTGCGATTGGGGCCGAGGCTGACGGCGACGAGACTGCGCGAAGCATCCAGGTCGTTGGCATAGGCCTCACGCCGCTGTGCAGTCCACCTTCGGGCGCCGGAGTCCCAGGCTTCGGCGAGGGGGGCGACATGATCGATGTCGAGCTTGCGGGCGTCGGTGACGGTCTTGTCGTCGTAGTAGGAGCGCCAGAAGCCGCCGGTCAGCTTGCAGTCCTCGCCCTGGCGGGGCTTCTTGACCGCCTCGGCAAGGAGGACTTCCTTACGGGTGTCGCAGCCGTCGTGATCGGCGACGATCCACAGCTTGAACTTCTCCCGCTCATACCCTGTACGGGACTCACCGGCGACCTCCAACCGACCGACCCCCTCCGCCAACGACAGCTTGCCGACGTTCTTGCCGTCCGGAGAGGGCGGGCTCGACGCAGCCGACTGCGGTGCGTCTTCGTGTGACGGGCTGGGCGTACAGGCCGCGGCGGACATCAGTACAGCGGTGCAGGCGAGGGCGGACGGTTGCGACGCGCGGCGCATGAGGACCTCGGATCAGGTGAGGTAAGACGGTCTGCATAGGGTTACCCATTTCGCTGAAGCCGCTGAACCCGCAAAGCAACTCCGCCTTCTCAGCAGTCCCCGCCGTTGTCCCTGCATCCGCACATGCCTGGCCCCGAAAAATCGGGCGGTGTGAGACCTCACCGATGGGATGCAGGTGCATGCGGTGCTCTCTCTGCTGCCGGTAAGGCCAGACGCGAGGTGAACGAAACGGTCGTTGGGCGATGCGGCAGGCCCATCGTCAACTGCAGCCTGCAAACGTGTGTGTGCTGACCGGCACTCCTACAACGGAGGTCTCGCGGAACCATGCAGGCGACGCCGCGCTCCCGCGCGAGACGCCCCGAAACGGGCTGTCGTGTGCCTGATCGCTTCCGGCTAAGGTCGTGGCGTCCCGTCTCCTGCTGCGCGAGGTAGTGCAATGTCAACGCCGTCCCCGGATCCGGCTGTGTCACATTTCGGCCGTGGCGGCATGCGCCGGTTCTCCTTCACCACCGCGACAGAGCTTCAGCTGCCGGAGCCGGCGCGTGTACTGCTGGAGCAGAGTGGGGCGCCGTTGCAGGTGGCTCCCTATTTCACAGCGGCCGACCCTTCCGACGCGCTGACGCTGGGGGTGTTCGCCGGCCACCAGGGGCTGCCGCGCCCCTCCGCCGGGCAGAGCGCCTGGCTGCGGCTGGGCACCGACAAACTGGCTCAGCTATGCGTAGACGCCAGCGGCTGCGTGCGGGCCGTGGCCTTGCACCCCGCGGGGGAGGACATGTTCGTCAATTCGGACGTAGCCGCGTTCAATGCCTGCCTGACGTCACTGGACCGCTGGCTGCCGGTGATCGCCGCCTCCTCCGGACTGCAAGACGCCGCGGAGGCATTTCGCCAGCTGAACGCGGACCTGCGCCACACGGACGAGGACGCATTTGCAGAGCGGGAGAGCTGGTGGAGCCGGGTCCTGGACGATGTCCGGCACACACTCAACTTCCCCTTCTCCGCCGCCGTGGAGTACGTCGATGACCACGGCGCCAAACAGATCATCACCGAGGCAACCGGCCCGGGGCGCGCCCACCCGGAGGAACTCCTCCGGCAGTGCCTCTCAGACGCCGACGTTGCACCGAGCCAGGTGCGGCGGGTGTACTGCGAGCTGGAGCCGTGCATGATGCCCGGCCACTACTGCGCGGTGTGGATGCAAAAGGTATTCCCTCAGGCGCAGTTCACGCACAGTTTCGACTACGGCGAAAGCGCCGATTCCCGCGAGGCGGGCCTGAAAGACCTGATCACTCATGCCGCCCAGCAGGCGCGCCGCCGATGAGCGCTCCAGCATGGGAACGGCCGGCCGCGGGGCGCGAACCGGCCGGGGCCGCATTACTGGCCTGGCTGGCGGATTCGTCCGCGCCCCGCCTGTGCCTGGTCACAGGCAGCCCGCGGTGCGGGAAGTCCTCGCTGCTGGCGTGGCTGGTGACCCACGGCACGCGCCCCGGCACCCCGCAGGCACGCCGCGTACACGCTTTCGTGCCGCTTGACGGCGCGAGTGTGCGAGGAGCCGTGTGGACACTGGCCGATCAGCTTCAGACCGTCGCCCGCGCCCCCGGGGAACTGCTACAGGTGCTGGCGGCCGATGCCCGACCCACCACGATCGTCCTCGCCGACCTGCACACCGCAGCCGATGCACCGAGGGTGGCCGAACTGGTGCTTGCCCTGCTGCGCCTGCCGCACGTTCGGCTGGTGGTTGAAGCGCGCAGTGGCGGCCCGACTGCCGATCTGCTCAAGGCCGCCGGAACAGCAGTCATGGATCTCGACCAGGCACAGTGGACCGACCCCGACCGGCACGCCGCCTGGCGTGCCGCACACCCGGCCGACTCTCCCGGCCCGCCACCACCGGCATCTGCCCCTGCCCTGCCGTTGGGTGATCCGACCGCAGTCTGCACCGCCGACCCGATGCAGGTGACCCGCGGGTTCGAGAACAGCGAAGAACCGCATGGCGGGCTGCGTGCAGCCTGGCTACGGGCCGGGCAGTCGCTGTGCCGTGATCAAGATCCCGCCATGCGAGCCCTGGTACTGCTGACGGCGCTGGGCCATGACGCCGATCCCCGCCTGGAGGCGGAGCTGACCGAGAAAGCCGAACCCACCCGGTGGGGGGTGCTCTGGCACCGGGCACGAGGGGATACGAAGCCGCCGTGGCCCGGCCCTGCCCTAGCCCTGGCCACAGGACGCGGCGCGTTACAGGACAATCTCGTTGTGGCCGACCATCAAGGCACCATGCGCACCGTGGCAACGGGCGACGCAGCACCTACCGGACGACTGTCTATGCCCGTGACCGGCGCCGTGGCGATCACGAACCTTCAAGACGGCACAGTGCTGGCACTGAATGGGCAGGGGCGCGTCCACGCCCAGCGAAGCAGCGCCGCCCGCCGTCCCCTGGGACTCAAGGCCCTGAACGAGGGACCGACCGCGGAGGAGCAACTCACCGCGGCCCTCAGGGCCCACACCGCAGACGTCCCAGCTTCGGCGCTTACGGCAGCCGGGACGATCGCGGCGACCGGGAATGCCGCAGGAAGAGTCCACGTCTTCGCCCAGGACGCTCCCGACGCGCCCCCGGGCACCGCCCGCCTGCACGAAGGACCGGTCACCGCCCTGACCGCGCTGGAGCTGCCAGCCTCCGGCAGCGGGCAGCCCATCGCTCTGCTGTACAGCGGTGGCATGGATGGCCTCGTACGGGTCTGGGGCCCAACCGCCGAACCGCTCGACCTCCCGCTCGTAGCCCGCCCTTGCCCGGTCACTGCTCTGGACTCGGCATACACCACAACCGGCCCCACCCTGGCAGTCGCCTGGGCAGATGGGCTCGTGGAATACCACAGCCCAGAAACCGGTGAACTCCGAACTCTCCGCCCCGGCCCGCCCGTCAACGCGCTCACGGTCTCTCCCACCGGTCACCTCGTGATCGGCACCGACGAGACGCTGACCTGCCTGCGCCCTCGGTGAGTTGGAGATCTCTGCCCTCGTGCCGAGACCGGTTGACGAAGATCAGTTTCGTGGCAAAAGTTGAGGAGGTTGCCGTCTGGGGGGGAATGACGCGTGGGTAAGAAGCTGCCCGACGAACTGGTCGAGGTGCTCGACCTCGTCGGCGTCAAATGGCCCAACATCGACGAGGACGAAGTACGGGACTGCGCCAAGGACTACCGCCACCTGGCCAAGGGCATCCGCGACGTCATCGAAGAGGGCAACCACGCCTGTTCCCACATCGTCGGTGGCCGCAGCAAGGGCAAGACGGTCCAGGCCATCGACCGCCGCTGGGGCAAGCTCACCACCAAGGATTTCACCACCTTCGCCAACGCCCTGGACGATCTCGGAGACGCGCTCGATGACTGCGCCGGCTTCATCGAAGGCTGCAAGATCGCGTGTATTACCGAACTCGGCACTACTGCCGCGACCGCGACTGCCGGTGCCGTCGGCATGTTCTTCACTGCCGGCCTCAGTGGCTTGCTCAGTGCCGCAGCCATCGGGGCATGCCGCCTCGCCCTGCACGAGGCCATCGACTACGCCATCGGCGAGATCACATCCATCGTCACGGAGAAGATCGAAACAAAGATCCTTGGGAAGATCGAGGACGTCTTCACCGACCGTCTCAGCGCCCACGACGACCAGGACCTCGCGAACTACGCCTCCGGCACCGGCGACATGGCGCAGGACCTGGTGATCGAGTTCGACGACTTCGACAAGGCCCAAGGCGGTTACGACGAAACCCGACGCAATTTCGACAAAAAGAAGGGAGCCCACAAGACTGGCGGTGCCAAGCGTCGAAGCTCCGTCAAGAAGGACAGCCGCTTCCACAAGCTCGCCACCGTCATGGACAAGGCCGAGGACGCCGTCGACAAGAAAGCCGACGAGACCGTCCACGTTCTGGAAAAACACGGTGGCAAGATTGGCGCCAGCAAGAAAGAACACAAGAAGACCGACGAAAAAACTAAACACGACCTCGACAGCTGCAAGAACGTCCGCACCTACCTGCTCAGCACCGACGGCACCGTCGAACGCCTCGACGCAGACGGTCAACTCCACCACCTCGACAAGACCGACAAGGCCCGCCTGGACGGCATCCTTGACGACGGCAAAGCTTGGCGCCCCCAGACCCGCCGCGACCAAGCCGACACGGCCGTCTCCAACGCCCACACCGGAAAGGTCCACTCCACCAAGGTCGACCCCTACACCGACGAACTAGGTCAAGCCACCCAGCTCGCCCGCTACGCCCGCAACGACTACAGCGGAAACAACTATGCCGCAGGCCGCTACATCGACCCTGACGGCAAAGGCGAAAGTGTCCTTGTCGGCTACAGCGAAAAAAGCATGCACTCCGAACGCTCCATCGGCTACCCGATCCTGCACAACAAGAAACAGTCAGGCCTCACAGAAGTCTTCACCGAACGCCAGCCATGCCAGCTCAAACCCAGCTGCGACCGATGGCTCGACCATCGCTTCCCTCAGGCCAAGACGGTTCACCACACCAACTCCTACGACCAGACCGTCCCACGCCACCGCCGTGACATAGAACACCAGAAATATATGGACGAGCTTCGCAGTGCACACGACCGCTAAGATCGGTCTCCCCCCTGCCGCGCAACACAGAGGTCGACGCATGAGCTTCGCTGTCACACCGGACGAACTACTGGGCACATTCGGCCTGTCGGGCGTCGTGTATTTCCCCCGCTACCAGTCGCCTGACAACCACCTTGACGCACGGACAGCGGAGTTCCTCAGCCGGGTCGGACTCCCGCACGACGAGCAGTTCAAGTCCAAGGCCAGCGTCGACCAGGCAGAGACGATCAACCTGGCCGAGTGGTTCAGGCCCGAAGACGGCACCCTTCCCGAGGAGTGCCACTCGTGGCTGGTTCTTGGCTACTTCGCCGCATCTCTCATCGCCCTCGACCCTGCAAACGGCAAGGTGTACGCCTTCGGCGAAGGTGATCCGCTGGACACCTACACCCAGCTCCATCGCGACGTCGAATCCCTGGTCTACACCCTGAACCTGTTCAAAAAATTTGACGAACGCGGACGAGGCGATGACGTGGACCTCGAGGAACAGGTCGAGCAACTGCGCGCGCGGATCGAAGCTTTCGACGCATTGCCGTTCGAGAACGACCAGTCGCAGTGGAACCTCATTTTCGATGAGGTCATCGAGGGCATCTGGTAGCCCTGCTGCCCCCGCCCGCCGGCGAGGAGCTCACTGCGCCGCCGCAGAACTCCGCACCGCCGAAGGTGTCCGTGCCATCGGAAAACTCCGCACTGCCGAAGGAGACCGTGCCGTCGGAGAACCTCGCATCCGAGAAGTCTCTGCCGTCGAAGACCACGCCTGTGACGTCGTCTAGGCGGCATTCCAACAGTCCTCGACTAGGCCCAGGCGCGGCAGTTGTGCCGGACACTTGGGGCGTTGTGGCGCTGACCGTGGCGAGTTCCCTGGGAAGAAACCTTAGGCGCAAGGGCAGATTCAGGGCCGCAGATCCTGCTTGTCGAGGATGAGGAGTTCCAATCCTTTGCCGTGACAGGCCCTTTGCGCGGCAGTGCGTGTCGTCTCAGCGATGGGGTTGACCGACGCCATGAGATGGACCTGCACTCCGAGTCGGGTGCTGATGTCGATGTCGTGCTCCAGCTGATTCGGTGTGAAGTCGGCAGGGCTCGCTTTGACTTCGCCAGCCATCAGCCTTCCCCCGTAGGTGCCGTAAATGTCGACCTCCCGATCTGTCGAGTCGGGGAAGCACAGGTTGGCGCCGGGAATGAAGTGGGACCGGGCTTCTTTACCCTTCAGGGCTGCGATGGCGAGGAGGTGGGGCAAGACGCCTTGGTCTGACGCGTGGTCGATGAAGGTGTCCAGGCGGTAGGCGATGGTCAGGCTCGCGCCGGAGCCGCGGTAGGCAGCCGGGGCTGAGCAGCCAGGGCACGGAGCGGAGCCGGCGGTCCCGGTCAGGGGCACGAACGTCTTGCGTCCGCAGCGCGGACATTCTGCTGCGAGACCGCGCTCAGCCCAGCCGAAGAAGCACAGCCGCTCCAGAGCTAGCAGCGGCACACCTTGGCCCTTGAGCTGTTCGGCGGAGCGGTAGCGTCGCTCGACTCGTCCACCCCAGACACTGGCGATGGCCACGAGTTCGACGTCGCCACTACCGTCCGCACGCGCTGCTTTCAATGCCTTGAGGAGCTCTTTGGAACGTGGAGTGGTCAAGCCGACGACTGCTTCATACACCCCCTGTTCCAGAAGTACGGCTGGGTCATGCTGCTCCAACATGCCCGTGCCCACCTTGCCGGCGGAGGACAACTCCCAGTGTTCGGTGGCATCCGCGAGAACGGCCTCAGCGGCGTCGCGGAGCGAGGGAATGGTGAGGGGGATGAGGTAGTTGGGCGAGGCGTCAGTGTGCAGCTGGATGCTGTCTCTGTGCCAGGCGGCGCCGCTTTTGATCATGTCGGCTACAACGGGCTGGCGCGGGAGGCCATCGAATGCGGCGCCTGAAAGCCTCACCAGCGTTCGACCCAGCCCGTGGAACTCGACAGGGGAAGCGAAGCGGATGCTGCTCTCTCCCGAGAACATGTGTGCATCGAACGACGTGACCGCACCCCAGGATCTCTCACAAACCAGCAAGCTAGCTGGGTCTTGATTCAAGAAGTACGTGAAGGGCTCCGTGTGCTGGGGCAGCTGGCTGCCCGCCCTAACACGAATCCTGTCCCCGGCATCGGGCTCCAGGCTTAGGCGCTCAGCGATCTCTTGAAGTTCCGGCTTCGGCACGCTGAGGCTGAACAGAATGGCATCGGGTGAGACCTCTACATTACGCAACCGCAACGCTTTGTCGGCGAGCTGCCGGCCGTAGTCCTCCCAACGCTGGGCAGCGTCCCGGGGTAGCAGCAGCACAGGCGCAGCCCAGAACGACCGGGGGTTCAGCGCCCGGTAGTTCCAAAACCACAAGCAGTCTTCAAAGCTGTCAGGTTCCGTAATCCAGACGAGGGAAGGCCCGCCCGGCAGCCCTCCGGACACAGCGTGCGCAGAGAACTGTGAAGCGCCGCTTTCCAGCAACGTCAACCCCAGCAACTGCGCCTGTCCGATTGCCACGTCGGACATCGGACGGTGGACGCCGATATTGGACGTGTTCATATCCTCCAAGTAGGCGGCGTCTAGGTCACCGGCGGCAGTCACCTGCCACAGCGGCCCATCATCCTGCGCAATAACGAGGGCCTTGCCAGTCTCCGTTCCTCCCGGCAGCACGGTACTAGGGTGGCAGGTGAACCTTCCCACACCTTCAACATCAATCCGGTCGAGGGACACCAGCGGCAGCTTCAGCTGACCCGCTGTCTGCTCTGCGAGATCGTCCGGAAGGTCAACATTGACAGCGGAGTCGACGTCCGCAGCTTCCACCACATCCGCGAACCTCGGTTTCACCTCTCCGCTGTCCGTAACGGCCACGATAGGCTCGGAAACCCCGCCCCACCGCGAGCTCGCTTCTCGGACCGCCATACGCAGACCCTCGGCGCTCTCGTTCCGGATCAGATACACCACACGGGCCGGCAGCACCACAGCCTGCATGACTGATTGCCCCAGATAATCCCTTTGGTCCATACCGTCACTTTGCCAGAGTGAGGGACGCTGCTCGGGGATGTGTTTGTCGAAGCGGCTTTCCTGCCGAGGGGGGCGCGGCCGTGACCGCCGCGTACATCAGCCATGCCGATGCCGCGTGCCGGTGGTGACCACCTTCGGCCTATGCCCGGCCACCAGCTACGCCCGTTCCACGCCCAGTCCTGCGGTGCGATGTGCTGGTTCGGTGTCAGTGACGGGAGGTCAGCAGAGGTGTTTTTGCAGGTGAGCTGTTGAAAGGACGGGGCGCGTCGTCCCCTCGGAGGCGTCTGAGACTGCCGCGGCCCCGGCGCGACCACGGATCCCCTGGGCGTGGCCCGGCGTGCCGTCGTAGGTGTCATACCGCCGAAGTGCGTCATGACCGCCTGCCCGGGGCCCTCTCCAGGCGGGCGGTGCTGTTCGAGGCCGGTAGCCCAAGCCCGTCACACTGGGGGGCGAAGCTCGGGCTGGCGAGGAAGGTCGCGCGCGCCCGCGACGTCTTCGCCCAGCGCTTCGGAACGGTGGGGGAGCCGCACCTCGGCCCACTCGCTGCGTCGGGCCTTGTGGGCCCTTGACGTTGTCGGCAGACAGGCGGGGCCGGCGCAGCCCTCCGGCCGTGAGCACTCGGGCTGCGTTGTCACGCATAGAGAAGTCCTCGTCCGCTTGGCGGAGGCCTAAGGGCGGAGGTGTTCAAGCAGACGAGCTTGGCGGCCACCGCTTCGGTCGCGACGCCACGCCATGGTGTCAGTGCCCACAAGAACCCAAGAGCCCAACGCCGCGAGGCCCACTCGGTCACCTCGTGTCTATTTGTTCACGCATGCTTGTGACGCGTCCCTCAACGCCCAACCGCTCTCAGGACGTGCACTGTTGCCGTTCCAGCACCCGCGATAATCTATCGATGGCCAGCTCAAGACCAGTGAAACGGGGGCAGGAGATCGTGCAGCAGCGTGGAGTACGGGGGCACTACGAGGAGCTGGCAGCCGAGTACGACGAGCACTGGGTTTATGGTCCGGATTACATCTCCTGGATGTCCGCCCGGATCGTCGATGCACTGCATCTCAGCCCCACCGCGCGGATCGCCGATATCGGCGCTGGGACGGGCCTGTTCGCTAAGGAAGTGGCCAGGCAGCTCGGGCCCCATCATCCGATCCTGTGCGTCGATCCCTCCGAGGCGATGCTCCGCCAGCTCGGTACGCCGCCACCGTCCGGCCTGACACCGATTGTCGCTTCCGCCGAAGACATTGCTGAAGGACGCGCCGGCCTGCCGTACGAACAGCTCGACGCGATCTGGCTCAAGGAGTCGGTGCACCACGTGGACGACCAGGCCCGCACGCTCCGTGGCCTGGCCGACCGGCTGGCGCCTGGGGGGCGGCTGCTGGTGGTGATGCTCCCGGCCTCAATCCAGTACCCCCTGTTCCAGGCGGCCCTCGACCGCTTCGAGGAACTGCAACCGGACCCGGCCAATATCCAGGCGCACTTGCGTGCGGCCGGGCTGGACACCGGTCTCACTCATGTCGAGTATGAGCTGCGCATCAACCGTGACAAGTACCTCGGCATGGTGCGCGCCCGCTACATGTCGCTGCTGTCCACCTTCAGCGACAGCGAGATCGAGAAGGGCATCGAAGAGATGCGGTCCGCCCACCCGGAGCCCGTTTTGGTGTTTCCGGACCGCTTCGCGTTCGTTGTCGGGCAGCGGAGCCGGGAGACCGCGTGAGCACAGTCGTCGACGAACGGCTGCGGCGTCTGAGAAGTGAACTCGACGATCACTCTCGGATCGCCGACCGATTAGGGCTCGATTTGGAACGGCCGCTGCGGTCCCTCAACGACGGCTACCCGGAGAACACGGTCGCTCTGGTCGGGAAACTGACCGAAAAACTGCTCAAGGAGCTGTGGCGCCACCACAGTGTCGAGGGCGACCCTTCGACGAAGGCGCTGAACGACCTCGTCAAGCGCTGCCGCCCGTACATACGCAGCAGTACAGTCTTAGATGCCCTCGACGACATCCGGCGACTGCGCAACCGGTCAACGCACGATGGATACGACATCAGCGAGGAGGACGGGCTGCTGGCAGTCCGCAGGCTCGTTGACGTACTGGTGTGGTTCACCGACACCGGGAGCGCGGCGTTGCTCGGGGAGGAGCCTCACGTCGCCCCCGAGGTGGCGCGCCGCTGTGAGTTCCTTGCCGGGTTGTACGTCACTCTCGGCTACCGGCAGGCCAAGCGCTTCGTCCTCAGTCCGGACACCGTGTACCAGCTGTTCTGCCGCGAGTCGGGAATGCGGCTTGAGTACGTCGAGTTAATGCTCTCCCGGGACGCTGACGATCTAGGAACCGTCCTGGCCTCCGACGGTGGCGAGCTGCTGCGCACCCGGCTGCCCAAGCTCACCCGGTTCGTCGTCCTGGACCACAACAGCGGCGGTGCTGGTGCGGCGTCCGACGCGCTCCATCGGCTGCTTGACCTTGACTTCCGGATCGTGCGCTTCGATGGTTTCGTCGACACCATTGTCAACCTCGACGATCATCTTGCCCCTCTCGCATCCGTCGCCGACTCGGGAGAGCCGCGGACAGCTGTCGCCGTGGCGACGCTGAGCACTGACTCGCGCACCGGCGAACCGCAGGTGGTGGAGTCCGGGGATGCGGAGGAGCTGCTCGCTCACCTCGCGCGCGGCAGTGCGAACGTATTGGTCACCGGGCGTCCTGGAAGCGGAAAGAGCACGCTCCTGCGCGCGCTCGCCGCCGATCCGGGGATCCGTCGCTTCCGCTTCTATTTCGACCTCGGCCTCAAACCGAAGGAAGAGCTGTTCTCCGAGTACGTGGCCCGTCTCTTGGCGCCGGCCATGACGCCTTCGGACCGATCCCGCGCCTACGAGCTCTTCCTCTACCTGATTCGCTCGGGAACCGCGCTCTGCGTACTTGATGCCGTCGACGAGGGGGTCGAGGAATCGAGTCCCGCTGGTTTCCTGCAGCTCTTCACCGATCTCGCTGCAGTCCTGTCTGCGGAATCCGCGGTGATCATGAGTTCACGAGTATCCTTCTTGGCCGACTCACCCCCGGTGCGTCAGCTGCTGGACAACGGCGCGGGCCGCTCCGAACAGCTGGTGGAACAAATGTACGCGAACGGCCTTGACCCTGCACGCGTCCCGCACTTTCACGTCGTACGCTTGACCGAGCCCGAAGCCACGCCGTTGGAGAAACGTCTCGCCGCGGCGCTGGAGCTTCCGCCGGGACAGACACTGGCGGACATCCTCGGTGCACATGTCACGCGGACACTGGCCGAGCGTGGCCGATCCGACCTGGAGAGACGGCTGCCCGGCGTGTTCGGGCAGGCGTTCGTCGCCGGCCGTACCGTCTTCTCCCTCCTCGACTTGCTTCGAGAGCTAGGCTCCGACGCGTTCGTTGATGGACATTTGAACCTCGAAACGTGCGTATTGGCACCCATGCTGCGCCACGCCAAAGCCGACCGGGTCGCTTTCGTGCACACGGCGTACCAGGAACTGCTGGCTGCCCGCTATCTCGCCGACCCCGCGAACCGCAACGCGTCAGCGGACATTGCCGGCGGCGCCTTCCTCACCGAGCAGGTACGCGCCTTTCTCGCCGAAATCGCAGGCACTGCGCAGACCGACGACTGCGTGCTGCCCGCCGGGGCATACCTTGTCGGCCCGGCCGAACGGCTACTGATCCGGCGTGTCGAAAACCCCGTACGCTTCGATCGACACGCCGTGACGGTGGCACGCTACCGTCGCTTCCTCGACGCTCTCGACGCGGACGGCACCTCTCGGTGGGATCATCCGGACCAGCCCGACTATGTCACGCACCGCCCGCCAGACGACCGGCTGCGGTGGCCGGACTACTACGAAAATCCGCGCTACGACTCCCACCCCGCTGTCTGCGTCAGCTGGTGGAGCGCATACGCCTTCGCCGGGTTCGAAGGCAAGCGCCTACCGACCGCCCTCGAGTGGGAGGCTGCTGCGCGCGGAGCCGATGGGCGACTCTTCCCGTGGGGCGACAGCCCCGACAGCGCTCGTGTCAACTGCGCCGACTCTTGGACCGGGCAGCCCATCGTCACGTACCAGGCGTGGTACCGGGAATTCGCGGGCGACGCCGTCAGCCGGGCCGGGGTCACCCCAGTCACGGAGCGCCTTGACAACCGCTCACCGTTCGGCGTCCTGGACATGGTCGGCAACTGCTGGGAATGGACGTCCACCACCCTGGCCAAGCCCGACGAGGCCGTCATCTGCGGTGGCAGCTACGACAACCCGATGCGCGCGGTGCAGACCAGCAGCAAGGGCGTTTACCGGAAGAACGGCGCAAGCAACGCCGTCGGCTTCCGATGCGTGCAGGACATCGACGAAAACACAGGCGCAGCAGAGGAGACGACAACATGAGCAGCGGCGGGCCGCGCCACGGAACCATCGTCGACAGACGACCGAGCGGCGGAGGACCGCGTGGTGTGTTGAGCTCTTATGTCGTCCGGGACGACGAGGATGAGCGGTACTACGGCTTCGACTACCGGCAGATCGTGACCGAAGGATTCCGTACCATCCGTAGCGGCGGCCGTGTCCGCTTCCATATCAGCTCCGAAAGCCCCGACCGGGCGGAGTTCGTCATCCGCCTGGACCAGCCTGACCCGGCCGAGTACTACCGGTGACAGCCGAGGTGCTACTGGATGAGGTCACAGGGGCGCGCCAGGAGCTGACCGTCGTCTTCTCCGCGCGGCTGCTGGGTGTCCCCGCCTGGCCTGAAGGCCCCTTCCCATTCGATCTGGGCAGCCGCCGCACTGACGCAGCTACGCGGTCGACGTACTTCGACCCCGCTTCCGCGCGCGTTCTATACGGGGCACCTGGACGGCCTCGCCGCTGGCACCTGCCACTTGACGTCGAACACAATGGTCTGCACCTGCTTGGCATCGAAATCCTGCGCGCTGCTACTGCCCGCGATCACGAGCACGCCCTTGCTGTCCTGCACTTCAACGTGGACAGACCGCTGATGCCCGTGCTGCGGGCGCTAGCCGGACGACGGGAGTCCTCGGACGAACCGCTCGGCGGGCCGTTAGACCCGGTTGGTCTTTTCGCCGGGATCGCGGAGGTGCCTGCCTCCGGCGCGCCGCTCGCTATGTCCCGGCCTTACACCGTGGCCTTCATGACCCCGATGGAACAGCACTCTCTCGTTCTGCGCGCTGGCCCGGAAGGTCAACTGCCCTGCACCGCGGATCGCTGGCTGTGGCAACTGGCTTCATGCTCCACGCCGGAGGACTATCCCTTCGCGCCCGAGACCGCTGATGAGCAACTCAAAGACGTCGTTCGGATCTCGGCCGACTGGAGCGCTCTGGTGCTTCGACAAGGGACTGCCTTCGTCGGTCACCGGCCGGACACCGGTGTGGATGATTTCTTTGCGTTCGGCGCGCTGCACACGCGGACTGTTTATCTCGATGCTCTGCTCCTGGGCTACCTTCAGCGCGATCACATCGACGAACTCACCGACGATCTCTCCGAGATATTCGGCTCCTCTCAGTTGGCGCGCCGCGTCGCCGCCTTGGAGAGAAACATCGCCGTCTTCCGCAGTACGTACTGGCGGCAGCACCTCACTGCCTATGGCCCGGCGAACGAGCTGCTGCTCGCCTTCCAGAATCAGCACAGGCTTCCTGCCCGATTCAACGCGATTCTCGCCGAAGCTGCCGATTACAGCAGACTGGTGCAGACACGGGAGAGCCAGCAGATCAGCGGGGCCCTAGGGGTCCTCACCATTCTCGGCCTTCCCCTCGGCACCGCTCTGAGTATCCTGCAGGTCCTTGACGACCACTCAATAACGCACCTGCTCACGGCACTCGGGCTGTCGATTGCCACCACAGCCGGAGCCCTGACGACACGGTACGGGCGTCTGGTCCTGTCATCGCTACAGGGCACCAAGGACGAGGCATAAACCCGGTATCGCACAGGAAACATGCTTCCGCGCCTGCAAACACGACGGCGGCACGCTCCACCGGGCCGGCCCTTGCCATGCTCAACACGCCCCGGTAGCGGCTCGCGACCCGATCGACGTCAGTAACGGAGGCCGCACTGCGGGGCGATCGTCATGAACCGAGGTTTGGGCGTGCTTGGCCCCAGGAACGGCCTACCTGTGAAGGCCAGGGCTGGGAATGATTTGGGGCTAGGAGGCTTCCAGGTCGAATTCGCACCACACAGCCTTCCCGCTGCCGTCAGTGCGACGTGACCCCCACGATGAAGCGATCCTCGCGATAAGGGAGATGCCGCTGGGGGCGTCGCTGGCCGACTTTGCCTTCCGTCGACGTGGCAGATGATCGTTGGCATCGAAGACCTCGATGACCAGCCGTTGATCTGTACGGCGTAGCCCCAGCCGCATCGGGGGACTCCCGTGGCGGAGCGCGTTGTCGACGAGCTCGTTGGTCGCCAGCACGCCCAGATCCTGCAGTTCTTCGGAGAGTGCCCAGCCGCGGAGGACGCCGGATGCGAACGCGCGGGCACGAGGCGCATCCGACGGCTCTCCGGGGAGTTCCAGCGCGGTCTTCGAGAACAGGGCCGCCTCGCGCCCCGTGCGGCTGGGATGCTGAAGAATGAGAACGGCGACGTCATCGGCGTTGTCGTGATGCGTTACCTCGAGCGCGCGCTGAAGGCGCTCACACACCTCCCCGGGGGACCCCATCGCGCCGGCCAGGGCGCTTTCCAGCGCGGCGAGCCCGTCGTCGATGTCCCGGTCGCGTCGCTGGATCAATCCGTCTGTGTAGAGAACAGCAGTGGCCCCGGCAGCCAGCGCAACGGTGCCGGAGGTGTGCACCCACCCGCCCGTGCCCAGCGGCGGGCCGGTGGACACCTCGGGGCGCCCCACGGCGCCGTCGGCGTCACGGACGATGAGCGGAAGGTGACCTGCCGAGGAGAAGCCCAGGTGGTTCGTCTCCGGGTCGTACACGGCGTAGAGGCAGGTGGCGATCTGGTCTGGATCGATCTCCGCAACGAGGCTGTCCAGCAACTGCAGCACTTCGTGTGGGGGGAGGTCGAGGCGGGCATAGGCCCGTACCGCGGCACGCAGCTGTCCCATGACTGCGGCTGCGCGGACACCTCGGCCGGCGACGTCACCGATGACCACGGCCGTGCGGCTGGCGCCGAGTTTGATGACGTCGTACCAGTCACCGCCGATGGGACTGTGGTTAGCGCTGGGCGTGTAGAAGGCCGCGGTGAGCAGGTCATCGGGCTGTTCCAACTGCTGTGGAAGCAGACTGCGCTGCAGAGTGATGGCGGTCTGGCGCTGACGATCCTCGATGGCGCGTAGCTGCTCCCGATCGACGGCGAGGTTCGCGTTCGCAGGGATCGCTTCGAACCCGCCATCGAGTCCGTCCACAGAGTTGTCCGGGTTGTCCGCGACAGGGGAATGGACAACCCCGTCTTGCGCAGCACGCCGCTCGACGGAAGCCGGAGTCTCCACAAGGGCACCGGGCACGATGCGATAGTCATCGATCGTTTCCTCGGGGAGGCTCACCCGTGCTCGCAGGCCCGCCAAATCCTTGTGCTGCTCATCCAACGCGCTGCTGACGCCGTCGAGGACAGAGGCATAGTCCTGCAAAGAGACGTTCTCGGCAACGTCGGCCGCCGGCGTGGGCAGGCAATTGTCTTCCGGGGCGGGCAGGCCACGGTGGGCTTGTTCGAGCGCCCTGCGGTAGACCTCGGCTGCCTGCTGGGCGGCGATCTTGATCCGTTCGGCATCACGGCGTTCTCGCCGGGCCCGTTCCAGTTCCTGCTCCGAGCGCACCAACTGGCGTTGATAGGACTCCAACTGCTGAGGCGTCTGGGGCAGGCCCCCGGCGCTGGTCTGTCGCTGGGCACGGTCGCGCTCCGCGGTCAGCAGCGTGCACTGGCCCTGCAACCAGGCGATCATCGTCAGCAGCGTCTGCACGATCTGCTGGGAGCGGTGCAGCTGCCGCTCCGCCTCCAGTTGGCCCTCCAGCGCATCGTTCAGGCGACGCTGGAGGACATCCACCGCCCCGGCCCCCGCGGTGGGACGAGGTAGGCCAGCCGGCGCCTTCCCCCGCTCGGCCTGCTCCGCCTGCCGCAAGAGAGACGTTCCCCGCGCCTGCACCTCCGCCCGCATCCGCGGTTCGGGCACCAGCGCAGTCACCAAAGAAGTCAGAAGTCGATGGGGGAGGAGTTTGGCTCCCGACAGGTAGGCACTCCACGTGGTCCTTCCGCCTCCGAAGCGCTGCGCCAACTCCCGCTGAGTCATCGTGCGTGTGAGTCCACGGAGCCACTGGGCGAGAGCCTTCGCCTGCGCAGTCTCTCCCTTCAAAGGCCCCATGGGACGGCCCGGTTCCGGCATGCCCCCCCCTGTCCGCGGACAACCCGCAGGTTGTCCGCACCCCACCTGCATGCATACGCTTGTGCGTAGATGGACAATTTCATCATGTTGCAGGCTGCGACCCCTGGCATTCCTCAGCATCTGAAAGGTCAGCAGCCCCATGTTTCTTGTGCCGCCCCCCGCTTTGGCGCCGCTGCAGCGTGTCCTCATCGTCGCTCTCATCGCTCCCACACTGCTGCTCATCACCGTGGCCGCACTGCCCGCCCTGGCGGTGATGCCGTTCTTTCCCGGGGGGACGGAACGGTCCATCGCGCTGCTGCGCGCTCACATGGCGTATGTCCGCACCCTCCTGACGGGCAGCCAGAGCAACAGCCCCACGGGCTGTCCCGCACAGAGTCGTGAAGGCCCCGATGCGGCCGGCCGTTCATGACCGTCTGGCACTTCGTGTGGCGTCGCCTGTGGTGATACAAAGATGATCGGTGCGCTGGACACCCCGGGAACGCCGCGCCAAGGACCGTGACGGCTCGACTGCCTCGAGCCGTCTGCTGGGTCCTCCATTTCCGGTCACGTGTTTCACCGGTCCGTGCAAGGAAACGGCCGTTGTTCACAGGCGGTCTGTGAGATCAGGTCCCCGTCCGTCGATGGCATCGGGCATTTCGATGCCGTGGCCTTCAGCGCGCGTCCGGAGTAGGCTGCATCGCCCGCCGCTGCCGTCGTCCCGAGAAGCGCATCGAGTTCCCAAGAGCCGATGCGAGCCTGGGTGCGTTGCGCTTGCAGATTTCCGGGTGCGGAAAATCTCGGAATTCGAAGTAGCCCCAGATGTCATGGAAGACCGCCAGGCCGTACCGTTTCAGGCCCAGAGTCGATGAAGCCGACGAGCTGGATCGTGTGGTTCCCGCATACCCTCTTCTTCCCGGCGACTGCCATCGGCTCGCCGACCCTGAAACCGTCCTGGTACGAGGGCGTCGACGGGGAACGACGCTGGCGTGACAAGTACCGCGCCGATCCCATCCGGCTGTGGGCGCTTTGCAAGGCCCCAGGTCATAAGCCCGAGAAGCTCGGTTTCGGAGTGCCGCAAGACGGCAGTTGGGCTGGGCGGTACCTGATCCCGGGCCGTACTGATCGCCTCTGCCTCTCGGCCCCACCGCACACCCGAGCTCCCTGGTTCTCCCGATGTGGCGCACGACGTGTTCAGGGAGATGTCACGGTTTCGGGGGCTCGATGCACTCTCTGATACCGCGGCGCACACGGTGTCGTGCGGAGATGCTGAGGGGGATGCGGTGCAAGAGACAGTCATCGGGCTGGTGGGCTTCGGCGGCGTGTTGGCCGCGCGGTTGCTGTACCGGTGGATCAGCGACCGCACGCGCGTGCGGCTGGTCAGCCTGCGCCAGCAAGGCACCAGCGAGCGAGTCCGCGCCCTGCCGTCGGGAAGCGTGCTCACCGAGCGACGGGCCGACGAGGAGCTGCACATCCAGGTCGGCGCCGCCGGCGAGGACGCCCATGCCTGACGTCGAGCCCCGCCTGATGGCGGCCGGGCGCGAAACGCCGCCCAAGGCCGGAGACCAGGCCGACCGCCGGGCCGCCAGAGCGATGCCTTCGCCCCGCCTGCCGTCGGCCCCGGCCGGGCATGGCACCGTCGCCCTTGTGGACTTCGCCTCCTACTACGAGCAGCACCTGGCCAAGCTGATCCGGCATCTGATGCGGCAGGGCGCCCGGCCGCACGAGGCGGCGGAGGCCGCCCAGGCCGCCTTCACCGAGGCGTACGCGCAGTGGGACACCATCCGCCACCCGGCCGCCTGGCTGCGGCAGGTCGCCCTGCGCCTGTTCCTGCGCCAACCCGCCCACCGCGAGGAACTCACCGGCGCGCCACCCGACCGGCCCGGTGGGATATGTCCGCTGGGCGCGGTGGAGCTCAAAGAGGAGGAGAACCGCGTGTACGCAGCACTGGCCGCCCTGCCGCCCCTGCAGCGCCAGGTCCTGGCCTGGCACCTGGACGGCTTCGGCCTTGCTGAGATCGCTGCGGCCCTGGGCAAGACGCCCGAGGCCGTCCGCCAGAACCTCAGCCGCGGCCGGGCCCGGCTCAAGGAGATGCTGCTGCGTGAGATCGCCGGAGGTGGCAAGTGACGAACTTCGACAGCGACGCTGCCCTCGACGCACTGCTGGGCGCGGCGGACGACGCGGTGCTAGGTGCCCTTACCGACGGCCTGGACCTCGTGAATGGCCTCTCGGCCACCGGCGTCACCCCGGCCCCGGCGCCGCGGGGCAGCCGTGCAGGAACACCGGGCCCCGAGGTCGCCGAGGCGGCCCCTCAGGACGAGAGGCCGAGGGCCCCGGAGGCGCCCGATCCGCTCCCGGCGCCCCTGCCGGCCTCCTCGGACAGCCCGTCCAGCGCGCACGGGTCCGCGCCGGCCGACGACAACGTCTTGGTCAGCGAGCTGCTGGAGCTGCTCCAGACCGCCCTGGAGCAGCTCGACACGCTGCAACGTTCGCTGGACCGGCTGCCCTACTCCGTCTCGGTGGAGGCGGTCAGCGCTCCCCTCGCCTGGCTGCGGGAGGGGGTGGCCCTGCGCACGGCGGACGCGGCCTTCGCCCTCGGCGCGCTCGGGCAGGCCGAGCGGCTGCTGAAGCGGAGCTATCGCCAGCTGCTCGTCGGTAAGTTGGTGGTGGCCGAAGAGTCGGACGTGCTGGTGCGGAGCAAGCAGCGCGCCCACAGCCTTCTGAGGCTGGTCCAGGCCGCGCGGCCCCTGGTGGTCCGGCTGTTCGCCGACGAGACGGACTGCTCCGCCCTGCCGCTGCCGACCAGTTGAGTCGTCCCTTGCCCGCCGGACCGGCTACCGGGTGCCGTTGGCCGGGGTGAGGGGCGCCGGCCAGGTCCGGGCCAGGCCGTAGCCGGGGAGTCCTCCAGCAGGGACTTGCGGCGGTTGTAGCGCTGGGTAATACCGGAGTCCTTACCCACCAGGATCACTCAGGCCGCCCCGCGGTTGCAGAGCACTTCTCGGCGCCCGGTTCTGGACTCCGGATAGCCTCCCATATCCGGAGTCCACACAGCACAAAAACTGGTACGGAAAAAGCCGCCTGACGGGCATTCAAGGAGAGAGGGGGGCAACTGCGGACCTGTCGACCAGATTGAACACCACACCCCGTCAGATCCGCCCCGGCTCCCGGCCGCCCGGTTCGACGCCGCCACCGAGGCCCGGCTCGCCCAGCTCGACCGCGAGGCCACCGCCCACGTCGAGGACGCCCGCCCCGAGAAGACGACGAAGAGCTACGGCGCCGACTGGAAGGCATGGCTGCGGTTCTGCGGCGAGGCCGACCTGCCGCTGGCCGCCATCCGCTCCGGCACCCTCGTCGCCTTCGTGGAATGGTGCTGGACTCAGCCCGCCCGGCCGCCCAAGCCCGGCCGAGAGCCCGGCAAGCTCACCGCCCCGCCACCATCGACCGTCGGCTGTCCGGCGTCGTGGTCACCGCCCGCCGCGCCGAGGACGTCGCCGAGGAGGCCCGAGCCCTGCTCAAGGCCAAGGTCAAGGAGATGGAGAAGACCGGCCAGACCCGCGGCCGCAGCCCCGCCCCCGCCCTGCTGGTGCGCCACATGGAGAAGATCGCCCCCACCCTGCCGCGCAACCGGGCCGGCATCCGCGACCTCAGCTTGATGACCCTGCACTTCGCCCTCGCCGGCCGCGAGCACGAACTGGCCTGGCTGCGGCTGCGGGACGTCCTCGAGGACCCTGAGGGCCGCGGCCTGATCGGGGATGTACGGGTCTCCAAGATCGCCCCGCGGGTGGTCGAGGTCCCGTTCGGCTCGCGCGCCCATCTCCGCCCGGTCCGGGCCTGGCGCCGCTGGCGGCAGGAGCTTGGGCCCGACGCTGACCCGGACTCCTTCGCTTCCCGCCGGCTGCGCAACCGCTGGTACACCGTGCTGGCCGCCGGGCTCGACCCGGAGTCGGTCGGCGACGTCCTCCCCCGGATCGCCGCCCGCGCCGGTCTGGAGATCCGGCCCACCGGGCACAGCCCGCGACGCGGGCCTGGTCACCGAGTCCTCCCGGGCCGGCTACCCGGACGCCGTGGCGGAGAAGCAGGGCGGCTGGGCCCCCGGCTCCAAGGTGATGCGCGGCTACCGCGAGGCCGACGACGGTTCCGCGAGAACGCCCTGCACGGCGTGCTGCAGGGCCTCACCGGAAGGACAGGCTCCTGCCCCCGCGCCCCGCCGACGCCCCACCGCGGGCTGACGAGGTCCACTCTTTCGTGTTCAGATCGAGGTGGCCAAGTGGGCAGGTCAGGGCATGAATGGCACTCCGACCAGCGACTTCGTGTCACCCGAACGGGTGTAAAGAATGCCCGCCGACGAGCTATGGTTGGGGCACCGCAACCGTTGCCGAGCTTGATTTAGCGCAGCATTGTGGTTGACATTCGGGCCGGCTGTCCGCCGCGTCCGAACGCACGGAGGCCCGGCCCCGGGATGCCGCCCAGAGCCAGGCCCCATGCAGTTACCGAGCCCGGTCGTGTACCTCTCGACCGGGCTCGCTGCCTATGCAGCGTCCGGTCCGCCGGGATCGGGGTGAGCACTCGGTGAGCCGAGCGAACTACCTCACCAGGGCGATGATCGCCACCAACAGACTCGCCGCCGCGAGGAAGACCTGCCATTGATCCGGCTCAGGCCACCTACCGCCGCGCTTGTCGAAGTCAGCGCTCATCTGCATCACCCCACTCTCCCCTCCGGCATCCGGTGCCCGTGTACGGGGCGCCGGGGAGGTATGCGAACTGGCGGACCAGGCCGCGCAGTCGTCACCGAAGAGACCAGCGAAGCGAAGCAGGCACAAGCCTAGCGGCTCCGACACCGCGGCATCCCCCGCCGCAGGCCGCACCCCAAAACCCCGCAGGTCAGCCCCCTTTGACTTTGTGGACAACACTCGGATGTCAGTCCGCGGGCGCCGTCGTGGGCCGTACTGACGCGGCGTGCGGGCGGTTTCCGCAGCGATCCCGGTTTCACCGGACGGCGCGCACCACCTCGTCGAGGCGAAAGCCCGCCGGCCGGCCGGGCAGCCGGTCAAGGTGCAAGGTGGACAGGCCGAGCCCGCGGCCGCCAGCTCCGTGACGAGGACGAACTGTCCTTCCGCCAGATCGCCGAAGCCCTAGACGCCGAGGGCCTCCGCACCAAGAACAGGGGCCGCTGGCACCTGAAGACCGTCCGGCGGATGCTCGCCAATTCCACCGACCGGCCGCCGACCTTGCGCCAGCCCGAGCGCACCGCGTAGCGGCCTCACTAGGGACGCGTCTGGTCCGTCGTGCTACTCCCAGAAAACAAAGCGGAACGGGCCCACTTGGCCGGGGCCAAAGAGGTACTCCCGATCACCATTGCCGGTGACTACCGCCATCGACTCATCCCTATATCTAACCAGAAACAAGCTCACCAGACGCTTGAGCGCTGAAAGCGCGGACTCCTCGGCCGGACTGAAGCGAAGCGTGTGCTCGTCTTCCTGGAAGCCGCCGGGCGTCAGGCTGTACAGCTCCAGCCACATGTTCTCTACCCGGAGCTGAGCAACGTACTGCGGTGACTGCGGCATGTCGTCATCGTGGCACCGGCTTGCTGAGCAGGCCCCGGCCGCGTACTGGTGGGCCCGGCAGGAGATGAAGTGATGTTCGCCGCCCTTCTCGCTCCGGGGTGCCGTCGGGGCGATGGCATCGGCCTCGATCTGCAGCGCGGCCAGGATTCGCTGCCGGGTGTCTCTGCCGACCATCTGCGATGCCGCTGGGAGACGGTCTGCCAGATATTTGTACTTGTTGATTGTCCATTTGATCGTGTTGCGTTTTCGGTATCGCTTCTCGTCGAAGTCCGGAAGCCATTCGCCCATCTGGCACGTTGACGTCCCTCCCGCTCGACAGGAACCTGGAAAGGAAGCACGCCTTGGCCCCGCACCTGGCCGGCCCGCGGGAGAGGAGTCGGCTAGCAGCCGCATTGGTGTGCTTGCCATGCCAAGAAGGCATGGAAGCCCGCGCTTGGCCTGCGGTGGGGCGGTGAGATGTGGGCAGTGCGCAAGCATTTGAGGGTGGGGAAGCATGGCTGTTGCAGATGGGCCCGCGGTGGACATGCGGTACGTGAATCGCCTGCCGGGAGCGTTGCGGCGGGCGTTGACCGCCGGACGGTGGCTGCCGATCATCGGAGCGGGTATTAGCGCCACCGCCACCACCGAGGACCTGCGCCGCCCGCCGGGGTGGGCGAAGCTGGGCGAGGATCTCACGGAGGATCTGCTTGCGCCGGTGGGTGCGGGGCCGATCGATGCGGTGAGCGCCTACGCCGACACCTACGGCCGCCCGCAGCTGGTCGAGCGGCTGACCGAACTCCTGCTCGTCAATGACTTGGCCCCCGGACCGGTGCATCGCGCCTTCGCCCAGCTGCCGTTCGACATGGTGATCACCACCAACATTGACTTCCTGCTGGAACGCGCCTACGAAGCGCAGCGCCGGCCGTGTGCCCCGCTGCTGGGGGAGTCCCAGCTGTCGCTGCGACGCGACTCCGAGGTCACTCACCTACTGAAATTCCATGGCGACTTACGGCACCCGGATCAGTTGGTGGTCACCGAGGACGACTACGACGGGTTCTTACGCCGCCATCCCTTGCTGGCCACCTGCCTGTCGTGGTGGCTGCTCACCCGGGAGCCGGTCTTCTTCGGGTACAGCCTCGACGACGCCGATATGCGTGAAATCTTCACCCTGTTGCGCGAACGTCTGGGTCGCATGACCCGCCCGGCCTGGGCCATCCTGCCCACCGACCCCCATGCCGAGGCCACCAGGTTCCAACGCCGCGGCCTCAAACCCATCGTCCTCGACCCCGACCCGAACGCCGACCGAGCCACCGTACTGACCCGCTTCTTCACCGAACTGCGCAGCATGTGGGAAGCAGAAATCGCCCCCCAGCTGCAAGTGCGCACCGACGCGGCCACCGCCGAACTACGCCGTCCCGCCATCGCCCCGCAGCTGGCCCTGTTCGTCGCCGCACGTCCCCTGCTTGCGCTCTACCGCGACTTCATCTTCCCCACCATCCCCCGCAACACCGGGCTGCTGGCTCTCGGCATCGACGACATCCGCGCCAAGGACCCGGCGATGACCCCGATGGCGATCGACATGGCCCTGTCCAAGGCGGCCGTAGTGGTCTACGACGCGGGCCATGGCAACCCCCTGCCCCGTGACTACGTCGCCAGCCGCCGCCCACCGATTCCCGCCTTGGTGGACGTCACGGACCTACCGCCGCACGATCCCACGCCGGACCCGCTCCCGGGCACCGTGGTCCGCCCGGCGGAAATGAGCACCTGGCCGCACACGTTCGTCCCCCACCTGCACCAACAGGTCACCGCAACCCGCCCCGCGGTATCGCCCCCCGACCTGTCCGCAGCGCTGGAGCACCTGCGCGCCACCAAGCAATATCAAGCCCTGCTGCTCACCGACCTGGCCCTCCTCGAAGACCAGCTCCGCCGATTCCTGGCCGACGATCAGCCGTCGACGAGCGCTGCGCCGGACCGTCTGCCCACCAGCATCCCCACCAGCGGCGGACGCATGGAGCAACTGAGCACGTACTTCGGAGCCGACTTCGAACTGGTGATTCATGCCGTCCGTATGCGGCACAGTCTGATCCAGGACTTGCATGTCAAGGCGGAGGAGATCCAGGCGGCTGCCGAGGCGCTACAAGAGGTGGTGCAGCATCGGCTTGGCCTGCCACTCCCATAGCTTTGCTCGTCCTAGGCGGATGCACACGCTTCAGTTGCTGGTCGGCGCTGTATACGGCCCGCGGAAGCGCTGTCTCCCTCGTAGACCTCTCGCGGCCCGGCTTCATCGGCCAGCAGCTCCAGGGCGACCGCGGGGAACAGCCCGATGACGGGTTCGAAGGCGAAGTGGTCCTTGAAGCAGTCACGGCGGCCGTGGGTGGCCTTGTGGATGCGCCTCGCCTTGGGGTCCACGGTGGAGAGAACGCGGTCCGCGGCGGTGCGGCGGGCGATGCAAGCACGGCGCCGGACAGGGCCGCGGAAGCGTCTCCACCGCCTCGGCCGACGCGCTCAATTCTGGTCGTGTGGCTCAGCGCCCACGCCCGCCTGGGCCGCCGCCCAGCGACCTCGCATAGAAGCATTCGAGGCTGGCTTGCCGGTCCCGGAGCCAACCGTGCGCGGGGCGTGGCTTGCCGTAGCCACAGACTTCCGACTGGACGCCCTGCTGGAACCGGGGATGACGCCGACCGCAGCGACTGGATCGCCGACATCGCACACGAACTCGTCGCCAAGCACAGCGGCAAGAGTGTGCTGCTGCTCCAGGGCATTCGCGACAATGACGCGCGCATCGCCGCCGCAGGCATCCCCTTCGCGTTACCTGAAGCGGTCCCGTTCGACAAGGTACCTACGCGACCGAGCCGTACACCAACCACGACTTTCTCACCACGGCCGTCTCCGCCGTCCGGGGCGGCACCAGCGGGTTGTCCGAGGGTGACCCGGCCGCCGTCTCGCGGGCGTTGGCGCTGTCCGGTGCGGCAGTCCCGGTCGTGTCCATGCTCGAGTACCCCGACGAGGGCCCTAGCTCGCCGACATCAACGACGGCCACGGCTTCAGGGGTCGGTGAGGTCGAGCACGCTCAAACGACTGCGCGCCGCGGGCGCCGGAGGCCGGCCCGCGGCGACCAGTTCGGCGTCGAGCTGCCGGCGCTCGACCTCATTCAGCCAGGGCGCTCGATAGGTCGGCTCGGCGGCGGCAGCGCGGATCTCCGCATACACGACACCGTTGTGATCGAACTCCGACGGACTGAAGGAGGACGTCGGCCACGTTGCTCTGATGCCGTAGTCGAGACATGGAACGGTCTCGTCCGGCAGGCCCCATGGAACCCGATAATGAAGGCGGAATCGATGGGTCCATTCGACGTGTTCCCAGCCATAACCGCGGAAACGGCAGTCCAGATAGCCCACCTCCGAGAGGGCTCGGCGGGTGGTGACAGTGCAATGCCCACCGAACGCCACACACTGATACGGATCGTCGATCGTTCCGTGCCCACCCGGCAACCGGCTCGGGTCGAAGCCGTAACAATAGTTGACGTGCTGCCAGCGTTCTGCCGCTAGAACCCAGGTGCCCGCCCAGTCGGCGGCAAAAGGCCAGGTGTCGTCCTCGAGCAGCAGAATCGGATCGCACTCGGTGCGGCGGTGAAGCCACCTCAGGGCGCGGTTCTTGTTCCAGGCACACCCCCGGCGCGGGCCTGTGATCACCGTGATGCCTGCCCGCCGCAGCACCTCCACGGTCGTATCGGCGCTGCCGTCGTCGGCGACGACCAGCGTGTGCGGCACAGGAGTGTGGCGCGCGATCTCGTCGAGGCAGTGCTGGACGAGGGACTGACGATTTCTAGTGATCACTCCGATGCCTAGCATCGGCCTCACCTGCCTCCGTCTCGTCCGTGCCAGGGCGGGTGAAGCGGCGCAGTCGTCGCCGAGTGCGCGGGGCGGCTGGACGGCCGGCGGCGGTACGCCCCCGAAGGTAGTCCTGTTGCCAGCCGGCCTGCTGGGCGGCGGAACCGGGCCGGGAGAGGTCCCTGAGGAAGTCGGCCCGGTTGCGTGTCCACCGCTCATAGTCCGCGGCGAGGCGCGGGTCGGCCGCGATCGGCAGGACCGAGGGCCGGAATCGTTCAAGCTCGCCGTCACGGTGCGGCACCAGCATGCAGAGCGGCTCGCCGTGCTCGAAGACGGTCCAGACGTCCTTCCGGGTCAGCTTCCAGTTCATCGTGAAGGTGGACGTGGTCCGGTCGGTCTCGACGATGCCTTCCAGCGCCACCGCGCCGTCCTTGACGTGATTGGCGGGTCCGCGCACAAGCAGGTGGTATCCGGGCGGTGTGCGGAATAGGAACGGCAGATTCCAGGTGACGATGCCGCTACCGAAGTGGCTGACCGCCTGGTGCAGCGGAGCCGGTGTCGGGTGGTCGACCGTCACCCCGTCGAAAGCGTCGGTGTCCCAGCGGCAGCGCACGGTCCAACCGTTGAGAATCAGCCATCCAGCCTGATTGGCGACCACCAGCGGCAGGCACCGGTGGGCGAAACTGGCCGGGGTCTCGCGCATCCACGAGCGGGCCGGCGGCGCCGGTACGAGTGTGTAGCCGGTGTTCTGGTGCAGTTCGTATGCGATGAAGTCGAGGCCGTCGGGATCGGTCATGTCGGCCGCTCCGGTTCGTCGTCGCGGGGAAAGGCGTGCACCGCCACGCCGAGCCAGCGGCCCGCGTCGTGCACCATGAGGCGTTCGCGGACGCAACAGTCGAGGAAGTCGCGCAGCGATGCGCCGCCGACGGCCGCGTCCCGTACCTCGGGAAGCTCGGCCAGGGCGGCGAAACGGCGGCTGCGGTCGCAGGCCAGGTATACGGCCGCCGCCCACCCGTCGAGGACCGTCCAGCGTGGTGCCGCGACGCCCCGCCGTGAGTCAGCGATCCGCACCATACCGTCCGGTCCGGTGCTCAGCGTGAGTGTGCCGCGGTCCGGGTCGGCCATCCAGGTGGCGGTGAGCGCGATGACGTCGCCGGCATGGGTGTCGGCCCGCCGCCCGTCGGCGTAGTCGAAGTCGAAGTAGTAGGCGATCTCGTCGACGGCCTTGCGGTCGAAGGGGTAGAGATGGCGGAACGGCGCCATCGGCCGGATGTTCGTCATGCCGTGCGCGGCCGACTCTTGGTGGTACGGGCTGAACCGGTCCAACCGCAGCGGGCCGCAGGCCAGCGGCGGATCGAGGTGCCAGATCGCGTGGATGAGCGGGATGACGGCGGCGTAGTCCTCGGCGGTCTCCCCGGGGAAGCCGTACAGCTGGTTCCACAGCGGGACGACCGCGTACTCCCGGCACCATTTCAGCAGCTCAATGTTGCGCAGGGCGGTCGTACCCTTCCGCATGACGGTCAGTACGTGGTCGCTCAGGCTCTCGATACCCGGCTGGATGAACCGAGCCCCGGCGTCCCGCAGCTGGCGCACCTGGAAGCGGTTCAGGTTGGCCTTGACCTCCCAGAACAGCGAGACATCCAGGTGCTGGCCGGCGAGCATCGGCAGCACCGAACGGAAGTAGCGCGAGTCGAGGATGTTGTCTACCACACCGAACGGCACCCGGCCGTACCGTTCCCGCAGCTCGGCGAATTCGGTGAGGACCCGGTCGGGCGTTTTGCTCCGGAACGCCATGGTGGAGCCGTTCAGCCCGCAGAAAGTGCAGTGCGAACGCGCGCCCCACCAGCAGCCGCGGGATGTCTCCACGGGCAGGGTGACGGCGAGCGACGTGGCACCCTTGGTCGCGCGGAGCTGGCGGAAGTAGGGACGGAAATCCGGCACCGGGACGCCGTCGAGGTCGGCAACTGTGGCAGAGCGAGGCGGCGGGGCACCGTGCCAGGTCACGCCCGGGATCGGCGTCCGGGGGCGATTCGCGCGGCGGGCTTCCAGCACGGCGGGGAACGACTGGTCGGCCTCGCCGGAGAAGGCCAGGTCGACGAAGGGGAACTGGCGCAGCAGGGCCGAACCCATCGGCTCCTCCCAGTTGCCGCCGCCGAAGGCGACCGTGACATCCGGCCGGTGCTGCTTGACTCGCTGGGCGAGGGCGAGGGAGGCGATGTTCTGATGGAACACCGATGTGAAACCGACTAGGGTGTGCTCCGGCGCGGGCAGCGTACGCAGGCACTCGGCGAGGAATGGCTCGACGTGTGTCCGGAGGCGGCACAGCCGGTCGATGTCATCGGCAGGAAGCTGCCACGTGTCCCGCAGCACGCCGGTCAGGTAGCGCTCGTCCGCCTCCGGCCGGTGGCCGTACAGGGCCTCGGCGAAAAGCCATTCCCCGGCGAAGGCGGTGTACGGCAGGTCTGCGCACACCCACTGGTAGTCGGCGAGACCCACGGTTTCGGCGAAGCGGAACGTCAGGTATTCGGTGTCGCAGAGAATCCCTGCACGGGTGCAGTGCGCCTGCAGCAGGCCGAGGGCGAGCGACGGGCGGTCCAGGGCGCCGAACGGCAGGCTCATCAATAGGACGTGCTCGTCCCGGCCGGGGGTCATGACGGCCCGGCCGCCGCGACGAACTGGTCCCAGCGCAGCCGCAGCGCTGGCGGCGTCAGCAGCGGCTCGGTCCGTCGCTGCGTCCACAGCACGGGGGTGCCATCGGTGCGCCGGGCGAGCACGGCGCGGCGCACCAGGCGCAGGCCGGTGCTGGGCACGGCGGCGGGCTCGATCTCGTGCGGCTTCCCGGCCGCCCGGCCGTACAGCAGGTCGCTGACAGGCTCGGGCGACGGCACGGGCTCGGGCGCCGACAGGTCGGTGGTACGGGCCTGGACGAACCGCCGCCGGCCGGCGGATCCGGAGATCAGGTACGGGTGCCAGCCAGCTGGGATGTCCGTGCTGACCTGGTACGTGAAGGCGGGCGGGTCCTGCGCCGACGCGGCCTCCGGCGGAATCGGGGTGGGGTGCGCCGCGGTCTCGACCTCACGGCCCGCCACCCGCCGCTCCACCGCCCAAAGCACGTTTGCGTCCTCATCCGCCCCGACGTCGACCTCGTCGATCACGGGCCCCTGCAGGGGCGTTGCCACCGTCGACCACACCAGCAACGACCGGCCGCCCAGGCCGGACACCGCGAACAATGTCCATCCGTCGCCGGGCGGTTTGAGAGGCCACGCGTCACCGAACGAGTCGTGCGCGACGACCTCGTGCAGGGTCACTACATGACCGGCGCGGGCGCCGACCGGAAAGCCGAACCACCCGTCGGCGTGCGACGCGATGAGGTCGATGAGCAGCGTTGTCGCGACGTGCGCCCGGTCCGGCGGATAGCCGCCGACGTCCACCGCGGCGTCCTCGATCTGCCACCATCGCGGGGCTGGCGCGCCTGGGTAGGTGGCGCGGCCGGCGAGCACTGACACCGGCTCCGGCCCGGGCACCGGGGTGGACAGTGGCCCGTCGGCGTCGACGGAATACCAGTCGACGGTGCCGCCGTCGTGCCGGCGCAGCCGCAGCTTGGTCCCGCCGACCCGGAAGTCGGCCGAGTAGGCGAATTCCGCCGGATCCCACTGGTCTGAGGGCTCCGGGTCGGGCGGGGTCTCGCCGAACCAGGCCGGGGCCAATTCCAGTTCGACGCGGCGCTCCCACAGCGCGCGCCCGTCGGGCCCGGTACCGTCCAGTACGTCGTAGGGGGCCGGCAGGCCGGTGAGCAGCAGGCTCGGATCGTTCGGCAGGGGCGGCGCGGCGGCCTGGACGCGCCGTCCCGCCGCGATGCGCCGTCCCGGCGTCCAGTAGTCCCCCGGCTCAGACTCGACGATGGCCTCTGCGGGGGTGAGCCGGGGGTCCTGCCGTGGATCACCGTCGAGCGGCTCAACCGGGACCGACGAGGCGCGATATTCCACCCGCACGGGAGAGGAGGCGTTCAGCCCCTGGTGCTCGTTCATCTGCCATTGCCGGCCGAGCATCCACGCGGGGTCGGCGGTCTCCGCGGCGAAGCCGCGCGGGAGGTCCTCCAGCAGCGGCTCGGACTCCAGCCAACGTACACGGTCATAGGGCATGGTCAGGACTCCTGAAAGGGGGTGGGGACCAGCGGCACCGCGAGGGTCCCCTCGGCGGGCAGCAGCGCAGTGGGCAGCAGCGCCCGGGCCGCCTCCAGGTCGGCGGGCCGGGCGATCCGGGCGTGCGCGAGGAGCCGGGCCTCGGCCACCGCGGCCACCAGATCGGCGGTGGTCAGCGGCCTGGCGGGGTCGGGCGGCACGGCGAGCAGCACGGCCTGCGGCGCGCGGGCGGTGGGGGCGGCGAAGCCAAAGACGACGGAGGGCGCGTGCTGGGTGCCGGGGATGGTCTCGCCGAATCGGTCCAGCAGGGCGACGGCCACCTCGTCGTCGGCGCCCAGGGCGGCGATGTCGAGGCCGGCCGCCGCGTACCCGGCGACGAGCCGGCTGGGCGGGTCGGCGGTCTGCCACGGGTCGGCCGGGCGGCTCGACCACGACGTGAAGGCCGGCCCGGCGCTGGCCGGCCCGCCCGCGGCGAGCTGATGGGCCTCCAGCCGGGCCAGTGGCTCTCGGACGGCCGCGACCACGGTCAACCAGTCCCGGTCGAGCTCGGGTACAGGGGAGAGGCCCGGCACCTCGGCGCCGCGGAGGCGGCCCAGGACGGCGAGCCGCCCGGTCGGGGACACCAGCGAGACGAGGGCGGGCACGAGGTCGGCCGTCACGGGCTCCGGAAGGTCGCCGCCTGGCGCGGCGGCCAGCCGGGCCGCGAGCAGCTCGGCGGCCCGCGCCGCGGGCGTTTCGCCAGTAACCTCCGTCGGCGCGATGCCCCAGCGCCGTGCCGCCGCGAGCGCCGCCTGCCGATCCGCCGGCGAGTCGCTGCGCAGCCGGGCGAGCAGGGCCTGCGCGACGGTGCGGACCCGGCGGTAGCGCAGTCGGACCGCGGTGTCGTCCGCGGGCGCCACCTCCGGCGCCGAGTCGTCGGCCAGCGCCTGTGCCGTCGCCGGGCTCTGCCCGAGCAGCAGGGCCAGCCGGACCGCCCGGTCGTGCCGCGCCGACCCCACCCGGGTGGCGAGCGGTGCGCCCGCTGCGTCGGCGGCGAGCCGCTCGAGGTGGGCGCCGGTGAAGGCCAGCGCGTCGATCGGCTCCAGACCGAGATCGGCGAGCGTCACCGTCGTACCCGTGCCGGTCGTCCAGGTCCAGGTGTCGCCGCCGCCCAGCTGGACGCCGAGGAAGGCCGCGAAGGACGGGTCCGCCAGCGTGCCGGGGGACAGCTCGCTCAGCGGCCCCGGTTCAGTGGGAAGCGCTGGCGGCGCGGCGGCGGGCAGCAGCGCGACGCAGACGGTCAGCACCGCCCGCCCCGGGCGCCGCGTGCCGATCACGGACAGATCGGGCGGGCGGCCGAGGCCGGCGACGGCGTCCAGGACGGCGCCGGCCGTCTCAGCCCGGCCCTCGACGACGTGCTGAACCGCCTCGGCCATCAGCAGGTCCCCGTACGCGTCCACCGCGGCGGCCAGCTGGGCCAGGCCGGTCAGCGTGTCGGCCGGAAGGTCGAGCGTGGCCGGATCGGCCGCCAGCACTGCCTGGCCGTCGCAGACCCGTCGGCCGGAGTGCCCGGCCCGCACAGGATAGTCCCGGCGCAGCCGCTCCACCGCGATCGGCTCGGCCACGACGCGTTCCACCTCGTGGCCGAGGACCTCCGACAGATGGGTGCCAGCGCGGACCGCGGCCGCCAGCCGGTCCGCAGTGCGGACCGTCGTCGAGCTGAGGTCCATGTGCCAGCGTCCGGCTTCCGCGTCGTTCACCGCCCGGTCGCGCAGGATCATCGCCACCGTGGCCTGGCTCTGCGAGGGCGCCGGCAGCATCCCGGCCGCGGAGGGCCCGGGGGTGCCCGTCCGCGGGCGGTCCACCCATCCGTACGCACCGAGCCGCCAGCCGCGGGCATTCGCCGGCGCGTCGTGCAGTTCCCGTAGTCGCCGGGTTGCCGGGCCGGTGACCCACGCGTCGACGCGGTAGGTGGCACAGTCCACTGTGGCGCTCAGCGCCCGGTCCAGCCGGCGCTCGTCGCCAGCGAGGTCGGCGATCGCGGCGAGGCCGCCGGCGGTTCGTGCGAAGGCCCGCGCCGCCGGCGTACCGGCGATCAGGTCGCCGGGGGCCACGGCGCCGATCCACTGTTCCAGCGGCACCCGGTCAGTGTGCCGCCGCACGATCGGGTCCAGCCAGCGGAAGTCGGCCACCTTCGCCCGGCCGACATCGCCGACGGCGACCTGGAGCGCGCGAATCGCCAGCCGCAGCAGGAGACTGTCCGGCTGCGCGCCGAGGACATCCGCGTGCAGCCGTTCGGGATCGGCCAGCACACCGGGTGTCGCGCGGGCGGCCTGCACGAGCCGGCGCAGCATCGTCGCGATCGCCTCGGTGGTCATGCCAGCCGGCACCACCAGCGGGAGCCTAAGGGGGGCGCTGCCGCCGACCGCCGCGTACCGCCGCCGCGGGGTCAAATCCAGCGCGACAGCGAGCGGGGTCCGCGCCCGCCAGGCATCGACGACGTGCCGCCAGCCGATCCGGTAGTCCAGGAAGAGCAGGGACATCAGCCAGACCTCCAGCGGCCGCGCGTCGCGGTGCCGGTAACCCGGCGAGGTGGGCACCTGCGCCAGGTGGTCGAGCAGGCCGTTGGTGTCGGCGCTCTCGATGGTGCCGCGGCTCTCGGCTGCGGCGGCCCACTCGTCGCGCAGCAGTTGCAGCGCTGGCACCATCGCGGACTCCACCGGCGGGTCGGCCGGCCCGGCCTGCCAGGCTGCCAGCGCGGTGACCGGCAGCAGCCCGTACGGCTGGGTTCCGATGCGCAGGGTGGGGTATGGCCCTTCCGGGTAAAGGGCCTCGGCCGCCCAGGCCGGTGCCTGCTCGGCGTGCGGGATGCCCCAGACGTTGCACTGCGCGAAGCCCCAGAGGGCGGGCCACAGCCCCGCCACGAGCGCCGTGGTGTGGTCCCGGTGCCGGTGGTCGTTGTTCAGTGGGATGTGCAGCCCGTCGGCGCCGGTCAGGGCCGCGCTCACCTGCGCCGAGCTGGGTGGCACCGGTGCCAGCAGGCCGGTCAGCCAGGTGTCCGGATCGTCGCCCAGGTCGGCGGCGGGGGCGGCGTCCACCGTGTTGGTCGGTGTGCCCGGGGCGATGAGGCCGAGCCGGCCGGCGGCCTCATGCGCCGCGAACAGCCGTGCCGGTTCCTGCTCGTCGCCGCCCAAGCCCACGACGTAGAGCGCCTCGATGTCGTCCGGCGAGCCACCCAGGTCGATCTCCCCGGCCACGCCGGTCAGTACGGCCTCGTCCCAGGACTCCCACCAGCGACGGTCCGTGGCGTCGTCCGGGTCGGGAAAGTCGGCCCGCAACCTGGACACGTCGACGTGCAGGGTGAGCGCGAGCGCCGGGGGAGCACCGTCGCGAGCCAGCCACACCTGCAACTCCGGCGGGAAGAAGGGAAGTTCCGGCAGGCGCGCGGTATCCCGCTGCGCCGCTGGCCGCTCGACCCGGATCGTCCTGTCCGAGGCGATCCGGCGAAATGTCCGGACCAGCCAGGTGGCCCGCCCGCCGCCCACCTGGCTGGCGAACGTGCGCCACGCCTGCCGGGCCGACGGTGCGCCCGGGTTGTCGCCGGCCACCGCGACGTAGCGCTCCAGCAGGTCGAGCTCGGCCGGGCCGGGCAGCGGGTCGTGCCGGTCGAACCAGGGCTCGTCGGGCACGATCAGCACCCGCAGCCGGGAGTCGTCGAACCGGGTCTCGATCCGCACCGGCAGCAGGACACCGACCGTGGTGGGGGGATCGATGCTGGTCACGGTGTACCTCCCGGCGTGACGAGGTCGCCGCCCGCGAGCAACACGCGGACGGGACGGGCGAAGGCGAGCCGGGCGAAGTCGGCACCGTTGTCCGTCGCGGCCGCCGCGACGGTGTTGGCGAACCGGTAGCCCGCTGGGGGCTCCTCCACCACGACCCAGTAGCGGGCGATGTCGGCCGGGGCGAGGCCGGGGAAGCCGAAGAAGGTGACATCGGTGCCCATCCGGCCCTGGAAACTCGGCAGCCACCGGGCGGCGTCTGCAGCCGGGTCGCGATCGAAGTCCGGTGCGCCGCCGTGCTCGGCGGACAGCAGGTAGAACAGGGTCTGCGGGTAGCGCAGGAAGAGCTGTCCGCGCAGCACGAGCACGGCGTCAACGCCGGCCACGCCGTCCGGCCGGTGCTGGGCGTCACCGAGGCCGCCGACGGCGGACCAGTCGCGGATGCCGCGGATGTCGTCCTGGTGCCCGCCGGTGGCGCTGTCCGTGCGATCCCAGAACACCCGCAGCGGAGTGCAGTTCGTGCTGAGTGGCAGATTCCGCCAGCGCAGTTCGTCCAGCAATTGACCGTTGAGCCCGACGAGGAACGCGTCGACGAAGGCCGGATTGGTCTGCACTGCCACCACCCTGTCCGCAGCCAGGCCCTGGACACCGGGGAGCAGCCAGTCGGGCGCCAAGTCGGCCAGGGCCCGCCAGGTGGGCGTGGTCAGGACGGGACAGAACTCCGGTGGCGCCGTGGGCGCTGCCGGGTCCAGGCCGGTGAACTGTCCGAGCATACGGGTGCGGGCCGATGCGTCCGGCCGGGTCGGGTCCAGGGCCTCGAAGGTGCCGGCGGCGAGGGCATCGAGGTCGACCGGTCGGCACTCGGCCGGCGGTTCGATTGGCTGGCGCAGGTTGTGCAGCAGGCCGAGGATGTCCGCCCGGGTGTCGGCGGGGGACGTGCCGCCGACGATGCCCTGATGCAGCAGGTCGATCTCCTCCTGGTTGCGGTCGGGCTCGAGGACGGCAGCGAGGAACGCCATGATGCTCGCCCACGGCAGCGGCTCCCGGGCAGCCGCGAGCTCCTTGATCTCGGCTACGACCGCCTCGATGAGGAGCCGGTCCGCTGGCCCGGCAGCCGCGCTTGCGTCGGCGCAGGCGGCCAGGAGCGCATCCGGAGGAGGTGGAGGAGGTGGAGGGGGAGGCGGCGGAGGTGGAGGTGGTGGTGGAGGAGGGGGAGGCGGCGGAGGAGGAGGCAACGGTGGCATCGGGGGACCGGGCGGCCCCGGCGGCCCCACGCCCACCACTCCGTTCAGCTCGGGCCGGAGCGCGTCGCCGCCAGGTGAACTTCCGCCCGGGGGATGCGCGATGAGCAGGTGCCCGATCCGGTCGAAGAAGTCGCCGGCGCCGAGGTCCGCCAGCGGGATCCCGATCTCCACACTGGTCTCCGGTACGGGGCACCGGTTGGCGCCGGCGAGCAGCGCCGCGGGGTCGACGACCGCGGCCGGCAGGCCGCTCGTGCGCGAGGACCCGGGCCGCAGGATGCGCCGGGCCGCCGACGAGAAGATGCCGCGCGCCAGGCCCCGCCCCTCGGCGGTGGCCAGGTTGGCGAGCGTCCCCTCATCGGTGACCACCCGTCGCAGTGCCGGGCCGGCCACCCAGAGCCGGCGCCGCACGTCCACCGGGAACCGTCGGCGCCAGAGCGCTCCACTGGCCGCGATCCCGAGCGTGAGCTCCCGGATCCGCTGGCCGGCGATCGGCAGGGCACCTTCCTGGCGGGCCGCCTCGGCCACCAGGTCCTCCTGCCGCTCGACGGCCACGGCCAGGCCGATGCCGGCGACACCGCGGTGCCGCGGATCGCGGTTGAGCCGGTCCCGCCACTCGACCGGGGTCGAGCCGGGCCGCCACGGCGAACCGTACCGGGGGATGCTGATCACCGCCCGGCCGCGCGGGTCGGTGAGGGGCACAGCGAGGCGGGCGACGTCCTGGGCGACCTCGTCCGGCAGATCCGGGTCCATCGCGCCGATCGGGGCCAGCGCGCCCCGGACCAGTAGCGGCGACGCGTCCGGCAGCCGCGGATAGCGCACCGTAGCCTCCCCGATCCCCGTGGTGACCTGGCCTGCGCGCAGCCGCCGGGCCAGGGTGGCGAAGTCGCCCTCCGGGCCGGTCCGGAACGCCCACGAGTCGTAGACCGGAAGGGAGACGTCCTCGGCGTCGGCCCAGGCGTCGGCGACCGTGCCGGCCGCTGAGACCACGAATGCGGGAACCACCACCGCGACGTAGTCGGTGTCCTCGATCAACGGGCGCAGCGAGAGCACCCGGGCCACCTGCCGGTCCTCGCCGCGCTGCACGTGCGCCCACCGGGCCGACTCGGCCAGCGGGTACGCAACCCGCACCGGGCCGCTCAGCGAGACGCGGTCGTCCGCGACGGCCAGTTCTTCGGCGGTGCCGGTGAGCAGCGCGAGCCACGGCCTCAGTGCCAGTGTGCCCGGGGCCGGATTGGCGGCCGGCGTGTAGCGCCACGGCAATCCGGGGTCGGCCAGTTCGACGTACGGGCATTTGGTGGTCTCCGCGTCGAGCGTGCCCGGCGCGGGAAACCGCCGGCGCACCGCGCCGGGCCGCAGTCCGATGACGTCGCCGGGACCGGCCAGCTGGAACGCCAACGTCGCGGTGTCGGTGCCAGTGATGGTCCCGGCCGGGTCGCGGGCCGTCAGCGTCACTTCTGCAGAGGCCTGCGCCCGCCCCTGCCGCACGTCGTCGACTAGCCCGCCCGCCGCCGGGCGGATCCAGCCGTGAAAGTCGATGGTCTCGGCCATGCCACCTCCTAGAAGGTGATCACGCGTACGCGGTCGCCCGCCGCCGTGGCCACCGCGCCCGTCGCCTTGGCAAGCTGATGCGCCTGGGCTTGGGAGAGGCCGGCCGCGGTCGGCGCTCCGGTCGTCTCGGACACCACCCAGGTCTCGTCCTCGACCGTGACGGCCGGCGCCACCACCGGTGGGTCGGCCACTCCCTCGCGCCGATCGAGGGCGGCATGCAGCCACTCCGGCCGCTCCTCGCCCGGGACGGCGGTCGGGCGGGCGGCGCGGTACTGCTCGACGGTGACGGACACGGTCACCGCCGCCGAGACGACGTCGTTGGCGGCGGCCAGCTCTACACCGCAGTGCAGGCGTTCGAGTGCCGGCCGGTTCAGTGCGTCGCTGTCGGAAAGGTCGGCGAAGCTGCCCGGAGCGAACCAGTCCTTCGCGGGGCCGGTGATGCGCGGACCGGTGGCGGTGATGGTGTCCCGGTGTTCGAGCGGGGCGCCCTCGAAGCGTTCGAGCAGCAGTTCCAGCGGGGCGCGCCGCTGTGCCCACACCAGCCGGCCCAGCGGCGGTAGTACCGGCGCTGGCACCGTCGCGGACGGCGGTGTCAGCAGTACGAACGGGTCCTCGGCCGCCGACGTGGCGAGGTTGCCGGGCTCGCGCAGTTCCACCCCGAAGACCGGCAACGCGCTCGGGATCGGGTGCACCGCCGGCGGCGTCGCACTGCCGAGGGTGAAGGTGGCGCTCCAGCAGATCTCGAAGAACAAGACCTCGAAGCACAGTTCGCCGGCGAAGGTGACCGGGCCGGGCCCGGAGAGCACTCCGGTGACCCGGACGCCGGCGAGCGTCACACCCTTGAACGTGACCCGCACGCTCGCCCGGAAGCCGAATTCAAAGGCGAACGGCTGGAATCGGATCAACGTGTCGAAGCCGAGGAAGCCCTCGGCTCGGATGGGACCGGCATTTACGATCACCTGGACGGACGCCCCGAACTGGAGGGTGTTGGTGGTGATCGCGAAGTAGCCCTCGAACCTCAGGTACAGCACGTCGGTCGGTCGGCCACGGGCCATCGCCAGCCGGGTCAGGCTGGCCGGTAGCGCGAGCGGGGCCGGGTCGTAGGCCGGGTGGAAGCCGCCGATGGACATCACCACGTACGGCTGGTCGCCCCACCCCAGGCGGAATGCTGCGCCGCCGGTGAGCTCGAAGACCTCCAGCAGCTGGCTGTCGACGAGCACGCCGTCGAACTCCAACACCCGCTTGGCGAAGTCGAGGACGCCGAGGACGTCCAGGCGGAGCTGGAGGTACGGCTTTCCGCCCGTCGGGTTGTCGATGGCCGCCCGGACCGAACCCAGCAGGACGACCTTGCTCGGCCCGGGTAGCTCCACGAAGATGCCGAGGTCGAGCCGGACCAGCTCTAACCAGGACAATTGAACGGTCGGACCGACCAGCGTGACGCCCTCGGTCACGGGGAAGATCTCGTCGAGTTCGGCGAGCAGCAGCGGCGCGTCGCGGACCGGATCCTCCGGCGCGAGGATGCGCCCGGCCGCGCCGCCCGCGAAACGCCGACGGAGGGCGTCCACCTCGACCCTGCGGTTGAGCCCGAGCAGGCCGCCGATGGCGGAGAGCGCGATGCCGAAACCGACCTGGATCGGCGGGAACTCGGCGCGGAGCAGGATCAGCAGCGCGAACCCTGGTCGGCCGCCGGGAAGCCGGGTCTGCACGAGACCGACCGCGGTGATGCCCACCGTGACGATCCGGAGCCGCAGCACCCCGGTGTACCGGCCGGCGGGCTCGTTGAACTGGACGAAACCGCCTCCGGTCACCGGCCCGGTGTTGATGCTCATGCCGGCACCGGTGGGCGGGCGTAGCGCCAGGGACGGTGACAGGCCAACCGCGGCTCCACCGGCGGTGGGGGTGAGCCGGAGCGTCGCGCCGACGTCCTCGACCACCAGCGTCAGCGGGCCGAGGCTGCCCTGCACGGTGACCACGGCGGAGAGTGCCAGGCCGCCCGCCTCCGGGCCGGCGACGATGAACAGCCGGCTCAGCCGCACCGGCCCGACGGTGAACTCCATCGGCAGCTCGAAACGCAAACCCGCCTGCCCGTCCACCCGCAACCCGCCGCGCTGCGACCAGCCGACACCGAGGTCGGCCGCGAACGTCAGCTCGCCCGAGCCGACCAGGCGGCCGACGAAGGCGTCGACATCGGCGAAGCTCACCACGAGGCTGAGGCCGGACAGCGCCACGTGGACGCCGACGTCGAAGCCAAGGGTCCCGGCCTCGGCGGCCAGGCCCAGGCCAGCGCCGCCGACCCGGACGCGGGTGCCCTCTCGCCCGCCGAACAGCAGCACCGGCTCGGGCGGCGCGTAGGCCAGCTCAAGCCCGGCGCGCGCCTGCACCGCAGCCGAGTCGGCCCATCGCGCGTCGCCCGGCCGCAACTCGACGCCGATCAGGCGGTCGGCGTCAACCGCTCCGAAGATTCGGCCGCTGACGCTCTCGCCGAACGTGATGACCAGGGCGATGTCGCCCGCCGCGAACAGCGACACCAAGATGCCAGCCGGCGGCCCAGCGACGCCGGTCTGCGCCGGGACAGGCAGCACCGCGAGGCCCACCTCGGCGTGCAGACCGTCGTCGGTCGTGCCGGTGGCGAGCAGCAGGTGCAGCTCCCGGGTCGGTGCGTCGGCCGCCGATGGGTCACCCCAGTACGCTGCGATCGTCCCCTCGTCCGGTTCCACCTGATCGGCGGCGAGCCCGAGCGCGCGCAGCGCCTCCTCCAGCCGGTCGAGCAGTTCCGCGGATCGCAGGGTGCCGCCCCAGCCGTAGACCTCGGCAACCAGGTCAGTAGGGTCGCCGACCAGCATGCCCAGCCGGTCCCAGCGCAGCACGACGCGCCGGGCCGCACGGCGGTGCTCGGTCGGCGCTGTCTCCTCAAGGTCGATGATGCCGAACAGGTGCAGCAGCGCGTAGACGAGCGGGGCGGTCGCGCGGACGTGCCGGGCGACGAGAAACCCCGCGAGGTCGACGGCGAGAGAATCCCACAATTCCGGCTGCGAGAGGGGCGGCGGCAGCGACGGGGGAGGATCGTCCCCGGCCGCGGTGCCCAGCGCGCTGATCAGCGCGGTAGTGTCCCGGACGAGCGTTTGATAGAGACCAGGTGTCGCCGCACCCGTGCGGATCGTTTCGAGGACGTCCCGGACCGAATCCAAAATGTTTTTGATCGGTAATTGGGCGCTCAGCTCCTGGGGGTCGATATCTCCCGCCTCGACCACCCAGCCCAATTCCTCCAACAGCGCTCGGAAAAGCACCGGATCGGCAAGGGCATCCTCGAGAGGCGTGACCGCCTCGATCACTGCGCCCAGTACGGCATCCAGGAACGCACGCGGCTCACTCAACGGAGCCCCCTCGGCGAAATCGGTGTGCCGCCGTGATCGAAAAGGCAGCCCATCCGACGTATCGCTACGATGCCAGCCTCGGCGTAGCATCACAACCCATGGCGGCTACGGACTTCTTTCTTCCCGAGCTGGCGGACGGCGACGATCGCTTTATCGGCCCAATGGCGACCGGCATCAAGGTTGACTGTTTTGTCGACGGGCACGACACATTCCGGGCCATGGGTCTGTCGGCGGCGGGAGCGACCTCGTCGGTCTTCTTCGCCACCTGGATGTTCGGGCACAGCCGTGATCCCCGAGTAGCGCTCGTCGATCCGGCCGCCGTCGCCAAGGTGCTGCGGGACCGGGGGATCAAGCGCCGCCCGACGACCTGGGTGAGACTGTTCGGCGCGCTGGCCGAGCATGGCGTCGACGTCCGGGTGATTCTCTGCGACTTCGACGCCGTGCAGGCGCCCGACAACCATCTGGGCGCGTGGCGCACGCACGCGATGCTGTTCGCCGAGGCCCGGCGGGTCGAGCGGGTCACCGGCATGCGGCGCCTGCATGTCATCGCGAGCCTGCATCCGGCCACGATCGAGACTCTGAGCCTCACGCACACGATCGACGACGAAATGCGGCCCAAGCTCACGCGCATCGTGGGACGCATCGCCGCCATGCCCAGGGCCGCCCGGCAGGCGGCCCTGCAACTGCGCCCGGGGATCTGGGAGTTCATCGACGTCAGCCCGGCCTTCGTGCCCACCGTTCAGGCCTCGCCGGACTGGCGGATGTTCCCGGTCAGCCACCACCAGAAGATGATGATCATTGATGGTGGACTCGCCTACTGCGGCGGGCTCGACCTCGCCTCCACCCGCGCCGACACGCAGCGGCACGACAGCGTCCTGCGTCGGTGGCACGACGTCCACTGCCGGGTGGACGGGGCGGTGGCGCGGGACCTGGCTCGCGGATTCGTGGGACGCTGGACGGCTGAGCGCGCCGCGTTCGAAACCCGCGTCGCCGAGTTCACCACCGCGCATCCGCGCATCGGGCTCGACACGCAGGTCCCGACAGCCACGCTGACGCTCCCGTCGCCGCCTCCCGCGGGCGCTGGCGCTGCCTCGGCACAGATGCTGCGCACTACCTCGGTGCCGAGCAACGTGTTCAGCGTACCGAACACGGTTCGCGACGACGTCCTGCGGTCCTACCGGAACGCGATCGAGCGGGCCCAGAAATACGTCTACATCGAGAACCAGTATGTCCGCGACACGCGCATCGGCGACTGGGTGGAGACGGCCGCGGACGCGCATCAGAACCTGGTGATCATCGTGGTGGTCCCGGTGGCACCCGAAGAGGTGACCCCGGCCGGCACCGCCGCCGACCCGATCACTGAGGACGGCATGGCTCTGCAGAGCGGGCTGCTCCGGCGGCTGGCGAGCGAGCACGCCGGGCGTTTCGGCGTGTACTCGGTCGTCGCCAAGGCGCGCGGCGGCCGGCCCGTACGGCCGACCGACTCGCCGCCCCCGCCGACGGGATTCCGCAGCCGACAGATATATCTGCACAGCAAAGTCCTGATCACCGACGACGAGTTCGCCATCGTCGGATCGGCGAACGCGAACCCGCGTTCCTTCCGCATCGATACCGAGGCTTGCGTCGCCTTCCACCACCCCGCCACGGTCACCGGCCTCCGTCACACTCTGTGGCGGGAACTGCTCGGCAACCCGCCCGGCCTGGCCACGTGGACACCGCCGGACTTCATCGCCCGATGGAATGCGGTGGCCACCGCCAACGAGGCCGCGGCCACGCCGGCAGCCCGCCGCGGTTTCGTGGTACCGCACAATCCGGCCCGCTTCCCGGGATCTTCACGCGCTTTTGTTCCGGACGCCTTCACCGGTCTGACGGAGCAGGACGAGGAAGCGGCTCCGGCGTAGTCGCGCCCGGAAGGGAACACTCCATCATGGATGGAATTCTCATCGCCTGGCTGATCGTGTTCGCGGGTCTCCTGCTGTTGGCAGTGAGCGTTTTTCGACCTCACGCTGCCGCGTGGTGAAGGGTGAGGGCGGCCTTCACAGCTTCCGCAGAGGACGCCGACCTTTGAGGGAGGAGCGGCGCCTGCTCCGAAGTCCCGCCTCCGCCATAGATCACAGCGTTTCGAGCGTATATGCAGGTGAGAACGTGGGGGAGCTTCGGTGCCACTGGACTGGGTGCTCGCCCGCACTGCGGCTTCTTTACCGTCTACGGTGAGTCGGGCACGGATTGTTCGGCTCGAACTCAGGCAGACCTGGCGTGCTTGTGGTCCCACGGTCACCCGACTTTCGAAACTGCGCGCGATACATGGTCGGATCCTTCGCGCGAGTGGTTTCCTACCAGCGCACCAGCTTCCGCCACTGGATCGATGAGGACCGCGACGGCTGCTCGACCCGCAACGAAGTGCTCATCGCCGAGTCACGCAAGCCCGTGGAGAAGGGCGACCGCTGCAAGATCTTGTCGGGCGAGTGGCACAGCTACTACGACCAGCAGACCGTCACCGACCCTCGCGGCCTGGACATCGACCACATCGTCCCGCTGGCCGAAGCCTGGGACTCCGGCGCCTCCCAGTGGACCAAGGAGCGCCGCCAGGCATACGCCAACGACCTTGGTGCCGAGCGCTCCCTGGTCGCCGTGACCGCCAGGACCAATCGATCCAAGGCCGACCAGGATCCGGCCCAGTGGATGCCGCCCTCGGGCGATGCCCGCTGTACCTACCTGGGCGACTGGGTGTCCACCAAGCTGCGCTGGGAGCTGACCGCCGACCGCGACGAAGCGGAAACACTGCGCGCCCTGGCGGCCGGCTGCGGTGGGCAGGCAATCGAGTACGAGCTCGCCGGCGGCTGATCTTGACGCGCAGGCCCGGGCGCCGAGCGATGCCGTCGCGGGCATGCAGCACCTCGGTGACGTGGCTGTCGGCTCCACCTGACTGCCTCCTTGGCGTTGTCGGCAGCCAGGCGGGGTCGGCGCAGCCCTCCGGCCGTGAGCACTTGCGCTGATTTGTCCACATCGAGTGGCCTGATCGCCACGCACCGAGCCCACACCTTCGACGAGGTCTTCGGTATCTCGCCTGCCCGCGCAGCCTGAAGCCAATCAACCGCTTCCTCACGACCGGCCTGACGATGACGCGGAGGCGATAGCCACTTCACCGGTACAGCGGGCTCCGCTTCCCGGCGGCCGTTCCACCACCGGGCCATGCCGACTGTCTGTGGTCGCTAGCGCATGGAGCGGTGGTTATTCCGGGGGGGAAGCGTCCGGTGAGAGCCTGCCAGCGCTCTCGTGCTTCTTCCAGCGCGGCTCGCGCTTCCTTGTGCCGTGGATCGTCGCGGTGCCGGGCCCCGACCTGGGACAAACGCTCGCTTGCCTTGTCCTGGGCGGCCGTGTCTTTCCGGGCGTGCTTGAAGTTCTTCTGTGTCTGGGCCAGCTGCTGCGGGATACGGGCACGGAAAGATGTTCTCCTCAGCGACCGCGTTCTGGATCCGGACGGCGAAGTCGCGCACCTGATCCTCATCAAAGCGCTGCTCCTGCCCATCCGTTGCTGGTGGATGGTGCGGGTATTTCGCCCGGTGCACCCGTCCGTCGGGGCGTTGACCGTGCCCGCGTAGCCTCAGAAGAATGGCTGGCATGCGTCTGATGCAGCGGGTATGGGAGGACATTCATCGGGGCGAGCACTTGGAGATCTACCTCACGGTGTTGCTGTCCCTCACCCTCGCGGTACTCGGCGCGTTCGATCTGGCCAGCGGCAAGGTGCTGGCTGCTGCGACCCTGGCAACGCTGGCGCTAGTCGCGGGCAGTTTATTGGGGAGCCGACATCGGATGTCCGCGCTGACGGCACAAGTACAGGATCTGCGCGGAGGCAGGGGTTCGGCGAAGGAGTTCCTCGCGCGGGACAAGCCGGGGCTCATCGAGCAAGTGCGCCATGCCCGGGACATCAGCATCGTGGGCGTGACGCTGTCGCGGACGCTGCGCGACTTGATCGACGAGTTGCAGCGGCGCGCTACGACAGGAGCGATGGTGCGAGTCGCGCTCATTGATCCTTCCTCTTCCGCGCCGGAGGAGGCAGCCCGGCGCAGTACGTTGCCTGACCGCCCCGAGGTGTTCGTCAACCGGCTGCGTCCGTCAGTCGACCTCCTGCGTGAGCTGGTCGGTACACCCGGCTGCGCGGGTCAGGTGGAGGTGCGCTTCCTGCCGTTCGTTCCCGCGTTCGGTCTGGTCCTGCTGGATCCCGAACAGCCCGATGGCATCATTCACGTCGATATCTACTCGCACAGCTCGGCCAGCGGGGACGCAGTCTTCTCGCTCCGCCCAGAACGGGACGGCCAGTGGTACACGCACTATCGGGCCGAGTTCGACCGCATGTGGGAGTTCGGCCGCTCGGCCGATGTCTCCGACGGCTTCCCGTGATGCCAGTCCGTTCAGCGCGGCCCTGACTGCCCGGGACGGCCGCTGGACTCGTCGAAGGGCAGCGCCCCAGTGGCGGCAGGCTGGCTGCGGCGCGGCTGCGGTCCGCAACCACACCGCTCATGAACTGGTCCGGCTCACGGATTCGCAGCCGGTCGTCGCGGCTGCGACGGACGTCTTTCGTCGCCAACGGCATCTACGGGACCGGCTCGGTGCCGGCTTGGGCCTGGAAACGGAAGAGCACCAGCAGCTTCTCCGGGAGAAACGGGAGACACTTCGGGGACTGCGAGACGCCATGCGCCACGATCTCGGTTGGATGCGGATCCTTCCAAGGGGTGGTCCACATCCGAATCAGATGGAATCCACACCGAGGTCCACCCTCATGCCAGCACGCAGGTCTCGGAAAGCGTCGTGATAGGCATCACGCGCCGTGAGGTACGGCCCGTCACTGAACAGCGCACCGTCCTCGATTCGCGTGCGGAGACTCCTCAACGACTTATAGGCAGCTTCGGCAAGATCGACCAGTTCGGCGGGTGCAGAGAGCTGGACCTGAAAGCGCAGCTCATATGCTCCTGACGAGAGGAAGATCTCCCGCATCCTGCCGACCCGCTCATCGTGAGAAAGAATCGGCGCATGGGCCACTTCGCGCAGGCCGTTTCGCAACTTGGACAACGCGGCCAGATACTGTGTGTAGATCTCGCGGCGGAGGGTTGTTTGGCGATCCGCCTCCTCCCGAGCCAGATCCCTTTGACGCTCTTCGCGTTCACGACGCCATCGCAGTCGATCTGCCAGCAAGGTGGATCCTGAGCCGATCACACCACCCAAAGCAGCACTCGCAAGGGGAAGCCAATCCATGATGTCAGCGTAGGAGGAGCGGTATTACTTCCGACACCGAAGCAGTAAAGAGTCGTTGGTGAGGATGGCGTTGGCGCCAGCGTTACCCCAGCCCTGGCTTCCCTTCAAAGGATCCTTTCCAGGGACAGCTGAGCTGGGAAGACGCTGATTGACGTGTGGGCGGTGCCGTCGTACTTCTACCGTGGCGGGGTGGAGGTGGGGCGCCATGGTGTCGTTGCCGGAGGAGCTTCAGGCACGGGAGGCCGCCGCTCGGCAGCGAGTGGAGGAACTGGAGGCCGGACCTGGTCCGTGAACCTGCGGACATGGTCACGGCTCTGCAGCACCTCTACTACAGGGCCGGGGCGATGCCCGCCGATGAGATGGAGCGTCGAGCCGGCGGCCATGGAGAACTGCCGCACACCACGCTACTGCGGATGGTGCACGGTCAGACCATGCTCTCCAGGCTGCAACTGGCCGCCTTCCTCAAAGTCTGCGAGGTACCGTCCACGGAGTACGCACAGTGGACACGGGCCTGGTTGCGTGCATGGCGACATCGTGAGCTCGATCGCGGACCACGCATCTCCGATTGGCCAGGTCATCCTGAGATCACAGACGTACGAGTTGTCGTCGGGAAGCAATCTTGGACGTACAAGACGTCGTCGGCTCGTGAGGGACGCTTGGAGGCTAGCTAGCCGATGTCGTGCTGGTTCGGGTCACCCCGGCGACGGCGAAGCTCAGCGCCCTCCAGGCCGGCCTGGTGCCCCTGGACAGCTACCCCGGAGCGAGCACTCCCTGGGCGGCGAGGTGCCTCAAGTGCGGGAGCCTCAGCCGGATCCGCCTCACGGACCAAGGGAGGGCAGGATGCCGACCCTGCGCACACCACCAGCGACGTGTGGCGTAGCGATTGTGCTGCTCACAGACCCACCCGCTGACCCGGACTGGCACAGCGGCCGATTCAGCTGGCAGTCGGACGGCAACCACCGGTCTGGTCAAGCCCGGGCTACTGCGGGGGGAAGTGCCCGGTGAGGTCCTTCCAGCGTTCCCGCGCGTTCTCCAGCGCGACGTGCGCCTCCTTACGCCGTGGATCATCGCGATGCCGGGACTCGACCTGGGACAAGTGCTCGCTGGCCTCGTCCTGCGCGGCCGTGTCCTTCCGGGCCCGCGCGAGATCCTCCTGCGCCTGCGTCAACTGCTGCGGGATACGGGCACGGAAGGAGTTCTCCCTGGCGACCGCGTTCTCGATATCGACGGCGAAGTCGCGCACCTGGTCCTCGTCGAAGCGCTGCTCATGCTCGTCCGCCGCCGGGGGGTGGTGCGGGTACTTGGCCCGGACCAGCTGCCCGTTGGCTCGGGTGAGGTAGATCGAGTGGTTGCGCTGGCCGGTATCGAAGCGAACCGCGAGGCCGGCCAGCGGAATCGAATGCGTCCCGGCCTCGTCCTCCACCGTGAGGAGATGCTCGAACAAGGTCACATCCCCGAGGCGAGCCAGCCGTTCGCCCGTCCCCGGGTTGCGCAGAGCGGCGATCCGATGCTCCAGCGCATCGATCTTCTTGTCGTAACGGGCCCGGTGGGCGGCGAGCTCGCTCCGCGCCGAGGAGACCTGCCGCTCTCCCTGCCGTTCCAACTCCCGCACCCTCCAGCGGGCCTGCGCCAGGTCCTCCCGGTTGTCCGCGTACTGCCGGCTGAAGGCAAAGGCCCACCCCCTGGGGAACAAGTACATCCTCCGAAGCCCCCAGATGATGCCCACCACCACAAGTAACACGACTATGCGCACCGCGTCTTCCATTGCGCTCCCTCCGCTCTCGGCAACCCCCCTTCTATAGGCCCCGCCCGGGCCGAGACCGGCTCCATGCAAAAGTGTCAGCGACGCCACACCCGTGGCGCCGCACGCCCTGCACATTCCCGCAGCGGACCGATATCGGGCGCCCCAGCGCACGCCACGCCCGGTACCTGGGCGGGCAAAGGCACCCGTCCGCGAAGCGCCGGGCACCGCCCACCGCGACGGCCGTAGCCCCGCTCGCGTCCGGCCCTGCCGGGGAGAAGCAGGGGCACCAGCCCAGGCGGTCTCACTATCGCTGGGCGGTCCATGGTCGAAGAATTGAAGGCAGCGACGCGCCCTGACGTCTTAGAAGGGCGGAGGAAATATGCCAGACCCTTGTCAGGGGGAACGGGACCTGCCGGCCACCCGGGCCAGCGCCGTTGCGGCGGATCACTTGGTACAAGCGCGGGGCTCAGGAACACGCGCCTCCGGTAGCGGGGCGGGGTGCGAGCCATTGGGTGCTGGCGCCATCTGCCGGTTACGATGATCGCTCCCCCCACGCCACTTCAGGCACGGTGCTGTGCACCGACAGGGGGGATGTCATGCGCCGACCGTTTTACATCTGGCCAGCACTGCTGCTCACGGCCGTGAGCGTGACAGGGTGCGGCACCTCCGGCAAGCCGCCGGCAAAGACCAGCAGCGGTCATTCGGCATCTCTCGCGCCGCTGCGCATCGAAGACATGGATGAGGGCTCCGTCTGCGAGCGCGCGTTGACGCAGAAGCAGCAGGACGATCTCGGTGTGTGGGAGGCCGAGCCGATGTCCGGCAAGGGCGAGGTCAGCTGCTACTTCTCCATGACTCCCGACGAGGAGAACGCGGCTGGCTACGTTGTGGCGCTGTTCGAGAACGAGAAGGCCTTGCTGGGGAACGTCGACGGGACGGATCCGATGCCGACCAAGGCCGTCCCGGTCACGGTGAAGGGGAGGATGGCCGCGCGGCAGGTCATGTATGGCGAGGAGTGGAGTGCCGGTGTGACCGTGGACATCGGCCAGGGCCGTTTCCTGTACGTGGAGCGGTACTCACCGGGCCACGTGGTGACCGAGAAGGAACTGAACGCGCAGGTTGTTGAGGCTGCCGAGAAGGTTCTCGGCAATCTGGAAAGCCGCGGCTGAGTCCTCGCTCAGCTCTCCACGTCCCACTTCCTGGAACGGGGCGGCCCGCGCCGGGCGCCTGCGTGACCCGGCGGGATGCGAGGTGCCGCGCACGGCGGGAGGGGCCCGCGGCCGCTTTGTGTGTGCGGCGAGTGGCGTGAGCGTTGTCAGTGGTCCCGGCTACGGCCCTGCTGTCCTGCTGTCCTGCGGGACGTTCCGCTCTCGCCTGGCCTCTAGGAGCGGCCAGGCGAGAGCGGTGATGCTCGCCCCTTGAGGTTCTTCGGCACGGGGCGGGCCGGATGGCATGGTCGACACCAAGGACATCCACCGCCCATTTGACGTGGGGTCGCGGTGCGATTGCAAGGAGAAGTGGGAACTTTCCCCCAAGGGCGCGCCGACGTGCCCGGAATCGGTCACCGCAGGGCGGCCCAAGTGCGTTCCGTGACCGTGATTGTTCCGTGAATCCATGATCACGTGGCGTAGCAACTCCCCGCCCATGCATGCTGATGCACCTCCCGTGCATCGGCGGTTCGGCACCCGCCCGCCCGGGACGTCGGCAGTCTCCCATGGGCTGCCGTGTGCATGGTCGACAGGACGGAAGGTCCAATGAGCAGCAAGCAAATAGTGATCATCACAGTGGCCGCCATCGTCTCGGTCTTCGCCTGGGGCGCGGCGATGGTGGCCTACGGCCAGGTCGCCGCCACCGTCGTGCTGGCACCGGTTCTCGGAGTCACCGCACAGCAGATCATCCGGGCCGTGCGCGCACCGGCGCCGGGACGCCGGGTGGTGCCGGCCGCCGAGCAGGAGGACGACGCCCCGTGATGACGCTTCCCGAACCGCCGGCCCAGCCCGCCCGACCGGCGCCCCAACGACCCGGGCGCAAGCTCGGGCCGATCGCGGAGAACGTCGGCAGTGCTCACCGCGTCTGGCTGGAACCCGTCCGCACCATCTACCTCAGCAGCGGACTCACGCTGAACGAGCTGAGCGAGCGCACCCGGTTCGCCAAATCGAAACTCTCCGAGCTGTTACGCGGGGTCGGGCTGTACCCGCGCTGGGAGATCGTGCACAGCCTGGCCACCGAGCTGAAGATGCCCAACTGGCCGCTCTACCAACTGTGGCGACGAGCAGCGCGGGAGGCCCACAAGACCCGCGGGTGGGTCGAGGGATGCAGCGAAAAGATCACCCTGACCCGCACCCCCGAGGCCCCGCCCATGGACCACTGCGCCTTCCGCCAGACGGTGGAGGAGGACTACCGCCGCTACGCCCAGGTATTCCTTGCTGATGACCAGCGCGACGCCGCCGTGTCCGACACCTTCGACATCCTCTGGCTGCGCTGGAAAAACGATGCACTTACCAGCCCTGACACTCGGCGTTTCGCCTGGCAGGTCCTGCGCGCCGCGGTCATGGCCAAATCGCCCCACCTGGACGGCCGCCCCGATCTGGCCCGCGCCGCCTTCGACACCGTCGCTCTGCAGTCCCAGACCACCGTGACCGACCACATGAACCAGCTGACAGAGAGCCTGGAGGTTTTCAAGGCGATGAGCCGTCTGCCCGACCACCGGCTCGACGTCATGGTGCTACGTCGCCTGTGCGGGTTCACCCTCGAGGAAGCCTCCGCTCTCCTCGGGGCCCCGCTGGTTGCGGTGCAGTCCGATGAGCGTCACGCCGTCCGCTTCCTGGAGAGCGTCCTCTGCCCGCCGTCCGAGACCGAAGGGAACACCCCATGACCCGCATCGAAGAACTCCTCTCCAGGACCCTGCTGGTGCGCGAACGCACCATGCCACGCGATTTCGTGCCGCCCGCCACCCTTCCTCCCGGCGACAACTGCGCCGACCGGGCGCCCGAGCCGGCCCCTGCCTCCAGCACAGCAGCCGAGGACCTGCGCGCCCTGTGCGAAACCCTCGTCACCCACACCCCCACCAGGGCGGTCGCAGACTTCGTCACCGATCAGGTCCCCGGCCCGCGCAGCGCGCTCGTCCTGGCCTGCGTCCTGCAGCTGACCGATACCGACGACGGCGCTCGCTTTTGGTGGCAGTACGCCGCCGGCGCCGGACAGACCGCTGCTGCCTACTGCCTCTACCTCCACCACCTGGCCCTGGGAGAAGACGACGCGGCTCACTGGTGGCTCCACCAGGCCGACGACGCACCCGCCCCCTCTGAAGAGCCCTTAGCGCAAGAGCACCCGAGCACGTCCTCTGTTCCCTGCCCGCCGCCCGCCCTCCAGATCGCCAACGCTTCCACCACCACGGTCCTGCACCTCCTGCGCAACCTGGGAAAGCACACGACCCGCACTCGCTCCATCGCCGTCACTGAACTCATGGACTACATCCCGACCGCAGTCGCCACCGGCTACCTTCACCAGCCCGATATGGAACTCCCCACCCCTGGGCCCGACTTCGCCGACCGTGTCAGCGGCCTGCTCACCGCCGCTGCCGATCCCGTGGATGCCCCACGCGCAACACCCTCCCGCCCACACCTGCGCAAACGCACCACGTGCGAGCCCCAGTCGTCCTCCAGCAAGCACTCCCAGACGGCTCACTCGTAGTAGGCATGCCCCGGCCCTATTCCTCGTGGTTCGGCCGCCGGGCAACACCCGGCGGCCGACTGGCAGGTCACCGTCTCCCCATCGAGTCAGCTCACCTCCGCATTCGTTCCTCCCCCCCGCAGTGGTCGGGGATGCACGGCTAAGGCCCCGCGCTCCAGCCCCGAGGGGGCACGGGTCGGGCTGCTCCGGGGCGGCTTTGCGGCGTCGGCGGTGTTCGCGCTGGGCTTGGGCGCGGGCGCATTCGCGGGTGCAGTACTTGATGCCGCTGGTGCGGTTCTGTCCGTATTCGGCGCGGCCGCGTTGGCGGACGAAGCTCCGCCGGCAGGTCTCGTTGGCGCACTGGCGGATCGTGGCGTCCTCGGCGAGGTGGTTGTAGAGCTGGAGGAAGACCACGGCGAGGATGGTGGGGTAGCGGTCGGTCAGGCCGCCGATGCCGACGCTGAACGGCTTCAGCGCGGCATTCAGTTCATCCACCAGGTCGTCGATCCTGATTCCCAGGGCGAGCTCGCGCAGGTGGTCCATGTCGCGCGGCCACACCTCGTTCCGGTGCGTGTTCTGCGAGCGCCACTGCGCCAGCCGTGCCTGGCAGACCTCGGGCTCGATGAGCTCATCGAGCCCGCCCTCGCGCCGCAGCGCCAGCCAGGTGGTGATGGCCGACTGCGCCTGCGTGACATAGAGCGTGGCCAGTTCGCCGTGCAGGGAGAACGGCCCGCTCTTCGGGTGTTCCCGCTCGGTGAGCTCCTGGAAGTACTCGTAGACCGCTTCGTCCCAGCTGCCGGTGTCGATGCTGCCGCCGAGAGATCCGTAGGTGCGCATCAGGGCGGCCACGGCGTCAAGGTCAGCGGGATCGAGCTCCATGAATCCCGCAGGTAGAAGTCCTCCGGCAGCGCAACGGTCTCTCCCTCGGAGCGGAGTTGAGGGTCCCAGACGATCCACTCGCCATCGGCCCTCGCGCCGCTGTACTACGTCTTCGACGACTTCAAAGTCCTCACCCCGTCCGAAGTCCAGCACTACACCGCCCACGCCCGGCCGCACCCCAGCGGAGCCTGGGTTCTGATCGCCACGCACCGAGCCCACCGATTCGACGAGGTCTTCGACGCCTCGACTGCCCTGGCGGCCTGAAGCCAACCGAGCGCGTGCCCGCAGACGGCAGCTCCGCCGGGTGGTGATGTGGGCTGGCGGCCGCGAGCGGAACGCCCCTAGCGTTTCAATGCCAGGGGAGAGCAGGGAGGGGAGGCGTATGGAGCCGGGGGAGAGGTGGGCCTACCGGGCCGCCCCCTATGCGGGGCCGGTCAGCGAGGTGGAGGTGCTGCGCCTGGGCAGTCAGCGCCCACTGCGGGTGAAGGTCCGGTTCTGCGAGGAGACCGCGGAGGGCCGACAGGAGTGGGTGCCGCCGGCCCGGCTGCGGGTGCGGTGGGAGGACAAAAAACAGTGGCTGGCCCGGCAAGAGCGCTGGGCACAGCTGACCCAGGACTGCCCCGACCAGGAAGATCCGGAGTTCTACGCAGCCAGCACGATCTTCGAGGAATGCCCGTTGGAAGGAGTGGTGTCCATGGGCTGGAACTACCGGGAGCGCGGCGTGCTCTACGTCCACGACACCCCCGCCCTCGCCACGCTGCTCAAGGTGCCCGAGACCTTCTTCCACGCCGACCCACGGACGTTCACCGACGAAGAGGGCACGCTGACAGCCCCCTGGCCCACCACGCTGGCCACGGCCCGCCTGATCGCCCAAGCCCACGCCGACGCGCTGGCCGCCACCCTCGCCCGCGAGGAGGAACAGGCCCAGCGCGACGCGTCCTACGGAAAGTATTATCGCGGCCGCGGCGGCAACCCCGGTACCTACATCCACCCCGAAACCTGCGCCGAGGTACACCGCGAACACCAACCCGGCCGCGACCTGGTGCGCGAATGGTGCGGCGCCCAAGCAATCGACCAGGTCACCGAACTGGCCGCGCTGCGCACCGAAGTACTACGCATCGGCAAACTCATGGAACACGCCATCCAGACCCTGCGCCACCACGGACACACCAAGACCGCCGATCACCTCGAACGACAGCTGGGCGTCCCCGTAGAAGTCCTGCGCCACGCCAACTCGAGCGACCCAGGATGACAACCCGCCCGCCCATGCCTGACGAGAAGGATGGTGTCCGGCTGTGTCCCGCCCCAAGCGCCTCAACGACCGCCAACTCGCCCTGCTGCGCCGCATCTGCCACGGCCCCGACCCCATCACCTCCGCCGACTCCGCGCTGGCCGTCACCGTCTACGCCCTGCGCAACCGCGGCCTGGTCACCACACCCCGCACGAACGGCCACTGGACCGCCCGCCCCACCGCCGCCGGCACCCAGTACCTCGCCCAGCAAGACAACCCCCCAACCCGCCCCACCCCGAAGAACACCCGCGCAGGCAGCAGCACCGCCTCACCAACGGACGAGGCCCAAGACCTCCTCACCCGCCTCCAGACCGCCGGCGGCGTCCTGCACATCCCCGACCCGCCCGACGCCGAACGCGCCCGCATCCGCCGTGCCTTGCACGCAGCCAAAACCCGCCACCTGATCCCGGAAGGCCACCGCCTGCAGCACACCGGACGCAACACCGGCGACCTCATCATCAAACTCCTCCCCGGCCCCCACCCCACCCAGACCGCACCCCGCCCCCAACCCCTCCCCGTCGACCTCGACCTCCCGACAGAAGACCTCCACCCAGCCGTCCGCGACGCCACCGTGCAGGTCTGCCCTGACTGCCAGCACCGCGCCCGCCGCCTCCTGCACGCCCTCGCCCACGCCGCCCAGCGCAAGGGACACACGCCCCGCCCCGCCCGCGACACCGACGCCTGCCTGGAGATCACCGTCTACGACAGCACCTTCCCGCTGCACTTCATCGAGGGCACCAGCGAGCACCTCGATCCGGACAGCGTGCAGTACTCCTGGCAACGCGTCACCACACGCGTCACCCGCCCTTCGCACAAGCTGGACCTCCTGCTGCCCAGCCCACCCTGGGGGCACCGCGGCGGCCGCTACAGATGGGGCGATCGGCAACGGTGGTGCCTGGAAGACAAACTCCACCAGGTCTTGGACGAAATCGAGCAGCGAGCCCGAGCCGACCACAATCAACGCCTCGAACAGCAGCGCAAAAAGGAAGAGACCCGCCGCCGCTGGGAGCAGGTGATGGAACAGGCCCGCCTCGAACTGTTCCATGACAGGCGCATCAAAGCCCTGCGGGAGCAGGCCGAAGCCTGGCACGAGGCCAACCGCATCCGCGCCTACTGCGACGCCCTGGACCGCCACGTCACCACAGCAGCGGCCGACACCCAGCACGAGCAGCAGCCCGTCACGGAATGGAGCGCCTGGGCACGCCGCTACGCGGACGACATCGACCCTCTCCTCGACCATCCTGGACCGCCGCAGGAAGACAATAATGATCCGGAGGAGTTGCGTCCGTATCTGCAGGGCTGGAGTCCGCATGGCCCCGAGCGCAAATGAGGCTCCCTCGATCCGCCGCGGCATCCGTCGGCCGGGACGAGGTGCGGACGCTGCGTGGTCTGGCGGCCGACTGCGGCGGGCAGCGCACCGCGTACGAGCCGCCGGCGGCTGGGCCGTGGGGCTCGTACAGGCCTGCCGAGCGCCCAGCCGAGCCAGTGAAAGCTGCTGGCCGGCCGCGGGAAGTTGTACTTCCAGCGCCGCGGGCACGGCCGTCCGGCGGAGCGCTGTTGGTCGTCGAGGACGGCATACAGGTGTGTGCCGTGGGCCCAGTGCTTGAGCTCCGGGCAGCCGATCAGGGTGATGCCGTGACGTTGGGCGAAGTCCGTTGCCGGCCTGGTGAATCCATTCATGCCCACGACGATGGCCACGTCCGCACCGTGCTCGGGACGCGTGGTGCCGTGGAAGGTGTGGATCTCCTTCGAACCGACCTCGCCGCGGCTACGCCGGCTCGGGGAACCGGTTGGCACGCTCCAGCACCCACGGCCCGACAGCGCTGAAGGCATCGTCCCCGCCCCGGAGGAGAACTCGCGGATCTCCTCCTCCGGACCGCGCAGCATCAGCCCGGCCGCCGAGGGATAGTGCTTGCCCTGGAAAGCCCGGAACCTCTGCACCTTGAAGACGTCCTTGGCGAATGCGGCCCCCGCGATCAGGGCCGCCCCGGTGACCACATCACCCTCGCCTCCGTCGTCGAGCCGATTGAACAGCCGGCCCCGCAGTCAGCGGAGGCGCAGCCGCCGGCCGGGGCGCCGGAGCAGCGGGAGTCGCCCGCCGGCTGCTCCCGCAGCGAGCAGCTCCTGCCCTGGGCCCAGATGGGCTTCAGCGCGCTGTGCGTCGGCACCGGCACGGTCGCCGCAGTTGCGGGCAACCCGGGGCTGGGCACCGTCATTGCCGCCGGCGGCGGAATCAACCTCAACCCGTGAACATCGAACGGAAGTGACGTGCGGGCTCCGCCGGGCCGAAACCCGGCGGAGCCCGCACCGCGACCTGCTCTCGCGCTCAGGTCTCCGGCAGTGCGGGACGGGAAGGGACTCCTGATACACGTATGGCCCGGCCGAACGGCCGGGCCATACTCTTCGTCTGTCCTGTGCGCCGCGCTGAGCGCGGGCTCAGAAGTAGGTGGGGTTCCGCGGCAACGGAAGGTCCCCTTGTTCGTCCCTGGTGCGTCCACAGCAATACGGATCGTCGCCCGGGGCGCGTGTACCTGTGTCACGCGCTGATCACCACCGCAGTGGGGTGATGGCTTGGAGTCTCGCTTTCCACGGCCACAGGACGCAAGCCCGGGTTGTGCAACATTACGCCGGGCGAAAAACTCCCCGCGCTGACCTGCGGAAACGAGGTCTCTCTAGGGAAACCCGGCGCAGTTATTCGCGACAGGTTCGCGACGCCTTCCGAAAAACCCTCCGGGAGGGAGCTCCCACGGGTTTTTCGGGTCCTGTCGGCGGATTCGTTTTCTCTTCTTCCCTCTCTTGGCGTGGTCGCTGACCTGCGGTAATGATGTCTCGCTTGCCGCAGGGGAACACTTTCCCGACGAATCTGCCCAATTCCTCGGTCGGTGCAGCGTGTTCCGCGTGTCGCGAGGAGGCGGCCGTATTGACCTGTGTGCCTGGTGCTGCAACTGCTGCCCTATGGGCGTGCGTTGTTGCCAGTAGCGTGATCATTGGCCCGCTCTCTTCCGGCGGCAACCGGTCGGGGCCAGTCCACAGCAATCGCCCTGTCGTCTCCCGCTTGGAGTCTTCGTTTGTCCCTGATCCTTCCTGACCATTCCGGTACTTCGCAGACCGCTCAGCCCGAGCCCCCGGCTCAGCACTCCCGCCTGTCCTGGATCGACCTGGTCCTGCTGGTCGTGGTGCTGGGGGCACTGGTGGCCCTCCTCGCCCTGGGGACGGAGTTTCCGGAGGCGATCGCCATCGTCGGCGTCGCCGCTCTGGTCACCGTTGAGATCCGCCGCCGCATCACCCAGTCCTGACGTCCTCTCCGGCCCGGGGCAGCCGCCCCGGGCCGCGGGCCGGCGAAAGGAGAAGCGGTGGCCCGTCCCATGAACCCCCTGCCTGCCGGCGACAGCCAGCTGGCGGCTTTCGCCGAGGCGCTGCGCGCTCTGCGCGTCAAAGCCGGCGCCCCGGCCCTGAAAGACATGTCCCAGCGCTGCGGGGTCGGCATCGCCTCGCTGTCCGCTGCACACAGCGGCACCGAGCTGCCCACCTGGCGCACCGTGGAGGGGTACGTCCGTGCCTGCGGCGGGGACCCCGGCCAGTGGGAGTCCCGGTGGACCGCCCTGCGTCTCGACCGGCAGGCCGGCGACGATGCCTCGGCCGCCACCCTGATGAGGTACTGGAACCGCTCCTCCCGCCGGCTCACGCCCCCGCAGCAGGTGAAGGATGCCGCGGAACTGGCCCAGCTCCTGAACCACCTGCGTAGTTTCCGCGGTCTGAGCCTGCGCGACCTGGCGCGGAAGACCCCCGGCTTCTCCCACCACACCTACGGCGTCGTGCTGCGCGGCGACCGCCCGGTGACCGCCGACATCCTCGTCGCCGTGCTCAGGTCCTGCCAGGTAGGCCCTGACGCAACCCGCCACTGGCTGAAGGAACTCGCCCGCGTGCGGCCTGCCGAGGCACTGCGCGCGGAAGGGTGGATGAACACCTTGCGCACCGGCCTCCGCGCCACCCGGCTCCCGCCCCGGACCGCCCCGTCGGCCGCGGCCGAGGCCCGACGCAACGGCCTTGCCGTTCCCTCCCCGTACCGCCGCACCCGCCCCCGCGGCGGGGGAGAAGGAGGGCGCCCGATGGGTGGTCCACGGCCCCGCATCGGCAGCGCGTGACGTTCCCACTCTGCTGCGCGTGTTCGCTGCTCCACCGTTCAGGCCGGCGGCGCGGCAGGACCCTCACGGCCCCGTGCAGTCCAGCTCGTTCGCGGGCGGCGTTCGGGGAGGCCCGGGGTGTCCGTGAGCGGGACTGGAACGCGGGCGGCTGTCGAGCCTGGCCCGTACTGGCTTTGTTCACGAGATCGGGCAGCGCCTCCCGTATGCCCGGGCCCACTTGCGCCGGCACACCTCGGGCCCGCAGGGCGGGTGGCGGAAGTACCAGGTACCGAAGTCCCTCCCTCTGCCGCAGCGGCTGCACCTTCCCGCCTGCCTCGGGCACGTCCTACGCGCGGGTAGTTTGGACGCCGAACGCCTCGGGCCGCGGTACGGGGCCGCGTAAGAACTATCCGTGATCAAAATGATGAAGCGGACTCTCGCCGCCGGCGCCGCCCTCGCCACGCTGCCGTTGCTCACCGCCGCCACCCCTGCTCCGGCTCAGCCGCTGGTGCGGGAGTCGATGACGCTCGCCGCGGCCGTGGACGCCCTCCCGCTGGCCGCGGAGAACCGCGCCGGCTACCAGCGCACCAGCTTCCGCCACTGGATCGATGAGGACCGTGACGGCTGCTCGACCCGCAACGAAGTGCTCATCGCCGAGTCACGGACGCCCGTGGAGAAGGGCGACCGCTGCAAGATCGTGTCGGGCGAGTGGCACAGCTACTACGACCAGCAGACGGTCCTCGGCCGACGCCCGCTGCATCTACCTCGCCGACTGGGTGGGCACCAAACTCCGCTGGGAGCTCACCGCCGACCGTACGGAGGTGAAGACCCTCCACGAGCTGGTCGTCGGCTGCGGGCAGCAGCGCGTCCAATACGAACACGCCCAGGACTGACACCACCGCCGTACCGCTCCCGGCCCGCCGCGCCCGGTGCAGGCCGGGAACCCGGCCCCGGGGACCAATGGAACTGTGGTTGGCGCTCAGATTGATCTTGCTGGCTACTCGTCAATGCCTGGAGTAGTCCGCGGTGCGTGCCGCGGGCAGTCGCCGGAGGCTGGTGGGAGGAGCAGTAAGCCATCGGCAAGGGTTCATCTAGGGAGCGCGTCATGGCCACGATCTATTCGGTGATCAAGGGATTCAAGCTACGGAAACAGGTGCTGGGGCCAGTGCACTCGCAGATCGCGGAGCTCGACCAGCAATACGCCGACATCCTGCGGCCCGCGCGCACCAACTTCCTCGGGCCCTCGCCGGCGTTCAGCCCCTCGGCCGTCTCAGAGCTCATCTCCCGTCTCACGGCGTCCCACGCGCCCACCTTCGAGCTGGCTCAGACCTGGGCGGCCTGTCAGAGCCAGCTACTGCAGGTGACCTCTCTTCTCGATCAGATGAAGTCGCCGTTCAACATCACGTCACAGATGCTCCAGCGGACCAACGAGATCATTCGCTCCATCGACCAGTCGATGTTCGACTTTCTGACCGAGCAGCCGCCGCCGCTGACCGAGAAGGACCAGGAACGGGTGCGGGAGCTGGTTGACCAGCTGACCGAGGTCGCCGAGGCCATGCCGGACGACGAAGGCCGCGCATGGATCCGTGATACAGCGGCAATCGTCTTCTTTGCGCCCGCCACCGAGGCCATTGATTCGGTCGGGGATGAGCCCGCCACGGAGATGGTCATAAGCGTGCTTGAGACAGCCTTTATTGCTGCCGAGCTCGCCGGGGAGCTGTGGGACCAGCGGTGAAACGGTGTCTGGATGTCCGGCCCGGCGAACGCCTCCATGTCCAAGTCCCCCAAGGCCCAGAGGACGAGTAGCCAGCAAGATCAATCTCGGCGCCAACCACAGTTCCATTGACCCCCGAGGCCGGAACCGTGGTCGGCGGCCGGTGCGGGTGGCGGCCTGCTGCTCGGCCCGGTACTCCCGAAGCTGCGGCCCGGGGACATGTCCCCGGGCCGCAGCTTCGGGAGTACCGGGCCGTGACGCAGAAACTGCAGTGGCTCGATGGGATCTGGAAGGTCAGCCACAGCGGCATGGAAGACGGCCCCGACCCTGCGGACCGGTAGACGTCACTCGCATCCGCACCGCCCCGCCGGACGAAAGACCGAACGGCCCGGACCTGTAAGTACGCCGCCACACAGATCCTGCCCCGGCCGGCAGCCGTTCGGGGCCTTCTCGCGTCGTCCGTCGGCGCGGCCGCGAGCCAGCAGCGGCAGAGTGGCAGCGCGAAGGCGTTGAGCCAGATATTCAATCTCGGCCCGCAGATGCCGCTGCCAGCGCCTTTGAGAGCCAAAGGTCCATTTCACTGAGCTACCCACTGCGGCGGAATTTCTCAGGTTTAAACAAGGGGCCGACAACTCGGCTTATTGACGCGTCCATGACAATTTCATTGCCGCTTGCGAGTTCGAATGAACGTGTTACCATCAATTCGCGGACGCCTCTCTCTTGCGCATCCGTGTTCTCGCTCTTCATGTGAAAGCCTGCGTCTGGCTACCACGCTACCAGAGTGAGGAGGTGATATCCAATTCTTTAGGAAAGGCAAGGCTTTGATTACGCATCTAGCTAGGCTCACCAAGAAACTGACCAAAAGAGCGTCTGACCTGCTAGTTTCTGCAGCCGCACTGCTCTTCGTGACATACCTGTCGCTGGCCTGCCGGATGGCTCCGGTCTCAGCGTGGCTGGCCGACCGTCCCTGGTTTATCGAGTGCCTGCTGATGGCCGGTACAGGCTCTCTGCTGATGCTCCTTCTGCCAGCCGCATGGGCAGGCTGGGGATGGAACCTTCTCCTCTGCATGCGCGATGGAAGGAGGAAGAAATGAGGCCGCACGAGGTTGATTAGGTTGCCGCCCTGCTTTTAGCGCAGGGCGGCAATAAGAACAGGGCGGCGTAAGATCCCCCACAGTCGTCATCCGGCAGCCGGATGGGGAAAAGAGGAGCGACGCGGCGAGGAGAACCGCATGACAACCAAGTACCTCGCCCGGCTTCAGTTCACGCCAGACGGGGTGGCGGTCGAGGGCGAGTGGACCGTCCCCGCCACCGCCCGGAACCGGTACACCGAGTGGGTCGGCCGCTACGGCAGTGACCCAGCCGTGGTCATCGAACTGATGGAGGATATCGATGGCCGGCAGCGTGTGCTGAAGACTTGGACGGCTCAGGACGAGGTCGAGGGGCCGGCGCGCCCATAGGCTCCTCAGGACCTGTCCATAAACCGATCGGTTCCTGGACACCGGCGCCTCGACATCGACACGCTGGGCCGGAGACGACTTCCGGCGTCCAACAAGGGTGTTCAACAACTCCGGGCGTCCAACAAAGCTCCGGAACCCCTTTCTGTACGGTGCCGTGTATGACGACTCCTGCCGAGTGGGCGGACACCGACAGTCCGCTAGAAGCCTCCCCCACCAATCCGTCCGGCGCCCGCGTCGGGTACGGGCGCGTGTCCACGAAGGGCCAGCTGCTCGACCGGCAAATCGCGGCGCTGACGGCGGCCGGCTGCGTACGGGTCTTCACCGACAAGAAGTCCGGCAAGAACGCGGAGCGCGAGGAACTGTGGAAGTGCCTCGACTACCTCCGGCCCGGCGACACCCTCGTGGTGCCCTCCCTCGACCGCCTCGGCCGCTCGATCCAAGACCTGATCGCCATCGTCGCGAGCCTGCGCAAGCGAGACATCGGCTTCCAGTCGCTCCACGAAGCGCTCGACACCACCACGCCCGGCGGCCGGCTCGTCTTCCACGTCTTCGCCGCGCTCGCTGAGTTCATCCGCGAGCTGATCGTGCAAGGCACCCACGAAGGCCTCGCGGCCGCGCGGGCTCGCGGTGAGCGCATCGGCCGTCCGCCGGCCATGACCCCCGAACAGATTCGACATGCTCGTGCACTGCTGGCTCAGCCGGACAACACCATCGCCTCGATTGCGAAGCTTCTCGGGGTATCCCGCACGACGCTGTACAAGTACGTCCCAGAGCTGAAGGCGGGGCGGGCCTCGCTCGTGGCCGGGCAGGAAGGTCTGAGCCTTCCGGCGCCCCGTAGCTGAGTGGTGAGCGGTGTGCTCCAGCATCGAGGGCATCAGTTCGCGACGCGATCGAGAACGGACGCAGGCGGAGAACGAGATCGTCATCTCGCGGAACTTCCCGCGCTTCAGGGTGTGGCGTCGGTCACTCTTGGGCGCGACGTCGTTATCCCCAAATCGAGCTGCCAACCGCTCCGTTGCGTACGAGGAAGCATTCCATGACGCGCTGACCTGCGGTTTTTCTTCCCATGAGGGCAGGTCACACCGGGTTCGGCCAGTCTACGGCTTCCGCGCGACAACCTTGCCCCGTGTCGGGCCTGGTGTGCTGTTCCAGTGATCCACAGGGGGGGGAAGGCTTCCCGCATTGTCAGTCGGGGCGCGGTAGCGTCTAAGCGTTCCTGGAGTCTGAAACGACAAAAGGAAGCGCGGCACGGGCCTCCTACAGCACAGCCGGCGCTTCCCTCTGTGTCGCGAGGACTTCGTCGTTCATCCGCTCCGCACAGAGAAGAGGAAGAGATGAGGACGAGACCCATCGCTAGTCTCGACCCTACCCCGGGAATGGGTAGGCCCCCCAGGCTCGTGTCGCTGAACGGCAACCCGCCGGAGCCTCCCGCTCCGCCCGTGCTGCCGACGCCGCAACCGGCCAGCGGCCCGGACCGCGCCTTGCTGGTCTTCGTCGTGGCGACCGTCGGACTGCTGATCACGCTGGCCCTGCTGGGTGTCAGCATCCGCTATCCGTCGCTCGCCACGCCTTTGCAGGTGGCCACTGGCGGGGCGGTCTTGTATGCCGCCCTCGTGGCGCTCGTGCTACGCCGGTAGTGGCGGCGGCGCTCGTCTACGAGGCGTAAGCGCGGCCTGACCTGAGCCGCTTATAGAAACGGCCCCTCATCTGAGGGGCCGTTCGTCGTCACTGTTACCGCGGTCACAGTGACTCCCTCCCGTCAGGAGCCAGCCGTATACCAGGCGGACGGCAGGGCCAGCCCGGTTGGCAGAGACCCCCCGCTCGAGGGGAGGCCATCCGGGGCTGCACCAGTGGCGTATGAGAGGTCGACCGTGGCGCCGGAGAAAGCCGCCCTGTCGAAGCTGACGCTGCCGCCTTCGAACCGGGCCACGCCGAAGTGGACGGTGCCGCCGGAGAACGTCGCGCCGGCGAAGTGGACGGTGCCGCCGGAGAACGTCGCGCCGGCGAAGTAGACCGCGCCGCCGGAGAACGTCGCGCCGGCGAAGTAGACCGCGCCGCCGGAGAACGTCGCTTGGCTGAAGTGGACGATGCTGCCGACGAACACCGTCCCTATGAAGCGGACGGTGCTGCCGGCGAACACCGCCCAGTCGAAGTGGACGATGCCGCCGGAGAACGTCGCCCATCGGAAGTAGACGCTGCCGCCTTCGAACCGCGTGTGGTCGAATTGGACGCTGCCGCCTTCGAACCGCGTGTGGTCGAACTCGACGGTGCTGCCGGAGAACGTCGCTCCGCGGAAGTCGACGCTGCCGGCGAACACCGCCCCGTGGAAGTCGATGGTGCTGCCGGAGAACGTCGCTCCACGGAAGTCGACGCTGCCGGTGAACACCGCCTCCCGGAAGCTGGCCCTGCCGCTGGCGAACACCGCCCAGGAGAGGTCTCCGCCGTCGAACGTGACTTCCGTCAGATCGAAGTCGTGGCCCCTCCAGGAATTTGGGTGCTTGGCTTCCAGACGGAGGTGGTCGCCGATGAGCCGGATGATTGTGTGCCGTACTTCCCGCAGGGCCAGGTAGCCGTGCCGGGCTCCCGCGTCGCCCGTCGGGAGGTCGGCCTCGGCGGTGTAGGGCAGGCGGAGGTAGGCGCACAGGACGTCGATGCAGGTCTGGCGCAGGGCGCGGGTGGGGGCGTCGTCGGCAAGGCCGGCCAGGGCGTGCACCCCACCGAGGCGGACCGCTGCGGACTCCTGGCCGAGCTGGGCGACGGCTGCGGTGAAGCGCTCGGTGTGCAGGCGGGTTGTCTCCCGCAGGGCGCCGTCCTCATCGACACGCTGGCGCCGATAGGCCACGATCAGGGCGACCAGAGCGCCGGCCCCGGCGACCACGCCGAAGGACAGTTTCACCAGGTCGAACAGCGTCTTGGAGTCGATGCGGTGCTCCGGCTGGAGTTCTCGGGCGCCGAGCAGGTCCCATCCGGTGTAGAACACCGCGGCGGCCACGAGGATCGCGGCGGTGAAGGTCAGGACGAGAACGGTGCCGACCGACCAGAGGCGCAGGCCGCGACGCCGCTTGGTACGGCGCCGGGGCAGAGGTGTTCTCACACCCCATCAAATAGCCCAGTCTCGCCGCCGGTTGCGGTCCCCAGTCGCATCATGGCGTCGAACGTGGGCGCGGACCGCATGGACTCCGGATAACCGCCGCTTATCCGGAGTCCAGAACCGGGCGGCGAGAAGTGCCCTGCAATCGCGGGTCGGCCTGAGTGATCCTGATGAGTGTGAGACCTCGTCTGCCCCATCTGCCGCGGCAGCCGCACGAGTCGGCGCGGCCTGCGCCTGTGGCACACGTCTGGATCGTCCTGCCCGCGCTCTTCACCGGCTGGGGCCTGCTCGGCGCCCAGAGCCTCAAGCCCGAGCCCCAGCTCACCTCCAAGACGCTGTTCGATCTGGTGAAACTGTCCTTCGGGGTGGTCGCCGGGGCCGGTGCCCTGGTGGCCCTGGTGGTGGCCTACCGGCGCCAGCGGGTGGACGAGGACGGCGCGCTGCGGGAGACCACCCGGCTGCACACCGAGCGCTTTACCGCCGCCGTCTCCCAGCTCGGCGAGGACTCCGCCGCGGTTCGGCTGGGTGGCGTGCACGCCCTGGCCGGCCTGGCCGATGACGCCCCGACCCGGGCCCTGCGTCAGACCTGCATCGACGTCCTGGGCGCCTGCCTCCGCCTGCCCTACACGGCTAAGGCAGACCTCCCGGTCGGCGACGCGGACGCCCTGCACGCTTACCTGGCCCTGAAAGAGGTCCGGCACACCGTCATCCGCCTCATCCGCGACCTTCTCCACCTTCCCCCCCCCGACCACCCACACTCCTGGCAAGATCGCGACCTGGACCTCACAGGCGTCGTTTTCGACGGCGGAGACTTCTCAGGTGCGACGTTCTCCGGCGGCACGGTCAACTTCCGCATGGCGAGGTTCTCCGGCGGCACGATCAACTTCCTCGACGCGACGTTCTCCGGCAGCGTCGTGGACTTCTCCGGTGCGCGCGGTAACGCGCCTTCCGGCCTGGTGCCGTCCCCCGGGCTGAGCCTGCCTGGGAGTGGCACCCGACCACGCCCTGATGCGCACGCGACCTGCGCCGCTTGTAAGAACGGCCCCTCGTCTGAGGGGCCGTTCGTCGTCACTGCTACCGGAGGAACCTGGAGCCGATACACACCCGGCGACCACAGGTGATGACATCAGGACCGGTCTCATCGGGGAGTACGCGGCACCTCAACCTGACTGATGAATCTCACCGTCTCGTCCCGGCGGGCGGCGGTTCTCTACGACCAACCAGCCGACTGCTCCACCTTGAATGGCACGGATCATGTCCAGGTTGTAGCGGTAGATCTGCGACCCGAGCTCGGTCAGCAGCGCGTCATTAACCTGCTCGCGGCCCGTCGCACCAGTACCGCTGTCGAACCGTCTCCAAATAGCCTCCACAGCCTGGCCCAGCTCTACGAAGGCTGCCCCGATCCCATAGTCGAGGCGTTCTCGGATTGCGATGCCGAAGTACTGCTGAATGAGGGCGAGGTTTCGGTTGATGCTGTCGTTCCACTCATACAGCACTTGCCGGTAGTCATCCATATGTGACTCGGACCGTTCGGAGCGGACGTCCGTGTCAGCAGTGAGGCTCCAGTAAAGAAGCCGAAGCCGATAGAGGCGTTTGTCCAGCAGTCTGCTGACTTCCTCAAATACCAGCACGGCCTGTTTCCGCTCCTGATCTTGGGTCTGGACACGATGCTGGTGAGCCCAGGTGCGTCGTTGGAAGAAGAATCCCAGCAGCCCGCCCAGCACCGTGGTCAACAGAAACCCAGTCACCACTGGAATCAGCTCTTGCACAAGGCCCGCCCCTCGCCCATTGGTCTGGCCAGACCAGCTAGCTGTCACTCAGCGTCATGAGCTGCGGGCCAGCCACGGATACGCGACACCGAAATAGGAATAGTCCCGGAACAACCGGGTTGCCACTGTTATCAGCGTTCGCACAACACCCGGTCTCAGGTTGTGCGCGGCCGGAGGTGTACGGCGCCTCGTGCTGAAGCATCCGTCGCACAGCCTCCGGATGCCATCGATCGCTGCGGCGGGCTGGGAACTGCTCCGTTTCCAGGCGGCGACAGATCTCGCGAAGTGAGGCGTCCGCCGCCCGTAATTCACGAGCCCGGGCGAGACCGGCCTACTCGATGGGTTGCTCGACGAGCTCTCCGGCAACGGCCTGCCCTCCGTAGGGCGGGGCGCCGTAGGCGTACCTGCCCTGGACTGCCTTCTCCTTACGCCCTGCCCGGAGCCGGGCCACGATCATTGAGTGTTCCAGCTCGGAGAAGACGCCCATCATCTGCCGCATGGCCGTGCGCATGGGGTCTTCGGGATCGTTCTGGAGGATCTCGCCCTGGCCAGAGGTGAAGACGTGCCCGTTGTTCTTCCACACCTGGGCCAAAACGGCTTCTTGCGTAACAAGGCGACGGGCCAGACGGTCAAGTCGGCCGACGATGATCCCCGCTGCCTGGCCGTCTTCTACCTCGCTGAGCGCATCAGCGAGTGCGGGACGGTCGGGGGCGGGAAGGGTCCCTGAGTAACCCTCGTTCCGGTAGACCGCGCGCCCGAGGGTGTGGCCTTGTTGCCGACACCAGCCGCGGATCATCCTCTCCTGCACTGCTAGGCCGAAGCCGTCCTCCACCTGCCGGTCGGTGCTGACGCGGACATACCCGATGAGCTTCATGAGCGCATGAAGCCGTTGGGAACTGACGTGCCCAGCGGCACAACTGTGACGCTGCTGCGGAAGGCAGAAACCCATCAGCGGCACAGCTAGGTAGCCGAGCTGACTGGCGTCGCTCTGGTCTGCCGTCGGCGTTGACCGGCCGCGCGGGTCCGCTGGGTTCAGTGGACTGGTGCTGCGTCCGGGCCGGTGTCGGTGAACTCCGACGCACGCGGATCAGAGTGCGGCACCAAAGGGCCGGGGGAAGGTGCAGACCGTCACCGTCGCGTGTCACGTAAGAGCAGCCGGCCGTCGTCTTCATCGCCGGATTCACTGGCTTCGCGCAGAGCTGTCTCAATCAGCGCGTTGGCCTGGTCGCGCTTGCCGTCCAGCACCTTGGCGTAGAAGCGGTAGAGCACCGCCACGCTGTGGCCGGCGCGACGGGCGACTTCAGCTGGATCAACACCGGAGGCCAGCCACAGCGAGACGCCGGCGTGCCGGAGGGAGTACGGCACCTCCGCGAGTGGCGTCTTGAGCTGTTCCTCGGAGAGGGCCGCCTTGCGGGCTCTCTTCCAGACCTCCGCGTACTCCTTGGTGAGCAGCACGCCACCGCGCGATGCCCGGAACAGTCGGCCATCCGGGCCGGTGCCGTAGCAGGCCAGGTGTTCATGCAAGAGGGCGACCAATACCGGAGGGATCGGCACCTCTCGCGTCGCCGAACGGGTCCGCCGCTTCAGGCCGCGCTCCTCGTAGGACTTTCCGTCGTCCGTCCACGAGGATCCTGCCCGGGGCGAGCTGCCGGTGAGCAGCAGAGTGCCCCAGCCGCTCGTGGGTAGCGTGCAGTCGGCCTGCCTCAGGTTCATGGCTTCCGCGGGTCGGGTGGCCGCATAGTAACCGCACCCAAAGAACGCCTGAAGGTGCCGACCGCGCGGGCCCAGCTTTCCCACCGTGTCGATTAGGACCTTGGCCTGCGCGGGATTGGGGACGTACCGCCAGTCGACCTCATCGTCGGCTTCCGGGGGAGCCCAGTCCACGAACTGCAGGGGATTGGCGGGGAGCAGCTTGCGCTCGACCGCGTATCGCAGAGCGTTGTTGAAGACCATCCGCTTGCGCTTGATGGTGCTGGCCGCAGCGGGCGTGCCATCGAGCTTCAGGCTCAGCGCCTCCAGCGCGAGCCGGACGGTGTCGGAGTTCTCCAGCCGGGGCATGGGGAGAGACTTTCTGACGATCCATTGCAGGGCAGAGGCGATGGGCATCGGGGGCTCTGTCCGCTGGTTGGAGAGGTTGAAGGCCCAGCAGGACAGTGCCCGGCGGAGGACGGCGGGCTCCGGTGCCCCTTCGGCGTCTAGCACCAGGGCAGAGGTGACGGTGGCGAGTGCGTCGGCGCGCGTGGCGCGGCTCTTCGCGGAGGAGCGTTTCCACTTCATCCTGGCGTAGTCCCTGGCGTGCTCAATCCAGGTCGCTTGTGGCTGTTGGGCGCGTAGATCAGATTGCGGCAGCCCGGACTCGACGTCGAACATCTCGCCTCGGTGAGCTGCGGTCATCAGCTGTGCACGCCTGCCGTCGGCGAGCGCCTTGGTCTGGAAGCTCTTGTAGTGCGGGCGCGGACCAACCTTCCATCGCAGCTGAAACGGCTTGCGGCGGCCCGGCCTCTCCCGGATCGAGTTGATGGTGAACTCGAAGGTCAACACCGAGGGGCTCCCCTGAGCAGCGAACGACTCCGGGCCATGGAGCGGCCCAGCCCATCGCACGGGACTGGACGGCGCAGTCCTGTTCGGCCAATGACAGGCCCGGTCTGCACTCCGAGCATCATCCTGCGGCGCGGTTCCCAGCAACCAATGGCCAGAGCGATCAACACCGTCGACTCCTGCGTTCTCGGCGACGTCGCGGGGGTGATACGCAGCGCGAAATGTCCGTCGTACCGAGAGATAGAAGAACAGCCCCCTCCTTCGTCGGAAGGCCCGTCCTGCCGGGCACTGGGCGGACTCTGCGGCATGACCATCGACCTGACACTGCTCCGCTGTGCAGGACAGAATGACGACATGCAGGTATGGAAGAAGGTCGTGCTCATCGGCGCTGCGGTGTTCTCGGGCGTCGTGGCCATGGCCCTGGTGGCGGCGGCGGTTTGGGGCGACCTCGATACAGCAGATCGCGCTGCGAGCGTGATCGGTTCGGTCGTCGGGCTGGCTGGCCTGGTTCTCTCGCTGTGGGCACTGCTGGCAAGCCGGAGCGAGGGCGGGGTCCAGGCGCCGGGGGCCGGCGCAGTGGTGGCCGCCAGGAGCATCGGACGGGCAGTGACCGGCGATCGCAATCGGCTGGCAGGGCCGTCTAGCCCCCTTCCGCCATCCGCAGCCGGCACTGCGTCGCCCGCTCCCATCCGGGCCGACGGCGACAGGTCCGTCGCGGCCGGTGAGTCGGTCGGCGACGCCATCACGGGTGACGGGAACACCCTGTGACGCCACCGTTGTGGCGCCGTAAAAGCCCCAGTAAGCGTACGTCCGTAGCCCCGATGGCAACTGCCTCCGGAGAGCGTTCGGCGGCCGCGGGCGGCAGCCTGGGTTTCGCCAACACCGGCGACCACAACCTGATCCAGGTCGGACAGGTGGTCACTGACGGGGCGGCGCCCGCAGCGCGCTCCGCCTACTGGGAGCAGGTGTCCCGGATCGCTCCGGAGACTTTGGTGGAACGCGACCGCGAGCTGGAGGAACTGATCCAGTTCTGCGCGGCTGAGGACGGCCCGTCCTACGGGTGGTGGCGGGCCGAGGCATGGGCGGGGAAGACCGCTCTGCTGGCGTGGTTCGCCCTGCACCCGCCACAGGGCGTCCGGGTGGTGCCGTTCTTCATCACCGCACGGCTCGGCGCATACAACGACCGGCTGGCCTACGTCGACGTCGTCCTGGAGCAACTGGCCGAAATCGTCGGCGAAGGGCTGCCGGCGTATCTGACAGGACCGACCAGAGAAGCACACCTGCTGCGCCTGTACGGCGCAGCGGCACGCACCTGCGCGCAGCGCGGACAGCGCTTGGTCCTGCTGGTCGACGGTCTGGATGAGGACCGGACGTGGACCACGAGCCCCGATGCCCACAGCATCGCCAGCCTGCTGCCCCACCGCCTGGAGGCGGGCATGAGGGTGATCGTCGCAGGCCGGCCCCATCCGCCGGTTCCCGGCGATGTGCCCACCCACCACCCGCTGCGCGATCCCGGCATCGTACGGCCGATGGAAATCTCACGGCACGCCCAGATCATCCGCGAAGAAGCCGAGCGAGAACTGAAGGTGCTGCTGGCCGACAACGGCCTCCAACACGACCTGCTGGGGCTGGTCACGGTCGCGGCTGGTGGCCTGACGGCATCGGACCTGGCCGAGCTGACCGACGCCACCCCGTACCGGGTCAAAGACACCCTCCGCAGTCACGCGGGGCGGACATTCGCCGTGCGCGCGGGGCACACGGCGGAGGTCTACCTGCTCGCCCACGAGGGCCTGCAGCATCATGCCGCACAGATGCTGGGCGAGACAGCACTGAGCTACTACCGGCACATGCTGCACGAGTGGGCGGCGGCGTATGCGGCGCGGGACTGGCCGGCCGGAACCCCGGAGTACCTGTTGCGCGGATACTTCCCGATGCTAAGGGCGGATGGGGACCTTCAGCGGGTCGTCGCCTGCGCGCTGGACGCAGCGCGGCACGACCGCATGCTCGATGTCACCTTCGGCGACGCCGTAGCCTCGGACGAAATCCGGGTCGCGGAGGAACTGATTGTCCACGCCGGAGTGCCCGACCTGCTGGATATGGTCCGCCTAGCCATCCGTCGTGAAGCGCTCGATGCCCGTAATGACCGCGTCGGCAGCACCCTGCCCTGGGCATGGGCCGCACTCGGCCGCCCCCACCGGGCCGGGGCCCTGGCCCGAAGCATTCCCACCCCGGACGACCGCGCACTGGCGCTGGCCCGTGTTGCCGAGGAACTCGTCCAACAGGCGGACATCCAGCAGGCCATTGCCCTGCTGGAACAGGCCGAGGCCATTCTTATCAGGGCCGAAGACCTCTGGGAGCACACCGATTCCACTCTCGTCGCGGCAGTCGCCGCCTGGACGTGCGCAGGCAGACTTGAGCGCGCCGAGCATCTGGTGTCGACCGTGGGCGACGTGGGGGACAGGAGACGGCTGCTGCCAGAGCTGGTCCAGGCGCGAGTCCACGCCGGAGCCTTCCATCGGGCCGAGGCGCTGGCGCTGGGTGACACGGACCCGGTGGTGAGGACCTTGAGCATGGCGTCCCTGCTTGCCGCCCACGCCGAAACCGGCCACGTTGATGACGCACGGGCGCGGGCGCGCGCCTCGGAGCCGGCACACGCCGCTCTTGCCCTGGCCCGAGTCGCCTCGGTCCTGCACAGATCGGGGCAACGGGACGCGGCTGAGGTGCTCTGGGAGGAGACTGAACAGCACCTGCCTGCCTCCGGGACACCCGCAGAAGTGATCGCCGTATTGGCCAGAGAGGGGGAGTTCGTCCGTGCCCGGAACGCCATCGCCCTCCTGACCCATACCGAAGACCGTGACACTGCCACATACGAACTCCTCACCACGCAAGCCGCAGCAGGAGAACACGAGGACGCCGCAGCACTCGCACGCACCATCGAAGACCCCGGCATCCGGTCGGCAGCGCTGAGGGCAGTAGTGGAACAGCTCGTCTGCTCGGAGGGTTTCGAGCAGGCGCAACGCATCGTCGGCACCATCAACGATGACCACGAGCGGCATCTGGCCCACACCGCCATCGTTGGCGGGCTGGCGGGTGCGGGGCACTTCGACGAGGCAGAGGCATACGCCCGCAGACACGACCATCCCTCTGCGTACCCTCCCCCTGCGCACTCCTCGATGTGCGAGGTCGTCGAGGCACTCGCGGCAGCCGGCGAATTCGCCAGAGCGGAGGAACTCGCACGCACCATCATCTACCATCGGGGATTCCCCGCCCTCGCCCACGGCGCCGTCGCTGCGGCGGCCAACGGCCGCCTCGATCGCGCGGTGCAATGCCTGGTCACCATAGAAGCTGAACTCAGGAGCACGCAGCCGACACCGGGAGCCAGGGACTTTCTGTACACGGCACAGATCATGGCTGATGCCGGGCAGACTGAAGCCGCGACGATGCTGATCGAAGATGCCGCACCGCTCCTGACCGACCTAAAACCAGGTGGCCCGGCGGCAGACTTCGCGGCCTTCGATCAGGGCCTCCTGGCGTCAGCAGTGGCCGAGACGCTGCTATCCATGGGTGAGACCGGTCGTGCGGAGGCGTTGCTGCGCCAGACCAACGGCGGTATGGCGGTATTGCGGGGTTGGCCGCGACTCGTTCGGCAACTGGTCCGCGACGGTGAAGTCGAGCGAGCCGAGGCTGTGGTGGACTTGATCGACGCCGAATTCGATGATGTGTTGCGGGCCGAGGCAGTCGTCGAACTGGCGCAGGCGGGGGCGTTCGACACGGCGAGGGCGTGGGCTGGCAGAGTGCGCCGACCGGAATCGTGCCTCCATGCGTGGGTAGGGCTGGCGGCGGCGCTCGCCGCTGCAGGGGACACAAAAGGAGCGTGGTCCGCTCTCGCAAAAGCCGAAGCTCTCCGGACCGACAGTCCCATGCAGCTAGCGGTGGGCGGCAGCCTACTCAAGGCGTACGCCATGGTAGGGGAGCACGAAAAGGCCGACCAGGTACTTCAGGGCGTAGCGGCCCTTGGGGATCAGGTGCCCTTCTTCTGTAGCGGCGTGGTCGACGCCCTTGTGGAGCTGGAGCAGTACGACCGGGCCGAAGACTTCGTCCAAGACATCACCTCGCAGGGAGACCATGAGTTTTTGCAGGCCGGTCTGGTCAAGGCGTTTGTCTCGGCAGGTGAGTACGGCAGAGCGCAGGAGGCTGCCCGCAGCATTCCGGTCACCAGCAGGAGCGGGGTGCAGGCTGCGGTCATTCTTGCTCCCGTCGTTGCCCCTGGCCATGGTCGTGCCTTGGCGGCTCATGCCTTGCGACATGGGAGTTTGAGCGAGGCGCTGCCCGCGGTGCTGCAGCTCGAGCCTGAAGCCGCGGCTCTCGTCGTCGAGTCTCTCCGCACTCCTGGAGCACGGTCTGTCGCCGTAGGTGACACCGAAGACGGAGCCCTGGCAGGCTAGCGGCCCGGCCCGCCTCCGCGTAGCCGCCACCAAGCGGCCGAAGAGGTCGGCAACCATGCGCGAAGAGGACACCCTGTGCGGCAGCCGGGTTGCTCGTCGCCGGCGTGTTGCGAGTAGCTCATGCCATGAGCACCTCCAGCACGGTGCAGGAAGGCATGATCTCACCGGCCAGGAAATCCGCTCACCGATGCAGATTCCCAGACGCCCCGGCCCACACTGCAGGCCCGCCTTCTCCTTCATCAGCCGGTGCTCAGCGTTTAACGCGATTGCGGATACAGAGCACGGCCAGCCCCAGCAGGACGGGCTGGGTGAGACGGGAGACCATCTCGGTGTAGGTGCCCACTGTGGTGAGGTCCTGACCGGAGGAGCGGAACACCACCGAATTGATCACTACCCGTAAGGACTTCTCGAACCGCTCGGTCGACAGGCGCGCGGGATACGGGCCGTCGGGGTTGACCGGCACGGGCGTGTCCGTGGTCGTCGTGATGCGGCGGGAGTTCGTCAGGGTGCCGGTGCTGGTCGGCTTCGGGGCATGCTGCGGCAGACCCCATAGCATCATCACCAGCACCGTGACGGTCATGGCAGCCACCAGCCACGCCAGCGCGCGAGAGGCGCGCAGACCATAGCCGGACAGGGCCCAGTACGCGGTGAGGAGACTGCGCTCGGACGGGGGGATGTCGTCGGCGTGTCGGCGCATCTCCATCTCGCCGTAGTAGAAGTCGGCCGCCCCCGGCTCGTGCTTGCTGTCCTCAAAGCTCTTGCGCAGCTGCCGGTACACCGGTGCCAACGCCGCGGCCTCCAGCACCTCTTCTCCCGCCGGCGGCGGAGACCAGCCACTTGAGCCTGCAGCACGGGCGTGACGCCAGTGATGCTCCTCGGCCAGCATCCGACGCGGGGTCCAGCGCACCGGCCACAGCCCGCGCCGGCGCAGGCCCAAGGGCGCGGTAGCCAGGGCGTACTGCCCTTCCAACCGGATCTGGTCCAGGTGGATGGTTCCGGCGAACAGGCACGCGGTCAGATCGATGTCGGTGAGCACCAGGTGCGCCGCATCGACACCGCGCAGCGACACGACACGCACGCGCGCATCCCGCAGCCCGGTTTCGGCCATGTCCTGACCGTTGACGAGGAAGGGCCGGGCGCGGCCGGCGACGCTCACGGGGTATTCGAGCACCGCATCGCTCAGATCCACCTCGGCGTGCCGGAGCCGCAGGGTGGCGGGGGAGGCCCAACGCGTCCGCCAGCAGCTCACCACAGCCGCTGATGCCTCGATGGTCACCGCAGCGTTGAACTCCGCCTGATCGAAGTTGATCTTTCCAGTGCACGCCAGCGGCCCCACCAGCACGGCGCGCTCGAACTTCGCCAGAAAGAACACCGCGTCACCGCGAAACTGGGTCCCGTGGAACCCTGTGTAGTCGTGGAACTTGGTCGCGTTGAACCACACCTCGTCATGGAACTCTGCCTGGTTGAACCACGTCATGGCGCGGAACTCGATCTCGGTGAACCAGGCACGGTCGCCGAACTCGGCTTCGGTGAACCAGGCGCCCCTGGCGAATGTCGTTTGTGCGAAGGAAGCTTGCGCGTCGAATCTTGCTCCGTCGAAATGAGCGCGACCGCGGAACTCCGCATCGTTGAAGACAGCATCGTCCCGGAACGCCGCCTGCTCGAAAAGAGCATCGCCCAAGGACACCACGCCTGTCCCGGCGTCGGTGAGTGCGGCAAGAAGCTCATTGAGCAGTTCACCGGTGAAGGGTGTACCGCGATGATCGATGTCGGCGCCGGGCGACAAGGCGGCCAGGTAGGCGGCGCGGTCGGCGCCGCCCAGATGCGCCAGACATGCGGTCTGCCCAGGGACCTGGGCGCCGCGACAGCCGACGGGGTCCGCTGCGCGAACTGCGCCGTGCCCGCAGTGCGGCCAGTCCGGAGGAGCCGGGGATGGCTCGGAAGTCGGTGGTGTCATGCCCTAACGACGTCCTGGCACGGCCGGGCAGTTGCCCTGACATACTCAGCAAGCATCAACCCCTCCTCCCTTGCACCGTCTCACGCGCACCATCGGGTAAGCCAGCGACGTCGACGAGTCCGCTCCCCGTGACGCCCGCCATCGTCGCGATCCCACCGCCCGGTACCCGGAGGTCCTTCGTGCGCGGCTGACAGCAGAGCCGGGCGGCAGGAGATGGGTGAGAACGTCCACCGTCTGCTCCTGAACGTTCCTGGGTTCTTGGTGGGCGGAACGTCGATGAGGCGCGTACCTCAATACGAGGTGCCCGTGCGACTAGCCTTTGGGTACCGTGAGCACTACGCGTGCGTCAACCGCCCTTCGTTCCACACGTCAGAGAATGGGAATTCGTGGTACGCGGGAATCTGCACAAAGCCATGCCGTACATAGAGATCCTGCGCCTCCACCAGGTCGGTCGGGTATCCAGCACCAGCCGCCAGGCACCAAGTCTCATTGCTGTCATCTCAGCAGCTTGAAGGAGCAGGTCCGCACCCTCTCTTACCGCGCACCTCTTTGAGCAGAAAAACTCGCTTCAATCTGCCGTGCCCGGCTCCAGTAGATGCATCCCCGCGCAGCCCACGGCCCTACCGCCATACCGCGCAACGCGCAGGATGCCCGAGGCCGGCCGAACTCGGCGCCGGTCGTCGTGACGATCTCCTTCTCCAGTTCCTCTGAGTCGTTTCTGGGCAGGCTGTGCTCGTGTTGGTACCAACGGTCGCTGATCCGGGTGCAGTAGGGCCCTCCAGAGTGCCCTCCCGGCGGTGGAGTCGAAGCGTTCCGAGGCGATGGTTCAGGACGTCATGCCGACGATGGTCGGGGCAGGACTCGCGGAGCGCAACGAGCGCATGATTCTCGGCGAATCCGGCGCGGGCATGAGCGTGCTACTGATCTGGCCGTTGCTCGACCCCATCGATCGTCGCGCCGACACCGCCCCGGTGCCCGTGTTGTTCTCTCTGGCCTCGTGAAACCCTCGCCAGCCGCTAAGGGGGTGGCTGGCGGGACAACTCCGGCGGGTCACCCGGCGCCCAGCAATCCTTTACCTGTGGAACGCACATACCTCTATTACCTCAAGGGACTGCACTCAGGCACTTGAGATAACGGAGCCTCATCACCCGTGCAGTGTGAGCGCGAACCATCGGGCCGTAAAAACCGTATTGACGGCCGTATGGTTTTCTGTGGCACAGTCGTATGTTCACGGTTCGCACCGAAGGGGCGGGGATGAATCACACTGATAGAGAGCCCATGACTCGCCGTTCATTTTTACGGCGTACCGGAATATCGCTAGCCGCAGGTGTAGGTGTTCTGAGCATGACTGCACACGGTTGCCCCGAGCCTCGGCCGCCCCGCCGGGTAAAGGTCCCCAACCCGCCGCTGCCTAACCCCGAAGTCCCACAGAGCCCTTCGCCCTTCTACCTGCCCCGCTGATATGCCATGTTCATGGCAAACCGGGCAGTCCACTAGCGTTGGCGCGACAATGGCACGAGTCTCCTCGGAGGAGGATGGATGCATCGGCCCGCTCGGACGACGTAACTGCTGCCACAAGCCAGCAGGACCGGCTGCCGGACAGGTGTGGTGACGGTTGGTGGCACAGTACGTAGAGGGGCTGCGCGCTGAACAGATCAGTGCGCAGCCCGTCGCATTGAGCTGCGCCAATTAGAGTTCAGTGTCAAGGTCAGAGCCCTGGGCGCTGAACTCTTTCTTCGGCCCAGCATGGTGGTCAAAGCGCGCCGCCTGCCGACTGGGACGTGGTTATGTCATCGGTGGCCCGTGTCTGCTGGGGTCATCTTGAGCGAAGCTGTCATCACCGCCCGCGTGCCTTGTGGGGATGTCAGGGAGGGCGAGCCACTCCTTCCAAGTGAGATCGCGGCCGATGTAGCGCGGTTTTTTAAAGGGCCAGGCTTCGCCGATCCATTGCGGCACGAGTACGTTGATCGCCTCTTCAAGGTCGGTGCCGATCGTTTCGTTCACCACCCACCAGGAGATCTCGGCATCTCTGCGCCAGTCTTCTGTGGGGGATCGATGTACACACACCCGAGCAGGGCAGTCCCAGCATTGTCCAACAGCGCGTAGTTGAAGGACTTGTGCTCTGCCATTTCCTGTTCGTGATGCAGTAGGTCCTCGCGGTCCTGTTCGTACGTCATCGTGGCGGGAGGCCACCCCCATGCCTCGCCGTAGATGGCCCACAGCCGCTCTCGCGAACCCATCACGGCCGGGTAATCAAGCTCCGTGTCGGTACCGGAGATGGGACGCAGGTGGTAACCAGCGGACACCGGCACGCAAGCGGGATGAATGAAGTCAGCCGGAAGCCAGTCCATGGAGCGAGAGGCTAACCACCACTGCGCGAAGGCACCAGTGGCTTCTCACCTGAGTGCGTGAGCCAGTGAACATCTGGGCCACCAAGCCGGTACTCATGGATGTTGTCGCCTCGACTGCTTCGTACAGCACTCACAGGCCACGCCTGCTCACACCTATCACAGCGCGGGACCGCCCCGGAGCGACCCAGCACAGGCTGATCGGCCGCCCGGCCTGGTCGATGAAGCCGCTGTCACCGGTGAGCAGGAATCGTTGGGTCCGGCCGCCGTAGTCGTGGGTGAGGAAGTCCGGCTCGGCGATGGCGTAGGCGTCCCTGAGCTGATAGCTGGCAATCGCCACGCGCCCGCGCTGCCCCTTGGGCAGCGGGCGGTTTCCCGAGTCCAGGACGGCGATGGTGTTGCCCGGCATGGGGCGGCCGAAGCGGCAGGGCGCTACGCGCGGGCCGAGTTCGACGCCCTGACCGACCAGCTCGCCGGCGCGGTCGCCTGGGCGGACGGGAGCGCAAAGCGGCCTTGGACAGCGAGCGGCCCGCCTCAACGTGACCAAGACCCTCAAGCGGACAGTCAAGCGGATCACCCGGCAAGACGCCGTGCTGGGCCAGCACCTGGAGCGTAGCGTGCGGACCGGTACGTACTGCTGCTATGCGCCCGACCCCGCCACCCGGATCGTCTGGCGATGGTGAAACACCCGTGGGTATCGCCCACATGACGGACGGCCCCATCGTGAACCGTGCTCCACCAGCTTGCCGTCGACCAGGTGGTTGCCGTCGCCGAGCCGGACGTTGACCAGGCCGAGGGCCGTGGCACACGCCGCCCACCACCTGCCCGCTTGTGTCCCACATGATGCCGTGCCCGCCAACGAAGAGCATGGCCTGGCAGTCCTCCGAGCCGAGTTGGCCGACTACGGGGTGGAGCGTTGGGCGGCGGTGACGAGGTACCGCGGGGAGGCAGCTCAACACCTGCCCTCCCTGCGGTGCTTACGGCCACGTACACGAATAACACGACCATGCGTGCGGCATTCCAGGAAGAAAGTCGTAATGAGCACGTCCAGGGAAGTTCGGTTCAGTATCCATGGGCGCTTCGGCTTGCTGAATTGAGAGTGACCGGTCGTGCCACATGTCTTGACGCCTTCCTGGGTCCCCATCACGCTGGGCGCGCGATGAGATGCCCGGAGCAAGAAGGGCTGACCTTCCTGGATACCGGACAGCACAGGTGATGCCCGCGTCAGCGGCCATTGGGGTCGCCTCCTGCGTAAGGCGGGGTGGTAACGATGGCGCAAGTCCCTGCGGAGCACGTTGACACCGTGGTCGTCGGTTCCGGCTTCGGCGGATCAGTCGCCGCCTTCCGGCTGGCTCAGGCAAACCAGCAGGTCGTGGTACTCGAACGTGGACGGGCCTACCGCCCGGGCGCGTTCCCCCGGGCTCCTCATGAGTTGACCAGGGCGTTGTGGAACCCGAGCGACGGACTGCTCGGGCTGTTCGACGTGTGGTCCTTCCGCGGGCTGGCCGGCGTCGTCGCCAGCGGGCTGGGCGGCGGCTCGCTCATCTACGCGAACGTGCTGTTGCCCATGGACGAGAAGTGGTTCGTCACCGAAGACCCCGGCACCGGCCGGAACCAGCCGTGGCCAGTGACCCGCGCTGATCTGGACCCGCACTACAAAGAAGTCCAGCAGATGCTCGGCGCCCAACGGTTCCCGTTCGAGCACCCGGAGTACGCAGGCTCGGGCAAGACCGCCGCGATGTGGGAGGCGGCGGAGCGTCTCGGCCTCGAATACCAGCGGCCGCCGCTGGCCGTATCGTTCTCCGCATCCGGCCACACTGCCCCGGGCCTCGTCCTCCCCGAGCCGCACTATGGCAACATCCATGGCCTTCAGCGCACTACCTGCCGACTGTGCGGCGAGTGCGACATTGGCTGTCAGAGCGGCAGCAAGAACACGCTCGATCACACCTACCTGTCCGCCGCTCAGCATTATGGCGCCGACATTCGCCCACAATGTGAGGTCCGGTCGTTCGAACCCACACCGTCGGGCTGGAGTGTCCGATACGTCGAACACCGCCGGGCGCATGACACCGGGCCGTTCGACACCAAATCGCTCCCGCTCATGACCCTCACCTGCAACCGGCTGGTGCTGGCCGCCGGCACGTTCGGAACGACGTATCTCCTGCTGCGCAACCGGGCCGCCCTGCCCGGACTGAGCCCGCTGCTCGGGCACCGTTTCTGCGGCAACGGCGATCTGCTCGGCTTCGTGTTCGGTGCTCGCGATCAGCAGGGCCGGCCACGGCACCTGGGCAGCTCCGCCGCACCCGTCATCACCAGCGCGATCCGGGTGCCGGACCGCCTCGATGGTGGCAACGGCCGCGGGTACTACGTGGAGGACGCGGGCTATCCGGCCTTCGGAGACTGGCTGGTGGAGAGTTTCGACGCTCTGGGGCTGGCCGACCGGGTGCTCGATACCGCACGTGCCTGGGCCCGGGCACGACTGACCAGTGACCCGAAGACGCAGATCGCGGAGCGGGTGTCCAAGTTCTTGGGCTCTGGCCGCAGCTCGGCGGGCGCCACCGCCTTGCTGGGTATCGGCAGGGACGTTCCGGACGGCGTGATGAGGCTGCGTGGGCACTGGCTGGATGTCGACTGGAGGATACGGACGTCGCGCACCTACTTCGACCGGGTGGGTGCCACCATGGAGCGGCTTGCCAAGGAGTTCGGGGGCAGCTTCCGTCCCAATCCGTTGTCGTGGCTCGACCGTGTCGTGACCGTACATCCGCTCGGCGGGGCCCCCATGGGCCACTCGCCGGCCGACGGGGTCATCGATTCCCGCGGCGAAGTATTCGGCTACCCGGGGCTCTTCGTCGTCGACGGTGCCGCGATGCCCGGGCCCGTCGGTACAAACCCTGCCCTGACGATTGCAGCGTTCGCCGACTGGGCCGCAACCGCGATCCTCGAGGGGCGCACCAAGGAACTACCCCCGCGCACCGGTCGCGGCGCCGCGACCGCCCACCATTACCGCGATGCCGACACGGACGGCGAGGCCCCGGCGGGAAAGGGGGTGACCCTCGGCGAGGACCTGAAGGGGCACTTCGCCTTCGACGCGACCGACCCGGAGCAGGGCGCGGCACAGGGCAGGGCGGACGGCACGACCTTCGCCGTGCATCTCCGGGTGGAGCTGGACGATGTCGACGGCATGGTGGCCGACCCGCAGCATGCATGCCGGGCGTCCGGCCGGGTGCACTGCGACGCGCTCGGCGGACGCCTCCCCGTTGCGGGCGGCACAGTGAACTTGCTGGTGAACCTGGATCAGAACGGCGCACTCGGAGTGCGCTACCGGCTGTTCTTCACGGACGCGGTCGGCTATCCGCTGACCCTGGTCGCCTGGCGTGAGATCCGCAGGGGCCCGCTCCTTGGCCTATGGCACGACGCGACCACGCGCCCCTTCCGCATCCTGGCCGGGCACGTCGAAGCCAAGCACCCCACAAGGGACGTAAGAGATGCCACCCACCCCCAAACCCGGACCGTCGGCGCGGGTGTCGCCTCTATCCACGGCCTCGACCTCATCCACTCCCTGACCAGCCTCCGGGGCGCAGCCCGCGATCCGCTGGGGCAGGCCCGCACCCTGGTGAGGTTCGGCACCTTCGTACTCGACGGTCTGTGGCGGGTGTACGCGCCCGCCCCGCTCACGCGCCCGGGCACACGGACGGGGGACCGGTCATGAACGCCAAGAAACGCTCGCTCGTGCTGGCGGGCGGCGGAATGAAGGTCGCGTTCCAGGCCGGTGTTCTCCAGGTCTGGCTGGATGAGGCAGGCCTGCAGTTCGACCACGTCGACGGCGCGAGCGGCGGCAATTTCAACCTGGCCATGTACTGCCAGGGCATGACAGGCACTCAAATCGCTGATGCTTGGCGGCATACCAACCCCCTGCACGGCGTCGACGTCAACCTCGGCGCGCTGCTGCGGGGCGAGGCACTGTTCAGCCTGGACCGATACCGTTCCAAGGTCTTCCCGCGGTGGGGCCTGAACTGGCCGAAGATCCGAGCCACGGACCGGGAGGCCACTTTCAACGTCTGCGATGCTGGCACGCACACGATCGACATCGTCGAACCCCGGCACATGTCGGAAGACCTGCTGGTCGCCAGCGTCTCTCTGCCGATGTGGTTCCCGCCGGTCAAAGTCGAGGGACACACTTACGTGGATGCCGTCTACCTCACGGACGGCAATCTCGAAGAGGCCGTCCGCCGTGGCGCCGATGAGATCTGGGTGATCTGGACGGTGAGCGAGCGGGGCGAGTGGCACCCCGGTCTCCCCAACATCTACTTCCAGACCATAGAGATCGCCGCCAACGGTCACTTCCGCCGCATCGTGCGCCGGATCGAAGAGAACAACGCGGCCATCAAGGCCGGTCGGCCGGGGGAATTCGGCAGGCCGATCGAGCTGAAGATCCTTCGCGGCGAGGTACCCGTCAACTATCTGTTCAACCTGGGTACGGACCGGCTGCACGAAGCGGTGAACCGAGGAGTGGAGGCGGCACGGGAGTGGTGCGCCGCGGAAGGCATATCGCTCCGCCTCCCTGCGGGCCCGCCCGACGCCGTACCCGCAGAAGACCGGGAGCCCCGTTCGCTCTCCTTCAAGGAAGCCATCAAGGGCTTCATCGGGTTCGACGAATCCGATTACGACGACGGGTACCGCAAGGGACACGATAAGAACACCCGGCTGACGGCGCGCCTGAAGATTTCCATCGACGACATCGACATGTTCGTCACCTCACCTCAGCACGAGGCGACAGTGACGGGACATATCGAGTGTGAAGCCCTGGGCGGCATGCTGACCGTGGACGACGGCACCTTCAACCTGTTCGTGGACACGGGCCGGCCCGAGAGCCAGCAGATACGCTACTTTCTGCACCTCCACGATCCGCAGCACCGGCCCTACACGCTCGCGAGCAGAAAAGTCGTGGTGGACAACTCCTGGAAGTACCTCTGGAGCGACACGACCACGCTGTACACCAGGGTGCTGGACGGCACAGTGCAACCCGCTGAAGACGGCAGCGCGAAGGTCGTGGCCTCCGGCATCATCTCCCTCCACCTGCTGGATTTCTTGTGGGGGCTGACGACGTTCCGGGCCGGTGGTCCTCTGGCTGCCAAGCCCGCCGTGTTCGCGCGCTACGGAGCCCTGTTCCTCAACAGACTCTGGGACGTCTACGCCCGGCCCATTCTTCCCTGGGGGCCCCTGTGAGCAGCCGCCGTGTGGCCGTGACGTTCATTCACGGCACGGAAATCAGCGACCCTTCGTTCGCCGTCACGGCGACGAGGCTGTTGAAGCGCGCATTCACCCGCCATGTCGGCATCGATGCCGACGACGCGCTGGTCATCCGGCCGGCCCACTGGGCGCCGGCGCTCCAGGAGATCGAGGACAGGCTGCATGAGCGGAGCTTCGGACCACCGTCCCGCAGCCTCTTCCGTCTGCTCGACTCCTGGTCGACGCGGCTCAACGCAGGCAGGGCGGACGCCATCTGGCCATTCCTGGTGACCATCGGATGGCGGCGGCTGCCGTGGGTGTCCCGGCCGAACTATGCGGTGCTCCGGTGGGCCGTCACCCATTTCGTGGGCGATGCCATCGCGTACCAGATCACCCGGGGGGACCGGAGCCTCTACGACGAGGTGCACGGCTATGTCGCCCGGACGCTGCATGAGCTGGCCGACGAGTCGGGCAATGATGCGCCGCTGTGCGTTGTCGCGCACAGCCTGGGCACCGTGGTCGCCAGCAACTACTTTTACGACCTCCAGGTCCAGTACGCCAACGGGGGACGGAACCTTGTCGCCCCCTCCGTGATGGACTGCATGCGCCAGACGCCGCTGGAGCGCGGGGAGACGCTGGCACTGCTCTACACGTTGGGATGCCCCCTGGGGCTCTGGACCATGTCCCTGCCCGACTTCGGAACCCCCCTTACGATGCCGGCACCCAAGCTGCACAAGCACCACCCGGGAATGCACCACGAGTGGACCAACTTCCAGGATCCCGACGACCCGATTGCCTACCCGCTGCGCCCGCTGTCCGATGCGTACCAGCAGCAGGTGACCGGGGACCGCGAGGTATCCGTGGCCCCCTGGTGGGCGGGGTGGACTCCGGTGGCGCACTGGTGGTACTGGAACGACCCGCACGTCATCACCCCGATCGCCCGCTCGCTGGCCCGCGTCTGGCGGGAAGCGAACGGGATCACGGGCGGCCCATAACGACGAGACACCGTCAGCGCAGGCGCTCCCACCGCGGAGGCCCACCGCCTCGCCCGACTCTGCCGAACCCTGCAACGACGCCGACACGGTGGGGTTTTACCAGCGCCAGGCGATCCGGGTGACGGGGTCCGGGGCGTAGCAGCAGTACGTTCCTGTCCGTACGCTGCGCTCCAGATGCCGCCCCAGTACCGGGTCCTGCCCGGCGATCCGCTTCACCGCCGACTTCAAAGCCTTGGTCACGTTCAGCCGAGCCCGCTCACTGTCGGACGCGGCCTTGCGGTCGCGACCGCCGAGCCCGACGGCGCCAACGAGCTGATCGGTCACAGCATCAATCTCGGTCCGGGCGCGCTCGGCCCGACCGGTGTCGTGCCACTGTTCGGCCTCTTCGAGTTCTTCGGCAAGCTCCCGAAGCCGACGGCGGTATTCCGCCTTGGCCCGGGCGTCCAGAACCGGGCCGGCATCACCCGGACCGGGGTGCAATCGGTCCTCCACGCCGACAGGGGATGCCGCAGGGCCGCGGCGGTGCCCCACCGCGTCGGCAGTAACCAGGTCGAGGGCCAGGAACTCCCGCTCCGGCTCTCTGAGCAGCCGGGCCAAATAGCTCAACCCCACCGTGTGCTTCAGATGGAAGGCTTGGCCGCCGCGGGTGATGGCCCAGTACTCGCCTTCCTTCCGGAGCATGGCCTGCTCCGGTGCCGGTGCGGGCTCTTTGCCGGCATCGGCCACGGCTGGGGAGGAAGGTGATTCGGGCAGAGGGATACCGAGCTCCTCCGAGGCGGCCAGCACGGCTGCTTCGAGTGACCATCGCCGACCGTGCTCGTATGCCATGTCGAAGCGCTGGGGCCCGACGGCCGCCCGTCCTTCAGCGATACCAGCTGCTCGCCATTCTTCGAGAAAAGACAGCGACGCAACCCCACACTCCTTCCGGACTTTCTCCGATGTCCCCAAGAGGGCCGCAGCCTGCTCCCAGCGTCTGCTGGCTCCGGCCAGCAGACCGGTGACCTGGAAGACCTCGGCCAACCCCCAACGCGCATTGAGTACCCGGAAACGGCGCAGTGCCTCACCGGTACGGGTACGGGCTTCCTCGATATCACCGAGGCCCCAAGCAGCGCCCCCAAGATGGAGTGCGGCCCATGCGACACTCTTTGGTTCACCGACTTCGCGAAGCAGCCTGAACGCAGTGTTTCCGTGGCTGCTGGCCTGTGCGAAGGCGCCGCGGGCGGATTCCACAGTGGCCAAAAATATATAGGACCAGCCCACCAGCCACGAATCCCCCGATTTCCCGGCCGCATCCAGCGAATCCCTCAGGATTCCCACTGCACCGTCAAGGTCCCCGTCTAAAAGAGCGCCGAATCCGAGGTAGTGCAAGGAGTGGGCCAGTCCTTGCAGATCACCGTCCCGCTGCGCCAGGCGTGCGGCCTCGACGCAGGCTCGCCTCGCGCGGTAGACGTCTCCTTGGCCCAACGCGAGGAGTCCCAGCCCATACAGTGCCCGCACTCGCCCCCTGGCAGAGGCGCCGGAGTCTGCATCCAGGGCCCGCTCCAGCCAGACGCGTCCTTCTGTGTAGTGGCCGTGCACATCCCAGAAGGACCCCAGAGCACCAGCCAATCGCATTGCGCCACCGACGTCGGAAGATGCCAGGAGCCACTCAAGTGCAGCCCTGAGATCGTCGTGCTCGGCCTCCAAGCGATCCAGCCACACTGCTTGTTGCGGGCCTCGTAAACATTCCCATGCCTGTTCGGCGAGATCCAGAAAATACGTGGCGTGCTGCGCGGACAGTGCCTCGCCCCCTCCCTGCCACCGCAGCCGTTCAAGTCCGTAGGCTCGCAGGGTCTCCAGCAGCCGGTAGCGTGGTGAGTCGTTCACCGAGGCGACCGTCACCAGTGACTTGTCGACCAGCCTCAGAAGCAGATCCCCGAAGTCCGCTGTGCCGTCCTGTTCGGTGGCCACGGCCTCGGCGGCCTCCATCGTGAAAGCGCCCGCGAACACCGCGAGCCGCTCGAACAGCACCTGCTCGGGCTCGCTGAGCAGGTCATAGCTCCACTCGACCACACTGTGCAAGGTCCGATGGTGAGGTAGGGGATCTCGGCTTTCCAGCGCCAGTAGGCGGAAGCGGTCATCCAGCCGCCGCCTGATCTGCTCGGCCCCAAGGGCGTTGATTCGGGCCGCGGCGAGCTCGATGGCCAGCGGCAGTCCGTCCAGCCTCCGGCAGATCTCGGCCACCGCCGCAGCGTTCGACACTGTGAGCTGGAAGCCGGGATCGACCGCCGCGGCCCGGTCCAGGAACAGGCGCACCGCGTCGAAATCCGTGACGCTGGCCTCGGCGATACGTTCTGGGGGAGTGCCGAGCCCGGAGACCGGCCAGAGGGTTTCCCCCGGAATGCCGAGGCGCTCCCTGCTCGTAGTCAGCACGCGGAGATGACGACAGGCCGCCAAGAGCGGAAGTACGAGCTGCGCGACCGGTTCCAGGAGATGTTCGCAGCTGTCCAGGAGGAGCAGCATGTCGGCCTCGTGGAGCGACTCCGTCAAGACCGCCGGGAGCGCTCTCCCGGCCTGCTCCGGCACATCGAGGACCCCCGCGACGGTGTGGGCAACCAAAAGCGGCTCGGCCAGCCCCGCCAGTTCGACGAGCCATACCCCGTCCCGGTGGCGGGTCTTCCTGGTCGCGGCCACCTCGAGGGCGAGGCGGCTCTTGCCGGCCCCGCCAGCGCCGGTCAGCGTGACCAACCGGGTCCGCTCCAAACGGGCGCACACCTCAGAGGCTTCCCGTCGACGGCCGACGAAAGTCGTCAGCGGTACGGGGAGGTTGTTCGCTTCCCCGGCTACCACCATCTCCGACGCTCCAACCGAGCGGTAGGGCGCGGTGCACTTAGCGTCAGCATAAGTCCGGGCAAGACCCGGGACAACCAAGTCCGGCATTCCTCTCACCATCGCCGGTGGCCGCGACCGCAAAACCGCAGCGGACTGCCGGAATGCGGCCAAGCCTCTGAAAAAGACAGTTACACCAATTGTCAGTCAGAACCGTGTGCTTGTGCCTCGTCCGTACACGCAGTCTCTACAAGCACAGAACAACAAACACCATGCCTTACTGACGCTACGCCCCGAACCACCTCAGGCGGATCGCCGAGTCGGGGGTGAATCACGCGGTGCCGTCCCATTCCACGGTGTTCCCTCCCTGTGCACGCCCTGGAACCGGTACGACACCCGACCCCAGACAAGACAGGATCCACCATGACCGACCCGACCGATCTGCTGACAGCTGCCCGGGCGGAGGCGTTGTTCTGCAGCGACCTGCCGACAGGTTCCTTGCCAACAAGGCCTCAGATCGCTGCAGCCGTTGCACAGACCATCCGCCTGCATGGAACCACTCACGCCTGCGCTGTCACCCTTGCCGGTGCCTACGGCGAGTGCCCGGAGACTGCCGTAGCCCGCATGCGCTGGGCTCTGGACCAGGTCCGCACCCTCTACCCCCGGCCATTGACATTGCCCCGGCAGGGAGCACGGCGCCCTCTGTCCCACCATGGCTGACCTCTGGAGATGCTCTGCCATGCCTGACGTATCAGTGTCTCGTGTCTCTGAGGTGCCGCTCGTGAAGGAAACATGCCGGTGTTCAGCAGCCGCACGCCGCCGCCCCGGTACCCCGCGGACCCCCGGGGCACCGGGGCCGCAGCCGCGGGATGGCGGCACCCAGATGTGCCAGCCGTGCCGCCGCGCCCTCAGGGAGTGCCTGCGGGAGCTGCCAGGACTGTACGAGGAGTGCGCGCGCAGCCTGGCGGAGCACTCCACCGCCTATCTGTCGCCCCGTGTCTCGGGCAGCCGACGGATCGGTATCGCATTGAACGACGCCGCCATGACCGTGCGCGACAACATTCTGGGCGTGCTCGCTACCTGGGCCGCCATGGTCGTTGACGAGCGCGGTCTGCACGCCCGCCCCGCAAGGACCGCCAGCGAGCTGAGCCGTTTCCTGGTGACCCACCTTGACTGGCTCAGCGCCCATGCCGCAGCGGCAGACCTGGCCAAGGAGATCACCGAACTGGTCCGCGCTGCACGGCACGTCCTCGAAGAACTGCCGCCCGCACCCCGCCGGCTGGGCAACTGCGTGGAACCAGGGTGCAGCGGAGTCATCACCATTGCTCTGGGGTATGCGCAGGGGCAGCGCCGTCGGCCTGTGGAATGCGCTGCCGGGCACACCTGGCAGATGCACGAGTGGGTGCAGCTCAGCCGACGCCTTGGGGGGTGAGCCCGTGACCGTGTCCCCGCGACTGCGCCGGGTGCCCACCCGCCTGGCGGCCCAGGCTCTGGGAATTCCCGAAGCGACGATTCGGCAATGGGCGAAGCGGGGGAAGGTGACGCGTTACGGCACGCCCACCCGCGCCATGTACGACCTCGCCGAGCTGATGACGATCGTGGACGAGCCGCCAAACGAGACCGAGCGCAGTGCAGGCAGCCGCAACGGGCTGGGCTGACGTTCCGTATCCAGGCGCGGCGCGGCCGCATGCCACTGGGCAGACGCTCGCCACGCAGGTATCGCCGTGAAGCCAGCCGATTTCTGCGTATGCATGCATGTGACGTAGGTCACGGCATGTCGGAGTGGACGAGCCGCCTGCTATGTGTCACGCTTTCCCGCGTACCAGTGTGTCCAAAATCGCCTGGCTACACCTCGCAGTACCCCGGTGCGCCACCCGGTAGGTCCCTGCGCTCCTGGTTTCCACGCGCGCAAGCGGCCCGGGTCTTGTTCGACCCTTCCACAAGTGACGGCAAGCGGTCGGGTGCCCGATATGGGGATCACTCAACTGCAGGCGAAACCACAGTAATTCTATCCACATCAGCCGCTGACCTGCCAATGACGGGTCGGCGGCTGATGTGTTGGCGCGCCATCAGGTGCGTATCGGCCTCCTGTCGATCGGCGAGCGTGCCCGGACGCTTGCTATCGCAGCGTGCAGTCTAGATCGCAATCAGATTCCCGCAGCGTGATCCCGCGCCCTCTGGCAGGAGCAGTCGACGGTGCGGAGACACCGCAGGAACAACGCAGCAATTCCTAAAAGGCGATGGTGGGGTGAGCGGTGCCGGCCGACTTGTGCATGAGATCGGCCGGCACCGCTCACCCCACTCGGTCAGAAAGGAAAATATCGCATGTTGGATGTGCTCGGTGTGGGATTCGGGCCAGCAAATATCGCGCTCGCGGTTGCACTTGACGAGCTGTGGCCCAGTTCTCGTGTGAAGTTTCTCGAGAAATCGAAGAATGCATGCTGGCAGCCTTCAATGCTGCTGGACGGAGCAGATATCCAGAACCACCCCGTACGGGACCTGGTCACACCACGCAACCCTCGTAGCCGCTACACCTTCATCAACTACTTGCACGAGCACGGCAGGCTGTTCAGGTATCTAAACATGCCGGCCCCCTTTCCCCTGCGCAAGGAATACGCCCAGTACGTCCAGTGGGTTGCCGAGCATGTACCGGCTGATGTCGAATACGCCCGCGAGGTCGTCGGAATCCGTGAGGTCGGCGAGGGAGGCCGGCACAAGGTGATCGAGGCGCGGACCAGCGACGGTAGCGCGTTCCGTGCCAGGGCAGTTGTTGTTGCGCCCGGCCGCACCCCCAACATCCCGCCGACCTTCGCGCATCTGGGCGTTCCGCACGTCGTGCACACGTCGGAGTACATCCCGGGAGTCGGTGATCTGGGCAGCGACTACACAGGGACCATCGCTGTGGTCGGCTCCAGTCAGAGTTCCGCCGAGGTGGTGCTGGACCTGATCGCAAGGCTGCCCCAAGCGAACATCGTGAATGTGATGTCGGGTTACGGCTACCGACTCAAGGACACCAGCCCGTTCTCGGAGGAAGTGTACTTCCCGGAATTCACCTCCTACTACTACCGGGCTTCAGCCAAGGGCAAGGACCGTCTGCGCAGCCAACTGCGCCCGACCAACTATTCCTCCGCCGACCGCGACGTCATCGACGCTCTCTACATGCGGCTCTATGAGGACGAGCTCGACGGACGCACCCGGCTGAGCATACGCACCAACCGCCGGATCGACCGCACCGACCTGGCCGACGAGCGCATCACCCTGGAAATGACGGAACGGATCACCGGGGAACACGACCTGCTCGTCGCCGACCGGGTGATCCTAGCCACCGGCTATCGCGACCTGGGGGTGCACGAACGGCACGAACAACTGCCGCCGCTGCTCGCCGACCTCGCCGGCATCCTGCGGGTCGACGACCAGACGGGCCTGTCCGTCGGGTTCGACTACCGCGTCGAGGCCGACTCCAGCGCCCGCGGTGTGCCGCCGATCTACATCAACGGCCTGTGCGAGACCACGCACGGTCTCGGCGACGCGGGCTCGTTCAGCCTGCTCGCCCTGCGCTCACAGACGATCGTACAGAGCCTGCGCCGCAGCCTCGCCGAGCACGTCAATGCCGAAGCACCTTCCGATGTCTTCACCACGCGCTGAGGAGGAACCACGAATGACTACGGTGGACGCGGCCGGCCGCCCCATTGAGCAGGATCTGTCCCTGCCCGGCCCCAAGGGCCAAGCCCTGCTTGCCAGTCAGGAAAACAACGAGTCCAGCGCGCGCACCTACCCGCGCAAGCTGCCGGTGGCGATCGCCGAGGCTTCCGGCTCCCGTATCACCGACATGGACGGCCGGGTCTACATCGATTTTCTGTCCGGAGCGGGCGTGCTCGCTCTCGGGCATAACCATCCCGAGCTGACCGCCGCCGTGCGGAACCAGTTGACCAGGCTCACCCACGGTCTGGATTTCCCGACCCCGGCCCGGGAGGAGTTCAAGCGCAGGCAGCTCGGCATGCTCCCGGCCGACTTGCGGGACGACATGAAGATCCACTTCTGTGGGCCCACGGGCGGCGACGGGGTGGAAGCGGCGATCAAGCTGTGCAAAAAGGCCACCGGACGCGGCGGTGTGATCGCGTTTCAGGGTTCCTACCACGGCTCCACCCAGGGCGCCATGTCGCTGACTTCGGAGAACCATCCCAAGGAAGGGCTGCACAATCTCCTGCCGGGCGTGCATTTCGCGCCCTTCTCCTATTGTCACCGGTGCCCGCTGAGCCTGGCACCGGACAGCTGCGAAACGAGGTGCGCGCAGCTGCTGGTGAATACCCTGCGGGACACACACGGCGGGGTGCCGAAGCCCGCGGGCATCGTCATGGAGCTTGTGCAGGGGGAAGGGGGTGTCATCCCAGCTCGGGCCGAGTTCGTCCGTGCGATAGCGGCCGAGGCCAAAGCACTCGACATACCGCTGATCATCGACGAGGTGCAGACCGGGTGCGGCCGTACCGGAACCTGGTTTGCGTTCGAGCAGTACGGTATCGAGCCCGACGTGATTGTCGCGTCAAAGGGCCTGTCCGGGCTCGGTCTGCCGGTATCCGTCATCATGTACCGCCAGAAACTGGATACGTGGGGGCCTGGCGCTCATATCGGCACTTTCCGCGGCAACAACCTGGCTTTTGCCAGCGGCGTTGTATTCCTCGACGTACTGGAGCGCGAGAACCTGCTGGCAAACGTCCAGACCATGGGCGCGCGTCTGGTCACCGAACTGCGGGCTATGCAGGAGGCCTCGGCGCTGATCGGCGATGTCCGCGGACTCGGGCTGATGATCGGCATCGAGATGCGTGGGCACGGAGGGTTCTCCTCCTCCGAGGTGGCGCTCCGGCTGCAGCGCGCCGTGCTGCGCCGCGGGCTGATCCTGGAAACGGGTGGGCGTGAGGATTGCGTGGTGCGCATGTTGCCGCCGCTGAACCTGCCCCGGCGCACTGCCGACGCCGCGCTCGCCATTGTCGCTGACGGTCTGCGGTCGGTCGAGGAAGAGCTGGACGGGGAGAGGGAGCGGTGACCACCGCAGTGAGCCGGGCGCATGCCCGGCCGCCCGGGTTGGAGCGGCCGCCGCGCGTGGGCGTCATGAACCTGATGCCCTGCGCTGAAGAGTTCGAAGGAATGCTTCTGCCGCAGTTCGGGGCGGCAAAGCCATTCGAACCCGTGTGGATCAAGACGCCCGGACGCCGCTACGCCAACGATGACTGGGCCAGGATCGACAACCGCTACGTGCTGCTCCGGGACGCGGGTGAGCTCGACGCGCTCGTGGTCACCGGGGCCGCGGTGGAACATCTTCCCTTCGACCAGGTCCGGTTCATGGGAGAGGTGGCAAATACCGTGCGGCACGCGGTGCTGCGCGGAATTCCCGTCCTTGGGCTGTGCTGGGGGGCGCTGGCAGTGGGCTACGTCGTCCTCGGGCTGTCCCACCAGGTGCTCCCCCAGAAAGTCTCCGGGGTGTACGAGACCGATCTCCTGGTTGCCCCCCACGCGATCGGCAAGGGACTCGACGACCGCTTCTGGACGGCGCACAGCCGATTCGCGGGATTCGACGAGTCCACCGTGGATGCGGCGGTCGCGGCCGGCCGCGTACGCGTGCTCGGTCGTGCGCCGTCGCCAGTGGGCACGGTGATCGCTGAGTCATGCGATCACCGTGTCCTCATGCACATCGGTCATCCGGAGTACGGCGCCTCCCGGCTGGTGCACGAGTACCGCCGGGATATCGCGATGGGCCTGGCCGACGTACAGCCACCGGCCAACGTGGACCTGGACCGCCCGGTCTGCCGATGGCGCAGCCACAGTCGCATGTTCTTCGCCAACTGGATCGAGCTCGTCTATTCCACCGCACTCGCAAAGACATCCCATCCCGCAGCACAGAAAGGCAGGTGGGAGCAGTGACTGCCGTACCGGACACCAGGATTCCCTCCGGCTCGGTCCAGCCAGCACCGTTCCCGGTGGGCCATCTCCCGGTCGCAACCGGCTCCGAGGCCGGGCGTGGACGGCGGGTCGTGTGGAAGTTCGGCGGTACCTCTATCGGTGACGCGGACCGGCTGCGCGCGGTTGCCACGCGGCTCATCGCTGCCCGGCGACAGGGGCTGCAGGTCGTGGCCGTGCTCTCTGCGAAGGGAGGGGCTACCGACGACCTGGTCAGTCTTGCCCACAAGGTGTCGCCCAAGCCCCACCCACGAGAGCTCGATGCCCTGCTGGCAGTGGGCGAGTCTACGTCGTGCGCGCTCGCCGCGATCGCGATCCACGAGCTCGGCGAGCGGGCGGTGTCGCTGACAGGCCCTCAGGCGGGCATATACACCGATGACTCGCACGGCAACGCCCGCCTTCAGCGGGTCAGTCCCGAGCGTGTCGTCGAAGCCCTGGAGCAGGACATGATCGTCCTGGTGACCGGTTTCCAGGGGGTGTCGGCCAACGGTGACATCACCACGCTGGGCCGCGGCGGCTCCGATGCCTCGGCGGTTGCCTTAGCCTCGGCCCTCGGCCTGCGCGAGTGCGACATCTTCACCGACGTGCCGGGGGTGTTCACTGCCGACCCGAGGGTGGTGCCCGGCGCGCAGAAGCTGGACTCCTTGAGCCACTACGAGATGCTCCAGCTTGCCGACGCCGGGGCCAGGGTGCTGCAGACCCGTGCTGTCGAGCTCGCCGCGGCGCATGACATCGACATCCACGTGCGGTCCAGCTTCACCTGCGATGCCGGCACGAGGGTGCACAGAGGAAAACCGATGCTGGAGGAGGCCCGCGTCTGCGGGGTGGCACACCTGCACCACGACCCGCTCTACACCGTCACCGGCGTGTCTTCGGCCGCGGTTTCCGCGGCCCTGGCACGGCGAGACATGGCGATCGGCTCGATCATCTGCTGTGAGGGCGAGGTGCAGTTCACCGCTCCGGGCACCACGCCTGTGCGGCTGGTCGCCGCGCTCGGCGCAATGGACGCCGGTGTCGCCGTGCGTGACGAGCTGGGCAGCGTGAGCGTCGTCAGCATGACGGGCGGCAATCAGCCGGGGACCATCACCACTGCGCTGTCCGCGCTCGAACGCAGCGGCATCACCGTCCACCTAGTCGCGTGCACGCCGAACCGGGTGTCCTGCCACGTGCCCGCGACCGACGTGGACCGCGCGGCGCAGGCGCTACACGACGCCTTCGGACTGCACGAGCTCGCTGGCGCCATTGCCACCGGCGGCGTGCCGACCGCACAGGAGAAGCCGAGTCATGCGTGACGCGACAGCCACCACAGACCGCGGCGGGTTGCCGCGCGGCGGAAGCGACGGAGTGCTGTACAACCGGGACTTCGTGAAGTTCTGGAGCGGGGAGACGGTGTCCCTGATCGGCGCACAGGTCAGCGAGCTCGCCATGATGCTCGTCGCCGTGGTGACACTGCGGGCAAGCGCGTTCCAGATCGGACTGATCACCGTCGCGCGGTTCACGCCCTACGTCATGCTGTCGCTGTTCGCGGGCGTGTGGTTCGATCGGCATCGGCGCAAGTCGGCGCTGATTTCCAGCAACCTTGGGCGGGCGGCGCTTATCGCTGTCGTGCCGCTGGCCGCGACAGCCGGGCTGCTGTCGATGGAGCTGCTCTATGTGGTCGCTCTGCTCTTCGGCGTGCTGACCGTCCTGTTCGATGTGGGCTCGCTGTCCTACCTACCCGGCCTGGTCGACCGGCGCCACCTCACCGAGGCGAACAGCAAGATACAGATCAGCTACTCGATCGCGGGTATTGGGGGGCCTGGGCTGGCCGGGCTGCTCGTAGGCGTTCTCACAGCGCCGGTCACGCTGTCCGTCACCGTCGCCTCGTACCTGTTCGCGGCCGTCACCTTGGTCCTTATTCGAACACGTGAGCCCGAGCCCCAGACGCCGGCCCGACGGACCTCGGTGCCTGCTTCCATCGGTGAGGGCCTGCGCGCGGTGTTCGGCAATCGCATCCTGCGCAACCTTGCCACCCAGTCCGCCACGTTCAACCTGTTCGAAAACGTCGTCACCACATTGTTCGCGGTCTACGCGGTCCGGCAGATGGGGCTGACCGCGTCCCAGCTCGGCTTCGTCATCAGTGCGGGCGCGGTCGGCGCGCTGCTCGGTGCGGCGCTCGCACCCCGTGTCACTCGGCTCGCCGGACTAGGCCGCACGCTGCGCCTGACCACGCTCGTCGCCTGCACCGCGCCGGTCCTGCTGCTGATTCCCGGCGGGCCCCGGCCCGTGTCGTTGGTGGTACTCGCCGCCGGTCTAGGCATCCATGGTCTGACGCTGGCGATGTTCAACGTCAACGCGCTCACCTTGCGCCAGACCGTCACACCGCGCGGCGTGCTGGGCCGGATGAACGCCGGCTTCCGCCTGCTGCTGTTCGGCACCATCCCGCTCGGCGCGCTGCTCGGCGGCGGCCTCAGCACCGTATTCGGCCTGCGCGCCGGGCTCGTGATCGGTGTCGCCGGACTCGCTCTGCCGATTGCCTGGCTGGCGTTCTCCCCGGTTTTCGCACTGACCACCATGCCCGAAGGCCCGTGGCCGGACGGCAATTCCGTACGAAACGAACCGAAGGATGGGAACACCGACAATGCTCTCTGATTCTCAGCGCACGTCACTCGTCGCACACCTGCGCAAGGGCCGGGCGGACGCCCCGGCCATCACCCGGCGACCGGACGGGATCGAGCGCATCCCCCTGTCATACGGCCAGCAGCAACTGTGGTTCATCGATCAGCTCGCTCCCGGACTGCCGACCTACAACATCGCCGGCGCGCTGTGGCTCACCGGCCCGCTCGATACCGACGCTCTGGGCCGGGCCGTCGACGCGCTCGTCGAGCGGCATGAGGTGCTGCGCACCCGGCTGGTGGCCGTGGACGGCCGACCGTCCCAGATAATCGACCCTCCCACGCGCCGGGCCCCGGCCCTGCGTGACCTGACCGGGCTGCCCCCGCACGAGCGCGAGGCCGCGCTGCGCCGGCTGTCGGCCGAGGAGGCCGGGCGGCCCTTCGTACTCGATACGGGGCCGCTATTTCGGACCACCCTGGTACGCGTAGCCGAGGACCGCCACGCTCTGCTGGTGGTCGTGCACCACACTGTCTTCGACGGCTGGTCCTTCGGAGTGCTCACCAAGGAACTCCTCGCGTTGTACGAGGCGGCCATGACCGGCCGCACGCCCGGCCTGCCTGAGCTGCCCGTCCAATTCGCCGACTACGCACTGTGGGAGCAGCAGCGGCTGCAGGGCCCGGTGCTGGACGCCCTGGTCGGCTACTGGCAGGAGAAGTTGGCCGGGGCACCCAGCCTGCACCTGCTCACCGACCGGCCGCGTCCGGCCGTGCAGACGTATGACGGCGGCGTGGAGACGGTCACGTTGGACATCGCACTGCTGGAAGGCATCAAGGCGATTGGCCGCAGTGAGGGAATGACGCTGTTCGTCACGCTGCTGACCGCGTTCCAGGTGCTGCTGCACCGTCTCACCGGCCAGGACGACATAGTGGTGGGCACAGTCAGCGCCAACCGCGGCCACGCCGAACTCACACCGCTCATCGGCTATCTGGTCAACACGCTGGCGGTCCGCTCCGACCTGTCCGGCGATCCGACCTTCCTTGAGTTGCTGGAGCGGGTGCGCACCACGATTGTGGACGCATACGCTCACCAGGACCTGCCGTTTGCCCAGCTGGTCGACGCGCTGCGCGTCCACCGCGACCCGAGCCGGCACCCGGTCTTCCAGGTCGGCTTCAACCTGGCCGACGACTACGACAGCGAGCTGCAAGTTGCGGGCCTGACCGTGCGGCAGGAGGAACTGGAGAGTGCCTCGGCCAAGTTCGACCTACTGCTGTCCGCGGTGGAACACGCCGATGGGCTGAGTATCCGCGCGTCCTACGCCTCGGCGCTGTTCGACGGCGCCACCGTGCGCCGGCTGCTCGGTCATTTCCAGACCCTGCTGGAGGGGGTTCTCGCGGATCCGAAGCGGTCGCTGTCCCGGCTGCCTCTGTCGTCCGCGGCTGAGCGCTCGCGGGAGATCGCCGAGTGGAACCAGACCGCCGCAGCGTATCCGTCGCGGTGCCTGCACGAGCGGTTCGAGGAGCAGGTCGAGGCGACGCCGGAGGACATGGCCGTGGAACTCGCTGGCCAGGGACTGACCTACGCGCAGCTCAATGCGCGAGCGAACCAGGTCGCGCGGTGCCTGCGCGGGCTCGGGGCCGGTCCGGAGGTCGTTGTCGGCGTGTGCATGCAACGCTCGGTGGACCGCGTTGTGGCGCTGCTGGGGATCCTCAAGGCCGGCAGTGCCTACGTCTCGCTCGACCCCGAGTACCCACCCGACCGGCTTGCGTTCATGTTGCAGGATGCGCACCTGTCGATCGTGGTCGCCGACGAGCAGAGCCACGCTTCGGTGCCCGCCGCAGCCGAGCACATCGTCTCGCTCGACCGGGATTGCGGACACCTGCCCACGCTGGACAGCAGCAACCCCGGCTACCCGAGCGATCCGGCCGACGCCGCCTACGTGATCTATACCTCCGGTTCAACGGGACGGCCCAAAGGCGTGGTCGTCGAGCACCGCCAGGTCGTCAATTTCGCCACCGGCGAGATCAAGCACTGGCCGCTGAAACCGGACGACCGGGTGCTGCAATTTGCGTCGCTGAACTTCGATGTGTCTGTGCTGGACATGTTTGGCGCGCTGCTGTCCGGCGCGACACTGGTCCTGGGGCGTAGTGAGACGCTGCTGTCCCCGCCGCGGCTCGCCCGTCTGATCCGCGACGAGCGCATCACCTTCATGTGCCTGCCGCCGGCCGTATTGAACCTGCTGGCCGACGAGCCGTTCCCCAACCTGCGCGTGGTCATCGCTGGCGGTGAGGTGCTCTCTGCCGCGCTGGTACGCAAGTGGGCGCGACCGGGCCTGCGGTTCATCAACGGCTACGGCCCCACCGAGACCACCGTCGGCGCCACCATGTTTGAGTGCACCGACAGCGGAACCGACGCGCCACCGATCGGCCGCCCGCTGCCGAACTACACTGCATACGTGCTCGACAGCTGGCTGGAGCCGATGCCGGTCGGCGTCGCGGGCGAGCTGCACATCGGCGGCGCGGGGGTGGCCCGCGGCTACCTGAACCGGCCGGAGCTGACAGCGGAGAAATTCGTCCCCAATCCGTTCTGCAACGTGCCCGGTACCCGTTTGTACAAGACCGGTGACCTGGCCCGCCGGATGGCCGACGGCAACATCCAGTTCCTCGGCCGACTGGACGACCAGGTGAAGATCCGTGGCCTGCGGGTGGAACTGGGGGAGATCGAGGCGGTGCTGGCGCAGCACCCGGACGTGCGGCAAGCGGCGGTCGTGGTCCACGAGGACCCGGCTGGGCAGCAGCAGTTGGTCGCCTACGCTGCATTGGACCCGGACCGCACCCCACCGACGCCCGCTGACCTGCGAGTGCATATGACGGACCGGCTGCCGGGTTTCATGGTGCCGCAGTATGTGCTGACGCTGGATGTCTTCCCGCTGACCACCAACGGGAAAATCGACCGGGGCAGGCTGCCCGCACCGCAGACCGCGGACAACCGAGCGGCTTACGCGGCGCCACGCACCATCGTCGAGGCGGTGCTGGCGACCACGTTCGGCACGCTGCTGAATCTGGAGCAAGTCGGTGTCGACGACAGTTTCTTCGACCTCGGCGGCAACTCCCTCCAGGCCATGCAACTGATCACCAGCTTGCGCAAGGACCTGGCGGTCGACACCGACGTCACCACGATCTTCCTGGCACCGACTGTGGCGCGGCTTGCCGCGGTACTGCGCGACCGGCACAGCCTCGACGACGTCCCGCTGGACGAGGCCCTGCTCGACGAGCCCACCGAGCCCACCGTGGTCCCCCCACCGGTGAAGACGGGCCCGGCACACTCCGCTCCCAACGGAGGATCCCTGATCCAACTGTCCGACGGACCGGCCAGCACACCGCTGTACATGATCCACCCCGTTAGTGGCACCGTCTACGCCTACGCGCCGCTGGCCCACGAGCTCAAGGACACCTACCAGGTGTGGGGCATCGAGGCCGCAGGACTGCGACCGAACACAAGCCCAGCCGTCTCGCTCACAGCCATGGTCTCCCGCTACGTCGAAGAGATCCGCACCATACAGCCGCATGGTCCCTACCGGCTGGCGGGATGGTCACTGGGCGGACTGATAGCCCTGCACATCGCGCAATGGCTGCAAGAGCTCGATGAACAGGTTGCGTTCGTGACGCTGTTGGACACCCCGTTCAGCGTCCACGAGGAGGTCACCCACACCGACGCCGAGCTTGCCGCCCTCTACGTCGCCGATGCCGCCCACACGCTTGGCCCGGACGCAGGACGCGCCCCCGATCCGGAGTCGTCCACCGCGGCCGAACAGCTGCGGTGGCTGGCCGACCGGCTGGCGTCCGGAGCTAACAGCGCCGAGGCCGTCGCCGACATCGAGCGCCGGTTCCAGGTATACAAGGCGCACCTGCGGCTGATCGCCGGTAATGTACCGCCCCCGGTGGACGTGGCCACGGCCGTCATCGGCGCCAGGAACTCTACCCACAACGCTGCCCAGTGGGCTCGCGTTCTCCCGAGCCTCATCCGCTCGGTCCGCGTGCCGGGCGACCACTACTCATTCTTGCGCCCTCCAGCCGTACACGAGGTGGCAGCCACCCTGAGGACCCTGAACACGGCCGCCGACAATACCCCCGCTGACGGCGATCCGCTCCCCACCTGACCGGTCCCCAACACCCTGGCCACCGAACCAATGCTGCGACCACATGGGCGCCAGCGGATCGACCGCAGAGTTTCACAACATGGAGGGTTAAGCCGGAGTTCTCCTCCACCTTTCGCACTCACCGTTCCGACCTCTGGACGGTGAGTGCCATACGGCAGTCAAAGCGCGACGTTGGTGAAGGGCCGGAGCTGGCTGGGGTGCTGGCCGCCTACCTGAACACCAACGCCCCCACCGATCTCACCATGACAGGCCGGGCCTTTCTCGACCGACACGCACATCGTCCTCCTGGACGTGGTCTTCTTGTAGCTCCCCGGCCTGTGGAGATGTGGCGTCGACTTCCTCTCCACCGCGGAGAGGCACACCCTTAGTCACGGCAGGGGCCCTCTGGCCGCTCAGGCAAGCGTGGGTCCATGCCGTGGCTGGAGCCTTTGTGCATCTTCAGCCGCAGTCGCTCCACCTTCGCCCGGGCCGGGCCGCAGCGATCTGTCGCTCGCTCGGTCCTCGCCACCGCTGTGCGGCTGTCCGCACTGTCGGCATAGGCATGCCTCCCGCGCAGGAAGCTCTTGCCCGCATCGGGTGCAGTCTTCCGGCGCGGGCTGTAGCAGGGCGGTAAGCGCTCCTTCCGCCCGTGCGTGCTCGGCAGTGACGTTGCTCAGCTTGCTTTCGTCGGCTTCCGCCTGCCGGGCCGTCTTTTTCCACTGCTGGCCGGCGGCCTTGTGCAACGCGACCAGCCGACCGTGTTCCTCAGGCCCTCCGACACCCGCAGTCAGCGCTCCGCCGCCTGGTGCTCGCGCTGCTTGTGCTCGTGCTCGGCGCGAACGCTGTCCGGGTTGACCAGCGCGCCGGTGTTGCGCAACTTCTTGAACTGGGTCAGGGCAGAACGAACAGCCCGGTGACGGGACTCGGCCTCGGAGGCGTTCTTCTCCAGGCACCAGGTCCTCGTTCCACAGACCTAGGACGACCCCTCCAGCGTCAGGGCGTCGGGTCCTTGGCGCCGCCGAGGAACTCCGAGGCGATGGTGTTCTGCCGCAGTGCCACCACGGTGCTGTAGAGCTCATCCAGTCCCACCCGCGCCGTTCCCCGGGACGCAGTCGGCACTCCGAGCAACTCCTGGATGAAGGTTCCTGCCGTGGTCTCTCCGGCCCTGCCCGGGTAGACCGGAAACGAGCGCCCCGGCCCGCTGCAGTCATCGAGGTTCTTCAGCTCCACCCGCGTCCGCGCATCCGATCCGCTGCGGGTGGCCTGCCAGCGGTGCCTGCGACCCGGAAGACCAAACGGACCTGCTGGCAGCCGCGCACTTCTGGCATAAGCGTCGCCTTCGTCAGCTCAAGGGATACAGCAGAGCTTCGATGGCGGTCGACTTCCCCGACTTCGAATGCCCCACCAGGAACGTCACCAGGCCCGTGAAAAGGCGGACGTGCCAGGCACCGCCCCGCAGGAACTCGAACTTCTCGATCACAAACGACGGCCCGTCAGGGCTTGTCGAAGAGGGGCTCCTGATCGAAGGCGACCTACCTTGGTGACCACTACTGCAAGGGCGGCGATCAGCGTTTGACCCGGCTGCGCACAGCGAGGACGGCCAAGCCCAGCAGAACCGGCTCGGTGAGGCGGGAGGCCATCTCGATGTAGGTGCCGGTGGTGGTGAGGTCCTGGCCGGAGGAGCGGAACACCACCGAGTTGATCACCACGCGTAGGGACTTCTCGAACCGCTCGGTCGACAGACGCTCGCGCCATGGTCCGCTCGGATTGACCGGGGTGGCAGCGTCGTCGACCAGGGCGAGGTCGGGTCCGGCCCAGTGACCGATGAACTGCGGTTTCGGAGTCTCGGCGGGCAGCCCCCACAGCATCAGCGCCGCGATGGTGACGGTGAGGGCCCCGAGCAGCCACCCCAGCGCGCGCAGAGCGCGCAGACCGTAGCCCGACAGTGCCCAGTAGGCGGTCAGCAGAGCGCGTTCAGCCAGGGAGGTGCCGTCCTTGTCATGGCGGCGCATCTCGCACTCGCCGTAGTAGAAGTCGGCCGCCCCCGGCTCGTTCTTGCCGTCCTCCAAGGACTTGCGCAGCTGCCGATACAGCGCGGCTAGCGCCGGCGGCCTCAAGGGAGCGGTATCTTCCGACGAAGGAGTCCAGCCCCGGCCGGGGGAGCGGCCGACCCGGGCCCGCCAATGGTGCTCCTCCACCAGCGTGCGCCGCGCACTGTGCCGCCGCAGGCGGCCGCGCGACCGGGGCACACCGGCGAAAGTGCACCAGCCATCCACCCGGAGCTGGTCCAGATGCACCGTCCCCCCGAACCGGCAGACTGCTCAGATCCACATCAGTGAGAACGAGATGGGAGGCATCAAGACCACTCAACGTGGCTATGCGCACCCCCGGATCCCGGCCGGCCAACGCCGACTCATCCACCACGCCCGCGCGTTGATGGCCGACGAACGCATCCGCGCGGGAAGAGATCTTCAGCGGGCTCTCCGTTGCCGCGTCCTCTAAGTCCACCGTGGCATAGCGCAAACGCATCGTCGCCGCGGAAGCCCACCGAGTCTGCCGACACACCACTCGGGCCGCAGCCGCTTCAATGATCACCGGCGTCGCGAAGACGGCCCGGGTCAAGACCACAGCCTGCGGGGTGACCAGGGGACCGAGCTGCGTCTCTGCCTCGAACACCGCCGAGTCGAACAGGACGTCCTCACGGAAGGACATCCCATCCAGCCAGGCCAGATCACGGAAGGTCGTCTCAGCGAACCATGCTTCCTCGGCAAAGGTCGTTCTGGCGAAGAATGTCCTCCCGTTAAAGGACGTACCGTCGAACCAGACCGGGCCCTTGAAGACTGCTTCGCTGAACATCGCCCTGCTGGCGAACGTGGTCTCAGCGAACCAGGCACGGGACTCGAAAACCGCCCCGAGAAACCAGGCGTCCGTACAGAATTCGGCCTTGCCGAACCCGGCCGGACCGGTGAACAGCGCGTAGCTGAACTCGGCGGACCCGATGCGCGGCTGTCCACTGCCGGGGTCGCGCAAGACATCCAGGAGCTCATTGAGCAGCGCCTCAGAGAAGGCGGTGCCGCGGTGGTCGATGTCAGCACCGGGGGCCAGCCCAGCCAGATAGGAGGCCCGGTCATCCACGGGCAGATGGGCCAGACACGCGGACTGACCGGGGACCTGGATGCCCCGGCAACCAACCGGATCGTCGGCGGTGATGCCGTGGCCGCAGTGCGGCCACCGCGGTAGGACCAAGGACGAGGCGAGGCTGGCTGACGTCATACCCCAAGGATCACCGGACAGACTCGCCGCCGTGTCCTGCACGGCAAGAACATTTCGAATATTCCACATCCTGCGCCACGCTCGGACCGAATCACTGCGACGAGCTTTCAGTACCCCAGTACCCAAAACAGGCCCCACGACCACCAGGACTGCATCCACTCACGCCGCGCAAAGCCGCGAACCAGTAGGACCGCTCAACCCCGGATTCAGACGCTACCTCCCAGCCACCTCAGCTTCCCGACCACTGAGCACACCCCCAGGCCACCACCCCCTGAAAACCTCCCGAGTATTCACCACAACCGACGACCCAACCACGGTTTGCTTCCTCACCAGTCTCTTCTTCTTTCGAATCAAAGACGCCAGAGCGCACGACCACCTATGAAACGAAGATTCCCGGCAGCCCAGTCCACCGCCTCATCACCAGCCGCGGACCTACCGAGCCCCACCAACGAAAGCCGCTCCACCAACACCAGACTCACCTCACCACGCCGCAAAGCTCCGCCGTCCACGCCGTGGGCACCGTCCGCGCGACGCACGACTACACCGCTACGGGCAACCCCGAACCCTACGCGACCACACCCAGACCTGCTACGACACCGAGCCGGCCAAAACTACACAACCCACTCCGCCCCGCCAGCTTCGACCTCACCCTAGCCCTGAAAACCACCCCACAGCCCAGCGCACCGCCGCAGGCAATCACTACCGAACCCCAAGCACTCCGCCCCCCTGCGATAACGAGAACCGCAATGAGCCTGTCATCCCACCTCGCAGACAAACACTCACCCCTACGCAAATTCCTCACCGACGAACTCCCCAACGTCTCCGCCCTACGCGCCGCCTACCGCCAAGCCCGCCCTACCGCCCCCGTCATCCTGCCGCAACAAACCGATGGCACCCGGCCCCCCTGGCACACCATCGGCGCAGCCATCGACCACCGCATACGCCTGTCCCTACAGGCCACCGTCCTACGCAATCGCTCCGTCGGCTACGGAATTCAACTCGCCGGCAGGTACTCGCCCACTCTGTACAACACCGGCACGGCCCTCCTGGACGAACTCCAGCACCAAGCCACCATCCAGCAGCTTGACGACCGCACCCGCCCCGTCCACCGCACCCAACAAACCGAAGACCACCTGGCCCGACTCTGCTACGCCGCCGCCCTCTTCGAAGAGGTCTACCGCAGCGGACGCCTATGGCCCAGCACACCCCTGGCCCACAACCCCAACAGCCTCACCCTCCAGAAACTACTCAACGCAGTCCCCGACAATGCAGCCACCGACCTTGCGCTGCTCACCACCCGCGCGGACACCGGACTCGCCGAAGTCCGGCGCCGCACCCAACCCACCGACATTGTCCTAGCCCCCACCTTCACCGGAAGCACCGACGCCGACGGCGCAGACGCAGACTGGATCGCAAAAGATCTACTCATCGACGTCAAAGCCACCAAAGACCCCGACGCCCTCCCCGCCGTCACCGTCTACCAACTGGTCGGCTACCTGCTACTCGACTACAAGGACAACTACCGCATCAATGAGGCTGGCTGGTACCACGCCCGCACCGGCACACTCGTCTCCTGGCCCCTCAACACATTCCTCACTCTTCTCAACGCTCGACGATCACTTTCCCAGCTACGCAGCCTGACGCAGGCCCTTCTCATCTCCTCAGGCACACCGCCAGAACAGACGGAAACAACCTGACACTCCGCACCTACAACGACAGATGCAGAGACACACATCACGAACACGGTTCCCAACTGAAGCCCTCAAATCCACTTTGCAACAACACACTTCTTCCCGCGCACAGTGCGACCCCCACTCACACGGCGGCCATGAGAAGCTCCTCGACCAAGCTGCTCATGGCCGCCGTTCCGTAGCATGCAGAATGTCTCAGCACGCCAGAAACCTCTTCCCTGACAGGGAGCAAAAGCTATCGGGAAAACCACTCAACACAGGTGACAGGAAAGCCACTTGGTAATGCTGGCTCAGTCTATGAAACTTTTCCCCCACAGCCACCGAAGCGAGGAGTCCGCAACAATGCATCACTGAACCACGAAGAGCATGAAAGCCAGCATGAGCCACCGAACGCTAGCAACAAACTTAGGGAGCGATTGCAACGCATAGCTCCAACAATGCATGCAACACCAAAAGAAACTGACGATGCGTTAGCTAAGTCTGGGCTTGCCTCGTACCAGTCGCCCCAAATCGAACTGAAGCGCGAAAGCGGAGTTTCGAGCCGAGCGGCCCCCTTGTAGGTGCTGACGGAGTCGCGGAGCGACTCCGTTTTTTGCTCGGATCGCGGAGCGAACTGAGCTTCCGGCCCGGCGGGCCGGTATCGTCGGCGCGGAGCGTCGACGATCATCCGGCGCGTAGCGCCGGCGCGTCGTGTCTGCGGAGTAGAC
>NZ_JOAX01000027.1 GCF_000720485.1 Streptomyces ochraceiscleroticus | reverse complement strand
GATGGTGCCCTTGCCCTCGTCGCCCTCGACCTTCTCCATGTGCGGCTCCAGGTAGGCCACCGCGGTCTTCATGACCTCGGCGGACTGGAGCACGAACGGAAGCTGCATCTGTCCGGAACCGAACAGCTCACCGACCACCTTCATGCCCGCCAGGAGGGTGTCGTTGACGATGTCCAGGGCCGGGCGCTCGGCGAGCGCCGCGTCCAGGTCCTCCTCCAGGCCGTTCTTCTCGCCGTCGATGATGCGGCGCTGCAGGCGCTCCTCCAGCGGCAGGGCCGCCAGCTCCTCGGCAGCGCCCGCCTTCAGCGACTTGGCCGTGGCGCCCTCGAAGAGCTCCATCAGCTTCTGCAGCGGGTCGTAGCCCTCTTCGCGGCGGTCGTAGATCAGGTCCAGGGCGACCTTGACCTGCTCCTCGTCGAAGCGCGCGATCGGCAGGATCTTGGACGCGTGCACGATCGCGGAGTCCAGGCCCGCCTTGACGCACTCATCGAGGAAGACCGAGTTCAGCACGATGCGCGCGGCCGGGTTCAGGCCGAAGGAGATGTTGGACAGGCCCAGCGTGGTCTGCACGTCCGGGTGGCGCCGCTTCAGCTCCCGGATCGCCTCGATCGTGGCGATGCCGTCCTTGCGGGACTCCTCCTGACCGGTGCAGATGGTGAAGGTCAGGGTGTCGATGAGGATGTCGGACTCGCGGATGCCCCAGTTGCCGGTGAGGTCGGCGATGATCCGCTCGGCCACGGCCACCTTGTGCTCGGGCGTACGGGCCTGGCCCTCCTCGTCGATGGTCAGCGCGATCAGCGCGGCGCCGTGCTCCTTCGCGAGCGCGGTGACCTTGGCGAAGCGGGACTCCGGGCCGTCGCCGTCCTCGTAGTTCACCGAGTTGATGACCGCGCGGCCGCCCAGCTTCTCCAGGCCGGCCTCGATGACGGGCACCTCGGTGGAGTCCAGCACGATCGGCAGGGTCGAGGCGGTGGCGAAGCGGCCTGCCAGCTCCTCCATGTCGGCGACGCCGTCCCGGCCGACGTAGTCCACGCACAGGTCGAGCATGTGCGCGCCCTCGCGGATCTGGTCCCGGGCCATCTCCACACAGTCGTCCCACCGGCCCTCCAGCATCGCCTCGCGGAACTTCTTCGAACCGTTGGCGTTCGTCCGCTCACCGATCGCCAGGTACGAGGTGTCCTGGCGGAAGGGGACGGTCTGGTAGAGCGAGGCGGCGCCCGGCTCGGGGCGGGGCTGGCGCTCGGTCGGGGCCGCGCCGCGGACCCGCTCCACGACCTGGCGCAGGTGCTCGGGCGTCGTACCGCAGCAGCCGCCCACGAGGGACAGGCCGTACTCGCCGACGAAGGTCTCCTGCGCGTCGGCCAGCTCGCCCGGGGTCAGCGGGTAGTGCGCGCCGTCCTTGCCCAGGACCGGCAGGCCGGCGTTGGGCATGCAGGAGATCGGGACGCGGGAGTGGCGGGCGAGGTAGCGCAGGTGCTCGCTCATCTCGGCCGGGCCGGTGGCGCAGTTCAGGCCGATCATGTCGATGCCCAGCGGCTCCAGGGCCGTCAGCGCGGCGCCGATCTCGGAGCCCAGCAGCATGGTGCCGGTGGTCTCGACGGTGACGGAGCAGATGACCGGCAGGTTCGTCCCGGTGGCGTCCAGGGCGCGGCGGGCGCCGAGGATGGCGGCCTTGGTCTGCAGCAGGTCCTGGGTGGTCTCCACCAGGAGCGCGTCGGCGCCGCCCGCGATCATGCCCTCGGCGTTCTGCTGGTAGGCGTCGCGCAGGGTGCGGTACGGGGCGTGCCCGAGGGTGGGCAGCTTGGTGCCGGGGCCCATGGAGCCCAGCACCCAGCGCTGCTGCCCGGTCTTCTCGGTGAACTCGTCCGCGACCTCGCGGGCGATGCGGGCGCCGGACTCGGACAGCTCGTACACCCGCTCGGGGATGTCGTACTCGCCGAGCGCCGCGTGGTTCGCGCCGAAGGTGTTGGTCTCGACGCAGTCGACGCCCACCTCGAAGTACTCCGCGTGCACGGAGCGGACGATGTCGGGGCGGGTGATGTTGAGGATCTCGTTGCAGCCCTCGAGCTGCTGGAAGTCGTCCAGGGTGGGGTCCTGGGCCTGGAGCATGGTGCCCATGGCTCCGTCGGCGACCACGACGCGCGAGGCGAGGGCCTCACGGAAGGCGTCGATGCGGGCTGCGGGTGTCGTCGTGGGCGTATGCGAGGCCATGGAGCTGCTCCCGTGGTTGCGACGGCTGTCGGCTTTGCGCCTTCCGGTACGACGGCGCACCGGGCCAGGGTAGCTGGCGGGAACCATCCGGCGACGGGTGTCCCACGGCGTGGGACGGCACGGCACCCGTACGGCCCGGTGGCGGTCGCTCGTACGGCCCGGTGGGCGGCACCGTACGGGGCGGTGCGGAGCCGGACGGGTGGTGCGTGGGCCGTCCGGCCGTGGCGTGATCATGGAGCGATGCGCGGCCCACTCCGCCCGGGTCGGCATCGACCGATATCGTTTGGCATTGTCGAACCGCTCTTCCCGGAGGTTGCTCCATGGCACGGACCATTCAGTCGCTGGAGCGCGCCGCGGCCATGCTGCGGCTGCTGGCCGGCGGCGAACGGCGCCTGGGGCTGTCCGACATCGCCTCGTCGCTGGATCTGGCCAAGGGCACGGCCCACGGAATCCTGCGCACCCTCCAGCAGGAGGGCTTCGTGGAGCAGGACGCGACCTCGGGCCGGTACCAGCTCGGCGCGGAGCTGCTGCGGCTGGGCAACAGCTATCTGGACGTGCACGAGCTGCGGGCGCGCGCCCTCGTATGGACCGACGACCTGGCCCGTTCCACCGGCGAGAGCGCCTACCTGGGCGTGCTGCACCAGCAGGGCGTACTGATCGTCCACCACGTCTTCCGGCCCGACGACAGCCGGCAGGTGCTGGAGGTGGGGGCCATGCAGCCGCTGCACAGTACGGCGCTGGGCAAGGTGCTCTCCGCGTACGACCCGGTGGCGCACAGCGAGGCGGTGGAGAGCGCCCGGGAGGCGTTCACCGCGCAGACGCTCACGGACCTGGAGGACTTCGAGGCCGTGCTGGATCTCACCCGCGCCCGGGGCTGGGCCGCGGACGTGGAGGAGACCTGGGAGGGCGTGGCGTCGGTGGCCGCGCCCATCCATGACCGGCGGCGGATGCCGGTGGGCGCGGTGGGCATCACCGGCGCCGTGGAGCGGGTGCGGCGGGACGGGGAGCTGCGCCCGGAGATCGTCGCCGCGGTGCGGGACTGCGCACGGGCCGTCTCAAGGGATCTTGGCGCCCAGCGCTTCTAACCGTTTTGTCCGCTCTTTCCGCTTAGGTTTTCCCTCACAGAACCCTTGACGGGCTACTGGGCGTAAACAAAACTGCCGTTCGTCGGTCGGCATTGTCGAACGTCATACGACGATTGTCGTATGGTGGGCAGTGCCGGATCGCCGACAACGCCCTCACCGAGGGCTCGCACCACCGGAGGGACCCGGGGTACGGCGCATCTCGGTGTCCATCTGGACGAAGGACAAAGGAGTCGCGGGTGTCCAGCTCCGACATCTTCATCAGCGAAACCATCGGTACCGCTGTGCTGATCCTGCTGGGCGGTGGCGTGTGCGCCGCCGTCACTTTCAAGCGCTCGAAGGCGTACGAGGCCGGCTGGGTGGCCATCGCCTTCGGGTGGGGGTTCGCCGTCCTCACCGGCGCGTACATCGCCGCCAAGTCCGGCGCGCACCTGAACCCCGCCGTCACGGTCGGCCTGGCCATCCAGGGCGGCATCGAGTGGAGCCAGGTCCCGGTCTACTTCGCCGGTGAGCTGCTCGGCGCGATGATCGGCGCGGTCTGCGTGTGGCTCGCCTACTACGGCCAGTTCCGGGCCCACCTCACGGACCCGGAGGTCATCACTCCCCCGAAGGGTGAGGAGGGTCTCGTCGACCAGGCCCAGGCCCCCAAGGCCGGTCCGGTGCTCGGCGTCTTCTCCACGGGCCCGGAGATCCGGAACGCGTGGCAGAACCTCGTCACCGAGATCATCGCCACCATCGTGCTCGTGCTGGCGATCCTGACCCTGGGCCTGAGCGACGACGGCAAGGGCGTCGGCCCGATCGGCAGCCTCCTGGTCGCCTTCGTGGTCGTCGGCATCGGCCTCTCGCTGGGCGGCCCGACCGGCTACGCCATCAACCCGGTCCGCGACCTCGGCCCGCGCATCGTCCACGCGCTGCTGCCGCTGCCCAACAAGGGCGGTTCGGACTGGGGGTACGCCTGGATCCCCGTGGCCGGGCCGCTGATCGGCGGCGCGATCGCGGGCGGCATCTACCAGCTCGCGTTCGCCTGAGCCGCCGAAGCCGAAGCCGAAGCCGCCGAAAGAGCCGCACTCCCCCACCGCACCTCCTGGAGCACACACCATGAGCGACACCCACACCACCGGCCCGTTCATCGCGGCCATCGACCAGGGCACGACCTCCAGCCGCTGCATCGTCTTCGACCGCGACGGCCGCATCGTCTCGGTCGACCAGAAGGAACACGAGCAGATCTTCCCCAAGCCCGGCTGGGTCGAACACGACGCCACCGAGATCTGGGCGAACGTCCAGCAGGTCGTGGCCGGCGCGATCGAGAAGGCCGGCATCACCTCCGCCGACGTCAAGGCCATCGGCATCACCAACCAGCGCGAGACCACGCTGCTCTGGGACAAGCACACGGGTGAGCCGGTCCACAACGCCATCGTCTGGCAGGACACCCGCACCGACGCGCTCTGCCGGGAGCTGGGCCGCAACGTCGGCCAGGACCGCTTCCGCCGCGAGACCGGCCTCCCCCTCGCCTCGTACTTCGCCGGGCCGAAGATCCGCTGGCTGCTGGACAACGTCGAGGGCCTGCGCGAGCGCGCCGAGGCCGGCGACATCCTCTTCGGCACCATGGACTCCTGGGTCATCTGGAACCTCACCGGCGGCGTCAACGGCGGCAAGCACGTCACCGACGTCACCAACGCCTCCCGCACGATGCTGATGAACCTGCGCACCCTCCAGTGGGAGCCCAAGATCCTCAGCTCCATGGGCATCCCCGCCGAGGTCCTGCCGGAGATCAGGTCCTCCGCCGAGGTGTACGGCGAGACCACGTCCGGCGTGCTCGCCGGAGTACCGGTCGCCTCCGCGCTCGGCGACCAGCAGGCGGCCCTCTTCGGCCAGACCTGCTTCGCCAGCGGCGAGGCCAAGTCCACGTACGGCACCGGCACCTTCATGCTGATGAACACCGGCAGCGAGCCGGTCAACTCCTACAACGGCCTGCTGACCACCGTCGGCTACCGCATCGGCAACGAGACCCCGGTCTACGCCCTGGAAGGCTCCATCGCCGTCACCGGCTCCCTGGTGCAGTGGATGCGCGACCAGATGGGCCTGATCAACTCCGCCGCCGAGATCGAGACCCTGGCCTCCACGGTCGAGGACAACGGCGGCGCCTACTTCGTACCGGCCTTCTCCGGCCTGTTCGCCCCCTACTGGCGCTCGGACGCGCGCGGTGTCATCGCGGGCCTGACCCGCTACGTCACCAAGGCGCACATCGCCCGCGCCGTGCTCGAGGCCACCGCCTGGCAGACCCGCGAGATCACCGACGCCATGACCAAGGACTCCGGCGTCGAGCTGACCGCACTGAAGGTCGACGGCGGCATGACCTCCAACAACCTGCTGATGCAGACGATCTCGGACTTCCTGGACGCGCCCGTGGTGCGCCCGATGGTCGCCGAGACCACCTGCCTCGGCGCTGCCTACGCGGCCGGCCTGGCCGTGGGCTTCTGGTCCGGCACCGACGAACTGCGCGCCAACTGGCGGCGGGCCGCCGAATGGACCCCCCGCATGGACGCGGCCACCCGTGACCGCGAGTACAAGAGCTGGCTCAAGGCCGTCGAGCGGACCATGGGCTGGATCGAGGACGAGGAGTAAGACATGAGCACCCTGCAGAGCGTCCCGGCACTCGGGACGCACCCGGCCGACGGTTCGCACCCGAGCCGCGCCGAGACCCGGGAGCGGCTCGACAAGGCGACCTACGACCTCCTGGTGATCGGCGGCGGCATCCTGGGCATCTCCACCGCCTGGCACGCCGCGCAGTCGGGACTGCGGGTGGCCCTGGTGGACGCCGGCGACTTCGCCGGCGCCACCTCCTCCGCCTCCTCCAAGCTGCTCCACGGCGGCCTGCGCTACCTGCAGACCGGCGCGGTGAAGCTGGTGGCGGAGAACCACTTCGAGCGTCGCGCCGTCTCCCGCCAGGTCGCCCCGCACCTGTCGAACCCGCTGACCTTCTACCTGCCGGTCTACAAGGGCGGTCCGCACGGCGCGGCCAAGCTCGGCGCGGGCGTCTTCGCCTACTCCGCGCTCTCCGCGTTCGGCGACGGCGTCGGCCACGTCATCAGCCCGGCCAAGGCCCAGCGCGACGTGCCGGAGCTGCGCACGGAGAACCTCAAGGCCGTGGCCGTCTACGGCGACGACCAGATGAACGACGCGCGGATGGCGCTGATGACGGTCCGCGCGGCCGTCGCGGCGGGCGCGACCGTACTGAACCACGCCGAGGTCACCGGGCTGCGCTTCACGCAGGGCCGGGTCACCGGCGCTGACCTCAAGGACCGTACCGACGGCACCGAGTTCGGCGTCAACGCCCGCCTGGTGCTCAACGCCACCGGCCCGTGGGTCGACCACCTCCGGAAGATGGAGGACGCGAACGCGGCGCCGTCCATCCGCCTCTCCAAGGGCGCGCACCTGGTCCTCAAGCGCACCTCCCCCTGGAAGGCCGCGCTCGCGACCCCGATCGACAAGTACCGCATCACCTTCGCGCTGCCGTGGGAGGACCAGCTTCTGCTGGGCACCACCGACGAGGAGTACGAGGGCGACCCGGCGGATGTGTCGGTCACCGAGAAGGACATCAAGCAGATCCTGGACGAGGCCGCGTTCTCCGTCCGCGACCAGCAGCTCGACCGCGACCTGATCACGTACTCCTTCGCGGGGCTGCGGGTGCTGCCGGGCGGCCCCGGCGATACCTCCAAGGCCAAGCGCGAGACGGTCGTGACCGAGGGCAGCGGCGGCATGCTGTCGGTGGCCGGAGGCAAGTGGACGACGTTCCGGCACATCGGACGTACGGTCATGAACAAGCTCGCCGCGCTGCCCGGGCACCCGCTCGGCGAGGACCTGGAGCCGATCTCCGAGCTGCCGAAGAAGCTGCCGCTGCCGGGCATCGCCAACCCGCAGGCGGTCGCGCACCGGCTGCTGGTCGACGGCGGTACGCCGGGCCCGCGGATGTCCGCCGACACCGCCCGCCACCTGGCCACCCACTACGGCTCGCTGTCCTTCGACATCGCCCGGCTGGCGAATGAGGACCCGGCGCTGGCCGAGCGCATCCACCCCGAAGCGCCCGAGATCTGGGCGCAGGTGGTGTACGCGCGGGACCACGAGTGGGCCGAGACCGCGGACGACGTGCTGCGCCGCCGTACGACGCTGACGATCCGGGGCCTGGCCACGGACGACGTCCGCGCGAAGGTCGAGGACGTGCTGTCGGCACGCAAGAGCTGAGTCCGGAGGGCCGGGGGGCCCTGCCGGCCGGCGCAGGGGCGGGATTCCGGGGTACCGGAGTCCCGCCCTTCGGCGTTCGCACGCCATAATGGCTGCACTCCAGACATCCGATGTCTGTGGGCAGTTTTCGGGCTTTCAGGCGTTCCGAGCGGGGAGGTCGGCCATGGCGGTCACGGACGAGGCCATCGAGAAGATCAAGGGCATGATCGTCTCCGGCGCGCTGCGCCCCGGTGACCGGCTGCCCAAGGAGAGCGAGCTCGCCGCCGAGCTGGGACTGTCCCGCAACTCCCTGCGCGAGGCGGTCCGCGCGCTGGCCCTGATCCGCATCCTGGACGTGCGCCAGGGCGACGGCACGTACGTCACGAGCCTGGACCCGAAGCTGCTGCTGGAGGCGATGAGCTTCGTGGTGGACTTCCACCGCGACGACACCGTCCTGGAGTTCCTGGCCGTCCGCCGCATCCTGGAGCCGGCCGCCACCGCGCTGGCCACGGCCCGGATCGCGCCCGCCGAGCTGGACGCGCTGGACGCGCAGCTCGACGCGCTCGGGACGGCGCCCTCGGTGGAGGACCTGGTCGCGTGCGACCTGGAGTTCCACCGCGCCGTCGTGGCCGCGTCCGGCAACTCCGTGCTCTGCTCGCTGCTGGACGGCCTCTCCGGGCCGACCACGCGTGCCCGCATCTGGCGCGGGCTGACCCAGAAGGACGCGGTGACCCGCACCCTGACCGAGCACCGCGCGATCCTCGGCGCGCTGCGGGCCCGGGACGCGGAGGCCGCGCGCGCCTGGGCGACGGTCCACATCGCCAGCGTGGAGCAGTGGCTGCGGGCGTCGCTGTGACGACACTGTGACGGCAGCAGTCCGGTGAGGCCCGCGGGCCGCCGCGGGGGCGGTCCGTGAGCCGCGGAAACCGGACGTCGTGCCGGGCGGCCGGACGGCGCCGCAGGGCCCGCGGCGAGGCCGGTCCGGGCGGTGGCACGGAGGGACATCCGATCTGTCCCGCACTCCGATGTATGGACCCCGCTGCTTCGCCATCCCCCAGGTCGCGCCCGGCAGTTGACAGGGACAGATCGGATGAATGAGGACTCGTTAGTGCAGAGGGGCTGCGTTCGGGTACCACGGACGCCGTAGGCTGGGAGCGCACGGAACGGGAACTGCAACCGGCGGCCGCCGACGAGGGGCCGACCGGCCGGAAGGAGGCGCTGGGTGATCGAGCTGGAGGGGGTGCCCGAGCTGATCGATCCGGTCATGGTGGCCGCGTTCGAAGGCTGGAACGACGCCGGCGACGCCGCCTCCGCCGCGGTCGCGCACCTTGACCGGGAGTGGAAGGGCGAGGTCTTCGCCGCGCTGGACGCCGAGGACTACTACGACTTCCAGGTGAACCGGCCCACCGTCTTCCTGGAGGACGGCGTCCGCAAGATCACCTGGCCCACGACCCGGCTGTCCGTCGTCCGGGTGGGCGGCGAGAAGCCGCGCGACCTGGTGCTGGTCCGCGGCATCGAGCCCAGCATGCGCTGGCGGTCCTTCTGCAACGAGATCCTGGGCTTCGCGCACGAGCTGGGCGTGGAGATGCTGGTGGTACTGGGCGCGCTGCTCGGCGACACCCCGCACACCCGCCCGGTCCCGGTCAGCGGCGTCACCTCCGACGCGGACCTGGCGCGCACGATGGACCTGGAGGAGAGCAAGTACGAGGGTCCCACGGGCATCGTCGGCATCCTGCAGGAGGCGTGCACGCACGCCGGGGTGCCCGCGGTGAGCCTGTGGGCGGCCGTGCCGCACTACGTCTCGCAGCCGCCCAACCCCAAGGCGACGCTGGCCCTGCTCAACCGCCTGGAGGACCTGCTGGACCTGCGCATCCCGCTCGGCGAGCTGAGCGAGGACGCGCGGGCGTGGCAGCTCGGCGTGGACCAGCTCGCGGCCGAGGACAGCGAGGTCGCCGAGTACGTCCAGTCGCTGGAGGAGGCCCGGGACACCGCCGAACTGCCGGAGGCGTCGGGCGAGGCGATCGCGCGGGAATTCGAGCGCTATCTGCGGCGGCGGGACCCGCAGGCCGGGCCGGGCCTGGCGACCGACGGCGGCGAGGGCTCCTACCTGCGCGACTCCCCCAGCGGCCGGACCCGCCCGCCCAAGCCGCCGAAGGCGGAGGGCGGCGGCCAGGGGCCGGCCCGCGGCACGGAGGACGGCCCCGGGAAGCAGGGCGGCAAGTCCGGCGAGACCCCTGGGGGAACGGACACTCCGGAAACGCCCGGTGAGGCCGCTCCGGCGCCGCCGGACACCCCGGAAACGACCGGGGAGGCGGGCCCGGCGGCGCCGTCGGACCGGCCGGACTCCCCGGACGGCGATTCCTCGGAGGACTGACCGAAACGGAGCGGGGCGGTGCTGCGGCACCGCCCCGCTTCGTCGTTCCCGCCGCGCGACGGGTGGCGTGCGGGCACTTCCGCCTCACCCCACCGCGTACGCCTCCGTAGTGTTTGACCTGCTTGACAGCACGTCATCGCTTTCCGGTCGATTTGCCCACGGTTCCCATTCGACCGGATTCCAAACGTAGGGGGGGTCCCCGGGGTGGACGGGGGCGAGCGGAGGTAGCAGGGTGACGCTCCGAAGCCCCGGCGACACCGCGCCGCAACATCCGGTACACATTCGGCGTTACGCGGCGCGGGCCGTGCCGGGAGCAGGGCACGGAGCGGCAAGGGCACGGAGCAGCACCCCGAAGGGAGCGGTCCCAGCGATGACCGATCAGGCACCTCCCGGTTCGGGCCCCGGCATGGCGGGCCCCGGACCTGACGGAGCGGGATTCACCTACCAAGGAGCCGAACCGGAGCTGATCGTCGTCGCGCGGGCCGAGCCCGGACTCCGCGCCGGCGCGGGCGGCGTTCGGTCGGCCTCCGGTGCGGACATCTCCGCGCTGGAGATGTTCCTCAGCGACCAGCAGCTCTCTCTGGAGCCGCTGTTCGGGAGTGAGGAGCGGATACGGGCGGCCATGCCGCAGGAGCCGTCGGAGGGCACCGGCGCGCTCCCCGACCTCTCGCTCTTCTACCGGGTACGGGGCGGTGACACCCGGGCAGTGGAGCTGACGGCCCGGCTCTCCGCCCTCCCGGAGATCGAGACGGCGTACCTCAAGCCGGGCGCCGTGCCCGCCACTTCGGCGGCGCGCGGTCCGGAGGAGCAGGGGCGGAAGGAGGGCGCGCCCGCGACGCCCGACTTCACCGGCCGCCAGGGTCACCTGGGCGCCGCGCCCGAGGGCGTGAACGCCGTATGGGCGTGGCAGCGGCAGGGCGGTGACGGCGAGGGCGTAACGATCGTCGACGTCGAGGGCGCCTGGCAGTTGGGCCACGAGGACCTGGCGGAGCGGCTCGCCGGCATCGTGGTCGGCTCCCCGATCCAGGACCTGGCCTGGCGCAACCACGGCACGGCCGTCCTCGGTGTCATCGGGGGCGACCGCAACGACAGGGGCGTGGTGGGCGTCGCGCCCGGCGCGGTGACCGCCGCGGCCTCCATCCAGGGCATCGGTTCGGCGGCGGCGATCCACGCGGCGGCCGAGCGGCTCTCGCGCGGTGACATCCTGCTGATCGAACTCCACCGGCCGGGGCCCCGGTTCGACTACGAGCACCGGGACGACCAGCGCGGCTACATCGCGCTGGAGTGGTGGCCGGACGACTTCGCGGCGATCCGCTGGGCGACCGCGAAGGGCGTCGTCGTGGTGGAGGCAGCCGGCAACGGCGCGGAGAGCCTGGACGACGCGCTGTACGAGCGCCGTCCCGACCGCTTCCCGCAGTGGTGGCGCAACCCCTTCAACCCCTCCAACCAGTCGTCCGGCGCGATCCTGGTCGGCGCGGGCGCCCCGCCGCCCGGCACTCACGGCCGTGATCACGGCCCGGACCGGTCGCGGCTGGCGTTCTCCAACTACGGCACGCGGCTGGACGCCCAGGGCTGGGGCCGCGAGGTCACCACGACCGGTGGTTTCTGGGACCGGCCCGGCGACCTGCAGGGCGGTACGGAGGAGATCGCCTGGTACACGGACAGCTTCTCGGGAACCTCATCGGCCTCCCCCGTCGTGGTCGGCGCGCTGGCGTCGCTGCAGGGCATGCTCAAGGCCGCGGGTGCGGACCCGATGAATCCCGAGCAGGCGCGCGAGGTGCTGCGGACCACCGGGTCCCCGCAGCAGGACGCGCCGGGCCGGCCGGCCTCCCAGCGGATCGGCAACCGGCCCGACATCAGGGCGGCAGTGACGCACCTGGTGCCCTCCTCGGTCGGCTCCGGCCAGGCCGAGCGGTACTGGGACGAACTGATCCCCTACCCCCGAGAACTCCCTCCGCGGCTCCGGCTCTTCGTGGCCGGTGCCTGGCGGAACCTGAACCGCCCCGCGCCCGAGGTGCGGCAAGCGGTGCACTCCGCCTTCGCGGGGGGACGGCCCGACGTACGTGTGTGGTACTCCGACGACGAGGTCGTCGGCCTGGTCATCACAGGCTGAAGAGCTGGTCGTCACCGGCTGAAGCACACCCACAAGTCAGGGAAGGCAGCACTCTTATGACCACTCAGATGAACCCCCTCGCCCAGCTCTCTCAGCTCGGCCAGCAGGGCCCCAGCACGTCCCCGTTCGGCCAGCAGGGCATGGGCCAGCAGCAGCCGCAGCAGCAGCAGCCTTTCGGCCAGCAGCAGCAGCCCTTCGGCCAGCAGGGCATGGGCCAGCAGCAGCAGCCGTTCGGCCAGCAGATGCAGCCGTTCCAGCAGCAGGGCCAGGGCATGCTCGAGCAGCTCCAGCAGCTCGGTCAGCAGCAGCCGTTCCAGCAGCTCCTGCAGCAGTTCGGGCAGGGCCAGCAGGGCCAGATGGGCCAGCAGCAGGAGCAGCAGCAGGAGCAGCAGGTCCTGCAGCAGGTGCAGCAGGCCACGCAGGCCGCGGTGCAGCAGATCGCGCAGCAGGTGCAGACCCACCAGGCCGGCGTCGCGACCGCCTACATCGCCGTCCCGCAGCCCCTGCAGGGCCACCCGCAGGCGATCTACCTGATCATCAACGGTCAGGTCCGCGTGCTGACGCACCCGGTCCAGAGCACCTTCGACCTGGTCCAGGACGCGTTCGCCTACCGTCAGAAGGTCGTCGGTATCTGGGACCAGCAGACCCCGCACATCCTCCGTGCGATCCACGTCCGCAACTTCTGACCAGCGGACCGGATGGCCGCAGGGTGACCGCTGACCGGTGACCCGCGCGCGCAACGAGCGGGGCGCTTCCTCCTCGGAGGAAGCGCCCCGTTATCTGTGTCGGATCAGTGGGTCACAGCGCCACGCCGAGCAGCGCGTCCACGGTCCGGGAGACCAGGCCGGGCGCGCCCTCGTCCGTACCGCCGCCGGCCTGCTGCCGCTCGGCCCAGCGGTCGACGGCGGCGAGCGCGGCCGGCGAGTCCAGGTCGTCGGCGAGCGCCTCGCGGACCTCCTCGACGAGCGCGTCGGCGGACGGGCCGTCGGGGCGGGAGACCGCGGCGCGCCAGCGGGCGAGCCGGTCCACCGCGTCCTGCAGGACCTGGTCGGTCCACTCCCAGTCGGCGCGGTAGTGGTGGGCCAGCAGGGCGAGCCGGATGGCGGCCGGGTCGGTGCCGTCCCGGCGCACCTTGGAGACGAAGACGAGGTTGCCCTTGGACTTGGACATCTTCTCGCCGTGCAGGGCGACCATCCCGGCGTGCACGTACGCCTTGGCGAAGGGGTGCTCACCGGTCAGCGCCTGGGCGTGCGAGGCGCCCATCTCGTGGTGCGGGAAGGCCAGGTCGGACCCGCCGCCCTGCACGTCGAAGCCCATGCCCAGGTGGTCCAGGGCGATGGCGACGCACTCGATGTGCCAGCCGGGGCGGCCCCGGCCGAGCGAGCCGCCGTCCCAGCTCGGCTCGCCGTCGCGGGCCGCCATCCACAGCATCGGGTCCAGCGGGTTCTTCTTGCCCGGGCGCTCCGGGTCGCCGCCGCGCTCGGCGGACAGCAGCCGCATCGCCTCTGCGTCGAGGTTCGAGACCTCGCCGAAGTGCGGGTCGGACTCGACGGAGAAGTACACGTCACCGTCGAGCTCGTACGCGGCGCCCGCGTCGCGGAGGCGCTCCACCAGCGGCACGATGCCCGGTATGGCCTCGACGGCGCCGATGTAGTGCTGCGGGGGCAGCATCCGCAGGGCGGTCATGTCCTCGCGGAAGAGGGCGGTCTCCCGCTCGGCGAGCGCGGTCCAGTCGTCGCCGGTGGCCACGGCCCGCTCCAGCAGCGGATCGTCGACGTCGGTGACGTTCTGCACGTAGTGGACCTGTCGCTTCGTGTCGAGCCACACGCGCTGAACGAGGTCGAACGCGTTGTAGGTCGCCGCGTGCCCCATGTGGGTCGCGTCGTACGGCGTGATGCCGCAGACGTAGATACGGGCGACGGGACCGGGGGCGAGGGTCACCCGTCCGCCGGTCGCGGTGTCGTGGATCCTCAGGTCGCGGCCCTGGCCGGGCAGGGCGGGGACCTCAGAAGCGGGCCATGCATGCATGCCTTGAGCCTAACCGGACGCAGGTTCCGGATACGAACCGGAGTGTGGGTCTTGGCCGGAAAGGCCCTCTTGAGTCTTCGGCCCGGCCGTGCATCACCGGGCTGACCTGTTCAGCCTTGTCACACCGGCGGCCAGGGAATCGGCGGCCATTCCCCGCTGGGCTGCGGATGTGTGCCGGAGCTCAGCATGGTGGCGATCCGCTCGCGCAGTGCGGCGATCTCCTCGCCGGTGAGACATTCGGCCAGTCGGGCGGCGAGCGGCTCTCCGTCGGCGGTCTCCTCGGCCAGCCGCTTGAGCACCGCGAGGGCCTCCTCGGTCAGCGGCTCGCCCGCCCAGCCCCACAGGAGGGTGCGCAGCCGGTCCTCCGCGTGGAAGGTGACGCCGTGGTCGATGGCGTACACGCGGCCGTCGGCGGTCGGCAGCAGGTGCCCGCCCTTGCGGTCGCCGTTGTTGATCACCGCGTCCAGGACGGCGAGCCGGCGCAGCCGCGGATCGTCGGCGTGCACCAGGAGCGCGGTACGCCCCTCGCCGACCTGTGCGAAGCCGACGGCCTTCCAGCCGGGCCCCGGCTCCTCGTCCTCGATCAGCGCCAGCAGCTCGGGGCTGTCGTCCTCGCCGGACGCCCCGATCCACTCCTGGACCATGCCGCGCCCGTACGGGCCGTCGCGCAGCACGGTGGGCGGGACGAGGTCCCAGCCGGTCGCCCGGGAGATCTCGTACGCGGCGACCTCGCGCTGGGCGAGCGTGCCGTCGGGGAAGTCCCACAGCGGGCGCTCCCCCGCGACCGGCTTGTACACGCACGCTCCGGACCAGCCGTCGTGCTCGACGGTGCAGTACAGGACGGCGTTGGACGCCTCGCGGACCCGGCCGCGCACGGTGAGCTCGCCGTGCCGGAGGTGCTCCTCCAGCTCGGCGGGCGTCAGGCGTCCCGCCGGTATCCGTTCTGGCGCGGACATACGTGTCCCTCCGGGTCGAGCGGCAGGCTGCACAGCGGGCACGGCGGACGGCCGGCGTTCACGACCTCCAGGGCGCGCTTGGCGAAGGCGCGTGCCATGGTGCCGGTGAGCCGGACGCGGAGCATCGGGGGGCCGTTCTCGTCGTCCTGGAGCAGCCGCTCCTCGGCCTCGGCGAGGTCCTCGTCGTTGTCGGCGTCCAGCTCGACCAGCGCCTGCGCCTCGACGATCATGCGTTCCTCGTCGCCGTCCCAGGCCAGCGCCATGGTGCCGACGCGGAACTCCTCCTCCACCGGGCTCTCCAGCGGCGCGGTGTCGGAGATCTCCGAGGGGGCGACGGCCGGGACCGGGGCGTTGCCGCCGCTGCGGCGCACCACCTCGTCCAGCAGCTCGTCCATGCGCTCGGCGAGCGCGGCGACCTGGGTCTTCTCCAGCGCGACGCTGGTGGTGCGCCCGGCCGCTGTGGCCTGGAGGTAAAAACTGCGACGGCCAGGCAGCCCGACCGTGCCGGCCACGAAGCGGTCCGGCGCGTCGTAGAAGAACACCTGACGGGACAAGGTCCTGCTCCGATTGACTCGACTGCGGGGATCTGTGGTCACGGGATACGGATCACAGGATTGGCGTGGTGGGCAGCGCCGTCGCACCACCCTACTGCGCCTGCTGATCACGATGCTCCCGCGCCACCGCCGATCGCCGCGTCGCGCTCCGCCGCGGCGCCGGAGCCGTCCTCCTTGGGCGCCAGCGAGCCGAGGTCGCCGGTGTCGCCGAGCCGCACGAGGTACGGGCGCAGCGGGGTGTAGCGGACGGCCGTCACCGAGCAGGGCTCGACGGACACCCGCTGGAAGAGATCCAGATGCATGCCGAGGGCGTCCGCGACGAGGGACTTGATGATGTCCCCGTGCGAGCACATCACGTACACCGCCTCGGAGCCGTGCTCGTCCTCGATGCGCGCGTTCCAGGCGCGGACCGCGTCGACGGCACGATTCTGCATGGTGCGCATGGTCTCGCCGCCGGGGAAGCCGGCCGCGGAGGGGTGCTGCTGGACGGTCCGCATCAGCGGCTCGTCGGCCAGCTCGGCGAGCTTGCGCCCCGACCAGTCGCCGTAGTCGCACTCGTTGATGCCGTCCTCCGTGTGCAGCGGCAGTCCCGGGCGGGCCGCCAGCAACGGAGCCAGCGTCTCCCGGCAGCGCTGGAGGGGGCTGGACACCGCCGCGACGAGCGGCACGGCGGCGAGCCGGCCGGGCAGCGCGGCGGCCTGCGCAGCGCCGCGCTCGTCCAGGGCGACGCCGGGCGTGCGCCCCGCGAGGACGCCGGACGTGTTGGCGGTGGAGCGGCCGTGCCGTACGAGGAGCAGCGTGGGCATGGCAGCCACCCTACGTTCTACGGGGCGAGCGGAGGGCGGGGCCTACGGGGCGAGCGGAACGCGGGCCGCTCCGGGGGGCTCTCTGGCAGGAGCGGCGCCCGGCAGCGAGAATGCCCCATGTGATCGTGGATTGTGCCATCTACCGGAACGGCCGGCGGATCGAGAAGCCGGCGGGATACTCCACCGCGCTCGACGAAGCCCGCGCGGAGGGGCACTCCTTTCTGTGGCTCGGCATGCATGAGCCGACCGAGGAGGAGTTCGAGCAGGTCAGCCAGGAGTTCGGGCTCCACCCGCTGGCCGTGGAGGACGCACTCAAGGCCCATCAGCGGCCGAAGCTGGAGGTGTACGACGACTCCCTTTTCATGGTGCTGAAGCCGATCGTGTACGACGACTCCGACGGCAGCATCGACTCGGGCGAGCTGATGCTCTTCATAGGCGACTCCTTCGTCGTCACCGTGCGGCACGGCGAGGGCAGCCCGCTGGCCTCCGTACGCGCGCGCCTGGAACACGACCCCGAGGTCCTGGAGAAGGGCCCGACGGCGGTCCTGTACGCGGTCAGCGACGCGGTGGTCGACCACTACATCGACGTGGCCGCGGAACTCCAGCTCGACCTGGAGGAGTTGGAGGCGTCCGTCTTCGCGCCGGTGGGCCCGGACACCAAGGGCGGCGGGAGCACCCGGAGCACCGCGCAGACGATCTACGCCTTCAAGCGGGAGGTACTGGAATTCCGGCGCGCCACAGGGCCGTTGGCCGAGCCGATGGCGCGCCTGCAGAACCCGGGCGTACCGTTCGTGCACGACCAGGCGCGGCCCTTCTTCCGCGACGTGGACGACCACCTCACGCGGGCCAACGAGTCCGTGGAGGGCATGGACCGGCTGCTGTCGGACATCCTCTCGGCCCACCTGGCGCAGATGGGCGTCCGGCAGAACGACGACATGCGCAAGATCTCGGCGTGGGCCGCGCTTGCCGCCGTACCGACCATGATCGCGGGCATCTACGGCATGAACTTCGAGCACATGCCGGAACTGAAGTGGACCTTCGGCTATCCGGCGTGCCTGCTGGTCATGGCGGCCCTCGAAGTGGCGCTGTACCGCCTCTTCAAACACCGCGAGTGGCTGTAGGCGCTGCGTCTTCAGGCGCTGCTGTCGCTGCGTCTTCAGGCGCTGCGGGGACACCGCTTCCGTACTGGCGCCTCCGGGGCGTCAGGCGAACTCCGCGGCCGCCGGGGCCGGGCCTCCCAGAGGGTCCGGCCTCTCGGGCATCCGCAGGCCGACCATGCGCCGCCAGCCGAAGGCCCGCTCGTAGGCGTACACGGCGTGGATGCCGGCCGTGAGCAGCGCCCGCTTCGCGCGGGGCCAGCGCAGGATGTGCCCCATCCGCTCCATCACGGCCAGGCTGACGTCGCGGTAGACGGCGATCTCGGTCCGCACGCTCTCCCGCAGGACCCGCCGGATCTCCTCGTCGTGCCCGGCACGGGCCAGCCGCAGCAGCTCCTCGTGGCAGTACGCGAGGTGGTTGTCCTCGTCCCTGGCGATCATCCGGACCGCCTTGCCCACCTCCGGATGGTCGCCGAAGTACTTCTTGAGCAGCGCCATCTGCTCGGCGGCCCGCTGCTCGGTGACCCGGCTGTGCGCCAGGTAGGCGACGATGTCGGACTCCGCCAGCGGCTCGTCGCGCTGCAGCTTCTCGTGCGCGAGCCCGATGCCGCGGCGCTCCAGGAGCATCGTGTAGTCGGCGGCCGCGGGGACCGCGACGGCCTGCAGCCCGCGGCGGCGCAGCAGGGCGTTGAAGATCCGGCCGTGCTTCTCCTCGTCCGCGCCGTGCCGGGCGACCTTCGGGGCCATCGCGCGCTGGCTCTCCGGGACCAGCGCGGCGATCCGCCCGTTCTCCCAGCCGCCCTGCGACTCGCCGCTCGCGGCGATGGAGCAGAACAGCCGGAAGGACTCGTCGTGGTCCAGGATTTCTTCGAACAGACTCTTCGCCGTGAGCATCGACGGACCTCCAGGACGCCACCTCGAACAGGACACCCGCAAAGGAAAAGTCAAGTCCCGAGCGCCCTCTCCGGCAACACGGAGGCCGCTGAACTCGCCCGAACGATGGACCAGCGGGCGGCGCACGGGGCGTAACCACCGCGGGCGTCGGCGCGTTGTGCTGTGTGACGGCCGTGGCGGGGAAGACCCCCGAGCCCCCACCACGGCCGCAGATCCCCGGCCCTGGGGCCGCCCCCCGCCCCAGGGCCGTTCCCCTGTGTCAGGACCCTTGGCTCAGGCCAGTCCGGCCCGCTCCAGAGCCTCGGTACCGGCCCGCAGCGCGGCGATCCGCTCCTCCAGCGTGAAGCCCGCGGGCGACAGCGTCAGCGTGGTCACGCCGGCCGCCGCGTACGCCTGCATCCGCTCCGCGATCCGCTCCACCGAGCCGAGCAGCGTGGTGGAGTCGATGAGCTGGTGCGGGACGGCGGCCGCCGCCGCGTCCTTCTCCCCGGCCAGGTACTTCTCCTGGATCTCCGTGGCCGCCTGCTCGTAGCCCATCCGCCGCGCGAGCTGGTTGTAGAAGTTCTGCTTGCGGCTGCCCATGCCGCCCACGTAGAGCGCGGTGTACGGGCGGAAGGTGTCGGCGAGCGCCGCCACGTCCTTGTCCTCGCCGACGGAGATGGGCAGCGTCGGGCAGACGTCGAAGCCCTCCATCGTGAGCCCGGCCTTCTCGCGGCCCGCCCGGAGGTGCGAGATCGCCGTCTCCTGGAGGTGCTCGGCGGCCGGGAAGATCAGCAGCGCGCCGTCGGCGATCTCGCCCGTCTGCTCCAGGTTCTTCGGGCCGATCGCCGCGATGTAGAGCGGGACGCGCTCGCGCTTCGGGTGCACCGTGAGCTTCAGCGGCTTGCCCGGCCCGCCGGGCAGTGGCAGCGTCCAGTGCTGCCCCTCGTAGGACAGCCGCTCCCGGGACATCGCCTTCCGTACGATCTCCACGTACTCCCGCGTGCGCGCCAGCGGCTTGTCGAACTTCACGCCGTACCAGCCTTCGGAGACCTGCGGCCCCGAGACGCCGAGCCCGAGCCGGAAGCGGCCGTCGGACAGCGAGTCCAGCGTCGCGGCGGTCATGGCCGTCATGGCGGGCGTACGCGCCGGGATCTGGAAGATCGCCGACCCGACGTCGATCCGCTCCGTCTGCGCGGCGACCCAGGAGAGCACGGTCGCCCCGTCGGAGCCGTACGCCTCCGCCGCCCAGCAGACCGCGTACCCGAGCCGGTCGGCCTCCTGTGCCACGGCGAGGTTGTCCCCGTCCATGCCGGCACCCCAGTAGCCGAGGTTGATCCCGAGCTTCATGCGGCTCCCTCACTCGAATTACTCATCGGTAATGATGCTGCTCGGGGACTGTAACGCGGGCTCTGTGCCTGGCGTAAGACGTGCACCGGCCGCCGCCGCGCTGCCGGTTGTCCACAGGTCCCCGCAAGTCCGGGACGGGCCAGTAATCTCAGGGTTCATGGAGCAAAGGCACCTCGGCCGCACCGGCCTGCGCGTGTCCCGTCTCGGCCTGGGCACGCTGACCTGGGCGCGCGACACGGACGACCGCGACGCCGCCGACCAGCTCAAGACGTTCTGGGAGGCGGGCGGCACCCTCGTCGACACCGCCGACGTCTATGCCGACGGCGGCGCCGAGTACCTCCTGGGCCGGATCGTGGAGGGCATGGTGCCCCGCCGCGACCTGGTCATCGCGACCAAGGCCGGCAGCGTCCTGGAGGCGGACCGCAGGGTCGACGGCTCCCGCCGCCACCTGCTCGCGGCGCTCGACGACTCCCTGGAGCGCCTGGGCACCGACTACGTCGACCTCTGGCAGGTCCACGCCTTCGACCCGGCCACGCCGCTGGAGGAGACGCTCCAGGCCCTGGACACCGCCGTCAGCAGCGGCCGCGCGCGCTATGTCGGCGTCGCGAACTTCTCCGGCTGGCAGCTCGCCAAGGCCGCCACCTGGCAGCTCGCGGCGCCGGCCGTGCGTGCCCGGCTGGCGAGCGCGCAGATGGAGTACTCCCTCCTCCAGCGCGGCGTCGAGCGCGAGGTGCTGCCCGCCGCGCTCGACCTGGGCCTCGGCCTGCTGCCCTCCTCCCCGCTCGGTCGCGGCGTCCTCACGGGCAAGTACCGGCACGCCACGCCGCCCGACTCGCGCGGCGCGTCCGAGCATCTGGCACCGTTCGTCGCGCCGTATCTCGACGACGCCGCCGGCCGCATCGTCGACGCGGTCGCCACGGCGGCGGACGGCCTCGCCGTCACCCCGCTCCAGGTCGCGCTGTGCTGGCTCCGGGACCGCCCCGGCGTGACCGCGCCGATCGTCGGCGCACGCACGGCACAGCAGCTCAGAGCGGCATTGTCAGTGGAGACCCTTAGTCTTCCTGACGAGATCCGGCGTGCACTGGACGACGTCTCCGCGCCCGTGCACCGCTACCCCGACCACGACTGGAGCACCCTGTGAACACCGACCACCCCACCGGCGCCCCCGCCCCTGCCGAGGCCCCGGAGCCGCCGGCCCCGGCGGGCGATGGCGGCCCGCGGCCCGAGGGCGCTGACGCGGGCCCCGCGTCCGCGGGCGGCGCGGCCGGTACGGGAGGTGGTGCGGCGGTCGCCGGGGCCGGTGCGGGTGCCGGCGGCGCGGACGGGAGCAAGGCTTCGGCCGCCGCGCTGGCGGCCGCTGTGCGGGCCGTGGAGAGCGGCGAGCGGTCGGCGGCGTCCTTCTTCACCGAGACACCGCGCGGCCCGGCTCCGACGGGGCGGGGCGCGGCGGGCACGACGGCCGCGCCGGGTGCCTCGGGGGCACCCGGCGCTCCGGCCGGTGCGGGCGGTGGAGCCGGTGCCGCTCCCGGGGGCCGCCCTGTGGCGAACGGCGGCAGGCCGCCGGCCGGGCAGGGCCCCGGTACGGCTGCGGCTGCCGGGCCGGGGGCACCGGGTGCCGGCGGACCGGCACGCGCGGAGGTCGGGCCGACGGGCACGGACGGCGGGCCGGCGGGCGGCGCGTACGCCCCCGGTACTGCTTCTGGCGGCGGCCCGCAGGGGGCGCGGCCGGGCGGTCCGCAGGGGCCCGGGGCACAGGGCTCCGGCCCGCAGGGTGCCGCGGCGCGGGAGGCGCTGAGCGGGCCCCTCGCCCCCGGGATCGACGGGGCGCGCCAGGTCCTCGCGGCGGGCGGCGCTCCCGAGGCGCTGGCCGAGAAGGCCGTACGGGCGCTCGGCGAGCAGGCCGGCGAGACGCTGCGCGAGGACCCCTGGCGGCTCCTGGCGGTCGCGGGCGTGCGGCCGGAGCAGGCCGACACCTTCGCCCGGGCCCTGCTCGGTCCCGAGTGCGGGCCGGGCGACGAGCGCCGTGGCCAGGCCCTGATCGGCTGGCTGCTGGAGCAGGCCGCGCTGGCGGGGCACTCCGCGCTGGAGGCGAGCGCCCTGCGTGCCGCGCTGGCAGCGCGGGCCGTTCCCGACCCGGACGAGGCCCTGCAGACGGCGATCGCCGAGGGCGAGGTGCTGGTGTTCCAGGATGCCCTGGACGACCCGTCGGCGCCGCCGCGCCCGGCGGACGCCGAGGACGACGAGGAGCGGCCCGTCCGGCTGCTGTTCGGCCTCGACCGCTTCGCGATGGCCGAGGAGAGCGTCGCGGACGGCCTCTCCCGCCTGCTCAACACCTTCGAGCCGATCCCCGGGACGGACGCAGAAGCGGACGCGGAAGCGCCCGCGTCCGCCGACACCGAAGCCGCCACGGAGGCCGCCCCAGAGGGCGACGCGGAGGCGGACGCCGAGGTGGACGTGGACCTGGCAGCGGAAGCCGGTACCGACCCGGACACCCCCGCCCCGGACGCCCCCGCTCCCGGCACCGCCGACATCGCCCCGCGCCCGCCGCGGGTCTCGGCCGCGCGCTGGGATGCCGTCGCCGCGGCCGCGCCCTCGTCCTCCGCCGGGGAGCTCATCCGGGCCGCCGCGCACAGCGGCCTGGTCGCGCACACCGGCGGCGAGGCCGCCCGCGCCGAGCCCGCCGCGCTGATCGCCGCGGCCCGCGCGCTCGGCCTGCGGGCCGTCGGCGCCACCCACACCGCGGACGGTCGCCGCCGGTTCGCGGACCTGGTCACCGAAGCCACCGCGCAGTACGACGCCTCCGGCGTACCGACGGCGGCCGCCCCCGCGGCAGCCGCCGGGCAGCCCGCCGCCGTCACGCTCGGCGGTCTGCTGGCCGGCCGCGAAGGTCCCGGCCGGGACGCGGACGGCTCGCTCGCCCTCGACCTGCTCGTCGTGCTCGACGCGCCGCAGCTCGACCTGGAGACCGCCGCGCTGCTCATCGAGTCGCTGGCCGACGGCACCCGCCTCGTGCTCAGCGGCGACCCCGGCGTGCTGTGGTCCGCCGGGCCCGGCCGGCTCTTCGCCGACCTGCTCGCCGCCCGCTGCTGCCCGCAGGTGGCCTCCCGTACCCCCGACTTCGGTCCCATCGGCGAGCTGGTCTCCGGCATCGGCATCGGCGAGCTGACGGAGGTCGAGGCGCCGGAGAAGGAGGTCGTGATAGTCCCGGTGCGGGACGCCGGCGAGGCGGTGCACCGTACGGTCCAGCTCGTCGCCGACTCCGTACCGCGCGCGATCGGCGTACCGACAGCGGACACCCAGGTCATCACCGTCGGGCACGGCGGCGCCGCGGGCACCCGCGCGCTCAACGCCGCGCTCAAGGAGCGGCTGAACCCGGGCCCCGGCAAGTTCGGCGGCTTCGACCCCGGCGACCGGGTGGCGTACAGCCCGGCTCCCGGCCGTACGGTGCCGGGCCAGGTCACCGGAGCGGACGCGGACGGGCTGCACCTGGACTGCGGCGGCGCCCCCGTCGTCGTGCCCCGAGATGAGGTGGCGGGCGGCGCGCTGCGGCACGGCTGGGCACTCACCGCCCACCAGGCCGCGGGGATGCGCTGGCCGGCGGCCGTGGTGGTGGTGCCGGGCGACGCGGCCCCGGGACTGACCCGCGCCTGGGTCTACACCGCCTTCGGACGCGGCGAGCGCCATCTGTCCGTGGTGCAGGGAGCCGACCAGGCACTCCCCCGCGCGGTCGCCGAAATCCCGGCCAAGGACCGCACGACCCGCCTGCGCACGCTCCTCAACCTGCAGCAGGCCGAATGGCAGACGGACGCGTCGTGAGCACGCCGCCCCGGAGCCCCGCCGCGGCGGCCGGCGTCACCGGCCGTGCACGCGGGGGCTCCGGGGCGCGCAGAACCACCGGGCCCGGGGCCCGGCCCCCGGCCCTCAGCGCTCCCGGTCGATGACCTCGAGCTCGGGGTCGGCCGCGGTCCCGCCCCGGCTGTTCCCGTTCCCCCGGCGGGCCCCGTTCGCGCCGTTGTCCCCCTCCGAGTCCTCGTCCCCCTCCGTGTCCACGTCCTCTTCCGAGGCCACGTCCACGTCTTCGTCGTCCTCCACGCTCTCGTCGTCCGCCACGTCCTCGTCGACCTCGTCGACTTCATCCCGCTCGTCCTCGAAGTCCAGCTCTTCGTCGAAGACGGAGCTGACGTCGAAGCGGCAGACGACGCGCTGCGGGTCGGCCTGCTCGAAGGGGGCGGCGAGCCATTCGCCCGGCTCCGGCGGTTCCTCCGCGGCCGCCACCCACAGCGTGGAGTCGCCTTCCTCCAGGCCGAACTCCTTGTGCCGGGAGGCGATCTCGTCCGGCTCGTACTCCCCGAAGAGCACGCCGAGCGCCGCGTGCACGCTGCTGCCGACCACGGCGGCCGCCGCGTTCCCGCCGGGCCTGGACGGGCTCTGCGCGGCGCCCGGTTCCGTGGCCGAGCCGGGGTCGAGATCGGCGATGCGCTGCGCCTGCGACAGCAGCCGCTGCGGCTCCACGACGGTGTAGTCCCGGCGGATCAGCACGCTGAGCGCGCTCGGCTCCTCGGGCCCCGCGTACGCGGGCAGGCCGTCGCTGCCGGGGATCTCGAACGGCGTGACCTCGTCGTAAGTGTCGTAGAGCAGCTCGTCGTACGCCTCGGCCGCCGCGGCCAGCTCGTCGAACGCGGCGTAAACGGCGGCATCGTCCTCGCCCGAGCGGCGTTCCACCGCGTCGAGGTGACGGTCCAGCGCGGCTTTGACCGCCTCGGCGGCGGCACGTACCTCGGCAGCGGAGGGCTGCGCAGCATCAGACATAGTGCAGACGCTATCCGTACCCGGGCCGGTCCCGCACAATAGATGCGATGCCGGAATATGAATTCTGCGATGTGTATGTGCCGCGGGGGGTCTCCCGCAAGGCCGCCACACGCCTGCTGACAGACCACGCCGAGTACGGACACTGGGAGTTGGACCGCCTCCGCCTCAACCCCGACGGCAGCCGCAAGGTGCGGCTGCGCCGCCGGATCATCCGCCAGATTCGCGCGACCTGGTGATACGGGCCCGTGCCGGGTCCGATGACGCCCCGACCGCCGGGTCGGACGGGGCGTGAAAGGCGCCCCGCCCCGGAACACCGGTGGCGGGGCAGCACCGTAAAGCGCAGTCTTTCCTCCGGTTTTGTACCGCTTCGCGGAACTACCCGGTCCGCGAACGATCCGCCTGCCGCTCCGCCGAGAACGGCCGATTCTTCACGCGCGGCGGCCGATAATCATCCCTCGGCGGCACCCCTCCCGGTCACCCCCGCGCTCCTCCCGCCGTGCGGGCCTTGCGGTACACGAGGACGCCCGCGCCGAGCAGGGCCGCGCCGGCCGGGAGCAGCACACCCACCGGGCCCGTGCCCGTCTGCGCAAGCTGTCCGTCCGCGGTGGGCGGGGCGTCGGCCGCGGGCGTGGTGACGATCTCCTCGTGCGAGCGCGGCGGGGACTGCGGATGCAGGCCGGAGCCCTCGTCGCCACCCGGCGGCGTCGACCCCGGCCCGCCCGAATCACCCGGCTCGTGCGACGGCGGCGTCGTGCCGTCGCCCGGCGGCTGGGTCGGGGGCGTCGTGCCGTCGCCCGGTGGCTGGGACGGGCTCGGCGACTCCGGCTCACCCGGGGATTCCGGCCCACCCGGGGATTCCGGCCCACCCGGGGATTCCGGCCCGCCGGGGGGCTCCGGCTCGCCGGGGCGGGACGGCGCGTCATCCCCGCATTCGGCACCCGTGGCGGGGTTGAGCGCGCCCACGACATCCACGGTGTTCCCGCAGGCGTTGACCGGGGCGTCCACGGACACCTGCACGGTGTTCCCCGAGCCGACGCCCGGGGAGTCGTGGGTACCGCCCTTCGCCCCGGCGCTCGGGCCCGAGCCGTGCGCTCCGCCGCCGGAGCCGTTCCCGCAGCTGTTCCCCGCGGCCGGGTTGAGCAGGCCGACCACATTCACGGTGTTCCCGCAGACATTGACCGGGACATGGACCGGGACCTGGACCGTATTTCCCGACAGCACCCCCGGTGAATGAGCGGACGCGCCGCTCGTGCCCGAATCCGCGTGCGCGTAACCGCCGGAAACAGCGAGTGCGCCACTCGCGGCCACCACGGTGATCAGGCTTTTTCTCGCGACCTTACGCATAGGTCGTCCCTTCCCCTTTTCGCTTTTCGAAGGGCGGACAGAGCGTGGGTTCTCGTCCGCCGGGACGGACGGTCGTGGGTATCCGTCCGTCGAAAGCCCGACGGCCCCGGAGCGCATGGCGCGCGCTGCGGGGCCGACCGGGATCACGCCCTCATCGGGGTGATGCTCAACGTCAGTCGTTGACGCAGGTGTTGCCGAAGGCGGGGTTCAGCAGCCCGATCACGGAGACCGTGTTGCCGCAGGCGTTCACCGGAACGTGCACCGGCACCTGAACGGTGTTGCCGGAAAGGACACCGGGCGAGTTGAGGGCAGCACCCTGCGCACCCGAGTCGGCGACGGCCAGACCCGCGCCCGCGAGCATCAGACCACCAGCAGCAGCCGCAGCAGCGACGACCTTCTTGATCATTGTTCCTCCTTGTAGGCAATGCGGCCGCAAACTTCGGGCCGCACTCCATGTAACGAGGAAGATGTATTGAAGCTACGAGCCTATGGTTTCATTCACTCTTTTCAGTTAAGTGCTCACGAAAGGCTGACCCGGGTTGACGCACGGCGCCGACGGCGCCGGCCTGCGCGGCCCCGATTCCGGTCGCCGCGCGGCCTCAGCTCAGCTCGATGAACCGGTCGAGCACCCGCGTACCGAACTTGAGGGCATCCACCGGCACCCGCTCGTCCACGCCGTGGAACATCCCCGCGAAGTCCAGCTCCGGCGGCAGCTTCAGCGGCGCGAATCCGAAGCCGCGGATGCCGAGGTTGTCGAAGTGCTTCGCGTCCGTACCGGCGGAGAGCATGTACGGCACGGCCTTCGCGATCGGGTCCTCGGCGCGCAGCGCGGTCTGCATGGCATCCACGAGGGCGCCGTCGAAGGTGGTCTCCAGCGCCTTGTCCGCGTGCATCGGCTCGCGCTTGACCCGCGGCCCGAGAATCCGGTCCAGGTCGGCGTGGAACTCCTCCTCGTACCCCGGCAGGAAGCGCCCGTCGACGTGCGCGGTGGCCTGTCCGGGGATGACGTTGACCTTGTACCCGGCCCCGAGCTGCGTCGGGTTGGCGGTGTTCCGCAGCGAGGCGCCGATGAGCTTGGCGATGCCGCCGAGCTTGGCGAGCGTCTCGTCCATGTTCTCCGGGTCGAGCTCGGTGCCCAGCGCGTCCGAGAGCTCGTCGAGGAAGTGCCGCAGCGTCTTGGTCACCCGCACCGGGAACTCGTACCGCCCCAGCCGCGCGACCGCCTCGGACAGCTCGGTGATCGCGTTGTCCCTGTGGATCATCGAACCGTGGCCGGCCGTGCCGTCCACGGTCAGCTTCATCCAGTCCATGCCCTTCTGGGCCGTCTCGACGAGGTAGAGCCGCAGATTCTCGTTGACGGTGAACGAGAACCCGCCGACCTCGCTGATCGCCTCCGTGACGCCCTCGAACAGCTCCGGGTGCTCCCGGACGAGGTGGCCCGCTCCGTACACGCCGCCGGCCTCCTCGTCCGCGAGGAACGCCAGCACGATGTCCCGCGGGGGCTTGCGGCCCGTGCGCAGCCGGTCGCGGACGACCGCCAGCGTCATCGCGTCCATGTCCTTCATGTCGACGGCGCCGCGTCCCCACACGCACCCGTCCACGATCTCGCCCGAGAACGGGTGGTGCGTCCAGTCCACGGCGTTGGCCGGTACGACGTCCGTGTGCCCGTGGATCAGCAGCGCGGGCCGCGACGGGTCCTCGCCCTGGATGCGGGCCACGGTGGACGCGCGCCCCTTGTGCGACTCGAAGATCTGCGGTTCCAGCCCGACCTCGGCGAGCTTCTCCGCCACGTACTCGGCGGCCACGCGCTCCCCCGGGCCCGAGTGATCGCCGTAGTTGCTCGTGTCCATCCGGATCAGATCGCGGCACAGGTCGACGACCTCGTCCTCGCCGGTGACGGCCGGCACCTGCCTCGTCGTGTCCGGTGCGGGCTTCGACTCGCTCACGCTGCCTCCTCATGCTTCACGGCCGCGGCTCGCGCCGGTACGCGCGGTCACCGCGGCGGGGTCTGCTGCCATCCTCCCTCTCCCCCGGCCCGCACCCAAGGCCGCAATACCCCCGACACACGCTGGTCACAGGCCCGCGGCGGCGCGGCCCCCGGAACCCCCCGGCCGAGCGCGTGATCGACCACCCCCAAATGTTTGCTATGGTTTTCCACGTCGGAACGGCCCAGGCGGCCCGCCCGACAGACACCTTGTCCGGGTGGCGGAATGGCAGACGCGCTAGCTTGAGGTGCTAGTGCCCTTTATCGGGCGTGGGGGTTCAAGTCCCCCCTCGGACACCACAGTGCGGTGAGGGCCGGTCGAGTGGATACTCGGCCGGCCCTCCGCCGTGTGCGGCCCGTGTGCCGCCCCATCGATAACCCCGTGCGGCGGGCCGGGTCCGCTCACTACTGTGCGCGGTCGGACGGATGACGACCGGTGGCGCACGGGAGGAACGGCGTTGGGTGGCACGGAGAAGGTTCTGATCTTTGACGCGGATGACACGCTCTGGGAGAACAACGTCATCTTCGAGCGGGTCATCGACGAGTTCCTGGACTGGATGACGGATCCCGAGATCGGGCTGCGGCTCGGGCGGGACGGTGTGCGCGCGGCCCTGGACGCCGTCGAGGCGGCCAACGCCGAGGTGCACGGATACGGCAGCAAGGTCTTCCTGCGCAGCCTGGGCGAGTGTCTGGCGCAGCTGCACGGCCGGGACGCCACCGCGGCGGAGCTGGCGCGGATCGCGGCCTGGGCGGCGTCGTTCGACGGCGGCACCGTGGAGCTGATCCCCGGGGTCGCCGCGACCCTCGCCGAGCTGGCGGGGCGGCACCACTTGCTGCTGCTGACCAAGGGTGACGCGGAGGAGCAGCGGCGGAAGGTGGACAACTCCGCGCTGGCGCACCACTTCCGCGGGGTGCACATCGTCGCGGAGAAGGACGTCGGCACCTACCGGAATCTGGCGCGGGAGTACGCGCTGACGCCGGAGTCGGCCTGGATGATCGGCAACTCCCCCAAGTCGGACATCCTCCCCGCGCGTGCCGCCGGGATGAACGCGGTGTTCATCCCGAACGACAACACGTGGGTGCTGGAGCACAGCGAGCTGGATCCGGCGGACGAGAGGGTGCTGCGGCTCTCCGCCTTCACGGAGCTGCTCCACCACTTCTGAGCGGCACCCGTGCGCGATACCCCTCCGGGGCCGCTACTCCGCCGGTATGCCCGGCTCCGGGGCGGGGTCCTGGGGCGGGCCGCCCAGGTCCAGCGTGCGGGTGATGCCTGCCTCTGCCAGGAATCGTTCGTCGTGGCTCACCACGATCAGGGCTCCTTCGTATGCGTCGAGGGCGGTGACCAGCTGGCGCACGGACGCCAGGTCGAGGTTGTTGGTGGGCTCGTCGAGGAGCAGGAGCTGCGGCGCGGGCTCGGCGAGCATGAGGGCGGCGAGGGTCGCGCGGAAGCGCTCCCCGCCGGAGAGGGTGGCGGCCGGCTGGTCGGCGCGGGCGCCCTTGAAGAGGAAGCGGGCCAGCCGGGCCCGGACGTGGTTGACGGTGGCGTGCGGGGCGAAGCGGGCGACGTTCTCGGCGACGGTCAGCCCGTCGTCGAGCACGTCCAGGCGCTGGGGCAGGAAGCGGTGCGGTACGTGGACCAGCGCCTCGCCCGCCACCGGGGCGAGCTCGCCGGTGACCGTACGGAGCAGCGTCGTCTTGCCGGAGCCGTTGGGTCCCGTGAGGGCGAGCCGCTCGGGGCCGCGCAGCTCCAGGTCGACGCGGGTGCCGCAGCGGGTCGTCAGACCCTGGAGCGTGAGCACGCCGCGGCCCGGCGGCACGGCGGTGTACGGCAGGTCGATGCGGATCGCGTCGTCGTCGCGGACCGCTTCGGCCGCTTCGCTGAGCCGTTCCCTGGCCTCCTTGAGCTTCTCGGTGTGCATGATGCGGTGCTTGCCCGCGGAGACCTGAGCCTGGCGCTTGCGCTCGTTCATGATGATCTTCGGCTCGCGCTTGTTGGCGGACATCTTGTTGCCGTAGCGGACCCGGCGGGCCAGCTTGACGTGGGCGTCGGTCAGCTCGCGGCGCTGGCGCTGCACGTCCGCCTCGGCGACCCGCACCATGCGCTCGGCTGCCTCCTGCTCGACGGCGAGGGCCGCTTCGTACGCGGTGAAGTTGCCGCCGTACCAGTGGACCTCGCCGGCCCGGAAGTCGGCGATCTGGTCGACCAGTTCCAGCAGCTCCCGGTCGTGGCTGACCACGACCAGCACGCCGGACCAGCGCTCGACCGCTTCGTGCAGCCGGGCGCGGGCCCGGCGGTCGAGGTTGTTCGTCGGCTCGTCCAGGAGAAGGACGTCCGGGCGGCGCAGCAGCAGGGCGGCCAGCCGCAGCAGGACGGACTCGCCGCCGGACACCTCGCCCAGGGTGCGGTCCAGCTCGATGCCGTGCAGGCCGAGCTGGTCGAGGGTGGCGCGGGCGCGCTCCTCGACGTCCCAGTCGTCGCCGACGGCGGTGAAGTGGGCCTCGCTCGCGTCGCCGCCCTCGATGGCGTGCAGCGCCGCACGGGTGCGGGCGATGCCCAGTACTTCGTCGACCGGGAGGGTGGTGTCCAGGGTGAGGTTCTGCGGGAGATAGCCGATGTCGCCGGTGGTCCTGATGCTGCCGGCGGTCGGCGTCAGCTCGCCGGCGATGAGCTTCAACAGGGTTGATTTTCCGGCGCCGTTGAGGCCGATGAGGCCCGTGCGGCCGGGGCCGATGGTGAGCTGGAAGTCGTCCAGGACGGTCGTGCCGTCGGGCCAGGCGAAGGTCAGGCCGGTGCAGACGACGGAGGTGGCGGGGCCGGGGTGTGAGGACATGGACATACGGGTCTCCTGGAGGCAAGGGGGTGGGCTGTTGGAGCAGCACAGGGAGACACCGCTGGTGCGGGGGACCGTGAAGGTGCCGGCCGCCGGGGATGCGTACGGAGCTGCCGTACGCATCCCGCGCACACGGAGGTGTACGCGGGCGGCCGGACGGCCGTCGTGGGCACGATGGCACGCCGAGGTCTCACGATGCGCTGAACCAGCGCGGCGTCTCAGGACCTCAGACGAGCAACGGCCTTCTCCAATCGACGGCAATGGGGCCGGGAAAGACGCTACGCCGAGCGCGGCGAAAATGCAAACGCTATTTTCGTGGCGTTTAGGCGGAACGATTTTCGGCGCGCCCGGCGGGACCGCGGAGCGACGACGGCCGCGGCCGTGCCGGCCGCTACGCGCGCGGCCGCAGCCGGACCCGCGCCGGGCCCTTGGCCTGCAGGGTGATGCCCGCCGCCACCGGCACCTCGGCGTCGTCCGCCGCCTCCAGCTCGTATCCGCGCAGCAGCGTCGCCAGCGCCAGCACCGACTCCAGCATCGAGAAGTGCTGGCCGATGCAGGCCCGCGGGCCGCCGCCGAACGGGAACCACGCGTACCGGTGCCGCGCGGCCACCCGCTCCGGCGTGAACCGCTCGGGGTCGAAGCGCTCCGGGTCCTCCCACAGGTCCGGGTTGCGGTGCGTGACCCAGGGGGCGACCACGACGTCCGAGCCGGCCCGGATGCGGTAGCCGCCGATCTCCGTGTCCGCGACGGCCCGGCGGCCGACCACCGGAGCGGCCGGGTAGAGCCGCATGCCCTCCTTGAGCACGCGCGTCAGATACGGCAGCCGCTCCAGGTCGGCGGCGGTGGGCGCGCGGTCGCCCAGTACGTCGTCGACCTCCTGCCGGGCGCGCGCCTGCTCCTCCGGGTGGCGCGACAGCAGGTGCAGCGTGAAGGCCATCGAGGTGGCGGTGGTCTCGTGCCCCGCGAGGAGGAAGACCAGTACCTGGTCGCGGATCTCGGTCGCGTCCAGGCTGCCGTCCTCCTCGCTGCCGGCCTGCGCGAGAAGGGTGAGCAGGTCGTCACCGACCGGGCCCTCGGGGGCCGCGCGGCGCTCGGCGATGATCCGGTCGCAGACCGCGTACACCTCCGCGATCGCGGCCATCGCACGGCGGTTACCGGGGGTCGGCCACTCGCGGGGCACGTTCACCGGGGCGTACGCGCGGCTCAGGGCGTAGGAGTTGATCACCGGGAAGGAGCGGTGGATGACCTCCACGGCGGTCTCCACGTCGGCACCGAAGAGGATGCGCGCGACCGTGCGCAGCGCCAGCCGGCTCATCTCGCCGACGAGGTCGACGGTCGTCTCCTCGCCCCATCGTTCAACGACCGCGCCGGCCTCCTGCGCGATCGCGTCGGCGTACCCGTCCACCCTGCGCTTGGTGAAGAGCGGCTGCACCAGCCGCCGCTGCCGCAGATAGTCGGCGTCCTGGCTGGTCAGCAGGCCGTTGCCGAAGGCGGCCCGGACCTCTTCGTAGAACGGGTTGTCCTTGCGGAAGTTCGCCGACTCCGTGGCGAGCACCTGCTGCACGCCCTCGGCGGAGAAGACGCCGTGCAGGACCGTCCGCAGGCCGGGCGGCCCCGCCGACACCCGCACCACGTCACCGTGGTCGCGGCGGGCCCGGAGGAACGCCCCCAGGGAGTCCTGCTGCAGTTCGAACATCGACCCGAGGAGCGGCAGCCCCTTGGGGCCCGGTATGTGCGTCGCCGCACCAGAGGGCGCAGCGCCGGAGCCGGTGTGCGTATCAGTGTCAGTCATGCCACCGGTCCTACCCCAAAGGCCCCGCTGTCACCGCGAGTTGAGGGCCACACCCGTGGGCCCTCCGGAGCGGCACCGGCGCCCCGTACGATGGACGGGTGATCAACAAGCGTTCCCGCCGCCCCGCCGCCCAGGCCGCCTCCTGCCGTGTCACGGTGTGCCGCGGCTGCTGCTGCGGTGACGCGGGCAAGATTCCCGGCGTCGACCACGCGGGCCAGATCCCGCGGCTGCGCGCGGCCCTGGACGGCGCGGCCCCGGTGCGCGCTTCAGAGTGCCTGGACGTGTGCGACCAGGCGAACGTGGTCGTGGTCCAGCCGTCGCCCGAGGGGCGCGCGGCGGGCGGCCGCCCCGTATGGCTGGGCCTGGTCAACGACGACGACGCGCTGGCGGACATCGCCGCGTGGATACGGGCGGGCGGCCCGGGTATCGCCGAGCCGCCCGGCATCCTGGACCTCTACGCCATCAAGGTCTCCCGCCGCGTCAGCGCGTCCCTGGAGGGCTGAGGAGGCCGCGCCCCGGCTCCGTGCCCGGCACCCCGTCGGCGGCGGCCTTCTCCAGCCGGAACGCCTCGTTGCCCAGGCCGATCCGGGCGTGCACCTCGGGGCGGGTGGCGCGCAGCACGCGCCCGTACACGAGTCCCACGACCGCCGCGAGGCCGATGAGGGCCGGCAGCAGCCAGGTCAGCGCGGAGCCCGTACCGGCGCCGACCAGGACGCCGAAGTCCTTGACCGCGTAGACCAGGACGACCAGCAGGGCGAGCCCGGCGACGGCGGCGGCGGTGAGCCGCCCGGCCTGGGCGCGCCCGGCACCGCGGCGTACGAAGAAGGCGATGACGGCGGCGCACGCGGTGGCCATCAGGGCGATGACCCCGAGGGCGCCGAGATTGCCGCCCCAGGTGAAGAGCTTCAGTACGGGAGTGGTGGGGTCGCCCGTGGGCGCGCGGTCGGTGACGGCGAACGCCACGACGACGACCAGTGAGACGACGGTCTGCAGGAACGACCCGAGGGCGGGCGCGCCGCTGGCCTTCGAGGTGCGGCCGAGGGCGGCGGGCAGCAGGCCCTCGCGGCCCATGGCGAAGGCGTAGCGGGCCACGACGTTGTGGAAGCTGAGCATCGAGGCGAAGATGCCGGTCACGAAGAAGACGTGCAGGACGTCGGTGAAGAGGCCGCCGAGGCGGGGCTCGGCGAGCGCGAAGATCAGCCCGGGGCCTTCCTTGCCGGCGGTGGCGACGACGTGGTCCGGGCCGGTGGCGACGCCGATGAGCCAGGAGCTGAGGGCGAAGAAGACCGCGGAGAAGCCGACGGCGAGGAACATCACGCGGGCCACGACAGTCCCCGGCCGGCTGGTCTCCTCCGCGTACACCGGGGCCTGTTCGAAGCCGAGGAAGCCGGCAACGGCGAAGCACAGCGCCGTACCGAGGCCCGCGCCCCCGAGGGTCGTGGGGTCGAAGGCGTGCAGGGACAGGCCCTGCGGCCCGGGCTGCGCGGCGAACGCGAGGTCGAAAACCACGATGAGGGCGACCTCTATGAGGAGCAGGACGCCCAGCACCTTCGCGTTGAGGTCGATCTTCAGGGCGCCGAGGGCGCCGGTGAGCAGGACGGCGAGTACGGCCGGGACCCACCACACGACGGTGATGCCGAAGAACGTGCCGAGCAGGGCGGCGAATTCGAAGCCGAAGATGCCGTAGATGCCGACCTGGAGGGCGCTGTAGGCGGCGAGCGCCACGAAGGACGCGCCGGCGCCCGCGGTGCCGCCCAGGCCCCTGGCGATGTACGCGTAGAAGGCGCCGGCGTTGTGCACGTGCCGGCTCATCTCAGCGTATCCGACACTGAACAGCGCCATCACCACGCCGAGGATGACGAACAGCAGCGGCTGTCCGACGATGCCCATGACCTGGTACGTGGTCACCATGACGCCGGCCACGGCCATCAGCGGGGCGCTGGCGGCCAGTACGGACAGCAGGAGGCCGGGCGTGCCGATGCGGTCGGCACTCAGGGCGCGTTCCTGTCCCTTGAAGGTGCTGATCTCGTGCGTACTGCCGGTGGGCATGGCGGAACGGTCCTTTCGGGGACGGCGGGATCAGGTGGCGCGCAGGGCTAGGTCGCGGGCGGCCCGGAAGGCACGCGCCGGATCGCGGTCGGGATAGCCCCACGGCTCGGCGGTGACGTGCGGGCCGATGCGGTGGAAGAGGGCGGCCGCCTCGGCCAGCCGCCCTTCGCAGTACTTGGCGTGCGCGAGGAAGTTCAGGTCGACCATGCCGCGCGGGTGGCCGGTGGCGCCCCCGGTGCTGCCCTTGTGGGTACCCTCCCACTCCAGCCACCAGTCGAAGGCGGCCTTCATGGCCTGGCGGGCGCGGCGGGTGGCCCAGTGCCCGGACGCCGCGGGGTCGGCGGGCTCCAGCCCCGCGGCGGCCAGGACGCGGTAGCGCTCGGCGTGGGCGACGACGGGCAGGACGGCCAGCGGGGAGTCGGCGGGGGCCTGTTCGGCGGCCCAGGCGGCGAAGTCGTAGACCTGGTGCAGCGGGTCGTCGGTGTCGCCCGGCTGGTGTTCGGCGAGGCAGGCGGCCATGAGGTGGTGGGCGTGGTGGTGGCCTGGATGCCGGGCGCGCACCTGGTCGAAGGCGTGCTCGCGGGCGTCGGGGGTGCCGGTGGCGCGGGCCAGGAGGAGCAGGGCGAGCCAGGGGGTGGGGTCGTCGGGCGCCATCCGGGCGGCGGTCAGGCAGCTCTCGCGGGCGGCCTCGGCGGCCTCCTTGCCGCGCAGTACGCGGTGGACGGCGGCGGCCGCGGTGAAGGCGGCGGCGTCGGGGCTGTCGGGCTCGGCGAGCTGCCATTCGCGGGCCCAGACGGCGCCTGTCCTGGCGGCGCCGAGGGCGAGCAGGCGGTGGCCGCGGCGGTCCCAGTCGGTGCCGGTCGCGGCGAGCAGGGCCCGGGCGGCGGTCCAGCGGCCCTGGGCGAGCGCGTCGAGGCTCGCGGCGAGCTCGGTGTCGTCGAGCGCGGGACGGACTCCGGCGGGGGCCTTGCGGCGGGCGCGCCCCAGAGGTGGGGGTGGGGGCGGTGGAGTCATACCAGGGGTCTCTCCACGGCGCTCTTCCCTCCGGCGCCCGCACAGGGGCAGGTATGTGCAGGTTCGATGAACGGATCGACACGAGGTGATCACAGACAGCAAAGCGGCACCGGTGGTTCCCGTCAACCCCCGTCCGGTGGGCCGAGGGCCGCCAACGCCCCCACCAAGGCGGCCGGTTCGGAAGATCACGCAAGGCCGACGACGACGCATCCGTCACGAAGGGACGACCCCTCCGCCACGAAGAGACGACGCATCCCTCAGCCGGAACCATGGCTTTTAATAATGGCCAGCATTAACATGGCGCCATGGCGAGGACGTCGGGGTCGGAGACCCGGGAGAAGCTGATCCGCGCCGCGGAGGAGATCTTCGCGGCGCAGGGCGTCGACGGTGCCCAGACCCGCGACATCGTGCGGCTGGCCGGCCAGGGCAACCCGTCGGCGGTGCAGTACCACTTCGGCTCCCGCGCGGGCCTGCTGGACGCCGTGATGGCCGGCCGGCTGGCGCGTACGGAGGCGGCGCTCGCACCGCTCCTCGAGGCGCTGCCCGAGCCGTCCCTCGAGGAGCTGATCGAGGCGCTCGTCACGGCCGAGGCGACGCAGCTCACCGACCTGCGGGGGCTGCGCTGCCTGCGGATCTCCGCACAGCTCAGCCACGAGAGCGGCATCCGTACGCGGACGCCGCACCCGACCCTCGCGGGCACCGCCTACTGGGAGCTGATCGAACGGATCGAGACCTCCCTCTCGGCCGACGGGCTGCCCGAGGCGATCCGGCTGGAGCGCACGGACCTCGCGCTGACGCTGATCGGCGCGGCGCTGGCCGACCGGGCCCGGCAGTACCTCGACGGCAGCCGCCCGCTCACCACGGAGGGCGTCTTCCTCGCCGACCTCGTCACGACCACGGTGGCGCTGCTGCGCGCCCCCGCACCGGAGCGCCCCGCTCCCCGACACAGGAGTGCACGATGACCGATCTGACCGGCAGGACCGTTCTCATCACCGGCGGCGCGCGCGGGCTCGGCGCCGAGGCGGCGAAGCAGGCCGTCGACGCCGGCGCGAACGTCGTGCTCACCGATGTCCTGGCGGAGGACGGCGAGGCGACCGCGGCGGCGCTGGGCGACCGGGCGCGCTTCCGTACCCACGACGTGACGTCCGAGGAGGACTGGCAGCGCGCGGCAGACTTCGCGGTCGCGGAGTTCGGCGGCCTCGACGGGCTGGTCAACAACGCGGGCATATCCACCGGCCAGCCGCTGGAGACCCTCTCGGTCGACTTCTTCCGCAAGGTGCTCGACGTCAACCTCACCGGCGTCTTCATCGGCATGAAGACGGTCATTCCGCTGATGCGGGAGCGCGGCGCGGGCTCCATTGTCAACATCTCCTCGGCGGCCGGCCTGATGGGCCTGGCCATGACCGGCGGCTACGGCGCGTCCAAGTGGGGCGTGCGCGGCCTCTCGAAGGTGGCCGCCGTGGAGCTGGGTACGGACCGCATCCGTGTCAACTCCGTGCACCCGGGCATGACGTACACCCCGATGACGGCCGGCGTCGGCATCCAGAAGGGCGAGGGGAACTACCCCAACACCCCGATGGGCCGGGTCGGCGAGCCGCACGAGATCGCGAGCGCGGTGGTGTACCTGCTCTCCGACGCGGCGTCGTACGTGACCGGCGCCGAGCTGGCGGTGGACGGCGGCTGGACCACGGGGCCGACGGTGAAGTACGTCATGGGGCAGTGAGCCCGGAGTGAGGGGCAGTGCGCCCGGGCCCTGGGCCGGCGCCGGCCGTCTGGTTGCATGACCCCATGACCGATCAGCAGCCGGAGCAGCCGGCTTCTCAGCAGCCGCGCAACGCGGACGAGATCCTCGACATCGTCGACGAGCACGACCGGGTCGTGGGGCAGGCCCCGCGCGGCGAGGCGTACGCCCGCCGGCTGCGGCACCGCTCCACCTTCATCCTGGTCCGCGACGAGCAGGACCGGATCTTCGTGCACCGCCGCACGGCGCAGAAGCTGGTCTTCCCCTCGCACTACGACCTGTTCGTGGGCGGGGTGGTCGGCGCGGGCGAGTCCTACGACGACGCGGCGCTGCGCGAGGCCGAGGAGGAGCTGGGCGTCAGCGGACTCCCCTGCCCCGTACCGCTGTTCAGGTTCCTGTACGAGTCGCCGGAGCACACCTGGTGGTCGGCGGTGTACGAGGTGCGCTGCACGCTGCCGGTCGATCCGCAGGCGGAGGAGGTCGCCTGGCACGCGTTCCTGACGGAGGAGGAGCTGGCGGCCCGGCTGCCCGAATGGCAGTGGGTACCGGACGGCCTGGAGGCGTTCCGGCGGCTGCGGGACTGGGAGGCGGCCGGGCGGCCGGCCGCCGGATAAGGTGCGAAACATGATCTTCCCGGACCGGATGCGGGCGCTCGCCGCCGACCTGCGCCTGTGGTTCGCGCCCGCGCGGATCCGCAACGAGGGCTCCACCCCCGACTACCGCTTCTCGCTCGCCAACGAGCGCACGTTCCTGGCCTGGCTGCGCACGGCGTTCGCGCTGATCGGCGGCGGCTTCGCGGTCGACCAGTTCCTGCCGTCGCTGCACCAGACGGTGCGCACGGTCTTCACCGTGGCGCTGCTCGCGGGCGGCGCGCTGTGCGCCGTGCGCTCGGTCAGCCACTGGGTGCGCTGCGAACGGGCGATGCGGCGCGGCGAGGACCTGCCGGCCTCCCGCTTCCCGTCCCTGCTGGGCGCGGGCGTCGGGCTGCTGGCGGTGGCCATCGCGGTGGTCGTCCTGCTGGGCTGGACACGCTGATGCGGACCGGCACGGGGCTGATGGCGACGGGCCCGGGGCCGCTGACGGCCGCTACGGGAGGCTGACGATGGCCGATACGGAAGAGGACCCGGCCGCCGTCCGGGACCCGGGGCTGCAGCCCGAGCGGACCCGGATGGCGTGGCGGCGCACGACGCTGTCCTGCGCGGTGGCCGTGGTACTGGCCTGGCGTCAGGTGCTGCTCATCCGCGAACCCTCCGGGACCGAGGTCGTCCTCGTCGCACTGCTGGTCCTCGCCGGCCTGACCTTCCTCACCGCGGCACACACCCGGATGCGCACCCTGGCCACGCCCGCGTCGGCGGGCCGGCCCCGCACGATGGACGCCCGTACGGCACTGCTGGCGACGGCCTGCACGCTGGTACTGGTGGGCCTGGGCGCGGCAATCGTGCTGTAAGCCCGGTCCCGGGCGGCCGCGGTGAGCCCTCCAGGCGTCCCCTTCAGACCCCGAAGACCCCCTTCGCCGTCTCGCGGATCGCCGCGACCAGCACCTCCGGCGCGGCGGAGTTAGCGCCGTGGCCCTGGCCCGCGAGCGTCACCACGCGGGATTCCGGCAGTACGGCCGCCAGGTCGGCCACCCGCTCGTGCAGATGCGGGAAGCTGAGCTCGCCCTGCACGAGGGTCACCGGCAGGGTGAGGGCACGGTAGCGGTCCACCCCGAGGCCCAGCGCGTCGATGATCTCGTCCTCGACGATCTGCGCCTCCGCGTGCGTGGCGATGAGCGCCTGCACGCGCGGGTCCTTGAGCATCTGCTCGACCGTCTCGTCCGGCATGCCGGTGATCGCGCGGGAGTGGATGCGTATCGCCTCGGTGGGGTCGCCGGCGTCCAGCGCGGCGCGAGCGCGCGGGCCCGCCTCGCCCACGAGAAACGACCGAGTGGGTATCGGAGGGTCGTACGCGAACACGCCCGCGAACGGGGCCGGATCGCGCAGCGCCGTCTCCAGCGCCGCGACGGCGCCCGAGGAGTGGCCGACGAGCAGCACGGGCCCGTCCTCCCGCAGCAGCCCGGCGACCGCGAGCACGTCGGCCGCCTCGACCGCCATCGAATGCGTACGGCCGATGCGCACGCCGGGCTCGTAGATCCGGCGCCGGATGCGGACGACCCGGAAGTGGTCGGTGAGGAGGCGGGCGACCTCGTCCCAGGAGGAGGGGCCCCGGCCGCCCGGATGGACGACGAGCACGGTGGGGCCGTTGCCCCCGTCGTCGAGGGCGGAGATCGGGACGCCGTCCGGGGCGAGCGCGCGCAGTTCGGTCATGCGCCCGAGAATCTCCCGTCACGGCCGGTCACCGCATCCCCTTTTCCGCCTGGCCGGCGGCCTTCGTGTGACGCGCGGAACACGCCTCCTGACCAACCGGTTCACTCCGCCCCCTGGACGCCATACCGACTAGTCGGCATGATCGTGGACGGTCCCACTCCACCGGCCAGCACACGGAGGCGCACGATGAGCAAGGACAACCCGCCCGGCCTCGACCTGGGGCGGCTCCGCGCCCACCTGGACCGGGAGTGCCCGGGCCTGGTGGCGGGCCCGCTGAGCGCCGAACTGGTCCAGGGCGGCCGGTCCAACCTCACCTACCGCGTCACCGACGGCACCGGCCACTGGGTCGTCCGCCGCCCGCCGCTCGGCCATGTCCTGGCCACCGCGCACGACATGGCCCGCGAGCACCGTGTCATCAGCGCGCTGCACGATACCCGGGTACCGGTGCCGGAGACGCTGGCGCTCTGCCAGGACGAGGAGGTCATCGGGGCGCCGTTCTACGTGATGGAGCTCGTGGACGGTACTCCGTACCGCACCGCCGAACAGCTCCGGCCGCTCGGCCCCGAGCGCACCCGCGACATCGTCCTGCGCCTCGTCGACACCCTCGTCGACCTGCACGCCGTCGACCCGGAGTCGGTGGGCCTGGGCGACTTCGGGCGGCCCGACGGCTTCCTGGAACGGCAGCTCCGCCGCTGGGGCAAGCAGCTCGCCGCCTCCCGCAACCGCGAGCTGCCCGGTATCGACGAGCTGCACGAGGCGCTGGGCAGGAAGCTCCCCGACTCCCCCGCGCCCGCGATCGTGCACGGCGACTACCGCCTGGACAACGTCCTGGTCGGCGCGGACGACCGCATCGCGGCAGTACTGGACTGGGAGATGTCCACGCTCGGCGACCCGCTCACCGACCTGGGCCTGCTGGCCATGTACAGCGAGCAGGAGGAGTCCCCGGACTCGCCGGTCACCACGACCCGCAGCGCCCCGGGGCACCCCGAACCGGGCGAGCTGATCGAGCGGTACGCGGCGGGGTCCGGGCGCGACGTCTCGCAGGTCGCCTGGTACACCGCGTTCGCGTACTTCAAGCTCGCGGTGATCCTCGAGGGCATCCACTACCGCTACACGCTCGGGCAGACCGTCGGCGCGGGCTTCGACCGGATCGGCGAGGTCGTGCCGCGCTTCATCGACAACGGCCGCCGCACTCTTTCCACCCTGTCCCCCGTGAAGGAAGGCTGAGCACGCTCATGGACTTCGCATTCGACGCCCGCACGCAGGAGCTGCGCGAGAAACTGCTCGCGTTCATGGACGAGCACGTCTACCCCGCCGAGCAGGTCGCGCGCGAGCAGCGGGCCGCGCTCGCCTCGCCCTGGGACACCCCGGCGATCGTGGAGGAGCTGAAGGCGGAGGCCCGCAAGCGGGGGCTGTGGAACCTGTTCCTGCCGGACGCCGAGCACGGTGCCGGGCTCACCAACCTCCAGTACGCGCCCCTCGCCGAGATCACCGGCCGCAGCCCGCAGCTCGCGTCGACCGCGCTGAACTGTGCCGCGCCGGACACCGGCAACATGGAAGTACTCGCCCAGTTCGGCAACGAGCAGCAGAAGAAGCAGTGGCTGCAGCCGCTGCTCGCGGGTGAGATCCGCTCCGCGTTCGCGATGACCGAGCCCGAGGTCGCCTCGTCCGACGCCACCAACATCGAGACGCGCATCGAGCGTGACGGCGATGACTACGTCATCAACGGCCGCAAGTGGTACATCTCCGGCGCGATGAATCCGCTGTGCCAGATCTTCATCGTGATGGGCAAGACCGACCCGGACGGCGAGGACATCCGCCGCCAGCAGTCGATGATCCTCGTCCCGCGCGACACGCCTGGCCTGACGGTCAAGCGCGCGATGCAGGTCTACGGGTACGAGGACCACTCCCACGGCGGCCACGCCGAGGTCCTCTTCGAGAACGTACGCGTCCCGGCCTCGAACCTCGTCGGCGAGGAAGGCGGCGGCTTCGGCATCGCCCAGGCCCGCCTGGGCCCCGGCCGGATCCACCACTGCATGCGGCTGATCGGCATGGCGGAGCGGGCCATCGAGCTGATGTGTCAGCGGGCGGTGGCGCGTACCGCCTTCGGCAAGCCGCTCGCCCAGCAGGGCGTCGTCCAGGAGTGGATCGCGGACGCGCGGGTCGCCGTCGAGCAGCTCCGCCTCCTCGTCCTGAAGACGGCGTGGCTGATGGACACGGTCGGCAACAAGGGCGCGCACACGGAGATCCAGTCCATCAAGATCGCCACCCCGCGCACGGTCGTCGACATCATCGACCAGGCGGTCCAGCTCCACGGCGCGGGCGGCGTCAGCCAGGACTTCCCCCTCGCCGAACTGTGGGCCGGCGCCCGCACGCTCCGCCTGGCGGACGGCCCGGACGAGGTCCACCAGCGCTCCCTGGCACGGCGGGAGATCAAGAAGTACCTCTGAACCGTGCGTCCGCAGGCCCCCACCTGGGTAACCCCCTGGTGGGGGCCTGTGGGTCTGCGCAATCGGGGCCGGCGCCGCAGTCATACAAACGCGCCGCGCCTACGGGCCGCGCCCCCACGGCGGACGTGGGGGCGCTTCCCGTAGCCGTTACGGCCGCAGCGCCCGCAGCAGCAGGTCCGCCAGATGATCGGCGACCTCGCGTGGCGTCAGGGGTCCGCCCTCGCGGTACCACGTGCCGAGGTGGTGGACCGAGCCGAAGTGGTAGTCGACGATCAGGTCGGCGGGGACCTCGGTGGTGAAGACCCCGGTGCGCTGGCCCTCTTCGATCAGCGCGCGGAAGCGCTCGTGGTAGCGGCGGCGCTCGGCACGTACCTGCTTGTCCTTCTCCGGCGAGAGCTGGTGCATCGAGCGGAAGAAGATCTTCGTGTCGTCGAGGTTCTCGATCGTGGTGACCACGACGTCCGCGGCGGCGTCCCGCAGCCGCTGCTCCACCGGCGCGTCGGCGCCCGCGAAGCGGTCCAGGCGCTCCTGCTGGAGGCGGAGCACCCGCCCGTAGACCTCGTGCAGCAGATCGTCCTTCGAGCCGAAGTAGTGATACAGCGCACCCTTGGTGACGCCCGCCGCCTCGACGATCTCCTGGACCGAGGTCCGGTCGTACCCCTGCTCGGCGAAGAGCCGGGTGGCGGTGGCCAGCAGCCGCTGTGCCACGGGCTTCGTGCTCCCGTCCGTCGTGCCGGCCATCGCCCTCACCTGTCCTTCTCCGTACTGACGTGCTCGTTCACCGGAGGCTAGCCGCGGTTGCGCAGCTCCCGTCGGAGGATCTTCCCACTCGTCGTCTTCGGCAGTTCGGGCAGGACCTCCACCTCCCGGGGATATTTGTACGCGGCCAGCCGTTCCTTGCAGTAGGCGGCCAGCTCGGCGGGGTCCGGGGCCTCGCCGGAGCGCAGGCTGACGTACGCCTTGACGCTCTCGCCGCGGTAGTCGTCCGGCACGCCGACGACGGCGGCCTCGCGCACGGCGGGGTGGCTGTAGAGCACGTCCTCGACCTCGCGCGGCCAGACCTTGAAGCCGGACGCGTTGATCATGTCCTTCTTGCGGTCGACGACGTACAGCCAGCCGTCGGCGTCCATGAAGCCGATGTCGCCGGTGCGCAGCTCGCCGTCGGGGATCGCCTCGGCGGTGGCGTCGGGGCGGCGCCAGTAGCCGGGGACGACCTGGGGCCCACGGACCGCTATCTCGCCCTGTTCGCCGAAGGGCACGTCCCGGCCCTGGTCGTCGATGATCCGGACGATCGTGTCGGGGCCCGGTACGCCGACCGCGAGGGTGCCGGAGACCTTGTCGACGGGCGCCTCCAGTTGCGGCGGCACGCTGGCACAGGGGGCCGTGCACTCGGTGAGGCCGTACCCGTTGCGGATGTACGGGCCGAATTCCGCGCGGAACTTCTCGACCAGCGCGGGCGGCAGCGGGGCGCCGCCGGAGCAGATGGTGGCGAAGGAGGAGAAGTGGTCGCGGGTGGCGTCCGGGTGGGCCATCAGGGCCATGTACGCGGTGGAGGGGCCGACGGTGAAGGCCGGGCGGTGCTCCAGGAAGGCGTCCAGGACGACGCCTGCCTCGAAGCGGTACGCGAGCGCCAGGGTGCCGCCGCCGGTGATGCAGGAGGCCAGCTCGCAGACCATGCCGGTGATGTGGAAGAGCGGCGCGAGCGCGAAGTAGGTGGCGCCGTCGGGGAGTCCGAGGCCGGTGCGCTGGCGTTCGGCGTTGTAGGAGATGTTGCCGTGGGTGTTGGTGGCGCCCTTGGGCGTGCCGCTGGTGCCCGAGGTGTAGCTGATCAGGGCGATGTCGTCGGCGGTGAGTTCGGGGACGCCGGCGGGGTCACGTCCCTCGTGCGCGCGGGCGGTGGCGAGCAGATCGTCGGCGCCCTCGCGCGGGCCGAGGCGCTCGCCGCGCAGCACGCGGGCGTCGTCTCTGGTCTGCAGGTCCCGTTCGCAGGCGGTCAGCGCGATGCGTACGGAAGGGGCGGCGGCCGCGGTCTCGCGGAGGAAGCCGTCCCAGGTGCGGTCGGCGCAGATCACGGCGGTGACCTCGGCGTCACTGAGGACATGGGTCATCTCGCCGGACTTGTACATGGGGTTGACGGGGACGACGACGCCGCCCGCCTTCCAGACGCCGAAGAGCGCGAGGACGAAGTGCGGGGTGTTCTGCAGCATGATCGCGGCGCGATCCCCGTGCCGGAAGCCGCGGTCGCACAGGTAGGCAGCGATGCCGTCGGAGAGCGCGTCGGTCTCGGCGTAGGACAGCCGGCCGTCGAAGTAGGCCAGCGCGGTCCGGTCGGGAACCCGGCGGACCGCTTCCTTGAAGGCGTGCAGGGTGGAGGGGTGCGGGTGCACGGGGGCGCGCTGTGCCTCGTTCAGCTGCGACAGCCACGGCATGTCCTGGTACGACGTCATCGGCGTGCGGCCCTTCTCTCTTCTCGTCCCGGTGGTGTCGGTGCTCGGTTCCGGTGTGCCGTACGGCGCGGTCGTCCCCGCCGCGCCGTACGGGTGGTCGTCCCGCGTCGCTCAGGCGCCGGCGTCCGTGGCGGCGTCGAGCTTGCGCTGGAGGTGGTTCATGCCGCCGAGCCAGCGGTCGGGGTCGGCGGCGCGGGCGGCGTAGTAACCGGCGACCTCCGGGTGCGGCAGGACCAGGAAGCGGTTCTCGGTGATCGCCTCGAAGAGCGCGTCGGCGACGGCGGTGGGCTCGATGGCTCCGGAGGTGAGGACGAGGTCACCGGCGGATCCGGTGTTGCTGAGCATGTCGGTCCGTACGCCCTGGGGGCAGATGGCGTGCACGTCGATGCCGCGGTGCCGGTAGGTGGCGGAGAGCCATTCGGCGAAGGCGTACGCGGCGTGCTTGGTCACGCTGTACGGCGCGGAGCCGATCATGGTGAGCAGGCCGGCGGCCGAGACGGTGGCAATGAAGCGGCCGCTGCCGCGCTCCAGCCACTCCGGTATCAGCTCGCGCGCGGCCCGTACGTGGGCCATGACGTTGACGTCCCAGGCGAAGTCCCAGTCGCTGTCGGGGGCCTCGGGGCCGCCGCCGGTGCCCACGCCCGCGTTGGCGCAGAAGATGTCGATGCGGCCGCCGAGGGCCTCGCGCGCAGCGGGGACGATCGCCGAGGCGTCGCCGGGGAGGGCGATCGCACCCAGTTCGGCGGCGGTGCGCTCGGCCTTCTCCTTGTCCAGGTCGTTGACGACGACCCGCGCGCCCTCGGCGGTGAAGCGGGCGGCGAGCGCGGCACCGATGCCGCCGCCCGCCCCGGTGACCACCACGGTCTTGTCCCGCACGGCTTCCACGTGTGTCTCCCTCGGCTCGACCGGCATCACGACCGAACGGCAGACTAACCAGTCGGTATGTACAAAGGGAAGGGCCCGACGCACCCCGTGCGGTGCGTTCCCGTGCGCCCTCGCGCGCGTTAGCGTCACAGCACACGAACCCCGATCACGGAGGTGTGCGCATGGCCCTGTCCAGACGGACCCTGTTGACGGTCACCGGCGCGATGACCGGCGCGCTCGCCGGTTCCCCGGGCACGGCGTCGGCGGCTCCCCCGCCCTCCGGCGGCCGCCGGGTGCGGACCGGTTTCGACCGGCTCTCCGCCGACGGCTACGCACTGCTCTCCGGGCAGAAGGCCGGCGTCGTCACCAACCCGACCGGCATCACCCAGCACGTCGAGCACCTCGTGGATGTGATGCACGCGGACAAGAGCGTGCGGCTGACCGCGGTGTTCGGGCCCGAGCACGGCTTCCGCGGCACGGCGCAGGCGGGCGGTTCGGAGGGGAAGTCCACCGATCCGGCGACCGGGCTGCCGGTGTACGACACGTACCAGAAGAGCGGCCGGGCGCTGGCGGACATCTTCACCGAGTCCGGGGTCGACACGGTCGTCTTCGACATCCAGGACGTGGGCGCGCGCTTCTACACCTACATCTGGACGCTGTACGACTGCATGGTGGCGGCGGCCATGGCGGGGAAACGGTTCGTCGTACTGGACAGGCCGAACCCGGTGACCGGGCGCGACGCCTCCGGGCCCGTACTGGACAAGAAGTACGCCTCGTTCGTCGGCCGGGAGCCGATCGCGCAGGCGCACGGGATGACGGTGGCGGAGCTGGCGCTGCTCTTCAACGAGCGGTTCGTGCCCGCGGCGGCCGGCAAGGCGGTACGGCTGGACACCGTCCTGATGAAGGGCTGGCGGCGCGCCGATTTCTTCGACGCGACCGGGCTGCCGTGGGTGCCGCCCAGCCCGAACATGCCCACCCCGGACACCGCGCTGGTGTACTCCGGCACGTGTCTCTTCGAGGGCACCAATCTCTCCGAAGGGCGCGGTACGACGCGGCCGTTCGAGCTGCTCGGCGCGGAAGGCATCGACCGGAAGTGGGCCGAGGCGGTCAACGCCGAGCGGCTGCCGGGGGTCCGCTTCCGTGAGGCGTACTTCGCGCCGACGTTCTCCAAGTTCCAGGGGAAGACGATCGGCGGGGTGCAGCTGCATGTCCACGACCGGGCGGCGTTCGACCCGGTACGGACCGGCATCGCGCTGCTGGTGACCGCGAAGAAGGTGTGGAAGCAGTTCGCCTGGCGCCCGGACAACGGAATCGACCGGCTCGCGGGCTCGGACAAGGTACGCACGATGATCGACGCGGGGGCCGGGACGGACGAGGTCGTCGGCGCCTGGCAGGCGGAGCTCGCGAAGTTCCGTGCGCTGCGCGCCGGTTACCTGCGCTACCACTGAGCCGGGTCGGGCCAGAGACCACCGTCTCAGCAGTCGAGACCACACGTCCCACCTATTGACTGCCCCATACAACGACCGTGAGCATGCGGCTCGTGCACAGCGAAGCGACAGCAGAAGAGACCACGGCCGGGCCCGCCGGCGACGAGGGCAGCTCCGAGAGCCTGCGGCGGGTGGCCGTGGCGTCGTTCATCGGAACGGCCATCGAGTTCTACGACTTCTACATCTACGGCACCGCGGCCGCGCTCGTACTGAACCAGGCGTTCTTCCCGACCCTGGACCCGGTCAACGCCACCCTCGCCTCCTTCTCCACCTACGCGGTGGCGTTCGCGGCGCGGCCGCTCGGCTCGATCGTCTTCGGGCACTTCGGCGACCGGGTGGGCCGCAAGTCCGTACTGGTCGTCTCGCTGCTGCTGATGGGCCTGTCCACGGCCTTCGTCGGGCTGCTGCCCGGCTACGCCACGCTGGGCATCTGGGCCCCGCTGCTGCTGATCCTGCTCCGCTTCGTGCAGGGCATCGGCCTGGGCGGCGAGTGGGGCGGCGCGGCGCTGCTCGCGGTCGAGCACGCCCCGAAGAAACGGCGCGGATTGTACGCCGCCTTCCCGCAACTGGGCCCGTCCGTCGGGTTCTTCGCCGCGACCGGCATCTTCTGGCTGCTGTCCGCCTCGCTGGACGACGCGGCCTTCCGGTCCTGGGGCTGGCGGATTCCGTTCCTGCTGTCGTTCCTGCTGGTCGCGGTCGGCCTGTTCGTCCGGCTGAAGATCAGTGAGACGCCGGTCTTCGCGAAGGTGATGGACGCGCAGGAGGCCAGCAAGGTCCCCACGCTGGACGTGATCCGCGGCCACTGGCGCGAGCTGCTGCTCGGCGCGGGCGGCATGATCGTCGCGTACGGGCTCTTCTACACGGCCACGACGTACTGCCTCTCCTATGCCACCGGCACCCTCGGCATCTCCCGCAACACCATGCTGGCGCTGTCCCTGGTCGCCTGCCTCTTCCTCGCCGCCGGCACCTGGCTCGCCGCCACCCGCTCCGACGGCGCGGGCCGCCGCAAGCTCATCCTCGCCGGCTGCGGCCTCGCCGTCGTCTGGGGCCTGGTCCTCTTCCCGCTGCTGGACACCGAGTCGCCGGTGCTGGTGGCCCTCGCCCTCGGCGGCGCGCTGTTCTGCATGGGCGTGGTCTACGGCCCGATGGGCGCCTACCTGCCCGAGCTGTTCGGTACCAGGGTCCGTTACTCCGGCGCCTCGCTCGCCTACAACCTCGGCGGCGTCCTCGGCGGCGCGGTCTCCCCACTGATCGCCACCCGTCTGCAGGCCGCCTTCGGGTCCTCCTCCGTCGGCTGGTACGTCTCCGCGATGGCCGTGGTCTCGCTGCTGTGCGTACTGGTGCTGCCGGAGACCAGGGAGCGCGAGCTGGCCTGATCCCGGGGCCTCCTGGCGTTCGCCGCAGCGCTGCGTATGGCGGGAACGGCCGATGCGCAGGACGATGCGCTGCACGGGCGGCAGCGAAGGGGTTCGTCATGGCGGGTGTCGGGGTCAAGCCGTACTGGGAACTGACGTGTGATGCCGACGGGGACGTCGATCAGCGGCAGCGCGACGCCCTGCTCGCCGGTGTGGCGCGGGAGCGGCTGACCGATCTCGTGGTGTTCGCGCACGGGTGGAACAACGACCGCTCGACGGCCACCCGGCTCTACACCCGCTTCTTCGAACCCTTCCCGGAGCTGCTGGCGGGCAGCGGGGCCCGGGTGGGGTACGTCGGCGTGATCTGGCCGGCGATGCGCTTCACCGACGAGCCGATCCCCGACTTCGACCCCTCGCCGCCGGCCCGGGCCACAGCGGGAGCCACGGCCGCCGGCGAACCGGTACTCGAGGACGCCCTGCGGCACCAGTTGGCGCAGGCGTTCCCGGGCCGGGACATGCTGCTGGAGCGGCTCGCGCAACTCCTGTCGGAGCGGCCCGACGCGCGCTCGGCGTTCGACGAGTTCGCGCGGCTGGTGCGGGAGCTGGTCTCGGTCCGGCAGGACAGCCCGGACCTGCTGTTCGCCGCGGACAGCGGGGACGGGCTGCCCGGCATGCTCACCGACGACCCGCTGGAGGTCTGCGAGGTCTTCACGGCGGCGCTGCGGTCGACGGGCGTGGCGGTGTGGCCGGGCGATGCCATGGACGCCGAGCAGCGGCCGCTGTTCGGCGGCGGGCTGACCCGGAAGTGGAGCGGCGCCCGCGAACTGCTCCGGCAGGGCGCCTACTACGCCATCAAGCGGCGTGCCGGGACGGTGGGCCAACTGGGGCTGGGCCCGGTGCTCGGCCGGCTGCCGGGCGAGGCGGCCGAGTTGCGGGTGCACCTGGCCGGGCACTCCTTCGGCGCCCGGCTGGTCTCGTACGCGCTGCGCGGGCTGCCACCGGACGCGCGGCACGTGAAGTCGGTGACGCTGCTGCAAGGGGCCTTCTCGCACTACGCGTTCTGCGCGGAGCTGCCGCACGACCGGACGCTCGCCGGGACGCTGGACGGCGTGCAGGACCGGATCGACGGCCCGCTGGTGTGCTGCTACTCCCGGCACGACGAGGCGCTGCGCACGTTCTACCCGCTGGCGTCGAAGCTGGCCGGGGACTCCGCCAGTTTCCTCGGCCTGTTCGACCGGTGGGGGGCGAACGGGTTCGACGGCATCCAGGCGGTGCCCGGGACCCGGCGGGTCCGGCTGGGCGAGGAGCTGCCGACGTCGCCGGGGTGCGTGAACGTGGACGCCTCCGCCGTGGTCCGGCGCGGCGCGCCGCCGGCCGGCGCGCACAGCGACATCTGCCACCCGCAGCTGGCCCGGGTGATCCTGGAGGCGGGCCGGATCGGCCGCGCCTGACAGGACGGAGTGCGGAGTGCGGTGCGCGAAGCCCCCACAGCTCCGCGCACCGCACCGTTTCCCCCGAACCCCCTACCGGTGGCTCGGGAACTCCACCACCTGCTGGTAGGTGGGCCGGTTCTGCCAGCTGATCGGGTCGTGCGTGATACCGCCGACCGCGCGCTGGATGATCACGTCCGCGCACCACTGGTCACCGGCCTTGCAGGCGTCATCGCCCGGGTAGACCTGCTCGGCGGTCTTCGCGGCCGCCTCGCGCAGCGTGCTGACGAGGGTGTCGTGGCAGGCGTCCGGGTCGCCCTTCCCGCAGTACTGCTCGGCCAGGCCGCCGCGCACCTTCTCGCCGAGCACGGCGCGCAGGTCCTTGTCCGCGTAGGACCACCAGCCGTACTGGAAGGCGGAGCCGGCGTGGCTGCCGGTCGGCCCGTGCCCGGCCGAGGGCGACTCGTCGACGGCGATGTTCGCCTTCAGCGCGTCGTAAAGGCCCTCCCCCAGGCCCGGCTTGAAGACCTTCTCGATCATCAGGGGCCACCAGGCGTCCATGATCCGCACGGCGTCGGAGTGGGCGTACGTCTTCGAGCCGGGGCTGGTCTCGTGGCGCTGCGCGCCGTCCTTGCGCCATGCATCCAACTGCTGGACGGCGGTCCTGACCCCGGCGTCCTCGACCGGCGCCGAGCGCAGCACCTTGAGCAGCTCCGGCAGGACGTCCTCGCCGCGCAGATCGGTGACGGCGGCCTCGCTCATCGCGCGGGTCAGGGAGGCGCGGGTGACGCCTCCGTCCCGTACGAGCTCCTTCACCCGGTCGTCGAGGAGATCGCCGCGGTGCACGGAGCCGTTGCCGAAGCCGGCCGAGTCGTAGTCCCTGGCCTGCTTGTTGTTCCAGGAGATGTAGTAGTCCTGGCCGACCGACCGCGGGTGCTGGGCGGGCGGGGTGTAGGCGGAGGTGTTGGCCTTCGGGTCCCAGCCCTTCCACTCGTACGCCTTCTCGGCGCGTACGGGGAGGGACGGGTCGACGTCCGGGTTGCGGACGGGGTTCAGTCCGCTGTTGTAGTACGCGACGTCCTTGGAGTCGGCGTAGAACCAGTTGAAGGCGTACCCGATGTGCTGGGCGGCCTGCTGGAAGGACTTCGCGTCCTTGACGTAGGACGGGTCGTTGAACATCTGGAAGCCGATGATGGAGTCGGCCTCGTGGCGGTAGGTGGAGCGCTGCGCGGTGTAGGCGACGGGCTTGCCCTTGAGGGTCGCGCGGTGCGTCACGACGCCGTGGTCGGTGCGGTAGACCTGCATCCGGTAGGAGCCCGCGGCGGTGGGGTCGGCGACGGTCGGCTGCCAGGAGTTGGTGCGCTCCAGCTTCTCCATGGGGACGCAGCGGCCGTCCTTGCGGTACCCCGTGGAGTCCTTGGTGGGTGCCGAGCCGTCGGTGTTGCACAGCTCGACGGCGTAGGTGTCGGTGATGTCCTGGCTCGCGGAGGTGGCGCTCCAGGCGTAGTCCTGGCCGCGGCCGAGCTGGACGTACATGCCGACGCCCGCGAAGGACGCGCCGCGGGCGCTGATGCCAGGGCCCTGGATCTCCTGGAGCATCAGGAGCTGCGGGGCGAAGTAGCCGGTCTGCGGCCCGAAGACGGCGACCGGGTGGCCGCTCGCGGTGTGCTTCCCGGAGACCAGCAGTGCGTTGGACATGCCGCGGTGCTGGGCCGCATCGAAGCTGCCCTTCGGGAGCACGCCGTCCTTGAAGACGCCCTCGAGGGGCTTGAGTTTCTTCGGGGTCTTCACCTCCGCCTGCGGCGGGTCGCTCTTGGCGGTGGCCGCGCCCTTGCGGTCGTACACGAGTGGTTCGGGGGTGACCGAGCCGCGGTCGGGCAGCGCCGTGCCCTTGGCGTTCTCGGGTTTCACCGCGTACGGGAAGGACTGGCCGTCGTGCAGCGTCATCGCGGCCTCGGGGTCGTTGCGTTCGCGGAAGGACTCCCAGACCGCGGTGCCCTTCTCGACGCCGTACTTCTGCTGCGCGGAGAGCAGCGCGAGCGCCTGCGGTACCTCGCCGCCGCCCCCGTTGCCGAACAGCCCGCCGACGACGGACGCGAGGGCGATCAGGTCGGTGAGCTCGAAGGGCTTGATCTCCCCGGCGTTGGTGACCGCGTTCACGTGCCCGGTCAGCACGTACTCGCCGGGGAAGTAGCGGCCCTTCTTGGACTTCTCGCGGTAGGCGTTGATGCCGTCGACGTACGCCTGCGCGTCCGCCATGGCCTGCTCGCCGCGCGGCCCGTTGTTCTCCCGGATTGACTCGACCTGGTCCTTCAGGTCCTGCTCGGTGTACGGGGCCTTCGGCCAGAACTCCTGCTCCAGCCCCTGGTTGGCGAGCGCGCCGCCGGCGAAGGAGGTCAGCTCGCCGCGGCCGATGTGCCGGAAGAGGTCCATCAGCCAGAGCCGGTCCTGGGCGGCGGCGTAGCCCGCGCCGTACTCGGTGCCGTAGCGGGTGGTGCCCTTGATGTGCGGCACGCCCGTCTTCTTGTCCCGGGTGATCGTGACGTCGTCGCGCGGCTGGGTGACCTTGCCGACCTGGCCTTCGGGGACGCCGAAGGAGGCGTCGTTGAAGAAGTTCGTCAGGGTGTCGTCGGTCAGCGACTGGTAGCCGCCGTTCAGATCGCTGTACGGGCCGAGTTGGTCGGAGGCGTGCGCGGGGCGGGTGCCGAAGACCTTGTTGCCGAGGATCTCGGTGAGGGTGGCGTTGCCGTTCTCGCCGGGCGGCAGGATGTCGGCGCACTGGCCCTGGCAGTGGTCGGTGACGGGTGGGGGGTCCGCGGTGGCCGCCGCGGCGGGGAGGGGTGCCAGGGCGCTGGCCCCCAGGGCGCACACCGCTGCCACGGCGGCAGCGGCGCGTCCTCCGGTACGTCGTCGCATTCCTGCTCCTTGGGAGGCGGGTGCGCTGGACGTTACCGTCGGTAAACTCGCGGCGGAAGATGAACAACAGTCAACTTTCGTTCAACCCTCACTTCTCCCATGCATCACCTCTACACCCCAGGTAACACCCCTTTCTCGCACGGCAGTTCGATGGATCCGGATGCCGTTCCGTTACGTCCATTCCATGTCCAGTCGGGTTCCTCCCCACGGAGGTGGGATGAATTGGCCGGTTTCAGAGCTCTCGCCGAGCAGGTCCGCAACCCCGGGCTCGTCGCGACCCAGCGGCGGACGGCGCTGCGCAAGTGCCTCGAACGGTTCGCCCCGTACGGGCACCGGGCGACGTGGCACCACTTGTGCACCCGTGCAGGCATCGGGACGCAGGACCGCAACCCTGACCCGGGCAGGCTCATGGCCGCCCTGGCGGAACTGGAGGAGGCACGCAACCTCTGGCTCGCTTATGAAGAGGACTTCGCCGCCCGCAGGCGGCGTGAGAAGCACGAGGGCATCCGGCAGCCGGGCGCCCTGCACGAATGGCACCTGCGCACCTGGGGCGGGTGCGACATCGTGCCCTGCGAGTCACCGCACCGGCATCCGACCGCACGCCTGGCCGAAGTGCTGCGCCGGGTGATCGCGGCCATGGAGTCGGGCCGGCAGCGCGAGGACTGCCCGGTGTGCGGGGGCCGGCGCTTCGTCTGGCACTCGGACGGGGCACACCCGGTGAACGGGCCGGTCTGCCAGGAATGCGGAGTTGTCACCCCGTCGGCGGTCCTGACCACCGCCACGCTCTCCGCCGCCCGGCGCGCCAACGCCGACCGGGCCTTCGCCGCGGCCTGAGTCACGGGCAGCACGCGACAGCACCCGGCAAACAGGGTGCAGCACCAGGGGGAAACGGCAGGGCGCCGGGCGCGCATCTGCCGCATCAGGCGGACGTGGGACCGGATGCGCCGGTACGGGGGACCCGCGCCGCACCGCCCACGGAAGGCCAACAGGTGTCTGCGACCGCGAACTTAGGGCCTCTTCCCGCGAGTGCATGAAGGTTGTACGTTCCGGTGCATGCTCGCGCTCGCCCGTTCCGCCACCGTCGCCCCGCCGGGCTGGAGCCGCTGGCTCGTCCCGCCCGCCGCGCTCGCCATCCACCTCGCCATCGGCCAGGCATACGCCTGGAGCGTGTTCAAGCCCCCGCTGGAGTCCTCGCTAGGGCTCTCCGGCACCGCCTCCGCGCTCCCCTTCCAGCTCGCCATCGTGATGCTCGGCCTGTCGGCGGCGTTCGGCGGCACGCTCGTCGAACGGCGCGGCCCGCGCTGGGCCATGCTCGTCTCCACCCTCTGCTTCTGCTCCGGTTTCCTCGTCGCCGCGCTGGGCGCCGCCACCCGCCAGTACTGGCTGGTCGTGCTCGGCTACGGCTTCATCGGCGGGATCGGCCTGGGCATCGGCTACATCTCCCCCGTCTCCACGCTGATCAAGTGGTTCCCGGACCGCCCCGGCATGGCCACCGGCATCGCCATCATGGGCTTCGGCGGCGGCGCGCTGATCGCCTCGCCCTGGTCCAGCGGACTGCTGGCCGCGCTCGGCACCGACTCCGCCGGCATCGCGCAGACCTTCCTCGTGATGGGCCTGGTGTACGCGGTGTTCATGTCGCTGGGCGTGCTGCTGGTCCGCGTACCACCGGACGACTGGCGGCCCCCGGGCGCAGCGCCCGCCACGGCCGCGCCCCGCGCCCTGGTCACCACCGCCCAGGTCTCCGCCCGCAACGCGCTGCGCACACCGCAGTTCTGGTGCCTGTGGGTCATCCTCTGCATGAACGTCACGGCCGGCATCGGCATCCTGGAAAAGGCCGCGCCGATGATCGCCGACTTCTTCGCGGACACCGCCACACCCGTGAGCGCGGCAGCGGCGGCCGGCTTCGTCGGCATGCTCTCGCTGGCCAACATGCTCGGCCGGTTCGCCTGGTCCACCACCTCCGACCTGGTGGGCCGGAAGAACATCTACCGCCTCTACCTCGGCGTCGGCGCGCTGCTGTACCTCGTCCTGGCGCTGACCGGCGACGCGTCCAAGCCGCTCTTCGTGGCCTGCGCGGCCGTCATCCTCTCCTTCTACGGCGGCGGCTTCTCCACGGCCCCCGCGTACCTGAAGGACCTCTTCGGCACGTACCAGGTCGGCGCGATCCACGGGCGGCTGCTCACCGCCTGGTCCACCGCCGGCGTCCTCGGCCCGCTGATCGTCAACGCCATCGCGGACTCCCAGCACGCCGCCGGGCGCAGCGGCCCCGACCTCTACACCACGTCGTTCTTCATCATGATCGGCCTGCTGGTGATCGGCTTCGTCGCCAACGAGCTGATCCGGCCGGTCCACCCGCGCCACCACGAGCCGGTATCGCCGGACCGCCATGAAGTACAGGAAGAAGGAGCCGCCCGGTGACCGGCCGCCGCACCGCCCTGCTCGTCCTCGTCTGGCTGTGGGTCGGACTGCCCTTCGCCTACGGGCTGTACGAGCTGACGCTCAAGATGACGCAGCTCTTCACCGGCTGACGGCGCTCACCCCTCGGAGGCCGGGTCTGCCGGGCGTCCGTCGCGGTCCACGCGCAGCCGCCGCGCGCCCGTCCCCTGCTCGCCGAGCTCGTCGTAGGGGTTGGAGAGCGCGCACCGCTCCAGGGAGAGGCAGCCGCAGCCGATGCAGTCGGTCAGTCTGTCGCGCAGCTCCTGGAGCTGGCTGATGCGCTCGTCCAGCTCGCTGCGCCAGGCTTCGGAGAGCCGGGCCCAGTCCTCGCGGTTGGGCGTGCGCTCCTCCGGCAGCTCGGCGAGCGCGTCACGGATCACCGCGAGCGGGATACCGACGCGCTGCGCCGCCCGGACGAACGCGACGCGGCGCAGCGCGTCACGGGTGAACCGGCGCTGGTTGCCCGCCGTCCTGGTGCTGCTGATCAGCCCCTTGGACTCGTAGAAGTGCAGGGCGGAGACGGCGGCGCCGCTGCGCGCCGAGAGCTGGCCGACGGTGAGTTCGTGGACCTTACGGGAAAGCTGGGGCACGTCGGCCAGCCTAAAGGGTGCCTGATGCGACGAGCCGTTGACAGCGGAGGATCTGCACAGCAAGCTGAGCAAGCGCTTAGTCGATCAGGAGGACACGGACATGGCAGACCCCCGAGTGTTTGGATCGCTGGACGAGCTGCGTGCCGCGGTCGGCGAGGAGCTCGGCCCGAGCGACTGGCTGGAGGTCGACCAGAAGCGGATCGACCTGTTCGCCGATGCCACCGGCGACCACCAGTGGATCCACATCGACCAGGAGAAGGCGAAGGCCGGGCCGTTCGGCACGACCATCGCGCACGGCTACCTCACGCTGTCCCTGCTGCCCGCGCTCGTACCGCAGCTCATGCGCGTCGACAACGTCAAGATGGGCATCAACTACGGCACGAACAAGGTGCGCTTCCCCTCCCCCGTGCCGGTCGGCTCGCGGGTGCGCGCCACCGCGAAGATCGCCGAGGTGACCGAGGTACCGGGCGGCGTGCAGCTCACGACGGCCGTGACCGTGGAGCGCGAGGGCGGCGACAAGCCGGTCTGCGTCGCGGAGTCGGTCAGCCGCTTCTACCTGTAAGTCCAGCGGCTGCTGCCGGTGGGCCACTCGGCTTTTACGGGCGCCGCGCCCCCACCATGCCCAGCACCAGGTCGGCGTAGAGCTCGCCGACCTGGTCGGGCGTGCGCTTGCCGTCCGCGGTGAACCAGCGGGCGACGTCCACGCACAGCGACAGCACCGCCAGCGTCGTGCCGGGCACGTCCCGCACGGTGAACTCCCCGGCGTCCGCGCCGTCCTGGATGATCTCCCGCAGCAGCCGGTCCGTCTGCCGCCGCAGGTCCGCGATCTCGGCGTAGTGCTCCTCGCCCAGCGCCTTCAGCTCGTACTGGATGATGCGCGCGGTCGTGTGCCGCTCGGCGTGCCAGCTCGCAAAGGCGCGCACCGCGCAGCACAGCCGGTCGGCGGCCGTGCCCTCGGCGCCGGCCGCGGCCGCCATGATCTTCAGCGCCCGCTCGTGGCCGGTGACGCTGATGCGGTAGAGCAGCTCTTCCTTGGTCTTGTAGTGGATGTAGAGCGCGGCCGGGCTCATGCCGGCCCGCCCGGCGATGTCACGGGTGGTCGTGGCGTGGTAGCCGCGCTCCGCGAACGCCTCGACGGCAGCCCCGACCAGCCGCTGGGCCGCGTCCGGAGCCACCTCGGCCCATTCCCCTGCGGCCTCGTCCGCCCGCTCCGCTCCCATCGCGCACTCCGATCCTGCGGTCCGCCGCGGTCCGTCCGCGGCGGGCCATCAGATCGAACACCATACCCCAGCACTGAGCAAGCGCTTAGGGGTCTTGGGCTGTGTCCTCGGGAGGCGGGGTTCCGGTCAGAACGCGGAGACTCCCGTCAGCGCGCGTCCGATGACCAGCTTCTGGATCTGACTGGTGCCTTCGTAGAGCGTCATCACGCGGGCGTCCCGGACGAGCTTGCCGACCGGGTACTCGTCGATGTAGCCGTATCCGCCGAAGACCTGCAGGGCGTTGTTGGCACAGCGTACCGCCGCCTCGGAGGCGAACAGCTTCGCCTTGGACGCCTCGGTGACGAACGGCTTCCCGCGGTCGATGAGGTCGGCGACCCGCCAGGTCAGCAGCCGGGCCGCGTCCACGTCCAGCGCGATGTCGGCGAGCAGCTCCTGGACGAGCTGGTGGTGCGCGATCGACTTGCCGAACTGGTCGCGCTCACCGGCGTACCCCACCGCCGCGTCCAGCGCCGCCTGCGCGATGCCCACGCAGCCGGCCGCGACCGACATCCGGCCCTTGGCCAGCGCGGACATCGCGACGGAGAAGCCCTTGCCCTCGGGGGCGATCATCGCGGAGGCCGGCACCCGCACGTCCTCCAGGACCAGCTCGGCGGTGACCTGGCCGCGCAGGCCCAGCTTGCCGTGGATCTCCCGGCGGGACAGGCCCGGGGTGTCGGTGGGGACGAGGAAGGCGCTGACGCCCTTGTGGCCGGGCTCAGCACCGGTACGGGCGAAGAGCAGCACCACGTCGGCCCAGGTGCCGTTGGTGATGAACATCTTGGTGCCGTTGATCACCCAGTCCCCTCCCCCACTCTCGGCTGCGCTCGAGCGGGAGGTACCCCCACCGCGGACGGCGCGGGTGGTGAGGTTGCCCGCGTCGGAGCCGGTACCGGGCTCGGTGAGGCCGAAGCAGCCGAGGGCCTCGCCGGAGGTCAGCCGGGGCAGCCACGCCTGCTTCTGCTCCTCGCTCCCCCAGGCGGCGATGGACTTGGCGACCAGGCCGAGCGAGACGGAGACGATGCCGCGCACGGAGGAGTCGCCGCGCCCCAGCTCCTCGGTGACCAGCGCGTACGCGAAGTGGTCGCCGCCGGAGCCGCCGTACTCCTCGGGGATCGTCAGCCCCAGGAAACCCAGGTCGCCCATGGTCTTCACGATTCCGCGGTCGACCTGCTCGGCGCGGTCCCACTCCGTGACGTGCGGGGCGACCTCGCGGTCGACGAAGTCCTTGGCGAGCTGCCGGACGGCGGCCTGCTCCTCGTTGAGTTCGAGGTTCATGATGCGTCTTCCTCTGAACGGTGGCGGTGACACGGCGGGCGGCGCCGACAGGAGGCGCCGTCCCCGTTAATTATCACTGCTAGTTTTTCGGCGGCAGCCTCTACTATGTGCGTCATGGCCCGACCCCGCAAGCCCCTGCTGAGCCGTGAGCGCATCGTCACGGCAGCCCTCGCGCTCATCGACGAGGAAGGGCTCCAGGCGCTGTCGACGCGGCGGCTCGCCGCCGAGCTCGGAGTGAGCGGGCCCTCGCTCTACAACCACTTCACGACCAAGGACGAGATCCTGGACGCCGCGGCGGACATGGTGATCGCCAAGGTCGACGTCTCCGGCTTTGGCCCGGACGGGGACTGGCGGCGCGGCCTGACGGAGTGGGCCCGCTCCTACCGCGCGGCGCTCGCCGCGCACCCGAACTTCGTGCCGTTCCTCGCCCAGGGACCCGGCCGCCGCCCGGCGGGCCTGAAGATGGCCGACGCGGCGTTCGGCGGCATGGTCGAGGCCGGCTGGCCGCCCGCGCAGGCGACCAAGGTCTGCGCGATGGTCCGGTACTTCGTGGCGGGCTCGGCGCTGGGCTCCTTCGCCCGCGGTTTCGTCGACGACGCGGCCGCCTACGACCCCGCCGACTACCCCCACCTCGGCCAGGCCCATCTCCTCGCCGAGCACCAGCAGCAGGTCGACGAGGGCGCCTTCGAGTCCGGCCTGCGGGCCCTGGTCGACGGGCTCGCGCTGCAGCACCAGCCGGTCTCCTGACCTCACGCGCCGCGATACCGCGACCCTCCCCTGTTACCTACATGTAACACCCATGTAATATCCGGTCCGCCCGTGACGTACCGCGCGCGACAGGAGAAGACAGGTGCAGCAGCCGATACCGGACCGCCGGTCCTACGCCTTCCTGCTGCGCGTGCTCCGCGGCCAGGCACAGGTCGACTTCCTGCCCAGCGCGCTCGCCGGCCTCGTCTTCACCGTCGCGCTGTGCGCCGCCGGCTGGCAGTACGGCGTCTACGGACTGTGCGGCACCGCGCTGGGCACGGCCACGGCGCAGGTGCTCGGGGTGGCCCGCGACCGGGTCACCGCGGGCCTGGAGGGCTTCAACTCCTGCCTGGTGGCGGTGGGTTTCGCCGCGTTCCTGGGCGCGGGCCACCTCTCCACCGCGCTGCTGGCGGCGGGCGGCTGCGTGGTCGTCACCGTGCTCACCGGGGCCGCCGCCACGCTGCTGCGCCCGTGGCACCTGCCCACCCTGACCCTGCCGTACTGCGTCACCGCCAGCGCCATGACCATCGCGGCGCCCGGCTTCGTCCGCGTCTGGCACCAGGGCCCCGGCCTGGCCACGCTCACCCGCCCGGCATCCGGCCGGACCGCGCTCACCTGGCCCGACCTCTGGCACGCCTTCTTCTCGAACATCGCCCAGATCTTCTTCATGCCGCAGTGGTACGTCGGCGCGCTCTTCCTGCTCGGCATCTTCGTCGCCGACCGCCGGCTGGGCGCGCTGGCCTGCCTGGGCAGCGTGGTGGGCATCGCGGCGGCCTGGCTGCTGGGCGCGCCCGCCGGGCAGATCGCCGACGGCGGGATGGGATACAACGCGGTGCTGGTCACGATGGCGCTGGGCGGCGTATTCCTGGCCACCGACCGCTGGTCGCTGGCGTACGCGGTGACCGGCGCGACCGCGGCGACCATCCTGACCCCGGCGGCCGCCGCGCTCTTCGCGCCCTCCGGCGGGCACACCTTCACCTGGCCGTTCGTGCTGACCACGCTGGCGTTCCTGGTCGCGGTGCCGGCCTTCCCGAGACTGCGGAAGGCCGGCGAGCCGCAGCCTGTCGCGGCGGCGGGCGGCGCTACTCCGCCGGCCGCGGCTGCGTAGCCGGGACCGCGGCCGGCGCCGCCGCCTCGGCGGCCGCCCGCCGGGCACGCTTGGCGAGTACCGCGATGGAGCCCAGGGCGATCACCGCGAGCACCATGATGTAGCCGGAGACCGCCATCGAGGTGCCGCTCGCCTCCAGCAGCAGGACCATCAGGAAGGGCGCCAGGCCGCCGCCCAGGACGGCGCTGATCTGGTAGCCGAGCGAGGCGCCGGTGTAGCGCATCTCCGCCGAGAACAGCTCGGCGAACAGTGCGGCCTGCGGCCCGTACATGATGCTCAGGAAACAGCTCGCGACGAAGGTGCCGACGGCCAGCCACGCCAGTGAGGCGGTGTCGATCAGCAGGAACATCGGTATCGCCCAGACCAGCAGCCCGATCGCGCCGAGCGTGTAGACGCGCAGCCGGCCGATCCGGTCCGAGAGCGCCGCCGAGGCCGGGATCAGGGCGAGCTGGGTGAGGCTGACCAGGAGGGAGACGGTCAGCACGGCCGTGCGCTGCATGGCCAGCTCGCGGGTGGCGTAGTCCAGTACGCCGGTGATCAGGATGTAGAACGTCGCCGTGTTCACCGTGAAGCTGCCGCCGGCCAGCAGGACCGTGCCGAGGTGGTGGCGGAGGATCGAGCGCAGCGGCGAGCGCTGGGCGTCGGCCTGCTTCTCGGCGGTGGCCAACTGCCGCTCCGCGGCGCGGAATTCGGGGGTCTCCTCGACGCGGGTGTGGATGTACCAGGCGAGGACCAGCACGAGGATGCCGACGAAGAACGGCAGCCGCCAGCCCCAGGAGGCGAAGCCCGCGTCACCGACGACCGCGCCGGCCACGAGGAAGACGGTGTTGGCGGTGACCACGCCGATCGGCACGCCGAGCTGGACCAGTGAGCCGTACAGTCCGCGCTTGCCCTCGGGGGCGTACTCGGTGGCCATCAGCATCGCACCGCCCCACTGGGCGCCGACGGCGATGCCCTGGATGATGCGCAGCAGCACGAGGAGGATCGGCGCGGCGATGCCGATCGTCTCGTAGGTGGGGAGCAGGCCGATGCCGGTCGTGGCCAGGCCCATCAGGGTCAGTGCCAGGACGAGCATGGGCTTGCGGCCGCGTTTGTCGCCGAGTTGGCCGGCGATGACGCCGCCGATGGGTCTGGCGAGGAAGCCGACGGCGAAGGTCGCGAACGCGGCGAGCACGCCGGCGACCTGGCTGCCGGAGGGGAAGAAGGCGTGGCCCAGTACGAGGGCCGCGGCGATGCCGAAGACGAAGTAGTCGTACCACTCGACGGCGGACGCCAGAGCGGCCGCGGTGGCCACCTTGCGGCGGTGCCGGGCGGTGGGGGCCGGGGTGGGGCTCGGTGTCGCGGGGGAGGCCGTGTCCATGCGTGCACGCTCCGAGGGGTGCTGGGGAACGGGGGGCGGCGCCGTGATTGCGGGTGACCGTACCGACCGGCTGGTACGGGCGTCAACGGACTGCACAGCAGGAGTTTTTACGGCGGGATGGGCGGGGCTTTGCCCGGCCGGAGCGACCTGTTCCGGGCAGCCCGAAAGCCCCCGGGGCGGTCGCTCCCGGGGGTCAGGCGGACCGTGTCGGACCGTCAGAAGACGATCAGCGCGCGGCCTCCCTTGCCCGCGAGCATGGCGTCGAAGGCGGCCGGGATGCCCTCCAGTCCGATCCGCTCGGTGACCAGCCCGGACAGGTCCAGCGCGCCGCTGCGGACGTGCTCGGCGATGACCGGGAGGTCCTTGGCCGGGTCGCTGTTTCCGTAGACGCAGCCGGAGAGGGTGCGGCCGAAGTAGAAGAGCTCCAGCGCGGAGAAGGTGACCTGCTGGTCCTGGCCGCCGACGCCGACGACCGTCGTCCGGCCGCCGCGGCGGGTCGAGGACCAGGCGGTACGGATCGTGTCGGCGCGGCCGACGCATTCGAGGGCGACGTCGGCGCCGATCCCGCCGGTGAGCTTGCGGATGCTCTTGGCGCCCTCTTTCTGAAAAGACTCAGTGTCGGCCGCCACCAGGAAGTCCGTGGCGCCGGCCGCGCGCGCCAGCTCCTCCTTCGCCGGGGAGACGTCGACGGCGATGATCGGGCCCGCGCCCGCGATCCGCGCGGCCTGGAGCGTGGCCAGGCCGACGCCGCCGACGCCGAAGACGACGACCGACTCCCCGGCGCGGACCTGCGCGGAGTTGTGCACCGCGCCCCAGCCCGTGAGGACCGCGCAGCCCAGCAGGGCGGCCTCGGTCAGCGGTACGCCCTCCGGAAGCGGCAGCGCGGCGTGGGCCGCGACCACCGTCTCCTCGGCGAACACGGCCGTACCGAGGCCCGGGTAGAGCTCGCTGCCGTCTCCGCGGGTGGCGTACGGCTTCGCCGCGGCCGCGGCCGAGTTGGCGCACAGCCACACCTCGCCCAGCCCGCAGAAATGGCAGTCGCCGCAGGACGGCGCCCAGTTGAGGACGACCGGGTCGCCGGGCGCGAGGCCGGTGACGCCCTCGCCGACGGCGGTGACGGTGCCCGCGCCCTCGTGACCGAGGACCGCGGGGACGGGCTGCTTGAGCGTGCCGTTGGACAGCGACAGGTCGGAGTGGCAGACCCCGGCCGCGGCGAGCTTGACCCGGACCTGGCCGGGTCCGGGATCGGGCAGCTGGATCTCGGCGATCTCCAGCGGGGCGTTGACGGCGGGCAGTACGGCAGCGCGGACCACGGTGCGGTCTCCTCGGTGGGGAGTGCGGTGTACGGGCGGGAACTGCGGGTGAAAGGGCGGGGCGCCGGTCAGGGCCGGCGCCCCGGGCCGCTCAGAGCTGGAGCGACTTGGTCTGGAGGTACTCGGTCAGGCCGTGCGGGCCCAGCTCGCGGCCGACGCCGGACTGCTTGTACCCGCCGAAGGGCGCGAGGAGGTTGAAGCGGCCGCCGTTGATGTCGACCTGGCCGGTGTCCAGCTTGCGCGCGAAGGCCACCGCGGTCTCCTGGTCCTTGGCCCAGACGGCGCCCGCGAGGCCGTAGACCGTGCCGTTGGCGATCTCCAGCGCCTCGTCCTCGTCCCGGTACTTCAGGATCGAGATGACGGGTCCGAAGATCTCCTCCTGCGCGATGGTCATGCCGGGGGTGACGTCGGCGAAGACCGTGGGGCGGACGTAGTAGCCGGACGGCAGGCCCTCGGGGGCCTCGGCGCCGCCGGTGACCAGGCGGGCGCCCTCCTCCTGGCCCTTGGCGATGAAGCCGCGCACCCGGTCGCGCTGCTTGGCGTTGACCACCGGACCGAGGCGGCTGGCCTCGTCGTTCGGGTCGCCGGGCACGTACTTGGCGACGATGTCGGCGGCGAGCCGGACGGCCTCCTCGTACTGGTCCTCGTGGACGAGCATGCGGGTCAGCGCGTTGCAGGACTGGCCGGAGTTGCGGATGACGTCGGCGACGTTGACCTTCACGGCCTTGGCGAGGTCGGCGCCGGGCAGGATGACGTTGGCGGACTTGCCGCCCAGCTCCAGCGCGACGCGCTTGACGGAGCCGCCGGCGATGGCGCCGATCTTCTTGCCGACCGCGGTGGAGCCGGTGAAGGAGACCAGGTCCACGCCCTCGTGCTCGGCGAGCGCCTGGCCCGCGACCGTGCCGAGGCCGGTGACGAGGTTGAAGACGCCCGCCGGGATGCCCGCCGCGTCCACGCACTCGGCGAAGAGCTGGGCGGTGAGCGGGGTGTCCTCGGCGGGCTTGAGGACGACGGTGCAGCCCGCGGCGAGCGCCGGGGCGACCTTGTTGGTGATCTGGTGCAGCGGGTAGTTCCAGGGCGTGATCGCGCCGACCACGCCGACCGGCTCGTGCAGCACGGTGGAGGTGCCGAGCTGCTCCTCGAAGGAGTGCTCGGCGGCGAGCTGGGCGTACGAGGCGGTCACCGCGATCGGCATGCCGGTCTGCACGTTCGCGGCGAAGGACTTCGGCGAGCCCAGCTCCGCGGTGATGGTCTCGGCGATCTCGTCGGCCTGCGCCTTCAGCTGCTCGACCAGCGCGGCGAGCTTGGCGGCGCGCTCGGTGGGCGCGGTGGCGCGCCAGCCGGGGAAGGCGGCGCGCGCCGCCCGTACGGCGGCGTCGATGTCGGCGGCGGTACCGGCCGGAACGGTGGCGATCACCTGCTCGTCGGCGGGGTTGCGCACCTCGATGGTGTCGCCCCCCACCGCGTCCCGCCAGGCTCCGTCGATGTACATGCCGTCGTGCGCCTTCATCTCGGCGTCCTCCCGTGCGGTTCGGTGCGGGCCATGCGTCGCGCCCTCACAAACTATCGGTGCTAATTTTCGGGCGCCACCCCCGGGCGGGGGTGGGGCGCATCACGCGCCGCTTCTGCCCGAGGAGGCACCGCACGAATCCGACGGGCGCACGGTACCGGCCTTGCGCCGCGCACCGCCCGCCTCCCGCGGCGACCGCAGGGCGACCGCGGCCGAGCCCAGCAGCAGCACGCCGAGCAGGACGAAGGGCGCGGCGGCTCCCGCGACACCGGCGGCGAGCCCCGCCCCCGCGGGCGCCGCGACCTGGCCGAGACGGTTGCCGGTGAGGCGCAGCGCGAGGGCGGTGGAACGGGCGTCGTCGGGAGCCGCCTGGACGACGGTGGTCATGGACAGCGGCTGGCCGACGCCCAGGCAGAAGCCCAGCGCGGCGAGGACGAGGGCCAGGGCCCAGACCGGGAGCGGCACGGCGATGGCCGCGCACAGGAGGGCGGCCGCCGCGCAGGTGGTGGTCAGCAGCGCGGTACGGCCGAGGAGCCGCAGCATCGGGGTCATCACCAGCCGGCAGGCAATGGTGGCGGCGGCGCGCAGGCTCAGCAGCAGTCCGATGGTGGCGGGCGCGATGTGGTGGGCCTCGCCGACGACCGGGAGGTAGGCGGTGAGGATGTCGGTGGCGGAGAGCACCGAGAGGCTGATGAAGATGCCGGCGCCGACGCCGCGGGTGCGCAGGATGCCGAGGACCGGGACGCGGCGGGCCTCGGCGCGCGGCGCCCCGCCCGCGGGTACGCCTTCTCGCCGTTCCTGCCCTTCCCGCCGTTCCAGGCGCCACAGGGCGGTACAGGCGCAGGCCGCGGCGGCCGCGGAGACCAGCAGCGCGGTGGCGCTGGTGCGGGCCATGGCGCCGTCGTGCTCGGAGATCAGCAGCCCCGCGCCGATCGGCCCGACGAGCTGGCCGAGCGAGGCGCCGATGGTGAAGTGGCCGAAGTTGCGGTCGCGCTCCTCGGGGGCGCTGCGCCGGGCGACGATGGACTGGGCGCCGATCACGAAGCACAGGTGACCGAGGCCCATCACGCCGCTCCAGGCGGCCATCGCGGGCAGCGAGGCCACCACGCCGCTGAGCGCGCAGCCGCCGGTGATCAGCGCGACGCCGACGGCCAGCAGGGGTGTGCAGCGGCCGCGGTCGGTGCGGCGGCCCAGCGGGACCGCGACCAGCAGCGGCAGCAGCGCGTACACGCCGGTGATGACGCCGACGGCGGTCTCGTCGGCGCCCAGCGCGAGCGCCCGGTAGGAGACGGCGGGCCGTGCCATGCTCACCGCCGCCTGGGCGAAGGAGAAGGTGAGCACCAGGCGCAGCAGCCAGCCCCTGCCGGGCGTCGCGTTCCTCATGGGTCAGATGATTCCGTACAGCAGTCCGGCGCCGAGCACCACCAGGGACGTGAGGGCCGCCCATTTCACGGTGAACCTGGTGTGGTCACCGAACTCGACCTTGGCCATGCCGACCAGGACGTACACGGCGGGGACGAGCGGGCTGGACATGTGCAGGGCCTGGCCGACGAGGGAGGCGCGGGCGATCTCCAGGGAGGAGACGCCGTGCGCGGCGCCGGCCTCGGCGAGGATCGGGACGATGCCGAAGTAGAAGCCGTCGTTGGACATGAAGTACGTCAGCGGGATGGAGAGCAGGCCGGTGACCAGGCCCATGTGCGGGCCGAGCGCGTCGGGGACGTTGCTGACGAGCCAGCGGGCCATGTGCTCGACCATGCCGGTGCCGGTGAGCACGCCGGTGAAGACGGCGGCGGCGAAGACCATGCCGGAGACGTTCAGGACGTTCTCGGCGTGTGCGGCGATGCGGGCCTTCTGGTCCTTCATGTGGGGGAAGTTGACCGTCAGCGCGACGGCCGCGCCGAGCAGGAAGAGCACCGGGATGTCCAGCACCTGCAGGATCAGCAGGGTGAGGAGCGCGACGGTGAGCGCGGCGTTGAACCAGTACAGCTTGGGGCGCAGGGTGGCGCGCTGCGGGTCCAGACCCTGGAACTCGCTCTCGGGGGCCGGGTCGTGGTCGCTGCCGGTGCCGGCGGAGCCTCCGGTGGGCAGGGTACGGGCGGTGGTGCCGCCCTTGGCGCCGGCGCCCGCGCCGACGAGGACCGTCTCCTTCTCGCTGACCTCGGTGTCCTCGGCGATGACCTTGGCGCTGCCGGGCTCGTCCAGGGTGAGGAGGCCCAGCCGCTTGCGCTCTCGGCGGCCCAGCACGTAGGCGAGGGCGAAGACGGCGACCAGGCCAGTGGCGAGGGCGGGGATCATGGGGATGAAGATCTCGCCGGCGTCCAGCTTCAGCGCGGTCGCGGCGCGGGCCGTGGGGCCGCCCCAGGGGAGCGTGTTCATGACGCCGTTGGCGGTGGCGGCGACGCCGGTCATCACCACGAGGCTCATCTTCAGCCGCTTGTAGAGCGGATACAGCGCCGAGACGGTGATCATGAAGGTGGTGGAGCCGTCGCCGTCCAGCGAGACGATCGCGGCGAGCAGGGCCGTGCCCACGACCACGCGCACCGGGTCGGCCTTGCAGAACTTCAGGATGCCGCGGACGATCGGGTCGAAGAGGCCGACGTCGATCATCACTCCGAAGTAGATGATCGCGAACATCAGCATCGCGGCGGTCGGGGCCAGGTCGCCGATGCCCTTGATGACGTAGTCACCAAGGTTCGCGCCCTGCCCGACCAGGACACAGAACAGCGCTGGAATGAGCACGAGTGCCGCCATCGGCGACATCTTCTTCATCATGATCAACACCAAGAAGGTGGCAATCATGACAAACCCGAGGATGGTCAGCATTGGGGGTACCTCACGTTCGCCCTTGAACACCTGCCAGGGGGTGGCGGTCGTGGTGACGTTAGGGGCGGCGAACTTTTGTTAACAAGACCTTGACGCGCGAGCAATACGAGCAAAACCCCAGGTCAATAGGGGAAGCGGTGCGGCGCGCTCAGTCCAGCACCCGCCCCAGGTACGCCCGCAGCAGCTCCTTGGTCTCGGCGACGATCGCCGGATCGCCCTCGGGCGCGACCCGGAAGGCGAGCTGCACCAGCGCGTCCGCCGCCTCCACGCCCACCAGGAACGCGGTCCGCAGCCGCTCCTCCGCCGGGTCCAGGCCGAGCGGCCCGGCCAGCAGCGCCAGCAGCCGGTCGGCGACGCGGTGGTTGGCCTCCCGGGTGGCCTGCGGCGCGGGCACGGTGAACTCCACCAGCGCGAAGCCCGGCACGGAGCGCTTCATGGCGAGGTACTCCTCGATGACCACGTCCATGGCGTACCGCCAGTCCAGCCGGTCACCGGCGGCCGCGAGCCCGGCGGTGACCCGCTCCGCGTACCTGTCGAGGTTGCGCAGCGCCAGTGCCTCGGCCATCGCGCGCTTGTTGGGGAAGAAGCGGTAGACCGAGCCGATGGGCACCTCCGCCCGGGCGGCTACCGCGCGGGTGCTCAGGTCCTCGTACCCCTGCTCGTCGAGGACGTCGGCGCACGCGTCGAGGATGCGGGTCAGGCGCTCGGCGCTGCGTCGCTGGACGGGGGCGCGGCGGAGTGAGGGGGTATCCACGTACTCCATCCTGCACGCACTCCGGCCGGTTCCCGCCGCGCGCGGGAGCGTCGTCGGGCGTTTCCGTTGACGGGCCCCGGCGCCAATCCTAGGGTCATGCACAGGATTCCTTGAGCGGCGGGAGCACGCGATGACAGGCACGGGCGAGGAGCGGGCGAGGAAGACGGCCGAGGGACTGGCCCACTCCTCGGGGTTCGGGAACGCACACACCTCCGAGGCCGTCCCCGGCGCGCTGCCCACCGGCCGCAACTCCCCCCAGCGCGCCCCGCTGGGCCTGTACGCGGAGCAGCTCAGCGGCACCGCGTTCACCGAGCCGCGGGCCGCCAACCGCCGGTCCTGGCTGTACCGCATCCGCCCCTCAGCGGCCCATCCGCCGTTCGTGCGGGCGGACAACGGCGGCGTGCGCGCCGCCCCGTTCACCGGGACGGTGCCCGACCCCAACCGGCTGCGCTGGGACCCGCTGCCCGAGCCCGCGCCCGGCACCGACTTCGTCGCCGGACTGTGGACGCTAGGCGGCAACGGCGACGTCACCGAGCGCAGCGGGATGGCGGTGCACCTCTACCACGCCAACTCCTCCATGGAGCGCAGGGTGTTCAGCAGCGCCGACGGTGAGCTGCTGATCGTCCCGGAGCGCGGCGGACTGCTGCTGCGGACGGAATTCGGCCTGCTGCGCGCCGAACCGGGGCATATCGCACTGATCCCGCGCGGCGTGCGGTTCCGCGTCGAACTGCTGGCGGCGAGTGCCCGCGGATACGTCTGCGAGAACTACGGCCGCCCCTTCCAGCTCCCCGACCTCGGCCCGATCGGCGCCAACGGGCTGGCGAATGCGCGGGACTTCCTGGCTCCCGTCGCCGCGTACGAGGACGTCGAGGGCCCGCACGAGGTCGTCAACAAGTTCTGCGGCAACCTCTGGACCGCGACCTATGACCACTCCCCGCTGGACGTCGTCGCCTGGCACGGCAATCACGTGCCCTACGTCTACGACCTGCGCCACTTCAATGTGATCGGGTCCATCTCGTTCGACCACCCGGACCCGTCGATCTTCACGGTGCTCACCTCCCCCTCCGACACCCCGGGCCTGGCGGGCGTGGACTTCGTGGTCTTCGCGCCGCGCTGGCTGGTCGGCGAGGACACCTTCCGGCCGCCCTATTTCCACCGGAACGTGATGAGCGAGTACATGGGCCTCATCGAGGGCGCGTACGACGCGAAGACCGGCGGCAAGGGGGGCTTCGTGCCCGGCGGCGGATCGCTGCACAACATGATGTCCGCGCACGGCCCCGACCGCGCCACCTACGAGAAGGCGAGCACCGCCGAGCTGACGCCGCAGAAGGTCGACGACGGGCTGGCGTTCATGTTCGAGACGCGCTGGCCGGTGCTGCTCACCGAACAGGCCCGTACCGCCGACCACCTGCAGAGCGGCTACGACGACGTGTGGCAGGGTCTCGAACGCCAGTGGGGACCCGGGGGAGGATTCCCCGGAGAACCCAGCCGCCCCTGACCGGAGCCTGCCGTGACGACCTTCGCGCCCGACTCGCTCGCCCTGAACCGCAAGCTGCCCCTGTGGTACCAGGTCTCGCAGTCGCTGCGGGCCTCGATACTGGGCCGCTCCCCCGAGGCGCCGCTGCGGCTGCCCACCGAGGAGACGCTCGCCGCGCACTACGGGGTGAGCGTGCTGACCATGCGGCAGGCCCTCAAGGAGCTGGAGACCGAGGGGCTGATCAGCCGGCACCGGCGGCGGGGCACGTTCATCGAGCCCGCCGCGCGGCGCGGCGCCCCGGTACGGCTGCTGGGCTCGGTGGACGCGATCGTGGCCCAGCAGTCCGGCATGGTGAGCGAGCTGCTGGAGCACGGCACGGCCCCGGTGCCCCCGGAGCTCGCCGAGCACTTCCCCGGGCTGCCGGACGTCGGCGTCTACCGGCGGCTGCGCAGCGACGAGTCGACCGGCGAGCCGACCAACCACGCCGTCAACCACGTCCGCCCGGACGTCGCCGCCCGCATCGACCCGGCCGAGCTGGAGCGCCACCCGATGACGAAGGTGCTGCGGGACGCGGTCGGCATACGGATCGGCCGGATCACCGACACCGTGGAGGCGCGGCTGGCGGACCCGGAGACCGCGCGGCTGCTCGAGGTCCCGCTGCTCAGCCCGATCCTGCACTACACGGGCATCACGTACGACGAGGCGGGGCAGGTGGTGGATGTGGCGCGCATCCATTACCGGGGCGACCGCTTCTCGTTCACGGTGACGCTGGACGCCCACTGACGCTGCGCTGAGCGACCCTGCCGCCGGTTCCGGGGGCGTGGTTACGATGCCGGGGTCATCCGAACCGTCCGGGAGGGTTGCCGCGTGACGGCGAAGCAGGACGTGCCCCTGCTGTCCGACCTGATGCCGTGGTCCGTCGCCGCGCCACGGCTCGGCCGCGCCTGGATCATGGCGCCGGACACCGGGTCGCTGCGGGCGCGCTGGGACGCGCTGCTGCGGGCCGACGGCCTCGCGGACCGCGAGCGGCTCTTCCACCCCTCCAGGGTCCGCACCCTGCACACCGCGGTCGGCCAGCTCCCCGGCCAGGCCACCGCGACCGGCCGGCTGGCCCGGCTGACCGCGGGCGACGCGCCCTGCGCGGAGCCGGTGCGGGTCCGGCACGGCGTGTACGACCAGCTCTGGCTGCTGCCCGACCACCGGCTGATCGACGCGGCCCGGCCCGAGCTGTGGCGGGTCGCGGACGCCTCCCAGCTCTTCGCCGTCGAGCAGCCGCGCGTCCCGCAGGATCCGGGCCCCGCGCTCGCCCTCTCCACCGTCCTGCCCGTCGGCCGCCAGGGCCGCGTCCGCCCCCTGTACCGCCGCCCCGCCGGCACCGAACCGAACCTCGCGCCCGGCCTCCTCGGCCACCTCGGCGACCGTCTCGGGCACCCGGTCACCGCCGGGGACGCCTTCGCCTACCTCGCCGCCACCGCCCGGCACGACAGCGGCGGCATCGCCGTCCCGCTCACCGCGGACCCGGACCTGTGGGCGCGCGGGGTGGCGCTGGGGCGCGAGCTGATCCGGCTGCACACCCGGGGCGCGGGCACCGGCGAGCGCCCCCGGCTGCCCGGTGGGCGCCGCCCGTACGTGCGCGCCGCGCTGCCCGCCCGGGGGCTGCCCACGGAGCTCGCGTACGACCCGGAGGAGGAGGCGCTGGACATCGGCAGGGGCCGGATCTCCCCCGTACCGGCCGCCGCCTGGGACGCGCACGCGGGCGGCGTCCGCGTCCTGGAGGCGTGGCTGGAGCGGCGTACGGGCGCCGTCGAGCCGGGCACGCTGGAGGCGGTACGCCCCGCCGCCTGGCCCCAGGAGTGGACCACCGACCTCCTGGAGCTGATCACCGTACTGGCCCTGCTCGGCGAACTCGCCCCCGAGCAGGACCGTTTGACGACCGCGCTCGCCGAGTCCAGTACCGTCGGCGCCGCGGAGCTCACCGCCGCGGGCGTCCTCCCGGCCCCCGCGGCGGCGCTCCGCCCGGCCTCCGTCCTGGACCACCAGGAGGAGGGCCCGGAGGGCCAGTTCGCGCTGCTGTGACGGGACCGGCGGCCCGCAGGGCTACTTCTGCGGCGCGAGCTCCGGCCCCAGCGAGCTGAACTTCTCGTTGCTCACCACGCGCTTCGGGGGCCAGGTGATGTTCGGCGGCGGCCAGGACTGGCCGGTGCGCTCCAGGAACCACTGCGGCGGCTCGTACATGGGCGGCTCGTAGCCGTCCGGGAGGGCGGTCTTCCAGCGCACGCCCTTGGTCCGCTCGGCGAACTCGTCCTTGATCGCCTTCAGCCGCGCGGGCTGGGTGATCAGGTCCACCGCGGTCGCCGCGAGGTACTTCGCTGCCGCGAGCAGGGCCGCGTGGCCGGGCGCCGCCGCGGCGCAGGCGGCCGTCGACCAGGTGTGCATCTTCGTGCCGATGGGGGCCAGCGCCGCGCCCATGGAGACCGTGGGCACGTTCCAGCTGATGTCGGCGACATCGGTGGAACCGCCGCCCATGAAGACCGGGTTGGGCGGGGTCAGCTCGCCGATCTTGTCGTGCAGCCCCTTCTCGGGCAGGCCGAGCGACTTCTGCAGGTCCTTGGCCAGCCGCTGGGCCTCGTCGCTGAACTCCGGCGGGCCGATCTTCCGCATGTTGTCGTGCATCAGCTCGGCGAAGGACCGGGACGGGAGCTGGTTCCAGCACGCCGAGGTGATCCGGTGCCGGACGGTGGTCCGGCTGGCCTTGGCGGCCGCCTCGGACACCTCGATGACCTTGTCGAGCAGGACCTGGACCCGCTCCGGGCTGCCTTCGCGCACGTAGTACGAGATCTCGGAGATCTCCGGGGTGACGTTCGGGATGTCACCGCCGTTGTTGATCACCCAGTGCAGCCGGCCGGACGGCGCGAGGTTCTCCTCGCGCAGGAACTCCGACATCGTCGCCATCATCACCGCGGCGTCCAGCGCGCTCTTGTTGCCGAGCGGGGTGCCGCCGTGGCCCGCGACACCGAGGAAGGTGAAGGTGACCGCGGTCATCGCGGTGGACGAGCCCCAGCCGGTCGCGTTGGAGGTGGAGGGGTGCCAGTCCAGGAAGGCGTCCAGCCCCTCGTACACGCCCTTGCTGACCGCGTACGTCTTGCCGATCAACTGCTCCTCGGCGGTGGAGCCGAAGAACTTCACCGTCACGTCGAGGCCGTGCGCGGTGGCGGCCCTGGCGACCGCCGCCGCGGCGGCCGCCGCCGCGGTGCCGAGGGCGCAGTGCCCGCAGCCGTGGCCGGGCCCGTATCCGGGCGCGAACGGGTCGTGGACGTACTCCAGCGGGTCGTGGTGGCCCACGCCCCTGCGCTGCGACAGCCCCGGCAGCGCGTCGTACTCGCCGCTGAAGCCGAGCACGGGGCCGCCCTTGCCGTGCCGGAAGGTGGCGGTGAAGGCGGTCGGGAAGCCGGCCGTGCCGAACTCCACGTCGAAGCCGGCGGCCTTGAGGAAGTCCGCCTCGGCGAGCGAGGACTTCCACTCGCGCAGCGAGAGTTCGGCGTTCTCCCAGATCTCGTCGTCCAGGCCGGTGATCTTCGCGCGCTGATCGTCGATCCAGGCCAGCGCGGCGGCCTTGGCCGGGGAGTCCTCGGCCAGCCCCTTGGGCGCCCGGTATCCGTCGGGGTCCGCGGCGGCGTCGTCGGACGCCGCGGCCATCGCGGGGTCGGCGGCGGCGCTCATGGCCGCCGTGCTCACCCCCGCGGCCCCCAGGAGCTGAACGATTCTGCGTCTGCTGAGCCCGCCGGGGGCCGCCCCCGCGTCGTGCCCGTGCTTGTGCTCGTGGTCGTCGTGCAGATCACACACCGGCGCCTCCCGCGGCAAAGATGGTTGTACGGGGCAAGCGACTGCACCCTGGCGCGGAATGATCGTCACGTCAACAGCCCGGCGAGAGATCACCGTTACGAGTGAGGTGGTGATCCGGTACGAGTGAGCGGGTGATCCGGCGTGCCGATACCGCTGCTCACCGGACGCCGTTACCGCTCACCGGCCGCCGGAAACGCCGAACGCGCCCGTCCCGCCCCGGATTGCCGGGAGAGGGACGGACGCGTACGACCGTGACACTGGACTGCGATGGCCGGGGCCGGGCGGGGTCCGGGGGTCCGCGGGCGGGGCCGGATCAGCGGCGGGGAGCTGACGGGGCGCACTCGGGGCGCACCGGAGCACCGCTCGGCGCGGCCCCGCTCAGCCGTGACCGCCGAAGAGCGACCGGCGCAGCCGGCGCAGCGGCGCGAAGAGCGACACCCGCGCCCCGCGGCTCTTCCGCGTCCGCGCGTGGTCACGCTTGGTGATCTCCTGCATCAGCGACGTGGCGCCTTCGGTCTCCCGCTGCGGTATCGCCGGTCCGCCGAGCACCGCGAGATGGCGGTCCAGACGCGCACTGGACGCGCCGCCGCATGTGATGGCAGGCACTCGCGGCCTGCTGCGTACTGCAATCTGTTCCATGACACTCCCCACCCGTACGAGGGCACCCGGCCCGGGCAGGGTAACCCTATCTCTCCCGCACGTCCTTCGCGCAGCCCGGTATCAGTATTCACCTGCCCCGCAAGGGCGTTGACGAACACCATACGGAACGTCCGCGTACCGCACCTACTCCAGGTCGAGTTGACGGCGTACGGAGGCACGTGGTGGCCCCGAGCGTGCGCCCCCATGACGGAGCGTCACCACGGGGCGCCGCGTCTCTCCCCGCACCGCTGCCGGATTGCCGCCGAGGGGGCGGCAACGGCGGCGTACGGAGGTACGTTTTCCCCACATCGCTCCTTTTGCGGGGTCGAGGGGGCTCGTGCCATGGACACAGGTGCGGGGAACGAACGGGTACTGGCGGGCCGCTACCGCCTGCTGGACGAGCTGGGCCGCGGCGGCATGGGCGCGGTGTGGCGGGCCCGGGACGAGCTGCTGGGCCGCGAAGTGGCCGTCAAGGAAGTGCGGGTGCCGCGCGAACTGCCCGCGCACGAGGAACGGTTGCTGTACGCGCGGCTGGAGCGGGAGGGCCGGGCCGCGGCCCGGATCGCGCACCGCAACGTCGTGACCGTCTTCGACGTGGTCACCGAGAGCGGCCGCCCGTGGGTCGTGATGGAGCTGGTCCGCGGCCTCTCGCTGGCCGAGGCACTGGCGGCCGACGGGCCGCTCTCCCCCATGCGCGCGGCCCGGATCGGTGCCGAGGTACTGGCCGCGCTCCGGGTGGCGCACGCGGCGGGCGTGCTGCACCGCGACGTCAAGCCGGGCAACGTCCTGCTCGCGAACGACGGCCGGGTGGTGCTCACCGACTTCGGGATCGCGACGGTCGAGGGGTCCTCCGCGCTGACCCTGACCGGCGAGCTGATCGGCTCGCCCGAATTCCTCGCGCCGGAGCGGGCGCTCGGGCGGACGCCGGGCCCGGAATCGGACCTGTGGTCGCTGGGCGTGATGCTGTACGCGGCGGTGGAGGGCGCGCCGCCGTTCCACGAGGAGACGCCGCTGGGCACGATGCGCGCGCTGGTCGACGAGGAGCTGCCGCCGCCGCGCCGGGCCGGCCCGCTGGCGCCCGTACTGGCGGGGCTGCTGCGCAAGGACCCGCGCGAGCGGCTGGCGGCGGAGGAGGCCGCGGGGATGCTGGCGGCGGTGGCGAGCGGCGGACAGCCGGCCACGGTGACGGCCGCCGCGCCACCGCTCCCGTACTCCCCGACGCTCGCGGCGCCCGGCCCGGCCGAGAAGACCGTCGCGAGCGGCCGGGCGCCGGGGGCGCCGCCGCCGGGCACCTACGGCCCGCATGCCGCGCCGCCGCCCCGCCGCCGGCGCCGTTCGGCCGTCGGCCTGGCCGCGACCGCCCTGGCCGTTGCGCTGGCGGCCGGCGGCGCCGCCTGGGCGCTGCTGGGCGGGAACGGCGGCCCGGGGCCCGGAGCGGCCGACCGCACCGCCTCCGCGAGCGCGCGGCCGGGTTCCTCCGCCGGGCAGGACGCGGAGCGGGGTTACGGGAGCGAGGAGCCCGGTGCGGACGGCGCGGGCGAGCGGGAGGACGGCGACGGGGGCGGGCGGCGCACGGCACCGCCCGCGGTCACGGTCGCGGTCGTCGTCTCGACCGTACGCGGCAGCTATACGGGGAGCTGTCCGCCGGCCGCCGGTGCGGCGCCGGCCTTCTCGGCGGTGATCACGGTGAGCCGCGGTCCGGCCGAGGTGGTCTACCGCTGGCGGTCCGACGGCGAGCGCGGCCACGACGGGAACTGGCGGCGGGCCCGCTTCCCCGGCCACGGGTCGCAGCGGGTGACGGTCGGCCATACGGAGACGGCGTACGAGGCGGACGGCACGCGGGCCGGCCGGGTCGGGGTGCAGGTGCGGAGCCCGAAGGCGGTCGCCTCGAACCGCGCCGCGTTCTCCCTGACGTGCGAGAGGGAGGCCCCGGGCGGCGGGGCCTCCCCTGCTCCCTCCTCCCCGGAGCCCGTCCCCACGGACACGCCCCCGGGGCCGCCTCCCACGGAGACGACCCCCTCCCCTACAGACACGGGGCCTTCCCCTACGGACACCGGGCCCTCCCCTACGTACGGCGGGGGCTCGCCTTCAGGGGGCGAGAGCGCGCCTTCGGAGGACGAGGGCTCGGCCTCAAGGGGCGAGGGCGCGCCTTCGGGAGGCGATGGCTCCTGGTACGGCGGGAGTCACGCGGTGGCGCGGAACACCGGCAGGTAGCCGCTGGACTGGCCGGTGGCGGTCGGGTGGTAGGACTCCTCGACGGGATAGGCGACGCTGTGCAGCCAGGAGCTGCCCGAGCAGATCTCGTGTCCGGCGAAGGTGGTGTTGGCGTCACCGAAGGCGAAGCCGTGGTCGGCGGCGCGCTTGGCGGTGACGGCGTTGATGTCGTCCGCCGCGGCGTTTATCGCGGCGCGCTCCTTCTCCGTGAGCCCGGCGACGCAGCTGCCGCTCAGCTTGTAGAAGCGGGGGTAGCCCAGGACGGCCACCCGGGCGTTGGGCGCCTTGCCGGAGATGGCGCTGTACACCTGGTCCAGCTTTCCGGGGAGGGTGGTGTTGATGTACGTGCGCGCCTGCTGGACCCGGGACAGGCAGGTGCTCTCGGAGTACAGGACGCAGGTGGTCATGGTGTCGGCGAAGCCGGCGTCGTTGCCGCCGACGGTCAGGGAGACCAGGGTCGTGTCGCCGCTCACCGACGTCAATTGGCTGTTGAGGACATCACCCGTACGGGCCCCCGAGCAGGCCGCGAAGGTGAACGAGGCGGGTGAGTTCGCGGCGGCCCAGAGGGCGGGGTACGCCTTGCTGCTGCGCTTGCAGGAGCCGCTGCCACTGTCGTAGCTGCCGGCTCCGAGGCCGGAGGAGTAGGAGTCGCCGAGCGCCACATAGCGGGCGGCGCCGTCGAGTTGGGCGGCGGAAGCGGGAGCGGTGCCGATGAGTGCCAGGGACGAGGCGGCGAGGAAGGCGGACAAGAAGCCCGCGCATCTGGAAACTCTCATGGAACCTCCAATAGCAGGATCTCTGCCGCAACCGTGGTAGCAGTACGACACGGGTGACGGAAGTGTTCATGCCAACTTTGCTACCCGCGTAGAGCATTACTGGCCACGCGCCTCGACGGATTGCCGCACTATGTCGTGCATATGACATCAAGCCAGGCCCTCTTGAATATCGCACTACCTCTCGGCGAATCTTTCGTCCGGGCGGCCCCTTGCACCCTCAACAGCCGCCCGTAGCGCACGAATCCGTGCGCCACCCCCCATGCGCACGCACCACGCGCACCTGATGAGGAGGACCCCCTCGCATGGCAGTGATGCGTACCACCACGAAGGTTTTCGGCCGGATTCCGGCCAGGCTCCGGATCGCCACCGCGATCACCGCCGCGTCGGCCGCCGTCACCCTCGGCGTCACCGCGCTCCCGGCCCAGGCCGCGCCCGCCGAGGGCACGGTCATCGGCGCGGGCGCGAAGAACGCCGTCCAGGGCAGCTACATCGTGACCCTGAAGAAGGCGGCGGGCCTCAAGGCCGCGTCCGCAGACGGCAGACGCCTGATATCCGCGCACGGTGGCACCGTGCGGCACACGTACACCGCCGCGCTCAACGGCTACGCGGCCCACCTCTCCGCGGCGGAGGCGAGACGCCTCGCCGCCGACCCGGCCGTGGACCAGGTGTTCCAGGACACGACGGTGCACGCCACCAGCACCCAGGCCAATCCGCCGTCCTGGGGCCTGGACCGCATCGACCAGACGAACCTCCCGCTGGACCGGAGTTACACGTACCCGGACAGCGCCGGAAGCGGTACGACCGTGTACGTCATCGACACCGGAGTGCGGGTCACGCACCAGGACTTCGGCGGCCGCGCCGTGAACGGCTACGACGCGGTGGACAACGACAACGTCGCGCAGGACGGCAACGGCCACGGCACCCATGTCGCGGCCACCGCCGCCGGCACCACCTACGGCGTCGCCAAGAAGGCCAGGGTCGTCGCCGTACGCGTGCTCAACAACGCGGGATCCGGCACCACCGCCCAGGTCGTCGCGGGCATCGACTGGGTCACCAAGAACCACAGCGGCCCGTCGGTGGCGAACATGTCGCTGGGCGGCGGGGTGAGCACCGCGCTGGACAACGCGGTGAAGAACTCCATCGCGAGCGGCGTGACGTATGCGATCGCGGCCGGCAATTCCAACGCGGACGCCAACACCTCCTCCCCGGCCCGCGTCCCCGAAGCGATCACCGTCGGCGCCACCACCAGCACCGACGCCCGCGCCAGCTACTCCAACTACGGTTCCCGCCTGGACCTGTTCGCGCCCGGCAGCAGCATCACCAGCGCCTGGCGGACCTCCGACACCGCCACCAACACCATCTCCGGTACGTCCATGGCCACCCCGCACGTAGCCGGCGCGGCCGCCGTCTACCTCGCCGGGCACCCGTCGGCCTCGCCCGCCTCGGTGTCGAGCGCCCTGGTCGCCAGCGCCACGTCCGGCGTCGTGACCAGCCCGGGCAGCGGGTCACCGAACAAGCTCCTGAAGATCGTTCCGTAACCTCCGGGCGCCGCGCGCACGCCGGCGCCCGCCACACTTCCGACACGACCGGAACATGCCGTTCCGCAGCTCGTACCACAGCTTGCCGGCGAGCCACGTCCACCGCGACCAGTGCGGCGGACGTGGCTCGTTCACGTCTCCTGCGCACCTTGACGGGCACCCGGCAGCCGGGCCACATTGAAGCCCGGCATCGGGTGCTTATGAGCATCAGGCCGCTTTATGGGGGGCAAAGCTGCCAATGCAGACCAAGACCATCAACAGCAACAGATCGAGCGGCAGCAGACCGGTCCGGGGGGAGCCGACGCCACTGCTCGCGGGCGCCGCCGTCGCGGTGGGGGGTGTGGGTGCCGTGCTGGCGCTCGCCGACCTCGCCTCGCCGCTGCGCGCACCCTTCACACTCTTCTTCCTGCTCGGCGCGCCGGCGGCCGCCATCGCCGCCGCCCTGGGACGCCTGGACCCGCTCAGCCGCACGGTGGTCGCGGGCGCCGGGGCGCTGGCCGTCGACATGCTGGTCGCGCAGACGATACTGTCGCTGCACGTGTGGTCGGCGCGCGGCGGGGTCGCGGCCGTGGCAGTGCTCAGCGGCACCCTCTTCCTGCTGGCGAGCGTGCGGCGCCGGGGGGCGTCCGCGCCAGACGCACGGACGGACTGAACGTGGACATCAGCGTGTACCGCCCCGGCGAACTGCGCGGTGCCGACCGGGCGGCGTGGACCGCCGTGCAGTCCCAGGCACACCTCCTGGGCGCACCGGCCCTCGCCAACCCCTTTCTCGCACCGGAGTTCGCGCTCGCGGTGGGCCGCTGCCGCCGCGGCGTGCGGATCGCGGTGATCCGGGAGGACGGCGAGCCGGCCGCGTTCCTGCCCTTCCAGCGGACCGCGCTGGGCGTCGGGCGGGCGATCGGCCTCGGTGTCTCGGACGCCCAGGGCCTGGTGCACCGGCCCGGCTTCCAGTGGGACGCGCGCGAGCTGCTGCACGCGTGCGGGCTGGCGGTGCTGGAGTTCGACCACCTGGTCGAGGGTCAGAAGCCCTTCGAGACGCAGCCCCTGCAGTCGTTCCCGTCCCCGGTGATCGACGTCGACCAGGGCTTCGAGGCGTACCTGGCCCGGCTGCGGAAGCAGTCGCCGAAGTTCACCCGCACCACCCTCGCCAAGGAGCGCAAGCTCGGGCGGGACGTGGGCGAGGTGCGGTACGTCCACGACGAGCGGGATCCGGCCGTTCTGCGCAGACTCATCGACTGGAAATCGGCGCAGTACCGAAGAACGGGACGCAGCGACCGCTTCGCGCGGCCATGGATCACGCACCTGGTGGAGCAGCTCTTCCACACCCGCACCGACTCGTTCGCGGGCGTGCTGTCGGTCCTGTACGCCGGCGGGCGGCCGGTCGCCGCGCACTTCGGGCTGCGGTCGGAGCGGGTGCTGGCGTGCTGGTTCCCCGCCTACGACCCGGAGTTCGCGAAATTCTCGCCGGGACTGATCCTGCATCTGCGGATGGCCGAGGGGGCCGCCGCGGATTCCATGGCGTATCTGGATCTCGGCCGCGGCGAGAAGGAGTACAAGGACTCTTTCAAGACACGAGAAATTCAGGTTTCCGAAGGGTGGGTGACGCGGCGCCATCCGGTGGCGCTGGGACATCGCGCACGGCGCGCTCCGGTAAAGGCACTGCGCAACACCGTGGTGACCCGTCCGGAATTATTCGAGCCGGCCGACCGACTGCTCAAACGGATGGGCCGAATCCGCACCGGAGACCACGGAATGGCCCGCTCCCTTTCCACCGACAAGACAAAAGGGGATTTGTAGTTCCAGCTCTTGCCATAGAATGCCAATCATCAATACGGTCGTACAATCCACCCGCAACGGAACGTCATGAAGCGGCTCTAGGGGAGGGCTCAAGCGCCGCGACGAGGCCCGGGGCGGGGCGCGGTAGGGGGGTGCCGTGCTCGATACGTGTGCCAGCGTCGAGCCACGAGCCGCGGAAACACGCATGCCAGCTCGCTCTGTCCGTCCGGTGTTCCATGCCGTGCTGAGCAGAGTGTGAACCCCCCTTTCGAACCGGAAACACATCCGGGCTGCCCGGGGGTGGGCGGCCTACCGGACGAGAGGGAAAAAAGACTCATGAGCTCGTTCCTTCGCCCTGCGGAGACGGATCAGAAATCCGCCGCGCGAATTCCCGCACAGGCGCAATACCGACCCGTTTCCTCGCACTTGGCGATTGCCCCGCCGGTCAGCGTCGTCATACCGGCGATGAACGAAGCGGAAAATCTCCCGTACGTCTTCAAGACACTTCCGGACTGGATCCATGAAGTGGTCCTGGTGGACGGGAATTCCACCGATGACACCGTGCAGGTGGCACGGGACCTGTGGCCGGACGTCACGGTCGTGAAGCAGCGCGGAAAGGGCAAGGGGGATGCCCTGATCAGCGGCTTCGCCGCGTGCACCGGCGAGATCATCGTCATGATCGACGCGGACGGCTCGGCCGACGGCGGCGAGATCGTCTCCTATGTCTCGGCGCTGGTCGGCGGCGCCGACTTCGCCAAGGGCTCCCGCTTCGCCAACGGCGGCGGCACCGACGACATGACGCCCATCCGCAAGCTCGGCAACCGTGTGCTGACCACCCTGGTCAACACCAAGTTCGGCGCCCGCTACACCGACCTGTGCTACGGCTACAACGCCTTCTGGCGGCACTGCCTGGACGAGATCGCGCTGGACTGCGCGGGCTTCGAGGTCGAGACGCTGATGAACATCCGCGTCGTGAAGGCGGGATTGCGCGTCCAGGAGATCCCCAGCCACGAGTACAACCGCATCCACGGCGTCAGCAACCTGCGCGCGGTCCGGGACGGCATCCGCGTCCTGAAGGTCATCCTGCGCGAACGCGGCACCCGTAAGCGTGCGGTGCGCCCGGCCATGATCGCGGGAGAGGTGTCTTGAGCGTCCGCATCTCCGTGGTGATCTGCGTGTACACCGAGGACCGCTGGGGCGACATTCTCGCCGCGGCGGCCTCGGTGCGTGACCAGCTCCACCCGGCACACGAGATCCTGCTCGTCGTCGACCACAACCCCGCCCTGCTGACGCGGCTGCGCACGCAGTTCGCCGGGGCCACCGACATCAGCGTGCTGCCCAACGCCGGGCCCAGAGGTCTCTCCGCCGGCCGCAACACCGGCGTCGCGGAGTCCACCGGCGAGGTCATCGCCTTCCTCGACGACGACGCGGTCGCCGAGCGCGAGTGGCTGCTGCACTTCGCCGAGGGCTACGCCGACCCGAAGGTGATGGCCATCGGCGGCCGCACCGAACCGGTCTGGGCCTCCGGGCGCCGCCCCGCGTGGTTCCCCCGGGAGTTCGACTGGGTCGTCGGCTGCACCTACCTCGGCCTGCCGCCGGGCCGGACCCGGGTGCGCAACGTCCTCGGCGGCAACGCCTCGTTCCGCCGCGAGGCGTTCGAGATCGCCGGCGGGTTCGCCACCGGCATCGGCCGGGACGGCGACAAGCGGCCGCTGGGCTGTGAGGAGACCGAGCTGTGCATCCGGCTCACCCGCGCGTGCCCGGACGCCGTCCTGCTCATCGACGACCGCTCGGTGATCCACCACCGGGTGCCCGCGGGCCGCGAACGCTTCGCGTACTTCCGCACCCGCGCCTACGCCGAGGGCCTCTCCAAGGCCCTGGTCGCGCGCAGCGTCGGCGCGCAGGAGGGGCTGGCGACGGAGCGCCGCTACACCACCCGCGTACTGCCCGCCGGGGTGGCGCGCGGCGTCCGCGACGCGCTGCTGCGCAGGCCGGGCGGCGCCGCCCGGGCGGGCGCGATCGTCACGGGCGTGGCGGCCGCGGCCGGCGGCTATCTGGTCGGCACCGCCCGCACCCGCCGCTCCGGCGGCGGCTTCGTGATCGCGGCCGTACCGGGACCCGTGCCGGACACCGGGAGCGAGCCGCCGCCGGCCGAACCGGTACGGCTGACCGTACGGACCGAGAAGCCCGCGCGCGGCGACGCCGCAGCCCCCGGCAACGGAGTGCTGCGCGGCGACGAGGGGGCGGTCGCATGACCGGCCCCGAGGACATCGTCCTCTCCCCCGTGCCGATCCTCATGTACCACGCGGTCGCCCACAAACCGGCCCCCGCGACGCACGGCCTGTCCGTCGCGCCCGGCGCGTTCGCCGAGCAGATGGCGGTCCTGGACGACGAGGGGTACCACCCGCTGACCACCGCGCAGCTCGCGGCGGTCTGGCGGAACGGCGCCCCGCTGCCCGACCGTCCGGTCCTGATCACCTTCGACGACGGCTACGAAGGCGTGCACCGCCACGCCCTGCCGGTCCTGGCCAAGTACGGCTTCCCGGCCACCCTGTTCGTCTCCACCGGCTGGCTGCCGGGGCCGTACGACACCGGTGGCGCGCTGGACACCATGCTCGGCTGGGAGCAGGTGCGGGAGCTGGCCGCCGCCGGGGTGGAGATCGGCGGTCACAGCCACACCCACCCCCAGCTCGACCAGCTCGCCGACGACCGGCTCTGGTCCGAAGTGCTGCGCTGCAAGGCGATCGTGGCCGAGCAACTGGGCGCGGCCCCGGTGTCCTTCGCCTACCCGTACGGCTATTCCAGCCGGCGGGTGCGGCGGACGGTGCGCGCCGCCGGCTTCCACCAGTCGCTGGCCGTCGGCAACGATCTGGCCGGCCGCCGGCAGGGCCCGTACGCGCTGCGCAGGCTGACCGTGCGGCGCAGCACGGACCTGGCGGAGTTCCGGCGGATCGTCGCCGGCGAGGCCATCGGCCGCACCTTCGCCAAGGACCGCGTCCTCACCAAGGGCTACGCCCTGCTCCGCAGATCGCGTCAGGCGATCCGGCTCTGCACGCCCGGGGGCTGACCCCGCGCGCCGCAGCGCCGACGAAAGGCCGTCAGTGGGGCCCGGTGACACAGTGCCGGGCCTCAGGAAAGGGAACCCGAGCCAGTGTCTGACACGACCACCCGGACCGAGGAACGCCCGCAGGACCAGGCACCGGACGGGCGCAAGCTGCGGTTCCCGGGGCGCGGCGGCGGCACGCCCCTCTTCCGCAACGCCTACGCCCTGATGCTCAACACGGGCATATCCGGGCTGCTGGGCCTCGGCTTCTGGCTGGTCGCCGCGCGCTACTACACCGAGTCGGCGGTCGGCCAGGGCTCGGCGGCGATCGCCGCGATGAAGCTGCTGGCCGGGCTCACCGCGGTGACGCTGACCGGCGCGCTGGCCCGCTTCATCCCGGTCGCCGGGCGGGCGACGGGCCGGCTGGTCTTCCGTACGTACGCGGGCAGTTCGCTGGTCGTGGCGGTGGCCGCCGGCGTCTTCCTGCTCACCCTGGACCTGTGGGGCCCCTCGTACCGCTTCCTGCACGGTCCGCTCAACGGCCTGGGCTTCATCGTGGCGGTGGTCGCCTGGTCGGTGCTGACCCTGCAGGACGGGGTGCTGACCGGGCTGCGCAGCGCCCTGTGGGTGCCGGTGGGCAATCTGGTCTTCTCGGCGGTGAAGCTGGCGCTGCTGGTCGCGATCGCGGCGGCGGCCCCCACCGCGGGCGTCTTCGTCTCCTGGGTCGCGGCGATCGCGGTGTCCGTGATCCCGCTGGGCTGCCTGGTCTTCCGGCGCCTCGTGCCACGCCACATCGCCGCCACCGCGCGCACCGTACGGCCGCCCTCGCTGCGCGAGATGGGCCGTTTCCTGGCCGGCGACTACACCGGCTCCCTCTTCTCGCTCGCGGTGGTCTACCTCGTACCGGTCCTCGTCGCCTCGCAGGTCAGCGCGGCCGACAACGCGTACTTCTACATCACCTCCACCATCGGCGGCACGGTCAACCTGCTCGCCATCAACATGGGTGCCTCGCTGACCGTGGAGGGCTCGCACGACCCGGCGCGGCTGGCGGAGAACACCCGCGCGGCGCTGCGCCGGATGGCCCGCATCATGCTCCCGGTCTGCCTCTTCCTCTTCGTCTGCGCGCCGTACATCCTCGGTGTGTTCGGCAAGGGGTACGCGGACGCCGCGACGCCGCTGCTGCGCTGGTTCGCGGTCGGCGCGGCGCTGCGCGTGGTGATGGAGACGTACTTCGCGGTGCTGCGCGCGCAGAGCCGGACCTCGGGCCTCGCCTACCTCCAGGGCCTGCTGTGCCTCCTCGTGCTCGGCCTGACGCTGCTCCTGCTGCCGCGGATGGGGCTGGCCGGCGCGGGCGTCGCGGAGGTGTGCAGCCTGACCGTGATCGCCTCGATCGCGATGGTCAAGCTGTACGGCGTCGTCCGCGGCCGCCCGGTGGCGCCGCTGGCCAAGGCGCCGGCCGACGGGGTGGCCCCCGACGGCGACCTGGCGGACCTGGCGATGCACGGCGACCTGGGCGACGCGGTCCGCACGCCCACATGGGCACAGCGCGCCCTGCTCGACGTGGACACGATGCCGCTGGGTGTCCACGTGGACTTCGACCACATGGAACGCCGCCCCGATGTGCGGCCACCGCTGACGGAGGAGCCGGTGAGGGACGCGTACCGGGAGGCGGCGGGCGCCGGTGCCGCCGGTACGGGCGCGGCGCCGCCCTCCGGGAAGCCGTCGTGGGCGAAGGAGGCCGCGCAGGAGGCCGGTGACCCGGGAGAGGCGCACACGCTGCCACTGCCGGTCGTCGCCCCGCCGAGCGCCTCGGAGGCGCATACCGTACGGCTGCCGAAGGTCACCCCGGCGGCGCCGGCCCCTGCGGCCGCGGCCCCGGCCGCTCCTGCCGCGGCGGGCGGCACGGCCGGTACGAGCGGTGCGGCCCCGGCCGCGCGCGGCGGCGTGGCCGCCCGCCTCGCCGCCCGCCCCGACATGGGCGTCTGGGCTCTGCTCGCCCTCGCCCTCGCGCTCTTCTGGCTGCCGCTGCACGGGATGGGCGACGCCGACCTGGACCGGATGGGCGGGCTCGGCCTGATCTCCGTCCTGCCGGTCGCGACGCTGATCGGCGCGGCCCTGCTCGCCGTGGCCTTCGCCGCGGCGCTATGGCTCTCCCGGCCGCGCCGCGTCCTGCTGGCGGCGACGCTCCTGCTGACGGTCGTGGCGCTGCACGCGCTGCCCGCCGTCCTGGAGGCCGAACCGCGCTTCGCCACCGCCTGGCAGCACCTGGGCTTCCTGGACTACATCGGCCGCACCGGCACCGCCGTGCCGGATCTGGACGCGCGCTGGAGCTGGCCGGGCTTCTTCGCCGGGGCGCAGTTCCTCGCCGAGGCGTGCGGCGTCACCGACTTCGACGCGCTGCTCCGCTGGTGGCCGCTGACCATCCAACTCCTGTACCTCCCCCCTGTGTTCCTGCTGCTGCGCTCCGTACGGGCGGACTGGCGGGCGAAGTGGAGCGCGGCATGGCTGTTCGCGCTGTGCGGCTGGGTCGGCCAGGACTACTTCTCGCCGCAGGGCTTCACGTACCTGCTCTACCTCGTCTTCGTCGCGGTCCTCCTGGTGTGGTTCCGCGACCCCCGGGTGCTGCGCGGCAGGCTGCGCCCCGGTGAGGCCGAGGTGCGCCCGGCCGGCCGCAGGCAGCGGGCGGTCCTGCTCGGCGTGCTGATCGCGCTGTTCACGGTCTCCGTGGCGGGCCACCAGCTCACGCCGTTCGTGATGCTCGGCGTGCTCATCTTCCTGGTGTGGGTGCGCCGTTCGACGCTGCGCGGCCTGCCGCTGCTGCTCGGTGTGCTGGTCGTCTTCTGGATCGGCTTCCTCGCCGAGCCCTACTGGTCGGGCCACTTCGACGAGCTGTTCGGCGGCATCGGCGGCATCGGCTCCAACGTCACCTCCTCCGTGGCGGGCCGCATCGAGGGCGGCAGCAGCACTCACAAGCTCGTTCTGTACACCCGGGTCCTGCTGGCCGGTTCGGTGCTCGCGCTGGCCTGCTGGGGCGTGCTGCGGCGGCGCATGGCGGGCTTCGCCGAGCGCTCGCTGCTGGTGCTCGCCTTCGTGCCGTTCCTCGCCTTCGGCATGCAGTCCTACGGTGGCGAGATGGCGCTGCGCGTCTTCATGTTCGCGCTGCCCGGCGCGTGCGTGCTCGGCGCGCTCGCGCTCTTCCCGCGCCCGGCCGCCGACCGCCCCGCCGTCGACCTCCCCACCACGGATCTCCCCACCACGGATCGCCCCGCCGCCGGCCGCCGCGGTCTCGGGCCGCTCGCGGCCCTGCTGGCGGGCCTGGTGCTGGTCTTCGGCTTCCTCGTGGCCCGCTGGGGCAATGAGCCGTTCGAGCGGACCCGGTCCGGCGAGGTCGCGGCGATGGAGTACGTGTACGCGCACGACGAGCCGACCGTACGGCTGCTGTGGATGACCGACGACCCGGTCGACAACGTCACCCCGGACATGCCGTGGGGCGCCAAGGACATGGAGCGCGTGCAGTACGAGCCGACCCTCGCGCCGCGCGACCCGGTGCTCGTCGGTCCGCTGGTCAAGGCACTGAAGGACGCGGGCCCGCAGTCGTACCTGATCGTCAACACCGGCCAGTCCGAGGCGCTGCGGCTGGACGGCGGCTACCCGGAGAGCTGGGAGCGGCAGCTGCGCGCGAACCTGGACAGCCGCCCCGAGCTGCGGCGGGTGGTCGTCAACGCCGACGCCGTGCTGTACGAGCTGAAGGACCCGCCGGCCGGCCCGGTACCGCAGCCGGCCCCGGGCCCGGCGGGCCCGAAGGTCACCTGGACGCCGTGGTCGGTGGCGGGCGGCCTGGCGGTGGTGGCGCTGCTCCTGCTGCTGGGCACCCGCGAGATCGTGCGAGTGGCGCTCCCGCCGAGCGTGGGCAAGCAGCGCTGGGTCCAGGGCTCGTTCTGGTTCTCACTGCCGCTCCTGGTGGTCTTCCTGGCGGCCCTCGTGCAGCGGTTCGTGACGCTGTCGTAGGAGGCGCTCCCCCAGGAGACGTCTCACAGGAGACGCTCTCGTAGGAACGGCCCCCGCCCCGTAAGTACGGGACGGGGGCCGTCGCCCTTCAGCGCTTCAGCCAGCGCAGCCCGTAACCCGGCATGTCGAAGGTCCTGCCGTCGATCTTGGCCTGGATGAGGCGGTCGAGGGTGTTGATCACCAGTACGGAGTCGTCGTCGGCGAGCACCCGTACATTCGGCCGGTCTTCCGGCGCGACGGAAACGGACCGGAATGTGGTCCCCGGCGGGAATTCCTTCCCGAATTTCCCGAGCAGTTTCATCATCGGCAATTCGCCGCCGCCGTCGTCCAGTTGCGTACTGCGCCACAGGCAGCCGGGGCAGTCCTTGCCCTCGTTCTGCGGATTCCAGTACAGCGCGGTGGCCACGCCGGACCGCGCCATCTCCATCATCGCGGCGGCCTGGACCGCGGTACGGTGCGGCTCGCTCCAGCCGTTCCGGTCGTCGTTCTCGTCCGCGACCTCGACGTACCACTCCGACCACCACACCGGCAGTCCGGTCTCCTGGCGCAGCCACCGCGTCACGTCGCCGAATTTCTCCGTCGCCCGGAATTCGTCCGGCGCGTACTCATCGTCCTTGGTGTAACTGGAGCCGTCGACGGCCAGGAAGTCGGCCCCGTCCTTGTGCTCGTTCCAGTACGACACCGCGTCCAGAACGCGCTGGTCGACCGAGCCCCAGGGTCCCGCGAGATCGGACGCGTACGAGTCCTCACCGGGGCCGTAGCTGTCCATCACGACGTACGGCCCGCCGACCTGGATTCCCGGGTCGACCTTCTTCAGCTCCTTGTACACGAGGTTGTACAGCCGCGTGTACCCCTCGTAGTCCCAGCGGTTCTTGTCCTCGTCGAAGAAGCCCTTGAATTCGTTCCAGACGATGAAGTGCCGGACCTCCGGATAGCGTTTCGCTATCTTCCCCGCCAGCTTCGCGAAGTCCTCGTAGTGATCCGGGCTCGGCGCCTTCTCCAGCTCGCCCCAGTCCGTTTTCCCGGCCTTGCCGCCCTTCATCCAGTCCGGCGAACAGCACAGGGTGAGGACGGGCGTGCCACCGGTGCTCCGCATCAGCTCCAGTCGCCGGTCCAGATCACGGAAGTTGTATGTCCCGGGGCTCGGTTCCGGATTGCGCGCGCCCCAGCCCATGATGTGCTGGTTCTGCGGCATCGGGTCGCCGGTGAGCAGCCGGTCGGCCGCCACCTTGGCTGTGTGCTCGCCGCGGTCGGCGCTGAACTCGGTGTGCGTGAACCCCCAGCCCAGTTGAGCCATCGGGTTCGCGCTGCCGAACACTCCGTTGTTCGCGCCCCTGCCTTCCTGTCCCCCCGGCGGAAACCCGCACATGACCAGGAGCAACGACAGAACTGTCACCCCCGTGCCGAGAAGCGCGGTGATCGCCCACCGCGTGCGCCCCGGTATTGCCACCCGTAACCCCCCATGACGTCCCACAACGGGCAACCCTAGTCAGATTACCGGCTGTTGAGCCGCGATACCGCGTAACGGTTGCGCTGTGGACGGAACTACCACGCCGCCTGTCAAGTGCCGGTCAAGCCCGCGTCCGTCTCGGACCCGGCCCGGGTAATCCCGAAATTCCGTGTACGCCACGCGAGTCATGCCGGATCATGGCCGGCATGTGTGCCGATCACCTTCCGCCGGCCGCCGCCGAGGAATCGCTGCCGATCCGTCTGACGATGGACGACAGCGACTCCCCGTCCGATGTGGTGGACGCCCTCTTCCTGGGGCGGTTCGCCAACGGACGGCAGCCGTACGCCCGCAGCCGCTCCGTGGAGCGCGTCAAGGCGGGTCTGACGCTGCTGCCGCCCGGCGCCGAAGTACTGCGTTCAGCGCGCGACGACGACCGGAGCGCGACCCTCGCCCAGGGCGAGGGCTGGACGCTGCTCGTCTCGCGCTGGAGCCGCGGCGCCGACATCACGGTCACGGCGGTCAGCGACGAGCTGGCCCAGAAGGTGCTGGGCCAGTCCACGGACGGCGCCGAGGACGAGCCGGATCCGCAGCCCGCCAACGTCACCATGGGCTTCTGGTACTACTCCCCGCGCCGCGGCCCGTACCGCACCACCCGGCAGATCTCCGCCGGCACCTGGGAGGAGATCCGGCCGAACTACACGGCGCCGGTCGCCGACGCGCTGGACGGCCTGATGAAGGTCACTCCCGAGGAGATCGCCGGCCGGCTGCTGCTCCTGCACGGCCCGCCGGGCACGGGCAAGACGTCCGCGCTGCGCACGCTCGCCCGCTCCTGGCGCGACTGGTGCCAGGTCGACTGCGTACTGGACCCGGAGCGGCTCTTCAACGACGTCGGCTATCTGATGGACATCGCCATCGGCGAGGACGACCCGAGCGGCCGGGGCCGCTGGCGGCTGCTGCTCCTGGAGGACTGCGACGAGCTGATCCGCGGCGAGGCCCGGCACACCGCCGGGCAGGCGCTCTCCCGGCTCCTCAACCTCACGGACGGCCTGCTGGGCCAGGGCCGCAACGTCCTCGTGGGCGTGACCACCAACGAGGACCTGGAGCGGCTGCACCCGGCGGTGGTCCGGCCCGGCCGCTGCCTGGCCCGTATCGAGGTCGGCCCGCTCACGCGCACGGAAGCGGTGGGCTGGCTGGGCTCGGACGAGGGCATCGGCCGCGAGGGCGCGAGCCTCGCCGAACTGTACGCACTGCGCCGCGGCACCCGCCCCGCCGCCGTCCCCGCCCAGGACACGGGCGCGGACTCGGGGCTGTATCTGTGAGAGCGCGGGTGGCGGCGCGGGGCGCGGCTTCGGCGGGGCGGCCCGCGCCTTTGGTGGTGCGGCCGGCGGCGCGGCTCGTGCGTGCGCCGGTACGGCTTGTACCGGTGGCGGTGCGGCTCGCGCCTTCGTTGGTGCGGGCCGTGCCTTCGGCGGTGCGGCCCGCGTCTTCGGCGGTACGGCTTGTACCGGTGGCGGTGCGGCCCGTACGCGCGGCGGTGCGGGCCGGCCGCCTCACCGCCGGCGCCCCCGCGGCTTGAGCGGCACCGGCGGCAGGGCCGGGGCCGGCAGCGGCGGCCCGTCGTAGCCGTGCACCGTCCCGAAGCGCTCCCCCGCCATCCACGCCTCCCGCGCCGCCGCCACCTCCTCACCGCTGCGCGCGACGAAGTTCCACCACATGACGATCCGTTCCTCGAACGGCAGCCCGCCCAGCAGCATCAGGCTGCTGTGGACGTCCGAGCGCACCGGCAGCTCGCCGCGCCCGCACCCGAGGTACAGCAGCGAGCCGGGCCCGAGCCGTACGCCGTCCACCTCGGTCTCCCCCTCGATCGTCAGCACGGCGTACTCGAAGTCGCTCTCCAGCGGCAGCCGTACGTGCGTCCCCGCGCCGATCGTGATGTCCGCGCCGACCAGCGGCGAGTGGATCGTGCCGGGCGACCGCGCGCCCGCCAGCTCCCCGAGGATCACCGTCGCGCTCAGCCCGCCGCCCCCGGTGATCACCGGCAGCTCGGCATGGTGCTCGAACGACGGCGCCTTCCCCCGCTGTTCGTTCGGCAGCGCGACCCAGAGCTGCGCGCCGTGCAGCACCCGGGTGTGGTCGCGCGGCGACTCCTCCGAGTGCGCGATCGCCCGGCCCGAGGTCATCAGGCCCAGCTCCCGCGGCCGTACGGTCTGCAGGGAGCCGAGGCTGTCGCGGTGCAGCACCTCGCCCTCGCGCAGCCAGGTGACCGTCTGCAGCCCCATGTGCGGATGCGGCGGCACCTGCATCCCGGGCTCCCCGGCGATGTCGTCCGGACCGTAGTGGTCCACGAAGCACCACGCGCCCACCATCCTGCGGCCCAGGTTCGGCAGCAGTCTGCGGACCAGCGTGGACTCCCCCAGCGGAACCTGCTTGCCTGGCTGGACGTCACGGACCGGCCCGGTCCGGCCTCCGCCCCCGCAGAGACTGGCCGCGGGCTTGAGATCGAGGTTGCTCATGCGGTCACGATATGGCGGTCACGCGGGCAGCTCCCGCAGGCGTACGGACAGACACGTCACACACCCCTCCAGCTTCTCGAACTCACCGATGTCGACGGGCACCGGCGTGTACCCGAGGTCGGCGAACAGCTCGGCGCTCTTCGGCGCACTGGCCGCCATCAGCAGTTTTCCACCGCCCAGCAGCACGACGTGGGAGCCGCTCTCCTCCGGCACGGCCAGGAAGCGCGGGAAGAGTGCGCGCGCCTCGTCGTCGACGAGCGGCGGGTATCCGATGACGGTGCCGTCGGGAAGTGCGGTAACGGCCGACTTCAGGTGCAGGACCTTGCTGACCGGTACGGCGACGACCCGCGCCCCCAATGGCTCGAAAGCAGCCCGAATTTGGCGCACTCCGTCCCCGTTGGTGCGCCCGCCGCGGCCCACGTACACCGTGCCGCCGATTTTCAGCACGTCCCCGCCGTCCAGCGTCCCCGGCGCGCGGACCCGGGCCACGAAGCAGCCGAGCCCCTCGACGGTCTCCGCGGCCGCCGCGGTCTCCGGCTTCCGCTCGTCCGCGCCGGGCCGCGAGATCAGCGCGGCGTTGCGGTACACCACCATGGTGTCCTCGACGAAAACGCCGTCCGGGCAGTCGTCGGCGGGCGGCACCTCGGCGGTCTCCCAGCCGTGCGCCTGCAGCGTCCCGACGTACGCCTCCCACTGCCGCAGCGCGAGCCCGGCATCCACCGGCCGCCGGTCGATGTGCGTGACCAGCCCTTCCGCGAGCCGCGGACTCGGCCGCCGAACAAGCGCCTTCTTGCTGGCCATGACGCGCCCACCTCCGGATTCCTCGGCACGGACTCCGCAGTGAGGCTGCCCGGAATCCGTACGGCTTACTGAACGACGGGTTAGCAAGGCCACCTTACGCCTCGGCAGTCCCGATGCGGGTGGGTGGTGGCTGGTGGAGTGGTCACCCGGGGTGGGTGGTGGCTGGTGGGGTGGTCACCCGTCCTCGCCGTACGTGGCGCGCAGGGCCGTCACCGCGGCGGTCAGCGCGGTCTGGTGGTCAAGGCCGAGCCGCTGCGCCCGCTGGGCGAAGGCCAGGGCGGCCTCCGCGGCCTGCTGAGCCCCCGCGTCCCCGGCGGCCGCGACGAACGTACCGTTACGGCCCCGGGTCTCGATCACCCCGTCGCTCTCCAGCGCCCGGTACGCCTTGGCCACGGTGTTCGCTGCCAGTCCCAGCTCCCCCGCCAGCCCGCGCACCGTCGGCAGCCGGAACCCGGCCGGCAGCCGCCCGCTCCGGGCCTGCTCGGCGATCTGGGTGCGGACCTGCTCGTACGGCGCGTCCGCCGCTTCCGGATCGACGACAAGCTGCAGAGGGTGCAGGGCCACGGTGACACTCCCGGTAGAGGTGAGGCTACAGAACCTTTGTCCCAGCCATTGTGCTCCGCCCCCGCTCCCGCACCGGCCCACCACGCCCCACGCCCAGACGCTCCGCGTCTACATGCCCCGCGCCCAGACACCCCACGCCCACACGCCCCGCGCTCACTGGCCGGGCACTGCCTTCGATCGGCGCGACCGCCCCCGTTCTCCTCTCCGTCATCCTCGTCGCCCCCGCGTTCCTCGCCGCCACCCTCGTCGCCGCCGCCTGACTCGCCGTCACCCACGTCGCCTCGTCCGACTCGCCGTCACCCTCCTCGCTATCGCCCTCCTCGCCGTCGTCTCCGCATCCCGCGTGCCTTCCTCATCCCCCGCCCTCCTCACCCCTCCGTTTCCGCGATACGGCCGCCCGTGCTCTGCGGCAGCGGCACCGCGCGGTCCGGGCCCGCCGGGTCGTACGCGAGGGAGTCGCCGGGCCGGTGCCAGTGCAGGACGAAGCGCCGGCCCGTGCGGTACGCGTCCAGGCCCGCCCTGCAGTACGCGACCATGTCGTCCGGCAGCGCGTCGAGCGGGAACCACGCGAGCTGGGAGCACTTCTCCGGCTCGCGGTTGACCGGCTCGCCGCCCGCGCCGTACGCCGCCTCGAAGAACCAGCCGATCCGCGGCCGCCCGTCCGGCGCGCGGTGCTGCATGACCAGCGCGACCCGGAGGTCCGACGCGGTCAGCCGCAGCCCGGTCTCCTCGGCCGCCTCCCGGATCATCGCCTCCCGGACGTCCTCACCGTCCTCGGCGTGCCCGCTGGGTGCGTGCAGCAGCCCGTCCGCGTATCCGGTGTTCGCGCGCCGGGCGAGCAGCACCTCGTCCCCGCGGCGCAGGATCAGATGGACATCGATCACCTCCGTATGGCGGGCCGGCGGCGCGGGGTGGACCACCAGCGCGTACCGCTCGTCCCGCACCTCCCTGCCCCACAGCACGGGATCCGCGAGTCTCTCCAGATGCGTGCGGCGGGCCAGCGGAGCGGTCAGCCCCTCCAGTTCGGCGGCCGTGATGCCGATCGGGTCGGACTCGCCCCACCGGCCCTCGATCAGCACCAGCCGGCCCCCGGGCCGCAGCAGCCGGACCCACCGGCGCAGCACCGCCTCCGGATCGGGCAGTGCCCACAGCAGATGCCGGACCAGGACCGCGTCGAACTGCCGCTCCCCCACCGGCGGTTCGGCGGCGTCGCCGACCATCAGCCGCGCGGCCTGCGTCCGGTCATCGGGCCGCGCCGCCGCGAACTTGGCGCGGGCCTTGTCCACCATCCGCGGCGAGCGGTCGATCCCCGTGACGCGGTGGCCCTGCTCGGCGGCGAGCAGGGCCAGGCTGCCCGTGCCGCAGCCGAGGTCGAGGACGTCGGACGGCCCGGCCGGCAGCCAGTCCCGCAGCCGGTCCGCCCAGGCGGCCCGTACCGCGGGATCGCGCAGCCCGTGATCGGGCTCGTCGTCGAACCGCTCGGCGGCGGATTCCCAGTAACCGGCGTCGGTGACCGGCATGTCGGTAGTCATGCACAGATCGTGACAGGCGCCACTGACAATCGCTCTGACCTGTGGATAACCCGGTCTTTCGCCCGGGCGCCGGGCAGGCGGAGGGCGGAAGACCGGCCGCCTGCCCCGCCGGTGTTCCGCCCCGTCCGGCTCCCGTCCCGCTCTCAGTCCTCCGCGCGCGCGGAACGCCCGCGCGGGAGCGCCCGCTTGATCCAGGGCCAGGCCAGCAGCACCGCGATCACGGCGTAGACGGTGACCGAGAACGGCGTGTTGACCAGGCCGGTGACGCTGCCGTCGCTGATCTGCAGCGCCCGCCGGAGCTGCTGTTCGGCGGCCGGGCCGAGGATGACCCCGATGACGGCGGGCAGCACCGGCAGCCCGTACCGCCGCATGCCCAGCCCGATCAGCCCGATGATCAGCAGGATGACCAGGTCCAGCGGCTCGCCGCCGACCGCGTACGCGCCGACCGCGGCGAAGAAGAGGATCCCGGCGTACAGGTACGGGCGCGGGATCCGCAGCAGCTTCGCCCAGACGGGCGCCAGCGGCAGGTTGAGGACGAGGAGCAGGACCATGCCGACGAACAGCGAGGCGATCAGGCCCCAGACGAGCTCCGGTTCGCGCTCGAAGAGCAGCGGCCCGGGCTGGATGCCGTACTGCTGGAAGGCCGCCAGCATCACCGCGGCGACGGCGGTCGTCGGCAGGCCGAGGGTCAGCATCGACACGAGCGTGCCGGCCGCCGACGCCGAGGACGCCGACTCGGGCCCGGCGACGCCTTCGATGGCGCCGCGGCCGAACTCGTCGCGGTGCTTGGAGAGCCGCTTCTCGGTGACGTACGAGAGGAAGGTGGGGATCTCGGCGCCGCCGGCCGGGATCGCGCCGAACGGGAAGCCGATGAGCGGGCCGCGCAGCCACGGCTTCCACGTGCGCCGCAGCTCCGCCTTGCCCAGCCAGGGACGGCCCACCGGGATCGACTCGCCCGCCGTGCGCCGCAGGTGGGCCGCCACCCACAGCGCCTCTCCGATGGCGAATAGGCCGACGGCGACGATGACGACATCGATGCCGTCGGCGAGTTCGAGGGTCCCGAAGGTCAGTCGCTGCTGTCCGGTCATCTGGTCCAGGCCGACGAGCCCGAGGGTGAGGCCGATGAGCAGCGAGGCGAAGCCGCGTATCCGGGAGCTGCCGAGCACGGACGTCACGGCGATGAAGGCGAGCACCATGATGGCGAAGTAGTCGGGCGCGCCGATGTCCACGGCGAGCGCGGCGACCGTGGGCGCGAGCACGACCAGCAGGATCGTGCCGATCATGCCGCCCGCGAAGTGCCCGCAGGCGGCGGCCGCCAGGGCCTGCGCGCCGCGCCCGGCGCGTGCCATCGGATTGCCTTCGATGGCCGCGACCACCGCCGCGCTCTCTCCGGGTGTGTTGAGCAGGATGGAGGTGGTGGAGCCGCCGAACATGCCCCCGTAGTAGATCCCGGCGAACATGATGAACGCGCCGGTCGGGTCCAGCCCGTAGGTGACGGGGAGGAGGAGGGCGACGGCCATGGCGGGGCCGATGCCCGGCAGTACCCCGATGGCTGTGCCGAGCAGCACCCCGATGGCGGCCCACAGCAGGTTGAGCGGCGTCAGCGCCGTACCGAAGCCGTCGATGAGTGAGGACAGGGAGTCCATCGTCTACAGCACCCCCATGAGCGGGCCGCCGGGCAGCGGCACGCCCAGCAGATTGTTGAACACGACGTAGGTCACGAGGGACAGGACGGCTGCGATGAGCGGGTCCCGGGTGAGGTTGCGGCTGCCCAGTGCGTACGCGGAGCCCCAGAAGAGCAGTGCGCCGGAGATGGGGAAGCCGAGCGGGCCGATGAGGACGGCGTTGGCGAGGAAGACGCCGGCGAGCAGGGCGACGGTGCGCCAGTCGCCGGGCTCGGTGAGGTCGATGTCCTCGCCGCCCTCGGCCTCGCCGCGGCCGCCCCGCAGGACGTCGACGGCGAGGAGGACGGCGACGACCAGGAGGAGCACCCCGACGACGATCGGCACGGTGGTGGGCCCAATGGGGCCGCGCTGGGTGATGTCGGTGTCCATCGTGACCGCGTCGGTGAGCACGAGGACGCCGAGGACCAGGAGGATGAGGCAGACGCCCAGTTCGGAGCGGCCGCGCAAGGAGGCGCGCAGCCCGCTGCCCTTCGGGGGCGCGGTGGGTTCGGTACCGGTGCTCACAGCCCCAGCTCCTTCAGTACGGTGTCGACGCGCCGGTCCTGGGCGTCCAGGAAGCGGCCGAACCTGTCGCCGGTCATGAAGGCGTCGCTCCACCCGTTGCGCTTGAGCGCGTCCTTCCACTGCTTGGATCCGTGCAGCTCGGTGAAGAGGGTGGTCAGCTTCTGCCGTTCGACGTCCGTGAGGCCCGGGGGCGCCACGATGCCGCGCCAGTTGGTGAACTGGGTGTCCACGCCCGCCTCCTTGAGGGTGGGCGCGTCCAGGCCCTTGACCCGCTCCGGGCCGGTGACGGCCAGCAGCCGCAGCTCCCCGGACTTGATCTGGTCCAGGTACTCGCCGACGCCGGACACCCCGAAGGCGACCTTGCCGCCCAGTACGGAGGCGAGCAGCTCACCGCCGCCGTCGAACGGCACGTAGTTGACGGACTTGGGCGTGATCCCGGCGGCCTTCGCCATCAGCATCGGCGCCAGGTGGTCGGGGCCGCCGGCCGAGGAGCCGCCGCCGACGGGCATCTTGCGGGGGTTCTTCTTCCAGTCGGCGAGGAGCTGCTCGAACGTCTTGTACTTGGAGTCCTTGGCGACGACCACGATGTCCGGCTCCTCCGTGAGCCGCGCGATGGGCGTGGTGTCGCCGAGCCCGGAGGGCGAGTGGTTGGTGTGGACGGCGCCGACGACGCCGAGCCCCATGGACATCGCGAGCTTGCCGTTGCCGTGCTCGTTGACCATCCGGCTGAGGCCGACCGTGCCGCCGGCGCCGGGGAGGTTGAAGACCTCGACATTGTGGTTGAGCCCGGCGTCCTCGATGCTCTTCGCCGCCGTACGGGCCGTGATGTCGTATCCACCGCCCGGCGTGTTGGGCACCATGAACTGCAGGCCCGGGATCCGGGTCCCGGCGTCGGCCCCGCTGCCCGATGTCAGCAGGGGCGGGCCGAGGAGGACGATCAGAACCGCCCCCAGGAGGGCGAGGGGTGTGCGCGCACGCACAGATGACACCACCCTTCTCTTGCGTGTGGCTTCATGGCTCTGTGGGGGGGAGATCGTGGTGAGGGCCACATGTTGCCCGGGGGTTAACTCGGCGTCTCGCTTCCGGTATTAAGGGTCGTTGTGAACGTTGTGGTCGCGGAAGGGATCGTTCGATGACCAAGGTGCTGGTCGTCGACGACGACTTCATGGTCGCCAAGCTGCACAGCCACTACGTGAACGCCACCGAGGGCTTCTCTGTGGCCGGCGTGGCACATACGGGGGCCGAGGCACTGCGCGCGGCCGAACGGCTCCGCCCCGACCTCCTCCTGCTGGACATCTACCTGCCGGACATGGACGGCATCAGCGTGCTGCGCCGGCTGCGGGCCCTGGAGGGCGGGACGCACGCCGACGCGCTCTTCGTTACGGCGGCACGCGACGCGCACGTCATACGGGACGCGTTGCGGGCCGGTGCGCTGCACTACCTCATCAAGCCGTTCGACCGGTCCTCGCTTCAGGAGCAGCTCCGGCACGTGGCCGCGTTGCGCACCCGTCTGGACAGGATCGGTGAGGCCAGCCAGGAGGACGTGGACCAGATCTTCGGCACCCGCCCGCGCGCCTCCAGAGGTCTGCCCAAAGGTCTCGCCGCCCATACGGCGGACCTGGTCGAACGCACCCTGCGCCAGCACGAGGACGGCCTCTCGGCATCGGAGTGCGCGGCGGCGGGCGCGCTGTCCCGGGTGAGCGCGCGCCGCTACCTGGAGTACTTCACGGGCACCGGGCAGGCCGAGGTCTCGCTCCGGTACGGCGGCACCGGGCGCCCCGAACGGCGCTACCGATGGATCGCCTGAGGACCGCCCGCTCCTTGGGACTTAACCACCGCTGAGCGGTTCCTTAAGCCACCCATAAAGATCGCCAAGGGTCCGTTCCGGGCGGCGAATTCGCTGGTCGGCGGGGCTAGCGTGCTGCCCGCCGGGTGCACCCGCCACGTACGGCATGAACTCCGCACGTCCTGAAGGAGACCCCCACAATGACCGCTCGCCGCAAGACCGCAGGGCGCGCCCTGACCACCCTCGCTCCGCTCGCCCTCACCGTGCTCGCCGCGGGCCCGGCGGCCGCGCACGGCTCGATGACGGACCCGGTGAGCCGGATCTCCGCGTGCTACGCCGAGGGCCCGGAGTCACCGGACTCCGCGGCCTGCAAGGCGATGGTCGCGGCCGGCGGCGTGCAGGCCCTGTACGACTGGAACGGCGTACGGGACGGCGCGGCGGGCGGCCAGTCCAGGACCCGCATACCGGACGGCAAGCTCTGCAGCGCGAACAGCGAGGAGTACAAGGGCCTTGACCTGGCCCGGGACGACTGGCCGGCCAGCCCGATGGCGGCGGGTGCCCACACGTTCCGATACAAGGCCACCGCGCCGCACAAGGGCACGTTCGAGCTGTACCTCACCAAGGACGGCTACGACCCGAGCAAGCCGCTGAAGTGGTCGGACCTGGAGGCGAAGCCGTTCGCGAAGGTCACCGACCCCACCCTGACCGGCGGCGACTACGTCTTCGAGGGCAAGGTGCCGGCCCGCTCCGGCCGCCACCTGATCTACAGCATCTGGCAGCGCTCGGACAGCCCCGAAGCCTTCTACACCTGCTCGGACGTGGTCTTCGGCAAGGACGGCGGCAGTACGGGGACGGCAGCGGCCACCGCCCCGACCGAGCACCAGCTCGCGGCCGGCGCGGACAGGTCGTCGATGGACCACACGCAGATGCACCACGGGAACACGAGCAAGGACGCGCACTCTGCCCCGGACGCACATGCGGGCGAGGACACCCACGCGAGCACGAACGGCGTGCGCCCGGATGGCTCATCGGGCAAGGCGGTGACCACGCAGCTCGCCGAGACCGGGGGCGATGGCTCGACCGCTCCGCTCGCCATCGGCGGCGCGGCCGTGCTGGCACTGGGCGCCTCGCTGCTCTTCGCCGTCGCCCGCCGCAAGGCCGCCCGGAACGGCGGCTGAGGACCGGGCGACGGTGCGGCAGGTCATGCGGTGCGCTGCTCCCCGGGGAGCAGCGCACCGCACGGCGATGTGGTCAGCGCGACGTGCAGGTCGTCGGCGTCGCGTGGGCCGGGTCCAGGGCGTTGGCCGTCTCGTGGAAGGCGACCCGGTCGGCCAGGCCGATGACCAGGTGCTCGGAGAAGTCGGTCGGGCACAGGTCCTGGACCAGTACGTTCCGCACGTCCGGGCCGCTCAGGAACTGGCTCTTGTAGGGCGTGACCACCTCGTCGTACTTGCTCGCGATGACCGTGTAGCGCACACCGGGGACGGTGTCGCCGCCCTCGTTGAGGCGGTTGAGGAAGTCCGAGCCCACCATCTGGTCGTTGAGGCTCGGCGCGAGCGAGTCGAGGTACTTCTTGGCGCCCGGGAACTGGTCCAGGAGCCGCGTCAGCCCGTTCACGTCGGTGCCGTGGTTGTCGGGCGCGATGCCGACCAGCGCGTTCACCTTCGCCGCGCCGCCGAGGAACTTGAGGTAGTGGCGCGGCATCATGCCGCCCTGCGAGTGGCCCACGAGGTCGGTCTTCGGCGCGCCCGTCGCGGCCAGTACCCGGTCCACGTACGCGGAGAGCTGCTCGGCCGACTTGTCGACCGGGCCGAGGCCGTGGAAGAGGGGGACGCCGGGCAGTTGCCCGTAGTCGAAGGAGAAGACGCAGTAGCCGCGGGCGACCAGGTACGGCGCCAGGCCGAGCCAGTTGTCCACGGAGTTGCCGAAGGTGCCGTGGACGAGGACGACGGGCCGGGGGTGGGCGGCGGACGGCTTGCAGGAGTAGTCGTTCCAGCCGGCGGAGACGGTGGCCTCCGACGCGGTGGCGGCTGCCGCCGTGGGGGTGGCCGCGGTGGCGGCGCCGAAGGCGAGGGCGAGGGCGGAGACGGCGGTGGCCGCACGTCTCCAGGGCAGGGCTCGGTGCGTGGTCGTGTTCATGCGATGCTCCTTGCGGGAGGTGAGGGGACTCCGAAGTGCTCGCCGAGTCATCACCTGCGATCCGGATCGCATGGCTCAACGCTGTGATCGACCGTCAAGTTACGGCTGAGTAAGGTCAGGGGTCCAGTCGTGCGACGGTGAAAGAAGTGGCACACGATTCTCACCGGACGTACGGGTTATCCACAGGCTCCGGCCGCTGTCGGCGGTCCGGCGTAGAGTCGTTGCCATGGCGCTCGCGAGCCGCGCGGGCCCGCCGTGACAGGGGGAAACGGCAATGAGCACTGCATCAGCGGAGCCGACGGAACCGACGGCCGATCAGCCGGTGGACAGGACGCGGACGGCGTCGGCGGGCGGGCCCTTGGAGAGTCTGGTGGAGGTCACCTCGGAGGCGGAGCTGCGCGAGCTGGTCGGCGAGCCGAACGCCCGCGCCGCCCACAAGACCCGTCCCGCGCTGCACGAGCTGGACCGGCAGTGGCTGGCCAACTCCCCGTTCTGCCTGCTCGCCACGGCCGACGCCGAGGGCCGCTGCGACGTCTCGCCCAAGGGCGACCCCGCGGGCTTCACGCTCGTGCTGGACGACACCACGATCGTCATCCCCGACCGCCCAGGCAACAAGCGCGTGGACGGCTTCCGCAACGTCCTGGCCAACCCGCACGTGGGCCTGGCGTACGTCCTGCCCGGCCGCGGCGACACCCTGCGCATCAACGGACGGGCCCGGCTGCTGCGCGACGCGCCCTTCTTCGACGAACTGGTCGTCAAGGGCCACCGTCCGGCGCTCGCGCTGCTCGTGGAGATAGAAGAGGTCTTCCACCACTGCTCCAAGGCGTTCCTGCGATCCGGCCTGTGGCGCACGGAGACCTGGCAGCCCGAAGCCCTCCCCACCCGGGCCCGCATATGCAAGGCCCTGGAGGCCCCGGACCTCCCGCTCGAAGCCCTCGAGGCCCACTACGGCCCGCGCTACGCCGACCGCCTGTACGGCTGACCGTAAGGCCGGCCGTGGGGTCGACGTCCCGCGGCCGACGCGGGGGCGGCCGAGGCCGCGGCGGGACGGGCGGCGTGCGGACCGAAGCGGGTGCGCGCACGGTCGACGGCGGCTTCGATGCGGCGGGCCTTGTCGTCCGCCGGGTCGAACGTCAGCTGGCGGGCGGCGCGTTCGGCCCGGCGGAGGTCCTCGGCCCGTAGCGCCACCGCCCGTACGCGAGCACGTTGCAGGCCGAGCGCGGCGTGCAGCGCGTAGGCGACCTCGGTCAGCGCGGGCCCGTGCGCGGTCGGCTCGGCCAGCCGCCGGGTGCGGGTCGTGGTGGAGCGGTCGGCGTAGCGGACGGTGAGCGTGAGCGCGCCTGCCACCTGACCGCCGCTGCGCATCCGGGAGCCGAGCTCGTCCGCGAGCGAGAGCAGCGCTCTGCGGCGCCGTGCCTCGTCCAGCTCGTCGTGGGCGAAGCGGTGTTCGGCGGCCATCGAGCGGGCCGGGGCGTTCGGGGTCACCGGCGTCGGGTCGATGCCGCGGGCCCGCTCGGACACCCGGCGGCCGGCCTTCGCGCCGAGGATGCGCTGCAGGGTCGCGGGCGGCGCGGCGGCGATCCGCCCGACGCTGTCGAGCCCGTACGCACACAGGGCGCGGGCCGCGGCGGGACCGATGCCGTGCAGGGCGGCAGCGGGCCTGCGGTCGAGGAAGGCCGCGACGCCCTCGGGGTCACCGGGGACGACGCGTACCTCTCCGGGGGCCGCGTCCTGGGCGGCCATCCGGGCGAGCAGGGGGTTGCCAGCGATACCGATGACGCACTCGGCGTCGTACCACGCCAGGGCACGCAGCCGGAGCAGCTCGGCGATGCCGGCGGCGTCCCGGCCGAAGTACCGCTGCGCACCGCGCACGTCGGCGAGCGCGGCGTCCGGCGGCAACGCCTCGACCACGGGGGTGAACTCCCCCAGCAGCGCGATCAGCCGCTCGTACGTCTCCTCTCCGAGGGGCGCGACGGCCCCCGCTCCGGCCGCCGCGGCCGGACGGAACCGTACGTACAGCGCGACCCCGGCCCTGGGCACCCGGCCCCGGCCCGAAGCACCGGCGGCACCCGCCGGAGAGTTCCCGGAAGGAGGTGAGGAAGGAGGAGAGGAAGGGGGCTTACGGTAAGTCATCCTGCGCTCCCTGGGCTGGCGTGCCACAACTTGCGACCGGTGGCAGCACGTTCACCCGCGGGCTGAAGGTCGGCCCACGGGTGCAGGGTGTAGCCGGTGGGCAGACGAATGACCCGCTCGTCGTCCGGCGCCACCGAGTCGTCCGGCGTCGGCGAGTCGCCCGGCGCTGCCGAGTCACTCGGCGTCGCCAAGCCGCCCGGCATCGCCAAGCCGCCCGGCGTCGGCGAGCCGGCAGATGGGGTGGGAGCGCCGTCCCCTCCGGGCGCCGTGCCAGTGCCCGCCTCCGCGGCGGCGTACCGCTCGCGGTCGGCGGAGCCGCTCCGGCTGTGGGGGTGCCCGGTGACGCGCGCACCCGGGCTGCGCCCCGCATCGACGCGCCCCGCGGCAGGTGCGGGAGCCGGGTCGGACGCGGAGGCCGGGGTGGGCGCGGAGGCCGGGGTGGGCGCGGAGGCCGAGGCCGGGGCCGCTCCCGAGGCCGGGGCTGAAGCGGGCACGGGAGCCGTGACGGGCTCGGGGGTCTGGGTTGTCTTGGAGGTCGAGGCGGTCTCTGAGGAGGAGTTCGCGGCAGCTGCCGGTACGGGGGTGGGGGGGGCGGGGGTGGGGGAG
>NZ_JOAX01000026.1 GCF_000720485.1 Streptomyces ochraceiscleroticus | reverse complement strand
CAGCGTGGACTTGCCCGAGCCATTGGTGCCGATCAGGCCGATCGACTCACCCCGGTAGGCGGTGAAGGTCACGCCCTTGACCGCGTGCACCTCCCGCACGCCCGTGGAGGGCTTGCGGCGCACGATCGCGGCGTCCTGGACCGCCGGCTGCTGGAGATCGGTGTTCTGCTGCTCAGCCACGGCCGTACCGCTCCTCCGCCTTCCAGAAGTACACAAAGCCCACCAGCCCCATCACGACCGCCCAGCCGGCGGCGCAGGCCCACACGTGCGGGGGGAGCTGCGCGGCGGTGAAGGAGTCGATGAGCGCGAAGCGCACCAGGTCGATGTAGACCGCGGCCGGGTTGATGTCCAGCAGGAACTGGACGATGTCGGGGATGTCCTTGCCGGCGGTCACCACGCTGATGCTGTACATGACGCCGGAGGCGTACATCCAGGTGCGCAGGATGAACGGCATGAGCTGGGCCAGGTCGGGGGTCTTGCTGCCGAGCCGCGCCATGATCATCGCGAGGCCGGTGTTGAAGACGAACTGGAAGCACAGCGCCGGGATCGCCAGCAGCCAGGACCAGCCGGGTACCTGCCGGAATGCCAGCAGGATCACCACGAGCACGCCCATGGAGAACATGAGCTGCTTGAGCTGCATCAGGCAGAAGGAGATCGGCAGGCAGGCGCGCGGGAAATGCAGCGCCCGGACCAGGCCGAGGTTGCCCGAGATCGCCCGCGTCCCCGCCAGCACCGAGCTCTGCGAGAAGGTGAAGATGAAGACGCCGGTGACCAGGAACGGGATGTAGTCCGGCACGCCCCGGTGGGTGCCGAGCAGCAGGCCGAAGATCAAGTAGTAGACCAGCGCGTTGAGCAGCGGCGTGGCCACCTGCCAGAGCTGGCCGAGCTTGGCCTGGCTGTACTGGGCGGTCAGCTTGGCGCTGGAGAAGGCGGAGATGAAGTGACGGCGTCGCCAGAGCTGCCGGACGTACTCCGGGAGCGAGGGGCGGCGGCCGCTGACCGTGAGGCCGTACTTCTCGGCGAGGGCGCGCGGGCCGGGGTCCGGCGGGGCGGCGGGGGCCGGACGCGTGAGGGTCTGAGACATCAGTCCGCTTTCGTGCGTGGACGCGGGCGCGGCGGGGCCGGCGGCGCCCGCGAGGCTGAGGAACTCACGACGAGACGGCTCCGTATCGTCGCAACCCGAGAGTAGGGTGCCGGGACGTCGAAACGCAACCGTTGCGTCGCGACGCTATGCTCCCTGCATGGCAAAGGACCCAGCACCGTCGGAAACGGCATCCCCGGCGACGGCGGAACGGCCTGCGCCGCCGGGCCGGGCCGCGCCGTCGCCCCGCCGGGCGCCGGCCGGCGCCGCCGTGCTGCGCGAGGAGAAGACCGCCGCGATCCGCGCCGCGGTCTTCGCGGAGCTGGCGGCGGTCGGGTTCGGCCGGATGTCGATCGAGGGCATCGCGCGCCGCGCCGGCGTCGGCAAGACCGCCGTCTACCGCCGCTGGCGCTCCAAGCTGCACCTCGTCCTGGACGTGGTCACCGCGCTGGCCGCCGAGGGGATGCCGGTGCCGGACACCGGCACGCTCCGCGGCGACGTACGGATGCTCCTGGAGGTCGCCTCCCGGGCGCTGCGCCACCCGATGGCCGCGCAGATCATTCCGGACCTGCTGGCGGAGGCGGCGCGCAGCCCGGAGATCGCCGAGGCGCTGCGGGGTGCGTTGCACGACAGCCAGGAGTCCATGACGCGCACGATGGTCGCGCATGCCGTGGAGCGGGGCGAGCTGTCGCCGGACGTTGATGTCCGGCTGGCGCTCGACCTGATTACAGGGCCGCTGTACTGGCGGGTGGTGGTCCTTCGGGGGGACCTGCCGAAGGGGTACCTGGACGAGCTGGCTGCGGCGGTGGCCACAGCGTTGGGGGCGCGTTAGCGCTCCGCTGGGGGCGCGGTTCGTTCGGCTGCGGGCCGTATGTGGCTGGTCGCGCAGTTCCCCGCGCCCCTGACGGGGCGCGGTCAGCCCGCCAGGTCCACGTCCACCCCGCCGGCCTGCAGCGGCAGCGTGGTCACGGCCGGACCCACGCCGGCCTCCGCCTCGCGCGGGCTCGGCGCCACCGTGCGCTCCGTGAGCGGTACGACCTCCGGCGTCGCCTCCTGGCCGAGGAACACCCGGCGGACCACGCGTTCCGCTGCGTGGCCGTCGTCCCACTGGCAGAAGCGGGCGCGGAACGCGGCGCGGCGGGCCGCGGCCTGCTCGCCGTCCCAGGAGCCGTCGCGGAAGGCGGCGATCAGCTCGTCCTCCGTGGTGGCGACGGTGCCGGGAGTGTCGCCCGGCTCGCCGGAGAGCAGGTCGAAGGTGACGCCGCGGGACTTCACGTACACGTCCCAGTCGTCCGCGTACGTGATGATCGGCCGGTCCAGGTTGGCGTAGTCGAACATGATCGACGAGTAGTCCGTGATCAGCGCGTCGGCGGCCAGGCACAGCTCCTCGACCGACGGGTGGCGCGAGACGTCGATCAGCGCGCCCTGCTCCTGGAGCTCGGCCAGCCGGGGGTTCTCGCCGTAGAAGTAGTGCGTGCGGACCAGCAGCACCACGTCGGGGCCCAGCTCGCGGGTGACGCGCTCCAGGTCCATCCGCGGGATGTACCCGTTCTGGTAGTCGCGGACGGTGGGCGCGTACAGGACGGCGGTGCGGCCGGGGGCGATGCCCAGGCGCGCGCGGATGTCCAGGACGTCGGCCGCGGTGGCGCGGTAGTACACGTCGTTGCGCGGGTAGCCGGTGTCCAGCGACTGGAAGGCGCAGGGGTAGACCCGCTCCCACTGTTCGGTGGTGTGCTGGTTGGACGAGACGCTGAAGTCCCAGCGGTCGGCGCGCTGCAGGAGCTTGCGCATGCTCATGCCCTTGGCGGCGGCCGGGTACTGCTGCTGGTCGATGCCCATCCGCTTGAGCGGGGTGCCGTGGTGGGTCTGGAGGTGGATCTGCCCGGGGCGCTTCACGATCGCGTCGGCGAAGTTGACGTTGTTGACGAGGTAGGTGGCGCGGGCCATCACCTCCCAGTAGCGCGGGGAGCCCACGATCACGTGGTCGGCGCCCTCGGGGAGGGTGTCCTCCATGCCCTTCTTGATCACCCAGACGCCGTGGATCCGCGGCGCCAGCTCCTTGGCCTTCTCGTAGATCGCGAGCGGATTGCAGGCGGGCGTGCGGTTCCAGTACGCGGCGTAGACGGCGAGGTGCGGGTCGAGGGGGCGGTGCAACTGGAGCTGGTAGAGGCGCGCGTACGCCTGCTTGCCGAGGGTGTGCTTGACCTTCTTCAGCCGCCCGGCGGCCTTCTTGCGGCCCCGCGCGGCCAGCTTCAGTGCCGTGTAGGCGGGGAACGAGCCGCGCGCGAGCGCGTCGTACTGGACGCCCATCACGCCCTTGGGCCGGACGAAGCCGGCGGGCAGGTAGCGGCGGTAGTGCTGGGCGGCGCGGCGGAAGAACTCCGCGCGGGCAGCGGCGGGCACGCGGTCGGGCCGGGCCAGGATGAAGAGATAGTGGTCGATCATGTGCTCGAAGAGGAAGGCGCGCCAGCGGTGCAGCCCCGGCCGCTCCTCGATGAACGCGAACAGCCGCTCGTACTGGTCGAAGGCGGCGAAGTGCTCCCGGCTGGGGGTGCGCAGCGCGTTGCCCTGGCGGCGCTGCCGGTAGTGCACGCAGACCTGGTCCAGCAGCGCGATGCGCTCGGCGCTGAAGAGCGATTCGTAGACGACGACCGCGTCCTCGTAGAAGCCGTCGGGGAAGCTGAAACCGCCGCCGAGGTAGAAGTCCCGGCGGTACGCCTTGTTCCACACGACGGTGAACAGGCGCAGCAGTTCGGGCCGGTCGTCGATGGTGCCGACCTCGGGGCCGGGCGCGGCGAGCACCTCGGCGTCACGGTTGCGCTTGGCCTCGCCCCACCAGAAGGTGCGCGCGTAGTCGTAGACCAGGACGTCGGGGTCCTCGGTCTCCGTCAGCCGGCCGGCTATGGACTCCAGCGCGTCGGGCAGCAGGGTGTCGTCGCTGTCGAGGAAGAGGAGGTAGTCGCCGCGGGCGTGCGCGACGCCCTCGTTGCGGGCGTTGCCGATGCCCTTGTTCTCGGGGAGGTGCAGCGGGACCACGCGCGGGTCGCGGGCCGCGTACTCGTCCAGGATCGCGCCGGAACCGTCGGGCGAGCGGTCGTCCACCGCGACGACTTCGAAGTCGCCGTACGTCTGCGCCAGGACCGAGTCCAGGCAGGCGCGGAGGTAGCCCTGCACCTTGAAGACGGGGACGACGATGCTGAAGCGCGGCGCCGCGTCGGCGCGGTCGGGTGCGGACATTGCGGTGACTACTCCTCGTATCGGACCGGGCACAGATAGCGGAATTGCCCGGAATGAGAGGGCTGTCCGCTACCTGTGAGACGGGAGTGACGAGGAGTTGGTTGTCCGGCGGTGTGAGAAAAGTACGGACTTTGTTCAGCCGCGGCGGGCTTCCGGGTGGTGCAGCAACCAGCCCGCCCAGGCCGAAGCGACCATGTCGCGCACGTCGTGCCGGGCCGTCCAGCCCAGCTCAGCGGTGATCCGGTCGGCGGCCGCGACCACTCGCGCCGGGTCACCGGGCCGCCGCGCGGTGACCTCCGCGGCACGGTCCCCGTAGCCGGTGACCTCCCCGATGAGGTCGACCATCTCGCGGACGGACACGCCCTCGCCGCGCCCGATGTTGAGCGTCAGGTCGCGGACCGGGCCGCGCTCGCCGAGCTTGCGCGCGGCCGCGAGGTGCGCGTCGGCCAGGTCCTCGACGTGGATGTAGTCCCGGACGCAGGTGCCGTCGGGGGTGTCGTAGTCGGCGCCGAAGATGCGCGGCGCTGCGCCCTCGGTGAGCTTCTCGAAGACCATCGGGACGATGTTGAAGACGCCGGTGTCGGCGAGCTCGGGGGAGGCGGCGCCCGCGACGTTGAAGTACCGCAGGCAAGCGGTGGAGATGCCGTGCGCCCGGCCCGCCGCCCGGGTCAGCCACTCGCCCGCGAGCTTCGTCTCGCCGTACGGGCTCATCGGTACGCAGGGCGTGTCTTCGGTGACGAGGTCCACGTCGGGCATGCCGTAGACGGCGGCCGAGGAGGAGAACACGAAGCGGCCGACGCCGCCCGCCACCACCGCCTCCAGCAGCGTCCGCAGCCCCTGCACGTTCTCCCGGTAGTACAGCAGCGGCAGTTCCACCGACTCGGCTACCTGCTTCTTCGCCGCCAGGTGCACCACCCCGGTGACCTCGTGCTCGCTGATCGTGCGGTCCAGCAGCCCGCGGTCCAGCGTCGACCCGACGACGAGCGGCACGTCCTCGGGCACCCGCTCCGCCACGCCGGTGGACAGGTTGTCCAGCACCACCGCACGCTCGCCCGCGCCGGTCATCGCGCGCACCACGTGCGCGCCGATGTAGCCCGCGCCACCAGTGATCAGCCAGGTCATCTCGCTCCTCGCTCCTTCTGCTCGGTCAGCCGCGCTCGTACGGCGACGGTACGGGGAAGTACGCGCCCAGGAAGGCGCGCACCACCCGGTCCTGCTCGGCGGCCGGCACCTCGGCGTCGGCGGAGTCCCCGATGCAGAAGACGCTGTGGCTGCGGGTGGCGAGCAGGCGGCTGAGGACAGTGTGGTGGTCGTACCGGCCGGCGTTCGCGAAGGAGCAGGAAATGGTCGCGGGCGTCGACTTCCCGGTCAGATATCCGTAGTAGTGGTGCAGGGACGAAGCGATGGAGAGATCGGTACGGGCCCGGAAGCGACTGCCCGCCGTCGCCGCCACCTCCTCGGGGAAGCGCTCGGCGAGCTCCGCGAGGACGCTGCGCCGCAGCGGGTGCGGGGCGTGCAGGAAGCTGTGCGTGGCGACCCGGCCGAACTCCCGCTTCAGCAAGGCCCGGTTGTTCTTGGCGGCGGCGAAGTAGCCCTCGTCGTCCTCGGTGACCTCGCCGGGCGGTACCGCGGTGGGCGAGCGGAAGAAGTGCGCGGTGCCGTTGCTGTGGAAGAACGCCGACGGTGGCACCGGACGGCCCAGGAACACATCGTCGTTGAAGTACAGGAACTGCTCGGACAGTCCCTCGATGCGGTGGAGCTGGCTCTCGATGGCGTGCGAGTTGAAGGTCGGCAGCACGGACGGGTCGGCGAACAGCTCCCGGTGGTCGACCACCTTCACGCCCGGGTGCGCGGTGTGCAGCCAGTCGGGCACCTGGCCGTCGGTGACGAGATGGACGGTGCGGACCCAGGGCGCGTACATCGCCAGCGAGCGCAGCGAGTGCCGCAGTTCGTCGCGGCTGCGGAAGCGCGCGTCGCCGCTGTCCACGTGGTCGGTGGCGAGGCCGGCCGCGCGCCGGGCCGCGTCCCGCCGCTCCCGCCAGTCCGGATCGGCGTCGTCGACCCAGGTGTAGACGACGTCGACGGGGAAGTCGACGTCCCACATCAGGGTGTCGGTGAAGGCGGCGAGCGTGGGGTGGTCCCGGTCCGCGACCCGCCACTTGGCGGTCGGCTCCAGGCCGGGCAGCCGCGGCCCGAGGAGGGTCGTGCCGCGCGGGGCCTCCCGCCACCCGTCCTCGTCCACGGCCCAGAACTCCACCGTGCAGCCGAATCCGGGGCCGTACCGCAGCGTGCGGCTCTCGCTGGTCACCGGCTTGAAGACGCGTACCCCCGCGACCTCGCCGGCCTCCCGCAGCCGCTCGGCCAGCAGCGCGCCCGGCGCGTGGCCGCGCGGCGAGACCAGCTCGCCGTACACCGGCTCGCCGGCCAGCTCCTCGGCGAGCGCGGCCAGCGTCCGCTCCCGGTCCTCCACGGCCACCGCGACCCGGTGCGCGAGCGAGTCGTCGCGCAGCAGGATGTAGCCAATGCCGTGTGCCGTGAGCGCGTCGGTGGCCAGCTCCAGATTGCGGTCGGCGACCTGCGGCGCGGTGAGGTCGTCGCGCAGCTCGGCGAGGCGCCCGGCGGAGCGCACCAGCCGGCCCGTCCGGTCCTGGGCCTTGAGCAGGACTTCGCGGGCCTTCTGCGCGTCGGCGGAGGCGGCGAGCGGGCCGCCGTGCGGGGCCGCCACGCTGAACGCCCGGCCGCCGCCGGCCGCGATGCGCAGCGCGGTGCGGTCGGCGCGGGCCGCGAGCCGGCCGGGGTCGTCGCGGCGGGCCATCAGCTTCTCGAACAGCCGCTCCCACTCGGCGGTGACCCGCGCGCCGGAGAAACGCTCGTACACGCCCGCGCGCGCGGCGTTCCCGTACGCCCGCAGCCGCTCCTGATCACCCATCAGTTCACCGAGCGCCGCCGCCAGCGCGTCGACGTCGCCGGGCGGTACGAGAAGCCCGTCCACGCCGTGCCGGACGATCTCGGCGGGGCCGGTGACGATGTCGTACGCGACGACCGGCACCCCCGCGGCGAACACCTCCAGCAGCACCAGCGGGAACGCCTCGTTCCGGGACGGCAGCAGGCACAGGCTCGCCTTCGCCCACTCCTCGGCCATCTCCCGCGTCCGGCCGAGGAGTTCGACCCGGTCGTGCGGCGCCAGGCCCTCGATCAGCTGCCGCAGCCGGACCTCGTGCGGCCCGTCGCCGAAGATCCGCAGCCGCCAGTCCGGATGGTCCTCGGCGGCCTGCGCGAAGGCCCGTACGGCGTGGTCGAGCTGCTTCTCGGGGGTCATCCGGGCGGCCACCACGATCGTGCGGCCCGCGAGGTCGGAGCGCGGGCGGTAGCCGTCGGGCACCGCGTTCGGGATCGCGGGGAGTTCGGGTGCCGCCGGGCCGAGGGACTCGCGGAACCACTCGGCGGTGCGCTCGGTCAGCGACACCAGCGCGTCGATGCGCGGCGCGTACCGCAGCAGCGGCTCGCCGCTGACGCCGCGCAACTGGGAGGCGCGGTGCTCCTGATGGACCGTGACCACCCGGCCCTGCACCAGCTCGGCGGCCGCGGCCATCAGGGCGGGCGTGGTGGTGACCAGCACGTCGGTGTCCAGCGCGGCGAGCGCTGCGCTCATCTCGATGTCCGAGAGCCGGTTGAAGGTGTGTTCCCAGGCGGGCTCGATCAGCTCGCTGGGGAGCGAGGTCAGCGTGCGGCAGGCCGCCTCGTCCAGGCCGCTGCGGCGCACCGGCCGCTCGTACGGCCCGGTCCGGTCGATCAGGTAGCGGCGCCGGATGTCCCGGCCGGCGGGGAAGAACGGCTCGGCGCGGGTGCGGAAGACGCTCAGCACCTCGACGTCGTGGCGCGCCGCGAGGTGGGCCGCCTGAGTGTACGCGGCCATTTCCGTGCCGCCCATCTCGTCGCCGAGGGTGAGCAGGAACGTGATCCTCATGGCCGGTCCTCCGAGGTCTCGTGGGCGCGGGCGGGTGGCGCGTACGCGGCGCAGCTGACGGCGAGGGTCCCGGCGGCGGAGAACTGGGCGTGCACTCGCAGCAGCCGGCCGTCCGCGAGCGCTATGGAGCGGTAGGGCGTACGGAAGACCCGCTTCGGGCGGCGTACGTCGGTCAGCCGGCGGCCGACCTTCAGCCGGGTCCGCCCGGACCGCAGCCGTACTTCCCAGGTGTGCTGGACGTGCCCGTCGGCAGCCATCGCGGGCAGCGGCAGGTCGGCCGTGAGGTGGCCCGAGTGCTGCTCCAGCGGCATCGGCAGCACGGTGCCGCCGCTGCCCTGCCGGACGGCCTCGGCCGTCCAGACGGCGTGCCGGGGCAGCGGGCCGACCAGCCGGACCTGCACGGTGACGCGGTCCCAGCGCAGGCCGAGCGCGACCAGTTCGGCCTGCGGCGCGGGCGCGGTGACCTTGAGGAGCGCACGTTTGTCCGGTGAGCGCACGGGGCGGAAGACGGCGCCGCTGCCGGGGTCGGGGGAGTGCGGGAGGGTCGGCCCGCCGCCGGTGCGGGGCGGTGCCGCGCCGAGGCCGGCCAGGATTTCCCGGCCCGCCGTGTCCGTCACGGCCAGCGACAGCCGCCAGATGCCGGGGCCCAGCGCGAGGGCGCCGGGCTCGGCGTACTCGGCGGGCTCGTCGTGCGGGGCGAAGTGCAGCGGGGCCGTGGCGGTGAGCAGCAGGGTGCCGTCCGGCTGGAGCTCGGGCGTCAGCGGGGCGGTCCGGCGGTGGCCGCGATGGTTCAGATGGAGCAGTGCGGTGCCGATCCCTTGGGCGCGGCGGGGGTAACGCACCGCCACGTTCAGGGTGCGGCCGCCCAGGACGGAGAGGTGGACGGGGCGCAGGACGGGCCGCGGGCGCAGCCGTGCGGCGAGCACCGGGACGGTGTCGACGCGCTCGATGCGGCGGCGTACGCCGCCCGCCGCGCGGCGGGCGCGGCGGCCGGCTTTCACCGCTCGGGACAGCAGGGCGTGATCCATGGCGGCCGGTGCTCCCTTCGGTGGGACGCGGGGCGGCGCCCGTTGGGCACGTGGCAGGGCATCCTTCTCGTCCTCTGGCGAGTCATCCCTTGAGTGAGCCTCCCCCATGGGCGCGTGGGCACCCATGGGAATCCGGGTGCACAGGGGATGTGTACCAGGGCGTACGGCGTCATAGTTGCATCAAACGCCCATAGGGGTAAATGACCGGACCGCGGGGAGACGCGAAGGGGGAGACCGGAGTGAGTGCACAGATGGGACAGCGGACCGCCGAGCCACGCCGCCGGCCCGTACGGCATCCGGGTGCGCGCCGCGCCGCGGGGACGGTGCGGCGGATCAACCCGGAGGCGTCGACCCTGGTGTCGGTCTACCGCAAAGCGGTACCGGAACACCTGCGGCGGGCCATCGCGACCCGCAGCACCCCGGAGCTGCGCCGCCGCATCAAGCAGCAGGTGAGCTGGCTGGCGACGGCCAGACACCTGGACGGGCTGCGCACCCGGGGCGTGGCGCTGTGCCACCGCGCCCTCGCCGCCGGGCCCGGCCGGGCCGTCACGATGGCCGACGGGCACCCGCGCATCGCCCTCGTGCAGCACGACCTCTCACCCGCCCGGGCCCGCCGCGACAACCTCGTCACTGTCGCCGAGACCCTGGAGCAGGCCGGCGTCGACCACTTCTGCGTACGCGGTAAGGAGCGCGGCCGGGGCGTGGTCGCGGTGGCCGAGGAGGACGGACCGCGGGCGCTCGCCGCGCTGGCCGCCCGGTGCCGCGCGCTGCCCGGCTACGTCTCGCTGCTGGCCCCCGGCAACGAGGTCCGGCACACTGCGCCCGGTTACGACTCCGGCGGCTGGCACCGGGCCGGGCGCGCCGGGCTGTTCCGCGTGACCTGGTTCCGTACCGACCCCGGCCGCTCGCTCGTGCTGGACGAGGCGTACGGCTGCGACGTGGAGTTCTGGCCGCGCGAGGGGGACCGGCTGATCGCCCCGCGGCGGAACGCCGTCACCGAGTGGGTGCCGGCGCGCGGGCACCGGATCACCGTCCCCGCCGCGCTCTTCACCTGCCCCAACGGCTCGGGCGACGACCGCGCCCCGCGGGTGGCCACCTACCGGGACTTCACCGTCCCGCTGCCCGGCGACATCACCTTCCCCGTCGACGTCGTCTACACCTGGGTGGACGGCGCCGACCCGGCCTGGCTGGAGCGCCGCGCGGCGTACACCGGGCAGGCGTACCACGACGAGGCGGCCAACGCCGCGCGCTACGCCAACCGCGACGAGCTGCGCTATTCGCTGCGCTCGCTGGACATGTACGCGCCCTGGGTGCGCGACATCTACCTCGTCACCGACGACCAGGTACCGCCCTGGCTGAACACCGCGCACCCGCGTATGAAGGTCGTCAGCCACCGCGAGATATTCACCGAGACGAGTGCGCTGCCGACGTTCAACTCGCACGCCATCGAGAGCCAGCTCCACCACATCGAGGGCCTCTCGGAGCACTTCCTCTACTTCAACGACGACGTCTTCCTCGGCCGGGAGGCGTCACCGCACGACTTCTTCCTGGCCAACGGGCTGACGAAGTACTTCCCCTCGCCCGCGCTCGTACCGCTCGGCCCGCCCGGCGACGACGACGTCCCGGTGTCCGTCGCGGGCAAGAACAACCGCGCGCTCATCGAGGCCCGCTTCGGCACCACACCGGTGCAGAAGATGAAACACGTCCCGCACGCCCTGCGGCGCAGCGTGCTGGAGGAGATAGAGCGGGAGTTCCGCGCCCAGCACCGGGCGACCGCCTCGCACCGCTTCCGCAGCATGGACGACATCTCGATCCCGTCCTCGCTGCACCACTACTACGCCTTCCACACCGGCCGCGCGCTGCCCGCCGACATCGCCTACTCCTACCTCGACCTCTCCCGGCCCAGCGCCGCCAACCGCCTGGACCGGCTGCTCGCCCGCCGCGACCGGGACGTCTTCTGCCTCAACGACACCCAGTCGCAGGAGACCGACCTGGCGGAGCAGCTCGCGCTGCTCCGGCCGTTCCTGGAGGCGTACTTCCCGCTGCCGAGCCCGTACGAGCTGCCGGAGCCATGAGCGGGCCGGGCGTCGTCGACCCCGAGGAGGAGCGGCCACCGTCCGCGGCGCCGGGCGGCCGCGCCCCGCTGACCGTGCGCGGCGGGACGCGCGCGGGGCGCCGCGCCACCCTCGTCGCGGTGCTCGTCCCGTGCGCCGTCACGCTCGCGCTGGGCCTGTGGGGCCTTACCCGCGGCACGTTGTGGCGGGACGAGGCGGCCACCGCGCAGCTCGCGGGCCGCTCGCTGCCGCAGCTGTGGCACCTGCTCGGCACCGCCGACGCGGTGCACGGCCTGTACTACGCCCTGATGCACGGCGTCCGTGCGCTGCTGGGCGGTGGCGAGAGCGCGCTGCGGCTGCCGTCCGTGCTCGGCGCGACGGCCGCGGCCGGACTCGTGGCGCTGACCGGCAGCCGGCTGGCCGCGCCACGCGTCGGCCTGTGGGCCGGGCTGCTCTTCGCCGCCTTCCCCACGGTGAGCCACTACGCGCAGGAGGCCCGCTCCTACGCGCTGGTCACGGCCGGCGCCGCGCTGTCCACGCTGCTGCTGACGAGTGCCGTACGGCGCGGCCGGGCGCGGGACTGGACGGCGTACGCGGCGGTCACGGCGCTCACCGCGCTGCTCCACGAGTGCGCCGTGCTGCTGCTCGCCGCGCACGCGCTGACGCTGCTGGTCTCGCGGGTGCCGCGCGCGGTGTGGTGGCGCTGGGCCGCCGCGGCCTGCGCGGCGGCCCTCGCGCTGCTGCCCCTCGTGGCGCTGTCCCGTGGCCAGAGCCACCAGTTGAACTGGCTGTACCCGCCGGGGCTGCGCGCCGCCTGGCTGCTGCTGCGGTCGTTCGCCGGGCCGTCCGTGCCGGTCGTCGTGGTGGTGTGCCTCCTGCTGGCGGTGGCAGCGCGGCGCCCGCTGCCGCGCCGCGGCCCACTCGGCCTGTCCGCCGTCGCGCTGCCGCTCGCCCTGCTGCCGCCCGCCCTGCTCTTCGTGGCCTCGCAGTGGTACCCGGTCTTCCTCGACCGCTATCTGCTCTTCTCACTGCCGGGCGTGGCGCTGGCCGCGGCGGCCGGGGCGGAGCGGCTGGTGGTCGCGGTGACCGTACGGCGGTCCCGGCGGCTGCCGCCGCGCGCGGTGGCGGCGGCGGGCGCGGCCGCTGTCGCCGCGGCGTTCCTGTGCCAGCTCCCCGCCCAGCAGCGCGAACGGCTGCGGACCGGCCGCCCGGACGACCTCGCTGCCGTGGCGGCGGCCGTCGCGCGCCGCGCCGCTCCCGGGGACGGCGTCTTCTTCGTCCCCACTTACGCACGCCGGGTACGGCTCGCCTACCCGGAGCAGTTCGCCGGGCTGACGGACCTCACACTCGGCGTCCCGGGCGCGGAGTCGGGCACGCTCTACGGTCGGGAGGCGCCGCTGCGGGAGATCCGCACGCGGCTGGGCCGCACCGGCCGCGTCTGGCTGGTCGCCGCCGACGGCGTGGACCGCACCCGGTGGTTCCGCCACAACGACCGGGAAATGGCCAAATGGCGGCTGCTGCACGCGCTCTACGCGCAGCGGTACTGGCTGGACGGGCCCGGCGGCAATGTCGCCCTCTTCGTACGGCGGAACTGAGCGCGTCGGTACTGAGCACGCGGGACGGAACGCGTCGGAACAGGGGTACTTCTTACGCGCCGACCACCGGCCGCATTCCGGAATTCCGGCCGCCCGGCGGCTAATGTCTGCCGCCGCGATTTCCGTCGAGAGGCCGGACATGACCCCACTGAACACCGAGACCGTCGCCGCACCCGCCGGAGCCGCGGGCACGGCGCTGCCGCGCCCCGGCACGCTCGCGGACGTCAAGGGCTGGTTCTTCGACCAGGACCAGGTGCTCTTCGACTGGCTGCTGACCCACCAGGCCCGCTCCGGAGTACGCGGCAACCTGCTGGAAATGGGCGCGTACCTGGGAAAGAGCGCCGCTTTTCTGGGCCGTTACCGCCACTCGGGGGAGGAATTCACGGTCTGCGACCTCTTCGATTCCCCGGCCGGGGACGCGGCCAACGACGAGGAAATGCAGCGCTCCTATGCGACGCTCAGCCGCCGCGCGTTCGAGGCGAATTACCTGTCCTTCCACGACGAGCTGCCCACGATCATCCAGGGCCCCACCTCGCTCGTCCCCGAGAAGGTCGCCCCGGGAAGCTGCCGCTTCGTGCACGTCGACGCCTCGCACCTGTACGAGCACGTACGCGGTGACATCGCGGCCGCGCGCCGCGTGCTGTCACCCGAAGGAGTGGTCGTGCTGGACGACTACCGCTCCGAGCACACGCCGGGCGTCTCGGCCGCCGTCTGGGAGGCGCTGTTCACCGAGGGGCTGCGGCCCATCTGCCTGAGCCGCTGCAAGTTCTACGGCACCTGGGGCGACCCGGCGCCCTGGCAGGAGGCGCTGATCCTGGAGATCGTCGGCCGCGCCGACTGCCACGCCGACCTCCAGACCATCGCGGGGCACCGGGTGCTGCGCCTGGTCGGCGACCGCGGCCCGGCCCTGCCCGAGCCACCGCGGTCCCGGCACTACGAAGTGCTGCGGGCCGAGGAACGCGCGGCCGAGGAGATCCGGCAGCGCCGCGAGGAGAGTGACGCACGGGCCGCGGCCGCCGCCGGCGAGGCCGAGGCGGCGCAGCGCCGGGCCGCCGCCCGCCGCCCGAAGGCCCGCGCCCGGCGGGCCGCGCTCCTGCTGGTGCCGCCCGCCGTCACCAAGGTCCTCCGGCGGCTGCGGCGCCGCTGATCCCCGGGCCGCGGCCCCAGAGACCAGCAGGCCGGCCTCAGTCCAGCAGGTCGGCGGCCCGGGCCGTGGCCCGCCCGTCGTCCCGCGCGCAGTACGCCGCACGGAAGCGCGCGTAGGCGTCCGCGCTGCGCCGTGCGACCCCGTCCAGGTCGCGCAGCGCGTCCACCAGCTCCCCGGTGTCACTCAGCAGCGGCCCCGGCGCCTCGGCCTCGAAGTCGAAGGTGAAGCCGCGCACGGTGTCCCGGAAGTGCTCCAGATCCGGCGTCAGGAACAGCATCGGACGCCCGGTGTTGGCGAAGTCCACCGCCAGCGAGGAGTAGTCCGTCACCAGCACGTCGGCGGCCAGCAGCAGCTCCATCGCGTCCGGGAAGTCGGTCACGTCCCGCACGAAGCCGTCGGCCCCGCCCGGCACCCGGTCGGCCACCAGCGGATGGCTGCGCAGGAGCAGTACGTGATCGTCGCCGAGCGCCGCCCTGGCGTGCGCGACGTCCAGCGGCAGATGGAGCTGGTAGTGGTCGGCGTCGTACGCCTTGTCGTCCCGCTGCGTCGGCGCGTACAGCACCACCTTCTTGTCCGCGGGGATGCCGAGGCGCTCCCGTACCCGCCGGGCCGGCTCGTCGCGGTCACCGGAGACGCCGCCGGCGACCAGGACATCGGTGCGCGGCAGGCCGGTCTCGTGGATCTCCCCTTCGTACCCCAGGGCCCGGCCCAGCAGGGACGTGCTGTGTGCGTTGGGGGAGAGCAGCACGCTCCACTGGTGGCCGCGGCGCGGCTGCGGCCACAGGTGGACCAGGTCGGCGCAGAGCGTGCCGGCCAGGTCGGTGCCGATGCGCTTGACCGGGGTGCCGTGCCAGGTCTGCAGGACCCGCTGGCCCGGACGGCGGACGAACCACTCCGGGAGATGGGTGTTGGTGACGATGCGTCGGCTGCGGGCCAGCGCCTCGTGCCACTCGGTGCTGCCCAGCAGCACGGGCCGGGCGCCCTTGGGAACGTGCGTGTGGGCGTCGCGGACCACCCACAGGTGTTCGGCGCCCGGATCGCGGCGCGCCAGCTCCCGGTGCAGGGCACGCGGCGAGTCGCCGCCGCAGCGCCCGTCGAAGCTGCTGAAGAGGACGGTTTCGCGCAGCGGGCGGGAGCGGCGCCGCGGGTAGTGCTCCTCGCGCAGCAGCCGCTGCCGGTACGGGCCGCGGTCCGTGTCCGGCACCGCGGGGCCCGCCTCGACGAAGAGCCGGTCGTGGAAGCGGCGGTCCACGGTGAGCGGCCGGGGCGCCGACGGGCAGGCCGCGGGCAGCCCGGCGAAGAGCGTGGGGCACAGCCGTACGGGCAGGTCACCGGCGCCGTGCCGGTTGCTGCCGAGGGCGGGACCGACCGCTGCGGCGATCGCCCCGGCGGCCGCGTCGTACGCCGCGTCCGCGTCGTACTCGGCGCCCGGCCCGACCGCGTCGGCGGTGCCGGCCGTGCGCAGGAAGAGGTACCAGCGGCCCTCGCGCAGCGGCCGCTGCCCGCCGCAGGTGGGGACGGCGGCGGGCCGCAGGACGGCCGTGAACCGCTCGCCGTCCCGGGTGGCGGGGAACACCGCCTCGGCGGCGTACCGGCTGTGCCGCAGCACGGCCGCGAGCGGCGCCCCGCCCCCGGCCGCACCCGGCAGCCGCCCCGCCACCTCCAGTGACCCGTCGGGCCGCCACGCCAGCCGGTCGGCGAACGGCTCCGGGGCGCGGAGGTGCAGGACCAGATTGCCGGCCGCGGTGGCGGTGACCACCAGCTCCCGGCCGCCGCTGTCGACCCCCCGCCCAACAGGCGCCGTGGGGTCGGCCGCGATCCGGGCCGTCCGGCCGTCCGCGTAGACCAGTACGGGGTCCCAGGTGGCGGCGGCCTCCTGCCCGGCACCCGTGGCGGCCTCACCCCTGGCCAGCTCGGCCGGGTCGATGCGCAGGGTGAGGCGGTGGCCGGTGCCCTCGGCGGTGATGTCCGCCTCCGTGAGCGGCCGTTCGAGGCGCTCGTCCGTGCCGCGGTGGGTCAGCCGCAGCGCCACCGGCGCGTTGGCCGAGGCGTCCCGCACGGTCAGCTCGGCCGCGCCGTCGCCCACCGTGCGCTGCCCGGCCAGCCGCCGCACGGTCCGCTCCACCGACAGGTGCAGCCGCCCGTCCTTGTACCAGGGCACCACCCGCATCCCGTCGGCCACCTCGTGGGGCAGCGGGGACGCGCCGGAGCCGGCGTCCAGGGCGCGCAGCGCGGCCGGCCGGACCACCCCGGCCCCGGCCACGACGATGCCCACCTTCCACTGGCCGGGCTTGAAGGTGCCGCCCTTGGCCAGCCGCTTCGGGTCCACCGTGATCTCGAAGCCCGACCAGTCGTAACAGTGCTGTTCCTGGCGGGAGTTGTGGGTGGCCTCCGGCGCGGGCACGGACCGCACCGGCAGCACGATCCGGCGCTTGCCCGACATCAGCACCGCCGCCTTCAGACAGCTCAGCCGGCCGGGCGCCGCGATGTTGCGGATGTAGGCGTAGCCGCGCAGCACCAGCTTGCCGTCCCGCCACACCGCCTCCCGCAGCCGCGCCCGTACCGGCAGGTCCTTGGTGGTGAGCCGGGTGACCTCGGGCGGCAGCGGGATCGGGCGGCCGCCGCCGACGGAGAGCACCGCGCGCTTGCGCAGCGGCGGGCCCGCGACGTGGAAGCCGGAGTTGTTCCGCTGCTGGTACTCCAGCAGCCGCAGCAGGTCGTCCAGGCGGTCCTCCCGGATCAGCGTCCACTTCATGCGCTGCTCGACGGGGAGTTCGGCGTACAGCGTGGGGTCGATGCGGCTGAGGAAGTCCCGGGCGCCGGTCATGAAGACCCGGTGGTACTCCTCGCCCGCCATGGGCAGCGCGTCGATGAAGTACTGCAGGTCGTCCAGGAGGACGGAGCGGTCGTAGTCGCGCTTGTGCCGCGTCCAGCGGGTGCGGTCCGGGTCGGCGAGGAAGCGGCTGACGCCGTCGACGGCGGCGAGCCGGTCGCGTACGCCCTTCACGTCGGTGCGGCGGCGGGTGATCGAGCCCTCGCGGATGCGCCAGTAGTAGACGTGCTCATGCAGGACGTCGACGGCCTCGGCGAGGAAGTGCGCGGGGATGGTGAGCGGGGTGTCCTCGTAGAGCACGCCCTCGGGGAAGGCGAGCCGGTGGCGGTCCCAGAAGGTGCGCCGGAAGACCTTGTTCCAGGCCACCCGGTCGGCCAGCAGGGTCAGGTCCCGGCTGATGTGGGTGCCCAGCACCGTGCGCGTCATGGTCTTGTGCTGCCACGCCTGGCTGCGGCCCTCGGCGGTCAGCCGGTAGACGTTGCCGGTCGCGAAGTCCGAGCCGGACTCCTCCAGCAGGGAGACCAGGCCCTCGTAGGCGCGCGGCGGCAGCACGTCGTCGCTGTCCATGAAGGTGAGGTAGGCGGTGCGCGGATCGGCGTGCCGGGCACCGGTGTTGCGGGCGTGTCCCAGACCCCCGTTCTCCTGCGTCACCAGCCGGAAGCGCGGGTCGCGGGCGGCGAACTCCCGGGCCAGTTGTGGCCCGGAGTCGGTGGAGCCGTCGTCGACCATGACCACGTCCAGTTCCCGCAGGGTCTGGGCGGCCACGGACGCGAGGCACTCGGGGAGGTACTCCTCCACGTTGTAGATCGGGATGACGACGGTGAGCCGGGGATCCATGGAGCAGACCAGACCTTTTCCAGGGGGACGCACGGGACACCAGTCCAACCCCCTGCGGACTCACCCGTCACATTTGCTGCGCTGTTCGAGTGACCGGCCCCGGCGGAGGAACCGGACGGAGCGTGATCGCCCGCCTACGCTGCTGCTGCACCCGTGCGTACCGAACCCCTGGATGGCCATGCCCCGCTTCAGCGTCATCGTCCCCGCCCGCGGCGTGCAGGGTTTCCTGCGCCACTGCCTGGACTCCGTGCTCACGCAGTCCTTCGAAGGGGTGGAGCTGATCGCCGTCGACGACTGCTCGGACGGCGGCGACGGGGCGATCATCGACGCGTACGCGGCGGCCGATCACCGGGTCATCGCACTGCACCTGGAGCGGCCCGGCGGCGTGGGCCCGGCCCGCAACGCCGGCGTCCGCAGCGCCACCGGCGAGTACCTCCTCTTCCTCGACGGCGACGACTTCCTCGCGCCCGGCGCGCTGGCCGCGATCGACGCGCGGCTGCGGGCGGCGGGCGAGCCCGATGTGCTGCTCTTCGACCACGACCGGATCGACGTCTGGGAGAAGCGCCACGGAAGCGCGGACCGGGAGTTCCTGGAGGCGCACGCCGATACGGTCTTCACCGCGGAGGACGTGCCGGAGTGCCTGGCCGTGCTGCCGGCGCCGTGGAACCGCGCGGTCCGCCGCGACCTGTGGGAGGCGCACCGCTTCGCGTTCGCCGACGGCCCGTACGACGACGTCCCCGTGGTCTTCGAGGCTCTGCTGGCGGCGGCCCGGATCGCCTGTCTGGACCAGGTGTGCGTGACCTGGCGCAAGCGCCGCCGGGGCAGCGCCTCCACCGTCCCCGGACGCCACCACTTCGCGGTCATCGGCCGGTACGACGCGGTGTTCCGCGCGCTGACCGGGACCGGGACCGGGCTGGGCGGCGGCACCGAGGCGGCCCGTGGCGTCCTGTTCGCGCACGCGGCCGGCCGGCTGCTGCGGATCATGGAGGACGACGGCCGGGTACGCGCGGGGGACCGCCCCGACTTCTACCGTGAGCTGGCCCGCCTGCTGCGCCGGCACCGCCCGGCCGGCGCCGAGCTGCCCACGTACCTGAACTCCTACGCCGTCTACCGCTCCATGCAGCGTGCCGGAACGCTGCGGCACCGCACCGCCAAGACGCTGCGCGCCCGCCGGCACCGCACCGCGCGCAGCGTCTACCGCCGCTACTACGGCCTCCAGCTGCGCCGCCCGGTCGACGAGAACCTCGTGGTCTACGCCGCCTACTGGAACCGCGGCGTGCTCTGCAATCCCGCCGCCATCCACGCGAAGGCCCGCGAGCTGGCGCCGCACCTGCGCGGCGTGTGGGTGGTGGACCGCCGGCACCGCGAGGACGTACCGCCGGGCGTGGAGACCGTACTGGTGAACTCCCGCCGGTACTGGGAGGTGCTGGCCCGCGCCAAGTACCTCGTCAACAACGCCAACTTCTCCGGCACCGTCCACAAGCGCCCCGAGCAGGTCTACATCCAGACCCACCACGGCACCCCGCTGAAGAAGATGGGCATGGACCTGCGCCGGCATCCGGCCGCGGCGCACGGCGTCAGCTTCCTGCGGATGCTCGACCACGCCGACCAGTGGGACTACTGCCTGTCCTCGAACCCGCACTCCACCGAGGTGTGGCAGCGCGTCTATCCCAGCGACTACGAGACGCTGCCGACCGGCTACCCGCGCAACGACCGGTACTTCACCGCCACCGCGGAGGACGTCCGCGGGATCCGCGCCGGGCTGGGCATCGCGCCCGGCACCACCGCGATCCTCTACGCGCCCACCCACCGCGACTACGAGCGCGGCTTCAACCCGCCGCTGGACCTGGAGCGCTTCGCCGAAGCGCTCGGCGAGGGATACCAGCTCCTGGTCCGCACGCACTACTTCTACGGCGCCGACTCGCGGCTCGCCGCGCTGGAGGAGGCGGGCCGCATCCTGGACGTCTCCCGGCACCCGTCCGTGGAGGACCTGGCCCTGGCCTCCGACGCGCTCCTCTGCGACTTCTCGTCGCTGATGTTCGACTACGCGGGCCTCGACCGGCCGGTCGTCGTGCACTCCTCGGACTGGGAGGCATACCGGCACGCCCGCGGCGTCTACTTCGACCTGCTCTCCGGCGAGCCCGGCGACACCCCGGGCCACATCGCCGCCGACGAGCAGGCCATCGCCGAGGTCTTCCGCTCGGGCCGCTGGGCGGACGAGCGCTCCACGGAGCTGCGGGCCGCGTTCCGGGAGCGGTTCTGCCCGTACGACGACGGCCTGGCCGCCGAGCGCGTCGTCCGCCGGGTCTTCCTCGGCGAGGAGACGCTGCTGCCGGTGGTGCCAATGGCCGAGCGCACCGTCGCCCCGGCACCGCCCGAGGCGGAGCTCGACGGGGACGCCGAGCCCTGCGCACGGGCGTGAGGTGGCGCGCCCCATAAGGGGCGCGGGGAACTGCGCGACCGGCCACATACGGCCCGCAGCCGACGAACCGCCCCCCCCCGCGGAGCGGCTAGCGCCCTCGGTTACGGGCCGCGACAATCGCCTTGGTAACAACAGGCGGCAGCACATTCACCGCGACCCGCCGCAGAGCGCTACGCCCCTGCCGCCCCCCGCGTCCCGCAGCATGCGGGAGCCCGGCCGCCGGCGCACCGGGCCGCACCCGATGCCGCGACACCGGATGCACCGGCTCCTTCGCCCCCTTCGCCGACAGTCGGATCAACGGTTGCCCCGCAACCTCCTGCACCTCGTGCCACAGGTCCTCGCGCGAGCGCAGCCACTCCAGCAGCTCGGCGCGCACCGGCTCCGCGTCGCCCCAGGTGCCGTAGAACTTCGTGCCGGTGATGCACAGCGGCTTCAGCCCGCCGGTGGTCACCGCCTGCCAGGTGGCCGCGGCCACGCCGGGACAGTGCTCGGCGCGGTAGTCGTCCAGGACCACCACGCCGTGCGGGCGCAGCAGCTCCCGCACGGCCAGGATGTCGCCGTGCACATGCTCGTACAGGTGCGAGGCGTCGATGTGCGCGAAGCGGCAGCTCTCGTCCTCGACGTGCGTGCGGATCACCGAGGACAGGCCCTGGACGAGATGCGGCAGCTCGTCGTGGAAGGAGAGGTAGTTGGCCTCGAAGGCGCGGCGGGTGAGCGTGGCGTAGGACTTCGCCATCTCCTTGGAGTTGGAGGCGTCCTCGGCGGGGGAATCGAACAGGTCGCAGACCGTGAAGCGGTCACCGGCACGCAGCCGGGCGCCCATGAAGATGGCGCTCTTCCCCATGTACGCGCCGAGCTCCAGCAGGTCGCCCGGTTCCTTGCGGCGTTCCTGGCGGGCCAGGAACCAGTCGAACATGAGCTGGTCGGCAGTGAAGAACCAGCCCTTGACGTCGGCCAGGCGGGTAGGTCGCGGGAGTTGTTCGGCACTCTGGTCTGCGGTGAGGGCAGTCATGTGCGGTCCGTCTCCAGACGGTCGGGGGATTCGATGGCGACATGCGACGCGTGTGCTGTTGTGGGCCCGGGCACCGGCTGCGGCACCGCGAGACTGCGGGCCCGCGCGGGAGAGGGCGCGGGCCGGCGCTCATGGAGGGGTACGGCGTCGGGAGGTGACCCCTCGTCCCCGAGGAACACACGGCGTACCACGCGTTCCGCGGCGTGGCCGTCATCGTAGGGGCAGAAAAGTGAACGGAAAGTGGCCCGCAGAGCGGCCGAACGGGGTCCGTGCCATGCGGGACTCGCGAAGATGTCGATGAGCTCCTCCTCGCTGCGGGCCACCGGCCCCGGCGGGTGCCGGAGCAGGTCGAAATAGGTGCCGCGGGCCGCCCGGTACGCCTCCCAGTCGTCGGTGAGGACCACCACCGGCCGGTCGAGGTTCACGTAGTCGAACATGAGCGAGGAGTAGTCGGTGACCAGCGCGTCCGAGGCCAGGCAGAGGTCCTCCACGCACGGGTGGCCGCTCACGTCGATCACCCCGTCGCCGGGCGGCGCCGGCGGGACGTCCGCGGCGTACGGCGGGCCCTCCAGCGAGGAGAAGTGCGGCCGCACCAGCACCACGAAGCCGGGGCCGAGCTCCCGCAGCAGCCGGTGCGGGTCCAGCGCGGGGCGCCGGGAGCGCCGGTAGTCGCGGTGGGTCGGCGCGTACAGGATCGCGGTGGCGGACGGCGGGATGCCCAGCTCGGTACGGATGCGCAGCACGTCCTGGGCGGTGGCGCGCAGGAACCGGTCGGTGCGCGGCTGCCCGTACTCCAGCGTGGTGTAGCCGGCCGGGTAGACCCGCTCCCAGGTCAGGGTGGCGTGGCGGTTGGCGGAGAGGCTGTAGTCCCAGCTGTCCACGCCGCGCAGCAGCCGCGCGAAGTCGGTGCCGCGGGCCGCTGCCGGGCGCTCCTGCAGGTCCAGGCCCATGTGCTTGAGCGGGGTGCCGCGGTGCGTCTGCAGCAGCACCTGGCCCGGCCGCTTGGCCAGCCGCCCGTCGAAGTGCACGTTGTTGACCAGGTACTTCGAGCGGGCCAGCGCGGTCCAGTACGCGGCGGTGCCGGGCCGCAGCCACCGCACGCCCGGCGGCACGCTGTCCTCGTACCCGGGCGCCGCCACCCACGCCGTGCGCATCCCCGGGCACAGCTCGCGCAGCTTGGCCTCGATGGCGGCGGGGTCGCCGGCGTAGCCGCGGTGCCAGTGCGCGGTGAAGACCGCGTGGTCGGGCCGTACCGGCAGCCGCCGCTGGAGCCGGTAGTGGAGGCCGAGCGCGGCGCGCCGCGTCCGCCGCAGCAGCCACCGGGCGTGGCGCGCGACGGCCCGGCGCAGCCGCTGCGCGCCCGCCAGCAGCCGGAACGGGCGGTGCCAGCCGAGCCGTACGAGGCCGTGCCGGACCCGCACGGCGAGCCGCGGCGGAGCGCCGTCGACAGCGGCCGGGGCGGGGTCGGCGCAGCGGTACCGGCGGCAGTGCGCTGCGGCCCGCCGGAAGAACTCGGCACGGCTGTCGCGCGGCAGCCGCCCCCGCGCCGTGTAGACGGCCGTGAGGTGGTCGGTCATCCGGCGGACCATCAGCGGCCGCCAACGGGCCAGCTCCGGGCGGGAGTCGAGGAAGGCGAACACCCGGTCGTACTGGTCGAAGATGTCGAAGTGGCCGCGCCCCGTGGTGCCGAGGATGCTGCCCCGGCGGCGCTGCCGGTAGTGCACGCAGACCCGGTCCAGTACCGCGATCGACTCCGCGGTCGCCAGCGCCGGGAACGTCCAGGGCGTGTCCTCGTAGTAGCCCGGCGGGAAGGACAACCCCTGCCGCTGGACGAAGTCCCGGCGGTACGCCTTGTTCCACACCACCATCAGCAGCCGCAGCAGGGCGGGCCGGTCGGCCAGCCGGAAGGCCGGCGGGCCGTCCTCGGCGAGCAGATGGGCGTACTGGTTGCGGGCTGCGGTGCCGGACCAGGTGGTGCGGGCGTAGTCGTAGACCAGCACGTCCGGGTCGCCGGTCGCGGCCAGCCGGTCGGCGACGGCCCGCAGCGCGCCCGGCGTGAGGGTGTCGTCGCCGTCCAGGAAGAGCAGGTAGTCGCCGCGCGCGTGGGCGATGCCGGCGTTCCGGGCCGGGCCGAGGCCGGTGTTGGCCGGCAGGTGCACGGGCCGTACCCGGTGGTCGCGGCGGGCGGCGTCGGCGATGAGCGCCCCGCAGCCGTCCGGTGACCCGTCGTCGACCGCGATCAGCTCGAAGTCCGTCCACTCCTGGGCGAGGACGGACTCCAGGCATTCCGGCAGATACGCCTGGACCTGATAAGCGGGAACGATGACGCTGAACCGTGGCAAGAGCACTTCCATGAGTCGGCGGCCGGCTGCGCTGTCGGTCAGCGATCGTTCCCGGCCCCGCCGCGCCGTCATGCGGCGCGGCGGCCGGTTACGTCCGGGTGGCGGGCGACTCGCACCCGTACGAGTGAGCCGCCGCCGGCTCCTACTTCACCGCGCCTGCCATCACGCCGGAGACGAACTGCCGCTGGAAGGCGAAGAAGACCGCCAGCGGGATGATCATCGAGATGAAGGCGCCGGGCGCCAGCACGTCGATGTTGTTGCCGAACTGGCGTACCTCCTGCTGGAGCGCCACGGTGATCGGCGGGTTGCCGCTGTCCGCGAAGATCAGCGCGATCAGCAGGTCGTTCCACACCCACAGGAACTGGAAGATGCCCAGCGAGGCGATGGCCGGGCCGCCCAGCGGCAGGACCACCCGGGTGAACAGCCGCAGTTCGCTCGCCCCGTCCAGCCGGGCGGCCTCCAGCAGCTCGCGCGGGATCTCGGCGAAGAAGTTCCGCAGCAGGAACACCGCGAACGGCAGGCCGAACGCCGTATGGAAGAGCACCACCCCGGCCGTCGTCTCGAAGAGCCCGACCGCGCCGAAGAGCTTCGCCACCGGGATCAGCGCGACCTGTACCGGGACGACCAGCAGCCCCACCACGACCATGAACCAGACGTCCCGCCCGGGGAAGTCCATCCACGCGAACGCATAGCCCGCCAGCGACCCGATGACCACCACCAGCACCGTCGCCGGCACCGTGATCAGCGCGGTGGTCCACAGCGAGTCCATGATCTTGGCGTTGCCCAGCAGATTGCCGTACCCGGACCAGGTGAGCTGCGCCGGCTTGACGAACACCTCCCACCAGCCGCTCTCCGCGACGTCCGCCGGATCGCGCAGCGAGGAGATCAGCAGCCCGACCGTCGGCATCAGCCAGAACAGCCCGACCAGGATCAGGAAGACCCGCAGCACACCGCCGCCGGTACGGGCCGCGATCCGCGCGGCCAGGGACTGCCGGGCGCGTACCGCCCCGTCGGCCACCGCCGTCATCGCTGCCGCTCCTTCCGCAGGCGCCGGATATTGATGATCAGCACCGGTGAGACGAGGAGCAGCAGGAACACCGCGATGGCGGAGCCGATGCCCTGGTTCACGTCCGTGCCGAAGGACGACTGGTAGAGCTGGAGGGCGAGCACGTTCGCCTCGTCCTGGCTGGCGCCCGGCGCGATGATGTACACGAGGTCGAAGATCTTCAGCACGTTGATCATCAGCGTGACGAGGACGACCACCAGGACCGGCGCCAGCAGCGGCACCGTCACCCGGCGGAAGACCTGCCACTCGTTCGCGCCGTCCACCCGGGCCGCCTCCAGCAGCTCCCGCGGCACGCTCGCCAGGCCCGCCGCGATCAGCACCATCGCGAAGCCCGCCCACATCCACACGTAACTGCCGATGATCGCGGGCGTCACCAGCGCCGGACCGAGCCAGTCGACGCCGTTGTACGCCTCGGCGAAGTTCGACGCGGGCAGCCGCAGCTTCGCCCCCTCGGCGCGGGCGGGCAGCGCGTACGTCCCGTCCGCCTCGGTGGTCGCGGACGCCACGACCTTGCCGTCCCTGACCGCCTGGATCTCCAGGCCGGCCAGCGCCTTCTCCTGCTTGTCGATCCTGTTCGGAGTGCCGCCGCCCCCGCGCGTGAAGTCCAGCCAGGCGGTGCCGGTGATCTGCCCGGGGCGCGGCTTCGCCGCCACGGCCCGCTGCGCGCCCTTGAGGTCGTCCGGCTGCACCGCCACCAGCGGCAGGCTCACCGCGGTACCGGTCCTCGCCGCCTCCTTGGTGGTGAACGCACCGCCGCCGGACGCCTTGAGGTCGGAGTTCGGCCGCGGATTGGCCCCCGGATACGGCGCGGGCTCGGCGAAGGTGTCGTGCACGCCCACCCACACCGCGTTGGCGACCCCGCGCTCCGGGTCCTGCTCGTACACCAGCCGGAAGATGATGCCGGCGGCCAGCATGGAGATCGCCATCGGCATGAAGACGACCAGCTTGAACGCGGTGCCCCAGCGCACCCGCTCGGTCAGCACGGCGAAGATCAGGCCGAGCGCGGTGGCCACGGTCGGCGCGACCACCACCCAGATGATGTTGTTCTTCAGCGCCGTGCGGATGCGGTCGTCGGAGAACAGCTCGGCGTAGTTGCCCAGCCCCACGAAGCCGCTGCCCGGCGCGTCGAAGAGGCTGCGCCAGACCGAGTACCCGATCGGATAGACCACCAGCGCGCCGAGCAGCAGCAGCGCCGGGAGGAGGAACGCGCCCGCGATCCACGGGCGCGTCCCCGTCACGCTCTTGCCGGGCTTCCTCGTGCCCTTGCCGGACGCCTGCGCGGCGGCCGCGGTGCCTCCGGAGGTCATGGCATCAGTTCCCGAACGACTTCGCGGCGTCCTTCTCGAGCTGCGCCTGGGTCCCCGCGACGTCCTTCGGGTTCTTCAGGAAGTCCTGCAGCGCCTTCCACTCGCCCTGTCCCGGCTTGCCGCCGAAGGACGCCGGGGCCTGGTCGGACATGTCGAAGCGGAAGTCGTCACCGGCCGCGACCAGCGCCTTGCCGATCTCCCGGAACACGGTGTTCGGGTAGACGGCCGGGTCCAGCTTCTTGTTGGCGGAGACGAAGCCGCCCTGACCCGCCCAGATCCGGGCGGCGTCCGGGGACGCCAGGAAGGTCAGCAGCGCCTGCGACGCCTTGTTGTCCTTCAGCGCCACCGCCACGTCGCCACCGGTCACCACCGGCGACTCCTTGCCGACCGCCGGGAACGGGAAGACCTTGGCGTCCGTACCGACCTTCGCCTTGGTCTGGCCGATGTTGGCAGCGGCGAAGTCGGCCGAGGAGACCATCGCGGCCTTCGGGTCGTCCTTGAACGTCTGCGTCACCGACTGCGGGAACGCCGTCTGCAGCGCGCCCCCGTTGCCGCCCGCGAGCAGCCCCTTGGCACCGAAGAGCGAGCCGAGCGTGGTGAGCGCCTGCTTCACCGACGGATCGGTCCACTTGATCTCGTGCTTGGCGAGCTGGTCGTACTTCTCGGGGCCGGCCTGCGAGAGGTAGACGTTCTCGAACCAGTCGGTGAGCGTCCAGCCGTCCGCGCCGCCGACCGAGACCGGCTCGACGCCGGAGTCCGCGAGCGTCCTGGCGGTCTTCAGGAAGCCCTTCCAGTCCTTGGGCTCGGACACCCCCGCGTCCTCGAACGCCTGGGTGTTGTACCAGACCAGCGACTTGTTGCTGGCCTTGAAGTACACGCCGTAGCTCTTGCCGCCGTAACTCCCCAGGTCCTGCCAGCCCTTGGAGAAGTTCTCCGACAGCTCCTTCTTCGCGTCCGGGCCGAGCGGCTTGACCCAGCCCTTCTTCGCGAACTCCTGGAGCACGCCGACCTGCTGGAGCATCGCGACGTCCGGCGCGCCGCCGCCGGCGACCTTGGAGCCGATGAAGCCGGCCATGTCGTCGCCGCTGGGCACGAATTCCACCTCGGCGCCCGTGCGCTTCTCGAACTCGTCCAGGACCTTGGTGAAGTTCTCCCGCTCAGGACCGGTCCACACCGCCGTCACCTGGAGCGTCTGTCCGTTCAGCTTCGGCAGCCGGACGGTGGGCGCGCTCTCGCCGCCGCCCTTGCCCTCGCTCTTCTTGCCGCTGTCGCCGCCGCAGCCGGTCAGTGCCAGCGCACCCACCGCGACAAGTGCCGTTGCCGTACGAAGCGTTGCGTGACGCATCCGTCGCCCTCCCGTTGGCCGTGCGACAGTCCTACCCGCGCCAGGGGGTCCGAGCAATACCGCGTCCGACCGCAACTCCCCGTCGTGACCGGGCCGTTATCGCAGTGGGTGACTCTCCTTGTCCGTACGGCGACCGATTCGTTGTATGTCACGGCGTTGTATGTCACCGCGTTGTACGCGGGGCAGAGCCGGTGTCACGGCAGGGACCGGGCGGCCTTCTGCAGCGCACTGGCCAGCAGGGCCAGGTCGGTCGGGCCGTTCCCCAGCTCGCGCAGCGGGCGGCGGGCCGGCGGATCGCCCATGCGGTGCCACTCCAGGGGCACGACCGTCGGCCGCAGGGTCGACGTCCGGGGTATCCGGCCCGTCACCCGGCCGGCCTGGAAGGGCGTGGCGGAGCCGTCGGCCGCTCGGTACAGCCGTCCGCGCCCGATGGGCAGCGGCTCCTCGGCCGGGTCGCCCTCCGCGCCCAGCCGCGCGCGCAGCCCGGCCCGCTCAGCCGTGGCGGTGGCCGCCGTGCGGTCCGGATGGCCGGTCGCGGCGATCAGATGCACGCCGAGCGCGGCGCCCTCCCGGGCGACCGCCTCCAGCGCCCGCACGACCGACCCGGCGGCGGGCCGCCCCGTACTGCCCAGCGCCGGTGCGACCAGCGCGTCGAAGTCGTCGACGATCACGAACAGCCGGGTCATCGGCGACACGGCCGCGAGCCCCTCGCCCGCCGCTGCCGGGCGCTCGGCCTCCTCGGCACCGGGCGCGCCCTGCGTACGGGGGCGCAGCCGCAGCGTGTTCGTCGCCGGCGCGTCCAGCAGGCCGGAGTCCTGCACGCCGGGCGCCGCGGAGCCGGGGATCTCTGCGGCGGCGCCCGCAGCCGCTGCCGTACGGCCCTCGGCGGACCGGCGCGGGGCGACCACTCGGGGCGCCGCGACGTGCTTGGCGCGCCACTCGGCGAAGCCCGTGCCGCCCAGTATCTCGGCGCGCCGCTTCAGCTCCGAGACCAGCGCCTGCGCGAACTCCCGCATCCGTACTGGGTCGGAGGCGGCCAGATGCGCGGTGACGTGCGGCAGGTCCGTGCACAGCCGCAGGCCCTCGCCGCGCTCCGTGCCCGCGCCGTCGACCAGGACCAGCGAGAGCAGGTCCGGACGGTCGGCGGCGGCCAGCGAGGCGGCGATCGAGCGCAGCAGCTCGGTCTTGCCCGTGCCCGGGCCGCCCTCCAGCAGGAAGTGGCAGCCGTCGACGGCCGGGTCGGCGTACACCGGGCCGTGCGGGCCCGCGCCCAGGACCGCGGCGGCCGCGGGCTCCTCGCTGTCCGCCGCGGCCGCCCAGCGGGCCATCAGGGAAGCGGGCGTGGCACGGGCCAGCCCCAGCTCGTCCAGCAGCCGGGCGCTGTCGGGCAGCGGCACGGCGGCGCTGCGCGTGCTGCGGCCCGCCCGCACGGTATCGGCCTCGCGCAGCGGCGCCAGGGCGCGCGCGAACCGCTCGGCCCACGGCGCGGAGACCGCGTCCACCGTCGCGACCGTGCCGTTCGCCCCCGAGGCATACGCCCCGGAGCCGTTCTGCGGGACGCCGTTCACGGCGATGCTGCTGCCCGGGGCCAGCGGCGCGGCGGGCTGGACGACGCGCAGCGCCGTGGCCACGTCACCGCTGAGCACCGCGAGCGCGCCGCACTCCCCGAAGGCCGGGGACGCGGCACGCGCCGCTTCGTACGTCGCCGTGAGCGGATACAGGGGCGAGGCGGCCGGGGTCTCGGCCAGCGCGAGCACATGGATGCCGGCCGACGGGCCGCCCGCCGCCAGCCGGGCCACGGTCTCCCGCAGCCCGGCCGTGCCGGGATCGCCGTCGGCGATCACGAGGGTGTACGGGCCCTGGTGCCGGGCCGCGGCGGCGGCCACCGCCGACCGGTCGGCGCTCGCCCAGCCGGGGCCGAGCGGCCCGTCGTCCAGCCGGCGGACCAGCTCGGCCGTGCGCGCCGCCGCCTGCTCCTTGTCGTACGCCAGCAGCAGCCGGCAGTCCTGACCGTGCGCCGGGCGCACATGCGGCAGCCAACCGAGCCAGGACCACTCCTCCAGGCGCTCCGCCGTGCCGCGCGCGCGGTCGGCGGCGAGCAGGACGATCTCCAGCGTGCCCGGCGCATGCAGCGCCGCGAGCTGGGCGACCGCGGCCCGGGCCAGCCCGGCGAGCCGGGGGCGCGGCCCCGCCAGGCCCAGCGACCCGGCCGAGCGCAGCGCGACGGTCACCGGCACGGCGCTGCGGCTGCCGTCGCGGTCGGCGGTGCCGAGCCGGACGGCCAGCGCGTCCGGATGCCCGGCCTCCCGCTCCCACAGCCGGGGGCCGGGGCCGAGCGCGGTCAGCAGGATCGTGGCGGCGTCCGGCCAGCGGCCGTACGCGGCCGGGATACGGGCGTCGCCCGGCAGGGCGCCGGGGGCCGCGCCGGCCTGGGGCTGCGGACCGGGGCCGTACCCGGCCGCCTGCCGCGCGGCCTCCGCGTCCGCCGCGTCCTCGGTGGCGCCGCGCCCGCCGGCCAGCCGCCGCGCCCACGCACTCCAGCCGCCGCCGCGGCGGGTGGGCTTGCGGGACGCCTCGGGCCCGGCGGGCTGCCCGGCGCCGGGGGACGGCTCGGCACTGCCGATGGGCTGCGCGCCGGGCGGTGCGGACGGGGCCGCCAGCGGCTGCCCGCCGCCGTGGGTCGCGGCGGAACGGGGATCGGGCGCGGGGGTGCCCCGGACGGGGGTGCCCCGGCGGCCGGAACCCGGGCCGGGCGCGGCGTCGGCGCCGTCGGCGGGGTGGCCGTGCGCACCACCCGCTCCGGCGCCGTACGGCTGGTCGTGCTGCTGATCGTGTCGCTGGCCGTACTGCCGGTCGCGGTACTGGTCCTGGCGTCCTGTCCCGTACTGGTCCCCCCCGTATTGGTCCGCCGCGTACTGGTCCGCCGCGTACTGCGCCGGCGTGTACTGGTCCGTCCCGTACCGATCCGGCGCGTACGGGTCCGGCGCGGGCCGTCCCGTGGCGCGGGCGTCGGGGGAGTGGACCTCGGCCGACCGCGCGCCCGCGGCGTACGCCTCCGCACCCGGCGTCCCCGCGGCATACGGACCCGCCGCGGCCGGGGGCTCGGCCCCGTGCCCGGCCGGCCGGGCGGCCTCCGCTCTCCAGGCACCCGCGGCCGGGCTCCCGCCGGCCGAACCCGCGCGGTCCTGCCCGGGGGCCGTCTCGTGGTCGTGCCGCTCGCTGCCGTGCGCAGGGGAGGAGCCGGTGCCGTGCGGCGGGCGCTGCCCCTCGGTACCGCCGCCCGCCGGGTGCACGCGCAGCCGGCCCTCGCCGTCCGGGGTGGCGGCGAGCACGGGGTCGGGGGCGCCGGGGGAGGGCTGCAGGCGGAGCGCCGACTCGCCGATCCGGAGCAGCGCGCCCGGCGGCAGCGGCACCGGGCGGTCGTCGAGGTCGGCGCCGTCGACGGCCGTGCCGTTCGTCGAGCGGAGGTCGGCCACGGTCACCGCGCCGTCCGCCGCCACCGTGACCGCGCAGTGCATCCGGGAAACGTCGGGGTCGTCCAGCGGCACGTCCGCGTCCGTGGAGCGGCCGATGCGGATCTGGCCGCCGTGCAGCAGATGGACACCGCCGGCGTCCGGGCCCGAGACGACCCGCAGCCGGGCGGGACCGGCCGGCAGGCCGTGCGCCGGGGCCGGACCGGGGCCCTGGAGGGAGAGGACCGCACCGTCTATGAGGGGCGGCTCGCCGAGCGCGGCACGCTGGACGTCGAGCCGCTCCTGCCCCGCGTAGAGCACGACGGGACCGCTGCCTGCGCCGGCCCCGCCGACGTCCGCGCCGGCGCCCGCGACGGCCGCCGCGAGGCCGCTGGCCACCGCCGCGAGCGCCGTCCCGGCAGGGGCCGTCACGAGCACGTCGCAGGCCCGAGTGGGGTGGCCGCTGCGCGGCCCGAGGACGGTCAGCCGGATCTGCATCGCCGTCAACGGTCCCTTCCGCCCGGCAATGCGGCGGGGCCCAGTACCTCCCCCCACCACGCCCGGACACGTCGGCACGTACAAGTCCAAGTCCGCGTGCATGCGCACGCCGCACGCCGCGGCGCAGCGCCCCCGTCCCCACCGCTGCCGTGCTGGAGAGCATCCTCGCACCTGCCACCGACAAGACGCGTGGCGACTGTCGTTCAGTGATCTTGTTCGGTCACCGATGTATGCAAAAGTGGCTGCTTGTGAACCATGATCGGCCAAAGATCGCTCCGTGACCGGTCAGCGATCGGCCGGGAGGGCAACCATCCGTACGTGAGCGGCGTCTTCCCGGGGAGCCCCGCCGGGTCCCGACCGGACCGGCCGGCCGGCAGCGCCCCCCGGACCACGGGATCCGCCCGGCCGCCGCCGCGAAACACGGCACTATGGTGGGGCGGAAGGGACCGCCCGCACACCGGAGTGGTCCCACATCCCCCACAGCCCGACAGACAGCGCAGATCAGGCAGCTGCTCAGTGACGACCAGGGAGCGCATGACGTGCGGCCGGTAGGCAGCAAGTACCTGCTCGAGGAGCCGCTCGGACGCGGCGCCACGGGCACCGTCTGGCGGGCCAGCCAGCGGGAGGCGGCAGGCGCCGAGGCAGCGGTGGCCGGACAGCCCGGCGAGACGGTCGCGATCAAGGTCCTCAAGGAGGAGCTGGCGCACGACCCGGACGTGGTGATGCGCTTCCTGCGTGAGCGCTCCGTCCTGCTGCGGCTCACCCACCCGAACATCGTCCGCACCCGCGACCTGGTCGTCGAGGGCGATCTGCTCGCCCTGGTCATGGACCTGGTCGACGGCCCCGACCTGCACAAATACCTGCGCCAGAACGGTCCGTTCAGCCCGGTCGCGGCCGCGCTGCTGACCGCGCAGATCGCCGACGCGCTGGCCGCCAGCCACGCCGACGGCGTCGTGCACCGCGACCTCAAGCCCGCGAACGTGCTGCTCGCCGGGGCCGAGGGCGCCGCCGAGATGCACCCGATGCTGACCGACTTCGGCATCGCCCGCCTCGCGGACTCCCCGGGCCTGACCCGCACGCAGGAGTTCGTCGGTACGCCCGCGTACGTCGCGCCGGAGTCCGCCGAGGGCCGCCCGCAGACCTCCGCCGTGGACATCTACGGCGCGGGCATCCTGCTGTACGAGCTGGTCACGGGCCGTCCGCCGTTCGCCGGCGCGACCGCCCTCGAAGTGCTGCACCGCCACCTCAGCGAGGACCCGCAGCGCCCCGGCAGCGTCCCCGAGCCGCTGTGGACCGTCATAGAGCGCTGTCTGCGCAAGCGTCCCGAGGAGCGGCCCAGCGCCGAGAACCTCGCCCGGGCCCTGCGCGTGGTCGCGGCCGGCATCGGCGTGCACGCCTCGCCCGCGGAGGCGGAGGCAGCCCTCGGCGTCGCCGGGCTGCTCGCGCCCGACCCGGCGCCCGCGCCGGTCCCCGACACCGGCGCCGCCGACCCCACGCAGGTACTGCCCTCCACCGGGGCCGGCGGCGGCCAGTACGACCCCTCGGCCGCGACGAACGTCATGCCGACCACGGGAGCGGGCGCCGCGGGCGCGGCCGGTGCCGCCGCGGGTGCCGCGGCCGCCGGCTTCGGAGCCGACTCCGGGCAGCCCCCGGGCAGCGGCGACCCGACGCGCGCCATGCCGCCCGTACCGCCGGGGCCGCCCGGCGGTGACCCGCAGCAGCCCGAGGGGCCGCACCCCTGGGAGAACCAGCTCCGCGCCGCCCGGGACCGGAACGAGCAGACCCAGGTCCAGCAGTACCTCAGCCCGGAGGACGACCCGCTGCGCCACCGCCCCCAGCGCCGGCCCGCGCAGCCCCCGCCCTACCAGCAGCAGCCGCAGCAGCCCCCGCAGCAGCAGTACGGCCGCCAGCAGCCGCCGCCGTACCAGCAGCAGCCGCAGCGTCGACAGCCCCCGCCGCAGCGGTACGAACCGCAGCGGCCGCCGGCCCCGGAGCCGCGCCGCCGCGAGCGCGAGCCGCGCCGGCGCAGCGCCAACCCGGTGCGCATCCCGGGTCTCGGCTGCCTCAAGGGCTGTCTGATCATGATCGTGCTGCTGGTGGTCGGCTCCTGGCTGGCCTGGGAGCTCGGGCTCAAGGACCTGTTCGCCACGGGGCGCGGCTACTGGGAGCAGATCAGCCAGTGGTACTCGACCGTGTCGGACTGGGTGTCCACGATCGGCGACGCCTCGAAGTCGGTGGGAGGCCCGTAGGGGCCGCCCCCGCACGGACCCGGGGACCCGCCACCCGCCTCCGGGGTGGCGACGCCGCAGAATTATCGGTTTGTCGATATTTCCGCGGTTTTTCCGGCGGAGAAGTGGCGGTTGACGGCGTCCGGGGCGCCGAAAGCGCCGCCGTCCGCGTAGTTTTGTCGCCAGCATCGGCCCGGGTGCCCCGCGCCCCGGGCCGCGGCCCCCGCGCATCCGCGCCGCGGGCCGTCACCTGTCGGACAAGACCCGTCGGAGCAGTCTTGGCACGGAAGATCGGCAGCCGGTACACCGCCCACCAGATCCTCGGTCGCGGCAGCGCCGGCACGGTGTGGCTGGGCGAGGGTCCCGAAGGGGCCGTGGCGATCAAGCTGCTGCGCGAGGACCTCGCCTCCGACCAGGAGCTGGTCGGCCGCTTCGTACAGGAGCGCGCCGCCCTGCTCAGCCTGGACCACCCGCGCGTGGTCGGCGTCCGCGACCTGGTCGTGGACGGCAACGACCTCGCCCTGGTGATGGACCTCGTGCGCGGTACCGACCTGCGCACCCGGCTGGACGCCCAGCGCCGGCTGGCCCCGGAGGCCGCGGTCGCCATCGTGGCCGACGTCGCCGAGGGCCTGGCCGCCGCGCACGCCGCGCGCATCGTGCACCGCGACGTGAAGCCCGAGAACGTCCTGCTGGACATGGAGGGCCCGCTCGGCCCGGGCGGCGCCCACCCCGCCCTCCTCACCGACTTCGGCATCGCCCGGCTGGTCGACTCGCCGCGCCGCACCCGCTCCACCCGGGTCATCGGCACCCCCGACTACCTCGCCCCCGAGATCATCGAGGGCCTCCCGCCCCGCGCGTCCGTGGACGTGTACGCGCTGGCCACGGTCCTGTACGAGCTGCTCGCCGGCTTCACCCCCTTCGGCGGCGGGCACCCCGGCGCGGTGCTGCGCCGGCACGTCACCGAGCGGGTCGCGCCGCTCCCCGGCATCCCGGACGAGCTGTGGCAGCTCCTCGTCCAGTGCCTGGCCAAGGCCCCCGCCTCCCGGCTCCGCGCCCCCGAGCTGGCGGCCCGGCTGCGCGAGATCCAGCCCTCGCTGGCGGGCATCCCGCCGCTGGACATCGACGAGCCGGAGAGCGAGGAGGAGGCGGACGAGGCGGCGGGCCAGGACGCGGTCCGGGAGGACGGCCCGTACCACCCGGCGGCGCCTGAGGACGGCGGCCGGGTCCGCGGCGCGGTGCCGCTGGTCCACGGCGCGGCCCCGGACTCGAACCGGGAGACGCACACGAGCATGCGCGTACCGGGCCCGGACGAGCTGGCCGGCGGGGCGCACGGCACGGCCCGCACGCCCCGCGCCGCGGGCGAACGCCGGGCGGGCTCGGCCCGCCACCGGGTACGCAAGCGCCGGGTGCGGCTGGGTGTCGCGGCGGCCGGCCTGGTGGCCGTCGCGGGCCTGACGACCTGGCTGGTCTCCGGCGACGACACCCCGGACGACGCCCGTCCCGGCACGGAGCAGACAGCTCCGGACGTGCCGTAGCTCAAAGAAGCGCCGCGTAAGGGAGCGCCCCGTCAGGGGCGCGGGGAACTGCGCGAGCAACGCCAACGGCGCCGCGGGTGGCCACCGGCCGGGGGCCCACCGGAACGCCCGGAGACGGCCACGGCTCACGTCGGCCCACCCAGCCGTTAGGCTGGAGGCGTGGCAGTCGTCGATGTATCCGAAGAGCTGAAGTCCCTCTCCTCGACCATGGGGTCGATCGAGGCCGTCCTGGACCTCGACAAGATGAGGGCCGATATCGCTGCGCTCGAGGAGCAGGCAGCGGCCCCCGACCTCTGGGACGACGTGGAGAACGCCCAGAAGGTCACCAGCCGGCTGTCCTATCTCCAGGGACAGCTCCGCAAGGCCGAGGAGCTGCGAGGCCGCGTCGACGACCTCGAGGTGCTGTTCGAGCTGGCCGCCGACGAGGGCGACGAGGACACCCAGGCCGAGGCGGAGGCCGAGCTGACCTCGGTCCGCAAGGCGGTCGACGAGCTGGAGGTGCGCACGCTCCTCTCCGGCGAGTACGACTCCCGCGAGGCCGTCGTGAACATCCGCGCCGAGGCGGGCGGCGTCGACGCCGCCGACTTCGCCGAGAAGCTGCAGCGCATGTACCTGCGCTGGGCCGAGCGGCACGGCTACAAGACGGAGCTGTACGAGACCTCGTACGCCGAAGAGGCCGGCATCAAGTCGACCACCTTCGCCGTCAACGTGCCGTACGCCTACGGCACGCTCTCCGTGGAGCAGGGCACGCACCGCCTGGTCCGGATCTCCCCGTTCGACAACCAGGGCCGCCGCCAGACGTCGTTCGCCGGCGTCGAGGTGCTGCCCGTCGTCGAGCAGACCGACCACATCGAGATCGACGAGTCCGAGCTCCGCATCGACGTCTACCGCTCCTCGGGCCCCGGCGGCCAGGGCGTGAACACGACCGACTCCGCGGTCCGCCTGACGCACATCCCGACCGGCATCGTGGTCTCCTGCCAGAACGAGCGCTCGCAGATCCAGAACAAGGCCACCGCCATGAACGTCCTCCAGGCGAAGCTGCTGGATCGGCGCCGCCAGGAGGAGCAGGCCAAGATGGACGCCCTCAAGGGCGACGGCGGCAACTCCTGGGGCAACCAGATGCGGTCGTACGTCCTGCACCCGTACCAGATGGTCAAGGACCTGCGGACGGAGTTCGAGGTCGGCAACCCGCAGGCGGTGCTGGACGGCGACATCGACGGCTTCCTGGAGGCCGGCATCCGCTGGCGCAAGCAGCAGGAGCAGGAGAAGTAAGCCGGGTACTCCCGCAGCAACCGTCGCCTCCGGGGCGGCGGTTGCTTTTTGATGTGGTGATTTGGTTACAGTCGTACGCCGCCGACCCCCGCAAAGTATTGCAATACGGTCATCCGCTCTTTATTTGACCTTGACGGTCCGTTGGGATCTGGGAAGGGTAGTGCGCGGCATGCGTACGTCTGGGGCGCGTGTGAACGGGGAATCGAGCGAACCGCCCGCGAAGCGGGCCGCGAGTCGCATACCCCCATCGGCCGTCGCCCCGCACAGAAATGCCCCAATGACACATGAGCTACTGGGGGTAGCAACCAGATGACCAAGAAGACGCGGGTGCGCGTGGCGCGCGTTGCAGCCGGCGCGGTGATCGCGCTGGGCGCGTCGCTGACCGTGACGGGCGCCGCTTCGGCGACCGAGTCGGACCAGTCGACCGCTGCGAGCGACGACGGTGTCGGCATCATCGGCGGCCTCTTCGGCGGCGGCGACGGTGACGACAACGGCGGCGCCAGCGGTGGCGACACCGCTGGTGACACCGGCGGTGACGAGACCGGCGGTGGCCTCATCAGCGGCGGCGGCGACGGCGGCGAGGACGACGGCGGCGTGATCGGCGGTGACGACAACGGCGGCCAGAACGGCGGCGACAACGGCATCGGTGGCGGCGACGGCGGCGACGACAACGGCGGCGCGATCGGCGGCGACGACGGCGGCGCGATCGGTGGCGACGACGGCGGCGCGATCGGTGGCGGTGACGACAACGGCGGCCAGAACGGCGGCGACAACGGCATCGGTGGCGGCGACGGCGGCAACGGTGGCGACAACGGCATCGGTGGCGGCGACGGCGGCAACGGTGGCGACGACACCATCGGTGGCGGCAACGGCGGCGACGACAACGGCGCCACCGGCGGCAGCACCGGCGGCGACGTCAGCGGTGGCGACGAGGGCACCGGTACCGACAACGAGGGCACCAAGCCGGTCGAGCAGCCTGGCGACTCCAAGGAAGACATCGCCAACACGCCCGGTCAGGCCCAGGACACGCCCAAGGGCGGTCAGCAGCAGGCCGGCGGCGAGCTGGCCGAAACCGGTTCGTCCGGTACGACCTTCCTGCTGATCGGTGCGGCGACGATGATCGCCGGTGGCATCGGCTTCCGCATGATGCCGCGCCTGATCAACAAGGGCGGCGCCGCCGCGGCCTGATCCAGGCCCGGCGCGGCACCGTAGAACGTGCCGCAGCAGCATGACGTACAGCAGAGGGCCCGGCGCGCAACCCGCGCCGGGCCCCTTTGCGTATGCGTCCCGCTTGCGTATGTGTCCGGTCCGTAGGTGATCCGCAGGATCAGCCGGGGGTCAGCCCACCCGATGCCAGCAGGCCCACCGCGACCAGCGCCACCAGCAGCACCACGAGGGTCGCCGGGGTGACCTGCGCGAAGAGCCCGGTCAGGCCGCTCTGCTGCTGCATCCGCTCCCTGCTGGCCCGGCACACCGGGCAGCGGCCCTCGCTCACGGGGGCCGCGCAGTTGGCGCACACCAGTCGGTCGTACGTCATGCGACCTCCTTCTCACCGGCTCCAACGCGCGGGCCGGCGCATTGGTTCCCTCTTCTACTGTGCCAGCTCGCGGGTCCCTCGGCGCGCGTACCGGAATCCTTGCAGCGCACGGCGTATTCAGGCCGCCCGCGGGCCCTCGGCCGGAGCCGGAATGTGCTCGTTTTGTCCCCGTAGGTGCCGTGAATAAACGCACCAAGACCGGACGCCGACTGCGCCGCGGCTCGCGCTTCGCGTATGGTCACGCTCACCGACGGGAGCCGCAACTCGGCAACCCGTGCCCCTACCCAGGTCGACCGTGGTGCATCAGTGATCCGATTCGACAACGTCTCCAAGACCTACCCGAAGCAGAACCGCCCCGCGCTCAGGGACGTCTCGCTCGAGATCGAACGAGGCGAGTTCGTCTTCCTGGTGGGCTCCTCGGGCTCCGGCAAGTCCACCTTCCTGCGGCTGCTCCTGCGCGAGGAGCGGGCCAGCCACGGTGCGGTGCACGTACTGGGCAAGGACCTCGGGAAGCTGTCCAACTGGAAGGTCCCGCAGATGCGGCGCCAGGTGGGCACGGTCTTCCAGGACTTCCGGCTGCTCCCGAACAAGACCGTCGGGCAGAACGTCGCGTTCGCCCTGGAGGTCATCGGCAAGCCGCGCGGCCAGATCCGCAAGACCGTCCCCGAGGTGCTCGACCTCGTCGGCCTGGGCGGCAAGGAGGACCGGATGCCGGGCGAGCTGTCCGGTGGTGAGCAGCAGCGCGTCGCGATCGCCCGGGCGTTCGTCAACCGCCCGATGCTGCTGATCGCCGACGAGCCGACCGGCAACCTCGACCCGCAGACCTCCGTCGGCATCATGAAGCTGCTGGACCGGATCAACCGCACCGGCACGACGGTGGTCATGGCGACCCACGACCAGCAGATCGTCGACCAGATGCGCAAGCGGGTCATGGAACTAGAAAAGGGCCGGCTCGTACGCGACCAGTCGCGCGGCGTGTACGGCTACCAGCACTAAGCGTGTACGGCCCCCAGTACTGAAAGGACGCCATGCGCGCCCAGTTCGTCCTGTCGGAGATCGGCGTCGGTCTCCGCCGAAACCTCACGATGACCTTCGCCGTCATCGTCTCCGTGGCTCTCTCGCTCGGCCTCTTCGGCGCCTCGCTGCTGATGCGCGACCAGGTCAGCACGATGAAGGGCTACTGGTACGACAAGGTCAACGTCTCCATCTTCTTCTGCAACAAGAACGACGCCGACTCCGGCGCCAACTGCGCCAAGGGCGCGGCCACCACGCAGCAGAAGAACGACATCCGCGCCGAGCTGGACCGGCTGCCGATCGTCGAAAAGGTGCAGTACGAGTCGAGTGACCAGGCGTACAAGCACTACAAGGAGCAGTTCGGCGACACGCCCGTCGCGGGCCTCGTCACCCCCGACCAGTTGCCCGAGTCCTTCCGGGTCAAGCTGAAGGACCCGACCAAGTTCGCGGTCATCAAATCGGCCTTCAGCGAGCGGCCCGGCGTCCAGGAGGTCCAGGACCAACGGGACACCGTGGAACCGCTGTTCAACCTCCTCAACGGCATGAACATCGCCGCGCTGTGCGTGATGGGGCTGATGCTGGTCGTTGCGCTGCTGCTGATCGTCAACACCGTACGGGTGTCGGCGTTCAGCAGGCGGCGGGAGACCGGGATCATGCGGCTGGTGGGCGCCTCCAGCTTCTACATCCAGATGCCGTTCATCCTGGAGGCCGCCATCGCGGGCCTGATCGGCGCCGCGTTCGCGTGTGTCCTGATCGTCGGCGGCAAGTTCATCCTCGTGAACAACTGGCTGGCGGAGAAGATCCAGGTGATCAACTTCATCGGCTGGGACTCCGTGGTGGCGGTACTTCCATTGGTCCTGCTCATCGGTCTTCTGATGCCGGCGCTCGCCGCGTTTTTCGCGCTCCGCAAGTATCTGAAGGTGTGAGTTATGCCAAGAGCGCCGTACGGGCAACTGCCCGTACGGCGCTTCTTTCTGGCCTAGACTCACCGGCATGTCGGGCCGATTGCACTTTGTCCGGCCCCGCCGCATCCGCCGCGGGGCGGCCCTGACGTTGGTCTTCGCGAGCGTGCTCGGCACGGGCGCGGCCGCCGGTACCTGGGGCGGCGAAGGCCGAGAAGGGGCGGAGCGCCGGATACCGGTACGTACGGTCGCTGACGGCCGCTCAGCAGCGGACGGCACGGCGGACCGCGAGGCCGTCGAGGCGGCCGCCAGCGAAGCGCTCAAGGCCGGCAAGTCCGGTACCCAGGCCGCCGCCGATGTGGTCAGCCGCAGCGGCGACCGCTGGTCGACGGTCTACACCGCGGGCGAGTACGAGGACTTCAGACAGCAGCTCGACGGCGAGTACGTCGGCGTCGGCCTGTGGCTGCGCCCGGCCGAGGGCGGTCACGTCCGCGTCTCTCGCGTCCGCCCCGACAGCCCCGCGGCGCGGGCCGGCATCGCACCCGGTGACGCGCTGCTCGCCGTCGACGGCCACCCCACCCGGCACCGCCCGGTCACCGAGGTCGTGGCCCGGCTGCGCGGCGACGCCGGTGCCGAGCCGCACACCCGGGCCGCCGCGGCCCCCGGTACGCCCGTCGCACTGAAACTCCAGCGCGCGGACCTGCACTGGTCCACGACGCTGCACCGCGCCCGGCTGCGCACGGCGAACGTCACGGTCGAGCGGCCCGCGGCGCCCGGAGGCATGACCCGGATCAAGGTCGAGGCGTTCGCCAAGGGCACCGGCGAGGAGGTGCGCGAGGCGGTCCGCTCGGCGCCGCCCGGCGGCGTCCTGCTGGACCTGCGCGGCAACACCGGCGGACTGGTCGGGGAGGCGGTCACCGCGGCCGCCGCGTTCCTCGACGGCGGCCTGGTCGCCACGTACGACGTGCGCGGCAGCCAGCGCGCGCTCTACGCCGACCGCGGCCGGGCCACGAAGTCGCCGGTGGTCGTGCTGGTCGACGGCGGCACGATGAGCGCGGGCGAGCTGCTGGCGGGGGCGCTGCAGGACCGCGGCCGGGCGGTGGTGATCGGCTCGCCGACCTTCGGCAAGGGCTCGGTGCAGATGCCCAGCAAGCTCCCGGACGGCTCGGTCGCCGAGCTGACCGTCGGCCACTACCGCACGCCGTCCGGCCGCGGCGTCGACGGCCGCGGCATCACCCCCGACATCCCCGCCGACGACCGGGCGGAGAGCCGGGCCAGGACAGTAATGAGTGGCCTCGGAGGCGGGTCGTAGTGCGAAAATGGCCGCACTATGGCTAAGGCGAACGCGAACACGAAGGCGAAGCGACAGGCCGCGGAGGCCGGGCGCAAGCTCATCGCGCAGAACAAGAAGGCGCGGCACGACTACCTCATCATCGACACCTACGAGTGCGGCCTCGTGCTCTCGGGCACGGAGGTGAAGTCGCTGCGGCAGGGTCGGTCTTCGCTGGTGGACGGCTTCGTCCAGATCGACGGCGGCGAGGCGTGGCTGCACAACGTGCACATCCCCGAGTACGCGCAGGGCACGTGGACGAACCACGCGGCACGCCGCAAGCGGAAGCTGCTGCTGCACCGCGAGGAGATCGACAAGCTGGCGTCGAAGTCCCAGGAGACGGGCCACACGATCGTCCCGCTCCAGCTCTACTTCCTGAAGGGCCGGGCGAAGGTCGAGATCGCGCTGGCCAAGGGCAAGAAGGAGTACGACAAGCGGCAGACCCTGCGTGAGCAGCAGGACCGCCGCGAGGCGGACCGCGCGATCTCGGCGGTGCGCCGGCGGCAGCGGGCCTGACCTGCGCGGAAGGCCCGGCGAACGCCCCCTGGGAATATGCTGGCACGGTGCCACGTTGTTCCCGTACGATGGCACATGTACCCCGCAGGACGGGGTGCACGGACTCCGCGCAAGTGGGGCCCACACTTGAAAAATCAACATGGGGATGATCGGTTTCGACAGCGGATGTCGAAGCAGGGGAAGCGAGCCGAGGAAGCGGCAATGATCTCGTTAACCATATGTCGCAACCAATAATCGCCAACACCAAGCGCGATTCCTTCGCCCTCGCTGCCTAAGTAGCGACCTGCGAAGTGTCAGCCCGGGGATGATCCCGACCCGGTTCCTGGCATCAGCTAGGGGTCTTATCCACTGAGCCCGGTCACGGGGCTGAGTGGAGACATCAAACAGTGACTGAGCCCGTCGGAGACTTGTCCGCGTGATCTCCGGGGCCGAGAAAATCGCAGCGGACTGCGCTCGGAGAAGCCCTGATTCTGCACCGTTGGACGCGGGTTCGATTCCCGCCATCTCCACCGAACGGAGGCCCCGGCCTCCGGACATCCCATGTGGGCAGAAGCCCCGCCGCCGTCAGGCAGCGGGGCTTCTGTCATGTATGACCATGGCGCGGGCGTCGGATGTGGCGTTCCGCGCCATATCGGGTGCCGCCCCGCGCTCCTACCGTCCTCCGACATGTACAAGACAACCAAGCGCACGCTGAGCGTTCTGGTCGCGGCCCTGCTGGCCGCCCTCTTCCTGCCGTCGCCGGCGACGGCACACGCGGCTTCCGGCACCATCGAGGAGGTCACCGGCTTCGGCACCAATCCGGGGGCGCTGCGGATGTACCGCTACGTCCCGCAGGGCCTGCCCGCCGGCCGCCCCGTGGTCGTCGCGCTGCACGGCTGTACGCAGAACGCCCCCGCCTACGGCAAGCAGAGCGGCTGGACCGAGCTCGCCGACCGCTGGGGCTTCTCCGTCGTCCTCCCGGGCCAGAGCAGCGCCAACAACCTCAACTCCTGCTTCAACTGGTTCCAGGCGGGCGACATCGAGCGCGGCCACGGCGAGGCCGCGTCCATCCAGCAGATGACCGCCCGCCAGCTCGCCGACGCGGGCGGCTCGAAGGCGTACGTCACCGGACTTTCGGCCGGCGGCGGGATGACGGCGGTCATGATGGCCGCGTACCCGGAGACATACACCGCGGGCGGCGTCGTCGCGGGCCTCCCGTACGGCTGCGCGCAGGCGGCCGGCTCGCCGTACGTGTGCATGTACGTGGGCGCCGCCCAGACCCCCGCGCAGTGGGGCGACCGGGTGCGGGCCGCGCGCCCCGGGTACACCGGACCCTGGCCCCGGCTCACCGTGTTCCACGGCACGGCCGACACGACGGTGAAGCCGGTGAACATGGCCGACCTCGTCGAGCAGTGGACGAATGTGCACGGCACCGACCAGGCCCCCGACGCCAGGGACACGGTGGGCGGCTATCCGCACGCGGTGTACCGGGACGCGGGCGGCGCGGTCGCCGTCGAGACGTACGAGATCACCGGCATGGGGCACGGGCAGCCGCTGGACCCGGGTACGGGCCCCGCGCAGTGCGGCACGGCCGGCGCTTACATGCTCGATGTGAACCTCTGCGCCGCGTACGAGATGGCGAAGGGGTGGGGGCTGGGCGGCTGAGGCCGCGGGCCCGGGCCCGCCGGCGCGGGTCAGCCGCGCCGGCGGGCCGGGAGGCGGCCCAGGAGCGTCACGGTCAGGGCGAGGGCCGCGGCGGTTGCCGGTACGGCGTATCCGGAGCCGTCGGGGCCCAGGTGGTCCGTGGCCCAGCCGCCCGCCGCCGAGCCGGTCGCGATGCCGGCCAGCAGGGCGGTCACGGCGAGCGTCAGGCCCTCGTTGACCTGGCCGGCGGGCGTCAGTGCCTGCACCCGGCCCATGCCGGTGACCATGGTGGGCGCGGTCGCCATCCCGGCCACGAGCAGGACGCCCGCCAGGACGGCCGGGCTGCCGCTCGCCGCCCCGAGGAGCGGCAGCAGCATCAGGACCGCCATGGCCGCCACGCAGCCGGTGAAGCGCGCCGCGGGCCGCCCGGCGGGCGGCAGCAGCCCGTACAGCAGGCCAGCGGCGCACGACCCGGCCGCCTGCAGCGCCAGGATGCCGCCCGCCGCCGCCCGGACGCCGTGCCCGTCGGCGAAGCCGATCGTGACGACCTCCAGGGAGCCGAACACCGCGCCCGTACAGAGGAAGGTCAGCAGGAGCGGCGGCAGGCCGGGGCGGCGCAACAGGGAGCGGGCGCGGTCCGTACGGGGCGCGGGCGGCGGCTCCGTACGGCGCTGACCGGCGAAGAGGAGCACGCCGGCCAGCAGCAGCGCGGCCCCGGTGAGGGTGCCCGCCTCCGGGAACAGCGCCGTGCACAGGAAGGCCGCGAGCACCGGGCCGAGCATGAAGCACACCTCGTCCGCCGCCTGTTCGAAGGAGTTCGCGGTGTGCAGGGCGCGGGGATCGGTGCGGAAGAGGTGTGCCCAGCGGGCGCGGGACATGCCGCCGGTGTTGGGCGTGGTGGCCGTGCAGAGGTACGCGGCGAAGAGCGTCCAGGCGGGTGCGTCGAGCCGTACGCACAGCACGAGGGCGAGCGAGCCGGCCACCGCGAGCAGCGCGGCGGGCGGCGCGACCCTGGCCTGCCCGTACCGGTCGACCAGCCGCGCGGTCCACGGCCCGACGACGGCGGTCGCGGCGAGCCCGACGGCGGTCACGGCCCCGGCCAGCGCGTACGAGCCGCGCGACCCGGCGATCATCAGGACCGCGCTGACGCTGAACATGCCCATGGGGAGCCGCGCCATCAGGTTGGCCGCGGTGAAGGCCCGGGTGCCGGGGACAGCGAAGATCCGGGCGTACGGGCGGAGGAACGGCAGCCGCGGGACGGCGGGGGTGCGGCGGCGCGAGCGGGCAGGAACGGGCGGGGCGGTCACCGGCCGGGAGGCGAGGAAGAGGATCACCCGTCCACGGTCGGGCAGGCCGCGCCGTACCGTCCAACACCTCTTCACCACGCATTCACCGTCTCCCGTTGTCAATCTGTTGCCCGGCAGGTCTCCGTACCGCCACTTCGTCTTTGTCACCATGGGCGCGTGCCCCACGACATAGAGCCGCGACTGCTGCGGGCCTTCACGGCCGTCGCCGACGAGCTGCACTTCACCCGTGCCGCCGCCCGTCTGTACGTCGCCCAGCAGGCCCTCAGCCGGGACATCCGCCGCCTGGAGCGCGACCTCGGCACCGTGCTGTTCCTGCGCACCACCCGGCAGGTGCGTCTCACCCCCGAAGGCGAGCGGCTGCTCCCGTATGCGCAGCGCGTGCTGGCCGCGCACGACGAGCTGTCCGCGGCGTTCCACGGAGGCGCGGCGCACGAGCAGCCGCTGCTCGTCGACGTCGGCGCGCCCGTGGGCACCGCGCACCGGGTACTGGAGCGGGCCCGGGCGGCGGCACCCGGCCTGGAGTTCGCCGCGCGCTTCCACAGCGGCCTGACCGGCGCTGCCGAGGGGCTGCTGACCGGCGGCCTGGACGTGTCCTTCGGGCGGATCGCGGGGCTGCCGCGCGGCGTGCGGACCCGGCTGGCCCACCACCCGGTGCGGTACGAGCCGATGGCCGTCCTGCTGCCCGCGGAGCACCCGCTGGCCGCTCGTGCGGCCGTCCCGCTGGACGCGCTCGCGGGGGAGACGCTGTACACGGGGGCGGGCAATGCGCACACCGCGGAGTGGACCGCCCTGGCGGCGCGCCTCTTCGAAGGGCGCGGCATCCGGGCGGCGGCGCCGTACCCGGAGATCGACGGCCCGGACGAATTCCTCCGCGTCGTACGGAAGCGCGGCTGGTCGGTGCTGGCCAGTGTCGAGTTCATCGAGGCGCCCGGGATGGTGCTGCGGCCCCTCGTGGACCCCGTACCGCTGTCCCCGGTGTCGGTGGTCTGGCGCCGGGGGCTGCGCCACCCGGGGCTGGACGCGCTGCTGGCCGCGGCGCGCGAGCTGGGCAAGGAGGGCGGCTGGCTGGCCCGCCCCGAGGGCGCCTGGCTGCCGCCCGAGGACGCCCGGCTGATGGCGGCGTGAGCGCCGCGCAGCGTGCCCCGGCCGGTACTCACCGTGCCCCGCCGACCCGGGTGAGCGCGATATTGCGTCGGTGACACCTGGCGGCACCGCGGCGAAACGAGCCGTCCCTAGCTTCGGAACGGGAGAACCCGAGAGCTGGGAGGCACGATGGCAGCCACGACAGGCGGGACCGCACGCAAGGGCGGGCGGTGGATCGAGGAGTGGGATCCGGAGGACGAGGGGTTCTGGGCGGAGAAGGGGGAACGGATCGCCCGGCGGAACCTGTGGTTCTCGGTGCTGTCGGAGCACATCGGGTTCTCGGTGTGGAGTCTGTGGTCGGTGATGGTCCTGTTCATGGGGCCCGAGTACGGGCTGGACCCGGCGGACAAGTTCTTCCTGGTGGCCGTGCCGACGCTGGTCGGCGGCGTGCTGCGGGTGCCGTACACCTTCGCGGTGGCGAAGTTCGGGGGGCGGAACTGGACGATCATCAGCGCGCTGATGCTGCTGGTGCCGACCACCGCCGCGTGGATGGTGATGGAGCCGGGGACGTCGTACCTCACGTTCATCCTGGTGGCATCGCTCACGGGGGTCGGCGGGGGGAACTTCGCCTCGTCGATGACCAACATCAATTCCTTCTATCCGCTCAGGAAGAAGGGCTGGGCCCTCGGGCTGAACGCCGGCGGCGGGAACATCGGTGTGCCGGTGATTCAGCTCGTGGGGCTGCTGGTCATCGGGACGGCGGGCGCCGCCTCGCCGCACATCGTGCTGGGGATCTACATCCCGCTCGCGGTGGTCTCCGCGGTGCTGTGCGCGCTGTTCATGGACAATCTCGCGCCGGTGAAGAACGACACGGGTGCCGCCAAGGACGCGGCCCGCGACCCGCACACCTGGATCATGTCGGTGCTGTACATCGGGACGTTCGGGTCGTTCATCGGGTACAGCTTCGCCTTCGGGCTCGTCCTGCAGAACCAGTTCGCGCAGACGCCGCTGCAGGCGGCCTCGCTCACCTTCATCGGGCCGCTGCTCGGCTCGCTGATCCGGCCCGTGGGCGGCAAGCTCGCCGACCGCTTCGGCGGCGCGCGCATCAGCCTGTGGAACTACGCCGCGATGGGTGCCGCGACCCTCGTCGTGATCTACGCGTCGGCGCAGAAGTCGCTGCCGGTCTTTCTCGTCGGCTTCATCGCGCTGTTCGTGCTGAGCGGGCTGGGCAATGGGTCGACGTTCAAGATGATTCCGGGGATCTTCCAGGCGAAGGCGGTACGCAAGGGGCTGACCGGTGAGGCGGCCGCTTCGTACGGGCGGCGCCTCTCGGGGGCCTCGATGGGGCTGATCGGCGCAGTCGGCGCGCTCGGCGGCCTGGGCATCAACCTGGCGTTCCGGCAGGCGTTCATGACCGGGGGCTCCGGCACCCCCGCCTTCGTGTCCTTCCTCGTCTACTACGCCCTGTGCCTGGCCGTGACCTGGGCCGTATACCTCCGGCGCCCGGCACCGGAGCCGCACGCGCGCACCGAAGAAGCGCAGCGCCCGGCATACGCGGAGGTGTGATCCGCTGCACCCGAGGAGTGGCCCCGGCGGGAACGCCGGGGCCTCCCGGGCGTAACACTGGGGAAATAACGGTGAACCCGGGTCGTCACGGACCCTTGGCAGCATCACAAGCAAGTCCGGTCTGCCGGTCCGCCCCGGGACGGGCGGCCGGCCCGGTGAGGCCAGGCCGCCGTTGAGCCGGCGCACAACACTGCGAAGCGGGACGAGAGCCACTATGCACGACGGACAGCGAAACGAACTGCGGGACGACAGCGGGCCGCGTCAGCAGGGCGGCGAGCGGGGCGGCGGGCTGCCGCTGGCCGGGTTCACGGTCGGGGTGACCGCGGCCCGCCGCGCCGCCGAGCTCGGCACGCTGCTGGAGCGCCGCGGCGCCGAGGTCGTGCACGCGCCCGCGCTGCGCATCGTGCCGCTCACCGACGACGCCGAGCTGCTCGCCGCCACCAAGCAGCTCATCGACGACGCGCCGGACATCGTCGTGGCCACCACCGCCATCGGCTTCCGCGGCTGGGTGGAGGCCGCCGAGGGCTGGGGCCTGGGCACGCCGCTGCTGGAGCGGCTGGGCGGCGTCCAGCTCCTGGCCCGCGGCCCGAAGGTGCGCGGCGCGATCCGCGCCGCGGGTCTCACCGAGGAGTGGTCGCCCGCCTCGGAGTCCATGGCCGAGGTGCTGGACCGGCTGCTGGAGGAGGGCGTGGCCGGCAAGCGGATCGCGGTCCAGCTCCACGGCGAGCCGCTGCCCGGCTTCGTGGAGTCGCTGCGCGCCGCGGGCGCCGAGGTCGTCGGCGTCCCGGTCTACCGCTGGATGCCGCCGCAGGACATCGGCCCGGTCGACCGCCTCCTGGACGGCATCCTCGCGCGCACGGTGGACGCGGTGACCTTCACCAGCGCCCCGGCCGCCGCTTCGCTGCTGCGCCGCGCCGAGGAGCGGGGCGTCCGGGGCGAGGTGCTGGACGCGCTGCGGCACGACGTACTGCCCGCGTGCGTCGGCCCGGTGACCGCGCTGCCCCTGGAGAACGAGGAGGTCGCCACGGTCCAGCCGGAGCGCTTCCGGCTCGGCCCGCTCGTGCAGCTCCTCTGCCACGAACTGCCCGGCCGCGTCCGCCCGTTGCCGGTCGCCGGCCGCCGGGTGGAGATCCGCGGGCACGCGGTCCTCATCGACGGCGAGCTGCGGCCCGTGCCGCCCGCCGGCATGTCGCTGCTGCGCGCGCTGGCCAAGCGGCCCGGCTGGGTGGTCTCGCGCGGTGACCTGCTGCGGGCGCTGCCCGGCGCGGGCCGCGACGAGCACGCGGTGGAGACCGCGATGGCCCGGCTGCGGGTCGCGCTGGGCGCGCCGAAGCTGATCCAGACGGTGGTCAAGCGCGGCTACCGGCTGTCCCTGGACCCGCACGCGGAGACGAAGTACGCGGACGCGTAAGGGCGTTGACCGCACCGGCGGGCCGGGAACGGCGCGTACGAGAGCACGGTACCGAGGGTTCCGGCCGGGCCCCGGGCCGGGCACTCTGGAGGGAGACGTTGTCCCCGAAGGAGTGACAGGCACATGGCGGCCCCTTACGACCTGCGGTTCGACTGCGGGCGGATCTGCCTGGACCTGGTGGCCACGGCCGGCGAGCCGCCGGCCGAACGGCTCCTCGGCCCCGACCACTTGAGGGCCTGGCTCGTCGGCGCGGGTGTCGTCGCGCGCAGCACCGCGCTCGACGCCGTCGACGGAAGCTGGGTCGCGCGCTTCCGGGCGCTGCGCGAACTGCTGCGGCGCATCGTGCACGACGAGATCCGCGGCCGGGCGGCCGACCGCGACCTGGCGCTGCTCAACGCCACCGCCGAGGCCCCGCCCCCGCCCGAGCGTGCCGTACGCGGCGTGGACGGCGTACTGGAGCGCCGCCCGGCGCGCCCGCCGGACTGTGCCGGGCTGATGTCCGCGGTCGCCCGGGACGCCGTCGGGATGCTGACCGACGCGGTGGCCCGCGGCCAGTTGCGGCAGTGCGAGGGCGAGGCGTGCTCGCGGATCTATCTGGACACCTCGCGCGGGCGCCGGCGGCGCTGGTGCTCCAGCGAGGTGTGCGGCAACCGCGAGCGGGTGGCCCGCCACCGCCGCCGCGCCACCCTCGGCCCGGCCTCCCGCGTCACCGGCTGAACACCGGAGCGGTCACCGGCCGAACACCGATGGCGACACCGGCTGAACACCGGAGTCCCCGCGTCCGTACTCCCCTGGACCAGCCCGTCAGCGAAAGCTGTCCGTACTGTCGACCGGGGAGTGGCGTTGCGCAAGGATGCCGTCGTGGCCGACCGGACGACGCCCGACGAAGAGCTCATGCGGGCCCTGTACGAGGAGCACGCGGGACCGCTCCTCGCGTTCGTCCTGCGGCTGGTGGCCGGCGACCGGCACCGCGCCGAGGACGTGGTGCAGGAGACCCTGCTGCGCGCCTGGCGCAACGCCGACCAGCTCCAGCGCGCGACCGGCTCCGTACGTCCCTGGCTGGTCACCGTGGCCCGCCGGATCGTCATCGACGGGCACCGCAGCCGCCAGGCCCGCCCCCAGGAGGTGGACGCCGCGCCTCTGGAGACGCTGCCCGCCGCCGACGAGATCGACCGTGCGCTGCGCCTGATGACGATCTCCGAGGCGCTGGCCGACCTGAGCCCGGCGCACCGGGAGGCCCTGATCGAGACGTACTTCAAGGGACGTACGGTCAACGAGGCGGCGGAGGTGCTGCGGGTACCGCCCGGGACCGTACGGTCGCGGGTCTTCTACGCGCTGCGCTCCTTGAAGCTCTCGCTGGAAGAACGAGGAGTGACGGCGTGAACCGGCCCCACCCGCCCGCCGAGCCGGCGGACCACACCGACGTCGGCGCCTACGCGCTCGGCGTCCTGGACGCCGCGGACGCCGCCCGCTTCGAGGAGCACCTCGCGGGCTGCGACCGCTGCGCCGCCGAGCTGGACGGCCTGCTGGGCCTGCCCCCGATGCTGGCCGACCTCGCCGACGACGGTACGGGCGCCCCGCCGACCGTCGCCACGCTCGTTCCGACGCCCTCCCGGCGCGTCCTGGGCGGCCTGCTGAGCGAGGTCGCCGCGACCCGGCGGCGCAGGCGCGGACGGCGCCTCGCCCTCGTCGCGGCCGCCGCCGCACTGATCGTCGGCGGACCGCTCGCCACCCTGGCCGTCACCGGGGACGAGCCGCAGCCGCCGCGGCAGACCGCGAGCCCGGCCGAGCAGATGTACGACAGCGGCGGCCGCAAGCACACCGCGGTCGACCCGGTCACGAAGGTCACCGCGGGCGTCACGATGGCCGACCGGCCCTGGGGCACCTCCGTCGCCCTCCGCCTCGGCAACGTCAAGGGCCCGCTGAGCTGCTCCCTCATCGCGATCGGCAAGGACGGCGATCGGCAGACCGTCACGACGTGGGCGGTGCCGTACGGCGGGTACGGCATCAAGGGCGGCAGTACGAAGTGGAGCCGCCGGCCGCTCTACACCAATGGCGGCGCCGCCATGCACCGCGCCGACATCGACCGCTTCGAAATCCGCACCCTGGACGGCGAGCGGCTGGCCGCCGTCGACGTGTGACCGGCTCCTTCGCGCGCCTCACAGGTGCGCCCGCGACCTGCTTCGCGTACGGTTGACGGCTGCCCTACGCACAGCAGAAGGGGGCCTGGGTGGCCGCGCAGAACGCCACGCACGCGCCGGAGAACTCCACGCACGCGCCGGATTCCGTAGTACCCGAAAGCGACGGAGTACCCGAAAGCGACGGCGACTCCGTACGCGACCGCGAGATCGCGGGCGAGCAGTCGCACCTGGACCGGGTGTACCGGCGCCTCGAGGAGAAGATCGACGAGGCGCAGTTCCTGATGGCCGACGCCGCCAAGCGCGGCCAGGTCGGCACGCCCGGCGCGCTCGCCGAGCGGGACGCGCAGGTCTTCCAGGCCGGCGTCCATCTGCACCGCCTCAACTCCGAGTACGAGGACTTCCTCTTCGGCCGCATCGACCTGCTCCTGGGCAAGGACGGCAAGCGGGGCCCGGACGGCGCGTACACCTCCGTCGAGCCCGCCGACGGCGCGATCGGCGCCGACAACCGCGCGGAGATCGCCGAGACGCTGCACATCGGCCGCCTCGGCGTGCTGGACGCGGACTACACACCGCTGGTCATCGACTGGCGGGCACCGGCCGCCGCGCCGTTCTACCGGGCCACGCCCGTCTCCCCGGGCCGCGTCGTGCGCCGCCGCGTCATCCGCTCCAAGGGCCGCCGCGTCCTGGGCGTCGAGGACGACCTGATGCGCCCGGAGGTCACCGCGACCCTGGACGGCCAGGAGCTGCCGGCGATCGGCGACGGCGCGCTGATGGCGGCCCTCGGCCGGGCCCGCAGCCACTCCATGCGCGACATCGTCGCCTCCATCCAGGCCGAGCAGGACCTGGTGATCCGCGCGCCCGCCGCCTCCGTCACCGAGGTCGAGGGCGGCCCCGGTACGGGCAAGACCGCGGTCGCCCTGCACCGCGCCGCCTACCTGCTCTACCAGGACCGGCGCCGCTACGCGGGCGGCATCCTCATCGTCTCGCCCACCCCGCTGCTGGTCGCCTACACCGAGGGCGTGCTGCCCTCGCTCGGCGAGGAGGGCCAGGTCGCCATCCGCGCGCTGGGCGCCCTCGTGGAAGGCGCGGAGGCCACCGCGTACGACCCGCCCGAGGTGGCCCGCATCAAGGGCTCCTCACGAATGGTGAAGGTGCTGCGCAAGGCGGCCCGGGGCGCGCTGGAGCTGTCCGCCGACGCCGCTCCGGCCGGGCAGCCGGACGGCCAGCTCGCCTTTGGGGCCTTTGACGACGAGGCGGACACGGAGGACACCGCCCCCGCCGTACCCACCGACCGCCTCCGCGTGGTCGCCTTCGGGGCCCGCGTCGAGCTGGACGCCGCCGAGCTGCGCCGCATCCGGCAGGCCGTGCTCGGCGGCACCGCGCCGGTCAACCTGCTGCGCCCGCGCGCCCGCCGGCTGATCCTGGACGCGCTGTGGGCGAAGACCGGCGGGGACCGCCGCTACAGCGACCCGGAGCTGGCCGCCGAGGCGCGGTCCGGCTTCGACGAGGACATCACCACTGAGCAGGACTTCGCCGACTTCCTGGACGCGTGGTGGCCGGAGCTGACCCCGCGCCGGGTGCTGGCAGCGATGACCGACGAGAAGCTGCTGGGCCGCTGGTCGCGCCGGGTGCTGCAGAACCGCGAGGCGCGCCTGCTGGCCCGCTCGCTGGGCGGCCGCCTCGACGCACAGGGCCAGGGCCCGCTGTCCGTGCACGACGTCGCGCTCCTGGACGAGCTGCAGCTCATCCTCGGCGCCCCGGCACGCCCGGCCCGGCCGCGCGAGGCCGACCCGCTGGACCAGCTCACCGGCCTGGAGGAGCTGACCACCTTTGCGGACCGTAATTCCTCGGGGCGCAGCCGCCGCGAGCGGCTCGCGGAGGAGCGTACGGACTACGCGCACGTCATCGTCGACGAGGCGCAGGACCTCACGCCGATGCAGTGGCGGATGGTCGGCCGCCGCGGCCGGCACGCGACCTGGACCGTGGTGGGCGACCCGGCACAGTCCTCCTGGTCGGACCCGGACGAGGCCGGCGAGGCACGGGACGAGGCGCTGGGCACCCGCCCGCGCCGCCGCTTCACCCTCACCGTGAACTACCGCAACCCCGCCGAGGTCGCCGAGCTGGCGGCCCGGGTGCTGGCGCTGGCCATGCCGGGCATGGTCGCGCCGGAGGCGGTGCGCTCCACGGGCCTGCGGCCGCGGTTCGCCGTGGCGGGGGACCGGCTGGGGGATTCCGTACGGGAGGAGGCGCGCCGGCTGCTGGACGAGGTGGACGGCACGGTCGGCGTCGTCGTCGCGATGGACCGGCGCGAGGAGGCCCGCGGCTGGCTCGCGGACCTGGGCGACCGGGTGGTCGCGCTGGGCTCGCTGGAGGCCAAGGGGCTGGAGTACGACGCGACGCTGGTGGTCTCGCCCGCCGAGATCGCGGACGAGTCGCCGGCCGGGCTGCGTGTGCTGTACGTGGCGCTGACCCGGGCCACGCAGCGGCTGACGGTGGTCTCCGGCGCCCGCGACGAGCCGGACGCGGACGGGGTGCCGGACCTGCTGCGGGACTGAGCGTTCCGGGCGGCGGAAGACATCTCGCGCGACGGGAATCGCATATGGGGAAGGTTTGTTAGCCTGTATGTGGCACCGGCCCGATCCAAGCCCCCGGGCCCAACCATAGTCGCTTCGAGCGACCACTTGCCGCGAGGCGAGCATGGCGGGTCGGTGCCACCTCACTCTTCAGCGGAAGGCGCCACGGGATCTCCCGTGGCGCCTTCCGCTCGTTCAGGGGCCGTGTCTCAGCCGATGACGCGGACCTGTTCCGCCTGCGGTCCCTTGCGGCCCTGGGCGATCTCGAACTCCACCCGCTGGGTGTCCTCCAGATTGCGGAAGCCGTCGCCACTGATCGAGCTGTAGTGGACGAAGACGTCCGGTCCTCCGTCCTCCTGCGCGATGAATCCGTAACCCTTCTCGGAGTTGAACCACTTCACGGTGCCCTGAGCCATATCGCCCGTCCTTGCGTGTCTTGGGGTGCTGCGGGCCAGATACTAAGGGCGGTACGCCAGATTTCCTCCCTATTCAGGCCCTTTTTCAAGCGAAGGAGTGGGGGGTTCCGCCGAGCTGACTAACTCTCGTATTGTGGAAATGTCTTTCCGAAACTTGTGGCTGGTTACCGTGTACCGGCCGGTAGGTGGGACGATCGAACGATGCGCAGGACATCCGAGCTCCTGGGACAGCGCATAGGGACACAAGGGAAAGCAGAGGAAGTCGGCCATGGCAACGGCGCCTAGCGTCTCGTATTCGATGACGGTGCGACTGGAAGTTCCCGCGAGCGGCACCGCCGTCAGCCAGCTCACCACGGCCGTGGAGTCCTCCGGCGGGTCGGTCACCGGCCTCGACGTGACCGCTTCCGGCCACGAGAAACTCCGGATCGACGTCACCATCGCCGCGACGTCCACCGCGCACGCGGACGAAATCGTCCAGAAGCTGCGCGAGATCGAGGGCGTGTCGCTCGGCAAGGTCTCCGACCGTACGTTCCTGATGCACCTCGGCGGCAAGATCGAAATGTCGTCGAAGCATCCCATCCGCAACCGTGACGACCTCTCGATGGTCTACACGCCCGGCGTCGCCCGCGTCTGCCAGGCCATCGCCGACAACCCCGAGGACGCCCGCCGCCTGACCATCAAGCGCAACAGCGTCGCGGTGGTCACCGACGGCTCCGCCGTCCTCGGCCTCGGCAACATCGGCCCCAAGGCCGCGCTGCCCGTCATGGAGGGCAAGGCGGCCCTGTTCAAGCGCTTCGCCGGCATCGACGCCTGGCCGATCTGCCTGGACACCCAGGACTCCGACGCGATCGTGGAGATCGTCAAGGCCATCGCCCCCGGCTTCGCGGGCATCAACCTGGAGGACATCTCCGCGCCCCGCTGCTTCGAGATCGAGGCGCGGCTGCGCGAGGCCCTGGACATCCCGGTCTTCCACGACGACCAGCACGGCACCGCCATCGTGGTGCTCGCGGCCCTGACCAACGCGCTGCGCGTGGTCGGCAAGAACATCGGCGACGTGCGCGTCGTGATGTCCGGCGCGGGCGCCGCCGGTACGGCCATCCTCAAGCTGCTGCTCGCGGCCGGCGTCAAGCACGCCGTCGTCGCCGACATCCACGGTGTCGTGCACGCGGACCGCGAGGACCTGGTCGACGCCGACCCGGACTCGCCGCTGCGCTGGATCGCGGACAACACCAACCCCGAGGGCATCACCGGCACCCTCAAGCAGGCCGTGGTCGGCGCGGACGTCTTCGTCGGCGTCTCGGCGCCGAACGTCCTGGACGCCGACGACGTCTCCCGGATGGCCGACGGCGCGATCGTCTTCGCACTCGCCAACCCCGACCCGGAGGTCGACCCGGGTGAGGCCCGGCAGACCGCCGCCGTCGTGGCCACGGGCCGCTCGGACTTCCCGAACCAGATCAACAACGTGCTGGTCTTCCCGGGTGTCTTCCGCGGCCTGCTGGACGCGCAGTCGCGTACGGTCAACGAGGAGATGATGCTGGCCGCGGCCGGCGCGCTCGCGGACGTCGTCCTGGAGGACGAGCTGAACGCGAACTACATCATCCCCAGCGTTTTCAACGACAAGGTCGCCGGCGCCGTCGCCGGAGCCGTCCGGGACGCCGCGAACGCGGCCGGTACGGCTGTGACGGGCGGCACGACGGCCTGAGTACGGCGCGTCGCATGACACCGGGCCCTCAGGGCCCCCATAGGGTGGCGGTCAGCGCATTGCTGGCCGCCACTCGGTGAGTCGGGCCCGAGCATGGTGCGGAGCGTCACCGTAGCGTCACCTTTTCGGAGCGATGGCGCTCTTCGTGTGACCCTCCAGGGCGCCGGATTGGCTTTACCGCCGCAGGTGGGGGCAGGATGCGTTACCGGGCGCGAGGGTCTGAACCACAGACCCGGGTCCGGGGACTGTCCGAGGGCCCTGGCAGCATCGGCTTCGCTGTGCCTGATGCGGCTCCGCCGCGTGGCACGCCCATTGGCAAGAAGAACACGGGAGTAATACATGAACCGCAGTGAGCTGGTGGCCGCTCTGGCCGACCGTGCCGAGGTGACCCGCAAGGACGCCGACGCCGTTCTGGCCGCGCTCGCCGAGACCGTCGGTGAGATCGTTGCCAAGGGCGACGAGAAGGTCACCATCCCCGGCTTCCTCACCTTCGAGCGCACCCACCGTGCCGCTCGCACCGCGCGCAACCCGCAGACCGGCGACCCCATCCAGATCCCGGCCGGCTACAGCGTGAAGGTCTCCGCGGGCTCCAAGCTCAAGGAAGCCGCCAAGGGCAAGTGATCCGGCACCGTGCTCCCGGGACGACGGAGCACGGGCCGCATCCCAGGAGAGGCAGCCATCCCGGCCGGATGGCTGCCTTTCGCATGTGTACGGGCCGTCGCGAGGTGTGCCGAGCGCTGGTACGTACCGCGGCAGGGCCCGTGTACGGCCCTGAGAACGCCGAAGGGCGGGCACCCCGGCCAGGGTGCCCGCCCTTCGGCATCAGGCGCTTCAGCCGTTGCTGAGCCGCTCACCGGCCCCACACGGTCAGCCGTTCAGCGTCAGCTCTTGAGTGCGCCGTTCGGCAGTTCGACCTTTGCGCCGAGCTCCACGAGCTTGTCCATGAAGTTCTCGTAGCCGCGGTTGATCAGGTCGATGCCGTGGACGCGGGAGGTGCCCTGCGCCGCCAGCGCCGCGATCAGGTACGAGAAGCCGCCGCGCAGGTCGGGGATGACCAGGTCGGCGCCCTGCAGCCTGGTGGGGCCGCTGACGACCGCCGAGTGCAGGAAGTTGCGCTGGCCGAAACGGCAGGCCGAGCCGCCCAGGCACTCACGGTAGAGCTGGATGTGCGCGCCCATCTGGTTCAGCGCGGAGGTGAAGCCGAGGCGCGACTCGTAGACCGTCTCGTGGACGATCGACAGGCCGGACGCCTGGGTCAGCGCGACCACCAGGGGCTGCTGCCAGTCGGTCTGGAAACCGGGGTGCACGTCGGTCTCCAGGGCGATGGCGTTCAGCGGGCCGCCCGGGTGCCAGAAGCGGATGCCGTCGTCGTCGACCTCGAACGCGCCACCGACCCGGCGGTAGGTGTTCAGGAAGGTCATCATCTCGCGCTGCGAGGCGCCGCGTACGTACACGCTGCCCTCGGTGGCCAGCGCCGCGGACGCCCAGGAGGCCGCCTCCAGGCGGTCCGGGAGCGCGCGGTGGTTGTAGCCGCCGAGCTTGTCGACACCGGTGATCCGGATGGTCCGGTCGGTGTCCATGGAGATGATCGCGCCCATCTTCTGCAGCACGCAGATGAGGTCCTCGATCTCGGGCTCCACGGCGGCGTTCGACAGCTCGGTGACGCCCTCCGCCAGGACGGCGGTCAGCAGCACCTGCTCGGTCGAGCCGACGGACGGGTACGGCAGCCGGATCTTGGTGCCGCGCAGTCGCTGCGGGGCCTCCAGGTACTGGCCGTCGGCCCGCTTCTCGATGACCGCGCCGAACTGGCGCAGCACGTCGAAGTGGAAGTCGACCGGCCGGCCGCCGATGTCGCAGCCGCCCAGGCCCGGGATGAAGGCGTGACCGAGGCGGTGCAGCAGCGGGCCGCAGAAGAGGATCGGGATCCGCGAGGACCCCGCGTGCGCGTCGATGTCCGCGACGTTGGCGCTCTCCACGTGCGACGGGTCGAGGATCAGTTCCCCGGACTCATCGCCCGGGCGTACGGTCACGCCGTGCAGCTGCAGCAGCCCGCGCACGACGCGCACGTCGCGGATGTCGGGCACATTGCGCAGCCGGCTCGGCTCACTGCCGAGCAGCGCGGCGACCATGGCCTTGGGCACGAGGTTCTTCGCGCCGCGGACCTTGATCTCGCCCTCCAGCGGTGTGCCGCCGTGGACAAGCAAAACGTCGTCGGTCATGGATCTCGCGTTCCTGGAGACGGACAGGGACCAAGCTGAAATGGTAAGGGCGGTGCAGGGGTAGTCCGTAGGGTCGAGCGGCCCTGGTGCGTGTAATAGCTTTGTCACAACACGTACGGTTTATCGGGCGGAACGCACCGTGATGTGAGAGAGGGCCCGGATGCCGGGTGGGTCGTACTGCGTCCCGTCCGGCCGGAGTGCGTGCATACCGGTGCGGCCATTGGCGCCCCGCGCCGGCCCGAAGTGCGGGATCATGTCGCCATGACCGAGGTGTCCTCGCTCACCGGCCGGCTGCTCGTCGCCACGCCGGCGCTCGCCGACCCGAACTTCGACCGGGCCGTGGTGCTGCTCCTCGACCACGACGAGGAGGGCTCGCTCGGCGTCGTACTGAACCGTCCCACGCCCGTCGGCGTGGCGGACATCCTCCAGCCCTGGGCCGAGCTGGCCGGCGAGCCGGGCGTGGTCTTCCAGGGCGGCCCGGTCTCGCTGGACTCCGCGCTCGGCGTCGCGGTGGTCCCGGGCGAGGCGGGTGAGCACGCCGGAGCGCCGGTGGCGGACGGCGACGGGGCCGAGGGGGCCGACACGGACGGCGACGGCCCCCTGGGCTGGCGCCGCGTCCACGGCGCGATCGGCCTGGTCGACCTGGAGGCCCCGCCCGAGCTGCTCTCCGCCGAGCTCGGCTCGCTGCGCATCTTCGCCGGGTATGCGGGCTGGGGCCCGGGCCAGCTCGAGGAGGAGCTGGTCGAAGGCGCCTGGTACGTCGTCGAATCCGAGCCGGGCGACGTCTCCTCCCCGTCCCCCGAGCGTCTTTGGCGCGCGGTCCTGCGCCGCCAGCGCAACGAACTGGCGATGGTGGCGACGTATCCGGATGATCCCTCGCTGAACTGAGGCCGCGGGCTCCGGCGGGGGTCCGGGCGGGCCGCGGCGCCCGGTTCGGCGCGCGCGTGAGTACCCTTGGCAGTTATGAGCACTCTTGAGCCCGAGCGCGGGGCAGGTACAGGCACCCTCGTGGAGCCGACGCCGCAGGTGTCGAACGGCGACGGTGACCACGAGCGCTTCGCCCATTACGTCCAGAAGGACAAGATCATGGCGAGCGCGCTGGACGGCACGCCCGTCGTCGCGCTCTGCGGCAAGGTCTGGGTTCCCGGCCGAGACCCGAAGAAGTACCCGGTCTGCCCCATGTGCAAGGAGATCTACGAGTCCATGGGCGCCGGTGGCGACAAGGACAAGGGCGGCAAGGACGGCAAGGGCGGCGGCAAGAAGTAGGCCCCGGCTCCGGTCCTCCGCACGGCGACGCCCGGCTCGCTCCCCAGGGGGGAGGGCCGGGCGTCGTGCTTTTCGCATCAGCCGTACGTGCGCCGGGCCCCGCGCCAGTCGTACGCGCGTCGGGCTTCGCGTCAGCCGTTCGCGCGCCTGCTGAGGTCGAAGACGCCGCCGCTGTCGGCGCCGGCCTCGCACAGGTTCGAGTAGCCGCGCACGACGAACGAGGCGCTGCCCCGCCAGATGCTCTTCGCGACGACCGTCACCGGCCGGTAGATCATCGGGCAGGGACGGCGGACCGACTCGAGCGCCCGGAAGTCGCCGTTCGCCCGGGTCAGGGCCCGGCAGGCCGAGTAGGGCCGCGGGTGGCTGCCCCCGGTGGGGTAGCAGTGCAGATTCGCGGCGGCGATCACCTTGCCGCCGGTGCTCGTGCCCTGGTGGATGACGATGCTCGCCTCGCCGGCCGGTACTCGCTGGGGTGCGGCGGCGGCCGGCGCCGCGGCTGCCGAGAGGGGCAGCAGGCCGAGGGCGGCGACGGAGAGCAGGGCGGCGCGGACGCGTCTCTTGCGCATGGCGGATTCCTTACGATGGGCTGAAAGTCGGGTGAGACGGACATCTCGCCTTATGGATAGCCCTGCAGGGGTGCCGTGCGGCTGATTGTGGTCCGCCGGTGGCGTGTCGGGCGGCCGGTCCCGGCGGCCTGCCGCTGCTGCGGGTAACCGTGCCTGCGCAGCCAGGAGTTACCGGAGGTCGGCGCGCGGCGGCCCTTCGGAGGCCCGGCGGCGGCGCCTCGGACGCCCGATCGACGGATCGCCCCCAAACGTGTGAGCCCCCCGAAAGGCGGGCGCGGTGCGGCCAGGACCCTGGCACCGTGTACCCACGTCGTGGCGCGGGCATGCCGATCCGGTACGCCGGTCCGGAATGTCGAACACCCGCACAGGGCCTGCCTGCGGGCAGCCATAAGGCGTCAAGTGGCGTCAAGCGCACGGCGCGTGCGGTACGTGCGGTAACGCACAGTGCTTGAGAAAGGTGGCAATACGCTCTCTTCGGAGGTCCGGGACGTGCCAGGACCAACCAGCGCCAACCCGCAGGTCGGTGACGGAAGCTGCCTTCATGGACCCTCGCGTCGCGGGCCTGCGAAGATGTGCCAGAGTTGCCACGTCCGGGCTGTGAGCACGTACCGTACGGCGAGGCGGAACAGCACAGCCGGGACACCGGGGAAGGGGCAGCTGGGTTGACCACGCACGCACCGCAGGCGTCGCATTCCGTGACGTTGCCGGCCTCGCTCGACGAGGCCGTGGCGGCGCTGGCCGCCATGCCCGCCGCCGTGCCTGTGGCCGGTGGCACCGATCTGATGGCCGCCGTCAACGCCGGGCTACTGCGCCCGGCGGCGCTGGTCGGTCTGAACCGCATCAGCGAGATCCGCGGCTGGCAGTACCAGGACGGCCACGCGCTGCTCGGCGCCGGCCTCACCCTCGCCCGCATGGGCCGCCCCGACTTCGCGGCCCTGATCCCGGGCCTCGCCGCGGCCGCCCGCGCCGCCGGACCCCCGCAGATCCGCAACGCCGGGACGCTCGGCGGCAACATCGTCACGGCCGCGCCGACCGGCGACACCCTGCCGGTACTGGCGGCCCTCGAAGCCACCGTGATCATCGCGGGCCCGGGCGGCGCCCGCCGCGAGGTCCCGGTCAGCCACCTGCTCGCGGGCATGGAGATGCTGCGCCCCGGCGAGATCGTCGGATTCGTGCGGGTGCCGCTACTGCACGCGCCGCAGACGTTCCTCAAGGCCACCGGGCGGACGGGACCGGGGCGCGCGGCCGCATCCGTCGCGCTGGTGCTCGATCCCGCACGCCGGGGCGTGCGCTGCGCGGTCGGCGCGGTCGCGATGATGCCGCTGCGCCCGCTGGACGCCGAGCAGTGGGTGGCCTCGCTCATCGACTGGGACAACGACCGCGGCCTGGCCCCCGAAGCGCTGACCGCCTTCGGGGACTACGTGGCGGCCGCCTGCATCCCGGATCCCGCGCCTCCGGAGGACGGTACGGAGGCGGCCACCCTGCCCCCGGCCGCCCTGCACCTGCGCCGTACGGTGGCGGCACTGGCGCGCCGAGCACTTGGGAGGGCGCTCTCGTGAGTGAGCGCAGCGAGCGAATCGACAAGAGGCGCGCGCGTGCGGGATGCGCGCCCGCCGAGCGAGCCGAGCGAAGCGAGGCCGGCGCATGAGTGACGGGGACACCCCGCGTCAGCCCCAGCACGGACAGGGCTGGGAGCCGCTGCCGCAGGGCGAGTACGACCAGGAGGCCACGGCCTTCGTCCAACTGCCCGACGACCTGGAGTCGTACGGCCTGAACGGGGCGTACGGGTCGGGCGCTTACGGCGCGGGCGGCTATGCCTCCGGCGCGTACGGCGCGGCCATTTACGGGGCGCAGGGTGCGCACGGTGCGCCGGCTGCCGGTGGCGCCGGTGACGCGCACGGTGGTTACGACGGGTACGGCGCGGGCGCGGGCCCAGAGGGCGAGGCCGGTGCCGACCCGCTGGCGGCTCCTGGCCACGGGTACATCCCGCCGGACCACTTCCCGGGGGCGGGCCAGGGCGCGGTGCCGGGTGCCGGTGACGCGGCCGCGGGTGCCGACGCCGGTGCTGGTGCGGGGGCCTCGCCGTACGACGCCGCGCCGACGGCCGGCGCGGGCATGGACCCCGCGGCGACCGGCCAGTGGACCATGCCGTTCATGGACCCGGCGGCGGACGCGCCGGCGGCGATGCCGTACGGCGGCGCCGAGCACGGTGGCGCTGCGGGCCATGGCGGTGCCACGGGGCACGGCGGTGCCGCGGACAAGGACAGCGACGGGCCGGACACCGTGGAGTGGCCGGTCGCGGGTGCGGCCGGCGCGGGCCGGTGGACGATCCCCACCGCCGGTCACGAGGTGCTGGAGGAGTCCGGCGAGTACTTGGTCGGCGACGATCGCCAGGGTCCGCACGGCGGTTACCCGGTGTACGAAGCCGATCAGGCTCAGCAGCCTCATCAGCCCGACCAGGCCCAGCAGCCTTCGGCCGACGCGCCGGAGGCCACCGGCCACTGGAACTTCCACGCGGGGCTCGGCGCGATGGCCGGCGGCGCGGCGGAAACGGCGGACACGGCGGCCGGGCCGGACGGGACGTCCGGGAACGGTGACGAGGCAGGCGGCGCGGGAGAGACGCTGCCGCAGCACGTCGGTCCGTACCACGTGGGGCCGCATCCCGCCGCGCAGGGCATGGCGCCGTCGGGCGCGCCCGGAACGCTCGACGCGCCGGGTGCGCCCGGTGCCGCCGCGCAGTGGCCGCTGCCCGGCGACCTGCGCGCCTCGCACCCGGGTTTCACGGGCCACGCGCCCACGCCCCACGGCGTGCCCCCGGTTCAGGGCGAGCAGTGGCCGAGCCCCGGCCAGAACACCCAACCCCCGTCGTACCAGAGCCTGTTCAGTACGCCGGGTGGCGGCGGCATCGCCGATGGCATCGCACTGGCCGACGCCCTCGTCTCCGGCACGAGGCCCACCCCGAAGCCGCTCCCGGAGGCCGCCCAGGCGGAGGAGGAGCGCGCGGAGGCCACGCAGACCGCCGAGCCGGCGCCCGAGCCGATGGCCGAGTCCGTGCCCGAGGCTGCGACCGAGCCGGCGCCCGAGGCTGCGACCGAGCCGGCGCCCGAGGCTGTGACCGAGCCGGCGCCCGAGGCTGTGACCGAGCCGGCGCCGGAAGCGATGGCTGCCGAAGAGCCGCAGGTTGCCGAGGCGGGCGTCTCCGAGGCGGCCGACCGCGACGTACCGGAGGCCACCGAGGAGGCAACACCCGCCGCCGAGGCTGCGGTTGAGCCCGCGGTCGAGGCGCCGGCGGAGCCCGTCGAGGCCAACTCCCCGGCAGAGGAGGCCGATTCCGCCGCCGAGAGCGTGGACACCGACGCGGCCACCAGCGAAGACAGTGACGCCGAGGCCGACGCCGACGTGCCCGCGGCCCCCGAAGCGACGGTGCCGGAGGCGCCCGCCCCCGAGGCCCCCGCCCCCGAGGAGCCGGAAGAGGCGTCCGCCGAGCCCGCCACGCCCGCCGCCCCCGCCGTGCCCGAAGCTCCCGAGCAGCCCGGCGAGCCCAAGAAGTCCGAGGTGGCCGACGAGCCGGGGGAGGTGTCCGCAGAGGCGCCCGCCGCTGCCCCCGTGGACCCCGCCCCGCACGCCGACCTCGAACACCCCCGCGCTTCCTACGTCCTCACCGTGAACGGCGTCGACCGCCCCGTCACGGACGCCTGGATCGGCGAGTCCCTGCTCTACGTGCTGCGCGAGCGGCTCGGCCTCGCGGGGGCCAAGGACGGCTGCTCCCAGGGCGAGTGCGGGGCCTGCTCCGTACAGGTCGACGGCCGCCTCGTGGCGTCCTGCCTGGTGCCCGGCGCGACCACGGCCGGCAGTGAGGTCCGTACGGTCGAGGGCCTGGCCAAGGACGGCGCGCCCTCCGATGTGCAGCGCGCGCTCGCCGCCTCCGGCGCGGTGCAGTGCGGCTTCTGCGTACCGGGCATGGCCATGACCATGCACGACCTCCTGGAAGGCAACCACGCCCCCACCGAGCTGCAGGCCCGCCAGGCCCTGTGCGGCAACCTCTGCCGCTGCTCCGGGTACCGCGGCGTCCTGGACGCCGTGCAGGAGGTCGCCCGTTCCCGTGCCGAGGCCGCCCAGGCCGCCGCCGACGACCGCGATCAGGAACACGACCGGCATCACGGCCAGGCGCAGGGCCAGGACCGGGCCGAGGCTCCGGACCAGGTGCAGGACCAGCACGAGCCGGCCGCCCGCATCCCGCACCAGGCGGGCCCGGCCGACCCGGCCGCGTACGCCGGGGAGCCGCACGCCGCCGAGCCGTCCTACGGCCACACGGACCCGGCAAGCCCGTACGCCGACGGCGGCTACTCGGACGGCACGTACGCCGACGGCACGTACGCCGACGGTGGCGCCGCCCCCGACCAGTACGCCGGCCCCGACCAGTACGCCACTCCCGACCAGTACGCCGGTCCCGAAGCCGACCAGTACACCGCCGATCCGTACGGCACCGCGCCGGACCCCTACGGCACCGCAGCGGACCAGTACGGCACGGCCCCCGCCCCGTACGCCGATCCCGCCTACAACGGCGACCCGTACGCCGGCCACGACTCCTACGGGCGCGATGCCCTCGCCGAGCACGACTCCTACGGCCGTGACGCCCTCGCCGAGCACGGCTCCTACGGTCAGGACGCGCTCGCCGGGCACCACGACTCGTACGGCCGTGACGCCCTCGCCTCCGAGCACGACTCGTACGGCCAGAACGCGCTGATCGAAGACCTGGGGAACCCGGACCTCGGCGCGCAGCCCGAGCCGCAGCCCGACCCCCACTCGCCCCACCAGCCCGAACACCCCCACTACCCGAACAGCCAGGGTCCGGGGGCCGACCCGCAATCGGGAGGCCGCGCATGACCGGCACGCACGAGGGCGCTGGCTCCGTCACCGTCAGCCCCGCCCCCGGCAGCGCCCCGGCGGCCGAGGCCGAGCCGCTGCCGCACGGCCTGGGCGTCTCGCTGCCGTCCGCCGACGCCCCCGCCAAGACCCAGGGCACGTTCCCGTACGCGGCCGACCTGTGGGCCGAAGGCCTGCTGTGGGCCGCGATCCTGCGGTCCCCGCACCCCCGCGCCCGCATCCTGTCGATCGACACCAAGCAGGCCGCCGAGATGCCGGGCGTACGGGCCGTCGTCACGCACGAGGACGTCCCGGGGGACGCCGGGCACGGGCGCGGCACCCCCGACCGGCCGGTCTTCGCCAAGGACGAGGTGCGCCACCACGGCGAGCCGATCGCCGCGATCGCCGCCGACCACCCCGACACGGCCCGGCTCGCGGCCGCCGCCATCGCCGTCGAGTACGAGGTGCTGGAGCCGGTCACCGACCCCCAACTCGCCTTCGAGGCCGAGCCGTTGCACCCGGACGGCAATCTCGTACGGCACATCCCGCTGCGCTTCGGTGACCCGGAGGCGGCCGGCGACGTCGTCGTCGAGGGGCTGTACCGGATCGGCCGCCAGGACCCGGCGCCCATCGGCGCCGAGGCCGGACTGGCCGTGCCGCGCCCCGACGGCGGCGTGGAGATCTACACCGCTGCCACCGACCCGCACACCGACCGCGATCTCGCCGCCGCCTGCTTCGGGCTGCCGCAGGACAAGGTCAAGGTCGTGGTGACGGGCGTGCCCGGCGCGACCGCGGACCGCGAGGACCCGGGCATCCAACTCCCGCTGGGGCTACTGGCGTTGCGTACCGGCTGCCCGGTCAAGCTCGCCGCCACCCGCGAGGAGTCCTTCCTCTCGCACGCCCACCGGCACCCGACGATCCTCCGTTACCGGCACCACGCCGACTCCGAGGGCACGTTGGTGAAGGTCGAGGCGCAGATCCTGATGGACGCGGGCGCGTACGCCGACACCTCGGCCGACGCGCTGGCCGCCGCCGTCTCCTTCGCCTGCGGCCCGTACGTCGTGCCGCACGCCTTCGTGGAGGGCTGGGCGGTGCGGACGAACAACCCGCCGGCCGGGCATCTGCGCGGCGAGGGCGCGATGCAGGTGTGTGCCGCGTACGAGGGCCAGATGGACAAGCTGGCGGCGAAGCTGGGCATGGAGCCCGCCGAGATCCGGCTGCGCAACGCCATGGCCACCGGCGACATCCTCCCCACGTCCCAGACCGTCACCTGCCCGGCCCCGGTCGCCGAACTCCTGCGCGCCGTGCAGGAAGCGCCCCTGCCCGACCTGCCGAAGGACGCGCCGCAGGAGGAGTGGCTGCTGCCGGGTGGTCCGGAGGGCGCGGGCGATCCGTCCGCGGTGCGGCGTGGCGTCGGGTACGGCATCGGCATGGTCCACATGCTCGGCGCGGAGGGCGCGGACGAGGTCTCCACGGCCACGGTCAAGGTCAACGGCTCGGTCGCGACGGTCATCTGCGCGGCGGTGGAGACCAGTTCGGGCTTCTCCACGCTCGCCCGCCAGATCGTCCAGGAGACCCTGGGCGTCGAAGAGGTACACGTCGCGGCCGTCGACACCGACCAGCCGCCGGCCGGCGCCGCCTGCCACAGCCGCCACACGTGGGTGTCCGGAGGGGCCGTGGAGCGCGCGGCCAAGATGGTCCGCACCCAGCTCCTCCAGCCCCTCGCCCACAAGTTCGGCATGTCCACCGAGCTGCTCCAGATCACCGACGGCAAGATCACCTCGTACGACGGCGTACTGAGCACGACGGTCGCCGAGGCGCTGAACGGCAAGGAGCTGTGGGCCACGGCGCAGTGCCGGCCGCATCCGACCGAGCCGCTGGACGAGACCGGCCAGGGCGACGCGTTCGTCGGCCTCGCGTTCTGCGCGATCCGTTGCGTCGCCGACGTCGACATCGAACTCGGCACGATCCGCGTCGTCGAGATGTCCGTCGCCCAGGACGTCGGCCGGGTCCTCAATCCCGCCCAGCTCCGGGCGCGCATCGAGGCGGGCGTCACCCAGGGCCTGGGCGCGGCCCTCATGGAGAACCTCCGCACCACCCGCGGCCTGGTCCGCCACCCCGACCTGACGGGCTACCCGCTCCCGACCTCCCTTGACGCCCCCGACATCCGCATCGTCAAACTCGTCGAGGAACGCGACGTGGTCGCCCCCTTCGGTGCCAAGCCGGTCTCCGCGGCCCCCGTGGTCGCCGCCCCGGCCGCGGTGGCCTCCGCCGTCCGCGCCGCCACCGGCCGCCCCATAGGCCGCCTCCCCATCCGCCCCCAGGCAGCGGCGCTCACCCCCCTGACCTGAGCGGACCCGAGCGCGGACCAGACCGCGGGCCTGAGCGCGGACCTGAGCGTGGTCACCCCGAGGCGGAGCGCCTAACCGGCCTCCGCCTCGCCTTCGGCGGGCTTGGCGAGCTTGGTGGGCTCGTCGGGCTCGGCGGCCTCGTGGACCGCCGGATGACGGGGATCCTCCCCGATGGCCTCCTGGGCGACCTCCACCTCCCGCCGATCCTTCTCCGGCCTCTCCAGATCGTCCTCGTCAACACCCTCAACGGCATCACTGCTGGACCCACCGGGCCCATACGTCTCACCCATCGCGGACTCCTTCCCACCGGCAACAGAACATCCAACCGGTGGGTACCGCGTCCCGCCGCCGATCATGTCCGAACACCTCTGGTCATCCCAGATACGGTGCCGTCCGCTGCTCCAGATAGTGGCGCTCCCTGACCGGCCGCGCGGTGGCCCACGCGGCATCAAAGCTCTCGGCTACGTCCGGACGTCGATTCCTCACAGCTGTCCCGGGCTTCTCCTCAGCTCTCGCGCGTGGCTGGGGAGGAGAGGACGTTCGCCGCCTCTTCGGCGAACGCGGCGCGTAGCTGAAGCATCTGCAGTCGACGTTCCCGCGCCTCATCAAGGAGTGCCGAGTATTGCTCGGTGTCTCTTTCCCTTGCTTTGTGAGCGTTGGTGATGGTGGCGACTGCGTGTCGTCCTTGGTCAGGGACCTGATTGCGTGCTGCCTTGGCAGCTACTAGCGCGCCGATGGCGGTCCCAAAATTCAGGTAACTGAGACGGGCGTACGAAAGGGCGGCACCCGCAGTGGGTGCCGCCCTTTCGTTTTGCCTGTTCAGGCAGCAGAGGCCGTGGCGGGAATTGAACCCGCGTAACTCGCTTTGCAGGCGAGCCCCTGAGCCACTCGGGCACACGGCCAAGGTGGAGCGATGTCTTGACTCTAGGCCGGGGGGTGGGGGAGGGGGCAAGGAGTCCGGGCGGGGTGCCACGTGGTTGTCATGCGGGGCAACACGCAGCAATACGCAGCAACACGGCGTTCATGTGGTGGGGGGTTCGCCGGTGCGGAGGAAGCCGTCGATCAGGGTGCGGAAGCGGGGCGAGTCGTCGACCCAGGGGTAGTGGCCGACCAGGTGGAGGGGGCGAAGGTGGGCGTGGGGGAAGGAGGCGGCGACCAGTTCGCCGGCGCGCATGCCGGAGTGGGCGTCGCGGTCGCCGGTGATGACGAGGACGGGGCAGGTGACGTCGTGGAGGGCCGCCAGGAGGGTTTCGCGGGTGCTGTCGTCGACGGCCTGCCAGAAGCCGGCGCGGGGGACGGGGTTGAGCTGGGAGCCCTCGGTGGCGGCGTGGGCGCGCTGGGGCTCGTCCCAGTGGGCGTAGGCCAGCGGGGCGGCGCGGAGGAGGAGGCTGCGTACCTCGTCCATGTCGCCGGTCTCCGCGAGGCGCTGGACGGCGACGGAGGCGTCCGGCCACCAGTCCTCGTGCGCGCGGGACTCGAAGATCTGGCGGGCGTCGTCGGGGAGTTCGCCCTGGAGGCGGGAGCCGGGGCAGACGAGGACCAGACGGGTCAGGCGGTCGGGGTGGGCGGCCGCGTAAGCCTGCGCGGTGGCCGCCGCGGCGCTGTGGGCGAGCAGGGCGAAACGGTCCAGGCCGAGGTGGGCGCGGAGGGCCTCCAGGTCCTCGGCGAGGCGGGGGAAGGCGTACGCGGCGGGGTCCTCGGCGGGCGGGGAGTCGCCGGTGCCGCGGCTGTCCGGGACGATCAGCCGGCGGGCGGCGTCGAGGCCGCCCAGGTCGCCGAGGTATTCGGCGTCCCGCGCCGGGCCGCCGGCCAGGCAGACGAGCGGCGGAAGCGCGGACTCGGACTCCTCCGGGCCGAGCACGCGGTAGTGCAGTTCGGTGCCGTCGTACGAGCGGTAGTGAGGCATGGGGGAAGTGTGCCGGATCGGGTGGCCCGTACCGGCATGTCGTAGGTCCAGCGGCGGAGCCGGAATTCGGGCGAATGACAGGGGCGTAGAGAGTCGGAGAACCTTACGGTGGCGGGATGACCACCATCGAACCGTGTGACAGTGACGTCACCGCCGCCCCGGATGTGCCGTCGGACTCCTTGCCCGCCGGAGGCGGCGTGCTCGGGCGTCCCTACCGGGCCCTCACCCTCGGCATCATCTCCGTCGTCTCGCTGATCGCGTTCGAGGCGAGCGCGGTGAACACGGCGATGCCGGTGGCCGCGCGGGCGCTGGACGGGATCGAGCTGTACGCGTTCGCCTTCTCCGCGTACTTCACGGCGAGCCTGTTCTCGATGGCGCTGTCGGGTGCGTGGTGCGACCGGAACGGGCCGCTCGCGCCGCTGTTCAGCGGCATCTTCACCTTCGGTGGCGGGCTGGTGCTGGCGGGTGCCGCGCCGACGATGTGGACGTTCGTGGCGGGGCGCGCGGTGCAGGGGCTGGGCGGCGGGCTGGTGATCGTCGCGCTGTACGTGGTCGTGAGCCGGGCGTATCCGGAGCGGCTGCGGCCGGCCGTCCTCGCGTCGTTCTCGGCGGCCTGGGTACTGCCGGTGATCGTCGGGCCGGTGGTCTCGGGGACGGTCACCGAGCAGGTGGGATGGCGCTGGGTGTTCCTGTCCATACCGGTGCTGGTGCTGCTGCCGCTCGCCGTCATGCTTCCGGCGTTGCGCAAGCTGCCCCGCACGGCGGATGGCGCCGCGCCGCTGGACCGCCGCCGCATCCTCCTCGCCCTCGCCGTCGCCGCCGGTGCCGGGCTGCTCCAGTACGCCGGGCAGGACCTGCGCCCGCTCGCGCTGCTGCCCGCGGCCGCCGGGCTGGCCCTCCTCGTGCCGTCCGTCCTGCGGCTGCTCCCCAAGGGCACGTTCCGGGCCGCGCGCGGGCTGCCCTCCGTCGTCCTCATCCGCGGGCTCGCGGCCGGCGCGCTGCTCGCCGCGGAGAGCTTCGTGCCGCTGATGCTGGTGACCCAGCGGGGGCTGAGCCCGACGCTCGCGGGGCTCTCGCTCACCGGCGGCGGGCTGACCTGGGCGCTCGGCTCGTACGCGCAGAGCCGCCCGCGGCTGGAGCCGTACCGTGAGCGGCTGATGTGCCTCGGGATGCTGCTGATGGCCCTGGCCGTCGCCCTCGTACCGCTGGCGCTCATCGAGACCGTTCCGGCCGGCGTCGTGGCGCTCGCCTGGATCATCGCCGGGTTCGGGATGGGGCTGACGATCTCCAGCGGCAGCGTGCTGCTGCTCAAGCTGTCGCGCCCCGAGGACGCGGGGCGGAACTCCGCCTCGCTCCAGGTGTCCGACGCGCTGGGCAACATCACGTTCGTCGGCATCAGCGGCATCCTCTTCATCGCCTTCGGCGGCGGCGCGGTCGCCACCGCTCAACCCGGCGTGCACGCCGGTGCGTCCGCCGCCGCGCATCCGGTCGCCACGCATCCGGCCGCCTTCGCCGCCGTCTTCGCCGCGATGTCCCTGGTCGCGCTGGTCGGCGCATACGTGGCGACCCGGCTGCGGCCCGCGCCGGACACGCAGCCGGTACCGGAACCGGCACCGGAGCCGGCGGTGTGAGCTGAGTCGCACCCGCTCCGCCGCCCGGCCCGAATTCCCCGGCGGACGAGACGGCACGGGTACGCTGACGCGGTTGCCGATCGCCGAGCCAGCCGACGGAGACCGTGAGTACTACCACCAGCGCCATGAACAACCAGCACCTGTCCCCGGCCTTCCCGGGACGGGCCCCCTGGGGTACCGCGAACAAGCTGCGCGCCTGGCAGCAGGGTGCGATGGACAAGTACATCGAGACCCAGCCGCGGGACTTCCTCGCGGTCGCGACCCCCGGCGCGGGCAAGACCACCTTCGCGCTCACCCTCGCCTCCTGGCTGCTGCACCACCACGTCGTGCAGCAGGTCACCGTGGTCGCGCCCACCGAGCACCTGAAGAAGCAGTGGGCGGAGGCGGCCGCGCGGCTGGGCATCAAGCTGGACCCGGAGTACAGCGCCGGGCCGCTGAGCCGCGAGTACCACGGCGTGGCCGTGACGTACGCGGGCGTGGGCGTCCGGCCGATGCTGCACCGCAACCGCGTCGAGCAGCGCAAGACGCTCGTCATCCTCGACGAGATCCACCACGCCGGTGACTCCCGGTCCTGGGGCGAGGCGTGCCAGGAGGCGTTCGAGCCGGCGACCCGGCGGCTCGCGCTGACCGGTACGCCCTTCCGCTCGGACACCAACCCGATCCCCTTCGTGACGTACGAGGAGGGGAACGACGGCATCCGCCGCAGCTCGGCGGATTACACGTACGGCTACGGGAACGCGCTGGCCGACGGCGTCGTCCGCCCCGTCATCTTCATGTCCTACAGCGGCAACATGCGCTGGCGGACCAAGGCCGGCGACGAGATCGAGGCGCGGCTGGGCGAGCCGATGACCAAGGACGCCGTGTCGCAGGCGTGGCGCACCGCGCTGGACCCGCGCGGCGAGTGGATGCCGAACGTGCTCCGCGCCGCGGACCAGCGGCTGTCGGAGGTACGGAAGTCCATTCCGGACGCGGGCGCGCTCGTGATCGCTTCCGACCAGGAGCAGGCGCGCGCGTACGCGAAGCTGATCCGGGAGATAACGGGCCACAAGGCGACGCTCGTCCTCTCCGACGACACCGGCGCATCGAAGCGCATCGACGACTTCTCGCACTCCGACGACCGGTGGATGGTCGCGGTCCGGATGGTGTCGGAGGGCGTCGACGTGCCGCGGCTTGCGGTCGGCGTGTACGCCACGACGATCTCCACACCGCTGTTCTTCGCGCAGGCCGTGGGCCGTTTCGTGCGGTCGCGGCGGCGCGGCGAGACGGCCTCGGTCTTCCTGCCGACCGTGCCCATGCTGCTCGGCTTCGCCAACGAGATGGAGGTCGAGCGCGACCACGTGCTCGACAAGCCGAAGAAGGACGGCGAGGAAGACCCGTACGCCGAGTCCGAGCAGGAGATGGACGAGGCGAACAAGGAGCAGGACGAGGACACCGGCGAGCAGGAGCAGTTCTCCTTCGAGGCGCTGGAGTCCGACGCGGTCTTCGACCGGGTGCTCTACAACAGCGCCGAGTTCGGCATGCAGGCGCACGCGGGGAGCGAAGAGGAGCAGGACTACCTCGGCATCCCCGGGCTGCTGGAGCCGGACCAGGTGCAGATGCTGCTGCAGAAGCGGCAGGCCCGGCAGATCGCGCACAGCAAGAAGCGGCCCGCCGAGGAGGCGGACCTGCTGGAGCTGCCGGCCGAGCGGCGTCCCGTGGTCACCCACAAGGAGCTGCTGGAGCTGCGGAAGCAGCTCAACACGCTGGTCAGCGCGTATGTGCACCAGAGCGGTAAGCCGCACGGGGTGATCCACAACGAGCTGCGCCGGGTGTGCGGCGGACCGCCGAGCGCGGAGGCCACCGCCGGGCAGATCCGGGAGCGGATCAAGAAGGTCCAGGAGTGGGCCACGCGGATGCGGTGAGCGTCCGAGAAGTACAGGAGAGGGCGGCCCCGAGACGGGGATCGCCCTCTTCTCCGTGGCATTGGGTGTCGTCACGCCGGGACCAATGCGGATAGAGCGGTCAGCTAAGACCGGATTCTGGACGGACTCTTCCGCTGACCGGACTGGATCGCTACTGTCCCCGTCACGAACACGCCCCGTGGCAGCGCCGCCGCGGAGCGCAGCCGGTGCCGAACCGGCGGCCTCGTCAGCGCTGCCGTGGGACCGGCAGCGCGACCTCCCCCTAGAGCCGCCACTCACCCGAGGAGGGGGCGTCGTGACCGCGGAGACCTCCCAGACGCTCGACCGAGGACTGCGTGTCCTCAAGCTGCTCGCCGATACCGATCACGGCCTGACCGTTACCGAGCTCTCCAACAAGCTCGGCGTCAACAGGACCGTCGTCTACCGGCTGCTGGCCACCCTGGAACAGCACGCGCTGGTCCGCCGCGACATCGGCGGCCGGGCCAGGGTGGGGCTGGGCGTGCTGCGCCTGGGCCGCCAGGTGCACCCCCTGGTCCGCGAGGCCGCGCTGCCCGCGCTGCGCTCGCTGGCCGAGGACCTCGGTGCCACGGCCCACCTCACGCTCGTCGACGGTACGGAAGCGCTGGCCGTCGCCGTCGTCGAACCGACCTGGACGGACTACCACGTCGCCTACCGTGCCGGGTTCCGGCACCCGCTGGACCGCGGGGCCGCGGGCCGGGCCATCCTGGCCGCCCGGCAGGGCTGCACGGAAGGCGACGGGCTCGCGCTGACCCACGGCGAGCTGGAGGCCGGCGCGAGCGGCGCCGCGGCGCCGCTGCTCGGGGTCAGCGGCATCGAGGGCAGCGTCGGCGTGGTGCTCCTCGCCGACGTCGTACCGGAACGGGTCGGCGCCCGCGTCGTCGAGGCGGCCAAGGAGGTGGCGGAGGCACTGCGGTGACGGTGGTCATCTAGGGTGGCGGGGTGTCTTCTCGCGCCCGCGCCCTGGCGGTCTGCTCCGCCCTCGTCATCGCGCTCCTCGCCGTCGCCGCCTTCGTACCGCTGCCGTTCTCGGTCGCCTACCCGGGGCCGGCCGCGAACGTGCTCGGCAAGCACAAGGGCGAGCCGGTCATCACCGTGCACGGCGCCAAGGCCCGGAAGACCAGCGGCGAGCTGCGGATGACGGCCATCGTCGCCACCGGCCCCCAAGTCTCGGCGCACCTGCCGGACGTGCTCAAGGGCTGGTTCCGCCGCGACGAGGCCGTGATGCCGCGCGACGCGGTCTACCCGGTCGGCGACAGCACCGAAGAGGTCGCGAAGCACAACGCCGCGCAGATGAAGCAGTCGCAGGACGCGGCGGTCGAGGCAGCCCTGCGGTACCTGCACCGCTCTCCGAAGGACGTACGGGTCGACCTGAAGCTGGCGGACGTGGGCGGCCCGAGCGCCGGCCTGATGTTCACGCTGGGGATCATCGACACGATCGACGGGGACGGCGCGGGCCACGACCTGACCGGCGGCCGGTCCATCGCCGGTACCGGCACGATCACCGCCGACGGCAAGGTCGGCCCGGTCGGCGGCGTGGCGCTGAAGACGCAGGCCGCGCACCGCGAGGGCGCGAAGTACTTCCTCGTGCCGCGCGCCGAGTGCTCCGACGCCCGCGCCAACCTCGCGAAGGACATGCGGCTGATCCCCATCACCACGCTGACCAGCGCGGTTGACGCGCTCAAGGCCCTGAACTCCGGCGGCAAGGTGCCCGGCTGCTGAACAGCCGGGCACCTCGTACCGCCACAGCTCCTCAGCCCGTCCCCTCCGTGATGAAGCCCTCCTGCACCAGCCAGTCCTTGGCGACCTCGTGCGGGTCCTCGCCGTCCACGTCGACCTTGCCGTTGAGCCGCTGTGCCGTCTTGTTGTCCAGCGCCTTGGTGATCGGATCGAGCACGTCCGCGATGGCCGGGTACTTCTTCATCGTCGGCGCGTACATCTGCGGCGCCGCGTTGTAGTTCGGGAAGAAGTGCTTGTCGTCCGCGAGCGTCTTCAGGCCCATCGCCTGGATGCGCCCGTCGGTCGTGTAGACCTCGCCGAAGGTGCAGGTGCCGCCCTTCTTGACCTGGGTGTAGATGACGCCGGCCGACATCCGCTTGATGTTCCCGGACGGGATCTTCAGGCCGTACTTCTTGACCATGCCGGGCAGGCCGTCGTTACGGGTCGCGAACTCGTTCTCCACGCACAGCGTGACCGCGTCCGGGTTCCGTTTCAGCAGCCCGGCCAGGTCCGAGAGGGTCGAGACGCCGTACTTCTTCTGGTCGGAGGGGAGCAGTGCCAGCGCGTAGGTGTTGTTCAGCTCGGAGTACGGCAGCCAGACCAGGTCCTTCTTCCTGTCGGCGGCCTTCACCGCCTCCCACTGCTTGCGCTCGTCGGGGATGGGCTCGGTGTTGCCGAGGTAGGTGATCCAGCTAGTGCCCGTGTACTCGTAACTGCCGTCGGCCGTGCCGGAGGTGACCGCCTCACGGGCGCCGATCGAGCCCTGGATGTTGGTCTTGTCCACCACCGTGGCACCGGCCGCCTTCAGGGCCAGTCCCATGATCTGGCCGAGCACGATCTGCTCGGTGAACTCCTTGGACGTCACCGTCAGCTCCGCGCCCTTGAGCGGCTGACCCTGATAGCCCGCGTCCTTGCCGGGCTCGACCTCGTCCGTCATCGGGCTGCCGCTGACCAGGCCGCAGCCGCCGAGCGCGAGCGTCGCGAGGAGCGTCCCGGCCGCCGCGAGGGCGGTGCTCCGGTACGTACGCCGGTTCCCCATCAGGTCGTCCCCTCCAGGCCGCGCGGCCGCATCAGCATTTCGGCGAGCGATGCCAGCCAGTCGACCAGCAGGGCCAGCGCAATGGTCAGTACGGAACCGAGGACCAGCACCGGCATGCGCTGGGTGACGATGCCCGCCGAGATCAGGTCGCCCAGGCCCCCGCCGCCGCCGAACGTGGCGAGGGTGGCGGTGCCCACGTTCAGCACCAGCGCGTTGCGCACGCCGGCCAGGATCAGCGGTACCGCCAGCGGCAGTTCGACCTTGGTGAGCACGCCCAGCGGCGACATGCCGACGCCGCGCGCCGCTTCGGTGAGGGTGGGGTCGATGGCCTGCAGCCCGGCGATGGTGTTGGCCAGTACGGGCAGCACGGCGTAGATGATCATGCCGATGATCGCGGCCCGGGGGCCGACGCCCAGCCAGATGACCAGCAGCACCAGCAGACCCAGCGCCGGGATGGCCTGGCCGAGGTTGGCGACCGCCATCGCCGCCGGGGTCGCCTTGCGCAGCTTCGCCCGGGTCAGCGCGATGCCCAGCGGGATCGCGATGATCAGTACGAAGAAGGTGGAGACCGCGGTCAGCCAGATGTGCTGGCGCAGCGCCAGCCACACCTTGCCGTCGTCGACGGCCTGGTGGGCGATGGAGTCCAGGTGCGCGCCGCGGAACCACAGCCAGGTGGCGAGCAGCGCGGCGAGCAGGACGAACGGCAGGAAGGTGGCCTTCTGCCAGGTGATGCGGTTCGGCTGCCGCGGGGGCGGGGGAGGCGGCTCCTGCTCGCGCTCGCCGCCGCGCACCTCGTCCCGGAAGGCCAGCCCCATGACCTCGTGCTCGCCCGGCGGGCGGGTCTCCCGCGGGGTCCGCTCCTCGCGCGGGCTCATGCCGAGGCCCCGCGGGCGCTGTCGGTGCCCTCCTGCTCCCGGCGGGTCTGCTGGGCGCGCTGTTCCTCCAGCTCGTGCCGGTGCTCGATGGCGTCCAGCCGGTCCGCGTCCAGCAGCTCGTGGACGTTGTTCATCAGCGTCGCCATGTCGACGACGCCGGTGTACTCGCCGCGCCGCCCGGTGACCGCGACCCGGCCCGCGTTGTCGGTGAGTACCGCCTCCAGCGCGTCCCGCAGCGTGGCGTCCCGGGTGACCGTGTCGTGCACCAGCGTGCCGGCCCGGGCGAGCGAGCCCTTGGCCAGCGTGAGGTCGCCGCGGCGCAGCCACTTGTACGGCCGGTTGTGCCGGTCCAGCAGCAGCAGTTCGTTGCTGGCGCCGTCGCGCAGCTTGTCGAAGATGGACTGCAGCGGGTCCTCGATGGTGGCGGTGGGGAAGTCCACGATCTCCACGTCGCGGACGCGGGTGAGGTTCAGCCGCTTCAGGGCCGCGCCCGCGCCCACGAAGCCGGACACGAAGTCGTCGGTGGGGTTGGTGAGGATGGCCTCGGGGGTGTCGAACTGGGCGATGTGCGAGCGCTCGCGCAGGACGGCGATCCGGTCGCCGAGCTTGATGGCCTCGTCGAAGTCGTGGGTGACGAAGACGATCGTCTTGTGCAGCTCGTGCTGGAGCCGGATCAGCTCGTCCTGGAGGTGGTCGCGGGTGATCGGGTCGACCGCGCCGAACGGCTCGTCCATCAGGAGGACGGGCGGGTCGGCGGCGAGCGCGCGGGCCACGCCGACGCGCTGCTGCTGGCCGCCGGAGAGCTGGCGGGGGTAGCGGCCGTGGAACTCGCGGGGGTCCAGGCCGACCAGGTCCAGCATCTCCTCGACCCGGTTCTTGATCTTCGCCCGGGACCAGCCGACCATCTTCGGGACCAGCGCGATGTTCTGGGCGACCGTCATGTGCGGGAAGAGGCCGGAGGACTGGATCGCATAGCCGACCTTGCGGCGCAGCCGGACCGGGTCCATGTCGGTGACGTCCTCGTCGCCGATCCTGATGCGGCCCGAGGTGGGCTCGATCAGCCGGTTGATCATCTTCAGGGTGGTGGACTTGCCGCACCCGGACGGCCCGACGAGGATCACGATCTCGCCGGCCTTGATGTCCATGGTGACGTCGTCCACCGCCGGGACCGCGCTGCCCGGATAGCGCTTGGTGAGGTCTTCCAGCTGGATGGCGGCGCCCGTTGTGGTCTGCTCAGGCACGGATCCCCCTCGGGATGGTCAGGCGTCCGATGAGGACGTAGGCGGCGTCGAAGAGGAGCGCGAGGACCACGATGCCGAGGGTCCCCGCGAGGACCTGGTTCAGCGCGTTGGCGCTGCCCAGGGAGGCGATGCCGCGGAAGATCTCGTTGCCGAGGCCGGGGCCGGAGGCGAACGCGGCGATGGCGGCGATGCCCATCAGCATCTGGGTGGCGACCCGGATGCCGGTCAGGATGGGCGGCCAGGCGAGCGGCAGTTCGACCTTGAACAGCCGGGCGGCCCGGGACATGCCGATGCCCTTCGCCGCGTCGACCAGCGTGGGGTCCACCCCGCGCAGGCCGACGACGGCGTTACGGACGATCGGCAGCAGCCCGTACAGAGTGAGGGCGACGACCGTGGGCGCGACGCCCAGGCCGACGATGGGGATGAGCAGGCCGATCATGGCCAGCGAGGGGATGGTCAGGATCGTCGCGGTCGCCGTGGTGGCGAGGTTGCCCACCCACTCGCTGCGGTAGGTGAGGACGCCGATGAGCACCCCGATGAGGGTGGCGAGGACCATGCACTGGAACACCGCGCTGGCGTGCTGATACGTGTCGATCAGTAGCTGGGTGTGCCGGCCGGTGACGTACTCCCAGAAGCTCACTCGGCGTCTCCTCGGTCAGTCCCCCGACGCCTGTTGCACCAGGGGGATGATGCGCAGCCGAACCGGATTTTCCATGACAATCGCGGTCGAGGCCCGCATGATGCCATCAAAGCCGACAACCCGGTCGATGACACGTTGCAGATCGGCGTTGGAACGTGCAACCAATCTGCAGAGCATGTCCCCATGTCCAGTCGTTGTATGCAGCTCAAGGACCTCAGGGACGGTTGCCAAATGATTACGAACGTCCGCGCCTTGGCCCTGTTTGATCTCCAAGGTGGCGAAAGCGGTCACCGGATAGCCCAGCGCCGCCGGATCCACATCGGGGCCGAATCCCCGGATCACTCCATTGGACTGAAGGCGGTCCAGCCGCGCCTGCACCGTGCCGCGCGCGACACCGAGCCGGCGGGACGCCTCCAGTACGCCGATCCGCGGCTCCTCTGCGAGGAGCTGGATCAGCCGACCGTCCAAATGATCGATCGCCATAGGTCCCCTTCCGGTGGTCATGCTGTACAGATCGCCCGAGAGTACTGGCCAGTCGCTGATCAATATGCGCAGATGAAACGCAAACTGTTGCGCACCTTGTGGTTCGGAGGGAGCCTGCCGCCATGACTGAGACCATCGATCATTCACCCGGTACGGCAGCGCAGGCGGACCCCTTCCCGGTGAAGGGGATGGACGCCGTCGTCTTCGCCGTCGGCAACGCCAAGCAGGCCGCGCACTACTACTCCACGGCCTTCGGCATGAAGCGCGTCGCGTACTCAGGGCCGGAGAACGGCAGCCGCGAGACCGCCTCCTACGTCCTGGAGTCCGGCGGCGCCCGCTTCGTCTTCACCTCCGTCATCAAGCCCTCGACCGAGTGGGGCCGCTTCCTCGCCGACCACGTCGCCGCGCACGGTGACGGCGTGATCGACCTGGCCATCGAGGTCCCCGACGCCCGCGCCGCGTATGCCTACGCGGTCGAGCACGGCGCGCGCGGCATCGAGGAGCCGTACGAGGCCAAGGACGAGCACGGCACGGTCGTGCGCGCGGTCATCGCGACGTACGGCAAGACCCGGCACACCCTGGTCGAGCGGTCCGGTTACGACGGCCCGTACCTGCCGGGCTTCGTCGCGGCCGACCCGATCGTCGAGCCCCCGGCGAAACGGTTCTTCCAGGCCATCGACCACTGCGTCGGCAACGTCGAGCTCGGGAAGATGAACGAGTGGGTGGCCTTCTACAACAAGGTCATGGGCTTCACGAACATGAAGGAGTTCGTCGGCGACGACATCGCCACCGAGTACTCCGCGCTGATGTCCAAGGTCGTCGCGGACGGCACCCGCAAGGTCAAGTTCCCGATCAACGAGCCCGCGATCGCGAAGAAGAAGTCGCAGATCGACGAGTACCTGGAGTTCTACGGCGGCGCCGGCGTCCAGCACATCGCGCTCGCCACCAACGACATCGTCGCCACGGTGCGCTCGATGCGCGCGGCCGGCGTGGAGTTCCTGGACACCCCCGACTCGTACTACGACACCCTCGGCGACTGGGCAGGCGAGACCCGCGTCCCCGTGGAGACGCTGCGCGAGCTGAAGATCCTCGTCGACCGCGACGAGGACGGATACCTCCTGCAGATCTTCACCAAGCCGGTCCAGGACCGCCCGACCGTCTTCTTCGAAATGATCGAACGGCACGGCTCGATGGGCTTCGGCAAGGGCAACTTCAAGGCCCTCTTCGAGGCGATCGAGCGCGAGCAGGAGAAGCGCGGGAATTTGTGACCGATCGGAGGAGGCCCCGCCCGATCGCTGCCGGACGGGGCCTCCGTCGTACCCGACGAGTACCGCAACCATCAATTGAGGGCCCCACGGCGAGTGTGGGGTCCGCGAGAGCGGCGGCGGTTTAGCCGCAAGAGCGGAAGTTACTTCCGCGATCTTCCGTGTATGCAACATAGATGCAAGGCTGGCGCCATGGACCTCATCGCACAGCTGCGTGCCGGACTCCCCGAAGAGGCGGTCCTCACCGACCCGGACGTCACCGGTTCCTACGCCAACGACATGGCCAGCTTCTGCGAAGCCGGCATTCCCGCCGTCGTCGTCCTGCCGCGCACCGTCGAGCAGGTCCAGCACGTCATGCGCACCGCCACCGAGCTGCGCGTGCCCGTCGTCCCGCAGGGCTCCCGCACCGGCCTGTCCGGCGCCGCCAACGCCTCCGACGGCTGCATCGTGCTCTCGCTGACCAAGATGGACCGGATCCTGGAGATCAACCCCGTCGACCGGATCGCGGTCGTCGAGCCCGGCGTCATCAACGCCACCCTCTCCCGCGCCGTGAACGAACACGGCCTGTACTACCCGCCGGACCCCTCCAGTTGGGAAATGTGCTCCATCGGCGGCAACATCGGCACCGCGTCCGGCGGCCTGTGCTGCGTGAAGTACGGCGTCACCGCCGAGTACGTGCTCGGCCTGGACGTCGTGCTCGCCGACGGGCGCCTCCTGCAGACCGGCCGGCGCACCGCCAAGGGCGTCGCCGGCTACGACCTCACCCGGCTCATCGTCGGCTCCGAGGGCAGCCTCGGCATCGTCGTACGCGCCGTCCTCGGACTGCGGCCCGAGCCGCCGCAGCAGCTCGCGCTGGCGGCGGAGTTCCCCTCCACGGACGCCGCGTGCGCGGCCGTCTGCGAGATCATGGCCCGCGGCCACGCCCCCTCGCTGCTGGAGCTGATGGACCGTACGAGCATCCGCGCGGTCAACGCGATGGCCAACATGGGCCTGCCGGACTCCACCGAGGCGCTGCTGCTCGCGGCCTTCGACAGCCCGGACCCGTCCGCCGACCTGGCCGCCGTCGGCGCGCTGTGCGAGGCCGCCGGCGCCACCGAGGTCGTCCCCGCCGAGACCGCCGCCGAGTCCGACCTGCTGCTCCAGGCCCGCCGGCTCACCCTCACCGCCCTCGAGGCGGTGAAGACGGCCACCATGATCGACGACGTCTGCGTACCCCGCTCCCGCCTCGCCGACCTGCTCAACGGCTGCGCCGCCATCGCCGAGAAGTACGACCTGACCATCGGCGTCTGCGCGCACGCGGGCGACGGCAACACCCACCCCACCGTCTGCTTCGACGCGGCCGACCCCGACGAGTCCCGGCGGGCCCGCGAGTCCTTCGACGAGATCATGGGGCTCGGCCTGGAGCTGGGCGGCACGATCACCGGCGAACACGGCGTCGGCATACTGAAGAAGGACTGGCTGGCCCGCGAACTGGGCCCGGTCTCGCTGGAATTGCACCGCGGCATCAAGCAGGCCTTCGACCCGCACGGGCTGCTGAACCCCGGAAAGGTCTTCTGAACAGGGGACTTGGGGCCGTTGTCAGTGGCAGCCCGTACAGTCCTGCCATGGACAACGCATTGATGTCGGCGACGCTGGTCATCCTCGTGCTTCTGCTGCTCAACAGCTTCTCCGACAGCCGTGCCAAGCGTCTGGAGCGGCGCCTGCGCGAGACGGAGCGTCGCCTGGATCTCCTCCTTGCCCACCACGGCATCGCCGACGACCGCCCCGAGCTGGCCGAGGTCGACGACCTGCTCCGCCGGGACCGCAAGATCGAGGCGATCAAGCGGTACCGGCAGTTGACGGGCGCCGGGCTGGCCGAGGCCAAGGAAGCGGTCGAGGCGCGAATACGCTGACCGGCCGGTCGCCCTGTGGCCCTGGCGGGCCCGCGGGCGGAGGATGGGCCCGACGACCGTCCATCGCCGGAACAGCCCGACGCAGGGAGCGAGAGCGCCGATGGCACAGACCGCAGAACCCGCAGCGAAGAGCAGGGAGTACGACGTCGTGGTGCTGGGCGCGGGCCCGGTCGGTGAGAACGTCGCCGACCGCGCGCACGCCCTCGGCCTGAGCGCCGTCATCGTGGAGAACGAGCTGGTCGGCGGCGAATGCTCGTACTGGGCGTGCATGCCGTCCAAGGCGCTGCTGCGGCCGGTCACCGCGCGCGCCGACGCCCGCCGGGTGCCCGGCCTGCAGGACGCGGTGGCCGGGCCGCTCGACGCCCGCGCCGTGTTCGCCCACCGCGACGCCTTCACCTCGCACTGGAAGGACGACGGCCAGGTCGAGTGGCTGGACTCGGCCGGCATCGACCTGGTGCGCGGCCGGGGCCGGCTGGCCGGGCCCAAACGGGTGACCGTCGACGGCGGCCCGGAGCTCACCGCCCGGCACGCCGTCGTGGTCTGCACGGGCAGCCGCGCCGCGCTCCCCGGCCTGCCGGGCCTGGACACGGCCAAGCCCTGGACCAGCCGCGAGGCGACCAGCGCGCAGTCGGTGCCGGAGCGGCTCGCGGTGGTCGGCGGCGGCGTGGTCGCCGTGGAGATGGCGACCGCCTTCCAGGCGCTGGGCTCCCGGGTCACGATGCTCGTACGGGGCTTCGGCCTGCTGGAGCGGATGGAAGCGTTCGCCGGTGAGCTGGTGGCCGAGGCCCTGAAGGAAGGCGGCGCCGACATCCGTATGGGCACCTCCGTCGAGGAGGTGCACCGCCCCGACCCGGACGGCCCGGTCACCCTCACCGTCAGCGGCGGCGACCGGGTCGAGGCCGACGAGGTGCTCTTCGCCACCGGACGCGCGCCGCGCACCGACGATCTCGGCCTGGAGAGCGTGGGCCTGGAGCCGGGGAGCTGGCTGGAGGTGGACGAGAGCTGCCGGGTGACGGCGGTCGAAGGGGGCTGGCTGTACGCGGTCGGCGACGTCAATCACCGCGCCCTCCTCACGCATCAGGGCAAGTACCAGGCCCGCATCGCGGGCGCGGCCATCGCGGCGCGCGCCCAGGGTGTACCCCTCCTGGAGACCGACCCCTGGGGCGCGCACGCCGCGACCGCCGACAGCGCCGCCGTCCCGCAGGTGGTCTTCACCGACCCCGAGGCGGCCTCGGTCGGGCTGACCGCGGAGGAGGCCGAGCGCGCGGGCCACCGCGTCCGCAGCGTCGACGTCGACCTGGGCGGCGTGGCGGGCGCGAGCCTGTACGCGGACGGGTACCGCGGCCGCGCCCGCATGGTCGTCGACCTGGACCGCGAGGTGCTGCTCGGCGTCACGTTCGTCGGCCCGGGCATCGGCGAGCTGCTGCACTCCGCGACGGTCGCGGTGGCCGGCGAGGTCCCCATCTCCCGGCTCTGGCACGCCGTCCCGGCCTATCCGACGATCAGCGAGGTGTGGCTGCGGCTGCTGGAGACGTACCGGGGCTGAGCGCCCCGTAGGGGCGCGGGGAACTGCGCGAGCAACCACGATGGCGCCGCGCCCGGGGGACCATCGGCACTCCGACGGCGGGGCCGTCACCCGTCGGTCAGACGATGTCCGGGTCGCCCGTCATCGCCGCGGCGATCCGCAGGTAAGGAGCGGCCTCGGCGTCGCGGCCCTGCCGCTGGAGAGTACGCCCGAGCATGAGCTGGGCGTAGCTCTCGACGGGGTCCCGCTCCAGGACCGCGCGCAGTTCGGCCTCGGCGCGCAGGAGTCGCGCGGAGTGGTAGTAGGCACGGGCGAGGAGGAGCCGCGGCGCGACCAGCTCGGGCATCTCGTCGACGAGGCCCTCGAGGATGTGCGCCGCGGTCGTGTAGTCCTTGGCGTCGAAGAAGAGTCCCGCACGGTCCCAGCGCTCGGCGGGGGTGCCGTGCGTGTAGTACGTCTCGGTCATGGTGGCGGCAACGCGCCGGAGTGGTTGAACATTCCACTGCACCACCGGGGCGGAACCGCACGTACTACGCGCCGCTCTCCGGCGACTCGTCCGACGGCCACGGGTCGCTCAGCCACAGCTCGTCGCGCGCGGCCGGCGCCAGCAGCTCGCTCAGCCCTTTGTCGATCCCGAGGTGCTCCTCCTCGGTGCCCGGCGGCACCAGCCGCAGCGTGCGCTCCAGCCACGCCGAGACCGCGGTGGCCGGCGCCTCCAGCAGCGCGTCGCCGTCCGGCGAGCTCAGCGCCATGCAGACCAGGCTGCGCCCGTCGAGCTTGGTCGGCCACACCCGCACGTCCCCGTGGCCGCACGGCCGGAAGACGCCCTCCACGAGCAACTCGCGGGCGAACGTCCAGTTGACGGGGGAGTCGGAGCCGATGTGGAAGGCGACGTGGACGGCATAGGGGTCGTCGGTACGGTAGGTCAGCCGGGCCGGCACCGCGACGCTGCGCTCCGGCGACAGCACCAGACCCAGTTCCAGCTCTCGTTCCACCACGGTGTGCATGAGTCACGCCTCTCTACGTTCCGGTGCGGGCACCCCGTGAACACCGCCCGCACAGGGATAGAGGCAGTAGCTCCCGGACCATTACGCGACTTCGTACAACTTTTTTCACAACCCCCTTCCGAGGGGTCCGGCGCCCGGACATACCCGGCGATCACCCCCCGTCTGATAGATGTGGTCGCTGTGTTGCGGCAGACTGCAGTAGCTCCACCACGTCAGCCCCCTCCGGCCTGAACACAGATACGGGATTTTGGACATGAGCGCGCCTTCGTCAGGATCCGCCGGCGGCAGCCCCACGCCTGGGTACTACCCGGATCCGTCCATCCCCGGCTACATCCGGTACTGGAACGGCGCCTCCTGGGTGCCCGGCACCAGCCGCCCGGCGCCGGCCGACGGCGAGGAGATGCCGGCTCCGCCGGCGGGTGCCGCGGCCGAGCCGGGTCCGGCGGCGCCGTCCGCCGCCGGGCAGCCGCCCACCGCCGAGGAGACCGGCCCGGTCTTCTTCGACGAGGAGGAGGACTCCGGACAGGTCGACGGGGAGGACCCCGAGGGCGCGGCGCTCGCGATGCGCGACCGCGGCGAGGTGGACGTGCCGTCCGCCGCCACCGCGTGGGACGACCCGCAGCGGCTGCACGGCACGGGCCCCGATGCGGGCGCCTCCTGGCAGGCCGACGCCTCCCACCAGGCCGGCTTCGGCGGCGAGCAGGACCAGCTGGTGTCCTGGGGCTCGGTCCCGCCGCAGCGCGAGGGCGCGGCCCCGGGCGCGCCGGCCGAGGCCCAGGCGTGGGGCGACGCGCCGCGCGAGGACGCCGCCGCGGCCGCGCGGGAAGGTTCCGGTCAGGAGGCTTCCGGTCAGGCACGCCCGAGCCAGGAAGGCGCCGCCGGTGCCCGCAGCGACGGCACCATGGCCATCCGCGCGATGGGCCCCGGCACGCCCGTCGCCGACGGCACGATGGCGATCCGGATCGACCGCGGCGGCGCGCAGCCGGGCCCCGACCGGTCGGCGCCGGCGGCCGGCCCCGCGGCCGCGCAGCCGCCGGCCGCCCCGAAGCAGCCCGCCCCCGGCTACGGCTATCCGCAGCAGAACGGCCCCTCCGTCCCCGGCCAGGCCGGCTACGGCTACCCGCAGCCGGCCGACCGGCAGGGTGGTTACGGCTACCCGCAGTCCGGCCCCGCGGCTCCCCAGCAGAGCGGGTACGGCTACCCGCAGCAGGCCCCCGCGGCCCCGCAGCAAGGCGGCCCCGGAGGGTACGGCTACCCCCAGCAGTCCGGCCCGTCCGCTTCGTCCGGCCCCGCGGCCCCGCAGCAGGGCAGCGCGCCCGAGGGCGTCATCCCCTGGAAGCCGCCGGTCGACAACCCCTTCGCGGCCGCGCAGACCCAGGCGCGGCCCGCGCCGCTCGGCCGCCGGGTCGCTGCCCGGCTGATCGACACGCTCGTGCTGTGCGCGCTGCTCGCGGGGGTCGTCGTCCCGCTGTGGAGCGCGGCGGCCGACCACATCGACGCCAAGGTCGAGGCCGCCAAGCAGTCCGGTGTGCAGACCACGGTCTACCTCCTGGACGGCACGACCAGCGGGTACCTGGCCATCGTGATCGCGGTCCTGCTGGTCGTCGGGCTGCTCATCGAGGCGCTGCCCACCGCCAAGTGGGGACACACGCTGGGCAAGAAGGTCTGCGGCGTGCAGGTGCTGGACATCGAGGGGCACGACACCCCGGGGTTCGGCGCGGCGGCCAAGCGCTGGCTGGTGTACGGCGTGCTCGGCGCGCTGGCCATCGGCGTGGTGAACGCCCTGTGGTGCCTGATCGACCGGCCCTGGCGGCAGTGCTGGCACGACAAGGCGGCCCGCACGTTCGTGGCCGAGGGCTGAGCGCCGAGAGCTGAGCGCCGGGCCGCGCGCCGGGCCGAGCGCCGGGCCGAGCGCCGGGCCGCGTCGCCCGGGGCCTGACACCGGCTCCGGACCGGCGCGCGGGCGTGCGCCCCGGACTGCGCGAGCGCGCCCGCGCACGGCGCGCGCCACGCTCCGGGGCGCCGCACTTCCTCCGAACGGCGCACGCCGGATGCGGCGCCCGGTGGTACGCGGTCGACTCGGGCCATGAGTACCGACGAGCCGAGGCCCGGATCCGGTGAGCCGCCGGAGAACGACCCGTTCCTCAAGAAGCCGCAGCACCCGCAGGAGCCGCCGCCCAACAGCGGCGACCCGTACGGCGGCGCGCCCCAGGGCCCGTACGGCGGCGGACCGCAAGGTCCCCACGGCGGTGGGCCCCAAGGCCCCTATGGCGGCGGACCCCAGGGCCCGTACGGCGCCCCCGATCCGCTCGCCGGGATGCCGCCGCTCGCCGGCCGCGGCCGGCGGCTGCTCGCGCGGATCATCGACGGCATCCTCATCGGCGTGCCGGTCGGCCTGATCATGTGGTTCATCGTCGGCGGCGTGGACTACCCCGGTACCACCGACGACAGCGGCAAGCAGACCGTGGTCTCCGGCGTCACGATGCTGGCCTATCTGATCTACGAAGCCCTGATGCTCACCACCCGGGGCCAGACCGTCGGCAAGATGGCCATGAAGATCAGGGTGGCGATGCTGGAGAACGGGGCGATCCCCACGGTCCAGGCGGGCTGGGTGCGCGCCGCCGTCTACACCCTGCCGGAGGTCATCCCCTGCTGCGGCCCCATCTTCTGGCTGGTCAACGTCCTGTGGTGCACCTGGGACAAGCCGTACCAGCAGTGCCTGCACGACAAGGCGGCCCGCACGGTGGTGGTCTCCACCGACTGACCGCCTCGCGTCTTACCGGACGCGTCTTACCGGGAGTGTTCGCCGACCCGGGCCTCGGCAGGCCGGGTCGGCGACGTACGCCGTCCCACGAAGCCCTCGGGCCGTACCTGTGGGGCGGCGACGCGCGTGCGGCGGGCGCGCGCGAAGCGCGGCAGCGGCGCCGTGACCGCGACGAGGAGGCCGAGCCCGAGTCCGGCGATGGCGATGACCGCGACCCCGATGCCCGCCCTGGTCTGCGAGAGCAGCAGCATGGCGAGGGTGGAGAGCACAACGGTGGCCGAACCGTAGGCGAGCTGTGCGGCAGTCGGTCGAGGCATGGCGGGTCCGTCCTCGGAAGCATCAGGGGTGTCAGTCGACTTGGCGCGCCGCCAAAAGACTCTACGGTCCTTACTGCCCGAGCGGAACGTCCGGTAAGCGTGAGTTGACCCACTGGCCCGGTGCACGGGGGGGCGCACCGATTCATGCGTCCGGCGAACCGCCGCCCACGGAGCGCCCGTTGGGTCCACCGTGCGGTCCGGACATCATCCGATACGCGTCCGATACGCGTACATGGCGAGCCGAGTAACGTACTTCGCTGATGTGTTCAAAACAAGGTCTGTCTTTTCCCCCGGCGTTCCGGTGCAATGCCACCAACGACCGTTTGTTTAGGGGAGGACAGCGCACGTGAGATCCCAGAGATTGCTGTTCAGATCGGCCGCCCTGGCCACGGCAACCGCCGCGATCGGGGCGGCCGTTTTCGCGTCGGGGGCCGCACAGGCCGACGGCCGTAACCCGGCCGCGAGCCCGTCCAACGACCCGGCGCCCGCCGAGCGGCCGGTGGACCACGACCTCAAGGGCCCCTTCAGCGACCGCCAGGAAGCGCAGCGCGAGGAAGCGCTCCGGCAGGTCATCTCCGGCGACGCCGAGACGACGAAGCGCGGCGGTTCGCAGGTCGTGAAGCTGGACAAGGGCAAGTACGTCGAGCTGGGCCGGGAGAAGACCGACAAGATCTTCACGATCCTGGTCGACTTCGGCACCAAGGTCGACGACACCACGATGTACGACCCGGACGGCGACGGCCCCAAACCGCCGGTGAAGAAGTACGGCGGCGACCCGGGCCCCGCGCACAACGAGATAGCCGAGCCGGACCGTGCGACGGACAACAGCACGGACTGGCAGCCCGACTTCAACCAGCAGCACTACCAGGACCTCTACTTCTCGCACGACAAGAAGAAGGAGTCCCTGGCGAAGTACTACGAGAAGCAGTCCTCGGGCCGCTACTCGGTCGAGGGCGAGGTCTCCGACTGGGTCAAGGTCGACTGGAACGAGGCCCGTTACGGCTCCAACTACTGCGGCCAGACCAACTGCTCCAACGCCTGGGACCTGATCCGCGACGGCGTGAACCAGTGGGCGAAGGGCCAGAAGGCCCAGGGCCGCACGGACGCGCAGATCAAGACGGACCTGGCCAAGTACGACCAGTGGGACCGTTACGACTACGACGCCGACGGCAACTTCAACGAGCCGGACGGCTACATCGACCACTTCCAGATCGTGCACGCCGGCGAGGACGAGTCCGCGGGCGGCGGTGTCCAGGGCACCAACGCCATCTGGGCGCACCGCTGGTACGCGTACGGCACGGACGCCGGCCGGACCGGCCCGGGGGAGAACAAGGCCGGCGGCGCGCAGATCGGCGACACCGGCATCTGGGTCGGCGACTACACGATGCAGCCGGAGAACGGCGGCCTCGGCGTCTTCGCCCATGAGTACGGCCACGACCTGGGCCTGCCGGACGAGTACGACACCAGCGGCACCGGTGAGTCCTCCGTCGACTTCTGGTCGCTGATGTCCTCCGGCTCCTGGCTCGGCGAGGGCAAGGACTCCATCGGCGACCTGCCCGGCGACATGAACGCCTGGGACAAGCTGCAGCTCGGCTGGCTCAACTACGGCACCGCGAAGGCGGCGACGGCGTCCACGCACAAGCTGGGCGTCGCGGAGTACAACACCAAGCACAGGCAGGCGCTCGTCGTCGAGCTGCCGAAGAAGGCCGTCACCACCTCGGTCGTGAAGCCTGCCGAGGGCGCCAAGCAGTGGTGGAGCGGCATGGGTGACGACCTGAAGAACACCCTCACCCGGTCCGTCGACCTCACCGGAGCGGCCAAGGCGTCCCTGAACCTCAAGGGCTGGTGGGACATCGAGGCGGAGTACGACTACCTGTACGCCGAGGTCTCCACGGACGGCGGCGCCAACTGGACCCCGGTGGACGGCACCGCGAATGGCCGGGCCATCCCGCGCGACGCCGGCGACAAGCCCGCGCTGACCGGCACGGTCGACGCGTACCAGGACCTCGTCTACCCGCTGGACGCCTACGCGGGCAAGAAGATCGACCTGCGGTTCCGCTACCAGACCGACGGCGGCGTGGCCCAGAAGGGCTTCGCGGCCGACGCGCTGAGCATCGTGGCCGACGGCAAGCCGCTCTTCACCGACGGTGCCGAGGGCGACGACGCGGGATGGACCGCCAAGGGCTTCTCGCGCATCGGCGAGTCCTTCACCAAGGACTACCCGCAGTACTACCTCGCCGAGAACCGCCAGTACGTCTCGTACGACAGGACCCTGAAGACCGGCCCGTACAACTTCGGCTTCGCCTCCACCCGGCCGAACTGGGTCGAGCACTTCCCCTTCCAGAACGGCGTGCTGATCTGGCTGTGGGACACCTCGCAGGCGGACAACAACGTCGGTGAGCACCCGGGCGCCGGCCAGATCCTCCCGGTCGACGCGCACCCGAAGGCCACGAAGTGGGCGGACGGCAAGCTCATGCGCAACCGCTTCCAGACCTACGACTCGACCTTCACCCGTGCCCGTACCGACGCGCTCACCCTGCACAAGGACGGCAAGGCCGCGAAGATCGCCTCGCAGAAGGGCGTGACCGTCTTCGACGACCGCAACGGGGTCTACTACGACAAGGCCAACCCGACCGGTGGCGTGATCGTTCCTGACACCAACACCCGGATCAAGATCGCCAAGGAGGCCCACGACGGCTCCACGGTGGTCCTCCAGGTCGGACCCGCGACTAAGAAGTAAATAAAGCCGCAGGTCACAGGCGTATCGGTCGTCGCCCTCTAGCGGGCGGCGGCCGATCGCGTTTAGATGCCTCCTGCGGCCTTCTTGCTGACACGTAGTCTCACGAGGGGTTCCCGACGCATGCCCCGACCCGGCGTGCGCCGGCCGCACGACCATGCACCGACCGCTGCACCGACCATGCACGGGGGAAACATGACCCTGACCGGCTCCGGCTTCATCAGGCTTCCGGGCGGAAGCGTGGTGGTGGCCCTCTCGCTGCCCAGACCGGGCGGCAGCGGCCATCGCGTACGCGTCCTCGTCCACGCCGCGAACCGCCCGCGCGCCCTGACCAGGCTGCGCAACCTCGGCCTGCGCGCCGTCTACCTGCGCGGCAACACCGAACCGCCCACGCCGGACGAGGTCACGGCCGTGCTCCACCACCCCGACGGGCTCGTCTGGCGCGGCGCCCCGGAGGACGACACGGAGTCCTGGCACCCGATACGGGCCCTGCTGCGCCCGTCCGTACCGGAGCAGCTCAGCCCGCGCTGACGTACCCGGCCGCCGGTGGCTCAGCCCGCGCTGACCACCGGCTTGCCCGTCAGCTCGGCCCCCGCCTCGCGCAGCTCCGCCACCGCCGCCTCGGTCGTGTGCGCCGCCACGCCGGCCGTCAGGTCCAGCAGGACGCGGGTGCGGAACCCCTCGCGCACCGCGTCCAGCGCCGTGGCCCGCACGCAGTGGTCCGTGGCGATGCCGACGATGTCGACCTCGGTCACGTCGTGCGCGCGCAGCCACTCCGCCGTCGAGGCGCCGTGCTCGTCCACGCCCTCGAAGCCGCTGTACGCCGCGGCGTGCTCGCCCTTGGAGAAGACCGCGTCGATCGCGCCGGAGACGATCGCGGGGGCGAAATTGGGGTGGAAGCCGCTGCCCTCGGTGCCGGCGACGCAGTGCGCGGGCCAGCTGTGCTCGTAGTCCGGCCGGACGGAGAAGTGGTCGCCGGGGTCGATGTGGTGATCGCGCGTGGCGACCACGTACTGGTATCCGCTGCCCGCCGCCTCACCCACCAGATCGGTGATGGCGGCGGCGATGTCCGAGCCGCCCGCCACGGCGAGGCTGCCGCCCTCACAGAAGTCGTTCTGGACGTCCACGACGATCAATGCCCGGTGCATGGTGCGTGCCTTCCGGCTGGGAAATGGGGGGAGGATGTGGCGGCTGTGGGGGGTACGGCAAACGCCGATGTGACCGAGGGTAGCCACTCGTCCGACGCTGCGGGAGTGGGCGCTGTACGGCGGTTCGGGACACACCGCGGCAGGCCAGGGGGCACGGGACGGCGCACGGACAAGTCCCGCGCGTACCGCGTCACCCGTCCGGCCGCACGAGGACACCCACGTACCGAGGTACCGGGGTGCCGTCCCCCGCTGCGGCCCCTCAGACGTACTCCGTCGGCAGCACGGCCTCGCCGCGCGAGAGCTGCATCGCGGACATCGGGAGCCCGGCGCGGGCCGCGATGTGCCGCTCGCGTGCCGCATCCAGCGGCTCGCGGGCGACCACCTCGCCGCCGCGCACCAGCGGCACCATGAGCTGCCGGTCCGCGAGCTCGGCCGGCACCGGCCCCGTGCCGATGACCTCGGCCTCCGCCACGCCGTCCGCGTCCGGGCGCCGCGCGGCCCACTTGCGGCCCCCGTGGGACGCCTTGCCGCCCATGGACTTCTTCGCGACCGGCCGCAGCGGCGCGCCGTCGCCGTTGCTGTCGGCGCGCGCGACCAGCTTGTAGACCATCGAGCAGGTGGGGTGGCCGCTGCCGGTGACGAGCTGGGTACCGACGCCGTACGCGTCCACGGGCGCGGCGGCCAGCGAGGCGATGGCGTACTCGTCCAGGTCGCTGGTGACCACGATCCTGGTGTCCGTCGCGCCCAGCTCGTCGAGCTGCTGGCGCACCCGGTGGGCGAGCAGCAGCAGGTCGCCGGAGTCGATGCGGACGGCGCCGAGGCCGGGCCCGGCCACCTCCACGGCGGTACGGACCGCCTCCGTGACGTCGTAGGTGTCCACCAGCAGAGTCGTTCCTGCACCGAGGCTGTCGACCTGCGCGGTGAACGCGTCCCGCTCGTTGTCGTGCAGCAGGGTGAAGGAGTGCGCGCTCGTGCCGGCCGTCGGGATGTTGTACCGGAAGCCGGCCGCGAGGTCGGAGGTGGTGTGGAAGCCGCCCACGTACGCGGCGCGGGAGGCGGCCACCGCGGCCAGCTCGTGGGTGCGCCGGGCGCCCATCTCGATCAGCGGGCGCTCGCCGGCCGCGACCGACATCCGGGAGGCCGCGGCGGCCACCGCCGAGTCATGGTTGAGGATCGAGAGGATCACCGTCTCCAGCAGCACGGCCTCGGCGAAGGTGCCCTCGACGCGCAGGATGGGGGAGCCGGGGAAGTAGACCTCGCCCTCCGGGTAGCCCCAGATGTCGCCGCGGAAGCGGTAGTCGGCGAGCCACGCGCGGGTGGTCTCGTCGAGGATGCCGCGCTCGGTGAGGAAGTCCAGGATGGTGGCGTCGAAGCGGAAGTTCTCCACCGCGTCCAGCAGCCGTCCGGTGCCCGCGACCACGCCGTAGCGGCGGCCCTCGGGCAGCCGCCGGGTGAAGACCTCGAAGACCGAGCGCCGGTCGGCGGTGCCGGACCGCAGCGCGGCCTGCACCATGGTGAGTTCGTACTGGTCGGTGAAGAGCGCAGTCGACGGCACGGCCACCGGCAGCCCGAGATCGGCAACGTTCACTTCCGCTTACCTCGCAATTCGACGTCCCGAGACCGCACCGGACCGGCTGGGGGTCCGGGGGTCATCCCCCGGAGGATGCAGTCATACGAGGATGCTACCTCGCGTACTCGTCACATTGACGATTTCCCCGGGTCATTTGTGCGCGCGCCCCTCCTGGGTGGCAGCATGGGACCCGTGAGTGTCGCACCGACGGAGATCGAACGTCCTGAAACGACCGAGGCGCCCTTCGAGGTGCCCGAACCCGACGTCCCCTGGGTCACCGTCGTTCACAATGACCCCGTCAATCTCATGAGTTACGTGACCTACGTGTTCCAGGCGTACTTCGGGTACTCCAAGGAGAAGGCACGCAAGCTCATGCTCGATGTCCATCGGAAGGGCCGCGCGATCGTGTCCAGCGGCACCCGCGAAGAAATGGAGCGCGACGTGCAGGCGATGCACGGCTACGGCCTGTGGGCGACCCTCACGCAGGACCGCTGATGGCCGGCCACTTCGAAGCCCTGCCCGGCGGCGGCGCGGCAGCCGCCTTCGACGAGGTCGAGATCTCCATCCTGCGCAGCCTGGCCGTCCAGCTCATGGAGCTGGTGGGCCCCGTCGACGAGCCCGCCGAGGGCGAGGACCCGCTGGACGCGCTCTTCGCCGAGGGGCCCAGCGAGCCGCCGTCCGACCCTGCGCTGGCCCGGCTCTTCCCCGACGCCTACGGCGGCCCGGACCATGTGCCGGACGACGACGCGCGCGCCGCCTCGGCGGAGTTCCGCCGCTTCACGGAGAACGATCTGCGGACCCGCAAGCGCGAGGACGCCCTCGCGGTGGTCCGCTCCCTGGACGCACTGTCCGCCGAGGGCGGCAAGGGCTCCGAGGGCGCGGTGCTGCGGCTCAAGCCGGACGAGTCCCAGCAGTGGCTGGGCGCGCTGAACGACCTGCGGCTGGCGATCGGCACCCGGCTGGAGGTCAGCGACGAGGACGACGGCAGCGAGCTGCTCGGCCTGCCGGACGAGGACCCGCGCAAGCCGATGGCGATGGCGTACCTCTGGCTCGGCGGGCTCCAGGAAACCCTGATCGAGACGCTGATGCCCGAGTGAGAGCGGCGTCGGCTTCCGGGCCGCTTTCCGGTCCGGCGGCCGCCCCGCGATCATGGCCCGGACCGGCGCCTTCGTGACCCGGACGGTACGCCCGACTACGTACGGAGATGCGTTCGCTCAACGGACGATCAAATCCGGATAACGATCGCATTACTGCTGCGCCCGCCCTTCCTGCGCCTTTTGAATTTTGTCGGTTTTTCCCTGTCGTGCCCTACGGTGTCCCGGTAGTACATCCCAAGTGGTCGTGGTAAAAACTCTCGACCTGCCGTCGGCGACGCCACCCCTGTCGCCGCGGGAGCGCTGCGCCGGCCGACCGTTGGCGATGCAGGACTCCATCCGGGGGGATCGGGACCCGATCCGGAACAGACCGGGTCGGAATGGAGAAAGGCGCACCACACATGACCTCAGCGCAGGTCGACAGTCAGCACGGCGTCACCGACGCCGCGGGATCTGCCCCCGAAGAGGGCTATCAGCGCGGTCTGGGAAACCGGCAGATCCAGATGATCGCCATTGGTGGCGCCATCGGAACGGGCCTGTTCCTCGGGGCGGGCAAGGCGATCTCCAAGGCCGGGCCGAGCATCATCCTGGCCTACGCCATCGTCGGGCTCGTCATCTTCTTCATCATGCGTGCCCTGGGCGAGCTGCTCATGTACCGCCCGGTGTCCGGCTCCTTCTCGGAGTACGCCCGCGAGTTCCTCGGCCCCTTCATGGGCTTCGTGACCGGCTGGACGTACTGGCTCTTCTGGGTCGTCACCGGCATCACGGAAGTCACGGCGGCCGCGACATACGTCCAGTACTGGAATCACGACATCCCGCAATGGGTGTCCGCACTGGTCTTCACCGTCGCCCTCTTCGGGATCAACCTGATCTCCGTGAAGATCTTCGGTGAGCTGGAATTCTGGTTCTCCATGGTCAAGGTCACCGCCATCATCGGCATGATCCTGATCGGCCTCGGCGTGATCATGCTGGGCTTCTCCGACGCCGGTGACACCGCGTCCTTCAGCCTCCTGTGGTCGCACGGCGGCTTCTTCCCCAAGGGCATCGGCGGCACGCTGATGACCCTGCAGATCGTAATGTTCGCCTTCCTCGCCGTCGAGCTGGTCGGCGTCACCGCGGGTGAGGCCACCGACCCGAAGAAGGTCCTGCCCAAGGCGATCAACACCGTGCCGTGGCGGATCGGCCTCTTCTACATCGGCTCGCTGATCATCATCCTGTCCGTCGTGAGCTGGACCGTCTTCGAGCCGGGCGTCAGCCCCTTCGTCGCGGCCTTCGCCAAGATCGGCCTGCCGGCCGGCGCCGGCATCGTGAACTTCGTCGTGCTCACCGCGGCGCTGTCCTCGGCCAACTCGGGCATGTACTCCACCGGCCGCATGCTGCGTGACCTGTCCCGCAACGGCCAGGGCCCGAAGATCTTCGACAGGCTCAGCAAGAACGGCCTGCCGACCACCGGCACCGGCGTCTCGGTCGCGATGATGCTGGTCGGCGTCTGGATCAACTACCAGTGGCCGGGCGAAGCCTTCAACTACGTCGTCTCCTTCGCCACGATCTCCGGCATGTGGGCCTGGATCGTCATCCTCCTCTCGCAGCTCCGCTACCGGGCCAAGGCCAACCGCGGCGAGCTGCCGCAGTCGGAGTTCAAGGCGATCGGCGCGCCGTACACCTCGATCTTCGCGCTGGCCTTCATCGCCATGGTCATCGTGATGATGGGCATCGACCCCGACACCCGGATCTCGCTGTACGCGGCGCCCATCTGGGCCGCGATCATGGGCATCGGTTACCTCATCATCAAGCGTCGGGACCCCAACGTCTTCGCGCGGGGCTCCGTCGACGCCGCGAAGAAGGACTGACCCGCGGCGACGGCTTCCGCTCGCTGTCCAGCATCCGGGCCCGTACGTATCACTTGGTGGTACGTACGGGCCCGATGCTTATTCTGGTCGGCATGCTGACCATCACCCGGGCCCTCTACGACCAGATCGTCGAGCACGCCCGCAAGGACCACCCCGACGAGGCGTGCGGGGTCCTGGCGGGCCCGACGCCGGCGCCCGCCGAGGGCCGCCCCGAGCGGTTCATCCCGATGCTGAACGCGGCACGCTCGCCCACGTTCTACGAATTCGACTCCACCGACCTGCTCAAGCTCTACCGCGAGCTGGACGACCGGGACGAGGAGCCCGTCGTCATCTACCACTCGCACACCGCGACCGAGGCGTACCCGTCCCGTACGGACGTCTCGTACGCGAACGAGCCGAACGCGCACTATGTCCTGGTCTCCACCGCGGACACCGATGACGCGGGCCCGTTCCAGTTCCGCTCCTACCGGATCGTGGACGGTGTGATCACCGAAGAAGAGGTCGAGGTCGTCGACGCGTACGCGTGACGCCCGTCACCCCTTGCCCGTGCTCGGCCCCGGCGGCGCACGGCCCGCCGGGGCGTCCCGATTGGCCGCATCCCACATGGTGTGCACCGTCCGTCCGCATCCCGAGACCGGGTTCCAGTACCCGGACCGGGAATCGATACGATGACCGCATGGTTGACCACGACGTGAGCGAGAAGACGCCGGGCATGCTGCTCGTTGCGCGGCTGCACGTCGACCTGTGCCGCCTCGCCAGCGCGATGTGTCCGCGCCGCGCAGCCGGCTGACCGGTTCCGCCTGCCCGCACGACAGGCGCCCGGCCGAGACGGCCGGCGGGCTGAACGCCTACCCCGCCCGCGTCCCAGGACGCCTCGCCCGACGCGCCCCGCAGCGGCGCACTCCAGACTCGCTCTCCGGCCCCTTTCCGGGAAGCGTCCCAGCCAGCCGAAACAGGAGCATCCTCATGGCCATCGAGGTCCGAATCCCGACCATCCTGCGCACCCACACCGACGGCCAGAAGGCCGTGGAAGGCAGCGGCGACACCCTCGGCGAGCTCTTCGACGACCTGGAGACCCGGCACGCCGGCATCAAGGAGCGCCTGGTCGAGGGCGAGCAGCTCCGCCGCTTCGTCAACGTCTACCTGAACGACGAGGACGTCCGCTTCCTCGACGGCATCACCACGAAGGTCGCCGACGGCGACAGCGTGACGATCCTTCCGGCGGTCGCCGGCGGCTCCCGCTGATGCGGTACGACAGCCCGCTCGCCGCGGTAGGCAACACCCCCCTGGTGCGCCTGCCGCGGCTGTCGCCCGCCGACGACGTGCGGATCTGGGCCAAGCTGGAGGACCGCAACCCCACCGGCTCCGTCAAGGACCGCCCCGCGCTGCACATGATCGAGCAGGCGGAGAAGGACGGCCGGCTCACCCCCGGCTGCACCATCCTGGAGCCCACCAGCGGCAACACCGGCATCTCGCTCGCCATGGCGGCCAAGCTCAAGGGCTACCGCATCGTGTGCGTCATGCCGGAGAACACCTCCCAGGAGCGCCGCGAGCTGCTCGCCATGTGGGGCGCGGAGATCATCTCCAGCCCGGCGGCAGGCGGCTCCAACACCGCCGTACGCGTCGCCAAGGAGCTCTCCGCCGAGCACCCCGACTGGGTGATGCTCTACCAGTACGGCAACCCGGACAACGCGGGCGCGCACTACGCCACCACCGGCCCGGAGATCCTCGCCGACCTGCCCTCCGTCACCCACTTCGTGGCGGGCCTGGGCACCACCGGCACCCTCATGGGCGTCGGCCGCTACCTGCGCGAGCAGGTCCCGGGCGTGCAGATCGTGGCCGCCGAGCCGCGCTACGACGACGTCGTCTACGGCCTGCGCAACCTCGACGAGGGCTTCATCCCGGAGCTCTACGACGAGTCCGTGCTGACCACCCGTTACTCGGTCGGCTCGGCGGACGCGGTGCGCCGCACCCGCGAACTCCTCGCCGAGGAAGGCATCTTCGCGGGCGTCTCCACCGGCGCCGCGCTGCACGCCGCGATCGGCGTCGCGAAGAAGGCCCTCAAGGCCGGCGAGAGCGCCGACGTGGTGTTCGTCGTCGCCGACGGCGGCTGGAAGTACCTCTCCACCGGCGTCTACACCGCGGAGAGCACCGAAGCGGCCATCGAGACGCTGCACGGCCAGCTCTGGGCGTGAGCCCGTCCGCACGCTGACTCGCTTCCTGAAGGCGCCCGGCCCGTACGGCCGGGCGCCTTTCCGCTGTCCGGAGCTCTGCCGGGGCGCCTAGCGGGCCAGATGCCGGACCTGGTCCCACAGCAGCGGATCCACCGTGCCCGCGCGGCGCCGGAAGTCGGCCACCGCGACCTCCCGCAGCTCGTCCGTCTCCAGGAAGCTCGGCCGGCCCTGCGCGTCGCCCACCGTTCCGGGCCGCAGCGGGATCACCCCGGGCCGCTCGTCGTGGTACCGGCTGGTGATCTTCGCGACCAGCGCGGACCCGCCCCGTACGGCCAGGACCAGGCACGGCCGGTCCTTCGCGGCCGCCATGTCCTCGAACGGCACCATCGCCCACCAGATCTCGCCCGGCTCCGGAGCGCCGCCCTTGCCGGGCCGCGTACGTACCGGCAGATCACCGGGGCGCCGCGAGGCAGGCCCGGTACCGCGTCCGGCGGGCCGGCGCGGCCCGCGACCGGGCCGCCGGCCGCCGCGCCGCGGACCACGGTCCGAACGGGCCCGTCCGTCGACGACCGCCGCCACCAGCGCCAGTACGACCACGGCCAGCACCGCCGGCCACCATGAGGTGTCCACGCCTGCCTCCTCGCTCGCCGCCCGGAAGATCTTCCCGCCAGGTGACCGTATATACCGGCCCCCGCCCCTCCCGGCACAAAGGCCCACCCGGACTGGTGATTCCGCCCACAGCTCGCCCCGCTGGAGGAGCCACCGGCCCTTTCGCGCCTTACCCTCGTGGGCACTGCAACGACTGGTACGGACCGGCCGAGCACGGCCCAAGCCCCGCATGGACCCGCCGCACCGCCCCCGCCCACGGAGGTTCACGCCCCTATGAAGCTCACTGTCGTCGGATGCTCGGGGTCGTTCCCTTCGACGGAATCGGCCTGTTCGAGCTACCTCTTGGAGGCCGACGGCTTCAGGCTGCTCATCGACATGGGCAACGGTGCCCTCGGCGAGCTGCAGCGCCACTGCGGTCTCTACGACCTCGACGCGGTACTCCTCTCCCACCTGCACGCCGACCACTGCATCGACCTCTGCGGATACTTCGTCGTGCGCTACTACCGCCCCGACGGCGGCCGCTGCGCACCGATGCCGGTCTACGGCCCGGCCGGTACGGAGCGCCGCCTCACGGCCGCCCACGCCGACCTGCCGACCGACGACGCCATGAGCGAGGTCTTCGACTTCCGCACGCTGGCCCCCGGCACCTTCACCGTGGGCCCCTTCACGATCCGTACGGAACAGGTCAGCCACCCCGTGGAGGCGTACGGCTTCCGCATCGAGCACGGCGGCCGGTCGCTGACGTACTCGGGCGACACCGGCGTCTGCGAGGCGCTGGACACCCTCGCCGAGGGCACCGACTTCTTCCTCTGCGAGGCGTCCTTCACGCACGGCAAGGAAGACATCCCCGACCTGCACCTCAACGGCCGCGAGGCGGGCGAGCACGCGGCCCGCGCCCGCGCCGGCCGCCTGGTCCTCACCCACATCCCCCCGTGGACCGACCCCGGCATCAACCTCCGCGACGCGCAGGAGGTCTTCAACGGCCCGGTGGAGGTCGCCAAGGCGGGCGCGGTGTACGAGATCTGACGCCACGTACGGACGAGGCCCCCGGAACCACGCGGTTCCGGGGGCCTCGTCGCTCACGGGCGGGATCTCACGCCTTCGTGAGGTCCTCGACCTCCTCCTCGGGCTCGCGGCCCGGGGTGGTGAGGTTGAACTTCGTGATCGCGAAGCGGAAGAGCACGTAGTAGATCACCGCGAAGACCAGACCGATCGGGATGATCAGCCACGGCTTGGTGGCGAGGTTCCAGTTCAGTACGTAGTCGATGAAGCCCGCGGAGAACGTGAAGCCGTCGTGCACGCCGAGCGCCCAGGTGAGCGCCATCGACACGGCGGTCAGCACGGCGTGGATCCCGTACAGCACCGGCGCGATGAACATGAACGTGAACTCGATCGGCTCGGTGATACCGCAGACGAACGAGGTCAGGCCGAGCGAGATCATCATGCCCAGGACGGCCTTGCGGCGCTCCGGGCGCGCGGTGTGCGCGATCGCCAGCGCGGCGGCCGGCAGGCCGAACATCATGATCGGGAAGAAGCCGGACATGAACTGGCCGGCGCTCGGGTCGCCCGCGAAGAAGCGGCCGATGTCGCCGTGCACGACCTTGCCGGCCGCGTCGGTGAAGTCACCGAGCTGGAACCACGAGACGGTGTTCACGAACTGGTGCATGCCGATCGGGATCAGCGCACGGTTGATCAGGCCGAAGAGGCCCGCGCCGACTGCGCCGAGACCGGTCATCCACTCGCCGAAGCCGGAGATCGCCTCGCCGATCGGCTCCCAGACCAGGGTGAAGAGCACGCCGACCGCGGTGCCGACGAAGGCCATGATGATCGGGACCAGCCGGCGGCCGTTGAAGAAGCCGAGCCAGTCCACCAGCTTGGTGCGGTGGAAGCGCTGCCACAGGACCGCGGCCAGCAGGCCCATGATGATGCCGCCGAGCACGCCGGGGTTGTTGACGACCGGCTCGACCCACTTGCCCTTGTCGATGTGGCCTTCCTCGACGGGGAATGCCTTGAGGACGTTGCTGTAGACCAGGAAGCCGACCAGGGCGGCCAGCGCGGTGGAGCCGTCGGCCTTCTTCGCGAAGCCGATGGCCACGCCTATGCAGAACAGCAGCGGCAGGTTGTCGAAGACCGCACCGCCCGCAGCGGCGAAGACCTTCGACACATCGATCCAGCCCAGGCCGTCCTTGCCGAAGACATCGGGCTGGCCGAGACGGTTGAGGATGCCCGCGGCGGGCAGGACGGCGATCGGCAGCTGGAGGCTGCGACCGATCTTCTGCAGGCCCTGGAACAGGCCGGATCCCCGCTTCTTAGCGGGTGCCGCCTTGCCGGCGGTGGCCGTACTCATCGGATTCCTCCTGGTGAGGCGGGCTCGGGGAAGGGGCAGCCCGCTAGTCTGGTCTACACCACTGAGTGGTTTAGACCATACTTAGCATGTCGTCACCGCATAAAGGAATCCGTTCCTCCTGATCGTTATGGCGGCACACGGAACGGCTCCGGAACCAAGTATTCCGGAGCCGTTTTCCGACCACGCAGGGGAGTGCCTACTTCACGTTCCGCTGCCCTCTCGCTCTGCCTCACTTCACGTTCTGCTGCTCCATCTCGTCGCCCACGTCCTCCGGCTCGCGCCCCGGAGTCGCCAGATCGAACTTGGTGATCACGAAGCGGAAGACCGCGTAATACACCACCGCGAAACACAGCCCGATCGGAATGATCAGCCACGGCTTGCTCGCCAGGCCCCAGTTGATGACGTAGTCGATCAGGCCCGCCGAGAAACTGAACCCGTCGTGCACCCCCAGCGCCCAGGTCACCGCCATCGACACACCCGTCAGCACCGCGTGCAGCACATACAGCAACGGCGCCACGAAGAGGAACGAGTACTCGATCGGCTCGGTGATCCCCGTGACGAACGACGTCAGGCCGACCGACAGCATCATGCCCGCGATCTCCTTGCGGCGGTGCCGCTTCGCGCAGTGCGTGATCGCCAGCGCCGCCGCCGGCAGCGCGAACATCATGATCGGGAAGAACCCGGACGTGAACTGACCCGCACTCGGATCGCCCGCCAGGAACCGGTTGATGTCACCGTGCACCTGCGTCCCGTCCGGCTTCGTGAAGTCGCCGAACTGGAACCACATGAACGTATTCAGGAACTGGTGCATACCGATCACCAGCAGCGCACGGTTCGCCACACCGAAGATCCCGGAACCCGTCGCCCCCAGATCCACCATCCACTTGCTGAAACTCGTCAGCGCGTCACCGATCGGCGGCCACACGAACAGACAGATCACCGCGAAGAGCAGCGCCACGAACGACATGATGATCGGCACCAGTCGGCGGCCGTTGAAGAAGCCCAGCCAGTCCACCAGCTTCGTACGGTGATACCGCTGCCAGAACCACGCCGACAGCAGCCCGATCACGATGCCGCCGAACACCCCCGGATTCTGATACCCGGCCGGCGTCCCCGTCCCGTCCTTCGCCACGCACGCGCCCCCGAGCGGCCCGCCGCTCACGAACGTCGCGCCGCTCGCGCAGTCCACCGGGAACTGGTGCAGCACGTAGTAGTACATGAGGAAACCCGTGACGGCCGCCAGCGCCGTCGACCCGTCCGCCTTCTTCGCCATCCCGATCGCGACGCCCACGCAGAACAGCAGCGGCAGCCCCAGCGAGGAGTCCAGCAGCGCCTGGCCGGCACCCGCGAACACCTTCGCCACGTCGTCCCAGCCCAGCCCGTCCGCGCCGAACACGTCGGGCTGCCCGAGACGGTTCAGGATCCCCGCCGCCGGCAGCACCGCGATCGGGAGCTGCAGGCTGCGCCCCATCTTCTGCAGGCCCTGGAACAGCCCGCCGCCCCACTTCTTCCTCGGCGCCGCCGCCGCGTCCGAACTCATCCGCATCCTCCCGGCCGCCGGCCCCACGACGGCCGACTCGTGCTTGCCGCATACTGGTGGTGTAGACCATTCGTAGTGGCGCTACGGGGCCTCCCGGAGGCAACTCCAGGTGGTCGCCATCATTCGCCAGACAACGGACATACGCCCGTCCAACAGGGCTGAACGTGCGTTACCGTGTGGAATCCTTCGGCACAACCGCCGACGGCCGAGACAAGCAGGAGTGGACATGGCCAGCAAGGCTGAGAAGATCGTCGCCGGGCTCGGCGGCCTCGACAACATCGAAGAGGTCGAAGGCTGCATCACCCGTCTCCGCACCGAGGTCGTCGACCCCTCCCTCGTCGACGAGGCCGCCCTCAAGGCCGCCGGCGCGCACGGCGTCGTGAAGATGGGCACCGCGATCCAGGTCGTCATCGGCACGGACGCCGACCCGATCGCGGCGGACATCGAAGACATGATGTGAACGTCGCGCGTCGAAGCCGCGAGGTGAGCTGAGCCGCCGGGCTCACGCTGAGCCGCCGCGCTCGCGCCGAGCCACCACGCCCGCGCTGAGCCGCCGCGCTCGCGGCGAAGGCCCCGTCCGTACGTGCGTACGTACCCGGAACGGGGCCTTCGGCATTCCCGATAGGGTCGTCACCATGTCTCGAATCGACGGCCGCACCCCCGAACAGCTCCGCCCCGTCACCATCCAGCGCGGATGGAGCAAGCACGCCGAGGGCTCCGTCCTCATCTCCTTCGGCGACACCAAGGTCTTCTGCACCGCCTCCGTCACCGAAGGCGTACCGCGCTGGCGCAAGGGCAGCGGCGAGGGCTGGGTGACCGCCGAGTACTCCATGCTCCCGCGCTCCACCAACACCCGCGGCGACCGCGAATCCGTCCGCGGCAAGATCGGCGGGCGCACGCACGAGATCTCCCGCCTCATCGGCCGCTCACTCCGCGCCGTCATCGACTACAAGGCCCTCGGCGAGAACACCATCGTCCTGGACTGCGACGTCCTCCAGGCCGACGGCGGCACCCGCACCGCGGCGATCACCGGCGCGTACGTCGCCCTCGCGGACGCCGTCGCCTGGGCCCAGGGCAAGAAGCTCATCAAGGCCGGCCGCAAGCCGCTCACCGGCACCGTCTCCGCCGTCTCCGTCGGCATCGTCGACGGCACGCCCCTCCTCGACCTCTGCTACGAGGAGGACGTCCGCGCCGAGACCGACATGAACGTCGTCTGCACCGGCGACGGCCGCTTCGTCGAGGTCCAGGGCACCGCCGAGGCCGAGCCCTTCGCCCGCGACGAGCTCAACGCCCTCCTGGACCTGGCCGTCACCGGCTGCACGGACCTGGACAAGGCCCAGCGCGAGGCCCTGGCCGCGACGCTGTGACGGGGCGCGCGAGCGCGCCGGGCGGTCGGTGTTTCTGCCGTTTTCAACGGTCCATTGGTGATCTGTGACGTTCCCCTCGTGGGGCGTGCATCTCTAGGAATGCACGTGCCACAGGCGCAAGGTGGGACGTGCGCCCGTACCGCGAGGTACCCGGGTGCGCGTCCACCAGCACCCCACGACGAGGAACCGCACCGTCATGCCTGCTGAAGCCGCTGCCGCCGCCCTCGACGCGCCCGCCGCCCGCACGGGTGGCCCCAACGACCACTCGCCGTGGATGGAACACGTCCTCGGCTGGACCCTCGTGGTCGTCCTCGCCATGTTCCTGACGCAGACGGGCCTGGTCTGACCGGACGGGCCTGGTCTGGCCCGATCCGGCCGGCCGAGCGGGCGTGACTTACGTATCGTTCCGCCGCAAACCCGGCACGATCCGGCCCCGTCGGCAACCAAATCCACGCGCCACGCGTTCCTCCCTTTGCCGGCTTTACCTGCTTTACCTGTTCCTTTACTTGTCATTGCCAAAGGGAGGGCCCTGCCCATGTCCGCGTACCGTCTCGCCCACCGCCGCCGCACGCCCGGCTCCGGTGCCCGGCCCGCCCGCCGCGCGGCCATGACCACCGCCTCCGCCGTGGCGGCCATCGCCCTGGCCGTTCCCGTCCTCACCGGCTGCGGGGCCGTCCAGACAGCCCTGGACTGCGCGCAGACCGCCACCGCCGTCGGGAAGAACGTCGACGAGCTTCAGCAGGCATTCTCCGGCGGAGCCGAGAACCCCGCGGAGGCCCAGCAGGCCCTCGACAAGATCGACAAGAACCTCGACGAGCTCGGCGACCAGAGCGACAACGCCGACATCGGCAAGGCCGTCGACGACCTCTCCCGCGGCGTCAAGGACGCCCAGCAGTCCCTCGACCAGGGCAAGACCCCCGACACCGCCCCCATCGAATCCGCCGCCGCAGAACTCACCAAGATCTGCACCCCGGGCTGAGCCGGGCGGCACGAGGGGCGACCCACGGGGGGCGAGGGGCCGCCCCCCCCGGAGGCGGGACCTGCTCATCTCGTGCGGCCCGACGGGGCGCCGGGCGGAGCCCACTCATGCCGTTGTCGTGCGCCCCGACCCGGCGTCGGGCGGGCCCCTCATGCCGTTGTCCTGCGGCCCGACGGGGCGTCGGGCGGGGCCCGCTCATCTCCTGCGGCCCGACCGGGATAATCGCTCACCATGAAGCACCAGCGCCTGATCCTCGCCACCCGCAACGCCGGCAAAATCACCGAACTCCGCGCCATCCTCACGGCGGCAGACCTCGACATCGAGCTGGTCGGCGCCGACGCCTACCCGGACGTTCCCGACGTCAAGGAAACCGGCGTCACCTTCGCCGAGAACGCCCTCCTGAAGGCCCACGCCCTCGCCCGGGCCACCGGCCACCCCGCCGTCGCCGACGACTCCGGCCTCTGCGTGGACGTACTCGGCGGCGCCCCCGGCATCTTCTCCGCCCGCTGGGCCGGCCGCCACGGCGACGACCAGGCCAACCTGGACCTGCTCCTCGCCCAGCTCTCCGACATCGCCGACGAACACCGCGCGGCCCACTTCGCCTGCGCCGCGGCCCTCGCCCTCCCCGACGGCACCGAACGCGTCGTCGAAGGCAAACTGGAGGGCACCCTCCGCCACACCCCCGCCGGCACCGGCGGCTTCGGCTACGACCCCATCCTCCAGCCCGAAGGCGACACCCGAACCTGCGCCGAGCTGACCGCGGACGAGAAGAACGCGATCAGCCACCGGGGTAAGGCATTCCGCGCCTTGGCGCCGGTGGTCCGGGAGCTGCTGGGCTGAACCCTGAAAAACAGCTCGGTCGTCTCCTCGCAGCGAGGAGACGACCGAACGCGGTGGGCCCGGTGGGACTCGAACCCACGACACACCGGACCTAAACCGGCGCCCTCTTGGCCAGCTGGGGTACGGGCCCGCGCCGCCCACTCTACTGGGTCCGGCTGGTGACATTGGGTCCGGTTGGCGTCAGCGGACGCCGCGGCGCCAATCACCTCCCCGGCACCAGGTACTTGTGATCGCATGGCAGTTGGGGCAGAGCAGTCGCAGATTCTCGGCCTGGTTGTCACTCCAGTCCCCGCTGATGTGATCGATCTCCAGCGTCATCGGCCGCCCGTGCCACGAGGGGGTGTGCCGCATGTGGCGCACCGTTCAGCGACGCCGATCTCCAGCAGCGCGCGGCGCAGCAGTGACGTGCGGGTGCGGTGCACGGCGTTGTTTTTCACCAGTACCTCGTCGGCGCGAAGTCTGGCAGGGTCAGGCTTTCCCCGCTTGTGCGCCTGCCCCAGGAAGTGGGTGGTATCGGATGACGTCTTCGGTCACCCACTGGCGGAACAACGTGCGAGTACGGGCGTTGACCGGCCTGCCCAGACGCCGGAGGGCACCTGCCACGGAGGACGATGCGCTGACGACAGCTCGCAGTGACTCCTTCGGGGGGCGCGGGTGCGCGGTGCGTCGTGGAACGGACGTGAAGTGCGATATGTCGATACCGAATTCTTCGAAGTGCCTCGCCAGACGACGCCGCAACTCCGGGTGCGAGTGACTACCGCAATAGGCGATCACCTCCTCGATATCGGTACAGCGGGTCGCGGCTTCGGTCAGCAGCTCCCGGGTGTACCGCACGCTTGCGCTCATGGGCGGCGGCCCCGGTAGGAGTCCGTCGTGGAATGACAGTTCGGGCACAGGAAGCGCAGGTTCTCCGGGCGGTTGTCGCGCCAGTCGCTGTTGATGTGATCCACCTCCAGCGGCAACGGCTGGTCCTGCCAGGTCGGGCCGATTCCGCACATGGCACAGCGCTCGGCCGCGCCGCGGACCAGTAGGGCGTGCCTCAGCCGTTGTGCCGGGATACGGCGGGCGTTGGCAGGGTCCTGCTTTCTCAGCAATTCCTCCCGTGCGCGTCGCCGACGCGTACTCGGCCCAGAGTGCTGCGTGTCGCCGAAGTGCGACGTGTCGATCCCCAACGCTCGTATCCGGCGGCTGATGTGCGTGTGGTGGCCGCCGACGACGTCCAGGCCGAGGTGGCGGAGGACGTCGCACATGTTGGTCGAGGAGGCCACGGCCGCTTCCAGGGCTTCCTTTGTCCAGCGGTTGCCTTCGCGTTCGAAGTGCGACGTGTCTATGCCCAGGGCCTTCATGCGGGCGCGCAGATAGCTGCGGGACGGACCTTTCGGGTCCACGCCGAGGCGGAGTAAGGCTTCCGAGAGGGTGCCGGAGGCGGCCGCGGCCTCGGAGAGGCGGGCTTGGGTATATGGGCTGGCGGGCATGGGGTCCCCCGTTCGACGGCCATCCGATGGGGCCGGTTGTTCTGATGTCGAACGGGTCAACGGCTGGACACTAGCGAGAGTTACGCAGAGTGAGGGCAGAAATGAAGAATCCCCCGATCGGGTGATCGGGGGATTCGGGGGAGGCGGCCCGTCGTCAGAAGCGGGGGTCCGGGGACTGGGCCGAAACCATTTCGACTGCTTCCTCGTGGGTGGCTACCGAGGGTGGGGAGCCTTCGAGGGGCTGTTGGGCGGTTTCCTTCATGAAGAGGACCGCGATGACGCCGACCAGGGCCGCGCCCATCGCGTAGTACGCCGGGACCATCTCGTTGCCGTGGAAGGCGCCCATCAGGGCGGTGATGACCAGCGGGGTCGTGCCGCCGAAGAGGGACGTGGAGAGGTTGTAGCCGATGGAGAGCGAGCCGTAGCGCACGTTGGTCGGGAAGAGCGCCGGGAGGGCCGCCGACATCGTGCCGAGCAGGCAGACCAGGGAGAAGCCCATCAGCAGCATGCCGATGCAGACGAACAGCAGGCTGCCGTCCTTGACCAGCATGAAGGAGGGGATGGAGAGGACGAAGAAGCCGAGCATGCCGGTCATGAGCAGCGGCTTGCGGCCGAAGCGGTCGTTGAGGCGGCCGACGTAGTTGATGACCAGCATCAGGACGACCATGGTGCCGAGCAGGACCAGCAGGCCGTGCGACTCCTTGTAGTGGAGCGTGTCGGTCAGGTACGTCGGCATGTACGACAGCAGCATGTAGTCGGTGATGTTGTACGCGCCGACCAGGCAGATGCACAGGATGAGCGCGGGCCACTGCTGGGAGAAGATCTCGCCGAGCTTCTTCTTGGGGGCGTTCTCGGAGAGGTGGGAGAACTCCGCCTCTTCTTCGGAGAGGGAGCCCGTCGCGCTGTGCGTCTCGCTGGCTTCGAGCTTCTGGAAGGCGGGGGTCTCGTCGAGCTTCATCCGCAGGTAGAGACCGACGATGCCGAGGGGGCCCGCGACGAGGAAGGGCAGGCGCCAGCCCCAGTCGCCCATGGCCCCGGAGCCGAGCAGGGTGTTCAGGAGCAGGACGAGGCCGGCCGCGCCGGTGTACCCGGCGAGGGTGCCGAACTCCAGGAAGCTGCCGAAGTAACCGCGCTTCTTGTCGGGGGCGTACTCGGCGATGAAGGTCGAGGCGCCGCCGTACTCGCCGCCCGTCGAGAAGCCCTGGACCAGCCGGAAGAGGATCAGCAGGACCGGCGCCCAGACGCCGATGGTGGCGTACGACGGGATGAGGCCGATGGCGAAGGTGCCGACGGCCATCATGATCATGGTGAACGCGAGGACCTTCTTGCGGCCGATGCGGTCGCCGAGCGGGCCGAAGTACGCGCCGCCGATGGGCCGTACGAGGAAGGCCACGGCGAACGTCGCGAACGAGGAGAGCAGGCTCGCGGTGTCGCTGCCGCTGGGGAAGAAGACGTGGCCGATCGTGACCGCGAGGTAGCTGTAGATGCCGAAGTCGAACCACTCCATCGCATTACCGACGGCGGCGGCCTTGACGGCGCGCTTCACGATCTTTTCGTCGGTGATGGTGATGTCGGTGCGGCGGAGTTTGGGGTTCCTGCGGCGGGCGACGGCACGGAAGAGCGTGCGGTGGCGCCTGACTGCCTCCCGGTCCAGCTCGGTCCCGGAGGCGGCATCGGTACTGCCGGTCGGCACGAGTGCGGTCCTCTCGCTCGGTCGGTCCGCGCACTGCGCGGTGGGCTCGTTTCGAAAGGGGCGCCTGCGCGGATACGGAGCCGGTCAAACCACTTTGAAGGCAGAACGCGAGATTCGTCACTCGGTGTGGGCCAGCGGGCCGCCAGCGCTTGCCCGGTCCGTGGGCCGGGAACGGCCCCGGGTTACAGCCCCAGGTCCTTGATGATCTTGGCAACGTGGCCGGTGGCCTTGACGTTGTACAGGGCGCGCTCGACCTTGCCGTCCTCGTCGACGATGACGGTGGAGCGGATGACGCCGGTCACCGTCTTGCCGTAGAGCTTCTTCTCGCCGAAGGCGCCGTACGCCTCCAGGACGCTCTTGTCGGGGTCACCGAGGAGGGTGACCTTCAGCTCCTCCTTCTCGCGGAACTTCGCGAGCTTCTCGGGCTTGTCGGGGGAGATGCCGATGACGTCGAAGCCGTGGCCGGCCAGGAAGTCGAGGTTGTCGGTGAAGTCGCACGCCTGCTTCGTGCAGCCGGGGGTCAGGGCCGCGGGGTAGAAGTAGACGATGACCTTGCGGCCCTTGCGGTCGGCGAGCGAGACCTGCTTGCCGTCCGCGTCGGGGAGGGTGAAGGCGGGGGCGGTGTCGCCGGGCTGCAGTCGCTCGCTCATGGTTCTCCTCAGAAGGGGAAGAAGGGTGGGCCGGTGGTACGTGCCGACCTCGGTGGGCGGGTGTTCCGTCCCGAGGTTACTGAGGGCCGCTGACAGGCCCTCCCGGCATCGGCCGGTTCCCCTCTTTGTACGCCGCGCGGGCGCGTTGATCGGGGGTGCCGTGGAGCGGGAAGGGTGGTGAGCTGACAGACTGTCCATCAGGAACCATCGAGGATCTGTACTCACCGGCCGAAACGACGGAGGCAGCGCGGTGTCGGATGCCAGGACCCCTGCGCAGATCGAGGCGGACATTCTCCGCCGGCGGCAGGAGCTCGCCGTGACGCTCGACGAGATCGGCGTGCGGCTGCACCCCAAGACGATCGTCGGCGACGCGAAGGCGAAGGCGGCGGCGGCCGTGGACCGTACGGCCGGGCGGGCGTACGTAGTGGCGAACCGAGCGGTCTCCGACGTCCGCGCGCAGCTCGTCTCGGAGGACGGCGCGCCGCGGATGGAGCGGATCGTGCCGGTGGCGCTGGTCGCGGTGGGCCTGGTGGGGCTGTTGGCGATGGGCGCGCGCAAGCGCCGGTCGTAGGACCAGTGGTAGGCATCGGTCCTACCACCGGTCGCAAGTGCCAGTCGTACCACCGGTTCGTAGGCACCAGTCGTACGCAGGGGGGCTTTACCTGCCGGGCCGGGGCCCGGCCCGTGCCCCGGTGCAGGTACGGTCTTGGCGTGAGCCCGAACAACACTCAGGACAGCCACGACAAGCTGCCGATCCGGATGCTGCACGACAGGGTGCTCGTCCGTACCGATATCGCCGAGGGCGAGCGGCGCTCGACCGGCGGGATCGTCATCCCCGCGACGGCCGCGGTGGGCCGTCGGCTGGCGTGGGCCGAGGTCGTCGCGGTGGGGCAGAACGTCCGTACCGTCGAGCCGGGGGACCGGGTGCTGTACGACCCGGAGGACCGTGCCGAGGTGGAGGTGCGCGGCGTCGCGTACGTACTGATGCGGGAGCGGGATCTGCACGCGGTGGCGGCGGAGCGCCTGGAGGGCGCCGAGGACTCCACCGGGCTGTATCTCTGAGCCGCCTCCCTGCCCGTCCAGCAAGACTCTGACCAGCACGTTCCGCGGGCGGTGACCGGTGTCACCGCCCGTTTCGGCATGGCTTGCTAAGGTCGGAGACATCCCGACGAGACGCGCCGTACCGGGTCATGACAAGACGACGCACCCCTGTAGATGCGCGCACGTGTGTGCGCTGGTCATGGAGGTGCCGTCATGGCATGGGTACTGCTGTTCGTCGCCGGTCTGCTGGAGGTCGGCTGGTCGATCGGGATGAAGTTCACCGAGGGGTTCACCCGGCTCTGGCCCAGCCTGTTCACGGGCGCGGGCATCATCGCGAGCATGGCCCTGCTGTCGTACGCCGCGAAGACGCTGCCGATCGGTACGGCGTACGGCGTGTGGGTGGGCATAGGTGCCGCCGGTGCGGCGGTGGTGGGCATGCTGGTGCTGGGTGAGCCGGCGACCGCGGCCCGGATCTTCTTCATCTGTCTGCTGCTGGTGGCCGTCGTGGGCCTGAAGGCGACCTCCGGGCACTGACCCCGTGACGAGAGCCCGCGACGGGAGCCCGTGACGAGGGCCCGTGACAAGCGCACGAGAACGGACCCCGGTGGCCGCCCGGCCACCGGGGTCCGGTGCGTCCTACTCCTGTCCCGGCGGTGTGCCCGGCGCCCCGCCCGGGCCGCCGCCCGGTTCCACCGTCGGGAAGTCCTCGGTGGGTGCCGTGGTGGGCGGCGGTTCGGACGGGAAGGTGGGCTCGGGCGGCTCGACGGTGGTGGGCGGCGCGGTGGTCGGCGGGAGCGTGGCCGTGGGCGGGGTCTGCGCCGGGGTGCTGGGCGCCCCGGTGTCGCCGCCCGGGGTGGTGGGCGGCGCGGTGGCCGTGGGCGCCGGTTCGGTGGCGCCGCTCTCCAGCTCCAGGTCGAAGTCCTTGGCGGGCTTGCCGTCCAGCGCGGCCGCGGTGTAGTCGGCCCAGATCTCGGCGGGGAAGCCGCCACCGTTGACGCGGGGCAGGCCGCCCGCGCCGTACAGCGGTTCCTGCGCCGCGGTCTTGGGGTTCTGGCCGAGTACGGCGACGACGGTGGCCAGGTCGGGGGTGTACCCGGCGAACCAGGCTGCCTTGTCCTCCTCGGCGGTGCCGGTCTTGCCGGCGGCGGGGCGGCCGGCCGCGCGCGCGGCCGCGCCGGTGCCGCCGGGGCTCTCGACGACGCTGCGCAGGATGGAGGTGGTGGTGTCGGCGGCCTCGCGGGGCATCGCGGTCTGCTCGGGCCGGTCGGGCAGGGTGAGGTTCTCGCCGTTCTTGGTGATCTTCTGGATGAAGGTGTACGGGACGTGCTTGCCGTGGTTGGCGAGGGTGGCGTACGCGCCGGTCATCTGCAGCACGCTGGGCGTGGCGGTGCCGAGCGAGATGGCGCCCTGGGACTCGCTGAGGCCGGGGGTCTGCGCGGGGATGCCGAGGTCGACGGCGGTGTCCTTGACCTTGTCGGGGCCGACGTCGATGCCCATCTGGGCGTAGACGGCGTTGACGGACTTGTCGGTGGCCTCGCTGACGGTGATCTGGCCGTAGCTCTTGTCGTCCTCGTTGGCGGGGGCGAAGCCGGTGGGCTGTCCGTCGTTGACGGTCATCCGCTTGTTGGTGCCGTCGTAGACGGTCTGCGGGGTGATCGTCTGCCCGTCCTGGGTCGTTGCGTGGTTGGCGACGGCGGAGGCGAAGACGAAGGGCTTGAAGGTGGAGCCGACCTGGTAGTCGGCGCGGGTGGCGCCGTTGACGAACTGCTGGGCGTAGTCGATGCCGCCGTACATGGCGACGACCTTGCCGGTGGCGGGGTCGATGGAGGCGCCGCCGGCCCGGACGTTCTTGTCGGCGTCGCGGTTCTTCTTGTCGAGCCGGTCCATCAGGCGGTCGTCGACGGCCTTTTCGAGGGCGAGCTGCTTCTTCTTGTCGATGGTGGTGGTGATGCGGTAGCCGCCGCCGGCCAGGTCGTCCTTGTCGAGGATGTCGTTCTCGGTGAGGTAGTCCTTGATGGCGTTGACGAAGTAGCCGCGGCGGCCGGAGAGGCCGGAGGGGGTCTTGGCCACGCCGGGCGGGTCGAACTTTATGGCGGCGCGCTGGGAGCCGGTCAGCCAGCCCTTCTTGACCATGCCGTCCATGACGTAGTTCCAGCGGGCCTCGGCGCGCTGCCGGTTCTCGGGGTGGACGACGATGTCGTACTCGCTGGGGGCGTTGAGGAGGGTGGCGAGGTAGGCGCCCTGCGCGACGTTCAGGTCCTCGACGTCCTTGTTGTAGTACGCCTGGGCCGCGGCCTGGATGCCGTAGGCGTTGCGTCCGTAGTAGCTGGTGTTGAGGTAGCCCTCCAGGATCTCGTCCTTGCTCACCTCGCGGTCCAGCTTGATGGCGATGAAGAACTCCTTGGCCTTGCGGGTGACGGTCTGTTCCTGGCCGAGGTAGTAGTTCTTGACGTACTGCTGGGTGATGGTGGAGCCGGACTGCTTGCCCTTGCCGATGACGGTGTTCCAGGCGGCGCGGACCATGGCGACGGGGTTGACCGCGGACTCGCTGTAGAAGTTGCGGTCCTCGGCGGCGAGGACGGCGTGCTGGACCTTCTTGGGGATCTGGCTGAGCTTGACGTTCTCGCGGTTCACGTCGCCGTCGCGGGCGAGCTGGGTGCCGTCGGTGAAGAGGAAGACGTTGCTCTGGGCCTTGGCGGCCTGGTTGGCGGGCGGGATGCCGACGAGGAGGTAGCCGGCGAGGAAGCCGCCGACGACGATCAGCAGGACCACCAGGATGCCGCCGAGGGTCATGCGCCAGGTGGGTACGGCGCGGCGCCAGCCGGTGCGCCGTGGGCGGCTCTTCTTGCCGGAGGGCGGTGCGGTGCTCGGTTCCTCCTCTGGGGAACCGTTACTTCCCTGACCGTCCTGCTGCGGATCGTCGTTCATGTCAGTACTGACTCCTCGGCCGCCGCCGATGGTTGTGCTGCGGCGGGATCGGTGTCGTGGTGGGCGATTCGCGCCCTACGTCAAAAAAAGGCTTTATCTATCGAAAAGAAGGTGTCGCCCGATAAGGGGCTGTCGCCCGATAAGAAACTCTCGCATCATGCGTTCCAGGCCCAGAGGGTGGCACGCACATGTGACCGGTCTGTGACCGGCCGAATGGGTTCCTTGCCTCACCAGTACGGGTGATAAACGCGTGGTGCGTCCCCGCCGACAGGGCTAGCCTCGGGTGTTTTGGCACCGGACGGCGGGGGGCGGGGCAGTGGGCGGAGCCGTGGGGCTGTACGCGGCCGTCGCGCGGGGCGGTTTCCGGCGGTACGCGACCTACCGCACCGCCACCGCCGCCGGCGTGTTCACCAACACCGTCTTCGGGTTCATCATCGCCTACACGTATCAGGCGCTGTGGGCCGAGCGGCCGCGGCTCGGCGGCTACGACCAGGCACAGGCGCTGACCTTCGTGTGGGTCGGCCAGGCGCTGCTGGCGACGGTGGCGCTGGCCATCGGGGGCGGCCTGGACGAGCTGCAGGAGCGCATCCGTAACGGGGACATCGCCGTCGACCTCCACCGGCCGGCCGACCTCCAACTGTGGTGGCTCGCCGCCGACCTGGGCCGGGCCGGCTTCCAGCTCCTCGGTCGCGGGGTGGTGCCGATGGCGGTCGGCGCGCTGGCCTTCGACCTCGCGCTGCCCGCCGATCCGGCCCTGTGGGCGGCCTTCCTGGTGTCCGTGGTGCTCGCGGTGACCGTCGGCTTCGCCCTGCGCTACCTCGTGGCGCTCACCGCTTTCTGGCTGCTGGACAGCGCCGGGGTGGCGGTGCTCAGCGGTCTGGCGGCGATGTTCTTCTCCGGGATGCTGCTGCCGCTGCGGGCCTTCCCCGGCGGCTTCGGCGAGGTCGCGCGGCTGCTGCCGTGGGCCTCGGCCCTCCAGGTGCCGGCCGATGTGCTGCTGGGGCGGTACGAGGGGGCCGCCGTGCTCGGCGCGCTGGCGTTCCAGGCGGGCTGGGCGGCGGCGCTGCTGACGGTGGGCCGGCTGGTCCAGTCGGCGGCCACCCGGAAGGTGGTGGTGCAGGGTGGCTGAGTCTTTCGGGCGGGCCGCGCTGGTGCGGCACGGGGTACGGGCGTACCTGCTGATCGTAGCGATGTGGGTCCGGTCCACACTCACCTACCGGGCGTCGTTTGTGATCATGGCCGTCGGCAATGCCGCGGGCAGCGGCCTGGAGTTCGTGACGATCCTTCTGATGTTCTCGCACATCGACACGCTCGGCGGATTCGGGCTGCCCGAAGTGGCCCTTTTGTGCGGGTCGTCGGCCACCGCGCTGGGGCTCGCGGACCTGTTGCTGGGCAACGTGGAGCGGCTCGGCTCACGGGTGCGCGACGGCACGCTGGACATCCTTCTGGTGCGCCCGGCGCCGGTGTACGTGCAGGTGGCCGCGGACCGGTTCGCGCTGCGCCGGGTCGGGCGGCTCGCGCAGGCCATGGTGGTACTGGGCTGGGCGCTGACCCGCGTTCAGGTGGACTGGACGCCGGGCCGGGTGGTGCTGGTCGCGGCGATGCTGCTGAGCGGCGCGGCGATATTCGGCGCGATCTTCACGCTCGGCGCCGCCTTCCAGTTCTGGGCCCAGGACGCCGCCCAGGTGCAGAACTCCTTCACATATGGCGGAAACGCGATGCTGCAGTACCCGCCCTCCGTCTTCGCCAAGGACCTGGTCCGGGGCGCCACCTTCGTCGTCCCGCTGGCCTTCGTGAACTGGCTGCCCGCGCTGCGCCTGATGGGCCGCGACGACCCGCTGGGGCTGCCGGGCTGGGTGGACTTCATGGGGCCGGTGGTGGCCGCGGTGATGTGCGGGGGAGCGGCGCTGGCGTGGCGGGCGGGGCTGCGCGGTTACCGGAGCACGGGGAGCTGATCATGACGGACGGTACTGGCGCGGAGACGCCCTTCATCGAACTGGACGGGGTGCGGAAGGTCTTCCAGGTGCGGCGCAAGGCGGGCCGGCTGCGGCGCACCAAGCACGAGGTGCGGGCCGTGGACGGCATCTCCTTCACCGTGGGGCGCGGCGAGATGGTGGGGTACATCGGCCCGAACGGCGCGGGGAAGTCCACCACCGTCAAGATGCTGACGGGCATTCTGGTGCCCAGCGCGGGCCGCATCCGGGTGGCGGGCATCGACCCCTCCCGCGAACGCACCGGGCTGGCCCGCCGGATGGGCGTGGTCTTCGGGCAGCGCACGACCCTGTGGTGGGACCTGCCGCTGCGGGACTCCTACGAGCTGGTGCGGCGGATGTACCGGGTGCCGTACGACACGTACCGCAAGAACCTCGACCGGTGCGTGGAACTGCTGGACCTCGGGCCGCTGCTGGCGGCGCCGGTGCGGCAGCTCTCGCTGGGGCAGCGGATGCGCGGGGACATCGCGGCGGCGCTGCTGCACGACCCGGAGGTGCTGTACCTGGACGAGCCGACGATCGGCCTCGATGTGATCAGCAAGGCGCGGGTGCGGGACTTCCTGCGCGAGGTGAACGCCTCGCTGGACACGACCGTCCTGCTCACCACCCACGACCTCACCGACATCGAGCAGTTGTGCCGGCGGGTGATGGTGATCGACCACGGGCGGCTGGTGTACGACGGCGGGCTCGCGGGGCTGCACGAGGTGGGGGAGAGCGAGCGGACGCTGGTGGTGGACCTGGCGCGGGAGATGGCGCCGATCGAGGGCGTGCCGGGCGCGCGGACGGTGAAGGTGGAGGGGCCGCGGCAGTGGCTGGCGTTCCCGGCGTCGCAGAGCGCGGCGCCGGTGGTGGCGGCGGTCGCGGAGCGCTGGCCGCTGGTGGACCTCTCGGTACGGGAGCCGGACATCGAGGACGTGATCGCACGGATGTACACGGGACGCGCCGAGTGAGGACCGGACCGGCGGGCGCTGAAGCAACAGCGCCCGCCGCCCTTACAGCGCCCGCCCTTACAGTGCCGCCGGCGTCGACCCCTTGAGGTGCTTGAGGTCCACCGAGCGGGCCATCGCCTTGTAGCCCTCGTCGCTGGGGTGCAGATGGTCACCGGAGTCGTACTCGGCGCGCAGCCGGTTCGGCTGGGCCGGGTCGCGCAGCGCCTTGTCGAAGTCGACCACGTTGTCGTACACGTTTCCGGCCCGGATCTGGGCGTTCACCGCCTGGCGCACCTGGTCCATCCGGACCGAGTAGCCGCGGTGGCCGTAGAACGGGGTGAGCGTGGAGCCGGTGACCCGCAGGCCGCGTGCGTGGGCCTGCTTGACGACCTTGCGCATGCCCGCGACCAGCTTCGCGGGGTCCCACTGACGCGGCGTCTTGAAGAGGTCGTTCAGCCCGATCTCGACGATGACGGCCTGCACGCCGGAGCGGGAGAGCGCGTCGCGGTCCAGCCGGGTGAGCACGCTGGGGCCGTTGTTGGGGGAGTAGCGGCTGCCGTCGATCAGCAGGCGGTTGCCGCTGATGCCCTGGTTGAGGACGCCCAGGCGGGGCGCGCCGGGCTCCTCGCGCAGCCGCTCGGCCAGGAAGTCGGTCCAGCGGTGGTTGGCGCCCATGGTGGAGGTGATGCCGTCGGTGATCGAGTCGCCGATGACGACGACCGAGCCCTTGGCCTCGCGGCTCCACACGTCGACGCCGGTGAGGTAGCGCCAGTACGGGCTCTGCTCGGTGTACGCCGTGCCCGCGTCGTCCGCCGCCCGGTCGCCGCGCGCCAGGTAGGAGGTCTGGCGGGCGTACGGGTGGTAGGTGACGGGCCCGGAGGGGGCCGGGGAGTACGTGGTGACCAGCAGGTCCGCGTCGTGCGGCACGTCCAGCCGCACCGGGTCGCTCGTTATCGCGCCGCCGGCCGGGATGACGACGGAGGTGCGGTCACCGAAGCTCAGGCGGCGCATCGTGCCGGCCGCCGCGGAGGGGTTGTTCGGGGCCGCGGCCAGCGCGATCGTGGCATGGGTGATCGCCAGAGGCCGGGTGCCGTAGAGGTTGGAGAGCTGGATGCGGGCGCTGGAGCCGCCGACGCTGGTGTGGATCACGTTCCGTATCGACATGCCCGCGTACCCGTCCAGGGTGCCCGGCTCGGCGGCCGCCGCGGAGGCGGACCAGGTGCCGATCCACTGGCCGGAGACGGCGGGGGCCGCGGAGTTCGGATTGTGCGGATCGCTGCCGGTGCCGCCGCCGCTGCCGCCGACCCCGACGAAGATCGCGGTCGAGACGAGGACCACCACTGCCGCCAGGCCGGCGAGCAGGGCGTAACCCACACTTTTGGTCATGCGGGGGCGTTCTCCTGGAGAAGGCGGAGCCACTGGCTCCGGATGGGCAAGGGCAGCGTCTGATCAGCGGCGCCGTCGCACTCCGATCGATCCGTCATGATCCCATGTCGGCCGGTGCGGATGCCCGGCGGCTCCCTCCCGCCGAAGAGGCTGAGAGGCGTTGCGCTCGACCTGTGGGACGACGGGAACTCGTGGTTCGTTCCAGGAGCGGGACCAGGACTAGGTCACAGTTGGACATACACGGGGACGGGGCGAACGGATGGAGCGGATGGAACGGACGGAGACGGACGTGGCCGCCGGCGCGGAGGAGGCCCCCGCGGCCGGCGTCGCCACCGGCCCTGTGGCCGGTTTCACATTCAACGAGGCCGACGAGGAGAAGCGGCGCGGGGTGCGCCGCATGAAGACCCTCGCCACCTGTCTGCTGCTGGCCGTCGCCCTGGTGTACGCGCTGGCGAAGTGGGCGGGTGCGGCCGGGGCCGGCGGCTGGACGGGCTATGTGGCAGCGGCCGCCGAGGCCGGCATGGTCGGCGCGCTCGCCGACTGGTTCGCGGTGACCGCGCTGTTCCGGCGGCCGCTCGGGCTGCCCATCCCGCACACCGCGATCATCCCGACGAAGAAGGACCAGCTCGGCCGGAGCCTCGGCGACTTCGTCGGGGAGAACTTCCTCTCCGGCGAGGTCGTACGGCAGCGGCTGCGCAAGGTCGGCATCGGCAGCAGGCTCGGCCACTGGCTCGCCGATCCCGAGCACGCGGACCGGGTCACCGCCGAGCTGTCGACGGCGCTGCGCGGCGCGCTGACCGTGCTGCGCGACTCCGACGTACAGGCCGTGGTCGGCGAGGCGATCACCCGCCGCGCCGACGCGCAGGAGATCGCCCCCGGGCTCGGCACGATGCTGGAGAAGGTCGTCGCGGACGGCGGCCACACCCGGATGGTGGACCTGGTGTGCGCGCGGGCCCACGACTGGCTCGTCACGCACTCAGCGCCCGTCATGGCGGCGGTGGCCGGCGGCGCGCCCGGCTGGACTCCGCGCTTCGTGGACCGCAAGGTCGGCGACCGGGTCTACAAGGAGCTGCTGCGCTTCGTGACGGAGATGCGGGACATGCCGGACCATCCCGCGCGCGGCGCGCTGGACCGCTTCCTGACCGACTTCGCGGGCGACCTGCAGACCGATACGGACACCCGGGCGCGGGTGGAGCGGCTGAAGTCGGAGGTGCTGGGCCGCGGCGAGGTGCAGGACCTGATCGCCTCGGCGTGGGGCTCGGTGCGCGCGATGATGGTCGCGGCCGCCGAGGACGAGCGGAGCGAGCTGCGGCTGCGGGTGCGCGGCGCGCTGCTGTCGCTGGGCAAGCGGCTGGCCGCCGACGGCCGGCTGCAGGGCAAGGTCGACGGCTGGCTGGAGGGCGCGGCGGTGTACGTCGTCACGACGTACCGCGACGAGATCACGCTGCTGATCACGGACACGGTCGCGGGCTGGGACGCCGAGCACACCTCGAAGAAGATCGAGGCGCACATCGGCCGGGACCTGCAGTTCATCCGGATCAACGGCACGGTCGTGGGCGCGCTGGCGGGCCTGGTGATCTACACGGTGTCGCGGGCGGTGGGCGGCTGACCCGGGCGCAGGGCCGCTGACGTGGCGTCAGCACTCTGGGGATTGCTCTGGTGATTGCAGGGCGCAGGCCCTACCGTGCCCGCGTGCGGGAGCGGATACCGGTGGTGGTGCGACTGGTGTGGACGGCGGCGGAGCTGGCGGTGACCCTCGGCGCCGTCCTGGTCCTGCTCGTGGTCCACCAGCTCTGGTGGACCAACCAGGAGGCGCGGGCGGACGCGCGGCAGCGGGTGTCCCGGCTGGAGCGGCAGTGGCGGGCGCCCGCGCCGCGGCCCGGTCCCTCCGAGGCCCCGAGCGCCACGCCGACGGCGAAAGTTCCCCGCCCCGCTCCGGACCCGGCGTACGCCGTCCTCCGCATCCCCCGCCTCGGCGTCACCGCGCCCGTCGCGGAGGGGATCGGCAAGACCGGCGTGCTCGACAAGGGGTACGTGGGGCACTACCCGCGGACGGCGCAGCCCGGCCGCGCGGGGAACGTCGCGCTGGCCGGGCACCGCAACACCCACGGTGAGCCGTTCCGCCGCCTCGACCGGCTGCGGCCCGGCGACACCGTACGCATCGACACCGCCGGGGCCCGCTACACCTATGTCGTCGAGCGGACGCTGCCGCAGACCACGCCCGGTGACGGGACGGTGCTGGCGAGGATCCCGCACAGCTCCGTCCACCCCGGCCACCGCTACACGGCCCCCGGGTACTACCTCACCCTGACGACCTGCACGCCGGAGTACACCTCGACGTACCGGCTGGTGGTCTGGGGGCGGCTGGCGAGGGCCGAGCCGCGTTAGTACGAGTACGAGCCGGTTGCCGCGGCCGACTTGGTGATCTTCTTGCCGTCCGGGCCGACCGTGAACCAGGTGCCCTTCACGCCCTGTCCGTTGACGTCGCCGGGCGCCTTGTCCCCCTTGAACAGGTACATCGGCCAGCAGTCCACGGCCAGTTGCTCGGTGCCGTCGGGGCGCTTGACGGTCGTGATCAGCTTGGCCGCCACCCCCTCGATCTTGCTCTTGTCGGCCGGTTTCGCGGGTTTCCAGGTGTCCAGGCAGGCGCCGGTGCAGGCGAACTTCATCGGCCAGGGGCTGTCCTTGGTGAAGCGGTACAGGGTGCGGCCCTTGCCGTCGACGATGATCTTCCCGAGCATCGCGTTGTCGGCGACCGAGACGTCCGCCCCGGGCGCGGCGGGGGGCTTCTGCGGGGCCGCCTCGCCGGCCTTGCCGCCGTCCGCCGCCAGCGCGTGCCAGACGCCGCCGACGTCCTGGCCCTTGGTATCCCCGGGCCCGGTGTCCTTGGCGTACCGGTACACCGGCCAGCCGCCGAGCGTGAGCTGCTTGCCGCCGTCGGCGCGGGTGACCGAGCCGAGGTCGGCCGCGTTGATGCCGGCGGCGGCCTTGGCGTCGGCCGCGGGGACCGGCGGCCAGGTCGAGGCGCAGTCGCCGGCGCAGGCGGACTTCGGCGGCTTGGCGGTGTCCTTGTCGAAGCGGTACAGGGTCACGCCCTGACCGTCGGTGACGATCTTGCCCAGCCCCGGCGCCTCCTTGAGGGCGAGGGTCTTGGCGGCCGCGCCCAGCCCGCCGGCCGCGGCGCCACCGGCCGAGTCCTTGCCGTATCCGCCGCCCTTGTCCGACCCCGACCCGTAGTCGTAGCCGGAGCCGTTGTCGGAGGCGCTTTGGCCGGCGGGCTGGACCCGGTCGCCGGCGGACGACGCGTAGTCCTTGCCGCCGCAGGCGGTGGTCAGGGCGAGTACGGCGAGCGCGGTGAGCGCGAGGCCCGCTTGGCGGCGGTTGACCGAGGCGGCTCGGGTGTTCATGGGGATCTCCTTCGGTGGGGGCGGCGGAGGTGCCGTCGGGACGGGGATACGGACCGGGATACGGGAGGCGGGGCGGCCGCCGTTCAACGCCTGCGGAAGTTGTCACTTCACGTCAAAAGACGGTGTACGGCGGGCAGTACAAGGGCGGAGGCGGATCGGCGTACGTCCGTTCGGGATCAGCCGGCGGCGGGCCGGAGGCGGAGGGCCAGCGCCGGGCAGCGGCGTACGGCGAGCCGGGCACGGCGGCGCATACGGGCGGGCAACGCCATGGCCGACTGCTGCGGGTAGCCGTCCGGGCCGAGCCGGACGACACCGGGCGCGAGGTCCGCACACAGGCCGTGGCCCCGGCACAGGGTCCAGTCCACGACCAGGTGCTCGTCCGGCGCGGCTGCGGGGACCCGGGCGGCGGGCGGCGCGGCGCTTCCGGGGAGCGGCAGGGCGCCCAGGACCGGGCGGCCGCAGCCGCCGCCGTACGCGTGCGCGGCGAACTCCCCGGGGAACGCGGCCTGCGCGGAGGCGACGAACCGGGACGTGCCGTCGGGGTGGCCGCACGCGCCGCGCCGCGCGACGGCCCGGGACCGGTCCCGTACGGCGGCCAGGGCGCGCTCGCCGCCGCCGCGCACCACCGCCTCCAGCGCGTCGGCGAGCGCGGGCAGGCCCAGCGCGCACGGGCCGCACTGGCCGGCCGACTCCCCGGCCAGCCAGCGCGCCACCGCGGCGGCCTCACCGGCCGGGCAGGTGCCCTCGGGGAGCGGGAGCACGGCGCCCGCGCCCAGGACCGCGCCGTGCGCGGCGAGCGCGGCACGGTCGAGCGTGACGGTGCGCGCGGCGGCCGGGGAGAGGAACGTGCCGTGGTAGCCGCCGATCAGCACGCCCTGGCCCGGACCGGTGCCGCAGTGCTCCAGTACACGGGCGAGCGGCACGCCGGTGGGGGCCTCCAGGACGCGGGTGCCGGCGACGGTCAGCAGGAGGGTGCCCGGCTCGTCGGGCACGCCCACCCGGCGGTACCCGAGCGCGCCCAGCCGGGCGGCGACGGCGAGCTGGGCGTATGTCTCGGTGTTGGACAGCAGCGTGGGCAGACCGCCGAGGCCGCGCTCGCTGGACCGGACCTTGCGCCCGGAGGGCAGGCCGGGGCCGCCGTCCAGACCGTCGACGAGAGCCGAGCCCTCGCCGGTGACGAACCGCTCCGGCAGGCGGGTCACGCGTAATTCCACGGACAGCGGGCCGAGTTCGGCGACCGCCCGGCGCACCGAGTCCGCCACGTCGGGCCGGGTCACCCCGACGGCGACCTGCTGCGCGCCGAGCGCCCGCGCGGCCAGCAGCGCACCGTCCAGCACGAGGTGCGGCGCGTAGAGCAGCAGCGCGGTGTCCTTCAGGCAGCCCGGCTCGCCCTCGGTGCCGTTGACGACGACCGCGGTACGGCTCCCGGTGCGGCGCCCCGCGGCCAGGACGGCCGTCAGCTTCCGAGCGAAGGGGAAGCCGGCGCCGCCGCGGCCGCGGAGTCCGATGTTTTCGGAGAGCGCTACGAGTTCGGCGGCGGGTAGTGCGCCGGGCAGGCTGCCGTGTGTGGCCAGATGGGGCACGCGGTCGAGCCGTGTGGCGTCGCCGTACGGGGTGGCGACGCCTGCCAGGAGGCGGGACGGCCACGGGGGCGGGACTGCTGCTTCGATGCCGGGTGCAGCGTCGTTGTGGCTGGTCGCGCAGTTCCCCGCGCCCCTGAGAGGCGCCCTCACGGGCGCCGTCCAGGGGTGCGCAGCCGGTATGCCAGGGTCGCGGCCGCGGCCGTCACGCACACGGCGTAGGCGGTGGTTACCCAGCCATCCGACGGGCGGCCCGCGCGCAGGCCGTGCACCAGGGCCGCGCCCCAGGCGAGGTACGCGGCCATGTGCAAGGCGCGCCACCAGCGGGCGGAGGACCGGCCGGTGAACGCGGTGCGGGCCGCGCCGGTCACCGCTACCGCGAGGAACGCATAACCGGCCAGCGTGCCCAGGCCGATCAGTACAGGCCGGGCGCCGTCGGCGAACGGCAGCGCGGCGGCCCGGCCGGTGGTCTGCCCGCGCGCCACCTTCACCCCGATGTGCAGCGCGAGGAAGCCGAGCCCGGCCACGCACGTGCCCCGGTGCACGGCCTGGGCCAGCAACCGGTGTCCGGAGGCCAGCACCCGCCGGTCGGTGGCGGCCAGGCCCCACAGCACGGTGCCGGTCAGCGCGACCAGGGCGAGCACCCCGGCCCCGAAGTCCAGGAAGTCCGCCGCCCGGGCGGCCGCGCCGGAGCGCAGCAGGAGGGCCAGGAAGAGCAGGAGGGCGGCGGGGAGCGCGGGGCGCAGCGGGAGCCGTCTCGCGGAGCGCGGAGCGGAATTCGGGCGGTGGCGGGTGCGCGGACCTGGCGCGGGCATCGGGCCTCCACGGAATTCGAGCGGAAGAATATGTAACGCCCAAGAAAAGGCGGGGAATTGCCGTACGTTCCGGCGGTGATGTGTGCGGCAGCATCGCGGACGCGTCCGGGGCCTTCCGGACCTTTATCGCGCTGTGACAAATTCCTGCACCGGCATCGCCGTCGCCGTGCCCGGTGCGGATGATGCCGACTCAGGCACTGACCCTCAGGCCCTGGCTCTCCGACACAACGGCCGTATCCCAGCCGCCCCCCGACGGCAGGAACGAGGTAGCGATGTGTGATCTCCTGAACCGCATCTGGTCACGCCCCCGAGGTGAGTGGACCCGGGTTCTGCGAAAGGAACTCCCGTCGCTCGCCGAAAAGGTGGTGGAAGAGCTGCGCATCGCTTTTCCCGCCTTTTCCGCCCTTCTCGCGGAATCACCCAGAGAAGAATCGGCCCAATGGGCCATGGAACAGGCCCTGTTGACCTCGCTCGGTTACCAGGAGCGGACGGAGTGCGAACGCCGCCCGGCCGGACTGGTCATCACGCCGATGCCGGTGTCCCGCGCCCGGCAGGTCCTCTTCACCGCGCTCGCCGGGCAGCGCCCGCTGTCGCCCGCCGCGCTCGCCGAACCGGCCCGGTGCGCCGGCTGGCCCGTACCGGCCGCCCTGCGGGCCGTCGTCCTCGGCTCCGCCGCCGAGGCCCCGCAACTGGCCGCGGCGCTGGGCGACGCGCTGATCGGCACCGTCGACGGCGACACCTGCCTCTTCGTGCCCGACCCGGACACCCAGACCCGGCCCCGGCTGGAGGCCGCGCTCAAGGGCCGCCCGGCGGCGGTCGGGCACACCGTGCCGGTGGCCGACGCCGCGTCCTCACTGCGCTGGGCCCGCGCGCTGCTCGCCTTCGGGCCGGCGCGCGGCGGGCCCGATGTGCGCCCGGTGTTCGTCGACGACCATCTCTCGGCGCTGCTGCTCCTGCAGGACGAGTCGCTGACCAGGGCGCTGGCCTCGCGCCGGCTCGGCCCGCTGGACGAGCTGACGCCCCGGCAGAGCGAGCGCCTGGAGGTCACGCTGCTGGCCTGGCTGGAGGGCGGCGGCGCGCCCGAGGCGGCGAAGGTGCTCCAGGTGCACCCGCAGACCGTGCGGTACCGGCTGCGCCAGATCGAGAAGCTCTTCGGCCCCGAGCTGCGGGATCCGCGCACCCGCTTCGAGCTGGAGATGGCGCTGCGCAGCCGGCGGCTGCTGGCCCACGTACGGCGGTACCGCTCCCGGACCGGGCGCCGGGCCCGGCCGGTGACCTCCGGCGTCCGCCCGCTGGGCGTCGCCAGGGAGGCGCGGGTGAACGGCCTCTGATCCGCCGTGCGTCGGCGCCCCACGGCGGCGGCCCCGGACCACACCAGGTCCGGGGCCGCCGCACGCACTCGGGCGCCCTCGCTCAGCCGCAGTCGCGGCCGCCGTTGATGCACTTGACCGCCTTGTTCATCAGCCGCTCCGGCATGACGTTGATGAAGTCGCCGTGGTCGGTGACCGGCTTGTGGAGCTGCTCGGGGAAGCTGTCCACCGCGAACTGCTCACCGGCCGGCACGTCGTAGGTGATCTTCTCCTGGAGCTGCGGGATGGCGCGGAACCCGGCCGGGCAGGAGCCGTCCTGCTGCGCGAACGCCACGTGCGTACGGTGGTTGGCGCTGTCGGTGTTCTGCCCGTCCCAGCAGCTCTGGAAGTTGAAGGTACGGACGACGTCCGCGCCGTTGGGGCAGATCGGGTACTTGTCCTTGAGCTGCCGGTCCTCGAAGCCCACGCAGCTCCAGGAGGCGTTGGCGTTGGCGGGCCCGTTGGTGAACGCCTTGGCGTCCCCGGTGATGATGCGCAGGAAGCGCGGCATCGCGGTCACGTCACCGGCCTGGCTGCCGCTGAAGGTGAGCTTGACGTCGGACGGGGTGAGGACCGAGCCCACGTTGCCGTCGTGGCCCGCGCCCGGCTTGTGCTCCGAGGTGCCGTCCAGGGTGCGCAGGACGGGCCAGTAGTACGTGGACAGGTCGCCGTTGCCGCAGGTGGTGCCGGACGCGGCCAGGCTCTGGTCGGTGGAGAAGGCGTCGGTGGTCTCGTTGCCGACGTAGTCGTGGGTGTGGTGGGCGCCGTTGCTGACGCCCGGCGTCACGATGACGTTGTCGGAGTTGAAGTGGCCCTCCTCGTTGGTACCGCACTCGGAGACGAACGTGCCGGTCGAGGCGCCGTCGCCCTGCGGCGGCTGCTGGGCGTTGGGCTGGACGGACCGGATGTCGGCGAAGTCGTCGGGGGAGGGACCACCGGGCGGCTGCTCCTGCGCGCCGCCGTCCTGCCCCTGCTGGGCGGCGTCTCCTTGACCTTGCTGGGCGCCGTCCTGCCCCTGCTGCGCCGCGTCGCCTTGGCCTTGCTGCGCGTCGTCCTGCCCTTGCTGGGCCGCGTCTCCTTCACCCTGCTGCTCGCCCACCGATATGGCCTGCCCCGTGGGCTTCATCTTGCAGGCGCTCATCTTCAGCAGGGCGTCGGGGCGGGGCGCCGACCGGCCGATGGCGTCGGCCATCGCCCCGATCGTCTTCTCGCGCTGCTGCCGGAGCTGCTGGAGCATCGCGTCCGTTTTGCCGCCGCGCCCGCCCGCCGTCATCTTCTCGTACGCCGTCGCCACCTGTCGGTCCAGCGCGGCGAGCCCGCGGGAGACCGGTAGTTGGGCACCGCGCGGCACCTGGCGCAGCCGGTCGCCGACGTCCGGGCAGGACACGGTCGAGGCCACGGCCGCCGGGCCGCTGCGCTGCGCCGGGCCGTCCTCGTCCGCGCCGTCGGCCGAGGCGCCGGCGGCGATCAGCGCGGTCCCGCCGCCGCCGAGCAGCAGCGCGGCTGCCGCGGCCACCAGGCGGGTGGTCAGGCGCGAGCGTTTATGGGCCTGTGGAGTCATGCGATCACTTCGCTTCGTGGGGAGTTGCGTGGGGAGTGGTAGGCAGTGGTGGGGAGAGTGAGGTGGGGGTGCGGCCGCGTGTTCGGGGAAACGTACGGCTGCCGGGGCCGGGCCGTCGCCAGGTTGCCGAAGTCGACCAGGCCGGTACCTTCCAGGACCGTGATGTGGTCCAGGACGACCGCATTCGTACGAGTGGCCAGCCGTCGCACCATCGTGTTGCGGCTCTGCGCCCGGACGAGCGCGACGAGTCCGAAGACCTTGCCGTGCGCGCGGCGCAGCAGTTGGGCGAAGAGCCGGTCGAAGTCCTGGCCGCGCGCCGAGTCCAACTGCCCGAGCCAGCCCTGCTGCTGCGGGGTGGGCTCGTCCGGCAGCGATACGCCCAGGTCACGTGCGGTCTGGACGGAGAGCCGGTCCAGTTCGGTGTGGCCGGCCACGAGGTGGTCGCCCGCGGTCCGCACGGCCTTCCGCGTACCGCGTTCCCGCGCCTGGCTCCCCGCGGGCAGCTCCCACAGCCCGGCGAGCCGTACCTTGCGCACGAAGTCCCGGTCCATGGGGGTGAGCAGGCCGTACGGGGTGCGGACGGTGCCGCCGCCGTCGTCCTCCCAGCCGGCGGCCGCGGCGGCCGTCGAGGTGTTCTGGCCGAAGAGCTGGACGGGCAGCAGCAGCGCGACGAGCGTGGCCACGAGGGCGGCGACGATCAGCCCGGTGGCGAGCGTTCGCGCGGGGACGGCGGAGAGCCGGCCGGCGATGGAGCGCACACGAAACCTCCCGGTCGGTCCGGTGGGGACGCCTCGGACGCTAGGCCGGTGCGGGGCGGCGGAACGCGGGGTTCGCGCGCCTGGACAAGAAAACGCCGGGACGGCGCGTGCGCTGCTACGGTGCGGCGCTCAGCCTGTGCACGACGCTGTGCACGGTGCCGTGCATGGCGCTGTGTACGGTGCCGTGCATGGCGCTGTGTACGGGGACGGCGCCGTGCACGGCGCGCCGCTCAGCCCGCGTACAGCGCCTCGATCTCCGTCGCGTACGCCCGCTCGATCGCCGCCCGGCGCAGCTTCAGCGAGGGCGTCACCAGGCCGTCGGCGACGCTGAACTCGCCGGGCAGGATGCGGAAGGCGCGGATGGACTCGGCGCGCGAGACCGAGGCGTTGGCGACCGCGACCGCCCGCTGGACCGCCGCCCGGACGCCTTCCTCCGGCGGGTCGCCGGGGCGCGCGTCCTCCAGCCCGCCGCGGTAGCGCCGCCAGTGCGCCAGCGCCTCGGGGTCCAGGGTGATCAGCGCCGCGACGTAGGGCCGGTTGTCGCCGACCACCAGGCACTGCGAGACCAGCGGGTGCGCGCGTACCCGCTCCTCCAGGCCGAGCGGGGCGACGCTCTTGCCGCCGCTGGTGATGATGATGTCCTTCTTGCGGCCGGTGATCACGAGGTAGCCGTCCTCGTCCAGGTGCCCCAGGTCGCCGGTGGCGAGCCAGCCGTCGTGCGGCGAGGTCCCGTGCTCGTCGACGTACCCGGCGAAGACCACGTCACCGCGCACCCACACCTCGCCGTCCTGGGCGATCCGTACCGCACAGCCGGGCAGCGGCCGCCCGACCGTACCGAACCGCACCCGCCCCGGCGGGCAGGCGGTGATCGCTCCGCTCGTCTCGCTGAGGCCGTACCCGTCGTAGACGGTCAGGCCGGCCCCGGCGAAGATCCGCCCCAGGTCGGCGCGGAGCGGCGACCCGCCCGAGACGGCGTTGCGCACCCGCCCGCCCAGCACCCCGCGGACGCGCCCGTACACCAGCCGTTCGTACACCGCGTGCCGGGCGCGCAGGGCCGGTCCCGGGCCGTGGCCGTGGCCCTGCTCGCGGCGCTCGACGGCGCGCGCGTACCGCAGCGCGGTGGCCGTCGCGACGTCGAACATCCGCAGCCGGCCGGCCTCTTCGGCGGCCCGGCGCGCGGTGTCGTAGATCTTCTCGAAGACGTACGGGACGCCGAAGAGGAAGGTGGGCCGGAAGGACGCGAGCGCGGGCAGCAGGGCCTGCGGGGTCAGCTCGGGCTCGTGGCCGAGCAGGATGCCGCCGCGCAGGCAGGCGACCTGGACCATCAGCCCGTAACTGTGCGCGAGCGGCAGGAACGCCAGGACCGACGGCTGGGTGCCGGGCGGCCCGGTGAGCCGGCCCCAGCCCGCGAGTAGCGTGTCGCACTCGGCGGCGAGGTTGCCGTGGGTGATCACGCAGCCGCGCGGCCGTCCGGTGGTGCCGGAGGTCTGGACGACCGCCGCGGTGTCCCGCGGCGTGACGGCCCGGCGCAGCCGGTGCACCTCGGCGTCGGGCAGATGCCCGCCGAGCCCGCTGAGCAGGCCGACGCAGTCCTGGTCCAGTTGCCAGACGCGGCGCAGCCGGCGGTCGGCGCCGCAGGCCGCCGCCACGGTCATGGCGTGCTGCTCGTGCTCGATGACGATGGTGTCGGCCTCGGTGGCGGCCAGCAGCGCGCGGAGCTGTTCGGTGGAGGCGGTGGGGTAGACGGGGACGAGCTGCGCGCCGAGCGACCACACCGCGTAGCTGAAGAGCGTCCACTCGTACCGGGTCCTGGACATCACCGCGACCCGGTCGCCGGGCCGCAGGCCGTCCGCGAGCAGCCCCTTGGCCAGCGCCAGCACCTCGGCGCGGAAGGCGGCGGCGGACACGTGGTGCCAGCGGCCGGGGTCCGCGGGGTCCCGGCGGGCGAGCTGGGCGAGCGCGGGCACCCGGTCGGCCAGGTCGTGGACGGTGTCGGCGAGGCCGCCGGTACGGGCCGCGGTCACCAGGGCGGGCGTGCTGACGTCGCGCACCACACCTCCCTCGTACGTCCCGGCCGTACGGCCGGGAGGGACGCAAGTTACCCGCTGGTGGCCCTACTGCACAGATCCCTGGTTACTCTTGAGCGGAAGAGGACAGAACCGAGCGGTTTTTGCGCACTCGGGCGGGAAGAACCGAGCGGGGGAGAGGAGAGCACGTATGCGGCGCATCGCCGATGCCTGGCGGCTGTACGTCGGCGCGCTCCTGTTCCTCCTGGCCGGCGTGCTGCTCACGCAGAGCGGCCTGACCTCGGCCCTGACCGCCGCCGCGACCACCGCGGCCGTCCTCCTCCTCTGCCGCGCGGTGCTCGTCGCCACGCTGGCCGGGCCCGCCCCGCCGGGCCGGGTCCGCACCGCCATCCGGGACCGGGAACGCCGTACGGCCTTCCTGCCCCAGCGCGATCCCGACGCCGCGGGCCGCCCGCGGCCCAGGGCACCCGGCCGCCGTCTGCCGACGGCCGCGTAGGCGCGCAGGCGCGCGCTCTTCTTCTCCGCGTACGGCTCCGCCACGCGGCTCGTCACACCGAAATCCGCATTGCCGAATTCAGCATTGCTTTCTTTCCGGTACTGACGAGACCCCCGGAGGGCTCACCCATGTCCGTTTTCGCCCCGCTCGGCGCCGCGCTCGGCCACCTCGCCGACGCGCTCTCCCCGCTCTTCGGCGCCTCGGCGACCGCCGCCGCCATCGTCGTCTGCACCCTGGTCGTGCGCGCCGCCCTGCACCCGCTCGCCCGCGCCGCCGTCCGCGGCGAGAAGTCCCGCAGCGCGCTGGCCCCGCAGATGGCCGAGATACGCCGGAAGTACGCCAAGGACCCCGAGCGCATGCAGCGCGAGGTGACCGATCTCTACCGGAAGGCGGGCGCCTCGCCGCTGGCCGGCTGCCTCCCGATGCTCCTGCAGCTCCCGGTCTTCTTCCTCATGTACCACCTCTTCACCTCCCGCAGCTCCGGGCTGCTGGGCGAGCGGCTGCTGGACGCGCCGCTCGGCGGCCGCTGGGTGGACGCGCTCGCCGACGGTGGCCCCTTCGGCGCGCACGGGCTGGTCTACTGCGCGCTGTTCGTGCTGGTCGCGGCGGTCGCGACCTGGAACTACCGGCGGGCGCGCAAGGTGACGGCGGCGGCCGGAGCCGCGGGCTCCGCCACGGAGGTGCCGGGCATGGGCGCCGTGACGAAGCTGGCGCCGCTGCTGTCCTTTGGCACCCTGCTGACCGTGGCCTTCGTACCGCTGGCCGCGAGCCTGTACGTGGTGACGAGCACGACCTGGACGGCGTGCGAGCGAGCGCTGCTGCTGCGCGACCGTGACCGTGCGCGGGGGCGGACGGGGGAGGAGACGCAGCCCGCTGCGGCCACTGCCAAGTCCCGGACCGCTACCGCCGAGTAAAGGTCCAGTACGTGAACGGGGTCTTGCGGGCGGGACCCCGTTCTTGGAGGATCGGCCAAATCGCTCGATGGCCGCACTCCATCGGCCGGCCCGGGAGACCCCTCTCCCGGGCCGACCCTTCGCATACGACCACGGGAGTTGTACTGATGAAGCTGCTGCGTGTCGGACCGGTGGGGGCGGAACGCCCGGCGCTGCTGGACGAGTCGGGAACCCTGCGTGACCTGTCGGGCATCGTGCCGGACATCGACGGAGCGCTGCTCGCGGACGAGACGGCGCTGGACCGCGTCCGTACGGCAGCGGCGGCCGGCGACCTGCCGGCGCTGGACGCCGCCGGGCTGCGCACGGGCGCGCCGCTCGGCCGCATCGGCAAGGTCGTGTGCATCGGGCTGAACTACCACGACCACGCCCGGGAGACCGGCGCGCCGATCCCGGCCGAGCCGATCGTCTTCATGAAGGCAGCGGACACCGTCGTCGGCCCGGACGACACCGTGCTCGTCCCGCGCGGCAGCGTGAAGACCGACTGGGAGGTCGAGCTGGCCGTCGTCATCGGCCGCACGGCCCGCTACCTGGAGACCGACGAGCAGGCGCTCGCCGCCGTCGCGGGCTACACCATCGCGCACGACGTCTCCGAGCGGGAGTTCCAGATCGAGCGCGGCGGCCAGTGGGACAAGGGCAAGAACTGCGAGACGTTCAACCCGCTGGGCCCCTGGCTGGTCACCGCCGACGAGGTACCCGACCCGCAGGCCCTCGGCCTGCGCCTGTGGGTGAACGGCGAGCTCAAGCAGGACGGCACGACGGCCGAGCAGATCTTCCCGGTCGCCGAAGTCGTCCGCTACCTCAGCCAGTTCATGACCCTCCACCCCGGCGACGTCATCAACACCGGCACCCCGGCCGGCGTCGCCATGGGCCGCCCCGACCCCAAGCCGTACCTCCGCGCCGGCGACGTGGTCGAACTCGAAATCGACGGCCTGGGCCACCAGCGCCAGGAACTGAAGGACGCGTGACGGGTGGGGTGGCCCTCAGCCCTTCGGGGTGAGGGCCACCCAGACCGGGCCCGGGGCGAAGGGGAGGGCGTGGCCTTCGGGGGTGGTGAAGGTGGTGCCGCCGTCCGCCGTGGAGCGGGACCACTCGGCCTGGTACTTCTTGCCGTCGCGGAGGACCAGGGCGTCGCCCGAGCCGACGGTCTGCGTGTACGGGGTGACGCTGCCCCACTTGTCGTGGAGGCGGGAGGAGCGGACGGTCACGTACTGGATCACCACCGTGGCGACGCCCAACTGCCCGGCTCCGGTGGTGCGGAAGGGCGTGCCGTCCATGGCGACCAGCCAGCGATCACGGCTCTCGGACCAGGTGAAGGAGAAGCGGGCCGCCGGGTAGCGGACGTCCTGTCGCATCGTCCTGGTGCCGCCTTTCGCGGGGGCGGCGCCGAAGCGGAAGCCGATGTCGGCGGGGGCCGAGGCGTCCGAGGCGGCTTTCAGGGCGCGGGCCGGGCGCACGTACAGGTTGTGCGGCGCGGCGCGGTCCGTGCTGCGGACGTACGCGTCGGGTGCCTTGCGTGGCGGCAGGGCGGAGATCGGGGCCGACTCCAGCGTGGGGCGCAGCTTGGCCTGCGCGCCCGAGTAGGCCAGTGCCGGGTGCCCGAACTGGCGGAGCAGTTCGAGGTCGGACTCGCGTGCGCTGCGGACCGGGCCGACGCGGTCGGGGAGGTGGGAGGCGAAGACGGCCAGTATCCGGGACAGGCCGGCCTCCACCTCTTCGGTGTAGAGGATGTCGGCGTCCTCCAGGCCGGTCTGCGGGCGGGCCGCGGCGACGTTGTCTATCTTGACGGCCAGTACCTGGTCGCCCGCGCCGTCCTTGCCGGTGAACGGCGACTTGCCGTCGTCGCCCGCCTGACACCCCGCCACCATCGGTGACAGGCCCGCGGCCAGGCCCGCTGCCAGCACGGTCCGCCGCGATGATCCCGTCCAGCTCGTCCGCCCGCCCGTCCACGCCATGGGGGTACCGCCTCTCTCTCGCCGGTTCCCCCACAGCTTTCCCGGTGGACCGGGCGGGCGCACGGATTCCGTCAGGCGGGGCGCAGAAAACGCTCCAACGCCTCGACGACGAGGGCGTGGTCGTCGGCCTGCGCGAGGCCGGAGACGGCCACCGCGCCGATGACCCCGGTGCCGCGGAGGCGGACCGGGAAGGCGCCACCGTGCGCGGCGTAGGTGTCCGGGTCCAGCCGGGAGGACTCCTCGAAGGTCCTGCCCTTGGCGCGGAATCGGGCGCCGACCAGGAAGGACGCCTCGCCGTACCGCTCCACGACCCGGCATTTGCGGTCCAGCCAGGCGTCGTTGTCGGCGCTGGTGCCGGGCAGCGCGTAGTGGAAGAGGCGCTGGGCGCCGCGGCGGATGCTGACCGTCACGGCGGCGTCCCGTTCGCGGGCCAGTTCGACGAGGAGGGTGCCGAGGGCCCAGGCGTCCTCATTGCTGAAGCGGTCGAAGACCAGCCGGCGCTCGTGCTCTTCGAGGGCCGCGATGTCGTCGGCGGCGGCGGTCATCGGGCGGCCTCGATCCGGACCGAGCGGCCCTCGGCGGCCGAGAGCTTGGCGGCCTCCAGGACGCGCAGCGCGGCGGCCGCCTCCAGGGCGGTGACCGGCGGCTCGCCGCCCGTACGCAGCGCTTCGGCGACCGCGGCGTAGTACGCGGGGTAGTCGCCCGGCAGGGTGGGCACGGGCTCGCCGCCGCCGGTCTGCGGGGACTCGCCGGCGCCGATACGGCCCCAGGCGGACTCCGGCTCCACGCCCCACTCGGCGTCGGCGGCGCCGGGCCGGCGGCCCTCGCGCAGCGCCGCCTCCTGCGGGTCCAGGCCGTACTTCACGTAACCGGCCTCGCTGCCGAGCACCCGGAAGCGCGGGCCGAGCTGCGCGGTGGTGGCGCTGACCCACAGGTGCGAGCGGACGCCGCTCGCGTGCGTGATCGCGATGAAGGTGTCGTCGTCGGCCTCGGCGCCGGGGCGGCGCACGTCGGACTCCGCGTACACCGAGACGGCCGGGCCGAAGAGGGTGAGCGCCTGGTCGGCGACGTGGCTGCCCAGGTCGTACAGCAGCCCGCCGATCTCGGCCGGGTCGCCGGACTCGCGCCAGCCGCCCTTGGGCTTGGGCCGCCACCGCTCGAACCGCGACTCGAAGCGCCACACCTCGCCGAGCGCGCCCTCCTCGACCAGCTTGCGCAGGGTCAGGAAGTCGTTGTCCCAGCGGCGGTTCTGGAAGACGGAGAGGAGCAGCCCGCGGTCCTTCGCCAGGGCGGCGAGCTGCTCGGCCTCGGCGGCGGTCCCGGCCAGCGGCTTGTCCACGACCACCGGCAGCCCGGCCTCCAGGGCAGCCGTGGCCAGCGGTACGTGCGTCTTGTTCGGCGAGGCCAGCACGATCAGGTCCAGCTCGGCGGCGCGCGCGAGCACCTCGTCGGGCGTGCCCACCGTGCGCACCTGGGGGTGCTCGGCGCGGGCCTGCGCCTGGCGGTCGGGGCTGGAGGTGGAGACCGTGTCGAGGACCAGACCCTCGGTCGCGGCGATCATCGGGGCGTGGAAGACGGAGCCGGCCAGGCCGTAACCGATGAGGCCGACGCGCAGGGGGCTGCCGGGGAGTGCGGTACCGGGGGAGTCGCTCGGGCTGCTCATGCCTCCCACTTAAGCAACGCTGTTGCCAAAGTGCAAGCGGTCCGCACAATAGAGGGGTGAGCAGCGAACACCCTCCCCCCTCCGACCTGGCCGAGCGCGCGCTCGGCGGCGCCAACCTCCCCCTGCTGCGCGGGCACAACGCGGCCGTGCTGCTCGGGCTGCTGCGCGCGGCGGGGGAGGGCGGCGTGAGCCGGCTGGAGCTGGCCGAGCGCAGCGGGCTCACCCCGCAGGCGGTCAGCAAGATCACGGCCCGGCTGCGCGAGGCGGGGCTCGCCGCCGAGGCCGGGCGGCGCGCGTCCACGGGCGGCAAGCCCCGTACGGTCCTGCGGCTGGTCCCCGGGGCCCGGTACGCGATCGGGCTGCACCTGGACCGGGACGAGAGCGTCGCGGTCCTCGCCGACCTGGCGGGCGAGCCGGTCGCGGTCCGCCGCGCGCCGCTGGACCTGGGCGCGGGCGCGGACGAGGTACTGGCGGCGGCCGCGGACCGGGTCGCCGAGGTGCGCGCCGCGGCGCCCGAGGCCCAGGTGATCGGCGCGGGTGTCGCCTGCCCCGGACCGCTGGACCACCGTACGGGCGTACTGCACCGGGTCACCGGCCTCCCGCGGTGGGACGGCTACCCGCTGCGCGCCGCGCTCGCCGAGCGGCTCGGCCTGCCCGTGGTCCTGGACAAGGACACCAACGCGGCGGCGCACGGACTGGCCCAGCAGGCCGACGGCGCCGAGTCGTTCGGCTATCTGCACCTGGGGACGGGGCTGGGCGCCGGGCTGGTGCTCGGCGGCGCGGTGCACCGCGGTGCGCGCACGGGTGCGGGGGAGTTCGGGCACCAGGTGGTGCAGCTCGACGGCCCGCGCTGCGGCTGCGGCAAGCGCGGCTGCATCGAGGCGCTGTGCCTGGCCGCGGTCGCGGCAGGTGACCCGGCGGAGGCGGCGCGAGTGCTCGGCGTCGGCGCCGCCAACCTCGTCGAGCTGCTGGACGTCGACCGGATCCTGCTGGGCGGCCGTACGGTACTGGCCGACCCCCAGGCGTACGTACGGGGAGTCGCCGCCTCGCTCGACGCCCAACTGCGCGCGCACGGTGCCGCCGGGGCCCGTGCCGTCCCGGTCGTGCCCGCGCCCGGCGGCGCGCAGATGGTCGCCCTCGGCGCGGCCCATCTGGTGCTGGCCACGCTCTTCGCCCCGCCGCGCGGCCCGTTCACGGGGGCGCGGGCGGCGCTCTGAGCGGGCTGCCCGCGGCGCTCTGAGCCGCGCCCCCGTGGCGCGCGGCTCAGACGAGGTCGACCAGGTCCGCGATCGAGTCGACGACGCTGGTCGGCCGGAACGGGTAGCGGTCCAGGTCGCCCTTGCCCGTCAGCCCGGTGAGCACCAGGAACGTCTCCATCCCGGCCTCCAGGCCCGCCAGCACATCGGTGTCCATCCGGTCACCGATCATGGCGGAGGTCTCGGAGTGCGCCCCGATGGTGTTCAGCGCCGTACGCATCATCAAGGGGTTCGGCTTGCCGATGAAGTACGGGTCCTTGCCGGTCGCCTTGGTGATCAGCGCGGCGACCGAACCGGTGGCCGGCAGGGCGCCCTGAGGGGAGGGCCCGGTGTTGTCGGGATTGGTCGCGATGAACCGCGCGCCGTCGTTGATCAGCCGGATCGCCTTGGTCAGCGCCTCGAACGAATACGTACGCGTCTCGCCCAGGATGACGAAATCCGGGTCCGCGTCGGACAGGACATAACCGGCATCGTGCAGAGCGGTGGTCAGCCCGGCCTCGCCGATCACATAGGCGGAGCCGCCGGGGTGCTGGTTGTCCAGGAACTTGGCGGTGGCGAGCGCCGAGGTCCAGATGTTCTCGACCGGCACCTCCAGCCCGATCCGGCTCAGCCGGACGTGCAGGTCCCGGGCCGTGTAGATCGAATTGTTGGTGAGCACCAGGAAGGGGCGACCGGCGTCGCGCAGCTTCTTGATGAAGGCGTCGGCTCCGGGGACGGGGATGCCCTCGTGCATCAGCACGCCATCCATGTCGGTGAGCCAGGATTCGATCGGCTTGCGCTCTGTCATGAGCGCCATGCTATGCACTCCCGCTCGCGTGCATCAGGGGTGACGGGAGAGCTTCCCGTCACCCCTGCGGCGCAAGCGGCGGCCCGCTCAGGATGCGGAGCGCGGCCGCCGGGCGGACCTTCGAAGTATCCGGAGGTTCACCATGCGTCCACCGCGTTTCACCGTCTGCACCTGCACGGCCTTCACCGCCTGCGTGGTCCTCGCCGGCACCGCGCACCCGGCGGGCCGGCTCGACGGGCAGCCCGGGCCGGTCGCCGCCACCGCGGGGGTGACGGCGCCGGCCGCCACGCCGCCGCCCGCCGAGTACCGCTCCTCTGGCTCGGTTCACCTCCGGGGCGCCGGAAGCCGGTGTCGAGAGGCCGACCGTGCTCAACCCTTCGGGCCTCCGCGCTCCCCCAAGCTCTCGGCTTCGCTCGAGCAGGGAGGTGCCCCCATGCCTCTCGACACCGGCGCGCCCCTTCGGCTCGTGACCGAGGACCGGCGGCCGGTCGGCGGGATGAACTCGGGCCGGTCGGCGGGGCTGGTGGTGGCCGGCGGCGTGGCCCTCGTCGTGATCGGCCGCATCGTGCACGTGCTGCGGAAGCGGGGTGGCGGTGGTGCCGAGTGAGGGGCTGCCCCTGGCGGGCGGGTACGGCCGGCTGCTGGCCGGCGTGGCCTGGGCACTGCTGCTGCTCGGGCTGTGGATATGGGGGCGAGGGCCGAGCGACGGGCAGCTCCCGGGCGCCGCCACCACCGGCGACGTCGCCGCCGTGGGCCGCCCCCTCCTCCAGGAACTCCCGCGGGCGCACGACCCGTTGCCCGCCGCCCGGCCCACCGCGATCGGCATCGGCGCGCTGGGCACGGCCCACGCAGACGTGGTGCCGGCCGCCGCCGGTGCGCCGAGCGGCGTCCTCGCGCCACCGGCCCGTACGCCGGGTGCCGTGGCCTGGAACGCGACAGGGCCGCAGCCGGGACGGCCGGGCGTGGCCGTGCTGGCCGGGCACGGTGCGGCGGGCCCGGGGCGCGGCGTCTTCGCCGGACTGGGCGAGGTCCGCGCCGGGGAGACCGTGCGGGTGGCCCGGTCGGACGGCTCCATCGCGGAGTTCACCGTGGAGGAGGTACAGGCGTACTCGCCGGCACGGTTCGACGCCGCGCGGATCACCGGCGCGCACGAGCGCGGCCGCGCCGAGCTGCGCCTCGTCAGCGACGACCGGATCGTCGTCTCGGCCTACTTGAGCGCGGTCAGCGGTCCCTGAGAGGAACGAGGAGGTGAGCGGAGTGCGGCACGCGGACGGCGGCGTACGATCGCCCGGCCGGGCCGGCGGCTCGCTCCCCCCTGAACCGCCGGCCGACCGGTCCTCGACCGCCGCGATTCAGGACTGCGGGAGTTGCCCTGCCGTCGGCGGGAGGCGCCATGAAGTGCGCGTTCCAGGCCGGGGGCCAGGGCCAGACCCACACTTTAGAACGCCTGCGCGCCCTCCGCATAGAGGGCGTTGGCAGCGGGCTGTAACAGGTTGCCCACGGGCCGTCGCCAGTGCACACGGGTGTGCCAGGATTGCTGCGACCGGCCAAGTTCCGTGCTCCGAGGGGGGAGTGGATGTACGGCGAAGTACCGGGGTCCGGGGGGACTTCGAGTGGACGGCGCGGTGACCGCCGCGTCATGAGGGTTGCCGTACCGGCGCTGGCGGCGCTGCTGCTGGCGGCCGGGGCGCTGGCCGGATGTTCCTCGTCCGACGGCTCCGCCGGCGGCCCGCCGGAGCAGCGGCCCAGGGGAACGGTGCCGTACTGGGTCAACCCGGACGGCAAGGCGGCCCGGCAGGCGGCCGCGTACCGCAAGGGCGACAAGCAGCACGACGCCGAGCTGATCGACCGCATCGCGACGCAGCCCGTCGCGGAGTGGATCGGCATCGAGGACCCGCAGGGCGAGGCCCGCGGCTTCACCGAGGCGGCCGCGAAGGCGGACCGCGACGCGCTGCTGGTGCTCTACAACATCCCGCACCGCGACTGCGGCAGCTATTCCAAGGGCGGCGCCGCCGACGGCAACGCGTACCGCGCGTGGCTGGACGGCGTGGTCAAGGGCATCGGCGACCGTGCCACGACGGTGATCCTGGAGCCCGACGCGCTGCCGCACATCGAGGACAAGTGCACGCCGGAGCAGTTCCACGAGGAGCGGTACGCGCTGCTGACCGAGGCCGTCGGCAAGCTCAAGGCGCTGCCGCACACCAAGGTCTACCTCGACGCGGGCAACCCGCACTGGATCAAGGACCCGGGGCGGATGGTGGAGCCCCTGAAGCGGGCCGGCATCGACCGCGCCGACGGCTTCGCGCTGAACATCTCCAACTACCAGACCACCGAGGAGAACGAGAAGTACGGCAAGCGGCTCTCCGCGATGGTGGGCGGCAAGCACTTCGTCATCGACACCAGCCGGAACGGCAACGGCCCGGCGCCGGGCGGCGACGACCCGGAGAACTGGTGCAACCCGCGGGGCCGGGCGCTGGGCGAGCCGCCGACCGTCAAGACGGACGACGGGCTGGTGGACGCCTACCTCTGGATCAAGCGGCCCGGGGAGTCGGACGGCCCGTGCAAGGGCGGCCCGCAGGCGGGCAAGTGGTGGCCGTCGTACGCGCTGGAGCTGGCCCGCAACAGCAAGCAGTGACGCGGTGAACGGCAAGCAGTGACGCGGTGAGGGGGCGCCCCGAGCATGGGGCGCCCCCTCCGTTCTTACGCGGCGTCAGGGCTTCTCGGCCGCGGGCACCTTCACCCACACCGCCTTCGACGGTGTGCCCTCGTCGTCGACGGCCATGACCATGTACCAGCCCGGCGGGACCAGGGCCGGGTCCTTGGGCAGGGTCACGGTCACCGAGTCACCCTTCGTCGTGAAGGCCAGTGCGAGGGAGCGCTGTTCGACGTTGGTGACATGGGTGAACGAGCCGGGCCTGATCAGCCGCAGCTTCTTGAGCGAGGAGCTGTGGGACGTCCCGAACGTCGCCTTGCCGCCCAGCTGCACGGTCGTGGGGCCCTTGGCCGTCAGGTCGGGGCGGGCGCCCTGGAAGAGGTAGGGCGGGGTGTAGAGGTCGATCTGCTGCTGGAAGACGCCCGGCCTGGTGTTGTCCTTGTCGGCGAAGAGCGAGTCGGAGCCGAAGGTCATCACCCGGCCGTCGGGGAGCAGCAGCGCGCCGGAGTGGTAGTTCCGGCCGACCAGGGGGTCTGCGACGCGGCGGGAGGTGTTCTTCGCCGGGTCGTACAGCTCGGCCGCCAGGATGTTGGAGTCGCTGCGGCCGCGGTAGTCGCCGGAGCCGTTGGTGGTCAGCACGGTGTCGTCCGGCATGATCACGCTGCTCGGATAGCGGGTCTTCGCATACAGGTCGGGCCCGTCCTGGAAGCGCGGCTTCGGCTTGGTCAGGTCCACGATCCGGGTCTTGTCCGTGGCGCGCGGGTCCTCGCCGACCCCGCCGCCGCCGAGAACCATGTACCGCTGGTCCTGCGCGGGCGGCAGCAGTACGGACATCGACGTCTCCAGGATGTCCGGATCACTCATCCCGGGCACCACCTGGAACTTGTTGCTCTTCAGGTCCCAGATCCCGGGCTTGCGGCCCTTGTTGTCCGGGCCGTACCCGGCGTTGGAGCCGGTGTAGAAGACCTGGCCCTTGCCGGACAGGAAGAGCGTCGGGTAGGTCGGGAAGAACCGCTGCTCGGGCAGGTACGTCCACTTCTTGGTCTTCGGGTCGTAGAGCTCGTTCTTCCCGGGGACGACCTGGCCGATCTCGTCGAGGCCGGAGACCGAGAGGACCTTGCCGTCCTCCATGGAGGTCAGCGTCGGATACCAGCGGGCCTCGTTCATCGGGTCGACGCGGATGTACCGCTCGGCGACCGGGTCGAACTCGAAGGTGTCCTTGATCCCCTGGAAGTCCTTCTTGTCGAAGGACAGCTTCTGCGCGATGCCGTAGAAGTTACGGGCGTCCGCGCCGGTCAGGCCGTGGATGCGGTAGTTGTCCTGGGCGCCTGTGGCGTACTGGCGGCCCTGCTTGCGCGCCTCGACGTAGACCCGGGCCTCGCTGTGCTCGACCCGTACCTTGCCCGTCGCCTTGTCCTTGATCTTCTTCGCCCGCGGCACGACGACCGGGTCCTTGGAGACGAACGTTTTGCCGTTCTCCTTGCCGGTGAAGAGCGTGCCGGCGGGGAAGGTCTTCGGGCCGTCCGGGTCCTCGTTGTAGATGATCATCAGGCCGCCGGCCTTCTTCACATCGCCCTTGAGGGTCTCGTAGCGCTGGGTGCCGCCCGCCACCAGCAGCTTGCCGTCCGGGAGCTGGGTGTGGCCGGAGCAGAACAGGTCGGTCGGCGTGGGGATGTTCTTGAAGGCGTTCTTCGCCGGGTCCCACAGGACCGTGCGGAAGGACTTGGCCTTGAAGTTCGCCGCGTTGTTGCCGGAGCCGGCGACCAGCAGGACCTTGCCGGTGTGCAGCAGGGCCGCGTGGATCGTATTGATCCTGTACTCGGCGGGGACGTCCAGCACGTCCCAGTGGCCGTTGCGCTGCTTGTACTCCGGCTGGTTGATCTTGTACGAGTGGTACTGCTCCGAGGCGAAGCCGTACACGGCCGGGCCGTTCATGGCGGCCAGCGCGGTCACCACCACCGCACCTATCCCCAAACGGCGGGTGCGGCGGCTCGGTCGGTATCTCATCGGTTGGTTCCCCCCACGGGAATCTGCACGGTCTGCGCGAGCTGGTCTTCGGCGGTCCCGGCCTCGGTGGCTCCGGCATCGGCCGCTTCGGGGGCCTCGGCATCGCCGGCGGGCCGCGCGTCCCGGCGCAGCGACCAGCGCCAGAGGGCGATCGGCACGCAGCAGACCAGCAGGGCCAGCACGGCCCAGACGATCATCGCCGGGTGGGCGTGGCCGAAGAAGAAGGAGGCGATCAGCGAGGAGCCGAAGACCAGGAGGAAGAAGAGGTGCACCCGGAAGGTCCCGAAGAGGGTGTCGGGGCTGGAGGAGTCGCCCTTCGGGGTCACCACGAACTTGCTCTTGCGGCGCAGCGCCGCGTCGAAGAGGGAGCGCGCGTAGATCGGTGCGGAGAGCGCGGACATCAGCATGCCGGCGACGCCGCCGGAGCCCTCCGGCTCATGGGGGGAGACATTGTGCCGGCGGTTCCACACGTACAGGCCGATCTGGAGCGCCGAGGCGTTGCCGTAGAGCATCATCCACACGGCCGGGTCGATCTGGACGCCGGAGGCGCCGAGCCCGAGGAAGAGCGCGCAGCTCAGGGCGGCGAGTATCCAGTTCAGCGCGGACATCGGGTAGAAGATGACCATCATCGTGTAGTTGAAGAAGCGGCCCGGGGACAGCGTGAAGGGCGCCTTCCAGAACTGCTTGAGCAGCGTTTCGTACGTCCCGCGCGACCAGCGGAGCTGCTGGGTGAAGAAGTCGGTCCAGGCGGTCGGGCCCTCGCCGACGGCGAGCACGTCGGGGGTGTAGACGGAAGCCCACTTCTTGCCCGTGGCGGGGTTGCGGTGGCGGTGCATCTCGAAGCCCGTGGCCATGTCCTCGGTGATCGAGTCGTACAGCCCGCCGATCTGCTTCAGGGCCTTGATGCGCACGGCGTTGGAGGTGCCGACGAACATGGGGGCGCCGTAGCGGTTGCCGGCCCGTTGGATCAGCGCGTGGAAGAGGAACTGCTGGGACTCGGCGGCCTTGGTGACGAACGTGTCGTAGTTGCCGTAGACCTGGGGCCCGATGACGAAGCCGACGTTCTCGTCGCGGAAGTAACCGAGCATCCGCTCCAGGTAGTTGGGCAGCGGTACGTGGTCGGTGTCGACCGAGGCGAAGAAGTCGTACTCGTCGCCGTGGGCCTGCAGCCAGGCGTTGTAGTTGCCGTGCTTCGTTCTTGCGCGGTGCGGGCCCTTGGGGCGGTTCCACTCCGGTATGCCGTGCCGGGTGAAGTGGCGCACCCCGAGTCTCGCGCAGACCTCTCTGACAGCCGGGTCGTCGCCCTCGTCCAGCAGCCAGACGTGCACCACGCCGCGGTGCCGCACCCGGACTGCGGCCTCCAGCGTCTTCGTCACCATCTCCAGTGGCTCCTTGCCGGGCACGAAGGAGGTGAGGAAGGCGACGCGGGTGCCGTTCTCCGGGACGACCGGTATGGGATCGCGGGCGACGAGCGTGGCGTGGGCGTTGGAGAGGACGTTCAGACAGCGGAAGAACTCGATCAGGCCGATCGAGACGAGCATGACGACGTCGAGGACGGGGAGGAAGGCGAACTGCGGATAGTCGCGCTGGGTCCAGTGGGCGGGCTGCAGCAGCCAGGCGAGAAGTCCGAGGGAGACCAGCGGGGCCGCGCCGAGCAGCAGGGCTGCCCGTAAGCGGTGCGGCTCGTCGGCGAGCAGGCTGCGGTACCGGACCTTGTACGGCTTGCCGGGCTCGGGCTGCGTCAGCGGGCCGGCGAGCCGGCTGTAGTGCTCGTAGTCGTAGCGCGGGAGCGGCTTCTTCTCCACCGGTCGCCGGCGCTGGTGGCCCGGCAGGCGTAAGCGCGTCGTCGCGGACGGGTCGTACTGGTGTTCCTGCCGGGCGCCGGTAGGCGTCGACGTCATGACTCCATCCCCCCGCACGCAGTACTGGCTGCGTGTCCGTGTGCTCTCGTCCGAGGCTTCGGTCCCCCTCGACCGGCTCGGCCCTGTGGTCTCGGCCGCCCGCGTACTCAGACGCGTGCCGTCCGCCTTCCGGTTGCCCGGTCGTGGTCTGCCGGCCTGGCAGCGCGCAGGGTTCCCCAACCCCTCGTGCGGCGCGGCCGGTGGTTCCTCCCCACGTGCTCGTCAAGGCCATGTTCGACCCATCCGTCACGTCAGGGTCCCTAACCGGCCTTCATGATCGCAAGGGCGGAATGCGTGCTTACGGGAGGTGTGGGCGTATCGGTGGACTCGGGGTAGTGCGCGGCGTTCCGCGCGCCCTCTCCTTCAGGAAGCGGAATCGAGAACCCGGGGCTGGGGTCTCTCCTGTTCGAGCGGAGCCGAGAGCTTGGGGAAGTCAGCGCTCGCCGGAACTGCGCAGCCGGTCGCGGATGTTGTCGAAGTGGTCGCGGACCGCCCGCTCCGCGCGGGGCCCGTCGCCGTCCCGCACCGCCGCCAGGATCTCCTCGTGCTGGCGGACCGTGGTCTCCGGGTCGGCGTGCGCCGCGACGAGATCGGTGCGCACCCGGTGGAAGGCGTCCCAGAACGCCTCCAGCACCTCGCTGAGCAGGAGGTTCTCCAGGCCGCGGTGGAGAGTGGCGTGGAATGCCCGGTCGGTCTCGGCCCGGACGCCGCCGGCCGCCGCCTCCGTCCGCATCCGCGCCACGATCGCGTCCAGCTCGGCCAGGTCGGCGGCGGGCACTCGCCCCGCCAGCCGCGCGATCAGCCCGGTCTCCACCGCCTCGCGCAGCTCCAGCAGCTGCAGCAGGCTGTCCTCGCCCCGGTAGTGCCCGGCCACCGTGCGGAAGGTCAGGCCCTCGATCATCGGGGCCATCGACATCGGCCCGACATAGGTACCGAAGCCGTGCCGGATCTCCACGATGCCCATGGCCTGCAGCGCCTTCAGCGCCTCGCGCACGGAGTTCCGGCTGACCCCGAGCAGCTCCATCAGCTCCGGCTCGGTCGGCAGGGACGCCCCGGACGGCAGCCGCCCATCGATGATCAGCTTCTTGATGCGCTCCTGGATGTCCCTCGCCATCCCGTGACTCTGCACCCCGGCACACCGTTTTGACCAGCACTTCCGCTCAAGGAAGCCGTAAAAAATGACCAAGGCCCCCTCGTCGTGACGAGGGGGCCTTGGCCCTACGTGCGCCGCCAGGGACTCGAACCCCGGACCCGCTGATTAAGAGTCAGCTGCTCTAACCAACTGAGCTAGCGGCGCGCGCTGACCTGGAAAACTCTACACGAACTCCAGGGGTGCTCCGGACCGCGGAAGGCCGTCCGGCGACCCGCCGAATGTGTGAGGTGTGACACTCCTGCCGGTATGGGTGCCGTCCGGCTTTTCTCCCGCGTGTCGCATCCCCCGTCGGGACTGATTGGCGCGATTTCGCCCGACGGTTCGCCGGTTTTGCTCCGGGGAAGAGGGTTTCCGTGCGCAAGGTCATCAGTTGCCCCGTCAGCATGCGATATGTACCGGTAGTTGAGAAGCTGTGCCCGTGTGAGGCCAATGAGAACGCAGTGGCCGGAAGGGGAACGGGAATGACGGTGCCGGTCTTCATCGAATTCGAGCCCGCGGACGACTGCCCCTGCGCGGGCTGCGCGCAGCAGCGGCGCACCCTCGCGCAGACAGCGCGGCTCAGGGACGGTGGCCACCCCGCCGCGCACGGCGCCCGCCGCGCGCTGGTGCTGGCGGCCGCCGCCGGTACGGTCCTGGCGACCCCGGCCGCCGGTGCCCTCCCCGCGATGGAGGCCGGCCGTCCCGCGGCCGGGCCGGCCGGCGGCACGGGACCGGCCCCGGCCCCGGATGCCACGCCGGGTACACAGGGCCCGGTCAGCGGCCTGTACGGCGGTGCGGCCGGCGGGCGCGCGCGGCCCGCCGACGAGCCGCGCTCCACCACTCGCGCGGCGATCATCGCGCGGGCGAAGGCGTGGATCGCGGCCCGGGTGCCGTACAACATGAACGGCTACTGGTCCGACGGCTACCGCGAGGACTGCTCCGGCTTCGTCTCGATGGCCTGGGGGCTGGGCAGCAACCAGTGGACCGGATCCCTCAGCCGGTACGCCGTGCGGATAACGAAGGACGAGCTGCGGCCCGGCGACATCCTGCTCTTCCACAACGCGGGGAACCCGTCGGCCGGCTCGCACGTGACCGTCTTCGGCGGCTGGGCGGACGCCTCGCGGAAGAAGTACGTCGCGTACGAACTGGCGCCGCAACACGCCCGGAAAAGGGTCACCCCGTACGCGTATTGGAGCAACGCCGACAAATACGTGCCCTATCGCTACCGGAATCTGGTCGACGGCGGCCTTCCTGATGGCGACGGCGGGCTTCCCGACGGCGGACTGCCGAACGGCTTCTCGCACTCCTTCCCCGGCCTCGGGCACTTCGGGCCCGGCGCCGACAACGCGTGGGTGACCAAGCTCGGGCGCCTGCTGGTGGCCCGCGGCGGCGGCGCGTTCTACCGCTCGGGGCCCGGGCCGCGCTGGAGCGCGGCGGACCGCGCCGCCACCCGCGCCTTCCAGCGCGCCCAGGGGTGGCGCGGCGCGGAGGCCGACGGCCTTCCCGGGCCGGACACCTGGGCGTATCTGACCGGCGGCAAGGGCCGGAACATCGGCGGCCACGCGGCCGCCGGCAAGGCGGGCGGCTTCCCCGGCGTCCGGCACTTCCGGCCCGGGCAGAGCGGCAGCCACATCACCCGGCTCGGCCGGCAGCTCGTGAAGAAGGGCTACGGCAAGTACTACACCTCGGGCCCCGGACCGCGCTGGTCGGAGGCGGACCGCAGGAACGTCGAGGCGTTCCAGCGCGCGCAGGGCTGGCGCGGCGCCGACGCGGACGGCCATCCGGGCCCCGAGACCTGGCGGCGACTCTTCCTATGACGGAGCACTTCATGGCAGGCAGAACGGACAGCGGACAGCCGGAGACTGTGTACCCGGCGGATCCGGCGGACCGGGCGGACCCGGCGGGGGCCGGGGCGCGGGGGTACGGACAGGCGCCGCGGATGGTCCCCCTGATGGACCCGGACACGGGACTGCCCTTCGTGGACGAATTCGGCGTCCCGGCCGGGGCCGCGCCGACGGGCGCGCAGGGAGCCGCACTCACGGATTCGCCGGGGTTCGCCCCCACGGACACCGAGGTACCCGCATCCACCGGCCGGCCCTCCGCCCCGTACTGGGCGGCCGCCTCGGAGCCGATGCCCGACCCGGCGCCCGTCCCGCGGCCCGAACCGGAACCCGTGCCGGAGCCCCAACCGGACCCGGGGCCGCAGGACCTGCCACCGACGGCCGGCATCGAGGCCGCCGAGGAGCTGCTCGACACCGCCGAGCGCGCGGTACTGACCGACGCCCTCGGCGTGGTCGACGCCGGCAGCCGGGTGACCTCCCCGGCCGCCGACGGGGAGAGCGGCCCGGGCCGTCCCGCGTCCGTACGGCCCGGCAGTCGGCGCGTCCCCGCCGAGGACCCGGACCTCGCCGAGCGGCGCGGCCCCTCGCTCCCCGGCGGGCCCGCGCTGTGCGCCGGGCTGCTCGCCGCCGCGTGCTGCGGGGCGCTGCTGTGGTGGCACGGGATGCTGCCCGACCAGGCCGTACGCCTGCTGCGACTGCCCGGCCGGGCCCCGACGCCGCTGCTGCCCCGCGACCTGGCGCTGCTCGTACTGGGCTGCGCGGCCACCCTCTTCGCGCTCGGCGGGCTGGCACGCGGCCGGGTCGGCGGTGCCTGGGTGCTCAGCCGCTTCGGGCGCTACCGCGGCACCGTCCGGCGCACCGGGCTGGTGTGGATCAGCCCGGTGCTGCGCCGCCGCCGGGTGGACGTGCGGCTGCGGCACTGGCGCAGCGAACCGATGCCGGCGGTGGACGCGGCCGGGGTGCAGCTGCGGGCCGTGGTGCTGGTGGTCTGGCGGGTCGTGGACGCCGCGCGGGCCCGGTACGCGGTCGACGACCACCTCACCTACCTGCGCGAACAGGTGGAGGCGGGGACCGCCCGGGTGCTCGGCCGGCTGCCCGCCGACGCCTTCCACGAGGAGTCCCCGAGCCTGCGGGACGCCGACGCGGTGGGCGACGCGCTGACCGCGCAGCTCGCCGCCGACTGCCGCCCGGTGGGCATCGAGGTGTTCTCCGCACAGCCCACGCGCATCGAGTACGCGCCGGAGGTGGCGGCGGCCATGCACCGCCGGCAGATCGCCGCGATCGACGCCCGGCACCGCGACACCGTGCTGACCTCGGTGGTGGACGCGGTGGACGACACCGTACGGCGGCTCACCACCCGGGGGCTGGTGGAGCTGGACGACTACGAACGCAAGGCGCTGGTCAAGGACCTGACCGTGGCGTTCTACACCGCCCGCGGCAGCGCGGCGGCGCAGGAGTGAGGCGCCGTGGTCGCCGCCACGACGCGCACCCTTGAGCTGCAGTTGCTGCTCGGCCCGGACACCGTCGTCCCGGTGGCGGGCCGGTTCGGCTACCGCAGCGACCGGCCGTACGAGGTGCGGGTCGCCTTCGTCAGCCAGGGCCGTACGGTCACGACCTGGGTGTTCTCGCGGGAGCTGCTGCTCGCCGGGCTGCGCGGCCCGGCGGGCGAGGGGGACGTGCGGATGCGGCCGTTCCGGGACGCGGTCGGGCTGCGCCGGGTCCACATCGAGCTGCGGGCCGCCGGGAGCGAGTGCGCGCTGACGGCCGAGGCGACGGACCTGGCGGCCTGGGTGCGGGCGACCGCCGAGGTGGTGCCCCCGGGGGAGGAGAGCCGCTTCCTCGACCTGGACGCACATCTCGCGCGGCTCTTCGCGGAGCGGAACTGAGCGCCTGCGTGCGCACCTTGCGGCCGCCTGAACGGGCGGCGGGGAACGGGTGACGAGTCGGTTGGCAATTGGTCTGGACAAGTGCAACAGCCCTCATTACGCTGCGACTTGGTCTAGACCGCAATGCACGGCTCTCACGGAACCTCCCCCACGTTCAGGAGCGAAGCATGCGCAAGAAGATCAGCGTCGCCGCGATCACCCTCGGCATAGCCGGCGCCTCCCTGCTCGCCACCGGCAGCGCCTCCAGCCATGGGTACGGCACCCAGCCCCCGAGCCGGCAGTCGCTGTGCGCCGCCGGCACCGTCAAGAACTGCGGCGCCATCCAGTGGGAGCCGCAGAGCGTCGAGGGCCCGAAGGGCTTCCCGGCCGCGGGCCCCGCCGACGGCAAGATCTGTGCCGGCGGTAACTCCGGGTTCGCCGAGCTCGACGACCCGCGCGGCGGCCAGTGGCCCGCCACCGCTCTCAAGGCGGGCCAGGGCTTCACCTTCACCTGGAAGATGACCGCGCGGCACGCCACGACGGACTTCCGGTACTACATCACCAAGCAGGGCTGGGACCCGAGCAAGCCGCTCACCCGCGCGGCACTCGAATCGCAGCCCTTCATGACCGTGCCGATGGGCGGCAAGCAGCCGCCGGAGGTCTGGTCCCAGCAGGGCACCGTCCCGACCGGCCACACGGGCCGGCACATGATCCTCGGCGTCTGGAACATCGCCGACACCGGCAACGCCTTCTACTCCTGCGCCGACGTGAACCTGTCGTAACACCCGGCCGCCGGCCGCCCCGGTACACGACGAAGGCTCCGCACACGACGAAGGCCCTCACCGGAGTGAGGGCCTTCGCTGTCTGTGCGCCGCCAGGGACTCGAACCCCGGACCCGCTGATTAAGAGTCAGCTGCTCTAACCAACTGAGCTAGCGGCGCCTGCTGACGACGTAAATACTACCTGGTCCCGAGAGGTGCTCCGGACCATGTGGCCCCGGCCACACCGCGGCCCGGCCGCCGGGAGCCTGCGTGCCCGGCGGCAGGTCAGAGCGCCAGCGACAGCAGGACCGGAGCCGCCCTGCGGTTCAGCGTGTCGGCCGCCTTGCGCAGCCGGTGGGCGTGCTCCAGCGGCATCGACAGTGCGAGGCAGCCCACCGTCGCGCCGGCCGTGATCGGGACGGCCGCGCAAACCGTGCCGACGGCGTACTCCTGGAGGTCCAGGACGGGGACGGAGGCCGGCTGACTGTCGAGCTTGTGGAAGAGCACCTTCTCGTTGGTGATCGTCCGGGAGGTGAGCCGGGCGGTCTTGTGCCGCGAGAGGTGGTCCCGCCGGCCGTCGTGGTCGAGCTGGGCGAGCAGGCACTTGCCCATCGCGCTCGCGTGCGCCGTGCGGTGGAACTCCGCCCATTCGTTGACCTTGGGGGCCTGCGGGCCGTCGGCGTAGTGCAGGATGCGCACCTCGCCGTCGATGTAACGGCTGATGTAGACCGCGGCGCCGACGGAGTCGCGCAGCTCGTCCAGCGAGGTCTGCAGCTTGTCGTTGAGGGCCTGGGCGCGGTCGACGCCGCCGCCGAGCAGCGACAGGGAATCCCCGACCACGTACGCGCCGTCGGAGAGCTGGTCGAGATAGCCCTCGCGGCGCAGCATCGCCAGCATGTGCGTGAGATGGGCGGCGGGCAGGCCGGTCTCCCGCGCTATCTGCGCGTCGGTCGTGCCGGTGGGGTGCCGGGAAACCGTTTCGAGCACACGGAGTGCGTAGCGCACCGAGTGGTAAGGCGCGGTGGGCTCGTACGTCGGCGCCACGGTGTCCCCCTAGCAGGTTGTGACCGTTTGCATCGTCACCGTCGCCACCCGTCACGGACACCATGCGTCGCGCGGCCTTACCGGGTGGCGGGGCTCGTACCACGATAGCGGTCAACCGGCCGTACAGGAGGGGGGCTTGAGTGAAAATCGTCGTTCAGCATGCTTCTGTTCAGCGATTCACCACCATGGCATATGCCAACGGCACTGTTTCCAAGGACAAAGCGGCCCGCCGCCCCCTGTGGGGCGGCGGGCCGCTGGTGCGCCGGGGGAGTCAGAGCACCGCGCTCAGGAACTCCCGCGTCCGCTCGTGCTCCGGCTCCGTGAAGATCTTCTCCGGCGGCCCGGACTCGATGACCCGGCCCGAGTCGAACATCAGGACGTCATCGGAGATGTCCCGCGCGAAGTTCATCTCGTGCGTCACGCACAGCATCGTGATGTCGGTCGTGTGCGCGATGTCCCGCAGCACATCCAGGACGCCGGCCACCAGCTCGGGGTCGAGCGCGGAGGTGACCTCGTCCAGGAGCAGCACCTGCGGCCGCATGGCCAGGGCACGCGCGATGGCGACCCGCTGCTGCTGGCCGCCGGAGAGCTGGCTGGGGTACTTGTCCACGTGCTCGGTCAGACCCACCAGGTCCAGCAGCTCGTGGGCGCGCTCCTCGGCCGCCTCCTTGGGCATGCCCAGCACGTGCACCGGCGCCTCGGTGACGTTGCGCAGCACCTTCATGTTGGGGAACAGGTTGAACTGCTGGAAGACCATGCCGATGTTCTTGCGCACCTCGCGGGTGTGCTTCTCGCCGGCCGGTACGAGCCGCTCGCCCTTCTTCTCGTGGGTGAGGTACTCCCCGCCCACCCGGATCGTGCCCTCGTCCGGCTTCAGCAGCGTCATCAGCAGCCGCAGGATCGTGGTCTTGCCGGACCCGGACGGGCCGATGAGGGTGACGTGCTTGCCAGAGGAGACCGTGAAGTCCAGCGAGTCCAGGACCGTATTGGTCCCGAAGCGCTTGGTGACGTGGTCGAAGCGGATCAGCTCGCTGCCGTCCACCGCCGGGTTGGCCGTTTCTTTCGAGATGCTGCTGTCAGCGGACAAGACGACGCTCCAGGGCTCGCAGGAGAAGGGAAGCCGGGTAGGCGATGACGATGAAGGCGAGGCCGACGACCGTGTAGGGCTCGATGGTCTGGAAGGTCTGCGAGGAGAACTGGCGGGCCTCGCCCAGCATCTCCAGCACGCCGATCACGAAGATCATCGGCGTGTCCTTCAGCATCGCGACGACGTAGTTGCCCAGTGCCGGCACGACCCGGCGGATCGCCTGGGGCAGGATCACCGCGCCCCAGGTCCGCGAGCGCGGCAGGCTGAGCGCGGTCGCCGCCTCCCACTGGCCCACCGGCACGCCGTCGATACCGGCGCGGTAGACCTCGGCGGTGTACGTCGAGTAGTGCAGACCGAGGCCGATCACGCCGGTGGTCAGCGCCGAGAGCGTGATGCCCCACTCGGGCAGCACGTAGTAGAGGAAGAAGAGCTGGACGAGGAGGGGGGTGTTACGGATGAACTCGGTGACCCCCACCACCGGCCAGCGCACCACGGCGTGCTCGGAGCGCTGCGCCATGGCCCAGAACAGCCCGAGGATGAAGGCGATCAGCGAGCCGAGCGCCAGGGCCTCCAGGGTGACCAGCAGGCCGTGCCAGAACATCGGCAGGAAGTCGCCGACCGCATTCCAGTTCCAGTTCACTGGCCCGCACCTCCCGCCGGGGCCGCGCCGGAGCGCGTGATGTCGCCGACCTGGCCGGCGCTCAGCTTGCTGCGCAGGCCCTCACGCTTCTCGGGGGCCTTGCCGATACCGGCCTTGGCGTGCCGCTCCACGACCCGCATCCCGCGCGTCAGCAGGAAGGCGAGGATGAAGTACATGACCAGGATGATCGTGTAGACGGGGGCGCTCTGGCCGGTGGCGTTGCGTACCAGCGAGGCGCCGAAGGCGATATCGGCCACGCCCATGATCGAGACCAGGGCCGTGCCCTTGAGCAGCTCGATCAGCAGGTTGTTGAACGGCGGGACCATCTCCGGCCACGCCTGCGGCAGGATGATCTTCCGGAGCTGCTGGGCGGGGCTGAAGCTGAGCGCGATGCCCGCCTCGCGCTGGGCGGGAGCGACGGCGTTCACGGCACCGCGGACGACTTCCGAACCGTACGCGCCGTAGCTCAGGCCGAGGGCGAGGGTGGCGGCCCACATGGGGACGAGCTGCCAGCCGAAGCCGATCGGGAGCACGAAGAAGATCCAGAACATCAGGATCAGCGCGGACGTGCCGCGGAAGATCTCGAAGTACGCGCCGGACAGGAAGCGCACGATCCACAGCCGGTGGGCCCGGGCCAGGCCGATGACGAAGGCCACCACGGCGGCGAGTGCGGCGCTGTAGACCGTGAGCTGGACGGTGATCCAGACGCCTTGGAGGAGGAGTTCCCACAAACCCCAGCTGATTTCGCTCATGGCTTGCACTTCTCCTTAGCGGTGATGGTCGTCATCTGGTCCTTCGTGAATCCGAAGGGCCGCATGATGTCCAGCAGTTCCCCGCTCTTCTTCATCTTGTGCAGCTCGCGGTTGAAGGCGTCCCGGAGATGGGTCTCCGGGCTGCGGAAGGCGAAGCCGCCGACGTCGATGACCGGCTTTCCGTCCACGTACGGCGTGACTTCCTCGGTGGCCTCCGCCTTTGTGGTCTCGGTCTCGCGCACGACGTTCCGCACGGTCACCGCGGTGCCGACGAACACGTCGATGCGCCCTTGCTCGACCGCGAGCAGGCCGGCGAGCTGGTCGGGCAGGGTCGTGATGTGCTTGACCCCGGCCTCCTTGGCGTAGTCGATCTCCGCGTAGCCGACGCCGGTCGCCATGCGCGCGCCGGCCTTGGCGATGTCCTTGTAGGAGCGCAGGTTCTTCGGATTCCCCTTCGGCACGATGAAGGCGTCGAGCATCTGGTATTCGGGATCGGCGAAGATCACCTGCTCGCAGCGTTCCGGATTGATGTACATCCCGGCGGCCACGACATCGAACTGGAGGGAATTCAGCCCGGTGATGAGCGAGCCGAATTCGGTGGCGAACGGCTGGACGTTCGCCACGCCCAGCCGCTTGAAGATTCGCTCGGCGATGGCCGGCGCCGAGCCGGTCATCTTCCCGTCCTTTCCGATATAGCTGTACGGCTGCTCGCCCGCCAGGCCCAGCCGTACGGTGCCCTTGGCACGAAGCTGTTCCAGCAGGTGTCCGCCGTCGCCGGTGTCGGCCGTCGAGACCCGGCTGCAGGCGCTCGTCGCGCCCATCGCGCCCGCCGCGCCGAGCGCCGCCACCCCCGCGAGCAGCGTGCGGCGGCGGAGGCCGCTGCCGGAACTTCGCCTGATTTCTTTGGTGTTCCCCATTGGTGGAGCCATGGGCGCGCGACTACCCGAAGCCGACGTACCTATGCCGATCGTTTCCGGCCCTTGATGCTTCCGGTACCGAAGGGGACCTACACGGAGTTGCGAGGGAAACCTGGGCGTAACAACGGCTATGTGTGGGGTGGTTGGGACAGGAGGGAAATGACTTCTCCCGTGCCGCCCGGGGAAGTGTCCGGGGGCGCCCTACGCTCAGGGTGCCGGGTGATACATCACCAATGACCGGCAAGAACCAGTAAGCCCGGTAAGCATGGCAATCAACCAAGAGGGGTCATCATGGCCGACCGCTTCATCGAGGTCTCCCTGGACAAGCGCGGCGTGCGCTGCACGGCCAAGCTGCTCGACGACCGCGCGCCCGTCACCTGCGCCGCCGTCTGGGACGCGCTCCCGCTCGGCGGCGACGTCTACCACGCCAAGTACGCCCGCAACGAGATCTACGCCCTGGTGCCGCCCTTCGCCCCCGAGGAGCCGCCGCTGGAGAACCCCACGATCACCCCGATCCCCGGCGACCTGTGCTACTTCACCTTCACCGACACCCAGCTCGCCACCTCCTCGTACGGATACGAGGCGGCGGCCGAGCGGCAGGGCGCGAAGGCCGCGCACGCCGAGCGCGCCACCGTCGTCGACCTCGCGCTCTTCTACGAGCGCAACAACCTGCTGATCAACGGCGACGCGGGCTGGGTCCCGGGCATCGTCTGGGGCTCCGTCGTGGACGGCCTGGACCGGATGGCCGACGCCTGCCAGGACCTCTGGCGGGCCGGCGCGCTCGGCGAGACGCTCAGCTTCCGCCGGGCGTAGCCGCGAGCGCCGGGGCCGGGATGTCCGCCACCCCGGTCCCGTACAGGGCGTGCGCGGCGCGCAGCACCAACGCGTCCGCGTGCCGCGCAGCGACCAGTTGCACCCCGATCGGCAGCCCGTCGCCGTCCACGCCGCACGGCAGCGACGCGGCGGGCTGCTGCGTCATGTTGAAGGGGTACGTGAACGGCGTCCAGCCCGTCCACCGCTCGTGCCCCGACCCCTTCGGCACCTCCACGCCCGCCTCGAAGGCCGTGATCGGCTCGGTCGGCGTGACGAGCAGGTCGTACGTCTCGTGGAACCGCCCCATCTGGCGTCCGAGTGCCATCCGTACGTCCATCGCCGCCAGATAGTCCAGCGCGCTGTAACGCTCGCCCTGCTCGCACACCGTGCGCAGCGCCGGCTCCAGCAGCTCGCGCGCCTCCTCCCCGAGCGGCTGCACGACCCGGGCGATCCCGCTGAACCACAGGGTGTGGAACGCCTCCACCGGGTCCTCGATCTCGGGGTCGACCTCCTCCACGTGCGCGCCCAGCTCCGCCAGCTTCTCCACGGCCCGCCGGACCGCCGCCGCGACCTCGGGCCGTACGGGCACGTCCCAGCCGAGCGTCGGGCTGTACGCCACCCGCAGTCCGGCCACCGGTCCCGAGAGCTGCTCCAGGAACGAGCCGGACACCGGGCCGAGCTGCGACCAGTCACGCCAGTCCGGCCCGGAGATCGCGTCCATCAGGAGCGCCGCGTCCGCCGCGTTCTTCGTCATCGGTCCCACATGGGCCAGCGTCCCGAACGGGCTGGAGGGGTACATCGGCACCCGCCCGTACGTCGGCTTCAGCGCGAAGACGCCGCAGAAGGAGGCGGGGATGCGGACCGAGCCGCCGCCGTCCGTGCCCAGGCTCAGCGGCCCGGCGCCCAGCGCCACCGCCGCCGCGCCGCCCCCGCTGGAGCCGCCCGCTGTGCGCTGCGGGTCGTACGGATTGCCGGTGATCCCCTGCAGGGGGCTGTCGGTGACGCCCTTCCAGGCGAACTCGGGCGTCGTGGTCTTCCCGATGAAGACCGCGCCCTGCTCCCGCAGCCGGGCGACCGAGGGCGCGTCCTCGTCCCACGCCTGACTCGCGCGCACGGTCCGCGAGCCGCGCAGGGTCGGCCCGCCGCGCATCAGGATGATGTCCTTCACCGTGACCGGTACGCCGTCCAGTGGTCCGGCCGGGGTGCCGGCCCGCCAGCGTTCCGCGGACTCCTTCGCGGCGGACAGTGCCTCGTCGGCCTCCAGCCGGGTGAAGGCGTTGACGTGCGGCTGCACCCGCTCCGCCCGGTCCAGCGCGGCCCGCGCCGCCTCGACGGGGGAGAACTCGCCCGCCGCGTAACCGGCCGTGAGCCGCAGTGCTGTGAGATCCGCCAGTTGAGTCATCAAGCCCTCCATCGGGGGAGTGGAGTGTGCGCGGAATGCGCCCCGGCGGACCGGGGCGCGGGCGGGCGCGGCGGAGCCGTACGCGCGGGCTTACTGCACCGGCACGTACCCCAGCCGCTTGTCGACGACGTTCAGCAGCGGCTCGCCGGCCGCCCAGCGGTCGTAGTTGTCCACGAACTGCTCGGCGAGCGCGTCCCGCCAGCCGAGGGTGTCCCCGCACATGTGCGGCGAGACGATCAGGTGCGGGACGTCCCAGAGCGGGCTGTCCGTCCCCAGCGGCTCCTGCTGGAAGACATCCAGCGCGGCGGCCGCGATCTTCCAGCCCCGGAGCGCCTCGACGAGATCCTGCTCGATCACCATCGGGCCGCGCCCCACGTTCACGAAACGGGCCGATTCCTTCATCCGGCCGAACGCCCGCCGGTCGAAAAGGCCGCGCGTCTCCTCGGTGAGCGGAGCGGCGCACACCACCCAGTCGGCGGCCGGTAGCAGCCCGTCCAGCGCGTCGCTCGCATGCACCAGTCCGAACTGTGGATCATCCGGCCGCTCCCGGCGTCCGACCAGGTCGACCTTGATCCCGAGCACCTTCAGGGTCTGCCCGATGGCCCGCCCGATCGGCCCGGAACCGACCACGACGGCCCGCGATCCGGCCACCCGCAGCGTTTCCCTGTGCTGCCATCGGCGCTGCCGCTGGAGTTCCCAACTGCCATAAAAATCCTTGGCCATCGCGATCACCAAACCGGCGACGTACTCCGCGATCGGCTGCTCGAAAACGCCCCGCGCATTGGTCACAACGGTCTCGTCCTCGACGAGCCCGGGGCACAGCAGCCGGTCCACGCCGGCGCTCGCGGTGTGCACCCAGGCGGGCCGCGGGCCGCCGGCGGCCCAGGCGTCGCGGATGGCGTCGGAGGTGAAATCCCAGGCCAAGAGCACATCGGCGGTGGGAAGTTGACCGGCGAGCGTGGTCTCGTCCGCAAAGATCACTTTGGCGCGTCCGGACAGTCTGTCGAGCTTCGGCGGCGGGTCGGAGCCAAGGACAAGGACGGTGTTTTCGGTCATGGGCCAGAAACCGTTCTGAAACGTGTGCCCCTTTAAATGAAAGAGGCGCCGACAGATGCCTGAGATGCGAGGATTGACCACGCTAAGAAGTCGTATCTACCGTGTCAACAACGGCTCTGTCCCGACGTCCCGGCTTGTGCCGGCAGTTTCAGATTCCCTGGCCAATGGCCTAGCCCTTCGTTCTTCTAGGGGCCATTCATGGACGTCTCTTTTCTCGGGGGCCCACAGCCTCAGTGCGGCGTGGGTGTCGTAGCGCCCTTCGACTTCGCACTCGACCGTGAGCTGTGGCGCTGGGTTCCCGACGACGTGTCCCTGCACCTCACCCGCACCCCTTTCGTACCGGTCGAGGTCTCGCTCGACCTCGCCCGGATGGTCAGCGAGCACGAAACGCTCCGGGAAGCGGTCCAGGCGCTGTCCGCGGTCTCGCCGCGGGTGGTCTCCTACGCCTGCACCTCGGGCAGCTTCGTCGGCGGCGTGGCGGGCGAGCGCGCCATGTGCGCCGCCATGCAGCAGGCCGGTGAGGTGCCCTCGATGACCACTTCGGGGGCGCTGCTGGACGCGCTGTGCGAGATCGGTGCACGGCGGGTCGCCCTGGTCACGCCGTACACCAAATCCGTCACCGACTCTCTGGAGGAGTATCTGGCAGAAGCCGGCATCACGGTCACGGGCCGCGCCTACCTGGGCCTGACCCGGCACATCTGGAAGGTGCCCTACCGCGACGTCGTCGACATGGCGCGGCAGGCGGTGGTGGGCGCGACCGACGCGCTCTTCATCAGCTGCACCAACCTCCCGACGTACGACGTGATCCCGCAGCTCGAGGCGGAGCTGCGGATGCCCGTCCTGTCGGCCAACCAGGTCACCATGTGGGGTGCGCTGCGTGCCATCGGCAGCCACGCGGTAGGCCCGTACCAGGCACTGCTCGACCCCGTCGCGAGACGCGGCCCCGCGGCGCTGTCCGGATCGCCGGACGCCGTGCCGCGACACCGGCCGGAGCCCGAGGCGGCCTTCGCGGGTCCGCCCGCGGCACCGGAGGCCGAAGCGGCCGAGGGGCTCGACGCCCCGCCCTTTCCGGACGATACGTACGACGCCTGACGGCCTCCCGGCCACAGGCGCGTACGCCATCTGAACAGCACGTCGCTCCGTACACCCGCACCCGCACCACGTATGGGAGATCTGCATGGCCACGGTCGGCTTCCTCTACCCCGGCTACTCCGCCGAGGACGACTACCCCCGTATCGAGTCCCTCCTGGGCGGCGGTGTCCGGCTGCCGCTGGTCCACACCGACATCGGTGAGGACGCGCACCGGGTGGACGCCCTGCTCGAAATGGGGTCGGCGGCGCGGCTGGCCGCAGGGGTCGCCGACCTGAAGGACCAGGGGGCGGAGGCCGTCGTCTGGTCCTGCACCAGCGCCAGCTTCGTCTTCGGCTGGGAGGGCGCGCAGGAGCAGGTCCGGGAGCTGTCGGCCACCGCCGGGCTGCCCGCCTCCAGTACCTCCTTCGCCTTCGCGCGGGCCATCCAGGCGCTGGGTGCCGAGCGGGTGGCCATCGCGGCGACCTATCCGGAGGACGTGGCCGAGTACTTCCACGCCTTCCTGAAGTCGGCCGGTACGGAGGTCGTCTCGACCTGCGGCAGCGGCATCATCACCGCTGCCGAGGTGGGGACGTGGGGTCTGGAGGACGTGCTGCACCTCGCCCGTACGGGCGACCATTCGGACGCCGAGGTGGTCCTGCTGCCCGACACCGCGCTGCACACCGCCGCATACATCCCCGCCGTGGAGGAGGCGCTGCACAAGCCGGTACTCACCGCCAACCAGGTCACGGTCTGGGAGGGCCTGCGGCTGCTGGACCGGGAGATCGTCCGGCCGGAGCTGGGCACCCTCTTCGCCGGGCCGCGGCGGGAGGGCTGACGGGGGCCGGCGGGGCCCGACCGGGCCCCGCGAACCGGCCGCCGGGAATAAACGGAGTTCTACTCCGGTTGGTCGCGGGGAAGACCCGCTACCTAGGAGGACCCGCACCGTGAGCGGCCACCACGACGCAAGCCGGGGCCCGGCCCCTGAACCCGACCGGGCCTCCGGCACGCCCGCCACCGACGACGAGATCCGGGGCACGGCGCAGGGCACCGCGCCCGTACCGCTGTCCGTGCTGGACCTGCTGACCGTCGGCGCCGGAAACACCGCCACCGATGCGCTGCGCACCGCGGCCGCCATCGCGCAGACCGCCGAGCGCCGCGGCTACCACCGTTACTGGGTCGCCGAGCACCACTCCATGCCCGGCGTCGCCTCCTCCTCGCCGGCCGTCATCCTGGCCCACCTCGCCGCGCAGACCGAGTCCATCCGGCTCGGCTCCGGCGGCGTCATGCTGCCCAACCACGCGCCGCTGGTGATCGCCGAGCAGTTCGGCACCCTCGAAGCGATGGCTCCGGGGCGCGTCGACCTCGGCCTCGGCCGCGCGCCCGGCACCGACGGCGCCACCGCCGCCGCGCTGCGCCGCACCGAACGGCTCAACGAGGGTGCCGACGACTTCCCGCAGCAGCTCTCCGAACTGATCCGCTTCCTGGACGACGACTTCCCCGACGGGCACCCCTACGCCCGTATTCACGCGGTACCGGGCCCGGTCCAGGCCACCTCGCCCGGCGGCGTCCAGTCCGCGCACCGCCCGCCGGTCTGGCTGCTCGGCTCCTCCGGCTTCAGCGCCCGGCTCGCCGCCCAGCTCGGCCTGCCGTTCGCCTTCGCGCACCACTTCTCCGCGCAGAACACCATCCCCGCGCTGGACCTGTACCGCGAGACCTTCCGTCCCTCGGCCGTGCTGGACGAGCCGTACGCGCTGATCGGCGTCGGCGCGCTGGCGAGCGAGACCGAGGCGGAGGCCCGCCGCCAGGTGCTGGCCGGGGCGCTGTCCATGATCCGGCTGCGCACGGGCCGGCCCGGCCTCGTGCCCACGCCGGAGGAGGCGGAGAACCACCCGTACAGCATGGTCGAGGAGGACTTCGTCGAGAGCTGGCTCGGCAACGTCGTGTACGGCACGCCCGACGCGGTCCGCCAAGGCCTGGACGACCTCGCCAAGCGCACCGGCGCGAACGAGCTGATGATCACTGCCAACGCCCACGGCGGCGCGGCCCGCCTCCGCTCGTACGAGCTGATCGCGGACGCGTACGGACTGCCGGGCGCGTCCTCCTAGACGGGGGACGGGACTGGCGGGGCGGTGACGGGCCCCGTCAGTCCCGGTTCTCCTCTTCGGGGGTTTCCGGGGTTCCGGCCAGCAGCGCCGGGACCCGGTCGGCCGGCAGCGGGCGGGAGTACAGCCAGCCCTGGCCGGTGTCGCAACCGATCCGGCGCAGCCGTGCGGCCTGCTCGGCGTTCTCCACGCACTCCGCCGTGACCGTCAGGCCCAGCCGGTGCGCCAGCGCGACCAGCGCCTCCACGATCGTCTCGTCCGCCGGGTTCGGATGTTCCTCGGAGCGGAAGCCGCGGACGAAGGAGCCGTCCAGCTTCAGTACGGAGACGGGCAGCCGGCTGAGGTAGGCCAGGTTGGAGTAGCCGGTACCGAAGTCGTCGATGGCGATGCGGACGCCCATGTCGCTGAGCGCCTGAAGGGCCTGCAGCGGGCGGCCCGCCGAGCCCATCACGGCCGACTCGGTCAGCTCCAGTTGCAGCAGCTCGGGCGCCAGCCCGGTCTCGGCGAGGATCCGGGCCACATCCGCGACCAGGTCGGAGTCCCAGACCTGACGGACGGCCACATTCACGCTCACGAAGAGCGGCGGCTCCTCGGGGCGGGCGAGCTGCCAGGCGCGCGCCTGGTGGCAGGCGCGCTCCAGGACCCAGCGGCCCAGCTCGACGATCGCGCCGTTCTCCTCCGCCAGTCCGATGAACCGATTCGGCGGAAGTGTCCCGAACTGCGGGTGCCGCCACCGTACGAGCGCCTCCACGCCCTGCGCCCGGCCGTCGCCGAGCCCGACCAGCGGCTGGTACTCCAGTGTGAACTCGCCGCGGTCGACGGCCGGGCGCAGCGTGCTGGAGAGCGCCTGCCGGGTCATGCGGTGCGCGTTGCGCTCCGGGTCGAAGAGCGTCCAGCGGGCCTTGCCGTCCGCCTTGGCCCAGTACAGCGTCGTGTCGGCGGCCTGCATCAGGCCCGTCGCCGTCGTGCCGGCCGCGGCCCGCTCCACCACCCCGATGCTCGCCGACACCGACAGCCGCTGCCCCGCCAGATCGAACGGCCGCTGCAGCGCGTCCAGCACCGACTGCGCCAGGTCAGCGAGCTGCTCGGTGCCGGTGGAGTCCTCGACCAGCAGCGCGAATTCGTCGCCGCCCAGCCGGGCCACGAGCTGTCCGCCGCGCCCGGCGCGGCCGGACGGGTGCTCGCCGCAGCGGGTCAGCCGCTGTGCCACGGCACCCAGCAGCCGGTCGCCGACGCGGTGCCCGAGCGTGTCGTTGACCGCCTTGAAGCCGTCCAGGTCGAGGTAGCACAGGCCGATCCGGCCCGTGCCGCCCCGGTCGTACGTCGCCGACTCCAGGGCCGCGGCCAGCCGCTCGAAGAACAGGGCGCGGTTGGGCAACCGGGTCACCGGGTCGTGCATCTGGAGGTGGCGCAGCCGGGCCTGCAGGTCGTGCCGGTCGCTGACGTCCGTGACCGAGAGCAGGACGCGGTCCCCGCCGGGCAGCGGCTCGACGCTCACCTCGGCCCAGAGGGAGTGGCCCTCGGGGTGCTTCAGGCGGCGGGTGCAGCGCAGCCGGTCGCTGCGGCCGGCGAGCACGTCGCGGTACGCGGTCCAGATGTGCGGGTCGCCGCCGAGGTCGGTGAGGTCGGCGGCGGAGGCGGTGACCAGCGCGTGCGGGTCCTTGCCCAGCAGCTCGCCGAAGGCGGGGTTGGCGGCGGTCACCAGCCCGTCGCGGCCGAGGACGGCCATCGGCAGCCGGGCGGCCTCGAAGGCGGCGCGGTAGCCGTGGGGGGAGACGCGGAGGGGCGCGGGGGCGGTCCCGGGGGCGGGCCCCGGGGCGTCGTCCGGGGCGGCGGTGTGCTGGGCGCCCGTAGGCGTGCCACCGTCGCATTCGTTGGCCGCTTCGTCACCCTCCGTGACCGCGGGCAGTGTCGCTCCGGGGGCGCGGCTCGTGCCGTCGGAGTGTCCGCTCACTGCTCGCTCCCGCTTGGCGCTGGTCCGGTCGGTCGGTCTCGGGGAAGGGGAATCCGCGGTGTAAGTGTGGCGATCATAGAGGTTTCCCGGACGGCCTAGCCAGCAACACCACTGCGATGATCCGTATCGATGACGGATGTTTGATGGTTTCTGTGCGCGCCTGTGCGGCGACCGGTCCTGACCGATCGATTGTGACGTTCTGTGATCACGGAGCGGGGCGTAGCTGTCACTCAACTGGCCCCATGGAACAGGACGAACCCCAACGAACCCCCACAGGGTGGATGGGGTGTTCCGAATCCGTTCCGGGAGGTCGATGTGCCGCACTCCCAGACACTCCAGGGGGTGGACCGTGGACGGCTGCGGCGGTTCGCCGCGATCGCCACCTCGCTGGTCGCCCTGGTCGCCACCTCGATCGTCGCCGCCCCCGCCACCGCCTCCGAAGCCACCCTCTCCTGCGCCCTGCCCCGCACCGACGTCCACCACTCCGAGGGCCTGGACTCCTGGAACGGCACCTACGCGCGCCCGCGGGGCTCCCTCGACGCCGTCATGGTCTTCCTGTCCTTCCCCGACGCGCGGCCGCGCGTGGCCCCCCGCCGGCTCGCCACCGACTACTTCCCCGCCACCGGCCGCTTCTTCGAGACGGCCTCGTACGGCAGGTTCCGGCTGCGCCCGCACATCCAGCGGCGCTGGGTGAAGATGCCGCGCACGTCCACCGCGTACGGGATACAGCGCGACTGGGACGCCGCGGGGCGCAGCGCGTACCTCGACGACGCGGTGGCGGCGGCCGACGCGGAGGTCGACTTCGGCCGGTACGACATGGTCTACCTGGTCGCCGACCCGGACGCGCCCGGCGTCGACTCCGATGCGACCAAGGTCGTCAACCTCGACCAGCCGCTGACGGCGGACGGCGCCCCGCTCCACCGCTTCGTCACGGTCTTCGAGAACAACCCGCCGGACCACAACGTCCTCGCCCATGAGACCGGCCACGTCTTCGACCTGCCGGACCTCTACCACCGGCCGGCCGACGGCATGGGCGACTGGGACACGTACGTGGGGGACTGGGACCTCATGGGCAGCCAGTTCGGGATGGCCCCCGAGCCCTTCGCCTGGCACAAGTGGAAGCTCGGCTGGCTCTCCGACCGCCAGGTCGACTGCATCCCCACGACCGGGAGCGCGGTGCGCACGCTGCACCCCCTCTCCGCACCCATGCGCCCCGGCGACCGGCAGCGGTCGCGGCTGCTCGTCGCCCGGACGGGGGAGAGCGGCGCGATCGCCGTCGAGGCGCGGAACGCGGCCGGCAGCGACCGCGGTATCTGCCGCGAGGGCGTGCTCGTCTACCGCGTCCGCGGCGCCACGCCCTCCAGCGAGGGCCCGGTGCAGGTGCTCGACGGCCACCCGCACTCCTCGGCCTGCTGGGGTGCCTCGGTCCACCCGCCGCTCGCGGACGCGCCGCTGGACGTCGGCGAGAGCCTGGACGCGGGGGACGGCGTACGGGTGGCGGTGACGGGCCGGACGGCGGCGGGCGGCTGGACGGTAAGGGTCACGCGCGGTTGAGCCTGTGGCCCGGCCCCGTCCCGGCATACGACGAAGGCCCTCACCGGAGTGAGGGCCTTCGTGTGTCTGTGCGCCGCCAGGGACTCGAACCCCGGACCCGCTGATTAAGAGTCAGCTGCTCTAACCAACTGAGCTAGCGGCGCCTGCTGACGTGGAAAACCTTAGCATCCTGATCGGGGAGGGCAAAAATCGATTCGCCGCTGATGATCGACGCCGTGACCGGCACGGTGATCGACGCCGTGAGGGGGCTCGGGACGGGCGCTCAAGGGGGTGGGTGGCCAGGAGGGGGACGCCTCAGGGGCGGGCGTCGGCGCCGGTCGTGGCCGGGCGTACGGCGTCGGGCGCGGCGGGGCTCTCCGAAGGGGTCGCGCGGGCCGCCCGTACGCACGCCCACAGCAGGACGTCCGGGCCCGGCAGCCAGGGATCGCGGACATCCGGGGCGACCAGCCAGCGAGAGGACGGCGGCGCGGAGTCCGGCGTGGGCGGGAAGGGGTGCAGCGGCGGAATGCTCACCGCGTCCCCCGCGCCATGACACAGCAGCGGCGGCACCGACCGCGCCCACTCCTCCCAGGAGAGCAGCGCCGGCAGCCGCTGGGCGGCGCCGCGGGCCGCGAACAGCAGCACCCGGCCGCGGTGCACGGCGACCGGCCCGGAGCCGGGTCCCGCCGCCCATAAGCAGTCGGCCATCCGGCGGCCGAACAGGGCGGGTGCGTTGATCACGTCGAACACCGTGCCGCAGGGCAGCACGCTCGGTGCCGTGGGATGGGTGGCCCACAGGTGGTGCACCCGGCGGGGGTGCGGACTCGCCGAAGCGAGCCAGTCGGCACCGGCGAGCGTGACGTACGACGCGGGGTGGTGGAAGTCGGGGGCCGGGGGCTGGGGCCAGTCACTCATGGCGTCAGGTCTACCGGTGGAAGAGGTTCCGTTTCTGCGGATTGCCGGAAAACGGGACACGGGAGAGTGAGACGGAGTATCTTCCGACCCGCATATGCCAACGGCCCATGATCGCCGCCGTACGGATCATGAGCCGCGACCCCGGGCCGGCGCCTCCGGGCGGTCTATCCGACCTCGTCCGGGCGGGTGTCGCCGTTCCGTATCAGCGAGCGGCCGAACTCCACCATCTTGCGGGCGTAGTCCTCGGTCCAGCCGGCCCGCTCCGCGAGCACTGCCAGCGGCAGCCGGTCGAACCGCCGCGGATCGGCGAGCTGCGCCGCCGCCATTGCCTGGAACTCCGTCGCCCGGTCGGCCGCCGCGCGGAAGGCGAGCGCCAGCTCCGTGGAGCGGGACAGCAGCTCGCGCGGATCCTCGATCGACTCCAGGTCGAAGAAGTGCTCGGGGTCCGCCGTGGCCTCGGGCGGCTCGAACAGCAGCGGCGCCGGTTTCAGGCGCCGGGGCGCGGGGGCCGCACCGCGCGGATCGGGAGCCGACTGCGGCTCGGACATGTACCTACCTCCAGAATCGTGTGCCGCGTCCCATTGTCCCGCGCCGCGCAAGTACGCCCCGGCAGCCGGGACCACCGCAGCTACGGGCGCCACGGCACGCGGTGCTCCGCCAGATGCGCCAGCACCGCGTGGTTCGCCTCCCAGCCGTCCGGGAACTTCACCGTCACCCCGAGCTGGACCGGCTCCGTGGACGGGTGCTCGTCCAGGAGCTGTGTCACGCCCTCGCGGCAGACCACGATGCAGGCGTGACGGTGGCGGGAGGCCAGGACGCACAGGCGGCCCGTCTCCAGGTGGAAGGCCGTCGCGTCCGGGCGGCCGGAGAGCGGGTGCAGGACGACCGTGACGTCGAACTCGCGGCCCTGGAGGCGGTTCGCCGTGTCCACCGCGACGCCCGTGACGCCCAGCCCGGACAGCGCGGCGCGCACCGCCGCCGCCTGGTCCCGGTGCGCCGTGCCGACCGCGATCCGGTCGGCCGTCAGCGGCGCCGGGTCCGGGCCGCGCTCGCTGACCGTCGCGCCGCCGCGGTCCAGCAGCCGCCGCACCACCTGGGCCACGGCCCGCACCGCCTCGGGGTCCGTGCGCGGCGTGTGGCGCGCGGGCAGTTCGAGCAGGCCCCAGCCGGTCTCCGCCGCCTCGTCCACCACCCGGTCCACCGCCGAGCCGTCCGACGGCACGCCCAGCGTCAGCCGCCGGTCGCCGTAGCCGGTGCCGCTGCGGAACGGGGTGTACGGATAGAACGCGTGCGACACCAGGGGCGCCGCCGAGGCCGGCAGCCGCCAGGACACCGGGAGGCGGTGCTGCGGGAGGTCCGGATTGTGTGCGAGGAGCGTCGAGACCGCGCTGGCCGACGGGTCGTACGACAGCCCCGCCCACTGGTCGGCGCCCACCACGCTGAACGGGTCGAGCTGGCCCGGATCGCCGACGAAGAGAGCACGCTCGAACAGCCCCGCCACGGTCAGCAGCGCGTCGGACCGCATCTGGTACGCCTCGTCCACGATCGCGTGCGGCCAGGGCTCGTCCACCTTCGTGTAGGCCCACTTCGCCGCGGTCGCGACGACGATCGGGAGGCCCTTGAGGTCGGCGACCTTCGCGGCCGTACGGACGGAGGGGACGTCCTCCAGCGCCGGGTCGTAGGCGCCGGGCTCGCTGCTGTGCAGCCGGCCGACGGGCAGCTCGGGGTCCTTCTCGGCCAGCCGCAGCACCAGGTCGTCGACCTGCGCGTTCGTCTGCGCGACGATCATCAGCGGGCGGCCCGCGGCGGCCAGCTCGCGCGCGGCGCGCACCACGAGCGTGGACTTGCCCGCGCCCGGCGGCGAGTCCACGACGACGCCGCGCCGGTCGCCGTGCAGCGTGTCGCGCAGGATCGCCTCGGTCGCGGCGGTGGCCGCGGCGCCCGGGTCGAAGGCCGTACCGGCCGGCGCGGGAATTCCGCGGCTCACAGGAAGTCCTCCGCGGTCACGGGGTCGGGGTCGGGGAGCGGGGCGGCGGCGGGCGCGGAGCCGGTGGTGTGCGCGGGCGCCGTGGCCTGCGCCGGGACAGTCGTACCGGCGTCACCGCTGCCCGGCGGCGGTCCGCCGTGCGTCCACGGCGTGTCCTCCGGATCGGGCAGCTCGGGGCCGCCGCGCGGGGCGTGCTCGAAGAGCGTCCAGCACACCCGGTCGCCCTTCTCCGGCACCGAGCCCGGCTCCGGTGTCTTCCCGCGGCCCATGCCGCCGGTCAGCCGCACGACCAGCGTGCCCGGCTGCTCCGGTACGTGCGCGACGAACTCCGCGGTCTGCGTCTTCCCGCCGTCCAGCGGGCGGTACAGCTTGGCCCGCTCCTCCAACTGCGGCCGGTCGCCCGTGCGCAGCGTGACCAGCGGCCGGGGCATCGGCCGCTTGCCCTCGGACATCGCCATCTCCACCTCGGTCACCTCCCCCTCCAGCGCCTCGCCCGTGAGCCGCCGCCCGGCCATCACCAGCGGGTCGTCCAGCGCCTCCTGCGCGTCGAGCTGGGCCTGCGCGGTCTCCCGGGAAGCGAGCTTCTGCGCGGCCGTGACCGCGTCGTCCAGCCGGGGCTGCGGCGGCTCGCCGGACCGCACCCGGTCCCGGTGCGCGGTGTAGGACCAGCGGTCGCGCCGCCAGCGGTCGGCGACCCGCGCGCCCTCGGGCAGCGCGCGCAGCAGGCCGATGCCGCGCCACACCGCGTCCCAGGTCGGCCGCAGCACGCTCGCCACCAGCGCGTCGAACTCCTCGCGCGCGCCGGGCAGTTCGGCGTCGTACCGTGCGATGGCCGGCGAGAGCAGGCCGTTGTCGAACGCCGGGTCCGTCGCGGGCCCGGCCGGCGGGCACAGCAACTGCCCGCGCGCGTCCCTGGCGGTCTCGGCACGCAGCGCGGCGTCCTGGCCCGACTCGCCCTCCGGCGGGTCGATCCAGGCGAGCAGCGCGCCCAGATGCTGGTCCTCGACGAGGCTCTGGCCGGTCGCCCAGTGGCGGGAGAGCAGCCCCGTCATCGGCAGCAGCAGGCTCGATCCGGGCACCCGGGCCCGCTCGCCGAAGTGCGTGAGCCAGCGGCCCAGCAGCGGGACGTGCGGCGGCGCGGGATGCGGGGTGTCCGGGTCCTGCTCGGCCGTCCGCCGGAAGCGCATGGACCGGCCCAGCAGCCGTACGAAGTCGACGCCCGCGGCGCTCGCCACGATCATCTGCGGGGCGTCCGCGCACAGCTCGGTCTCGACCGTGACCCGCTTGCCGGTCTGCGGGTCGGTCTCCTTGCGCTCGGCGGGCTCGACGTCGTCGGCGAAGGAGTCCACGTACGGCAGGACGGCGGCGGCCAGCTCGGCGAAGAACGCGAACCGCAGGTCACGGTCGCGCGGCTGCGGCACGGTCAGCAGCAGCGGCGCCTCGGGGTCCGTGCCGACCAGCGCGCCGAGCGGCGCACCGGTCTCGCCGGCGGTCGTCAGCGGGACGAACACCAGGGGGCGCGGGGAGAGATGGCGGTGCCGTACGGTCGCCAGCGGCATGGCCCTCCCCGCCGCCACGGCCTCCATCCTGGCCAGCACGTCGATCAGCGACATTCCGCCTCCTCACGGGGGGCCGGGGCCTGCGCCGGTACCGGAGCGGAGGCCGCGGCCAGCGCTTCGGCGCGCAGGGCCGCGGCACGCCGGAGCGCCTCGGCCGCGGGATCGTCGTCAGTGGCGTGCGCACCGGCCGGATCCGGGGGCGTCCGCTCGCCGTCCGCCGGCCCCGAGGCCGCCGCCAGTACCTCGCCGACCGTGCGCAGCCCGCCCAGCTCGCCGCGCACACCGCGGCCCAGTGACTCCACCAGGCCGGCCTCGCGGGCCCGGCCGCGGCAGTGGAAGGCCAGCTCGCACGCGGCCAGGCACTCCGGTGCGTACGCCGCGCCCACCGACTCCACGGCCTCGGTCAGCTCCTCGGCCGGGCGTGTCGCGGTCTTGCCGTCGTCCGCGAGGCGCAGGTCGAAGGTGGTGTCCTCGGGGAGCGCGGCGGCCAGCTCGTCGACCCGGGTGAGCCGGGCGAGCTGGCGGCGGGTCGTGGCGAGCTGCTTGCGCAGGTCCACCGGGGCCGCTGCCGGGAGGTTCGAGAAGTCCTTGGGGCAGACCAGCAGGGCGCGGTCGCCGACCCGCGGCGCGTGCCCCTCGCCCTCGGGGGTGTGCCGCGCCACCTGCTCGGCGACCTGCTCCAGCGCGAGGGCGTACACCGCCGACTGGCGGGCCGCCGCGCCCACCTTGGCCGTGTCGGCCGTCCCGTCGATCATCGGGAACGACTTGATCTCGATGACGCTCCACAGCCCGTCGGGGCGGACGACCACGGCGTCCGGCTCCAAGTACGCGGGCGAACCGGCCACGTCCAGCGCGAGCATCGGGTGGTCCAGGAGCGTCCAGCCGCCGCGCGCGGCCGCCTCCCGGAGGGCCAGCGCCGTCCGCGCGGCCCGTCCCTGCGGACCGGCCGCCGACAGGTCGGGCGTGGCCGCGGCGCCGGGCTCCGGAGCCTGTGCACCGCCCCCGAGATGCTCGGCGGCCAGCCGGATCAGCTCGGCGCCGCCGTCGGCCTTGACCCGCGCCTCGAAGGAATGGCCGCGCGCGATCGCGAACTGGGACTGCCCGAAGGGCGCCGGCGAGCCCAGGGCCCGGGCCAGCGCGGCCTTGTCCACGCCCGCGCCGTCCAGCAGCGCGCGGCGCCGGCAGCCGGGGTTCGCGGCCAGCGCGGCGAGCGCCCTGGCGTCCAGCGGGCGGGGCGGCACGCCGGGGCCGCGCAGCTCGGCCAGGCGTGCGCGCAGCCCCGTCGCCGGCCGCGGCCGCGCCTCGCGCGCCGCCGCCGGCTCGGGCCGACTGTCGCGGAAAACGTTCACCTGCGGAAGTCTCGCATCCACCACCGACATTCGCGCGAAGACCAGGCGTACCACCGCGCGCACGGACAACGATCACGCCACGCGCTTCGAGGAGGCGAGGTGCGGCGTGCCTCTTTGGGGCAGCGCCCGCAGGGGCCCACGTGGTCCGTGGAACGCATGCGCGATGATGGACCGGACGGAACGAGACGTACTGCCGCCGGCCCCGTACGGCGGCACGAACGAGCAAGGCCGGCGGCGAGCGGGTTCGCGCCGGTGAGAGGTAATCCCATGGCACCGCGCATCCTGCTGGCCCGGCACGGGCAGACGGAGTGGTCCCTGTCCGGCAAGCACACCGGGCGCACGGACATCCCGCTCCTCGACGAGGGCCGGCGCGGCGCCAAGCTGCTCGGCGAGCGGCTGCACCGCGCGCCCTGGAACGGGCTCCCGGACGTCGAGGTGCGCACCAGCCCCCTGATCCGCGCCAAGGAGACCTGCGAGCTGGCCGGCTTCGGGGACCGCGCGGCGGACTGGGACGCGCTCATGGAGATCGACTACGGCGCGTACGAGGGGCTGACGCCCGCCGAGATCAAGGCGGACCGGCCCGACTGGCTCATCTGGCGGGACGGCGTCCCCGAGGGCGAGACGCTCGCCCAGGTGACACAGCGCGTGGACGGCGTCATCGAGGAGGTGCGCACAGGTGGCCGCGACGTGCTCGTCTTCGCGCACGGCCACATCCTGCGCTCGCTGTGCGCCCGCTGGCTCGGCGAGGACATCTCCTTCGGGGCCCGCATCCGCCTCGACCCGACCTCCCTGTCGGTGCTCGGCTGGGCCTACGGCGCCCCGGCCATCGAACGCTGGAACGACACGGGCCACCTGGGCTGAGAGCCGGTGGCCGGTCCGGCCGGGCGCTCAGGCCGGCCGGACCGCCAGCGCCTGCCGGTCCAGGAAGGCGGCGACGCCCGTGGCGCGGCGCTGCGGGCGCAGCGCCCTGGCCGTACCGGCCAGCATCGTACGGATACGGGCCGAGCCGACCTCGTCCAGCAGGTCCAGCGCGCGGAGCCCGGCGGCGGCCGCCTCGTCGGGCGCGCCGCTGCCCGCCAGATTGCCCGCCAGCTCCGCCGTGTACAGCGCGATGTTGCGCGTGAAGTGCGGGTTCTGGAGCGTCACGGCGCGGCGCGCGTGCTCCGCCGCGCGCCCCCGTTCCCCCAGCGCCGACCAGCACTGCGCCTCCAGGCCCGCGAGTTCGGCGTCCCCGTAGAAGGACATCCACTCCGGGTCGGCGTCGGACGGCCCGTGGGCGAAGAGCCGGTGCGCCCGCAGCAGCGCCTCCTCGCAGCCCGCCCGGTCGCCGAGCCCCGCCCAGCCGCCCGCCTCGCGCAGCGCCAGCAGGGACAGCAGACGGCGCGAGGAGAGGTGCTTCGCGGCGTGCTGGGCGGCCTGCGCCGCGCGCACCGCCTCCCGCGGCCTCCCCGCGTCCCGGGCGAGGAACGCGGTGTTGCAGAACGCGTGCGCCTCCAGGGCCGGGTCGCCCGCCACCCGCGCGGTGGCCAGCGCCTCCGCGTAGTGCGAGCGGGCGTCCCCGAAGCGGCCCGAGTCGTGGGCCAGCCAGCCCACCGAGATGGCCAGTTCGCCGGCGCCCGCGTGCAGCCGGTCGGTGACCGACTGGCGGTGCGTCCCGGCGTCCAGGAGTTCGTAGGCGGCGCGCAGCGGCTGTGCCGCACGCTGGTAGATGCCCTCGGCGCCGTGCCGGTCGTCCAACAGCCGGATGCGGCGCACCGCGTCCTCCACGGCCGCCGCCTCGGCTCCTCCCGCGCGTCTCGCGCCGCCCAGGAGAGGCGGTACGGACTGTGCGGACCCGAAGGGCGCCAGGCCGGCGATCCCCAGCGCGGCGGCCGGGCCGCCGGTCATGAACGCGCGACGCAGCACGTCGCTCTCCTCGTAGCTCTGAGTGGATGTGTCGCGGTGGTGGGGAATGGTGGTACGGGCGTGATCGTGCGGCGGAGGGGGCGCGGCGCGCGCCCCCCGTCCGCGTACCGTCTCGCGCGGTGCGAACCCCATGTCGGCCGGTGTGAGGCCGGGGAACATGTGCCGGAACACCCGCTCGTAGGCGTAGTTGGGGCAGCGGATCTCCCCGGCCTCGACGCGCCCCACGTAGCGCGCGTCGCACGAGACCTGCTCGCCGATCTCCCGGGCGGCCCGGCGCACGGCAGCCGCGAACTCGCCGGGTGACAACCGGCCGCGCAACTGCCGGAAGGCGGTGTTCGGGCGGGCCGGAAGGTCGCGGGCGGGCGCTGCTGGACCTGTGGGCGACGTCATGGCGGACCCTCTCCATGCCATCCGTGCGGCGATGCCGCACCCTGGGCGGCGCGGCGGGACGACGGTACCGTCCGTGACACCCTCGATACGGAGAGTTTGTTTACAAAAGGGATATCTCACCCGGGATCCGCCATGAAGTGCCATCCTTTACAGCGTTCTGACGCCGTTGCTGTTGACGCGCTTCCGCGTTGCATCAGGTGTAGGGAGCGGCGCGTCAGGAGGAGGGGTTTCCGTGCTGAAAACCGGCGGGGGCAAGGATGTCGTCGAGATCGCTGCGGGTGTGCCGGGCGTCATCGGGGTCGCCGAGCCGCCCCTCGACCTCGACCTGGTCACGGTGCCGGCCCGGCAGGGTCTGGAGGCGGTGGACATCCTCCGGCTGCGGGACGGCGTCGGCCCGGTCCTGCACGACGGCACGTGCGACACCCTCGGCTTCCTGGTGCCCCCGGGCACGGCCGCCGGCTGGGACCTGCCCGGCAGCGCCTGTACGCAGACGTACGGCGGCGGGCGGGGGAGCGGCGTGCGGGGCGCGGCCGAGCCGCCGGTCGCCGGCGCGGGGTGGCTCGTCCCCCCGGAGGGCGCGTTCGCCGCGGCGACCGACCCCGTGGTGCTGCGCGCCGCGCTCGGTGAGGCGGCCCGCACGATCGAGGCCGTCGACCGCTGCCGCTGAGCGGCCTCCCGCGGCCGTCCCGGCACCATGCCACCCGCGGCCGGCCCGAGTCCGCTGAGCCGCCTCCCCGCGGCCCGCCCGGCACCGTCGGGGATACTGGCCGGATGGCGAAAAACAGGCGGGCGCGTGCGGCGCGGGAGCCGCTGACGGCGGAGGTGACCGGCGGCCGCGCCGAGCTGCGGCCCGACCGGGACCGGCCGCGCGGCTGGACGCTGCTGATCGACGGGGCCCCGCAGTCCTTCGTGGACCTCGACGACCCGGCGTATCTCGACTTCTCCTACCAGCGCCGCCTCGGCCACATCGCCGACCTCGCGGCCCCGCCCGGCAAGCCGCTGCGCGTCCTGCACCTCGGAGGCGGCGCGCTCACCCTGGCGCGTTACGTCGCGGCGACCCGTCCCCGCTCCACCCAGCAAGTCGTGGAGATCGACGCGCCGCTCGTGCAGTTCGTCCGCGAGGAGCTGCCGCTGGACTCCGGGGCGCGCATCAAGGTACGCGGCGGAGACGCCCGCGCCGGACTCGCCAAGGTCCCGGACGGCTGGGCCGACCTGATCATCGCGGACGTCTTCAGCGGTGCCCGCACGCCCGCGCATCTGACCAGTACGGAGTTCGTCACCGAGGCGGCGCGGGCGCTGGCACCCGGCGGCCGGTACGCGGCCAATCTCGCGGACGGCCCGCCGCTGGCCTTCGTACGCGCCCAGATCGCCACCGTGGGCGCGGTCTTCGGCGAGCTGTGCCTGACCGCCGCGCCCCCGGTGCTGCGCGGCAAGCGCTTCGGGAACGCCGTACTGCTCGCCGCCGACGGCCCGCTGCCGGTCGCCGAGCTGACCCGGCGGGCCGCGACCGACCCGGAGACCGGCCGCGTCGAACACGGGCGCGCGCTGCGGGACTTCGCAGGCGGCGCGGTGCCGGTCACGGACGCCACCGCGGTCGCCTCACCCGCGCCGCCGCCGGGCACCTTCGACTGAGAGCGCGGCACAGCGCCCCTATTGCGCGTGGTTGTCCGTGGTGACGACCGGCGGATGGCCGTTCCAGGCGCAGATCACCGAGGTGTGGTCATCGCCCCGGGTGAAGTCGACCCGGAGCCAGCCGTCCTGCTTCCAGACCTGCATCTGCCAGCCGGGCCCGGGGGTCGCCGACACCAGCTCCGCGTACGAGGACTTCAGGTCCAGGACGACCCGGCCGCCGTCGGTGCGGTAGCCCCTGACCGTGCTCGGCGCGGCGGAACCGGGGGCGGCGGAGGAGCGGTCCGGTACCGGGCTGTGCGACGGCGAGGACGGCCCTTCCTGGGGGCGGCCGGTGGTCCGGCTGGGGGAGGGCGACGGCGTGCTGGACGGCTTGGGGCGGTGGGTGGACGACGCGCGGGGTGGGATGCCGCTCGCGGAACCGGGCTGCGCGCCGGGCGCGTTGTCGGAGATCGGGAGCGCGCGCGGTGGGTCGTACGCCGTACCGGAGACCACCGTGTGCACGCCGAACCACGACAGCGTGACCGCGGCGCCCGTCGCCAGCGTCCAGGCGCCCGCGTGAACCAGTCCTCGTCGCACCCGGTTCATACTGCACCACCCCGGGTGCCGCGCACGACGCTCCGCCGCAGGGCCGCGCGAAACGGACGGCAGGGCCCTGCGAAACGGACGACGATCGTCAATGGCCGGTCAAGAAATGCACTCGAATGGCGTACGGTGCCGCCCATGGCTCGTGTGCTTGTGGTCGAGGACGACCAGTTCGTACGCTCGGCCCTCATCCGGCATCTGTCCGACGCCGCACACACCGTGCGCAGCGTCGGCACCGCCCTGGAGGCGCTGCGCGAGGTGGCCCAGGTCGGCTTCGATGTGGTCGTCCTGGACCTCGGGCTGCCCGACCTGGACGGGCGCGAGGCGCTGAAGATGCTGCGCGGCATCACCGATGTCCCCGTGATCGTCGCCACAGCGCGCGACGACGAGGCGGAGATCGTCCGATTGCTCAACGATGGCGCCGACGACTACCTCACCAAGCCGTTCTCCGTGGAGCACCTGTCCGCCCGGATGGCCGCCGTACTGCGCCGCGCTCACGGGTCCGCAGGCGGGCCGCCGCCCTCCCGGGTACTCCAGGTCGGCGGCCTGACCGTCGACCCGCTGCGCCGCCGGGCCGACCTGGACGGCGCGCCGCTGGACCTGACCCGCCGCGAGTTCGACCTGCTGGCGTTCCTGGCGGGCCGCCCCGGCGTGGTCGTGGCCCGCAAGGAGCTGCTCGCCGAGGTGTGGCAGCAGTCCTACGGCGACGACCAGACCATCGACGTCCACCTGTCCTGGCTGCGCCGCAAACTGGGCGAGACCGCCGCCAGCCCTCGCTACCTGCACACGCTGCGCGGCGTCGGCGTCAAGCTGGAGCCGCCGCAGGCCGGGCCCCGGCCGTGAGATGGGCGCTGGTCAAGGTCGCGCTCGCGGTCACGGCCATGGTGGTGATCGCGTTCGCCGTCCCGCTCGGCATGGTCGTCAAGGAGCTGGCCCGGGATCGCGCGTTCGCCAACGCCGAGCGGCAGGCAGCCGCGATCGGCCCGGTACTCGCCATCACCACCGACCGCGCGGAGCTGACCCGCGCGGTCGCCAGCGCCGAGACCGGGCCCGGCGGCCAGCTCGGCGTCCACGTACCGCCGACGGGCCGGGGCGGCGCGCCCGCGGTGATCGGCGCGGGCCGGGCGGCGGCAGCGGAGGTCGCGCGGGCCGCCCGGTACGGTCGCGCGTCCGTCGCCACCGTCCGCGGCGGCTCCTCGCTGCTCCAGCCCACCGCGGTCGCCTCGGGCACCGCCGTGGTCGAGGTCTTCGTCCCGGAAGCGGCGGTCACCAACGGCGTCACGACGTCCTGGGTCCTGCTCGCCGGCGTCGGCCTCGCGCTGATCGTCGGCTCGGTGGCGGTCGCCGACCGGCTCGGTACCCGGATGGTGCGGCCCGCCGAGCGGCTCGCGGGCGCGGCGCATGACCTGGGCGACGGCAAGCTGGGCGTACGGGTCCTGGAGGACGGCCCCAAGGAGCTGCGCTCGGCCGCCGTGGCCTTCAACTCCATGGCCGACCAGGTCGTCCAGCTCCTCGCCAATGAACGCGAGCTGGCCGCCGACCTCTCGCACAGGCTCCGTACGCCGCTGACCGTGCTCCGCCTGAACGCGGCCTCGCTCGGCGACGGCCCGGCCGCCGAGCACACCCGCGCCGCCGTCGCCCAGTTGGAGCGCGAGGTCGACCAGATCATCCGGACCGCGCGTGAGCAGCAGGCGCTGCCCCAGCAGGTGGCCGCGGCGGCCGGGTGCGACGCCGCCGAGGTGATCCGGGAGCGGATGGGCTTCTGGTCGGCGCTCGCGGAGGACGAGGGGCGCACGGTACGAGTGGCGGGCGCGGACCGTCCCGTACGCGTCCCCGTCGCGCGCCCCGAGCTGGCCGCCGCGCTGGACGCGCTGCTCGGCAACGTCTTCCGGCACACCCCCGAGGGCACCGCGTTCGCCGTGGACGTGCACCACGCCGAGGACGCGGTGATCGTCCTGGTGTCGGACGCGGGGCCCGGCATCGCCGACCCGGCCGCCGCGCTGCGGCGCGGCCACGGCCACGGCGGCGACGGCTCGACCGGGCTGGGCCTGGACATCGCCCGCCGCCTCGCGGAGTCCACCGGCGGCGACGTCCGGATCGGCCGGTCCGTCCTGGGCGGTACCGAGGTACGCATCTGGCTCGCCCTGGACGGCCGGCGCGGTCGGACGGCGGGCCGCCGCCACCGGGCCCGGCGCCGGCTGGGCCGGATCCGTCGCCGGATGCCCGGAGCGCGGCGCTTCAGAGCGCGGCGCTGAGCCTCCGCTTAACCCGTCCCTTTCCGTTCCTTAAGCGGGTCATAAGTCCGCTGCCCGGCGCGCGGAACCTACCGATTGTCCGTTTCCCGCTCGCTAGCGTGCGGGACGTCACCCCCCCACGGGATGTCCCCCCACGGGCCCCACGAGACAACAGGCAGGCAGCAGATGACTTCTCCGGCACACCGCCGCCGTACGAGCCGCACGGCCAAGCTGATCGGCGCGGGCGCCGCCGCCGCGCTCGCCGCGGGCGGCGCGTTCGCCCTCGCCGGCGCGGCCCAGGCGAGCAAGGCGGGCCCGGCCGAACCGGCCGCGGCGGGCGGCGCGTTCGCCCCGTACGTCGACACCTCGCTCAGCCCCGCGTACGACCTGGTGGACACGGCGAAGAAGACCGGAGTGAAGACGTTCAACCTCGCCTTCATCACCTCCGGCGGCGGCTGCGACCCCAAGTGGGGCGGCACCGGCGCGCTGGACGGTGATCCGGTCGCGCAGCAGATACCGAAGCTGCGCGCCGAAGGCGGCGACGTACGCGTCTCGTTCGGCGGCGCGGCCGGCTCCGAGCTGGGGCTCGCCTGCGGCTCGGCGGACGAACTGGCCGCCGCGTACGGCAAGGTCGTCGACGCCTACGACCTGAAGAAGGCCGACTTCGACATCGAGGGCGGCGCGCTGCCGAACGCCGAGGCCAACACCCGCCGCGCGCAGGCCATCGCCAAGCTCCAGAAGGACCACCCGGACCTGGACGTCTCCTTCACCCTCCCCGTCATGCCCGAGGGGCTGACCCAGGACGGCGTGGGCCTCCTCGCCGACGCCAAGAAGAACGGGGTGAAGATCTCCGCCGTCAACATCATGGCGATGGACTACGGGGCCTCGTACGACGGCGACATGGGGAAGTACGCGATCCAGGCCGCCACCGCCACCCAGAAGCAGGTCAAGGACGCCCTCGGGCTGAGCGAAGCGGACGCCTGGAAGGCGGTCGCCGTGACCCCGATGATCGGCGTCAACGACGTGGCGACCGAGGTCTTCACGCAGGACGACGCCAAGGAGCTGGCGGACTTCGCCGCCACCGAGCACCTCGGCTGGCTGTCCATGTGGTCCGCCACCCGCGACAAGGCGTGCGACGGCGGCTCCTCCGGCACCGCCCAGCCGACCTGCAGCTCCATCGACCAGCAGCCGCTGGACTTCACCAAGGCCCTCGGCGCGTACCAGGGCTGACCCGGACCACCCCCCACCGGCGGGGCGCAGCGGACACCCACCCCCACAGCCGCTGCGCCCCGCGCTTCCGCTTGTTCCGCACCGCACCGACCTGGCGCCGCTTTCTGCCGTTCCGCCGCGTTCCGCTGTGTAATGGCCGTATACATTCGGCCGGGAGTCCGGAGGCAGCCATGGCAGCGGCAGGGCGCGGTGGTCGGCGCGGCGGACGCCCCACGCTCGAGGAGGTGGCGGCGCGGGCCGGCGTCGGCCGGGGCACCGTCTCCCGGGTCGTCAACGGCTCGCCCCGGGTGAGCCCCCGCACGCGCGCCGCCGTCGAGCGCGCCATCGCCGAGCTGCAGTACGTACCGCACGGTGCGGCCCGCGCGCTGGCCGCCGACCGGACCGACTCCGTCGCGCTCGTCATCCCGGAGCCGGAGACCCGGCTGTTCGCCGAGCCGTACTTCTCCGGGATCATCCGCGGGGTCGGCGCCGGCCTCGCCGACACCGACCTCCAGCTCCTGCTGATCCTGGTCCGCACGCCCAAGGAGCGGGAGCGGCTGGGCCAGTACCTCTCCGCGCACCGTGTGGACGGCGTGCTGCTGGTCTCCGTGCACGCGGACGACCCGCTGCCCGACCTGCTGTCCCGGCTGGAGCTGCCTGCGGTGCTCAGCGGCCGCCGCTCCGCCCGGGAGACCGTGCCGTACGTCGACTCCGACAACACCGGCGGGGCCCGGGCCGCGGCGCGGCACCTCTTGGAACGCGGCCGGCGGACGATCGCCACGATCGCCGGGCCGCCGGACATGTACGCGGCGCAGTGCCGGCTGGCCGGCTACCGGCAGGCGCTGGAGGACGCCGGGCGCGACCCGGACGAGGCGCTGATCGTCCCGGCGGACTTCACCGAGGACGGCGGGCGGCGGGCGATGGCCGCGCTGCTGGATCGCCGCCCGGACGTGGACGCGGTCTTCGCGGCCTCGGACGTGATGGCGGCCGGGGCGCTGGCGGTACTGCGGGAACGCGGGCGCCGGGTCCCGGAGGACGTGGCGCTGGTCGGGTTCGACGACTCGGTCGTCGCGCGCCATCTGGACCCGCCGCTGAGCAGTGTGCGGCAGCCGATCGAGGAGATGGGCCGGGCGATGGCCCGGGTACTGATCGAGGAGATCGCCGAACGCTCCCGCGAGCGCCCGCAGCTGGTCCTGCCGACGGAACTGGTCGTACGCGAGTCCTCCTGAGAGCCGGTGTCCGACCCTGACAGCCGGTACCTGACCCGCCGTCACGTCCCGCCGCGCACGCTCTCGCGGAAGGCGATCGGCGTGACGCCCGCCCGGTGCAGGAAGTACTTGCTGAAGTTCGTCGCGTCCTCGAAGCCGAGGCGGCGGGCGATCCGGGCGGCCGGGAGATCGCCGTGCGCGAGCAGCCGCTTGGCCTCCAGCACCACCCTGCGGTCGATGAACTCCTTCGCGCCGGTCCCGGCGGCGGCCTCCGTCGCGCGGGAGAGCGTACGCGGCGAATAGCCCAGCGCCCGGGCGTAGTCGGCGACCCGGCGGCTGACCGCGAAGTCCCGCTCGACGGCGTCCCGGAAGCGCAGGAACGTCGCCGTCGCCGCGCAGTCGCCGGCGTCCTCCGCCGCGTCCCGCACCAGATGCGCGGCGCGCAGCACCAGTACCGACAGCAGATGCCGCAGCACCTCCAGGTGCGCCTCCAGTGGCAGCCCGGACAGCGCACCGAACTCGCGGTGCAGATGGTCCAGGGCCGCCCGCGCGGCTTCCCCGGCCGCGTCCTCCGGATGGCGCACGGCCGGGCCGTACCAGTCCTCCAGGCGTGCCGCGGTGGCCGTCGCCGGGTCGAGGAAGCGGGACTCGAAGAGCACGAGGACGCCCTGCGCGCCCGCCAGGTCCCCGAAGTGCTGCACCTGGCCCGGCCGCACCCACAGCCAGTCGCCCGGCGCCAGCTCGTACCGGCGGAAGTCGACGGTGTGCGACAGCCGGCCCGCGTCCAGCGCGAGGAGGTGGTGGAAGCCGGGGCGGTGTGGGACGGCCAGTGCGCAGGCATCCGCCCGCGCGCGCAGCTCGGCGAGCGTCATGACCTCCACGCCCGCGGGCCGCCCGGCCGGCGCCGAGAACTGCACCTCCGGAATGCTCTCCGCACGTTCACTGCCCTGCATGTCGTCTTTTCACCATCGCTCGTCGCGCACTTACCCCGGAATGCCCGGATACCACCCCTAGCGTAGAAGACGTCACCGCGAAGGATGACGGAAAACGGAAACCCTCACCTGGAGTACCCATGTCCAAGATCGCTCTGTTCGGCGCCAACGGCACCATCGGCGGCCGTGTCCTCGACGAGGCCCTGGAGCGCGGCCACGAGGTCACCGCGGTGGTCCGGGACCCCGCGAAGATCACCAAGAGCCACCCGAAGCTCGCCGTGACCACCGGCGACGTCCTGGACCCGGCCGCCGTGGCCGCGGCCGCCGAGGGCCAGGACGTACTGATCAGCGCGGTCGGCGGCGGCGACGGGCCCGGCCACCTCGCCACCATCAAGCCCTCGGCCGAGTCCCTGGTGGCCGGCCTGCGGAAGCTGGGCAGCGAAGCGCCGCGGCTGATCGCGGTCGGCGGCGCCGGGTCGCTGCGCACGCCCGACGGCAAGCAGGTCTGGGACGCGGACGGGCTGCCGGAGTTCCTGCTGCAGATCATGCACGCGCACGGCGACGCGCTGGACTACTTCCGCACCGTCACCGACGTGCGCTGGACCAGCCTCAGCCCGGCGGCCCTGATCGAACCCGGCACCCGTACGGGCAGCTACCGCACCGCCACCGACGACCTGGTCGCCGCGGCGGACGGCACCAGCCGGATATCCACCGAGGACTACGCGGTCGCCCTCCTCGACGAGATCGAGCAGCCCCGCCACATCGGCGAGCGCTTCACCGTCGGCTACTGAGGACGGTCGGCCACTGGGCACACCGGCCCCGGACGCGACGAAGGCCCGGTCTGCTTCCGCAGACCGGGCCTTCACCGTTGGGGTGAGTAACGGGACTTGAACCCGCGACATCCTGGACCACAACCAGGTGCTCTACCAGCTGAGCTATACCCACCATGACCGGTGCTGTGTGGTGTCTTGTTCCCCACCGGCTGAAGAAAAGTGTACAGGGTCCGAAGGGGTGCTCGCTCCCGGCTTTCCCCCCAGCCGGGAGCGAGCTGCGTCACTCTCCTGCCGGCTGCTTCTCAGCAGGCAGGACGTGCTTGGCCGCGATCGCCTTCGCGGTGTCGGAGTCGGGCCCCGGCTGCGGCACGAAGACCGCCTCCCGGTAGTACCGCAGCTCCGCGATCGACTCACGGATGTCGGCGAGCGCCCGGTGGTTCCCGTTCTTCTCCGGGCTGTTGAAGTACGCCCTCGGGTACCAGCGCCGCGCCAGCTCCTTCACCGACGAGACATCGACGATCCGGTAGTGGAGGTAGTCCTCCAGCTCCGGCATGTCGCGCAGCAGGAAGCCGCGGTCGGTGCCGACGGAGTTGCCGCACAGCGGGGCCTTGCCCGGCTCCGGTACGTGACTCTTGATGTAGTCCATGACCTGCCGCTCGGCGTCGGCGAGGGTCGTCCCGCCGTCCAGCTCCGCCAGCAGACCCGAGGAGGTGTGCATCTCGCGCACCACCTCGGGCATGGTCTCCAGGGCCTCGGCGGGGGGACGGATGACGATGTCCACCCCCTCGCCCAGGATGTTCAGCTCCGAGTCGGTGACCAGTGCGGCCACCTCGATGAGCGCGTCGTTCGCCAGCGAGAGCCCCGTCATCTCGCAGTCGATCCACACCATGCGATCGTTCATGCGTCTCACCCTACGGGGCGCTCCCGCTGGCTGGGCAGCACCGGGCGTCCGGTGGAGCGGCCGACGGCGGGCTCACCGAGCCGGGACGCATACGCGTCCGACTCCGGTTTGCCCGGTTCGTGCGCACCGAACGGAGCGCCCTGACCCGGTACCGGGGCATGGGCCCCGAAGCGCTCGGCCGCCGGGGTTCCCGTGCGGTCCAGGCGCTCCGGCCGTTCGGAGGGACGGCCCGCGGACCCTGGTGGCTCCCCGGTGCCGTTCTGTGGCCGCCGGGCGCGGTAGGCCGCCCGGTAGGCCGCCGGGGAGGACCCCAGCTGCCGCCGGAAATGACCACGCAGCGCGACGGGGGAGCGGAAGCCGCAGCGGCCCGCCACCTCGTCCACCGAGTAGTCGGATGTCTCCAGCAGCCGCTGTGCCTGCAGTACGCGCTGAGTGATCAGCCACTGCAGGGGAGCGCTCCCAGTAAGTGAGCGGAACCGGCGGTCGAACGTCCGGCGGCTCATGTAAGCGCGCGCGGCGAGCGTCTCCACGTCGAACTGCTCGTGGAGGTGCTCCAGCGCCCAGGCGACGACCTCGGCCAGCGGGTCGGCGCCGATCTCCTCTGGTAATGACCTGTCGAGATAGCGCTGGTGCCCCAACTCCGACGCGGTGCGCCGGGGCGGCACGACCAGCCGGCGGGCGAGCGCGTTGGCCGCGTCGGCGCCGTGGTCGGTCCGCACGATGTGGAGGCACAGGTCGATACCGGCGGCCGTGCCCGCCGACGTCAGCACATCGCCGTCGTCGACGAACAGTTCCCGTGGATCGACATGGACGGACGGGTAACGCTTCGCGAGCGTCGGTGCGTACATCCAGTGTGTGGTCGCCGGGCGGCCGTCCAGCAGCCCTGCGGCCGCCAGCACGAACGCGCCCGTGCACAGCCCGACGATGCGGGCTCCTTCTTCGTGCGCGCGCCGGAGTGCGTCCAGCGCGGCAGGTGGTGGCGCCTGGGTGATCGAACGCCAGGCGGGCACCACGACGGTACCTGCCCGGGAGATCGCTTCCAGGCCGTATGGAGCGGAAAGCTCCAGTCCGCCGGTCGTGCGCAAAGGCGCATCTTCGCCCGCGCACACAAGCAACCGGTACCTCGGCACGCCCGCGTCCTGGCGGTCGATGCCGAATACTGAGAGCGGAATGGAGCTCTCGAAAATGGGGCCGCCACTGAAGAGGAGCACCGCGACTACTTCGCGGCGTCGTCGGGCGGCGAGCTTGCGTGCGGCATCTGGTACGGCAGCGGAGTCCTGGCTCATGGCACTAAGCCCCCCTCGGTCGTCTCGCCCTCTCGGTCCTGCACTGTTCCCCCGCCGTGATTGCCAAGATCGAATCTACTGTGTCCCGTGAGGATGGAGTGCCAAGTTCACCACCTGCTGGTAAGTCGATATGGCAACTTGGCGCGAAGCATTCGATCACGAAGCGTTCCACTCGTGGGCCTCGGTGGGAAGTGCGCGTCCCGCCCCCGGCCGCCCGTCGTAGGGCACAACCACGCCGTGCGGTCCTTTCCGGCCTGTTCAAAGGCCGGTTGCGGGTCGCTTTTGCCAAGGGATGTAACGGGGGTCGAACTTGGCTGAAAAGGGTCGCGGGCACTCGTGCGAGCACCGCCGGAGTCGCGCGGAAGCGCCTCAATCCCCCGGCGTGCGCCCCCCTCCGTGACGTCCGCCCCGGTGCGCCCCCAGGCCCGTTCTGCCGTGCCGTCCGCGGTGCACGGAGGCCCGTTCGACGGCCAGCCGGGCGGCAGTCCGCTCCGACTGCCGCAGCAGCGCCCGGCAGGCGCAGGTGACCGCCGCGAGGCCGATGGCGGTACCGACGGCGCCGATGGGCGACGAGCCGCACACGAGGAGGACAAGCGGAACCAGCGCGCAGCTGAACGCGCCCCAGCGGACGACGTCGCTCACGGGGTCCGTCGGCGGGTGCGGCGTACCGGGCAAGGGGGTCTCCTTCCGAGGGCTCCACGCCGACCGCGCGGACCACTGGAACAACGCGGCCGGCCACGGGGAGTCACCGTGAGGGGTACGGACGGAGCAGAGGCGGCCGTACCGGAACAGAGGCGTCCGTATCGGAGCCGGGGCGTCCGTATGTAAGGGCGGCGGGCCATTGCCAACGGCGCGACGCTCCGGCATGCTCCGGGGAACGTTCGGGGGCGCTGTCCGGTCAAAAGGGACAACCGCCGTTTACGGAGGCCCTGGGCAGGGGAGGAGTGGCGCCGTACTCTTGGGGTATGGGGTTGGGAAGATGATTCCCGGCCGTATTGTTCGGCATTGAACCATCGCCGTCGCCCCGCTCTCCGCCCAGCTCAGTCAACTCCCCGAACAAGTCAATCGCCGTTCCCCTCCGCCCCTGGGCACGAGGGCTCCCCTTCGCCGAGACACTCATGGCCGGTCACGAATTCCCCGATCCCGCGGACCGCAAGCAGGTCGCCGATCCGATGGCGGACCTCGAAGCGGCGGAACAGTCACGCCACTCCTGCGACCCCGCCTTCCAGCACGGTGTGGTGGTGGGCTTCGACGGCTCGGTGTCCAGTGAACGGGCCCTGGCCTACGCCATCGGCATGGCCCGGCGCTCCGGCTCGGGCCTGATCATCGTGCATGTCGCCAACCGGCTCCCGACGACGGTGTGGGCGGGCTGCGAGCCGCCGGTCTTCGTCGACGTCCCCGACCACCGCACGGAGGTCCTGGGGCTGGAGCTGGCCTGCGCGGACCATCTCTCCGAGCTCTCCTGGATCCTGGTCGAGCGCGGCGGCGACATCTGCCACGAACTGGAGGAGGTCGGCCGGGAGTACGCGGCCGACGCGATCGTGGTCGGCTCGACGCACGGCATCGTCGGGCGGATCTTCGGCTCGGTCGCCGGGCGGCTGGCGCGGCGCGCGCAGCGACCGGTGATCGTCGTGCCGTGAGGGCCGGCGGCCCTCCTCTTCCGTACGTATCCGGCCTCATCCCCCGTCCACCGTGTGACGTCACCTTGGCATGACGGAGCGTCATACCCTGGTAGTAGTCGACAAATCTACTGACTCGTAGAGGTGGGTTGCGCGCCGGTGAGGGGTACAAACCTTCACACGGCGTGCTGCCGCCCGGGGTGTGACGGTTCCCGGGAAGGCGGCATCACTGCCGGCGTTAGGGCGACGCCGGCACCGATGAGGTGGACCCCCGTTCGTATGGTGGCGCGAGCCGGGGGCCCACCTCATCTCTTTGCGGCTAAGCCGCCGCCGCTCTCGCGGACCGGGTGCTCGCCATCGTGGTTCCTCAATTGATGGTTGCGGTGCCCGGTCGATGTTTTTGCGGTTACTCGACCGTCACCGACTTGGCGAGGTTGCGGGGCTTGTCGATGTCGCGGCCGAGGGACAGGGCCGTGTGGTACGCGAGGAGTTGGAGCGGGATGCCCATGAGGATGGGGTCGAGCTCGGGCTCGTTCTTCGGCACCACGATCGTGTGGTCCGCCTTCTCCTGCTCCTGGTGCGCGACGGCGAGGATGCGGCCGCTGCGGGCCTTGATCTCCTCCAGCGCCGCGCGGTTCTTCTCCAGCAGGTCGTCGTCCGGGACGATCGCCACGGTCGGCATCGCCGGCTCGATGAGTGCCAGCGGGCCGTGCTTCAGCTCGGAGGCCGGGTACGCCTCGGCGTGGATGTAGGAGACCTCCTTGAGCTTCAGGGATGCCTCGCGCGCCACCGGATAGCCGCGGACCCGCCCGATGAACATCATCGACTTCGCATCCGCATACAGTCCGGCGAGCTTCTTGATCTCCGCCTCGCCGGCCAGGATCTCGGTGATCTGCTGCGGCAGCCGGCGCAGCCCGTCGATGATCCGCTTGCCGTCCGCCACGGACAGGTCGCGGATGCGGCCCAGGTGCAGCGCGAGCAGCGCGAAGGAGACCACCATGTTGGTGAAGCACTTGGTGGAGACCACGCAGACCTCCGGGCCGGCGTGCACGTAGATGCCGCCGTCGGTCTCCCGGGCGATCGCCGAGCCGACGACGTTCACCAGGCCCAGCACCCGCGCGCCCTTGCGCTTGAGCTCCTGGACGGCGGCGAGCACGTCGTAGGTCTCACCGGACTGCGAGACCGCCACGTACAGCGTGTCGGGGTCCACGACCGGGTTGCGGTACCGGAACTCGGAGGCCGGCTCGGCGTCCGAGGGGATGCGGGCCAGCTCCTCGATCATCTGTGCGCCGATCTGGCCCGCGTGGTACGAGGTGCCGCAGCCCAGGATCTTGACCCGGCGGACGCCGCGCGCCTCGCGCGCGTCCAGGTTGAGGCCGCCCAGGTGCACGGTGGAGAAGCGGTCGTCGATCCGGCCGCGCAGCGCGCGGTCCACCGCGTCCGCCTGCTCGGAGATCTCCTTGTGCATGTACGTGTCGTGCGCGCCCATGTCGTAGGACTCGGCGGCGTACTCGACGGTCTCCGGGGAGGACGTCGTGCGCGAGCCCTCGGTGGTGTACGTGCGGTAGTCGTCGGCCTTCAGGGTGGCCATCTCGCCGTCGTCGAGGGTGACGACCTGGCGGGTGTGCGAGACGAGGGCGGCGACGTCGGAGGAGACGAACATCTCCTTCTCGCCGATGCCCAGCACGACCGGCGAGCCGTTGCGCGCGACGACGATGCGGTCGGCGAAGTCGGAGTGCAGCACGGCGATGCCGTACGTGCCCTCGATGTGCCGCAGCGCCTCGCGGACCTTCTCCTCCAGCTTCTCGGCCTGCGAGCGGCCGATGAGGTGCGCGAGGACCTCGGTGTCGGTCTCGGAGGCGAACTCCACGCCGTCGGCGGTCAGCTTGGCGCGCAGCTCGGCGGCGTTGTCGATGATGCCGTTGTGGACGACGGCGACCTTGCCCTCGGCGTCCACGTGCGGGTGGGCGTTCTCGTCGTTGGGCGCGCCGTGGGTGGCCCAGCGGGTGTGGGCGATGCCGGTGGTGCCGGCGAAGCGCTTCGGCAGGCGCGACTCCAGCTCCCGCACCCGGCCCTTGGCCTTGGCGGTCTTCAGCCCGCCGGTCTTGCCGGAGGCGTGGATGGCGATGCCGGCGGAGTCGTAGCCGCGGTACTCCAGGCGCTGCAGGCCCTCGAGGAGCAGCGGCGCGACATCGCGTTTGCCGATATAACCGACGATTCCACACATGTGGGGTGACCCTCCCGGATTGACGGTACGTAGGTGCTCGGCGTCTCAGCCGTAGACGAGGCGGCGCAACTGGCGTATCGAGAGCTCGGGCGGGGCCACGGCGCGGTGCGGCAGCTCGTGGGCGATCCGCTCGAAGATGGCGTCGTTGCGCAGGCCCTGTGCCTGCAGTTCGCGGTGTCTGCGGCGCACGAACGTCTCGGCCGTCTCATCGAAGTACGCGAGCACGTCCTGGATCACCCGGACGGCCTCGCCGCGCTGCAGCGGCGTACTGCGTACCAGGTGTTCTACGAGGTCCTCGTGGGACGGACGGCGATCGAGCACCCGTCGATACTCATGGAGCGCGGCGCTTTTCGCAAGAAATCTGCCCGATATCGGGCAGTAGCGTGTCTGGGTGAGTGGTCTCAATAACTCGGCTGTGGTCTACACCTTGACCGCGTGTGGGGCACACGGTACTTAAGGTGAGCGTTCGGTTGCTCCATGCCATGCACGACTCATGCGCGAAGCTCGCCGAAGGGATCACTCGTGCCACTTGTGAGACCACGCAGACTGCTCTGTTCCCTCGTCCTGGTGGCCGCGGCCGGTCTGAGCACGGCGGGCCCCGCTCCCGCCGCCGGACGGCCCGCCGCTGACCCCGCGCCCCTCGACCGCGTCGTCCCCGCCCCGGCCTCCGTGCGGCCCGCCCAGGGCGCGTACCGCCTCACGGACCGGACGGCGATCCGGGTCCCGGGCGCCACCGGCGAGACGAAGCGGGTCGCCGGCTACCTCGCGGACGTGCTGCGGCCGTCGACCGGGTATCCGCTGCCCGTGACGACCCGCGGCGGCGACGGCATCGTGCTCCGGCTCGGCGCCGAGGGGCTGGGGGAGGAGGGTTACCGGCTGACCGTCACCGGCCGCGCGGTCACCCTGAGCGCGAGCCGCCCGGCCGGCCTCTTCCGCGGCGTCCAGACGCTGCGCCAGTTGCTGCCCGCCGCGGCGGAGCGGCGCACGAAGCAGCCCGGGCCCTGGACGGTCGCCGCCGGCACGGTCACCGACACTCCGCGCTACGCCTACCGCGGCGCGATGCTGGACGTCTCGCGGCACTTCTTCTCCGTGGAGAAGGTCAAGCGGTACATCGACCAGCTCGCCCTCTACAAGATCAACAAGCTGCATTTGCACCTCTCCGACGACCAGGGCTGGCGCATCGCGATCGACTCCTGGCCCCGGCTGACGACGTACGGCGGCTCCACCCAGGTCGGCGGCGGTCCCGGTGGCTACTACACCAAGGCCGATTACCAAGAGATCGTCCGGTACGCGCAGAGCCGCTACCTGACCGTCGTCCCCGAGATCGACATGCCGGGCCACACCAACGCGGCCCTCGCCTCGTACGCCGAGCTGAACTGCGACGGCATCGCGCCACCCCTCTACACCGGGACGAACGTCGGCTTCAGCTCCTTCTGCGTGCCCAAGCCGGTGACGTACGACTTCGTGGACGACGTCCTCCGCGAGCTGGCGGCGATGACCCCCGGCCCGTACCTCCACATCGGCGGCGACGAGGCGCACTCCACCAGCCACGAGGACTACGTCACCTTCATGAACAAGGTGCAGCCGGTGGTCGCGAAGTACGGCAAGACGGTGATCGGCTGGCACCAGCTCACCGGCGCGACGCCGATCAAGGGCGCGGTGGCGCAGTACTGGGGCTACGACGCGACCGGCGCGGCCGAGAAGGCGCAGGTGGCGGAGGCGGCGAAGAAGGGGACGCGGCTGATCCTCTCGCCCGCCGACCGGGCCTACCTGGACATGAAGTACACCAAGGACACCGAGCTCGGGCTGAGCTGGGCCGGGTACGTCGAGGCGCGGCGCTCGTACGACTGGGACCCGGGCGCGTACCTCGCGGGGGCCCCGGCCGGCTCCGTCCTCGGCGTCGAGGCCCCGATGTGGTCCGAGACGCTCTCCGAGAGCGACCAGGTGGAGTACATGGCCTTCCCGCGGCTGCCGGGGATCGCGGAGCTGGGCTGGTCCCCGGCGAGCACGCACGACTGGGACACCTACAAGGTGCGGCTCGCATCCCAGGGGCCGCGCTGGGACGCGATGGGCATCGACTACTACCGGTCGCCGCAGGTGCCGTGGCCTACGGGGTGATGGTCACAGCCCCATCTCCCGTGCGATCAGCATCCGCTGGACCTCGCTCGTGCCCTCGCCGATCTCCAGGATCTTGGAGTCGCGCCACATGCGGGCGACCGGGTACTCGTTCATGAAGCCGTAGCCGCCGTGGATCTGGGTGGCCTCGCGGGCGTTGGTGACCGCGATCTCCGAGGAGTACAGCTTCGCCAGCGCGGCCTCCTTCTTGAAGCGCTCGCCGTGCACCAGGCGGGAGGCCGCGTCGCGCCAGGCCAGCCGGGAGGTGTGGGCCCGCATCTCCATGTCGGCGAGCTTGAACTGGATGGCCTGGTTCTCCCCGATCGGCTTCCCGAAGGACTTCCGCTCCTTGGCGTACCGCAGCGACTCGTCCACGCAGCCCTGTGCGAGGCCCGTGGCCAGCGCCGCGATGGCGATCCGGCCCTCGTCCAGGATGCGCAGGAACTGGGCGTAGCCGCGGCCCTCCTCGCCGAGGAGGTTCGCGGCCGGCACGCGGACGTCGGTGAAGGAGAGCTCCCGGGTGTCCGAGGCGTTCCAGCCGACCTTGGAGTACGGCGCCGCGACCGTGAAGCCGGGGGTGCCGGACGGCACGATGATCGCGGAGATCAGCGGGCGGACGCCGGAGGAATCAGACGCAGCCTTGTGGCCGGTGACGGCCGTGACCGTCACCAGGCCCGTGATGTCCGTGCCCGAGTTGGTGATGAAGCACTTGCTGCCGTTGATCACCCACTCGTCGGTCGCCGCGTCCAGCCGCGCCGTGGTCTTCGTACCGCCCGCGTCGGACCCGGCCTCCGGCTCGGTCAGCCCGAACGCGCCCAGCATCTCGCCCGTGCAGAGCTTCGGCAGCCAGGTCTGCTTCTGCTCCTCCGTGCCGAAGTGGTACAGCGGCATGGCGCCGAGCGAGACGCCCGCCTCCAGGGTGATCGCCACCGAGGAGTCGACCCGCGCCAGCTCCTCCAGGGCGATGCCGAGCGCCAGATAGTCGCCGCCCATCCCGCCGTACTCCTCGGGGAACGGCAGCCCGAAGAGGCCCATCCGGCCCATCTCGCGGACTATCTCGTACGGGAACTGGTGGTTCTCGTAGTACTCGCCGATCTTCGGGGCGACGACGTCGTGCGCGAACGCCTCGACCGTGGTGCGCAGTTCTTCCAGTTCGGAAGGGAGGCGGTGGTCCAGGGACATGGGGGTCACTCCTTGTGGGAGTCGTGGGAGCCGAGGGAGGGTGAGAGGGCGCGGACGGTGCGGGACGGGCTCGGCCGGCCGAGCTGCTCCGCCATCCACACGCTCGTGGCGGTCAGCCGGTCCAGGTCGACCCCGGTCTCGATGCCGAGGCCCTGGAGCATCCACACCAGGTCTTCCGTGGCGAGGTTGCCGGTGGCGGACTTGGCGTACGGGCAGCCGCCCAGGCCGCCCGCCGAGGCGTCGATGGTGGTGACGCCGTGCTGCAGCGCGGCCAGGGTGTTGGCCAGCGCCTGTCCATAGGTGTCGTGGAAGTGGACGCCGATCACGTCGGTACCGACGCCCGCTTCGTTCAGCGCCGTGAGCAGCGCGGTGACGTGGCCGGGCGTGGCGACGCCGATGGTGTCGCCCAGGCTCAGCTCGTCACAGCCCTGGTCCAGCAGCGCGCGGCAGACCCGTACGACCTGGGGGACGGGGACCGGGCCCTCCCAGGGGTCGCCGAAGCACATGGAGAGGTAGCCGCGGACGTGCGCGCCCGCGTCCTTGGCACGGGCGACGACCGGCGCGAACATCGCCAGCGCCTCGTCGACCGTGCGGTTGAGGTTGGCCTTGGCGAAGGACTCGGTGGCGCTGCCGAAGACGGCGATCCGGTCGGCACCGAGGGCGAGGGCCCGGTCCAGGCCGCGCTCGTTCGGTACGAGGACGGGCAGCCGGGCATCGAGATCGCTCACCAGCGGGAACAGCCGTTCCGCGTCCGCCAGTTGGGGCACCCACTTGGGGTGCACGAAGCTGGTCGCCTCGACGGTGTCCAGGCCCGCGTCCGCGAGGCGGCGGATGAACTCCGCCTTGACCTCGGTCGGGATCACGGTCTGCTCGTTCTGCAGCCCGTCCCGCGCGCCGACCTCGTGGATACGGACCCGGGCGGGCAGGCCGGGGGCCGGTACGGACATGGGCAGTCCCGGTGTCATCGCTGGTCATCCTCCGGCTCGTCGGGGGTGATCACGGCCAGCACCTGGTCCATGGCGACCGTGCTGCCCGGCGTCACGTCGAGTTCGGCGACGGTGCCCGCGTGCGGCGCGGAGATGACGTGCTCCATCTTCATCGCCTCGACCACCAGCAGGCCCTGGCCCGCGGTGACGTGGTCGCCGACCGCGGCCTTGACGACCGTGACCGTGCCGGGCATGGGGGCGGTGAGGGACTCCGCGCCGTGCGCACCGGCCGCGCCGCTGAGCGTGGCCGCCACCGGGTCGTGGTCCTGCACGTGCCAGGCGTCGCCGTCCCGGCCGAGCCAGTCCCCGGACCGTACGAAGGTGTGCCGCACGCCGTCGACGGTGACGGCCACCCGGTCCTCGGTGACCTGGCCGCTGCCGGACGCCTGTACGGGCTCGTGGCCGGGCACGCGCAGCCAGAAGGCGGGCGGGGACGGCTCGCCGCCCAGCCGGAAGCCGCTGGGCACGGAGAACGGGTCGGTCCAGCCCTCGCCCGAAGGGGCCAGGGCCGCCGCGCGCACCGCCGCGCCCGCCGCGTACACCTCCTCGGGCACGTCCTGGCTCACCAGTCCGTCCGCCTCGCGCTCCACCAGCCCCGTGTCCAGCTCGCCCGCCACCACCGCCGGGTGGGCCAGCAGCCGGCGCAGGAAGCCGGTGTTCGTCGGCACGCCGAGGATCACCGTGTTGGCGAGCGCGGCCCGCAGCTTGCGCAGTGCGGTGGCCCGGTCCGGCCCGTACGCGATGACCTTCGACAGCATCGGGTCGTACAGGGAGCCGACCTCCGTGCCCTCGGACAGCCCGGAGTCCGTGCGTATCCCGTCACCCTGCGGCTCGCCGAGCGCCAGGACCGTGCCGCCGGACGGCAGGAAACCCCGGGAGGGGTCTTCGGCGCAGATCCGGGCCTCGACCGCGTGTCCGGTGAGCGTGATGTCGTCCTGCGCGTACGGGAGTTCCTCGCCCGCCGCGACCCGCAGCTGCCACTCGACCAGGTCGATCCCCGTGACCAGCTCGGTGACCGGGTGCTCGACCTGAAGCCGGGTGTTCATCTCCATGAAGTAGTACGAGGCGGGATCGTCGCCGGGGACGATGAACTCGACCGTGCCCGCGCCCACGTATCCGCACGAGCGGGCCGCTTCCACGGCGGCGGAGCCCATGGCAGAGCGGGTCGCCTCGTCCAGCAGGACGCTCGGCGCCTCCTCGATGATCTTCTGGTGGCGGCGCTGGAGGGAGCACTCGCGCTCCCCGAGGTGGACGACGTTGCCGTGGCCGTCGGCGAGCACCTGGATCTCGATGTGGCGCGGGCGGTCGACCCAGCGCTCGACCAGCAGCGTGTCGTCGCCGAAGGAACCGCGGGCCTCGCGCCGCGCCGCCGCGATCTCGTCCGCGAGCAGCGCCTCGTCGCGCACCAGCCGCATGCCCTTGCCGCCGCCGCCCGCGGACGGCTTCAGCAGCACCGGCATGCCGATCTCCCGGGCAGCGGCGGCCAGTTCGCCGTCGGACAGGCCGCTGCCGGAGGAGCCCGGCACGACGGGCACGCCGGCCGCCTCGACCGTCTCCTTCGCCCGGATCTTGTCGCCCATCAGGTCGATGGCACCGGCCGACGGGCCGATGAAGACCAGCCCGGCGTCCGTCACCGCCCGCGCGAAGGCGGCGTTCTCGGCGAGGAAGCCGTAGCCGGGATGGATCGCCTCCGCGCCGCTGCGCCGGGCGGCGTCCAGCAGCGCGTCGATCCGCAGATAGCTTTCGGCGGCGGCCGGCGGGCCGATGCGGACGGCCGTGTCGGCCTCCCGGACATGCCGGGCGTCCGCGTCCGCGTCGCTGAAGACGGCGACCGAGCGGATGCCCAGGGAGCGGAGGGTGCGGAGGACGCGGACGGCGATCTCGCCGCGGTTGGCGACCAGAACAGTACTGAACATGGTGGAGGTCCTCACATCCGGAAGACGCCGAAGGCGGGGTCGGTCAGCGGGGCGTTGGCGCAGGCGGTGAGGGCCAGGCCCAGCACCTGCCGGGTCTCCATCGGGTCGATCACGCCGTCGTCCCAGAGCCGCGCCGTCGCGTAATAGGCGTTGCCCTGCGTCTCGTACTGCTCGCGGATGGGGGCCTTGAAGGCGTCCTCCTCCTCGGCGGGCCACTCCTCGCCGCGCGCCTCCATCTGGTCGCGCTTGACCGTGGCGAGGACGGACGCCGCCTGCTCGCCGCCCATGACGGAGATCTTGGCGTTCGGCCACATCCACAGGAAGCGGGGGGAGTACGCCCGGCCGCACATGGAGTAGTTGCCCGCGCCGTAGGAACCGCCGATCACGACGGTCAGCTTCGGTACTCGTGTGCAGGCCACCGCCGTGACCATCTTGGCGCCGTGCTTGGCGATGCCGCCGGCCTCGTAGTCCTTGCCGACCATGAAGCCGGAGATGTTCTGCAGGAAGACCAGCGGGATGCCGCGCTGGTCGCACAGCTCGATGAAGTGCGCGCCCTTCTGGGCGGACTCGGAGAAGAGGATGCCGTTGTTGGCGACGACGCCGACCGGGTGGCCGTGCAGGTGCGCGAAGCCGGTGACCAGCGTCTGGCCGTACTCGGACTTGAACTCCGCGAAGCGGGAGCCGTCGACGATCCGGGCGATGACCTCGCGGACGTCGTAGGGGGTGCGGGAGTCGGTGGGGACCATGCCGTACAGCCCGGCCGGGTCCGCCTTGGGCTCCTCCACCGTCCGTACGGTCCAGGGGAGCGGCGCGCGCTCGCCGAGCGTGGAGACGATCGTGCGGACGATCCGCAGCGCGTGTGCGTCGTCCTCGGCGAGGTGGTCGGTGACGCCGGACGTACGGGAGTGCACCTCGCCGCCGCCCAGCTCCTCGGCCGTGACGACCTCGCCGGTCGCGGCCTTCACCAGCGGCGGGCCGCCGAGGAAGATCGTGCCCTGGTTCCGCACGATCACGGCCTCGTCGCTCATCGCGGGAACGTACGCGCCGCCGGCCGTGCAGGACCCGAGGACGGCCGCGATCTGCGGAATCCCGGCGCCCGACATCCGGGCCTGGTTGTAGAAGATCCGCCCGAAGTGCTCGCGGTCGGGGAAGACCTCGTCCTGCATCGGCAGGAAGGCGCCGCCGGAGTCGACGAGGTAGATGCAGGGGAGGCGGTTCTCCAGGGCCACCTCCTGGGCGCGGAGGTGCTTCTTGACCGTCATCGGGTAGTACGTGCCGCCCTTGACCGTGGCGTCATTGGCGACGATCACCACGTCGCGGCCGCTCACCCGCCCGATCCCCGCGATGACACCCGCCGCCGGAGCCGCACCCCCGTACATCCCGTCCGCCGCCAGCGGAGCGATCTCCAGGAACGGCGAGCCCGGGTCCAGCAGGGTGTCCACCCGGTCCCGGGGCAGCAGCTTGCCGCGGGCCGTGTGCCGCGCCCTGGCCTTCTCACCGCCGCCCAGCCGGGCCGCCGCGAGCTTCCCGCGCAGCTCCTCGACGAGCTCGCGGTGCGCGGCCTCGTTGGCCCGCCAGGAGTCTGCCGCGGGGTCTGCGACGCTCCCCAGTACGGGTGCCTGCTCCATCGTCGTACCCGCCCCTTGTTAGTGGTCGTTAACACGATTGCCTTCAGGTTAACGAGCACTAACCCGCCTGTCTACAATTGGAGCCATGAGCAGCACCAAGGCCCCCGCCACCGTCAGCCGCCGCGAGCAGATCCTCAAGGAGGCCGCCCGGCTCTTCGCCGAGCGCGGCTTCCACGGCGTCGGCGTGGACGAGATAGGCGCGGCGGTCGGGATCTCCGGTCCCGGCCTGTACCGCCACTTCGCCGGCAAGGACGCGATGCTCGCCGAGCTGCTGGTCGGCATCAGCGAGCGGCTGCTGGACGGCGGCCGGCTGCGGGTCGCCGACGGCGGCGAGAGCGCCGAGGAGGTGCTGCACGCGCTGATCGAGGGGCACATCGACTTCGCCCTGGACGACCGCCCGCTGATCACCGTGCACGACCGGGAGCTGGACCGGCTGCGCGAGGCGGACCGCAAGCGGGTGCGCCAGCTCCAGCGCCAGTACGTCGAGCTGTGGGTCGAGGTCGTCCGCGAGGTCTATCCGGCCTGCACGGAGTCCGAGGCGCGTGCCGCCGTGCACGCCGTCTTCGGCCTGCTGAACTCCACCCCGCACCTGAGTCCGCGCGCCAGCCTCCCGCCCCGCACGGCCACCGAGGCGCTGCTCAAGCGCCTCGCGCTGGGCGCCTTCGGTGCGGCGGCGGGCCGGGAGGGCTGAGCTCGCCGGCTCCGGCGCCGGTGTGACGACTGCGTCGTACGGGACCCCTGGACAGAGAACATAACTCCCGGGTAGCTTTCGCTGAGCAAGCGCTTAGCCAGCGTGCTGTTCAGTAGATGCTCCAGGAGGCCCACAGTGCAGCGGACGGTATTCAACGAGGACCACGAGGCGTTCCGGGACACCATCCGCGCCTTCATCGAGGGCGAGGTCGTGCCCGTCTACGACGAGTGGTTCGCCGCGGGCCAGGTGCCCCGCGAGTTCTACTCCAAGCTCGCCGACCTGGGCCTCTTCGGCATCAACGTCCCGGAGGAGTACGGCGGCGCCGGCATCGACTCGCACAAGTTCGAGGCGATCCAGTACGAGGAGACCGCCCGCGCGGGCGTCACCTTCGGCGGCTCCGGCGTGCACGTGCTGCTCGCCCTGCCGTACATCAAGATGCTTGCCACCGACGAGCAGAAGAAGCGTTACCTCCCGAAGTTCGTCTCCGCCGAGGAGATGTGGGCGCTGGCGATGACCGAGCCGGGCACCGGCTCCGACCTCGCGGGCATGAAGACCACCGCCAAGCTCTCCGAGGACGGCACGCACTACGTCCTCAACGGCGCCAAGACCTTCATCACCGGCGGCGTGCACGCCGACCGCGTGATCGTCTGCGCCCGTACCTCGGCGCCCAAGGAGGACGACCGCCGCTTCGGCATCTCCCTCTTCGCCGTCGACACCAAGTCCGAGGGCTACTCCGTCGGCCGCAAGCTGGACAAGCTGGGCCTGCGCACCTCCGACACCGCCGAGCTGGCGTTCGTCGACGTGAAGGTGCCGGCCGAGGACCTGCTCGGCGAGGAGAACAAGGGCTTCTACTACCTCGGCCAGAACCTGCCCTCCGAGCGCTGGGGCATCGCCTACGGCGCGTACGCGCAGGCCAAGGCCGCGGTCCGGTTCGCGCAGCAGTACGTGCAGGAGCGCACCGTCTTCGGCAAGACCGTCGCGTCCTTCCAGAACACCAAGTTCGAGCTGGCCGCCTGCCAGGCCGAGGTGGACGCCGCCGAGGCCGTCGCCGACCGCGCCCTGGAGGCCCTGGACGCGGGCGAGCTGACCGCGGCCGAGGCCGCCTCCGCCAAGCTGTTCTGCACCGAGGTCGCGCACCGCGTCATCGACAAGTGCCTCCAGCTCCACGGCGGCTACGGCTACATGAACGAGTACCCGATCGCCCGCCTGTACGCGGACAACCGCGTCAACCGCATCTACGGCGGCACCAACGAGGTCATGAAGTCGATCATCGCCAAGTCGATGGGCCTCTAGGTCCCTCCCTAGGCTGACGTCCGTGAACGACGCACTGGAATCCCTCCTCGATCTGCTCACCCTGGAGCAGATCGAGGAGGACATCTACCGCGGTCAGAGCCGCCCGGCCGTCGTCCCCCGGGTCTTCGGCGGCCAGGTCGCCGCGCAGGCCCTGGTGGCGGCCGGGCGCACGGTCCCCGCCGAGCGGCCCCCGCACTCCCTGCACGCGTACTTCCTGCGCCCCGGGGATCCGGGCGCGCCGATCGTCTACACCGTCGACCGCATCCGCGACGGCCGGTCCTTCACCACCCGCAGGGTCGTCGCCGTCCAGCACGGCCAGCAGATCTTCCACCTCACCGCGTCCTTCCAGGCGCACGAGGAGGGCCTGGAGCACCAGGAGCCGATGCCCCGGGTGCCGGACCCGCTGACCCTGCCGACGGCCGCCGAGATGCTGCCCCGGTACGCCGACCGGTTCGTGGCCGAAGGCGTGGCCGAGCGGCTGCTGGAGGCCCGGGCGGCGGTCGACCTGCGGTACGTGGACGCGCCGCCGTTCGCCACCGCGGGCGAGGTCCGCGAGCCCCGCTCGCAGGTCTGGTTCCGCACTCAGGGCAAGCTCGACGGTGACACAGGCATCCCCCGGCCGCTGCTGGACATCTGCCTGGTCACCTATGTCTCCGACATGACACTGCTGGACTCGGTGCTGCTCGCCCACGGGCGCGGCGGCTGGGCAGTCGGCGACGTGGTCGGCGCGAGCCTGGACCACGCGATGTGGTTCCACCGGCCGGTGCGCGCCGACGAGTGGCTGCTGTACGACCAGGAGTCGCCGACCGCGCAGGGCGGCCGGGGCCTGGCCAAGGGCCGGATCTTCACGGCCGAGGGGCAGCTCGCGGTCTCGGTGATCCAGGAGGGCGTGATCCGGACGCCGCGCGCCTGAGTCTCCCCGGGTGAGGCGCCCCATATCCCCGGCATAGGTGTCCTTATCAGGCATACTCCCGCTTCATGGGCCGGACAGAGGAAGCGCGCGACGCGCCCGGAGGGGGCGAGGGCGAGAGCACTGCCACCGTCCTCGTCGCCGCCGGGGCCAATCTCGGCATCGCCGCCGCCAAGGCCGTCGGCGGCATCCTCAGCGGGTCCAGCGCGATGCTCTCCGAAGCCGCGCACTCCGTCGCCGACACGGTCACCGAACTGCTGCTGCTCACCGCGCTGAAACGCAGCGCCCGGCCGGCGGACGAGGACCATCCGCTCGGCCACGGCCAGGAGCGCTACATCTGGGCGCTGCTCGCCTCCGTCGCCACCTTCGTGGGCGGCGCGGTCTTCTCCGTGTACGACGGGATCCACACCCTCACGCACGGCGAGGAGCTGGGCGACCCCCTGGCCTCCTACGTGATCCTCGCCGTCGCCTTCCTCCTGGAGGGCTACTCGCTGCGTACCGGACTGAAGCAGGCGCGCCAGGAGGCGGCGCGCTTCGGCGTGCCCCTGGGCCAGTACCTCCACCACACCCCGGACACCGCGGTGAAGGCCGTCGTCATGGAGGACTCCGCGGCCCTGGCCGGCCTGGTGCTGGCGGCCGGCGGCCTGCTCGGCGGGCAGCTCACCGGGTCGGGCGTCTGGGACGGCGTCGCGGCGATCCTGATCGGGCTGCTGCTGGTGTACGTGGCGTGGGTGCTGGGGCGCAGCAATGCCCAGCTCCTCATCGGGCGCTCGCTGCCGCCCTTCCTGCGGAACGCCGTACGGGAGCAACTGCGCGCGGTGCCGCAGGTGGTGGACGTACTGGAGCTGGTCACGATCGTGCAGGGGCCGCGGGAGGTACTGATCGCCGCGAAGGTCGACTTCCGCGACCTGGCCACCGCCGCGGAGATCGAGTGGGCCTGCGAGCAGGCCGAACGCGACCTCCGCGCCCGCTTCCCGGCGGTCCGCCGGGTCTTCCTGGACCCGACGCCGGGGCGCGGGGAACCGGCCCCCTGAGAGGCCCGTTGGTCAGTCCGCCAGACCGGCCGCGTGCAGCAGGTACGCGGTCAGCGGGTCGTAGTAGCGGGGGCTGCGGACGTGGTCGTCCAGGGGGACCGTGACCTGGACGGTGCCCTCCGCCTCGGCCAGGAAGAGCGCCGGGTCGTTCGAGTCCGCGTAGCCGACGGCGTCGATGCCGCGCTGCCCCGCGCAGCCCGCCCAGCCGTGGTCCGCCACGACCAGGTCCGGCAGCGCCTCGCCCGCCGCCTCCAGGCCGTCCAGGATCGCCGCCATCGGGGCCGGCGAGTGCGTGTGCCACAGGGTCGCGCCCCGCTCGAGCATCGCGACCTGGCCGAACTGGAAGACCACGCCGTCGTCGGCGGTCAGCCCGTCCGGCGCGACCACGATGTCGCAGCCCGCCGCCCGCAGCGCGGCGGCCGTGGCGATGTGCACGTCCAGCAGCCCGCCCGGGTGACCGGTCGCGAGGAGCACCCGCCGGCGGCCGGCGGCCGCCTTGCGCAGCACCGCCGCCATCCGCTCCAGCGCGTCCACCGTCAGCTCGGGGTCGATGGTGTCCTGGCCGTGCCGGTGGTCCGGGTCGTCGACGACGCCGCAGCGCTCGGCCATCACGGCGAGTACGTCCTGCTCGTCTCTCCAGCGGTCGCCCAGCTCCAGGCCGAACCAGTAGTGGCGGTTGCCGTTGGCGAGCTTGCGGTAGTGGTCGAGGTTGTTCTCGCGGGGCGTCGCGACGTCACCGGCGATGCGGGTGCGTACGAGGTGCTCGACCAGTTCGGCGCGGCTGGGGGCGGGGGCGGAGGTTATCGGCATGAGGCCCATTGTGCCGGTGCGGATCAGCGCGGGGCGGGGGAGTTCCGCCGCGTGGACACCTCGCGGGGCCCGAGCGCGCCGCCCTCGGCCCCGGGAGACCGCGTGAACGCGTCCATCGATACGGTCCGTCGAATGGACGCCGTGTCGAATGGCGCCCCCGTACCTCACAGATATGTCCATGGGGCGAACGCGGCGCCGTCTCTACGCTCAGCGCCATGACCACCGCATCTGCCGCATCCTCCGAGCCCGTCGGTCCCGTCGACTCCTCCCGCGTCCCGCGTTACGCAGGCCCGGCGACCTTCGCCCGGCTGCCGCGCATCGACGAGGTCGGCGGCCGCGCCGATGTGGCCGTCGTGGGCGTCCCGTTCGACACCGGTGTCTCCTACCGCCCCGGCGCCCGCTTCGGCGGCAACGCCATCCGCGAGGCGTCCCGCCTGCTGCGCCCGTACAACCCGGCGCAGGACGCCTCGCCCTTCGCGCTGGCCCAGGTGGCCGACGCCGGTGACATCGCCGCCAATCCGTTCAACATCAACGAGGCGGTCGAGACGGTCGAGGCCGCGGCGGACGACCTGCTCGGCACCGGCGCCCGTCTGATGACCCTCGGCGGCGACCACACCATCGCGCTGCCCCTGCTCCGCTCGGTCGCCAAGAAGCACGGCCCGGTGGCGCTGCTGCACTTCGACGCGCACCTGGACACCTGGGACACCTACTTCGGCGCGGAGTACACCCACGGCACGCCGTTCCGCCGCGCGGTCGAGGAAGGCATCCTCGACACCTCGGCGCTCTCGCACGTCGGCACGCGCGGCCCGCTGTACGGCAAGAAGGACCTCACCGACGACGAGAAGATGGGCTTCGGCATCGTCACCTCGGCCGATGTCATGCGCCGCGGCGTGGACGAGGTCGCCGACCAGCTCCGCCAGCGCATCGGTGACCGCCCGCTGTACATCTCCATCGACATCGACGTCCTGGACCCGGCGCACGCGCCCGGCACCGGCACCCCCGAGGCCGGCGGCCTGACCTCGCGCGAGCTGCTGGAGATCCTGCGCGGCCTGGCCTCCTGCAACCTGGTCTCCGCCGACCTGGTCGAGGTGTCCCCGGCGTACGACCACGCGGAGATGACCTCGGTCGCGGCCTCCCACACGGCGTACGAGCTGACCACGATCATGTCCCGGCAGATCGCGGCCGCACGCGGCTGACCGTCCTTTCCCACGCGGAACACGCCAGGGCCCCGGAACCGAGAGGTTCCGGGGCCCTGGCGTTTGGCAGGCGTTGCTCAGATGCCGGCGGTGGGCAGCTGGCCGGCCAGGCCGTTGACCTTGGCGATGCCGTCCGTGGCGAGGCCCTCGACGGCCTGCACGGCGGTGCCGTCGACGGTCACACCGGCGCCGTAGCCGGCGATGCTGCCGCCGATGGTCGCGGCGCCGGCGGCGATGCCGTCCAGCTCGGTGTCGGCGATCTCGGCGGTCTCGATGAAGTCACGCATGACTTTTCTTCCCTTCGAAGCACGGGGACGCGGAAGAACAGGGGTTACGCCGGGAATAGTGCCGGGGTGGAGCGCGTAAGGCAAGTTTCTCTCCAGGGCCCGTGCATTACGCCGAAAAATGCCCACCACATGCGTTGTGAAGTGCGTTTTTGAATGCCGATGCCGTCGATGTCGGACGTCGCCCGGTGGAATTCAGGAAGGGGCGGCGAAAGGGCGGCGAGGTCCGGTGAAAAGGACATGTCCGTAATCGCGTCCAGAATTCAGGAATGGGTGCCGAGAGCGAACCACAGCTCCATCCGGACGTCCGGGTCGTCGGGGTCGGTGTCGAGCAGGGCGGCGACGCGGGCGATGCGCTGCCGGACCGTGTTGCGGTGAATGCCGAGCGCGGTTGCCGTACGGTCCCAGCTCCCGTGCAGCGAGAGCCAGGTGCGCAACGTCTCGCGGAGCGCCGGGGTGCCGTCGAGCGGCGCCAGTACGGCCGCCGCGTGCGCGCGGGCCTCGGCCGGCGGAACCAGCGCGGCGACGCCGCCCGTGCCGCCGATGCCGGGGGAGCGGTGGCGGACGAGCGGGGTCCGGCCGGCCACCGCGCGGCGCAGCGCGGCCGCGGCGTGCGCGTCCCCGGCGGGCAGTGTGGACACCGGTACCGGCTCGCTCACGCCGAGCGTCCAGCCCGGCTGCGCGGTGACCTCCCGGCCGGCCGGGACCAGGGCCCGGACGGTGTCGTCGCCCGGCGCGACCAGGGACGTGCCCAGCCCCGCGGCGAGGGCGGCGGCGGGCGCTTCGCCGCCGCGCCGGGCGCGGGCGTGCACGACGGTCCAGTGCGGGTGCTTCAGCAGCGGCGCCACGTCGGCGGGCCCCTCCCCGAGCAGCAGCCGGACCAGCGCGGCGGAGTGCCCGCCGTCGGCCGCCTCCGCGTACGGGCCGGTGAGCAGGGACAGCAGTACCGCGGCGACACCGACGACGGCGCGGGCCGCCGGATCGGGCGGCGGCGCGGCGACGATCAGCGCGCGCGTACGTTCCGGGGCCCGGCCGCCGAGCGCGTACGCGGCGAGATGCGTACCGGCCGCCTCGGCCGGGGCGTCACTCGCGGCTGCCGGGTCGCCGGGGACTGCTCCCACCGGGTCGCCCGGGGCCGCCGCCACCGGGGTGTCGCTTGCCGCTGCCGGGCTGCCCGGGACCGCCGCCGCCAGGGTGTCGCTCGCCGCCGCCGGGCCGCCCGGGGTTGCCACGCGGCGTGCGAGCCGGGCCGCCGCCGATCGCGCGGGAGCGGGCAGCCGCGGTCCGGCGGCGGCCAGTTCGCCGTCGCCGCCCGGCCCCGACACCGCGGCCCAGCCGCCCACTTGGCGGGCGAGCGTGCGCAGCACGGCCGGTACCGGGTCGGGCCCGCCCGCGGCCGCGGCCAGCGCGCGCTGGCCGTCGCCGATGCGGGTCAGCTCGCGGTGCCGGGCCTCGGTCATGGCCTGCCACACGGCGCTCTCCACCGCCGTGAACGGGGTCCCGGCCGGCACCTCCAGCAGCCGCAGCCCGTACCGGTCGCAGGCCGCGACCAGCGCCCGCGGCACCGCGTCGTGCACCGGCGCGATCCCGAACCCGAGCGCCACCGCACCCGCCGCGACCGTGCGCTCCGCGTAGCCGTCGAGGTAGGCCCCCGACCCCGCCGCCTCGTCGAGGTGCACCCCGGCCGTCAGCAGCAGCTCACCGCCGAGCAGATACGGCTCCGGGTCGGCCATCTCGGAGGTGTGCACCCAGTGGATGTCGGCGTCGGCACGCGGCCCGGCGATCTGCCGCAGCCCGAGGTCGGCGCGGGCGAGCAGTGCGGACAGCGGGACGCCCGGGGTGGGCGGCGGCGAGTGGTGCGGCGCGTCAGCCATGTGCGGACCATCCAATTCCGAGCGGCACGGTGGAGGAAACGTACACTTCTGCGCCGCCACGCCATTTCCTAAGGTCAACCCACGTCAGCGCACGAAAATCCGCCCCACCCCCACCTTCACTCCCGCCTGCCGAAGGGATGGCCCATGGCTGTCGACTACGCGGTGATCGTCCTTTACCTTGCCGGCATGCTCGCCGTGGGCTGGTGGGGCATGCGCCGCGCCCGCTCCAAGAGCGAATTCCTGGTCGCCGGGCGGCGCCTGGGCCCGTTCATGTACTCCGGGACCATGGCCGCGATCGTCCTGGGCGGCGCCTCCACGATCGGCGGCGTCGGCCTCGGCTATCAGTACGGCCTCTCCGGCGCCTGGATGGTCTTCACCATCGGTCTCGGCCTGCTCGCGCTGAGCCTCTTCTTCTCCGCGCGGATCGCCCGGCTGAAGGTCTACACCGTCTCCGAGATGCTCGACCTGCGTTACGGCGGCTCGGCCGGCGTCATCTCCGGCGTCGTGATGTGGGCGTACACCCTGATGCTCGCGGTCACGTCCACGATCGCGTACGCCACGATCTTCGACGTCCTGTTCGGCCTGGACCGCACGGTGTCGATCATCCTCGGCGGCGCGATCGTCGTCGCGTATTCCACTCTCGGCGGCATGTGGTCGATCACCCTCACCGACATGGTGCAGTTCGTGGTCAAGACGATCGGCGTCCTGCTCCTCCTGCTGCCCATCGCCGTCGTCAAGGCAGGCGGCTTCGGCGAGTTGCGGGCCGAACTCCCCGACGACTATTTCGCCCCGCTCGGCATCGGCGGCCAGACCGTCTTCACCTACGTCCTCATCTACTCCTTCGGCATGCTGATCGGCCAGGACATCTGGCAGCGGGTGTTCACGGCGCGCAGCGACCGCGTCGCGCGGCTGGGCGGCACGGCCGCCGGCACGTACTGCCTGGTGTACGCGCTCGCCGGAGCCGTGATCGGTACGGCGGCCAAGGTGCTCTACCCCCATCTCGGCAGCCCCGACGACGCGTTCGCCACGATCGTCAAGGACGCCCTGCCGATGGGCGTACGCGGACTGGTGCTGGCGGCGGCGCTCTCCGCCGTGATGTCCACGTCCTCGGGCGCGCTGATCGCCTGCGCGACGGTGGCCAACAACGACATCTGGTCCCGGCTCCGGGGCGCGGTGGGCGGTGGTACGGCCGCCGGTGAACGCGACGAGGTACGCGGCAACCGCGCGTTCATCCTCCTCATGGGCATCGCCGTCATCTGCATCGCCATCGCCCTCAACGACGTCGTCCAGGCCCTGACGGTCGCCTACAACCTCCTCGTCGGCGGCCTCCTGGTCCCGATCCTCGGCGGCCTCCTCTGGAAGCGCGGCACGGGAACGGGCGCGCTTGCCGCTGTCGCGACGGGCGGCGCGACGGTGATCGCCCTGATGGCCTGGCGCGGCGTCCTGGCGAACGAACCGATCTATTACGGGCTGCTGGTGTCGCTGGTGGCGTACGTGATCGTCAGCCTGTCGACCCGCCCGACGGATCCGGCGGTACTGGCCGAGTGGCGGGCCCGCCTGGCACAAAAAAGCCCGTCCGGCGTTTGAGGACGAGCGGCCGAAGGCCGTGATCGCCCGCACCCCCACGCACCCGCAGAGAGGCACGACGTTGAGCCCCACCGACCCCTCGGCCCCCGCCGCGCAGCGCCAACGCACAGGGGGCGACCTCGTCGTCGAATCGCTGCAAGCGCTCGGCGCGCAGACCGTCTTCGGCCTCCCCGGCCAACACGCCCTGGGCCTCTTCGACGCGCTGGGCCGCAGCCCCCTGCGGTACGTCGGACTGCGCGTGGAGAACAACGCGGGGTTCGCCGCCGACGCCTACGCCCGCCGCACCGGCGGCATCGCCCCGCTCATGGTCTCCACCGGCCCCGGCGCCCTCATGACGCTCGCCGCGCTGCAGGAGTCCGCCGCCGCCTCGGCCGCCGTCCTCGCGATCGGCAGCCAGGTGCCGGTCGCCGGACTCGGCGGCGGCCGCCACGGCTACCTGCACGAACTCCCCGACCAGAGCGCAGCCTTCCGCGGCGTGGTGAAGTCCGTGCACACCGCCCGCACGCACTCGCAGATCCCGTCCGCGATCGCCGCGGCCTGGAAGTCCGCGCTGACGGCCCCGCACGGCCCGGTCTGGGTGGAGATCCCGCAGGACGTACTGCTCGCGCCGACGGCGATCCCGGTGGTCACGGGCCTGGCCGCGGACCCGGAAGAGCTGCCCCCGCGCCCCGAACTGACCACCGTGGCCGCCGACCTGCTGACCGACGCGGAGCGCCCGGTGATCCTCGCGGGCGGCGGCATCGTACGGGCCGGGGCCGAGCCCGAGCTGCGGGCGCTGGCCGAGCGGCTCCGGGCGCCGGTCGCGACGACCTTCGGCGGCAAGGGCGCGTTCCCCTGGACCCACCCCCTCTCCCTCCAGTCCTGGCTGGAGGACCGCCACACCACGGATTTCCTGGAGGACGCGGACGTCCTGCTGGTGGTGGGTTCGGGCCTGGGCGAACTCTCCTCGAATTACCACACGTTCAGGCCCCGCGGCCGGGTCATCCAGATCGAGGCCGACGCGGGCAAGCTGGAGTCCAACCACCCCGCGCTCGGCATCCACGCGGACGCGCGCCTCGCGCTCCGGGCCCTGCTGGAGACGGTCGGCGCGCGCGAGGACGACACGGCGCCCGCCCGCGTACGGGCACTGCTGGACTGCGTGGGGGAGCGGATCGCGTCCCAGGAACTCACCCTGGAACAGGACGTACTGGCCGCCGTCCGCGAGGCACTCCCGCCCCGGTCGCCCTCCTTCTGGGACATGACGATCCTGGCGTACTGGGCCTGGTCGGCCTTCGACGCCCGCCACCCGAACACCATGCACTCGGCGCAGGGCGCGGGCGGCCTCGGCTACGCCTTCCCGGCGGCGCTGGGCGCGGCGGTGGCCGACCCGGCGCGGCCGGTGCTCGCGGTCTCCGGCGACGGCGGCGCCATGTACTCGCTCGCCGAGCTGGCCACGGCGCGCCAGTACGACGCGCCGGTGACCTGGCTGATCGTGGACGACGGGGGCTACGGCATCCTGCGCGAGTACATGGAGGACGCGTTCGGGCGGGCGACCGGCACCGAGCTGGCGCGGCCCGACTTCGCCGCGCTCGCCGAGTCCTTCGGCGTGCCGGCGGTGACGAGCGCTCCGGAGCGGCTGCGGGACGACCTCGCCGCCGCGCTGGCGGCCCCCGGCCCCTCCGTGGTCGTGCTCCCGGCCCGGCTGCGGATGTTCGCCCCCACCCATCTCGGCGATTCCCCGACCCAACCGGGCCATTCCCCGACCCAACCGGGCGATTCCCTGGCTTCGGAAAGTTAACAAAGCGCGTGGACCGTTGACGTGATCTGTTCATAACTTTAGGTTCGCTGCGGGCAGCGACAGATCTGGCTCTCTGCCCCCGTGCCCGACGCCCGACGATCCGTCGACGGAGAACAATGTCGTACTCCCCACGTCCGCTGCCGCGTACCGGCAGACGGCTGCTCGTCCCCCTGCTCGCGGGCGCGCTCATCGCGGCCGTACCCCCTGCGTCCTCCGCGGCGGCACCGGACGGCGGCCGCGCCACGGGCCCGGCGACGGGCGCCACCCCGGCCGCCGACGGCTCGTGCGCCACCGACGGGCCCGGCTGGCAGCCCACGTCCACCCGCATCGACCCCGACGACAGCCACCACCCGTACGTCGGCAACGGCTACCTCGGGCAGCGCGTGCCGCCCAACGGCACCGGGTACGCGGCGACCGGCGGCAAGACCGGCTTCCCCCTCTACACCCCGCGCTACGACGGCGCCTTCGCCGCCGGCCTGTACGCCGAGGGCCCCAAGTCGGTGAAGAAGCGGCAGGCCATCGCCGCGCTGCCCACCTGGACCACGCTGAACGTGGCCACCGGCGGTCCCGGCGCCGAGACCTTCGGCTCGGCCACGAAGCCCGGCCGGATCTCGCACTACCGGCAGTCCCTCCTGATGCGCTGCGGCCTGGTCCGTACCTCGCTGACCTGGACCGCCGCCGACGGCCGCGCCACCGACCTGGTCTTCGACGTGCTCGCGGACCGCACGCACGCGCACACCGGTGCCGTACGGCTGCGGATGACGCCGCACTGGAGCGGCCCGGCGACCGTCACCGACACCCTCGACGGGCGTGGTGCGCGCCGGATTTCGCAGACCGGCGGCGGCGCCCGATCCGGCGACCGCACGCAGGACGTCACCTTCCGCACCGACGGGACGAAGACGGCGGGCGCGGTGGCCTCCACGCTCCGTACGGGTCCGGGCATTCGTTCGGAAAGTGAACAGAAGGCCAAGGCGCCCGAGAAGCTGACGGCGCATCAGGGCGTCAGCTTCCCCGTGCACAAGGGCCGCACCTACGAGGTCTCCAAGTACGTCGGCGTGGACACCGCGCTCACCTCGCACGACCCCAGAGCCGCCGCCACCCGCGCCTCCCAGCAGGCCGCGGCGCAGGGCTGGGACCGGCTGTACCACGCGCACGCCACCGCCTGGCAGAACCTGTGGCACTCCGACATCGAGGTGCGCGGCCGCGAGCAGCGCGACCTGCAGGCGTGGGTGCGCTCGGCGCAGTACGGACTGCTCGCCAACTCCCGCGAGGGCTCCTCGGACAGCATCGCCCCGACGGGTCTGACCAGCGACAACTACGCGGGCGAGATCTTCTGGGACGCCGAGACCTGGATGTACCCCGGCCTGCTGGCCGCCCATCCGGAGCTCGCCCGGTCCATCGTCGAGTACCGCTACAAGACCCGGGCCGGTGCCCGCGCGAACGCCAAGAAGCTCGGCTACGACGGCCTGTTCTTCCCGTGGACCAGCGGCGGCAAGGGTGATCTGTGGAAGGAGTGCCACAGCTGGGACCCGCCGCACTGCAAGACCCAGAACCACCTGATGGGCGACGTCTCGCTGGCTGCCTGGCAGTACTACCTCGCCACCAAGGACACCGGCTGGCTGCGGGAGCGCGGCTGGCCCCTCATGCAGGGCATCGCGCAGTTCTGGGCCTCCCGGGTCACCAAGAACGGTGACGGCAGCTACTCGGTCAAGAACGTCGCGGGCCCGGACGAGTACAGCAACGGCGTCGACGACGGCGTGTTCACCAACGCGGGCGCCGCCACCGCGCTCCGGCACGCCACCCGCGCCGCCGCCGTCCTCGGCAAGAAGGCTCCCGCCTCCTGGAACACCATCGCGGACAAGCTGCGCATCCCGTACGACAAGAAGAAGCAGGTCTTCCAGCAGTACGACGGCTACAAGGGCACCACCATCAAGCAGGCCGACACCGTGCTCCTGCAGTACCCGCTGCAGTGGCCGATGTCGGACGCGGCCAAGACGAAGACGCTGGACTACTACGCCGCGCACACCGACCCCGACGGCCCGGCCATGACCGACTCGGTGCACGCCATCGACGCCGCCGAGATCGGCGAGGCCGGCTGCGCGACGTACACCTATCTCCAGCGGTCCGTGCGGCCGTTCATGCGCGGTCCGTTCCACCTCTTCTCCGAGGCGCGCGGCGAGAAGGCCGGCGCCGAGGACCCCCTCGCGGGCTCGCCGTCCCAGGACTTCCTGACCGGCAAGGGCGGCTTCCTGCAGGTCTTCACCCACGGCCTGACCGGCCTGCGGCTGGGCGAGGACCGGATCACCCTGGACCCGACGCTGCCGCCGCAGCTCGCCGACGGCGTCACCCTGCGCGGCCTGCACTGGCAGGGCCGGACGTACGACATCGCGCTCGGCGCGCACCACACCGAGGTGCGGCTGACCGGCGGTGAGCCGATGACGGTCGCGACGCCGGAGGGCGAGCGGATCGTCGGCCAGGGAGCGCCCCTGACGCTGAAGACCCGCCGCCCCGACCAGGAGCCGACGGCCAACGTGGCCCGCTGCCGCACGGCGAAGGCCACCTCGGAGGAGCCCGGGATGTACGCGGGCGCCGCGCTGGACGGCAACACCACCACCGCGTGGGTGCCCGACGCCGCCACCGGCACCCTCACCGCCGACCTGGGCAGCGTCCGCCGCATCGGCACGGTCACCCCGCACTGGACGGCCACGAAGCCCGCGTCGTACCAGGTCCAGGTCTCGCGCGACGGACGGCACTGGACCGGCACCGGCTATGACGGGAAGTCCCCGGCGCGGTACGTCCGGGTCACCGTGCGCGGCAAGGCGGACGCCAAGAAGCACCCGGGCATCGCGGAGCTGAGCGTGGCCGAGGCCAAGACCAGCAGCAAGGCCGGCGCCGAGGACTGACGGCCGCCGTTCCGCGGAACGGAACGCGTGATGCGGGCGGGGCGCCCGGGGGAAGGAACCCCCGGGCGCCCCGCCCGTTGCCGTCCTGCCGACCGGAAGGATCCCCGTGCGCCTCACCGCCGCCGTATCCGCCGCCCTCGCCGCCACGCTGCTCGCCGCCGGAACGCTCCCGGCGGCCGCGGCCCCGCCCGGGGCGCAGGCCACCGGCGCCTGTTCCGCCCGCGTCTCCATCGACCAGTACTCCGACGCCCTGGACAAGCGCTCCGTCGACGGCCTCTACGCCGGGAACTTCTCCGCGCTCGCCCGCGACACCGACGGCGATCTGCTCGCGCTCTCCGACCGGTCCGCGCTGGTCACCCTCGACGGCCGGACGCGCGAGCCGCTGCGCGGCGTCCCGCTCGCCGACGAGGACGGAAAGCCGCTGGACTCCGAGGGGCTGGTCGTCGAGAAGGACGGTAACCGGCTGATCACCTCCGAGACGGAGCCGTCGGTGCGTCGCTACGACCGGGCCGGGCACCCGGTCGGACGGCTGCCCGTGCCGGACGGGCTGCGGGTCGCCCCGGCAGGGCGGGCCACCGCCAACCAGACCTTCGAGGGCCTGGCCGCGGGCCCCGGCGGCCGTACGCTCACCGCGTCCATGGAGGGCCCGCTCGCCGGTGACGGCAACGGCGCGCAGGGCCGTCCGCTGCACCGCTTCCAGACCTGGCAGCGGCAGCCGCACGGCGGCTACGCCCTCGGCAGGCAGTACGCCTACCCGGCCGAGCGGGGCATGACGGTCCCCGAGATCACCTCGCTCGGCGACGGCCGCCTGCTCGTACTCGAACGTAAATTCGAGCCTCAGGGCAACACCATCCGCCTCTACCTCGCCGACCCGCGCCCCGCGGACGACACTCGCGGCACCGAGAAGCTGACCGCCGCCACCCGCCCCGCCGCCAAGACCCTGCTCGCCGACCTCACGCGCTGCCCCTCCCTCGGCGCGCCCGCCCGGCAGCCCCAGATCAACCCCCTCCTGGACAACATCGAGGGCATGGCCGTCCTGGGGCACGCGCACGGACGGCTGCACCTGCTCCTGATCAGCGACGACAATCAGCGGGCGCAGCAGATCACCCGGCTGTACGACATGACCGTCCGCCTTTGAGGCCAATGACCGCCATTGGCCGCCCGTGACCGCGGGAATTGTTGCGGTGGGATGAAAACACCGGCCGCCGCTGTTGGTGCCTTGCGGTAAGAAGTCGACCGGCGGGAGGCGTCGCGTGGCAGGGGCGGACACGGATACGGCGGAAGAGGGCTGGGCGCGGCGCCTGATGCGCACGTGCTGGCGGTACAAACAGGATGTACTGCTCGCGCTCGGCTCCTCGCTCGCCGGGATGGCCGTCATGGCGCTCGTCCCGCTCGTACCGAAGCTGATCATCGACGATGTGATCGTCAAGCACGAACGGTCCCTCGCGCCGTGGGCCACCCTGCTGATCGTCGCCGCGCTCGCCGTGTACGTACTGACGTACATCCGCCGCTTCTACGGCGGCCGGCTCGCCCTGGACGTCCAGCACGACCTGCGGACCCGGATGTACCGGGCCATCACCCGGCTGGACGGCCGGCGGCAGGACGAACTCAGTACGGGGCAGGTCGTCGGCCGCGGCACCAGCGACCTCCAGCTCGTGCAGTCGCTGCTGTTCATGGTGCCGATGATGCTGGGCAACGTCCTGCTGTTCGTCATCTCCCTGGTGATCATGCTGGTGCTCTCCCCGCTGCTCACCGTCGTCGCCCTCGCCGTCGCCCCCGCCCTGTGGTGGATCGCCAAGCGCAGCCGCCTCCGGCTCTTCCCCGCGACCTGGTACGCGCAGGGCCAGGCGGCGGCCGTGGCGGGCGTGGTGGACGGCGCGGTCTCCGGCGTCCGCGTCGTGAAGGGCTTCGGCCAGGAGGAGCAGGAGACCGGCAAGCTCCGCGAGGTCGGCCGGCGGCTCTTCGCCGGGCGGCTGCGCACCGTACGCCTCAACGCCCGCTACACCCCGGCCCTGCAGGCCGTCCCCTCCCTCGGGCAGGTCGCGATGCTCGCGCTCGGCGGCTGGATGGCCACCCGGGGCCAGGTCTCGCTGGGCACCTTCGTCGCCTTCTCCACCTACCTCGCGCAGCTCGTCGGCCCGGTCCGGATGCTCGCCATGATGCTGACCGTGGGCCAGCAGGCCCGCGCGGGCGTGGAGCGGGTCTTCGAGCTGATCGACACCGAGCCGGTCATCGAGGAGCGCCCGGACGCCGTCCCGCTGCCCGCCGACGCGCCCGCCACGGTCGAGTTCGACCACGTCACCTTCGGGTACGGCGACGAGCAGGGCGCTCACCAGGTCCTGACGGACTTCTCGCTGCGCATCGAGCCCGGCGAGACCGTCGCCGTCGTCGGCACTTCCGGCAGCGGCAAGTCCACCGTCTCGCTGCTGCTGCCGCGCTTCTACGACGTGAGCGCGGGGCGGGTGCTCGTCGGCGGCCGGGACGTGCGCGACCTGACCGCCGACTCGCTGCGCGGCGCCATCGGCCTGGTCCCCGAGACCAGCTTCCTCTTCTCCGACTCGATCCGGGACAACATCGCCTACGGCGCCCCGGACGCCACCGACGAGCAGATCCGGGCCGCGGCCCGCGCCGCCCAGGCCGACGGCTTCATCTCCGCGCTCCCCGACGGGTACGACACCGAGGTCGGCGAGCAGGGCCTGAGCCTGTCCGGCGGCCAGCGGCAGCGCGTGGCGCTCGCCCGCGCGATCCTCACCGACCCGCGCGTGCTGGTCCTGGACGACGCGACCTCCGCGGTCGACGCCCGGGTCGAGCACGAGATCCACGAAGCGCTGCGCGGCGTGATGGCGGGCCGTACGACCCTGCTCATCGCGCACCGCGCCTCCACCCTGGCGCTGGCCGACCGGGTCGCCGTCCTCGACGGCGGCCGACTGCTGGACATCGGTACGCGGGAGGAGCTGGAGGAGCGCTGCGAGCTGTACCGCAGGCTGCTCACCGACCCGGACGAGCTGGGCGGCGTGGAGCGGGACCCGGCGGGGCAGGTCGCGGCGGCCGGGGCCTTCTCCGGCGAGGCGGCGGCCACCGGGCTGCTGGAGCCGGCGACCACCACCGGCCTTGTGGCGCCGGAAAGCACGCCCGCCACGGAGGCCACCCGCCCCCGCCGCGTCATCGACGGCGTGACGCCCGAGCTGTGGGTCCGTACGGGCGAGGAGTCCGACGGCGTGCAGCCGCGGGAGGGCGGCAGCGCTTCCGCCGCCGCGCTCGCCGGCCGCCCCGGCGGCATGGCCGGCGCGCTGGCCGGCATGCCCGCGACGCCCGAGCTGCTCGAAAAGGTCGCGGCGCTGCCCCCGGCCACCGACACCCCCGACATCGACGAGGAGCAGGCAGCGCGGCCGGAGAGCTCCTACGGCCTGCGCCGCCTGCTGCGCGGCTTCGGCCGGCCGCTGCTGATCGCCCTGCTGCTGGTCGCCGTGGACGCGGTCGCCGGGCTGCTGCTGCCCGTACTGATCCGGCACGGCATCGACGACGGCGTACAGCGCGCCGCGCTCAACGGCGTGTGGGCCGCGTCCGCCGCCGCCCTGCTCGTCGTGCTCGCCCAGTGGGCCGCGCAGATCGGCTCGAACCGGATGACGGGGCGTACCGGCGAACGCGTCCTGTACTCACTCCGCGTCAAGATCTTCGCCCAGCTCCAGCGCCTCGGCCTGGACTACTACGAGCGCGAGCTGACCGGCCGGATCATGACCCGGATGACCACGGACGTCGACGCGCTCTCCACCTTCCTGCAGACCGGCCTGGTCACTGCCGTCGTCTCCGTCCTCACCTTTTTCGGCATCCTGGTCGCCCTGCTGGCCATCGACGTGCAGCTCGCGCTGGTCGTCTTCGCCACGCTGCCGCCGCTGATCATCGGCACGTACTTCTTCCGCAAGCAGAGCGTCAAGGCGTACGAGCTGGCGCGTGAGCGGATCAGCGTCGTCAACGGCGACCTCCAGGAGAGCGTCGCCGGGCTGCGCATCGTGCAGGCGTTCCGCCGCGAGGGCAGCGGCGTCGCGCGCTTCACCGAGCGCAGCGCCGCGTACCGGCAGGCCCGCACCCGCGGCCAGTTCCTGATCTCGGTCTACTTCCCGTTCGTGCAGCTCCTGTCGTCCGTGGCCGCCGCGCTGGTGCTGATCGTCGGCGCGGACCGGGTGAGCGCCGGGACGCTGACCGCGGGTGCCCTGGTCGCGTACCTCCTCTACATCGACCTCTTCTTCTCCCCCGTCCAGCAGCTCTCCCAGGTCTTCGACGGCTACCAGCAGGCGTCCGTGTCGCTCGGCCGCATCCAGGAGCTGCTGCGCGAGCCGACCACCACCCCGGCGGCCGAGAACCCCCGCCCGGTGAAGGAGCTGGCGGGCGAGATCACCTTCGACGACGTCCACTTCCGCTACGCGACCGCCGACGGTGAGCAGGCCGAGGCCCTCTCCGGCATCGCCCTGACCATCCCCGCCGGCCAGACCGTCGCGTTCGTCGGCGAGACCGGCGCCGGCAAGTCCACGCTGGTCAAGCTGGTCGCCCGGTTCTACGACCCGACGACCGGCGCCGTCCGCGTCGACGGCACCGACCTGCGCGAACTGGACCTGACCGGCTACCGCCACCGGCTGGGCGTCGTCCCCCAGGAGTCGTACCTCTTCCCCGGCACGGTCCGCGACGCCATCGCGTACGGCCGCCCGGACGCCACCGACGCCGAAGTGGAGGCGGCGGCCCGGGCGGTGGGCGCGCACGACATGATCGCCACGCTCGACGGCGGCTACCTCCACGAGGTCGCCGAGCGCGGCCGCAACCTCTCCGCAGGCCAGCGCCAGCTCCTCGCGCTCGCCCGCGCCGAACTGGTCGACCCCGACGTGCTGTTGCTCGACGAGGCGACCGCGGCGCTCGACCTGGCCACCGAGTCCGTCGTCAACCACGCGACGGACCGGCTGGCCGGCCGCCGCACGACCCTGGTCGTCGCCCACCGCCTGACGACCGCGGCCCGCGCCGACCGGGTCGTCGTACTGGACCGCGGCCGCGTCGCCGAGGACGGCACGCACGCCGAACTCCTCGCCCGGGGCGGCCGGTACGCGGAACTGTGGCGCTCCTTCACCGGCGAGACGGTGGAGGCCGGGGTATAGCGCCGTGCACTGTGGAGGCCGGAGTGCAGCGCCGTGCGCCCCGCCGCCTGCCCCGCCGGCCAACTCCCCGTCCGCTACCGCCGGTCGGGGGGTGGTCGGCGAGGGGCCGCCCCGATAGGTTCAGCGCGACCTTTGCGAACCCCAGGGGAGGGCGCATGCGCAAAACGCTCAGATGGCTGCTGTCACTCACCGTGCTCATAGGCACGGTCGGCGCGGGCACGGCCACGGCAACGGCGGCCACCGCCGCCGCGCCGGCCGGTACGACCGCGGACAGCCGCGCGGAAGCGGACATCAAGGACCGTCTCCTCGCGATACCGGGAATGAGCCTCGTTCAGGAGAAGCCGGTCGACGGTTACCGCTTCTTCGTCCTGAACTACACCCAGCCGGTCGACCACCGGCACCCGGGCAAGGGCACCTTCCAGCAGCGCATCACCGTGCTGCACAAGTCGACCGCCCGCCCCACCGTCTTCTTCACCTCCGGCTACAACGTCAACACCGAGCCGACGCGCAGCGAGCCCACCAAGCTCATCGACGGCAACCAGGTGTCGATGGAGTACCGCTACTTCACCCCGTCCCGGCCCGAGCCCGCGGACTGGAAGAAGCTGGACATCCAGCAGGCCGCCGCCGACCAGCACCGCATCTTCACGGCGCTGAACGGCATCTACGCCAAGAACTGGATCGCCACCGGCGGCAGCAAGGGCGGCATGACGGCGACGTACTACCGCCGCTTCTACCCGCACGACATGGACGGCACGGTCGCGTACGTCGCGCCCAACGACGTCGTCAACGACGAGGACTCGGCCTACGACCGCTTCTTCGCCACCGTCGGCACCGCCGAGTGCCGCAAGGACCTCGCCGCGATCGAGCGCGAGGCGCTGAAGCGCCGCGGCGAGATGGTCGACCGCTTCCAGAAGAAGGCCGCCACCGAGGGCTGGACCTTCAAGCTCGCCGGCAACGCCGACCGCGCGTACGAAATCATGGTGACCGACCTGGTCTTCGGCTTCTGGCAGTACCAGCCCGCCGCCACCGCCTGCGCCGAGGTCCCGAAGCCGACCGCGTCCACCGACTCCCTCTGGTCCTGGATGGACCAGGTCGGCGGCTTCGACAGCTACACCGACCAGGGCATGCAGCCCTACCTGCCGTACTACTACCAGGCAGGCACCCAGCTCGGTGAGCCCGGCTACGCCTACCCGAACGTCGCGGACCTGCTCCGCTACCCGGGCATCAACAACTCCCGCACCTTCGTCCCGCGCGACATCCCCATGTCCTTCGACAAGAAGGCCATGCCGGACGTGGACCGCTGGGTGCGGCACCACGCCGAGCGGATGATGTTCGTCAACGGCCAGTACGACCCGTGGAGTTCGGAGCATTTCGAGATCGGCAAGGGCGCGAGGGACTCCTACGTCTTCACCGTCCCCGGCGGCAACCACGGCTCCAACATCACCAAGCTGAAGGAAGCCGACCGCACCAAGGCCACGGCCCGCCTCCTGAAGTGGGCCGGCGTGACCCCGGCCGCGGGCGAGACGGCCCCGGCGGCTCCGTACAACAAGAAGCTGGACAAGCAGCAGTCGCAGCGGATGCCGATGCTGCGCCCGTGACGGGCGGTCGGTACTGACCGGTGGGCCCGGGGCGACCGACCGCCCCGGGCCCACCGCGCTGCCGGTGGATCAGCGGGTCAGCAACAGCGCGTCGCCCACGGCACGTTCACCCGTGGCGTCCGACGGGGTCGTGATCAGACGGCCGTCGACGGCCATGCCCACGGAGCCGCCGCCGTCGAGGTTCATGGCCTGCGTGGCGCCGAGCGACTTGATGAGCGCCGCGGCCTCGTTCAGCCCGAGACCGTCGCTGTAACCGGGCTGCCGGCCCGCGCTGGTCAGCAGGATGACCCGGCCCGCCCGGTCGGTGCCGAGGACCATCCGCGGATTGCGCCTGATGCCCCAGGTGTACGCGAACGAGCGGTCACCGGCGTGCTCGATGCCGTCCGCGGCGTAGTCGACGGCCACCCTGCCGTCGCGCACCAGCTCCGGGCCGCCGTTGACGATGTCGTCCTGTGCCGTGAGGCGGACGGGGCGGCCGTCGGTATCGGTGATCTTCTCGTCCAGCCGTACCGCGGAGCCGGGCGCGGCATGGTCACGCAGCCACCCCTCGCCCGCGCCGATACCGGCCAGTACCGTGCCGCCCTCCGGTACTGGACCGCCGCGCGGCCGCAGCGTCTGGACGAGGCCCTCGCCGTTCAGCACCGCCTCCACGCCGGGCCCGGCGGGGGTGGCGTCCCCCAGCTCCGGCGTGAAGCGCACGATCTCGTCCGGATCCGTGCAGGTCACGTCGTGCTGCGGCCGCTCGGTCGGCACATCACCGCCCGTCCCGCCGCAGTTGCGGACCTTCCCCGGAACGCGGTTGATGCCGTCCACCGGCTCGGTGGCGCCGCCCGCCGTCACCTTCGACTCCGTACGCAGATGCCGGAACTCGGGGTGCAGGCCGTCGCCCCGGAGGACCGCGGCGATCCGCCCGTTCGTCGCGGCGCTCTGCAGCCGCCCGTTGTACGCGGCGATGCCCGCGGCGGCACCCGGTACGCCGTCCTTCTCCTCCATCACGAAGAACCCGGCGTTCACCGCGAGCAGCGCGTTCGCGCGGGCGGCCATGTCGGTGACCTTCTCCCGCCCGGCGACCGCGGTCCCGTAACCGGCGTCCAGCCGCCCGCGGTACGCCCGGGGATCGATGACGGCGACCTTGACGCGGGCCAGTCCCGTACCGGGCGTGCCGTCGCCGCCGGTCCACTCGCTGACGGCGTCGAAGCCCGCCGCCGCCAGTTCCTTGCGGGCGTTGTCGGCCTGGTCCCGGCCGCCGTACGTGCCGGTGCGGACGCGTACCCCGACCGTGCCACGCCGGTCGGAGCCGGCCGGCCAGTGGACCTCCTCGGTACGTGGCGCGAACCCGGCCGCGCGCAACCCGTCGGCCAGCGCGTCGGCCGTCTCGCGGCTGTGCAGCACCGCGCCGTCCTTCCGCACGGTGACCGTCCAGTGGTCGGCACCGGGCCGCCCGGCGAGCATGCCCTGGTACAGGTCGACGCCGGGGGCGAGCCGGTCGTGCTGCCAGTCGTCGTACTTCTTGGGCAGCGAGAAGGTGGCCGGGGCCGCGGCATCGGCCGGACGGACGGCGGCACCGGGGATCACGAAGGTCGCGGCGAGAGTGCCGGCGAGGACGGTGGTCAGCGCGGGGGAGAGGCTGTCTCTTATACACATCTCCGAGCCCACGAGACTCC
>NZ_JOAX01000025.1 GCF_000720485.1 Streptomyces ochraceiscleroticus | reverse complement strand
CGCCCGGTCTCCGTGTCCCCGGCCCCCTCCGTGCCCGCCGCCCGCACCATGCCGCCCCAGTCCCCGGTCCCCCAACAGGACCCGCGCGCCGGCGCCTTCCCCAGCCCCCGCAACGGCTGACGAGCCCGTAGCCCCGCCGACAAGCTACGGACACCAGCCCCCCCCCACACCACGACGCACCGCTTCCTCCCCCACTATCGGGAGGGGGCTGGCCGCAGCGGGTGGGTGTTCGGACGTAAAGCGAAGCAGTCCGAACACCCACCCGCGGAGGCCCGTCACCGCACCCGATACAACCCAGCCCGTCCGGCGCTTGAGGACAACCGTCACTGGGCGCAGCCCGACGAAACCGCACCGCTGGGGCACCAGCGCTCCGGACCGGCTACCCCAGATCCAGCGGATCGACCCGCACTCGAACCGCCTCCCCCTCCCGCTTCACCATCCGAGCCGCCCAAGCGGCTTTCAGCGCGGCGGCCATAGCCGCCCCCTCCCCCGGCGGCACCCGCACAAGCACCCGCTCCCAAACCTCCCCCACAGGCGCCTCCCCAGCCCGCCGCGGACGCCCCGAGGCGGGAGCCGACACCGGCACAGGCCCCAACACCTCGGCCGACGGCGGCAAAGCCGCCCCCCGCACTAGGTCCGCCACATCCTCCGGCCGCCCGGCAACCGAAGCCATCCGAGAAACCGGCGGAAACCCGAGCTCCGCCCGCTCCGCAAGCTCCCGCACGGCATGCCCCACCGGATCCCACCGCACCAACGCCTGCACGGGCCGCAGCGTCGGCTCCCCCGTCACCACGACGACGCCACCGTCCTCGGCGCCGCGCACCAGCGCCCCCGCACCCAGCCAGCGCCGCAGCGCCTCCTCCCCGGCCCGCAGATCGGGCCGGTTCAGCAACGCCCAGCCATCCAGCAGCAGCGCCGCCGCGTAGCCACCCACCGCGACCGGCTCGGCGCCAGGCGTGGAGACGACGATCGCCGGCCGGTCGGGCACGGTGTCCAGCACATGGTCCCGGCCGGACGTCCGCACCGGTACTCCCGGAAACGCCCGCCCCAGCTCCTCCGCCGTCCGCCGCGCCCCCACGACCTGGGCCCGCAGCCGCGCGTGCCCGCACTCCGTGCAGTGCCAGTCCGGCGCAGCCGTACCGCACCAGCCGCAGCACAGCGCGCTGTCCTGGTCCGGCGCCTCCAGCGGCCCCGCGCAGTGTCGGCAGCGCGCGGGCTCGCGGCACCGTGCGCAGGCCAGCCGCGGCACGTATCCGCGCCGGGGCACCTGGACCAGTACCGGACCGCGGGCCAGCCCGGCGCGCGCGGTCTGCCAGGCGAGCGACGGCAGCCGCGCCGCGCGCGCCGCCTCGTCGCGCGCCGCCTCCGCGTCCCCGATCGTGCGGACCAGCGGCGCCGCCGCCCGCACCTGGTCGCGCCCGGCCTCCAGGGAACGCGCCCAGCCGTTCTCCACGAGCTGCGCGGCCTCGACCGTGCGCCCCAGATCGCCGATCAGGCAGGCCGCCTTCTCGTGCACGGCCCGCAGCAGCAGCACGTCCCGCGCGTGCGGGTACGGCGCGTGGTCGTCGCTATGGGCGGTGTGCCCGTCGTCCCAGATGGCGACGAGGCCCAGATCGGCCACCGGTGCGTACATCGCCGCCCGCGTCCCCACGACGGCCCGCACCGCGCCCCGGCGTATCGCCAGCCAGCGGCGGTACCGCTCCTCGGGACCGGAGTCCGCCGTCAGGAGCGTGTGCGTCCCGCGGCCCACCAGCTCGGTCAGCGCGGTGTCCACGCGGGCCGCGGACCGGCCGTCGGGCACCACGATCAGGGCGCCGCGCCCGGACGCCAGCGTCGCCGCCGCGGCGGCCGCCAGCTCCCACGGCCAGTGCGGCCCCGGCAGCGCGGTCCACACGGCGCGGGGCGAGCCACCGCCCGCCAGCGCCTCGATGAACCCGGGCCCGTCCGGATACCGCTCCCAGCTCGCGAGCGCGGGCACCGCGGGCGGGGGCGGCGGCGCCGGGAAGCGCTCCGCCTCGGCCTTGGCGTGCCGCGGCGGGATGGCGAGCTGCAGTACATCGGCGAGCGAGCCGGCATACCGGTCGGCCACCGCGCGGCACAGGGCCAGCAGCGGCGGGCTGAGGACCGGCTCCGGCGAGACGACCTGGGCGAGGGCCGCCAGCGGGCCCCGGTAGTCGGACTCGGCGATGCGCTCGACGATGAAGCCGTCGAGCAGGCCGCCGCCCTCGCGCCGGCCCTCGCGCACCCGGCTCGTCCCCGCGCCGAACCGGACCCGGACCCGGACGCCGGGCTGCGCCTCCTCGTCCATCGCGGCGGGCACCGCATAATCCCAGAGCTTGTCCAGATGCACCGGGCCCTTGTCCACCAGGACCCGGGCCACCGGCCGGTCCTTGGCCAGCTCGGCGCCGCGCCAGGTCCGCGGCCTGGCCTTCGGCGCCTTCTTCTTGGCCTCCCGCACGGTCTCCCGGATCAGGGCGAGCTGCTCCCCCTGATCCCCGGCCCCCGACCCGTTCTCGCTGCTCACACCCTCAGTCTTAGCAGACCGCACTGACACTGCCCGCGGCCCGCGGGGCACGGAGCGGGCCACAAACGCCTCCGGGCCCGTACCGCAGCAGCGGTACGGGCCCGGAGGCAGGAAGGGCGGGTGGTTACAGGCCCGCGGCCTTGCGGAGGGCGTCGACGCGGTCCGTGCGCTCCCAGGTGAAGGCGTCCAGCTCGCGGCCGAAGTGGCCGTACGCGGCGGTCTCGGCGTAGATCGGGCGGAGCAGGTTCAGGTCGCGGATGATCGCGGCCGGGCGGAGGTCGAAGACCTCGCCGATGGCCTGCTCGATCTTCTCGACGTCGACGGTGGCGGTGCCGAAGGTCTCCACGAAGAGACCGACCGGCTCGGCCTTGCCGATCGCGTAGGCGACCTGGACCTCGCAGCGCTGGGCCAGGCCCGCCGCCACGACGTTCTTCGCGACGTAGCGCATGGCGTACGCGGCGGAGCGGTCGACCTTGGACGGGTCCTTGCCGGAGAAGGCGCCGCCGCCGTGGCGGGACATGCCGCCGTACGTGTCGATGATGATCTTGCGGCCGGTGAGGCCCGCATCACCCATCGGGCCGCCGATCTCGAAGCGGCCGGTCGGGTTCACCAGGAGGCGGTAGCCCTCGGTGTCGAGCTTGATGCCGTCCTCGATCAGCTCGTTCAGCACGTGCTCGACGACGAACTCGCGGATGTCGGGAGCGAGCAGCGAGTCCAGGTCGATGTCCGAGGCGTGCTGCGAGGAGACGACCACGGTGTCCAGGCGGACCGCCTTGTGACCGTCGTACTCGATGGTGACCTGGGTCTTGCCGTCGGGGCGGAGGTACGGGATGGTGCCGTTCTTCCGGACCTCGGACAGGCGCTTGGAGAGCCGGTGCGCGAGGTTGATCGGGAGCGGCATCAGCTCCGGGGTCTCGTCGCAGGCGTACCCGAACATCAGGCCCTGGTCGCCGGCGCCCTGCTTGTCCAGCTCGTCCTCGTCGCCCTCGACCCGCTTCTCGTAGGCGGTGTCGACACCCTGGGCGATGTCCGGGGACTGCGCGCCGATCGATACGGAGACACCACAGGAAGCGCCGTCGAAGCCCTTCTTGGAGGAGTCGTAACCGATCTCCAGGATCTTGTTCCGCACGAGGGTGGGGATGTCGGCGTAAGCCTTCGTGGTCACCTCGCCGGCCACGTGGACCAGGCCGGTGGTGATCAGCGTCTCGACGGCGACCCGGGAGGCCGGGTCCTCCTTCAGGAGGGCGTCGAGGATGGTGTCGCTGATCTGGTCAGCGATCTTGTCGGGGTGGCCCTCGGTGACGGACTCCGAGGTGAAGAGGCGGCGGGACACATCGCTCCCTGGGGTTGCAGCGGCTGCTGTCTGATCATTGACGGACCGGCCGAGAGCTGCGCTCGGCGCGATCCACGGCCAGTTTATCGGTCAGGCGTCCCGTTCGGGCACGCAGTCTCGTTCTGTGGATGCGCCGTGACCAGGGACACCCTGCCATCTAGCCCCGGGACACCGCTCAACGGTAGGTCGCAACAAGGGTTTTTGTGGTGGCCAACGGGCCGGAATGGTCTCATCGAGTGATCAGGAAAATCGCTCGGCGACCAGGTCCCAGACCGTGTCGGCCAGGGCCTCCTTGGGCCCGTGGGGCACGGGCGTCTCGGTACCGTCGGCGGCCAGCACGACCGCCTCGTTCTCGGCCGAGCCGAAAGTCTTGTGCTCCCCGACCTCATTGACGACCAGCAGGTCACAGCCCTTGCGGGCGAGTTTTTGCCGGCCGTTCGCCAGAACGTCATCCGTCTCGGCGGCGAACCCGACGACGATTTGCCCGGGACGCGCCCGTTCGGCGGAGATTTCCGCGAGGATGTCGGGGTTGCGTACCAGCTCGATCGGCGGCTGCTCCACGTCGTCCCGCTTCTTGATCTTGCCGGGGGCGTAGTGGGCCGGGCGGAAGTCGGCCACGGCGGCCGCCATGACCACGGCGTCGGCGTCGGCCGCCGCCTTCAGTACCGCCTCGCGGAGCTGGACGGCCGTGCCGATGTGGACCACGTCCACGCCCGCCGGGTCGGGCAGCCCGGTTTCCCCCGTGACCAGCGTCACCCGGGCGCCGCGCGCCACGGCCGTACGGGCCAGCGCGTACCCCTGCTTCCCGGAGGAGCGGTTGCCGAGGTACCGGACGGGGTCCAGCGGCTCGCGGGTGCCGCCGGCACTGACCACGACGTGCCGCCCCACGAGGTCCGCGGTGACCGCCTCGGGGCCGCGCGCCAGCACCCGGCGGCAGACCTCGAAGATCTCGGCCGGGTCGGGGAAGCGGCCCTTGCCGGTGTCGACGCCGGTCAGGCGGCCCACGGCGGGCTCGATGACGATCGCGCCGCGGTGGCGCAGGGTCGTGACGTTCTCCTGAGTGGCCGGGTGCTCCCACATCTCGGTGTGCATCGCCGGGGCGAAGATCACCGGACAGCGGGCGGTCAGCAGCGTGTTCGTCAGCAGGTCGTCGGCGAGGCCGTGCGCGGCCTTGGCCAGCATGTCGGCGGTACAGGGAGCCACCACGACCAGGTCGGCGCCCTGGCCGATGCGGACGTGCGGGACCTCGTGCACGGACTCCCAGACCTCGGTCGAGGCCGGGTTCCCGGAGAGCGCGGCCCAGGTCGTTTCGCCCACGAAATGCAGCGCGGAGGCCGTCGGCACCACGCGGACGTCGTGCCCGGACTCGCTCAGCCGCCGCAGCAGCTCGCACGCCTTGTACGCGGCGATACCGCCGCTGACTCCCAGGACGACCTTGGGCTTGTCCATCGTCTTCGCTGCTCCCCGAGCCAGGGCGCCCCTGCGCCGAACACCTACGTGCACCTGTGCGTGTACGTACCCATGACACACCAAGGGCCCGGCAATCGCGTTGCCGGGCCCTTGGTGAAGAAAACGCTCGCGGCCTTACTGGGCCGGGCCCTCCACGGCCTCGGAGGTCAGCAGACCCGCGTTGATCTCGCGCAGCGCGATCGAGAGGGGCTTCTCGTGGACGTGGGTGTCCACCAGGGGGCCGACGTACTCGAGCAGGCCCTCGCCGAGCTGCGAGTAGTACGCGTTGATCTGGCGCGCACGCTTCGCGGCGTAGATCACGAGGCTGTACTTCGAGTCGGTGGCCTCGAGAAGCTCATCAATCGGCGGGTTGATGATGCCCTCGGGCGTTGAGATGGAAGAGGACACTCTCTGCCTTCCGAAGGGGTTGATCAGGGAATTTCCGGAAAAACCGCGAAATCCAAAAGATTGCGAAGGTCATTCTCCGGAGTTATTCAGCATCAAGGCTAGCAGCTCACGGGAGACGTCCTCGACGGAGGTGTTGACGAGCGTCTCGTCGAACTCCTTCTCGGCGGCCAGCTCGACGCGCGCGGCCGCCAGCCGGCGCTCGATCACCTCGGCCGACTCCGTGCCCCGGCCGGTGAGCCGGCGGACCAGCTCCTCCCAGCTCGGCGGGGCCAGGAAGACCAGCCGCGCCTCGGGCATGGACTCACGGACCAGCCGGGCGCCCTGGAGGTCGATCTCCAGGAGGACCGGCTCGCCCGCCGCCAGGTGGTCCAGGACCGCCTGGCGCGGGGTGCCGTAGCGGTTTCCCGCGAATTCCGCCCACTCCAGCAGCTCACCGTTGGCGATCAGCTTGTCGAATTCCTCGTCGTCGACGAAGAAGTACTGGACGCCGTGCCGCTCGCCGGGACGCGGCTTGCGGGTGGTGGCCGACACCGAGAGCCATACCTCGGGGTGGACCTTGCGCATATGAGCGACGACCGTGCTCTTGCCGACCCCGGAGGGGCCGGAGAGCACGGTCAGCCGCGGTTGTCTGTCCGGGGTTGCCGGGGTCGCCCCCCGGGAGACTGCAGAACTCATGCAGCGATTATTCCAGCTCCCCGGGGATGCCTGAGCACCTCAGGAAGCAGCGTTGCCGAACTCACGCTCAAGAGACGCGATCTGGTTGGAGCCGAGACCGCGCACGCGGCGGCTCTCGGAGATGCCGAGCCGCTCCATGATCTGCTTGGCGCGGACCTTGCCGACGCCGGGCAGGGACTCAAGGAGGGCGGAGACCTTCATCTTGCCGATGACGTCGTTCTCCTGGCCCTGCTTGATGACCTCGTGGAGGGAGGCACCGGAGTGCTTGAGCCGATTCTTGACCTCGGCGCGCTCCCGGCGAGCCGCGGCGGCCTTCTCGAGCGCGGCTGCGCGCTGTTCAGGGGTAAGGGGCGGAAGAGCCACGCCTACGTCACCTCGGATGTCGAACTGTCGGATACGGACCGGTGTGGAACTTAGTTGCCCCGCACCTGCGGAGCAACGAACAACGCGCTTACGTGCGGTGCTCTCGTCGGAGACTAGCGGGCGAGGGCGCCAGAGTCAGCGAGAACAGACGAAAAGTCCTGGTCAGCCTCTGCCGACCAGGACATTTCGGTACCAAACCACCGGGGAAAATGCCGGTGGCTGTCATTAACCGACCGCTGCGGCCACATCCTCGGCGAATCGCGCCGCCGCATCGCGCAGACCTGCGGCGTCCGGACCGTGACGCAGAACACCCCGGCTGACGCTCGGGACCACATTGCGCACAGCGGCCCCGAAGACCTCCGGGAGGTCCGCGGGGGTCGCTCCCTGCGCACCGATACCGGGCGCGAGCAGCGGCCCGTTCACGGCGAGGTCGTACGAGGACAGGTCGCCCAGCGTCGCGCCGACGACGGCCCCGAAGGAGCCCAGGGGCTCGGCGCCCGCGTTCTCCTCCTTGAGGTGGGCGAGCATGGTGGCCCCGATGGTGGCGCCGTCGCCCCGTACGGCGTGCTGCACCTCCTGGCCCTCCGGGTTGGAGGTCAGCGCCAGCACGAAGAGGCCGCAGCCATTCTCCTTGGCCAGGTCCACGGCCGGCTTCAGGGAGCCGTAGCCCAGGTACGGGCTGACGGTGAGCGCGTCGGAGAAGAGCGGGCTGTCCTTGCCGAGGAAGGTGTCGGCGTACGCGGCCATGGTGGAGCCGATGTCGCCGCGCTTGGCGTCCATGAGGACCAGCGCGCCCCGCTCCCGGGCCTCGGCGACGGCGGTCTCCAGTACGGCGATGCCCTTGGACCCGAAGCGCTCGAAGAACGCGGCCTGCGGCTTGAAGACCGCGACGGTCTCGCCGAGCGCCTCGACGACGGTACGGGTGAACCGGGCCAGGCCCGCGACGTCGTCGTTCAGGCCCCAGTCGGCCAGCAGCGAGGCGTGCGGGTCGATGCCGACACAGAGCGGGCCACGGTTGTCCATGGCCTGGCGCAGACGGGCGCCGAAGGGCTGCGGGCTCATGAGGTCACCTTCTTGTGCTCGGCGCCGACGGCCTCGGCGAGGGTGGCGTACGGGCTCGTGGCCAGGCGCGCGGCGAGGCCCTTGTGGATGGCGCGGCACCAGAAGGGGCCCTCGTAGATGAAGGCGCTGTAGCCCTGGACGAGGGTGGCGCCGGCCAGGATGCGCTGCCAGGCGTCCTCGGCGTTCTCGATGCCGCCCACGCCGATGAGGGTGATGCGGTCGCCGACGCGCGCGTACAGGCGGCGCAGCACTTCGAGGGAGCGCTCCTTGACCGGGCGGCCGGAGAGACCGCCGGTCTCCTGGACGAGCGCGGGGTCGGACTTCAGGCCCAGCCCCTCGCGGGCGATGGTGGTGTTGGTGGCGATGATGCCGTCCAGGCCCAGCTCCAGGGCGAGGTCGGCGACCGCGTCGACGTCCTCGTCGGCCAGATCGGGGGCGATCTTGACCAGGAGCGGCACGCGGCGGTCCGTGACCGTACGGTCCGCGGCCTCGCGTACGGCCGAGAGCAGCGGGCGCAGGTGGTCGACGGCCTGGAGGTTGCGCAGGCCCGGGGTGTTCGGCGAGGAGACGTTGACGACGAGGTAGTCGGCATGGCCGGCCAGCCGCTCGGTCGAGGTCACGTAGTCGCCGACCGCCTCGGACTCCGGCACGACCTTGGTTTTGCCGATGTTGACGCCGAGGGTGGTCCTGAAAGTGGCCTTGCGGGCCGCCAGGCGGGCCGCCACGGCCGCGGAGCCCTCGTTGTTGAACCCCATGCGGTTGATGAGCGCGCGGTCCTTCACGAGGCGGAAGAGGCGCTTCTTGGGGTTGCCGGGCTGCGGCTGCGCGGTGACCGTGCCGATCTCGACGTGGTCAAAGCCGAGCATGGTCATGCCGTCGATGGCGACGGCGTTCTTGTCGAAGCCGGCGGCGAGCCCGAAGGGGCCGTGCATCCGGCGCCCCAGGGCCTCGACGCGCAGCTCCTTGTAGCGCGGCGCGAGCAGGGCGGCGACGAAGGTCCGCAGGACGGGGACGCGGGCGGCCAGCCGGATCCAGCCGAAGGCCAGGTGGTGGGCCTGTTCGGGGTCCATCCGCTTGAAGATCAGGTTGAAGAACAGCTTGTACACAGGAATGTCCTCATGCAGAGGGGGACACCGTGGTCCGGTGTCCCCCTCGATCGGCCGGCTGCTTAGTCGCGCGCCGCGGTCAGGTGCTCCGCGTGCTCCTGGAGGGAGCGCACGCCCACCTCGCCGCGGGAGACCGCCTCGATGCCCTGGACGGCGGCCGCGAGGGCCTGGACCGTGGTCAGGCAGGGCACGGAGCGGGCCACCGCCGCCGTACGGATGTCGTAGCCGTCGAGGCGGCCACCCGTGCCGTACGGGGTGTTGACGATCAGGTCGACCTGGCCGTCGTGGATGAGCTGGACGATGGTCTTCTCGCCGTTCGGGCCCTCGCCCTCGGACTGCTTGCGCACGACCGTGGCGTTGATGCCGTTGCGCTTGAGCACCTCGGCCGTGCCGGAGGTGGCCAGCAGCTCGAAGCCGTGCTGGACCAGCTCGCGGGCCGGGAAGATCATCGCGCGCTTGTCGCGGTTGGCGACGGAGACGAACGCACGGCCCTTCGTGGGCAGCGCGCCGTACGCGCCGGCCTGCGACTTGGCGTACGCCGTGCCGAAGACCGAGTCGATGCCCATGACCTCGCCGGTGGAGCGCATCTCCGGGCCGAGGACGGTGTCCACGCCGCGGCCCTGCATGTCGCGGAAGCGCGACCAGGGCATCACGGCCTCCTTGACGGAGATCGGCGCGTCCATGGGGAGCGTGCCGCCGTCGCCGGTCTTCGGGAGCATGCCCTCGGCGCGCAGCTCGGCGACGGTCGCGCCCAGCGAGATGCGGGCCGCGGCCTTGGCGAGCGGTACCGCGGTCGCCTTCGAGGTGAAGGGCACGGTACGGGAGGCACGCGGGTTGGCCTCCAGGACGTACAGGATGTCGCCGGCCATCGCGAACTGGATGTTGATCAGGCCGCGGACGCCGACGCCCTTGGCGATGGCCTCCGTGGAGGCGCGCAGCCGCTTGATGTCGAAGCCGCCGAGGGTGATCGGGGGCAGCGCGCAGGCGGAGTCGCCGGAGTGGATGCCGGCCTCCTCGATGTGCTCCATGACGCCGCCGAGGTAGAGCTCGGTGCCGTCGTAGAGCGCGTCGACGTCGATCTCGATGGCGTCGTCGAGGAAGCGGTCGATCAGCACGGGGTGCTGGTCGATGAGGCCGGCGTGCCGGGTCAGGTACTCGCCGAGCGAGGGCTCGTCGTAGACGATCTCCATGCCGCGGCCGCCGAGCACGTAGGACGGACGCACCATGACCGGGTAGCCGATCTCGGCGGCGATCTTCTTGGCGTCGTCGTACGAGAAGGCGGTGCCGTACTTGGGCGCGGGCAGGCCGGCCTCGGTGAGCACGCGGCCGAAGGCGCCGCGCTCCTCGGCGAGGTCGATGGCCTCGGGCGAGGTGCCGACGATCGGCACGCCGTTGTCCTTCAGGGCCTGCGCGAGGCCCAGCGGGGTCTGGCCGCCGAGCTGCACGATGACGCCCGCGACCGGGCCCGCGGCCTGCTCGGCGTACACGATCTCCAGCACGTCCTCGAGCGTGAGCGGCTCGAAGTACAGGCGGTCGGAGGTGTCGTAGTCCGTCGAGACGGTCTCCGGGTTGCAGTTGACCATCACGGTCTCGTAGCCCGCGTCGCTGAGCGCGAAGGAGGCGTGGACGCAGGAGTAGTCGAACTCGATGCCCTGGCCGATGCGGTTCGGGCCGGAGCCCAGGATGATCACCGCGGGCTTCTCGCGCGGCGCGACCTCGGTCTCCTCGTCGTACGAGGAGTAGAAGTACGGCGTCTTCGCGGCGAACTCGGCGGCGCAGGTGTCGACCGTCTTGTAGACCGGGCGGACGCCGAGCGCGTGCCGGACCTCGCGGACGACGTCCTCGCGCAGCTCGCGGATCTCGGCGATCTGGTGGTCGGAGAAGCCGTGCCGCTTGGCCTCGGCGAGGATCTCGGGGCCGAGCTTGTCGGCGGCCGCGATCTCGTCGGCGATCTCCTTGACCAGGAAGAGCTGGTCGACGAACCACGGGTCGATCTTGGTCGCGTCGAAGACCTCCTGCGGGGTGGCCCCGGCGCGGATCGCCTGCATGACGGTGTTGATCCGGCCGTCGGTCGGGACCTGCGCCTTGGCCAGCAGCTCGGTCTTGTCACCGGGCTCGCCGGCGAAGGTGAACTGGCTGCCCTTCTTCTCGGTCGAGCGCAGCGCCTTGTTCAGCGCCTCGGTGAAGTTCCGGCCGATGGCCATGGCCTCGCCGACCGACTTCATGGTCGTGGTCAGCGTGGCGTCGGCGGCCGGGAACTTCTCGAAGGCGAAGCGCGGCACCTTGACCACGACGTAGTCGAGCGTGGGCTCGAAGGACGCCGGGGTCTTCTCGGTGATGTCGTTCGGGATCTCGTCCAGCGTGTAGCCGACGGCGAGCCGGGCGGCGATCTTGGCGATCGGGAAGCCGGTGGCCTTCGAGGCGAGCGCGGAGGAGCGGGAGACACGCGGGTTCATCTCGATGACGATGACCCGGCCGTCCACGGGGTTGACCGCGAACTGGATGTTGCAGCCGCCGGTGTCCACGCCGACCTCGCGGATGATCGCGATGCCGACGTCGCGCAGGACCTGGTACTCGCGGTCGGTCAGCGTCATCGCGGGCGCGACGGTGATCGAGTCGCCGGTGTGCACGCCCATCGGGTCGAAGTTCTCGATGGAGCAGACGACCACGACGTTGTCGTTCTTGTCGCGCATCAGCTCCAGCTCGTACTCCTTCCAGCCGAGGATGGACTCCTCCAGGAGCACCTCGGTGGTCGGGGAGAGCGTGAGGCCCTGGCCGGCGATGCGGCGCAGCTCCTCCTCGTTGTGCGCGAAGCCGGAGCCCGCGCCGCCCATGGTGAAGGAGGGGCGGACGACCACGGGGTAGCCGCCGAGCTCCTCGACGCCCTTGAGGACGTCGTCCATGGAGTGGCAGATGTACGAGCGCGCGGACTCGCCGTGGCCGATCTTCTTGCGGACCTCCTCCACGACCTCCTTGAACAGGTCGCGGTCCTCGCCCTTGTTGATCGCCTCGACGTTGGCGCCGATCAGCTCGACGCCGTACTTCTCCAGGACGCCCTGCTCGTGCATGGAGATCGCGGTATTCAGCGCGGTCTGGCCGCCGAGGGTCGGCAGCAGCGCGTCGGGGCGCTCCTTCGCGATGATCTTCTCGACGAACTCGGGGGTGATCGGCTCGACGTACGTGGCGTCGGCGATCTCCGGGTCGGTCATGATCGTCGCCGGGTTGGAGTTCACCAGGATGACGCGGAGGCCCTCGGACTTGAGGACGCGGCACGCCTGGGTACCGGAGTAGTCGAACTCGGCGGCCTGGCCGATGACGATCGGGCCGGAGCCGATGACCAGGACGGACTGGATATCGGTGCGCTTAGGCACGCTGGCCCTCCATCAGGGAAACGAAGCGGTCGAACAGGTACGCGGCGTCGTGGGGACCGGCCGCCGCTTCGGGGTGGTACTGGACGCTGAAGGCCGGCCGGTCGAGGAGCTGGAGCCCCTCCACCACGTTGTCGTTCAGGCAGACGTGGGAGACCTCGGCGCGGCCGTAAGGGGTGTCGGAGACCTTGTCGAGCGGCGCGTCCACGGCGAAGCCGTGGTTGTGCGCGGTGACCTCGACCTTGCCGGTGACGCGGTCCTGCACCGGCTGGTTGATGCCGCGGTGGCCGTACTTCAGCTTGAAGGTGCCGAAGCCGAGCGCGCGGCCCAGGATCTGGTTGCCGAAGCAGATGCCGAACAGCGGCGTCTGCCGCTCCAGCACGGCCTGCATCAGCGCGACCGGGTGCTCGGCGGTGGCCGGGTCGCCCGGGCCGTTGGAGAAGAACACACCGTCCGGCTGCACCGCGTAGATGTCCTCGACGGTGGCGGTGGCGGGCAGCACGTGCACCTCGATACCGCGCTCGGCCATGCGGTGCGGGGTCATGCCCTTGATGCCGAGGTCGATCGCGGCGACGGTGAACTTCTTCGTGCCGATCGCCGGGACGACGTACGCCTCTTCGGTGGCGACCTCGGCGGAGAGGTTCGCGCCCTTCATCTCAGGGGCCTGGCGGACCTTGGCCAGCAGCGTGCCCTCGTCGGGCAGCGCGTCGCCGGAGAAGATGCCGACGCGCATCGCGCCGCGCTCGCGCAGGTGGCGGGTGAGCGCGCGGGTGTCGACGCCGCTGATGCCGACGACGCCCTGGGCGCGCAGCTCGTCGTCCAGGGTGCGGACGGAGCGCCAGTTGGAGGGGATCCGGGCGGGGTCGCGGACGACGTAGCCGGAGACCCAGATCTTCCGGGACTCGGGGTCCTCGTCGTTGACGCCGGTGTTACCGATGTGCGGGGCGGTCATGACGACCACCTGGCGGTGGTAGGAGGGGTCGGTCAGGGTCTCCTGGTAGCCGGTCATGCCGGTGGAGAACACCGCCTCGCCGAACGTCTCCCCCACGGCCCCGTAAGCACGGCCGCGGAAGCTGCGGCCGTCCTCCAGGACGAGTACGGCGGGAACCTTCGTGGCTCCCCTGGTGGAGGTCGTCATCGTGCGCCTTCCGTTTCGGTGGTCGTGCTGGTCAGCGCTTCGTTGCGCTGGATGGTCTCGTTGAGTGCGGTCACCCACGCGGGGTGCTCGGCGGCCCGGTCGGAGCGGAAACCGGAGTCGATCTCCTTCTCGCCCAGCCGCCAGGTGATCACCAGCAGGCCGCCCTCGGGCAGGACCTTGCCGGCGATGCCCTTGTCCAGGCGGGCGCCGCGCAGGTCGGCGGCGGGGACGAAGAAGTCCTGCGCCCCGGGCCGTACGACGTCCACGCCCTGGTCCGTGAGGGTGACCTCGGCGCGGCTGCGGGTGCCGAGCCCGCGCGCCACGATGCGGTCGAGCCACTGCCCCGCGGTGGTGGAGCCGTGGTACCGGCCGCTCATAGTGAGCCGCGGCTCGCCGGGCTCGTCCGGCGTGACCGGCAGCTCGGGCAGGTCGCCCTGGAGCGTGCCGCGCCACTTCCAGCCCTCGCGCATCAGCCAGTACAGCAGCGCGACGAAGAGCAGCAGGCCGACGACCCAGCCGATCCGCGCGGGCCAGTTGGTGACCTCGGCGGACTGCGGCCCGGCAGCCAGGGAGATCAAGGTCAGATGAGGTGTCACGCCAGCTTCCCGTCCACGACCGTTGCCCGGCCCCGCAGGAAGGTGTGGGTCACGCGGCCCGGCAGCTCACGGCCCTCGTACGGGGTGTTCCGGCTGCGGGAGGCGAACCCTGCGGGGTCCACAGCTCCACGGTAAGCGGAATCGACCAGCGTGAGGTTGGCGGGCTCGCCCACCGAGACGGGGCGGCCGTGGCCCTCCAGGCGGCCGATGGCCGCGGGGCGGAAGGACATCCGGTCGGCGACCTGCGCCCAGTCGATCAGGCCGGTGTCGACCATCGTGTGCTGGATCACGGACAGGGCGGTCTCCAGGCCGACCATGCCCATGGCCGCCGCGCCCCACTCGCAGTCCTTGTCCTCGTGCGGGTGCGGGGCATGGTCGGTGGCCACGACGTCGATCGTGCCGTCGGCCAGCGCCTCGCGCAGCGCCATGACGTCGCGCTCGGTGCGCAGCGGCGGGTTGACCTTGTAGACCGGGTTGTACGTGCGCACCAGCTCGTCGGTGAGGAGGAGGTGGTGCGGGGTGACCTCGGCGGTCACGTCGATGCCGCGGGACTTGGCCCAGCGGACGATCTCGACGGAGCCGGCGGTGGAGAGGTGGCAGATGTGCACGCGGGAGCCGACGTGGTCGGCGAGCAGCACATCGCGGGCGATGATCGACTCCTCGGCGACGGCCGGCCAGCCGCCCAGGCCCAGCTCGGCGGAGACGATGCCCTCGTTCATCTGGGCGCCCTCGGTCAGGCGCGGCTCCTGGGCATGCTGGGCGACGACGCCGTCGAACGCCTTCACGTACTCCAGGGCGCGGCGCATGATCACGGCGTCGTCGACGCACTTGCCGTCGTCGGAGAAGACCCGGACGTTGGCCGCGGAGTCGTGCATGGCGCCCAGCTCGGCGAGCTTCTTGCCCTCCAGGCCGACCGTGACGGCGCCGACGGGCTGCACGTCGCAGTAGCCGGACTCCTTGCCGAGCCGCCAGACCTGCTCGACGACGCCGGCGGTGTCGGCGACCGGGAAGGTGTTCGCCATGGCGTGCACGGAGGTGTACCCGCCGACCGCGGCGGCCTTCGTCCCGGTCAGCACGGTCTCGGAGTCCTCGCGGCCCGGCTCGCGCAGGTGGGTGTGGAGGTCGACCAGGCCCGGCAGCAGGATCTTGCCCTCGGCCTCGATGACCTCGGCGCCCTCGGCGCTGATCCCGGTCCCCACCTCGGCGATGGTCTCGCCGTCGATCAGCACGTCCTGCGGCTCGCCACCGAGGACCTTCGCACCGCGAATCAGAGTCTTGCCCATGGTTACTTGTTCTCCTCGGTGCGAGTGGTGCTGGTCGTACTGGGGGTCGAGAGGGCCGGCTCATTGCCGCCCAGAAGCAGGTACATGACCGCCATGCGGATGCTGACACCGTTGGTGACCTGCTCCACGGCGGTGCAGCGCGGCGAGTCGGCGACCTCGGCGGTGATCTCCATGCCGCGGTTCATCGGGCCGGGGTGCATCACGATGGCGTGCCCGGGCATCCGGGCCATGCGCTCGCCGTCCAGGCCGTACCGGCGCGCGTACTCGCGCTCGGTCGGGAAGAACGCGGCGTTCATCCGCTCCCGCTGGACGCGCAGCATCATGACCGCGTCGGACTTGGCGACCACGGCGTCCAGGTCGTAGGAGACCTCGCAGGGCCAGGTCTCGACGCCGACCGGGACGAGCGTGGGCGGCGCGACCAGCGTGACCTCGGCGCCCAGCGTCGTCAGCAGGTGGACGTTGGAGCGGGCGACGCGGCTGTGCAGGATGTCGCCGACGATCGTGATGCGGCGGCCGTTCAGGTCGCCCTCGCCGCCGGCCAGCCGGCGGCGCATCGTGAAGGCGTCCAGGAGGGCCTGGGTGGGGTGCTCGTGGGTGCCGTCGCCGGCGTTGATCACCGAGCCGCCGATCCAGCCGGAGGTGGCCAGGCGGTGCGGCGCGCCGGAGTCGTGGTGCCGTATGACGACGGCGTCGGCGCCCATCGCCTCCAGGGTCAGCGCGGTGTCCTTCAGAGACTCGCCCTTGGAGACGGACGAGCCCTTGGCGGAGAAGTTGATGACGTCCGCGGAGAGGCGCTTGGCGGCGGCCTCGAAGGAGATCCGGGTACGGGTGGAGTCCTCGAAGAAGAGGTTGACGACGGTGCGTCCCCGCAGGGTGGGGAGCTTCTTGATCGGCCGGTCGGCGACCCGGGCCATCTCCTCGGCGGTGTCGAGGATCAGGACGGCGTCATCGCGCGAGAGATCGGCGGCCGAGATGAGGTGGCGCTTCATCCGGGTATCTCCGTGAGTGAGGCAGGTGTACGGGAATGTCCGTCGAGCGGGCATGGGTACGCACCCGGGCACACCGGGTCCGTAGCGGGATGCGCTATCGCTCGCCGGCCGGGGTGGTCTGCTTGACGCCGAGCAGCACGGCGTCCCGGCCGTCCTCCTCGGCGAGCTGGACCTTGACCGTCTCCCGCAGCGACGTGGGGAGGTTCTTGCCGACGTAGTCGGCGCGGATCGGCAGTTCGCGGTGGCCCCGGTCGACGAGGACCGCGAGCTGCACGGCGCGCGGCCGGCCGATGTCGTTCAGCGCGTCCAGCGCGGCACGGATCGTGCGGCCGGAGAAGAGCACGTCGTCGACGAGGAGGACCACCCGGCCCTCGATGCCGTCACCGGGGATATCGGTGCGCGCGAGCGTGCGGGCGGGACCCAGGCGCAGGTCGTCGCGGTACATCGTGATGTCCAGCGAGCCGACGGGGACCGCGCGGCCGGTGATCTCCTCGAGCTTGGCGGCGAGCCGGCGGGCGAGGAAGACGCCGCGGGTGGGAATGCCGAGCAGGACCACGTCCTCGGCGCCCTTGGCGCGCTCCACGATCTCGTGGGCGATGCGGGTCAGCATGCGCGCGATGTCCGGGCCTTCCAGAACGGGGCGCGCCGGAGTCGCGGGTGTTGCGTCCATACGAAACGGACCTCCTTCTCCGCCTCACGGGACGGACCTTAAAGGACGTCGGATTTACCGCATTCACGGTACCAGGGGCCCACGCATCGGCCGTAAGCACCCCTGGCGGTCAGCGGTATGCCTCATTCGGCTTGACGAAGCCAAATTACGCTGCGTAACCTCACAGTGAGTTACCAGTCCGCGGCGGAGCCGCATATCGACACAGTTGTCTGGGGAGCTTTATGTCCAGCGAATACGCTAAACAGCTCGGGGCCAAGCTCCGCGCCATCCGCACCCAGCAGGGCCTCTCCCTCCACGGTGTCGAGGAGAAGTCCCAGGGCCGCTGGAAGGCCGTGGTGGTGGGCTCGTACGAGCGCGGCGACCGTGCCGTGACCGTGCAGCGCCTCGCCGAGCTGGCCGACTTCTACGGCGTGCCGGTCCAGGAGCTCCTTCCGGGCACGACCCCGGGCGGCGCCGCCGAGCCGCCGCCGAAGCTGGTGCTGGACCTCGAGCGGCTCGCCCACGTCCCGCAGGAGAAGGCCGGCCCGCTGCAGCGGTATGCCGCGACCATCCAGAGCCAGCGCGGCGACTACAACGGCAAGGTCCTCTCGATCCGCCAGGACGACCTCCGCACGCTCGCGGTCATCTACGACCAGTCCCCCTCGGTCCTCACCGAGCAGCTCATCAGCTGGGGCGTCCTGGACGCCGACGCGCGCCGCGCGGTCCAGCACGAGGACCTCTGAGCCCGGCGGGCCCACAGCAGAAACGAAACGCCTCGGGGCGGGAGCCAGTACGGCTCCCGCCCCGAGGCGTTCGTGCTCCCGGCATGGGGCCCGGCGGCCGGACCACGGCCGCAGTTACCCCCCGCAGTCCACAGAGGCCCGAGGCGGCGCCTCAGGCGGCGTACGCCGTCGCGGGGCGGAGCACTACAGGCGCAGCACGCCCGCGCGTTCGGGGCGCACGCTCACGGGCGGTGAACGGGCGGCGAGCGGACCGACGAGCGAGGCGGGCGAGCGGGCGGTGAGCGGGCCGGCGGCCAGGGAGCGGACGCAGCCCGGAGGCCCCGGAAAACGGCACCGGGCCCGGAGAAGGAAGCGGCAGAACCGTCTTCTCTCTCCGGGCCCGGTGGATGCGTGCGGGACCTGGCGGGGCGGCCGTCAGGACCGGCGCAGGCTCGGCTTCATGTCCTTCAGGCGGCCGAGCATGCCGTTCACGAAGGACGGCGAATCGTCGGTGGAGAACTCCTTGGCCAACTGCACGGCCTCGTCTATCACGACCGCGTCGGGGGTCGCGTCCACCCAGATGAGCTCATAGGCGCCGAGCCGCAGGATGTTGCGGTCGACGACCGGCATCCGGTCGAGCGTCCAGCCGACCGCGTACGTGGAGATCAGCTCGTCGATGCGCTCGACGTGGTCCGCGTACCCCTCGACCAGTTCGAGGGTGTACTCGTTGACCGGGGGCTGCCGGGTGTCGGTCCGGGCGTGCCGCATCCAGTCCGCGAGCACGGTCTGCACGTCGGCGCCGCGCTGGTCGGCCTCGAAGAGGATCTGGAAGGCGCGCTTACGGGCCTTGTTACGGGCAGCCACGGTTAGCTGTTCACCCGACCGAGGTACTCGCCGGAGCGGGTGTCGACCTTGATCTTCTCACCCGTGGTGATGAAGAGCGGGACCTGGATGACGTGGTCGGTCTCCAGCGTGGCGGGCTTGGTGCCGCCGGTGGAGCGGTCGCCCTGGACGCCCGGCTCGGTCTCCTTGATGGACAGCTCGACCGCGGCGGGCAGCTCGACGTAGAGCACCTCGCCGTCGTGCTGCGCCACGACGGCCTCGAAGCCCTCGATGAGGTAGTTCGCGGCGTCACCGACGGTCTTGCGGTCGATGTGGAGCTGGTCGAAGGTGTCCATGTCCATGAAGACGAAGTACTCGCCGTCCATGTACGAGAACTGCATCCCGCGCTTGTCGACGTTGGCAGTTTCGACCTTGACGCCGGCGTTGAAGGTCTTGTCCACCACCTTGCCGGAGAGCACGTTCTTCAGCTTGGTACGGACGAAGGCCGGGCCCTTGCCGGGCTTGACGTGCTGGAACTCGACAACGGACCACAGCTGGCCCCCTTCGAGCTTGAGCACCATGCCGTTCTTGAGGTCGTTCGTGGATGCCACGGTTGCGGTATCTCCTGGACTGCAGGTGGTGGGGACCCGGAAGACGCACGCTCCGAGCCCGTCAAGGCTCAGAGGGCGAGCAGCTCCTTGGTCGTGATCGTGAGTAGCTCTGGCCCGCCGTCCGCCTCGGGGCGGACGACGAGTGTGTCGTCGATCCGGACACCGCCGCGGCCCGGGAGGTGTACCCCAGGATCGACGGTGACCGGCACGCAAGCGTCCAGTTTACCCATGGCCGCAGGTGACAGCTGAGGGTCCTCGGCGATTTCGAGCCCGACGCCGTGTCCGGTCCACGGTCCGAGGCCCTCTTCGTGGCCCCCGGAGGCCAGCACCTGGCGGGCCGCGCGGTCCACTTCGCGGCACTCGACACCGGGCGCCAGCGCCTCCCGGCCGGCCCGCTGGGCTGCGAAGACGAGGTCGTACAGCTCGATCTGCCAGTCGGCGGGCGTGGTGCCGATGACGAACGTACGGCCGATCTCGCAACGGTATCCGCGGTAGTCGGCGCCCAGGCTCACGGTGAGAAAATCCCCCTCCTCGACCCGCCGGTCCGTGGGCAGATGGCCCGGGCGGCCGGAGTGCGGGCCGGTGGCGACGGAGGTCGGGAAGGCCGGGCCGTCCGCGCCGTGGTCGACGAGCCGACGCTCCAGTTCCAGGGCGAGATGGCGCTCGGTACGGCCCACGAGGATCGATTCGAGCAGCTCGCCGAGGGCCTGGTCGGTGATCTCGGCGGCGATCCGCAGACAGGCGATCTCGTCCTGGTCCTTGACCAGCCGCTGCGCCTCCACCGCGCAGCCCAGGTCCGCCAGCCGCAGCTCCGGCGCGACGGAGCGCAGCGCGCGGTGGCGGGCCACGGTGAGGTGGTGCTCCTCCACGGCGAGCGCCAGGGCGCCGGACTTGGCGGCGAGGTCGGCGGCGGCGACGGCCGGGTCGCCGGTGTGCGCGGGCAGCAGGCTGATCCGGAGGTCCTCGGCGGGCCTGCCCTCCGACGGGTCGCCGGTGGGCGCGCTGGGGCACAGCAGCGTGTCGCCGCCGTCGTGCAGCAGCAGGGCCGCGCCGCGCGGTGCGCAGCCGGTGAGATAGCGGATGTTGGCGGGGCTCGAAACGAGCGCGGCGGCGGTGTCGGTCGCGCCCGCGCCGGTGCCGACCGCGGCGTAGCGGTCACGCAACCGGGCGCGTCGGGTTGCGTACATGTCTGGCATGTACCGAGCGTACGGGTGCGATGGGTCTCGCGCCCTTTGAGCGCGTCTGTGGGGGTTTCGCGGCCGCCCGGGCGCGGGCAGCCGGTACCGGCCGGGTGCGGGCGACACCGGCCGGTGACGGGCCACCGGCCGGTGGCGCCTCAGCGGCGCGCGCTCACCAGGCCGGCGGGCTGGCCAGGCTGCGGGCCACGACCTCGTCGAGCATCCGGGCCGTGGTCGCCACGTCGTGGCTGGAGTTGTCGATGATCGGCAGGCCCGAGCTGTACCAGCCGGCCATCCGGCCGTGGATGCGGGCGACCTCCTCGTCGGTCAGCCGGCGGTTGCCGCTGCGCTGCGCGTTCCGTTCCAGGACGATCTCCAGGCCGGGAAGCAGCACGACGGGCAGCAGTCCCGGGCCCACGTGCCGCTTCCAGCCGCCGAGCCCGACGACCGGGCGGTCGGGGAAGACGGCGTCGTCGAGGATGCAGGAGATGCCGTTGGCGAGGAAGTTGCGCGCGGCGAAGCCGCAGGTGCGGCGGGCCAGGCGGTACTGCGCCTCGGAGTGGTCGTTCCAGCCCTGCTGCGGGTCGGCGAACCCGGCCCGTACCCATTCGCGTACGTCGTCCAGGCTGATGTGCGCCGTGGGCACCCGGCGGAGGTCGGCCCAGTGCCGGGCGACGCTGGTCTTGCCCGCGCCCGCGGGGCCGATGAGCAGCACCGCGACGGCGGTGTGCGCGGCGTCGGGGACCGTGCCGGGCGGCGGGGTCGGCAGCGCGACGGGATTGCCGTCGGGCAGCCGGATGTGGCCCGTGGACTCCGGACGCGGCGTCTGCTGCGTACCGGCCCAGCCCGCGGGCGCGCCCTGCGGGGGCGGCGGCGGACCGGTCGGGGCGCCCTGCGGCGGCGGGGGCGGACCGGTCGGCGCGCCGTGCTGCGGCGGAGGCGGCGGGCCCGTGGGCGCCCCCTGCGGCGGCGCGGCCGGTGCCGGGGGCCGCTGCGGCCCGGAGGGTATGGAGCGGGCCTGGGGGTCGGTCCAGGTCCCGGCGCTGCCCGGCACATGAGGCGGTGGCAGCGGAACCCCCCCTGGGTGCTGCATCCGGTGGCTCTCCGTCTCGTGGGGTGAGGTGCTGGAACGGTATCGAACAGTACCGCCCCCGGCCGTAGTTGAGGGCAGAGCCTGCGCGGGAGCCCCAGCCGGATCAGCGAACGTCGTCTGGTGCGTGCTGTCGCAAGGCGCCGAACCGCCCTCGTAGCGGAGCTACTAGGGCGGTTCGGCAACGCCGCGAGAGTGGGTGCCAGGCGGCGGGCGCCCGGCTGGGGCTCCCGTGCAGGCTCTAACGGCCGGGGGCGGCTGAAGGTGTTCGATGGGTGGGTCAGGCGGCGATTTCGGCGTGGGCCGCGAGGAGCATGGCCGGGTCGGGGCCCTCCATCACGGTCGGCTTGGCCAGCCCGTCCAGGACGATGAAGCGCAGCATGTCGCCGCGGGACTTCTTGTCGACCTTCATGGTCTCCAGCAGCTTGGGCCACTGGTCGCCCCGGTAGGTCAGCGGCAGGCCGACCGCGCCGAGGACGGCACGGTGCCGGTCGGCGGTCGCGTCGTCCAGCCGGCCGGCGATCCGGCCGAGCTCGGCGGCGAAGACCATGCCGACCGAAACGGCCGCGCCATGACGCCAGTTGTACCGCTCGTTCTTCTCGATGGCGTGCGCCAGGGTGTGCCCGTAATTCAGGATCTCCCGGCGACCGGCCTCCTTGAGGTCGCCGGAGACCACCTCGGCCTTGACGCGGATGGCGCGCTCGATCAGCTCGGCGGTGTGCGGGCCGTCGGGGCGCTTCGCGCCCTCCGGGTCGCCCTCGATGAGCTCCAGGATGGCCGGGTCGGCGATGAAGCCCGCCTTGATGACCTCGGCCAGGCCGGAGACGTAGTCGTGGACGGGGAGGGAGTCGAGCGAGGCGAGGTCGCAGAGCACGCCGGCCGGCGGGTGGAAGGCACCGACGAGGTTCTTGCCCTCGGCGGTGTTGATGCCCGTCTTGCCGCCCACCGCCGCGTCGACCATGCCCAGCACGGTCGTCGGTACGGCGATCCAGCGCACCCCGCGGAGCCAGGTGGCCGCGACGAAGCCCGCCAGGTCGGTGGTGGCGCCGCCGCCGACGCCCACGATGAAGTCCGTGCGCGTGAAGCCGGTCTGGCCCAGCGCCTTCCAGCAGTACGCCGCGACCTCGGCCGTCTTGGCCTCCTCGGCGTTCGGCAGCTGGATCGCGATGGCCTCGTAGCCCTGGCCCGCGAGGTCCTCGCGCAGCGCCTCACCGGTGGCGGCCAGCGCCTCGGGGTGCAGTACCGCGACGCGCTTGGTCTGCTTGCCGATCAGACCCGGGAGCTCGCCGAGCAGCTGCCGGCCGATGAGGACCTCGTACGGGTCCGAACCGGCCGAGCCGCCGACCTGGATGCGGATGGGTGCGTCGGTCATGCTTTCCTCAGCTCCAATGCGTCGAGGACGGCCTCGGCGACGTCCTCGGGGGTACGGCCCTCCGTGGACACCACGGCGCGGGACACCTCCATGTACAGCGGGCGGCGCTCGGCCATCAGCTCGCGCCAGCGCTGCCGGGGGTTGACCGCCAGCAGCGGCCGCGGCGCGTCCAGGCCGACCCGCTTGACCGCCTCGGCCACGCCCATCTCCAGGAACACGACGGGCAGCCCGGACAGCAGCTCGCGGGTGGAGGCGTCCAGGATCGCGCCGCCGCCGAGCGCCAGTACCCCGGCGTGCTCGCTCACCGCGGCGCGTACGGCCTGCCGCTCCAGCTCGCGGAAGTGCGGCTCGCCCTCGTCGATGAAGATCTCCGAGATCGGCTTGCCGGCGCCCGCGACGATGTCCGCGTCGGTGTCCCGGAAGGTGGTGCCCAGGCGCTCGGCGAGCGCCATTCCGGTCGTGGTCTTCCCCACCCCCATGGGGCCGACGAGGACGACGGCCGGACCGGTCACCGGATCGCCAGGTTCTCGAGGAACGACTCGACGTTCCGGCGGGTCTCGGGCACGCTGTCGCCGCCGAACTTCTCCGCGACGGCGTCCGCGAGGACCAGCGCCACCATGGCCTCGGCCACGATGCCGGCGGCCGGCACGGCGCAGACGTCGGAGCGCTGGTGGTGGGCCTGCGCGACCTCACCGGTGGACACGTCCACGGTGGCCAGGGCGCGCGGCACGGTCGCGATCGGCTTCATCGCGGCGCGGACGCGCAGCAGCTCGCCGGTCGTCAGACCGCCCTCGGTGCCGCCGGCGCGGCCGGAAGCGCGCTTGATGCCGTCGTCCGTCGCGAGGATCTCGTCGTGCGCCTTCGAGCCGGGCACGCGGGCCAGGTCGAAGCCGTCGCCGACCTCGACGCCCTTGATCGCCTGGATGCCCATGAGGGCACCGGCCAGCCGGGCGTCCAGGCGGCGGTCCCAGTGGACGTGGCTGCCGAGGCCGACCGGTACGCCGTAGGCGAGGACCTCGACGACACCGCCGAGGGTGTCGCCGTCCTTGTGGGCCTGGTCGATCTCCGCGACCATCGCCTCCGACGCCGCCTCGTCCAGGCAGCGCACCGGGTCCGCGTCCAGCTTCTCCACGTCGGAGGGCTTGGGGTACACGCCGTACGGCGCCTTGGCGGCGGCCAGCTCGACGACGTGGCTGACGATCTCGATGCCGGCCGTCTCCTTGAGGTAGGAGCGGGCCACGGCGCCCAGCGCCACCCGGGCCGCGGTCTCGCGCGCCGAGGCACGCTCCAGGACCGGGCGGGCCTCGTCGAAGCCGTACTTCTGCATGCCGGCCAGGTCCGCGTGGCCGGGGCGCGGGCGGGTCAGCGGCGCGTTACGGGCCAGCTCGGCCAGCTCCGCCTCGTCGACCGGGTCGGCCGCCATGACCTTTTCCCACTTGGGCCACTCGGTGTTGCCCACCATGATCGCGATGGGCGAGCCCAGCGACAGGCCGTGCCGGACGCCGCCGAGGAAGGTCACCTCGTCGCGCTCGAACTTCATACGGGCACCGCGGCCATAGCCGAGCCGGCGACGGGCCAGGGCGTCCGCCACCATGTCCGTGGTAACGGGGACGCCGGCCGGAAGGCCCTCCAGCGTCGCCACCAGTGCGGGGCCGTGCGACTCCCCCGCCGTCAGCCAGCGCAACCTGCTCAACGGTGCTCCTCGTGTACTGCGCGTACGGTCTTCCCCTGATCCTCCCACGTCCGGCGCCGCGGCCGGCGGCCAGTCCAGGGAGCGGACCGCCGCCTCCGCGTCCGGCCCCGGCCGGCGACCCGGCACGCGGCGGTCAGCGGGCCGCCAGCGCCGCCTCGCCCGCCTTGCGCATCGCGGCCAGCGGGGCCCGCTCGCAGCCGGTCATCTGCTCGACCTGCAGGACGGCCTGGTGGACCAGGAGGTCCAGGCCGCCGACGACGGCGCCGCCGCGCGCCGACCAGGCGGCCGCGAGCGCGGTGGGCCACGGCTCGTACAGCACGTCGAAGAGGGTGCCGGGGCGCTCGGGCACCGCGCCGGCCAGCGCGTCCGTGGTCCCGGCCGGGGTGGTGGCGATCACCAGGGGCGCGGCGAAGGCGCTCGCGGCGGCGTCCCAGAGGGCGGTGCGCACGGTGACGCCCAGCCGCTCGCCCCAGCCGCGCATCTCGTCCGCGCGCGCCTGGCTGCGGACGTACACGGTCACCTCGCCGGTGCAGATGCGGGCGAGCGCGGCCAGCGCCGAGGAGGCGGTGGCACCCGCCCCGAGGATGGCGGCGCTCTCGACGCTCGTCACGCCCCGCTCGCGCAGCGCCTCCTGGATGCCGGGGATGTCGGTGTTGTCACCGATGCGGTGGCCGTCCTCGGTGAAGATCACGGTGTTCACGGCCTCGACGGCGGCGGCGGTGTCGCTGATCCCGTCCAGCAGCGGGATGACCGCACGCTTGAGCGGCATGGTGAGCGAGAGGCCCGCCCACTCGGCGTCGTCCAGCCCCGCCAGGAAGCCGGGCAGGGCCGCCTCGTCGATCTCGAAGCGGCCGTACTCCCGGCCGGCCAGGCCCAGTTCGTCGTACGCGGCGCGGTGCAGCACCGGCGAGAGCGAGTGGGCGATGGGCGATCCGAGGACCGCCGCCTTGTGGTGGGTTGCCGACACCGGTCCGTCCTCAGCGTTCTAGCGGGTCTTGGTTCTAGCGGGTCTTGTTGAATTCCTCGACGAGCTTTTCGTGCTCGGCGTAGGTCTTGGCGAACTTCGTCTTCCCGTTGATGGCGACGAAGTAGTACCAGCCGTCCTCGGTCGGGTTGATCGACGCCTTCAGCGCGTCCTCACCCGGATTACCGATCGGCCCCGGCGGCAGCCCCTTGTAGTAGTACGTGTTGTAGGGGTTGTCGTAGTTCTTGATGGCGCTGATCGGAATGTCGAGTTCGCTCTGGTTCTTGATGTAGTTGTACGTCGAGTCGAATTCGAGCTTGCCGTAGGTCTGGGAATTGCCCGGGTCCAGGCGGTTGTAGACGACCTCGGCCATCTTGCGGAAATCGTCGTGCGAGGTGCCCTCGGCCTGGGTGAGGCTGGCGACCGTGACGAGGTCCAGCGGCGAATCCAGACCGAGTTTCTTCGCCTGTCCCGCCAGGTCGTAACGGGCGTAGTTCTGCTTGGCCCGCGCGACCATCTGTTTGAGCACATCCGCCGGTTTCGTCTTCTTGTTCACCTCGTACGTCGAGGGGTACAGGAAGCCTTCCAGCGGATCCTTTATGTCGGGATCGTCGTCCGCCCAGGACGGCAGGCCGAGATTCTTCGCCTGGCTCGCGGCGACACCCTTGGTCGTACCGGCCTTCAGGTCGAGCTTCTTGTCGATGCGCTCGTAGACCGCGACGGCGCGCGAGCCCTCGGGAATCGTCAGGTTGTTGCGGCTCTCCGGGCTGAGCATCAGCGCCACGGCCGAGGCCGCCGACATCTCCTTGCGCAGCGTGTAGACGCCCGGCTGGAGGCCCGCCTTGGCCTTGGCGTTCTCGGTGACCGCTTCGGTGAACGCGTCGGCACTCTTGACGACGCCCTCCTCCTTGAGGAGCAGCCCCATCTGCAGCACCGGCGAGCCGTCCGGAATCTCCACCTGCACGCTGCCGGTGCCCGCGCCCTCGTAGTCCGGCGCGGGGCCGAAGCGGTCGTAGGCGAGGTAGCCGCCGCCGGCGAGCACCGCGAGGACGACGACCGTGGCGAGCCCGCGGCCGCGCCGCTTCGGGCGCTGCTCCTTGCCGCGGCGCTCGCGCGCCGACCGGCGGTTCTCGCGCGGTGCGGGATCGTCGTCCTCGGCGTCGTGGTCCGCGTCGCCGCCGGAGAAGAAGGCGTGCTCGGGCTCCGGCTCGGGCCGGGCCGGCTCGTCGTGCCAGGGCTCGTCGTGCCCCGCGGTCTGCCAGTCGCCGGCCTGCGGCTCCGGGGGCACGACGGGCATTGGCGCCGTCTGGTCGTGTCTCATCTGCTGGGGCTGGTGCGGCGGCGGGTAGCCGTCGTGCGTGCCGTAGTAGTCCGGCGCCGCGCCGGCGTAGGGGTCGTGCTGCTGACCGTACGGGTCGTACGGCACGCCGCCGGGCTGCCCGGCCTGGCCGTACGCGTCGTACGCGCCGTACTCGTGGTGGGGCTGCTGCTCCGGCCCGGGGGCGCCCCAGCCGGGCTGCTGCTGCCCCGCGTAAGGGTCCTGGTTCCCGTAGGAAGCCTGGCCGCCGTAGGCGCCCTGGTCACCGTAGGACTCCCCGTAGAGAGGGTCCTCGGGATGCCAGGGTTCGGAGCCGTAGCCCCGGCCGTACTCAGTCATCGATCCCCTAGAGCCGCGAGGCGGTGCGCTCCGTGGTCGGCAGCGCGGCTGACGTACTGACCGCCTCTTCTTGCACGAGCCACTGTTCGAACGCGGCCGGTCGCGCGGAACGTTACCGTACCGCGATCAGCCGCCCGCCTCGACGCTCTCACCAGGGACCTGTCCGGACGTGCGTTCGGTTTCCAGGGCGCTCTGGAGGATGACCACGGCCGCCGCCTGATCGATGGCGGAACGTCCCTTCTTGGCCTTCACGCCGGAGGCGCGCATCCCCTGAGCCGCGGTGACCGTCGACATCCGCTCGTCCACCAGCCGTACCGGCACCGGCGCGATGTTCTTCGCCATCTCCTGCGCGAAGGCCCGCACCTTGGCCGCGGCCGGCCCCTCTCCCCCGTTCAGGGAGCGGGGCAGGCCGACGACGACCTCCAGCGGTTCGTACTCCTCGATGATCGCCGCCAGGCGCCGGTGGGCGGCCGGGACGTCACGTCCCGGCACGGTCTCCACCGGGGTCGCGAGGACCCCGTCGGGGTCGCACGAGGCGACCCCGATCCGGGCGTCCCCGACGTCGACGGCGATCCGCCTGCCTCGTCGCAACGGTCAGCCCGCCTGCGCCACGAGCCGCTCGACGGCCTCGATGGCCTCGGGTACGGCCGCGGCGTTCTGGCCGCCGCCCTGGGCGACGTCCGGCTTGCCGCCGCCACCGCCGCCGAGGGTCTTGGCGGCCGTACGGACCAGGTCACCGGCCTTGATGCCGCGCTCACGGGCGGCCTCGTTGGTGGCGATGACGGTCAGCGGGCGGCCGTTGGTGACCGTGAACAGGGCGACCACGGCCGGGCGGTCGGACGGGATCCGGCCGCGCACGTCCAGGACGAGCTTGCGCAGGTCGTCGGCGGAGGTGCCGTCGGGCACCCGGCCGGAGGCCAGCGCGATGCCGCCCACGTTCTTGGCGCCCTCGGCGAGCCCGGCGGCGGCCTGCAGGACCTTCTCCGCGCGGAACTGCTCGATCTGCTTCTCGGCGTCCTTGAGCTTGGCCAGCACGCCGGAGATCTTCTCCGGCAGCTCCTCGGGCCGGCCCTTGACCAGCTCGGTGAGCTGCGAGACGACCGTGTGCTCACGGGCCAGGAAGTTGTACGCGTCGACGCCGACCAGGGCCTCCACGCGGCGCACGCCGGAGCCGATGGAGGACTCGCCGAGCAGCTTCACCAGGCCGAGCTGGGCGGTGTTGTGGACGTGCGTACCGCCGCACAGCTCCTTGGAGAAGTCGCCGATGGTCACCACACGCACCCGGTCGCCGTACTTCTCGCCGAACTCGGCGATGGCGCCCTGCTTCTTGGCGTCGTCCATGCTCATCACCTCGGCGGTGACGTCCAGTTCGCGCGAGAGGACCTCGTTGATCTTCTGCTCGACGTCCGTGAGGACCGTGCCGGGCACGGCGGTCGGCGAGCCGAAGTCGAACCGGAAGCGGCCCGGGGAGTTCTCCGAACCGGCCTGGGCGGCCGTCGGGCCGAGGGCGTCGCGCAGCGCCTGGTGGGTGAGGTGCGTGGCGCTGTGGGCGCGGGCGATGGCCCGGCGGCGCGTGACGTCGATGGCGGCGTACGCGGGCGAGCCCACGGTGATCTCGCCGACCTGGACCGAGCCCTTGTGCACGGTGACGCCCGGGACCGGCTGCTGGACGTCGCGGACCTCGATCACGGCGCCGGTGTCGGTCTTGATGCGGCCGGTGTCGGCGAGCTGGCCGCCGCCCTCGGCGTAGAACGGCGTGCGGTCCAGGACGACCTCGACCTCGTCGCCCTCGTGGGCGGCAGGAGCGGAGACACCGTCGACCAGCAGGCCGACCACGGAGGACTCGCCCTGGGTGTTGGTGTAGCCGGTGAAGACCGTCGAGCCGGAGCTGTCGGCGACCTCGCGGTAGGCGGACAGGTCGGCGTGGCCGTGCTTCTTGGCCTGGGCGTCGGCCTTGGCGCGCTCCCGCTGCTCCTTCATCAGGCGGCGGAACCCGGTCTCGTCCACCGACAGGCCCTGCTCGGCGGCCATTTCGAGGGTGAGGTCGATCGGGAAGCCCCAGGTGTCGTGGAGCAGGAACGCCTTGTCGCCGGAGAGGACCGTGCCGCCGCCGGCCTTGGTCTCGGTCACGGCGGTGTCGAGGATGTTCGTGCCGGCCTTCAGCGTCTTGAGGAAGGCGGCCTCCTCGGCGAGGGCGACGGTCTCGATGCGCTTGCGGTCCTGGAGCAGCTCCGGGTACTGCTGGCCCATCGTCTTGATGACCACGTCGACCAGGTCGGCGACGACCGGGTCGGTGGCGCCCAGCAGGCGCATGTTGCGGATGGCGCGGCGCATGATGCGGCGCAGCACGTAACCGCGGCCCTCGTTGCCGGGCGTGACGCCGTCGCCGATGAGCATGACGGACGTACGGATGTGGTCGGCGACGACGCGCAGCGAGACGTCGGTGTCGTGGCCGGCACCGTAGGCGACGCCGGTCAGGTCGGTGGCCTTGTCGATGACGACGCGCAGGGTGTCGGTCTCGTACATGTTCTGTACGCCCTGCAGGATCATGGCGAGGCGCTCGAGACCCAGACCGGTGTCGATGTTCTTGCTGGGCAGCTCGCCGAGGATCTCGAAGTCCTCCTTCGAGGTCCCCGCGCCGCGCTCGTACTGCATGAAGACCAGGTTCCAGATCTCCACGTACCGCTCGTCGTTGACGGCCGGGCCGCCCTCGACGCCGAACTCGGGGCCGCGGTCGTAGTTGATCTCGGAGCACGGGCCGCACGGGCCGGGCACGCCCATGGACCAGTAGTTCTCCTTCTTGCCCAGGCGCTGGATGCGCTCCTTGGGCACGCCGACGACCTCGTGCCAGATGCGCTCGGCCTCGTCGTCGTCCAGGTAGACGGTGATCCAGAGCTTCTCCGGGTCCAGGCCGTAGCCGCCGTCGTCCTGCGAGCTGGTCAGCAGCTCCCAGGCGTACTTGATGGCGCCTTCCTTGAAGTAGTCGCCGAAGGAGAAGTTGCCGCACATCTGGAAGAACGTGCCGTGCCGGGTGGTCTTGCCGACCTCTTCGATGTCCGGCGTGCGCACGCACTTCTGGACGCTGGTGGCGCGCGGCGCGGGCGGCTTGACCTCGCCGAGGAAGTACGGCTTGAAGGGGACCATGCCCGCGGGGACCAGCAGCAGCGTCGGGTCGTCCGCGATGAGCGACGCCGAAGGCACGACGGTGTGCCCGCGCTCCTCGAAGAAGCTCAGCCAGCGGCGGCGGATTTCAGCCGACTCCATCAGTGGTCCTCGTTTCGGTTCGGTCCGGTTGTCCGGGTGATGCGTGTCGTGGGGTGGTGCGGTTCGAGCGCGGCGGCCGGCCGGGCGGGCGGCAGCTCGCGCGCCGCTCCGGTCTCCGTCAGACCGAGCGCTTCGTGCAACTGCTCTTCACGGTCCGCCATTCCGTCGCGTACGTCCAATGCAAATTGACGCAGCCGGTGTCCGGTCTCCACCGCCTTGTCCGCGGCCTGGGCCGCGAGACTGTCGGGCTGGAGCTTGCGCAGTTTGCGGTGGACCTTGTTGGTGGCCCACACCCCGGCGGCTGCGCCGGTGGTGAACCAGAATGCGCGGCGGAACATCGCGTGATCAGTCCTTGGAGCGACGGGTGCGGCGCCCGCTCCGGCGGGCGGCGGGCAGGGTGCGGCCGACGACGACGGTGTGCTCGGGCTCGGGCGCGCCCTTCTTGCCGAGCGCGCGGCGGACGCCGTAGCCGAACGCCGCGACCTTGACCAGCGGGCCGCCGAAGGCGGAGGAGACGGTCGAGGAGAGCGCGGACGCGTTGGCCGTGACCTCCTGGACGTCGGAGGTGATTGCGTCGACGCGGGCGAGCTGCGTGTGCGCGGAGCGGACGGTCGCGGAGGCGTCGGCGAGCAGCGGCACGGCCTTCTCGGACACCTCGGAGACCATCTTGGTGGTCGCCTTGAGCGTCTGCGCGAGCCTCACCAGCACGAGGGCGAGGAACGACACGAGGATCGCCCAGAAGACGGCCACGAGGATCCCGGCCACCTCTCCACCGGACACGCGCACACCACTTTCCGACTGGTTCTCTGCTTGTCTCGTCCTGCTCGATCGGCAGACTTCGACCCTATCGCGCCGGGGCTCCCGCTCCGCACCGTGTTCCCGTGTGCCACGGCCGCTTTCCGGGTCGGCGTCGGTACGCCGGAGCACGTGCCCGGGACAGAGCGGCGCGATTGTACGGTCCGCACACCTCCGAGTACGCTCCGTGTGCCATGCGACGCTCCCGGGGACCGGACCCCGCTGCTTCCCAAGACCGCTGCCGCCGCTCGCCCGCTCCGGGCAATCTGCCCGCGGAACTGAACCGGTTCGTCGGGCGCGAGGACGAACTGGCCGCACTGACCGGAATGGTGGCGGCCGCACGGCTGGTCACGCTCACGGGCATGGGCGGGGTGGGCAAGACCCGGCTCGCGACGCGGGCCGGCCGGGCACTGGCGGATCGCTTCCGCGACGGGGTGTGGCTGATCGAGCTGTCCGCCGTGCAGGAGCCGCACTTGCTGGACCACGCCGTCGCCGAGTCGCTGGCGCTGGCCGACCACAGCGGCCGCCCGGCCCGCGAGACGCTCTGCGACGACCTCGCCGACAGCGAGCTGCTCCTCGTCCTGGACGGCTACGAGCACCTGGTTGCCGAGTGCGCGCCACTGGTCGCGCAGCTCCTGCGGCGGGCGCCCGGCGTGCGGGTGCTGGCCGCGGGCCGGCGCCCGCTGGGCCTGCCCGGGGAGCGGACCTATCCGCTGCTGCCGCTGCCGGACCCGGCGGCGGGCGAACTGTTCGCCGACCGGGCCGGCTGCGTGGTCCCGGACTTCACCGTCGACGAGGCCAACAGCGCGGCGGTCGCCGAGCTGTGCCACCGCCTCGACGGCATCCCGCTCGCCCTGGAGCTGGCCGCCGGCCGGCTGCGCGCTCTCTCCGTGGACCAGGTGCTGCGCCGGCTGGACGACCGCTTCCGGCTGCTGACCGGTACCGACCGGGACGCCCTGCCGCGCCACCAGACACTGCGCACGGCCATCGGCTGGAGCCATGAGCTGTGCACGCCGCAGGAGCGGCTGCTGTGGGCGCGGCTCTCGGTGTTCGCCGGGCAGTTCGACCTGGAGGCGGCCGAGTACGTCTGCTCGGGGCCCGATCTGCCCGCCGACGAGCTGCTGGAGGTGCTGACCGAGCTGGTCGCGCAGTCGGTGGTGGTCCGCGAGGAAACCCGGGTCGGGGTGCGTTACCGGATGCTGGACACGGTACGGGCCTACGGCGCGGACTGGCTGGCGGCGCTGGAGGACACCGCGCGGCTGCGGCGCCGGCACCGCGACTGGTACGTGGGCCTGGCCACCTGGTGCGAGCTGGACTGGTTCGGGCCCCGGCAGGACGAGGTGGCGGCCCGCCTCGACGTGGAGCTGCCCAATGTGCGGCTGGCGCTGGAGCACAGTCTGGAGGTGCCGGAAGAGGCGTACTTGGGGCAGTTCCTGGCCGGGACGCTGTGGTTCTTCTGGGTCGGCTGCGGCCGGCTGTCGGAGGGGCGGCACTGGCTGGAGCGGTCCCTGGAGATGCCGGCCGACCATCAGGACGCGCGGCTGAAGGCGCTGTGGGTGACCGGCTATGTCGCGGTGCTCCAGGGAGACCCGGCCGGTGCGCTGCTCGCGCTGGAGCAGTGCCGTGCGGAGGCGGAGCGCGCGGGGAACGCGCGGGCCGCCGCCTATGCGCAGCACCGCCTGGGCTGTCTGGCGCTGACCGGGGACGACATGCCGCGCGCCGAAACGCTGCTGCGGGCGGCGCTGGCGGCCTACCGCGAGATCGGCGAGCTGAACAGCAACGTACTGATGGCGCAGATCGAACTGGCCATGGCGGTGGCCTTCGGCGGCGATCTCGCGGCGGCCGAGGAGCTGTGCGCCGAGGTCCGGGAGGTGTGCGCGGATCACGGCGAGCGGTGGGCACAGGCGTACGCGCTGTACGTCCTGGCGTATGCGGCCTGGACACGCGGGGAGCTGGCGGGCGCGCGCCGGCTGCTGACCGAGTGCCTGCTGATCAACCACGCCTTTCACGATCTGCTGGGCGCGGTGCTGGCGGTGGAGCTGCTGGCGCTGATCACGCTGGACGAGGGGGACGCGCCGGAGGCGGCGGTGCTGCAGGGGGCCGCGGCGCGGATCTGGCCGTCGGTCGGGCCGCCGCTGTTCGGCTCCCGGTACTTCAACCAGCCGCACGCGCTGTGCGAGCGGCGGGCGCGCGGGGAACTGGGCGACGCGGGGTACGAGGCGGCCGCGCGGCGGGGCCGGGCGCTGGATCTGGACGCGGCCGTCGCGCGGATTCTGGGCGGTCTCCCCCGGCCGCGCGGCGGGGCGGGCAGCAGGCCCCCGGAAAGCAGCGAGCCCGCCGTGTCCCCTGCCGCGAACGGCGGGGAGACGGCGGGCTGAGGCAGCGCGCGCCACGGAAGCGGCGCGCGGGCCGTGCGCTGCCGGGCTGCTCGCTCAGCGCGCGTAGTACTCGACGACGAGCTGCTCGTCGCAGATGACCGGGATCTCCTTGCGGTTGGGGTCCCGGTCCAGGCGGAACGCCAGCGCCTGGAGGTTGACCTCCAGGTAGCGCGGGGTCTCGCCGTCGGGGGCGTAGCCACCCTCGCGCGCGACCTGGAAGGGGTGCTTCTCGCGGCTGCGCTCGCGGACCATCACCACGTCGCCGGGGCGGACGCGGAAGGACGGCTTGTCGACCTTGCGGTCGTTCACCGAGATGTGGCCGTGCACGACCATCTGACGGGCCTGGTAGATCGTACGGGCCAGGCCGGAGCGCAGGACGAGCGCGTCCAGGCGGCGCTCCAGCTCGATGATCAGCGCCTCGCCGGTCTTCATGTCGACCTTGCGGGCACGGTCGTAGGCCCGCACCATCTGGCGCTCGCTGATGTCGTACTGGGCGCGCAGCCGCTGCTTCTCCAGCAGCCGGACCTTGTAGTCACTGTTCTGCTTGCGACCACGGCCGTGCTCGCCGGGCGGGTACGGACGGGCCTCGAAGTACTTGACGGCCTTCGGAGTCAGCGCGATGCCGAGCGCGCGGGACTTCTTGACCTTGGGACGCGACTGGTTCACGTGGAACGGACCTCCATGTAAGTTAGGTGAGGCTTACCTTAGCAGCGCGAGGAGACCGCATGTATCGACCTGGGAACCCCCTGCCCAGTGCTGGCCAGAGCACCGAGGCGGGTCAGCCGCGTCCCACGGAAGACGCCCAGCAGCCGACCGCCGCCGAGCGTGTGCGAACCCTCGTGGATTCCCATGCTATGGCGTCTCTGACCATTCCCGGAGTCCACGATCTCGACGAACCCGGCTTCGCCGCGCCCGCCTGCAGAACGGTCGACGCCTCAGGAGACGTGCTACTCCTGGTTCCTGGGGATTCAGCGGCCGCCCGGGCCGCCGCACACGCCCAGGACGACGACGTCACCGCCGTGATGGAACTCACGGATGTCGCCCCCGTCTCGGTACCGCACCGCATCCGCGGCCGCGCCTGGGTCGCCGGCTGGCTCACCCCCGTACGCGGCGAGGACCGGGCCCAGGCAGCCCGGCTGCTCGCCGAACGGCACCCCGTCGGCGAACTGCTGGGCATCGGCGAGGCGCTGCGCCCCGACCCGCTGCCCGGCACCGTCGGGCGGGGCGCCTGGATGATGCTGCGCCTGGAGGTCGGCGAGGCCACCGTGGACGACCTGTGGGGCGCGGACTCCGTCGAGCCCGAGGAATTCACGCAGGCCGCTCCGGACCCCGTGGCGGGCCACGAGGCCGAGCTGCTGCAGCATCTGCACTCCTCGCACGGCGAGCAGGTGCGCGACCTGTGCGGGCTGCTCGGCGACCGGGCCGAGCGGGTGTGCGCGGCGCGCGGCACGGTCGTACCGGTGGCGCTGGACCGCTTCGGGCTGCGGGTCCGCTTCGCCGACCCCGGCCACCAGGTCTTCGACGCCCGTTTCGACTTCCCCGAGCCCGTGCGTGACCTGATGGAGCTGCGGCGGGCGATGCACCACCTCTTCGACGCGGCGGCGTGAGAGCCGGCGACGGCGCCTGCCCCGGCCGGCCCCGGGCACGCGCCGCCGGCCGCCGCCCCGGAGCACGCGCCGCCCTCCGCAAACGGGACCGCCCCTCCCGGCATCGTGCCGGGAGGGGCGGTTCGCCTGCGGGCGGCTGCCCGCCGGGCCTGCGTCAGGCGCTGAGCGAGGCGAGCGCCTTGTTCAGCGTGGCGGACGGCCGCATGACGGCCGCGGCCTTGGCCACCTCGGGCTGGTAGTAGCCGCCGATGTCGACGGGCTTGCCCTGAACGGCGACCAGCTCGTCGACGATCGTCTGCTCCTGCTCGGCCAGCGTCTTGGCCAGCTCCGCGAACGCCTCGGCCAGCTTGGCGTCCTCGGTCTGCTTGGCCAGCTCCTGCGCCCAGTACAGGGCCAGGTAGAAGTGGCTGCCGCGGTTGTCGATGCCGCCGAGCTTGCGGCTGGGCGACTTGTTCTCCGCGAGGAAGGTGCCGGTCGCGCGGTCGAGGGTGTCGGCGAGCACCTGGGCGCGCGCGTTGCCCGTCTTCTGCGCGAGGTGCTCGAAGCTCACCGCGAGCGCGAGGAACTCACCCAGGCTGTCCCAGCGCAGGTAGTTCTCCTTGACGAGCTGCTGGACGTGCTTGGGCGCGGAGCCGCCGGCGCCGGTCTCGAAGAGGCCACCGCCGTTGATGAGCGGCACGACCGAGAGCATCTTGGCGCTCGTGCCGAGCTCCAGGATCGGGAACAGGTCGGTGAGGTAGTCACGCAGCACGTTGCCGGTGACGGAGATCGTGTTCTCGCCGCGGCGGATGCGCTCCACGGAGAACTTGGTCGCCTCGAACGGGGACATGATCTCGATCTGCAGGCCCTCGGTGTCGTGCTCCGGGAGGTACTGCTTGACCTTGGCGATGAGGTTCGCGTCGTGCGCGCGGCCCTCGTCCAGCCAGAACACGGCCGGGTCGCCGGTCGCGCGGGCGCGGGTGACGGCCAGCTTGACCCAGTCGCGGATCGGGATGTCCTTGGTCTGGCAGGCGCGGAAGATGTCGCCGGCGCTGACCGTCTGCTCCAGCAGCGCGGTGCCGTTGCCGTCGACGACCCGCACGGTGCCGGTGGCGGGCACCTCGAAGGTCTTGTCGTGGCTGCCGTACTCCTCGGCCTTCTGCGCCATCAGACCGACGTTCGGCACCGAGCCCATGGTGGAGGGGTCGTACGCGCCGTTCGCCTTGCAGTCGTCGATGACGGCCTGGTAGATGCCGGCGTAGCTGCTGTCCGGGATGACCGCGAGGGTGTCCTGCTCCTGGTCGTCCTTGTTCCACATGTGGCCCGAGGTGCGGATCATGGCCGGCATGGAGGCGTCGACGATGACGTCGCTCGGGACGTGCAGGTTGGTGATGCCGCGGTGCGAGTCGACCATCGCCAGGTCCGGGCCCTCGGCGAGCTCGGCGTCGAAGGACGCCTTGATCTCCTCGCCCTGGGGCAGCGCCTCCAGGCCCTTCCAGATGCCGCCGAGGCCGTCGTTCGGGGTCAGGCCGGCGCCGGCGAGCGCGTCCGCGTACTTCGCGAAGGTCTTCGGGAAGAAGGCGCGCACGACGTGACCGAAGATGATCGGGTCGGAGACCTTCATCATCGTGGCCTTGAGGTGCACCGAGAACAGCACGCCCTCGGCCTTGGCGCGGGCGACCTGCTCCTTGAGGAACTCGCGCAGCGCGCCGACGCGCATGACGGAGGCGTCCACGACCTCGCCCGCCAGCACCGGCACCGACTCGCGCAGCACCGTGGTCGAGCCGTCGTCACCGACCAGCTCGATGCGCAGCGTGCCGTCCTCGGCGATGACGACCGACTTCTCGGTGGAGCGGAAGTCGTCGCCGGTCATGTGCGCGACGTTGGTCTTGGAGTCGGCGGACCAGGCACCCATGCGGTGCGGGTTGGCCTTGGCGTAGTTCTTGACCGACGCGGGGGCGCGGCGGTCGGAGTTGCCCTCGCGCAGGACCGGGTTGACGGCGCTGCCCTTGACCTTGTCGTACCGGGCGCGGATGTCGCGCTCCTCGTCGGTCTTCGGGTCGTCCGGGTAGTCCGGGAGGGCGTAGCCCTGCTCCTGCAGCTCGGCGATCGCGGCCTTGAGCTGCGGGATCGAGGCCGAGATGTTCGGCAGCTTGATGATGTTCGCCTCGGGCGTCTTCGCCAGCTCACCGAGCTCGGCGAGCGCGTCGTCGATGCGCTGGTCCTCCCGAAGACGCTCGGGGAAGCTGGCGATGATCCGGCCCGCCAGCGAGATGTCACGGCTCTCGACGGCGACACCGGCCGTCGAGGCGTAGGCCTCGATCACCGGCAGGAACGAATACGTCGCCAGGGCCGGGGCCTCGTCGGTGTGCGTATAGATGATGGTCGAGTCAGTCACCGGTGCTCCGCTCCACGTCTGCAACATTGCTCGACATCAAGATATCTCGTGAGCGGCCCCCGTTCGACAGGGCCCTGCCGTGCGGCGCCGGAACGGCCGCTTCCGCGCCCGTCTCACTCCCCCGACGGCCCCGCCTCCCCCGCCAGCCTGCTGCGCACCCGCTCCACCACGTCGTAGTACCGCGCCTCCGAGCCGTACCGCGTCGGGGTGTAGTACCGCTTGCCGTGCACCTCGTCCGGCGCGTACTGCTGCGCCGCGATGCCGCCGGGGAGGTCGTGCGGGTACTGGTAGCCCTTGCCGTGGCCGAGCTTCTCCGCGCCCTTGTAGTGCGAGTCGCGCAGATGCGTCGGCACGGGGCCCGCCAGGCCCGCGCGGACGTCGGCGAGGGCCGCGTCGATCGCCATGTACGCCGCGTTCGACTTGGGCGCGAGGGCCAGCGCGATCGTCGCCTGGCTCAGCGTGATCCGGGCCTCGGGGAAGCCGATCATCGCGACGGCCTGCGCGGCGGCCACCGCGGTCTGCAGCGCGGTCGGGTCGGCCAGCCCGATGTCCTCGCTCGCGGAGATCATCAGCCGCCGGGCGATGAACCGCGGGTCCTCGCCCGCCTCGATCATGCGCGCCAGATAGTGCAGCGCGGCGTCCACGTCCGAGCCGCGGATGGACTTGATCAGCGCGCTCGCCACGTCATAGTGCTGGTCACCGGCCCGGTCGTACTTCACCGCCGCCCGGTCGACGGACTCCTCCAGGGTCTGGAGGCTGATCTCCTTCTCGCCCTTGGAGATCGCGGACCCGGCACCGGCCTCCAGGGCCGTCAGCGCCCGGCGCGCGTCGCCGCCCGCGATGCGCAGCAGATGTGCCTCGGTGTCCTCGGGCAGCGTCACCGCGCCCGCGAGCCCGCGCGCATCGGTCAGCGCGCGCTTCAGCAGCCCGCGCAGATCGTCGTCGGTCAGCGGCTCCAGCGTCAGCAGCAGCGAGCGGGAGAGCAGCGGGGAGATCACCGAGAAGTACGGGTTCTCCGTGGTCGCCGCGATGAGGGTCACCCAGCGGTTCTCCACCGCCGGGAGCAGGGAGTCCTGCTGGGCCTTGCTGAAGCGGTGGATCTCGTCCAGGAAGAGGACGGTCTCTTTTCCGTACCCGCCGGAGGCGCGGCGGGCGCCGTCGATGACGGACCGCACCTCCTTCACCCCCGCGGTGATCGCGGAGAGCTCCACGAAGCGCTTGTTGGTCGCCTGGCTGACGACGTACGCGAGGGTGGTCTTGCCGATGCCGGGCGGGCCCCACAGGAACACCGAGGAGGGCCCGGCCGGACCGCCCTCCCCCTCGCCCACCAGCCGCCGCAGCGGCGACCCGGGCTTGAGCAGATGCTGCTGGCCGACCACCTCGTCCAGGGTGCGCGGGCGCATCCGTACGGCGAGCGGGGACCCCGCGGGGTCCTTCTCCTGGCGGTCTTCGGCAGCGGCGGTGAACAGGTCGGGCTCCACGCTTCGACCTTAATTCACGGCACTGACAACGCGGCCGGGCGCCTGATCAAAGACGCCTCAGAGACGCCTCGGAGGGGTCTCAGAAACGCCTCAGAGCAGCGTGCTCCAGTACTGCGTCCACCACTTCGTGAGGATCAGCAGCCCGATCACGCCGTACCAGAGCACCGGCACGACCCAGTGGAACTCCAGGACGGTGTTCCGCAGGCCCGTGGGCAGCGGGATGATCCGGTGCTTGATGTTGTGCACGGTGGTGTACCAGAACATCAGGATCGTCACGAGCCAGGTGAGCGTGCACCACAGGCACAGCGAGTTGATGACGTACAGGGACTGGCTCATCAGCCACATGCAGAAGACCGTGCCGAGCAGCGTGCCGATGTTCAGGCCGATCCAGTACCACGCCTTGAAGCGGGCGCCGGCGAGCACGGCCATGCCGATGGCGATGACGACGCCGAAGCCGACGAGCCCGGCCATCGGGTTCGGGAAGCCGAAGACCTCGGCCTGCGCGCTCTTCATGATGTTGCCGCAGGAAATGATCGGGTTGATGCTGCAGGCCGGCTTGAAGTTCGGGTCCTCGAGCAGCTTGAACTTGTCGAGGGTGATGACCCAGGCCGCGAGGAGGCCGAGCGCGCCGGTGATCACCAGGAGCAGCGCGAAGGGGCGACCCGCTCCGATGGTGCCGTCGCCATCCGTACGGCCATGGTCGGTGGTGGACACGTCATCAAGCGTAGTCGTCGTCATATCGCCGTTCCGTCGATCCCGTCGTGTAACCGCCCGTTGGAGCCTCACATTGTGCCGCAAGGGGTGCACCGGGCACCGTTCGAAGGGCATAAAGCCGACCGCACCGGAAGTGGCTTGTGGCCCATGACGAAGGGCCCGGCGGCCATCAGGCCACCGGACCCCTTCGCACGAAAGTCCTACGGGTTTCAGCTCAGCTTCGCCTGGACGGCAGCCACGATTCCGTCCAGCGCGACCGGCGACTGATCGCCGCTCTCCAGGTCCTTGAGCTGGACCACGCCCTCGGCCAGGTCCCGCTCGCCCGCGACGATCGCGAGCCGCGCACCGGAGCGGTTCGCGGACTTCATGGCGTTCTTCAGGCCCTTGCCGCCGTACGCGAAGTCGGTCGCGAGACCGGCCCTGCGCAGCTCGGTGACCGTGCCGAAGAGCACCCGGCGGGCCTCCTCGCCCAGCGGCACCGCGAAGACCGCGGTACTGGCGGGAATCTCCAGCTCCACGCCCTCGGCCTCCAGCGCCAGGACCGTACGGTCCACGCCGAGCGCCCAGCCCACCGACGGCAGCGCGGGGCCGCCGATCATCTCGGACAGGCCGTCGTACCGGCCGCCGCCGCCCACCGCGGACTGCGAGCCCAGCCCGTCGTGGACGAACTCGAAGGTGGTACGGGTGTAGTAGTCCAGGCCGCGGACCAGCTTGGGGTCGTCCTCGTACGCCACGCCCGCCGCGGTCAGCAGCTCGCGGACCTGCTCGTGGTACGCCTTGCAGTTCTCGCAGAGGTGGTCGCGCAGCAGCGGCGCGCCGACGAGCTGCTTCTGCACGTCCGCGCGCTTGTCGTCGAGCACCCGCAGCGGGTTGATCTCGATCCGGCGGCGGGTGTCCTCGTCCAGGTCCAGGGCGCGCAGGAAGTCCTGCAGCGCGGCCCGGTAGGCGGGGCGGCACTCCTTGTCGCCGAGGCTGTTGAGCAGGATGCGGAAGTTCCGCAGGCCCAGCGAGCGGTAGGCGTCGTTCGCCAGGATGATCAGCTCGGCGTCCAGCGCCGGGTCCTCGGCGCCGATGGCCTCCGCGCCGACCTGCGAGAAGTGCCGGTAGCGGCCCTTCTGCGGGCGCTCGTAGCGGTAGTACGAGCCGGAGTACCAGAGCTTGACCGGGAGGTTGCCGGCCTTGTGGAGGTTGGCCTCCAGCGCGGCGCGCAGCACGGACGCGGTGCCCTCGGGGCGCAGCGCGAGCTTGTCGCCGCCCTTGGTCTCGAAGGCGTACATCTCCTTGGTGACGATGTCGGTGGACTCGCCGACGCCGCGCGCGAACAGCTCGACGTTCTCGAAGCCAGGCGTCTCGATGTAGCCGTAGCCGGAGCGCTTGAGGGGTCCGGAGATCGCGTCACGGACCGCGAGGTAGGTCGCGGACTGCGGCGGGATCAGGTCGTAGGTGCCCTTGGGGGCCTTGAAGGTGCTCACGGAAGCTTTCGTCACATTCCTCGTCGCGGAGCCGGGCTCTGGGGGCCCGTTCCGAGGCCGGCGGCCACCTCCCGCAGGAAGGGATTGGTGGCGCGCTCCTGGCCGATGGTGGTCTGGGGGCCGTGGCCGGACAGCACCACGGTCGAGTCGTCCAGCGGGAGGCATACGCGCTCCAGCGACCGGAGGATCTCGGCGTGGTCGCCGCCGGGCAGGTCGGTGCGTCCGATGGAGCCGGCGAAGAGCAGGTCACCCGAGAAGAAGACCGGCGGAATGTCGGCCTGCTCGGGCATCCTGAAGGTCACCGACCCCTTGGTATGGCCCGGCGCATGGGAGACGGCGAACTCCATCCCGGCAAGCGCAAGCTTCCCGCCGTCCGCCAGCTCCTTGACGTCATCCGGCTCTCCCACCGTCAGCTCGCCCATCAGCGGCTGTCCGATCGACCGGCCCAGCGCCTTCTCCGGGTCGCTCATCATGTAGCGGTCCTCGGGGTGGATCCAGGCGGGGACGTCGTGCGCGCCGCAGACCGGCACCACCGAGGCGACGTGGTCGATGTGGCCGTGGGTGAGGACGACGGCGACGGGCTTGAGGCGATGCTTCTTCACCGCTTCCGCGACACCGTCGGCGGCCTGGTGGCCGGGGTCGATGATCACGCACTCCTCACCCGCGGCGGGGGCGACCAAGTAGCAATTGGTGCCCCAGGCCCCGGCGGGGAACCCGGCAATCAGCACGTTCGTCCTCATCAATCGTCCGGCGGACAGATCCTGGCAGGCCCTGGCTGCGGCCCTGGCGGATCTCACAGAAACATGCTGCAAGATCTCTGCTGTTCAGAGCCTACCGGCGGGACTCCCGCCGGAGCGAACCCGTATACGGTACGGGCCACGGCAGATCATGCGGACCAAGGAGACGGCCTGGTGGTCAAGGGGGATCAGCGGCGCAAGCAGCTCGCGCGCCAGAAGTACGAGCGTCAGCTCCAGCGGCGGACGGCCGCCCGGCGGAAGGCCAAGCGCCGCAACGTGATCATCGCGTCGGTGCTCGCGGTGGTGCTCGCCGCGGGCGCGGCCGTGTACGCGTCGGCGGGGCTGGTCGGCGGCGACAGCAAGAACGCGGCGGCGGAGCAGCCCACGGACCCGTGCGGTACGCCCGCCAAGGGCGAGCCGTCGAAGAAGCAGTGGAAGAAGGAGCCGAAGCTGACGGTGGACACGTCCGCTTCGTACACCGCGAAGCTCTCCACCACCTGCGGCGACCTCGCCCTGAAGCTGGACGCGAAGAAGGCCCCGCACACGGTCAACTCGTTCAATTTCCTGGCGGAACAGGGCTATTTCGACCACAGCAAGTGCCACCGCCTGGTCGACGACGGCCTCCACGTCCTGCAGTGCGGCGACCCGACCGGTACCGGCCAGGGCACCCCGGGCTACACGATTCCGGACGAGAACCTGAAGGACCCGCGGCTCAAGGGCGGCGTCTATCCGGCGGGCACGGTCGCGATGGCCAATCGCTACGACGGGCAGAGCGAGAAGACCCGGGACACCGGCGGCAGCCAGTTCTTCCTGGTCTTCCAGGACAGCAAGCTGCCGCCCAACTACACGCCGTTCGGGACGATCACGCAGGGCATGGACGTCCTGAAGAAGATCGCGAAGGCCGGGTTCACGACCGACCCGCAGACGCAGAACACCGCCCCCAACGCCACCGTCGTCATCGACCGCGCCCGCGTCACCAAGTCCTGATGTATCCCGGCCGTCCGCGCCGGGACCACGGAATTTCGGTCGTGCGGGATGCGGACAGCCGGGCCGCCGGTCGCCTAGATTGGCGTTGGGTAGGGTGCCTGCTCCGACGGCTGCCACCCTCACCCGCAAGAACAGTCCGTCGGACCGGCCGGGGCGCGGTCCCGCCGGACAGAAACTGTGGACGATGCCCGGGACCCCGGTGTCCCGCCGGCATCATGTGGAGGAGGCGCTGTGAGCAGCGACCCATGGGGCCGCGTCGACGAGACGGGGACCGTGTACGTGCGTACCGCCGACGGTGAGAAGGTCGTCGGATCGTGGCAGGCGGGATCGCCCGACGAGGCCCTCGCCTACTTCGAGCGCAAGTATGAGGGCCTGGTCGTCGAGATCGGCCTCCTCGAGCGGCGGGTCAGGACCACCGACCTGTCGGCCAAGGACGCCATGACCGCGATCGACCACCTGCGCCAGCAGGTCGACGAGCACCACGCGGTGGGCGACCTCGACGCCCTGCGGAAGCGGCTGGACGCGCTCGTCCAGACGGTCGAGGCCCGCCGCGAGGAGCGCAAGGCGGCCAAGGCGCGGCAGGCGGACGAGGCCAGGACGGCCAAGGAGAAGCTGGTCGCCGAGGCCGAGGAGCTGGCGGCGAGCGAGCAGTGGCGGGCGGCCGGCGAGCGGCTGCGTGCCCTGGTCGACACGTGGAAGGGGCTGCCGCGGCTGGACCGCAAGTCCGACGACGAGCTGTGGCACCGCTTCTCGCACGCCCGCTCCGCGTTCTCCAAGCGGCGCAAGGCGCACTTCGCGTCGCTGGACGCGCAGCGCGAGCAGGCCAGGCAGATCAAGGAGAAGCTGGTCGCGGACGCCGAGGCGCTCTCCGGCTCGACGGACTGGGGCCCGACGGCGGCCCGGTACCGCGAGCTGATGCAGGAGTGGAAGGCCGCGGGCCGCGCCCAGCGCGAGCACGAGGACGACCTGTGGAACCGCTTCCGCGGCGCCCAGGACGTCTTCTTCCAGGCCCGCAGCGAGGTCTTCGCGGAGCGGGACGCCGAGCAGCGGGAGAACCTCACCCGCAAGGAGGAGCTGGTCGTCGAGGCCGAGAAGCTGCTCCCGGTCTCGGACCTCAAGGCCGCGCGGGCCGCGTTCCGTTCGATCAACGAGCGGTGGGAGGCCATCGGCCATGTGCCGCGGGACGCCCGCCCGAAGATCGAGGGCCGGATGCACGCCGTCGAGCGCGCCATCCAGGAGGCCGAGGAGGCCGAGTGGCGGCGGACCAACCCCGAGGCGCGGGCGCGTGCCGCGGGGCTGACCGGCCAGCTCCAGGACGCCGTCGACAAGCTCCAGAAGCAGATCGACACGGCCCGGGCGGCCGGTAACGACGCCAAGGCCGACAAGCTCGCCCGCGAGCTGGAGGGCCGCCAGGCCCTGCTGGACCAGGCCCAGAAGGGCCTCCAGGAGTTCGGCGGCTGAGAAGTGCACGCACGAGGAGGGCCCCGGTACTCCGATACCGGGGCCCTCCTCGTGTGCTTGCGGCGCTAGTTGGGCCGCCGGGCCGACGTCACGCGGTACACGTCGTACACGCCCTCCACGCCCCGTACCGCCTTCAGGACGTGCCCGAGGTGCTTGGGGTCGCCCATCTCGAAGGTGAAGCGGGAGGTGGCCACCCGGTCGCGGGAGGTCTGCACGGCCGCGGACAGGATGTTGACGTGCTGGTCGGACAGGACCCGTGTGACGTCCGACAGCAGGCGCGAACGGTCCAGCGCCTCGACCTGGATGGCGACCAGGAAGACCGAGGACTGGGTCGGCGCCCACTCGACTTCGAGGATCCGCTCGGGCTGCTTGGACAGCGAGTCGACGTTCACGCAGTCCGCGCGGTGAACCGATACGCCGGAGCCGCGGGTCACGAAGCCGATGATCGGGTCGCCCGGCACCGGCGTACAGCAGCGGGCCAGCTTGACCCAGACGTCCTCGACGCCCTTGACGACCACGCCCGGGTCCGCGCTGGAGCGCCGCTTGGAGCGGCGGATCGGCGTGGACTCGGCGATGTCCTCGGTGGCCTCGTCCTGCCCGCCGAGCGCCTGCACCAGCTTCTGCACGACGGACTGCGCGGTGACATGGCCCTCGCCGATCGCCGCGTACAGCGAGGAGATGTCCGGGTACCGCATCTCGTGGGCGAGCGTCACGAGCGAGTCGCCGGTCAGGATGCGCTGGATCGGCAGGTTCTGCTTGCGCATGGCCCGTGCGATGGCGTCCTTGCCCTGCTCGATCGCCTCGTCGCGGCGCTCCTTGGAGAACCATGCGCGGATCTTGTTGCGGGCCCGCGGGGACTTGACGAAGCCCAGCCAGTCCCGGGACGGCCCGGCGCCCGGCGCCTTGGAGGTGAAGACCTCCACCAGATCGCCGTTGTCCAGCGTCGATTCCAGCGGTACGAGGCGGCCGTTGACACGCGCGCCTATCGTGCGGTGGCCGACCTCGGTGTGCACCGCGTACGCGAAGTCCACGGGTGTCGCACCGGCCGGCAGCGCTATGACATCGCCCTTGGGCGTGAAGACGAAGACTTCATTGCGGGAGAGGTCGAAGCGCAGCGACTCCAGGAACTCGCCCGGGTCCTCCGTCTCCTTCTGCCAGTCCAGCAACTGCCGCAGCCACGCCATGTCGTTGACCGCGTCGTCCTTGCCGGCCTTGCCCCGGGGCACGTCGGTACGGATCTTGGAGGCGCCGGCCACGGCCTCCTGCTTGTACTTCCAGTGCGCGGCGATGCCGTACTCGGCGCGGCGGTGCATGTCGAAGGTGCGGATCTGCAGCTCGACCGGCTTGCCGTTGGGCCCGATGACCGTCGTGTGCAGCGACTGGTACATGTTGAACTTGGGCATCGCGATGTAGTCCTTGAACCGGCCGGGGACCGGATTCCACCGCGCGTGCACCGTGCCCAGCGCCGCGTAACAGTCACGGACCGTGTCGACGAGGACGCGGATGCCCACCAGGTCGTAGATCTCCGCGAAGTCGCGCCCGCGGACGATCATCTTCTGGTAGACGCTGTAGTAGTGCTTGGGCCGCCCCGTGACGGTGGCCTTGATGCGCGCGGAGCGCAGGTCGGCCTGGACCTCGTCGGTGACTATGGCGAGGTATTCGTCGCGCTTGGGCGCCCGCTCGGCGACCAGCCGGACGATCTCGTCGTACATCTTGGGGTAGAGGATCGCGAAGGCGAGGTCCTCCAGCTCCCACTTGATGGTGTTCATGCCCAGCCGGTGCGCCAGCGGGGCGTAGATCTCCAGCGTCTCGCGGGCCTTCTTCTCCTGCTTCTCCCGCTTGAGGTAGCGCATCGTGCGCATGTTGTGCAGCCGGTCGGCGAGCTTGATCACCAGGACCCGGGGGTCCTTGGCCATCGCCACGACCATCTTGCGCACGGTCTCGGCCTGCGCGGCCTCGCCGAACTTGACCTTGTCCAGCTTGGTGACGCCGTCGACCAGCAGCGCGACCTGGTCACCGAAGTCCCGGCGCAGGGTGTCCAGGCCGTACTCGGTGTCCTCGACGGTGTCGTGCAGCAGCCCGGCCATCAGTGTCGCCGGGTCCATGCCCAGCTCCGCGAGGATCGTCGTCACCGCGAGCGGATGCGTGATGTACGGGTCGCCGCTCTTGCGCTTCTGGCCGCGGTGCCAGCGCTCGGCGACCTGGTAGGCCCGCTCGACCTGGCGCAGCGTGGCCGTCTCGATCTTGGGGTCGTTGCTGCGCACGATCCGCAGCAGCGGCTCCAGGACCGGGTTGTACGGGCTCTGGCGCTGCACGCCGAGGCGGGCCAGGCGGGCGCGGACGCGGTTGGAGGAGCCGGAGCGGCCGCCGGGCTGGCCGGTGTGGCCGGTGTGGCCGGGCGGCAGCGGCTTGGGGGCCGACGGCGGGGTGTGCTTGGGCGCCGTGGCGGCAGGCCCGGAAACCGCCGGGACGGGCCCCGCCGGCGCTTCCTTCCCGCCGTTCTTCGGCGCTTCCGCGGCGCCGCCCGCGGGACGGTCGTCCGGGCGCGCGGCGGGGCTGCCCCCCGGCGTGCGGGGGGAGAGCGGCTGGGCCTCGTCTGGCAAGAGCAACTCCTCGCTGGGACCTTTCCCGCCGGTGAACGGGCGGAAAAGAGCGGTGCCGGACCACCGGTCCACGAAGTGGCCGGGCTGCCATGGTATCCATGCCGGCCGCCCCGGCTCGCCCGCGGGCCGACCCTCCTGTGGTCACAGCAAAAGGGCACCCGCATTTATGCCGGATGCCCTTTTACCTGTACTTTGCTTGGCTTTCGAGCGGTGGACGGGGCGGTACGCCAGGCGTCCGGCGCCCGTCCGCCGCGGTTTCAGACCGTGATCAGCGCCTCCAGCGGCGCCCCGTCGAGCCCCGCCGCCAGCTTCTCCCGGCCGTCGAGGAAGCCCAGCTCCAGCAGGACCGCCACGCCCGCGACCTCGGCGCCGGAGCGGCGGATCAGGGTCAGCGAGGCTTCGGCCGTACCGCCCGTGGCCAGTACGTCGTCGATCACCAGCACCCGGTCCCCCGGGGCCAGCGCGTCGGCGTGGATCTCGATCGTGGCGTGGCCGTACTCCAGCGCGTAACTCTGGCCGAGCGTCGCGCCGGGCAGCTTGCCGGCCTTCCGTACGGGCACGAAGCCGACGCCGGCCTTCACCGCGACCGGGGCCGCGAGGATGAACCCGCGGGCCTCCAGCGCCACGATCTTCGTCGCGCCGAACTCCTGGCAGACCCCGGCCAGCGCGTCGGTCAGCTTGCCGAACGCGTCCGGATCGGCCAGCAGCGGGGTGATGTCCTTGAAGACGACCCCCGCCTGCGGGTAGTCCGGTACGTCCGCGATCTTGCTGAGCAGGAGCTCGCGCAGCTCCGCGGGGGCGCTCATCGGCGCTTGCCCGACGGACGGCCGCGGCCGCGGGTACGCGACGCGGGCTGGCTGCGCGGGCCGGCCGCCGAGCTGCCCGCCGCCGCCGGGGCGCCGTCCTGCGGCTCCTCGCCGGACTCAGCCGCGCCCTCGGCCGTCGCCTCGGCGGAGTCGCCCTTGGCGGCGGCAGAGGAACGCTTGGCGCGGACCCGCCGGGCCAGCGCCTGCATCTGCGGCTCGCGCCCCTTGAGGTCGGCGACCAGCGGGGTGGCGATGAAGATCGAGCTGTACGCACCGGCCGCGAGGCCCACGAACAGGGCCAGCGAGATGTCGTTCAGCATGCCCGCGCCCAGGAAGCCGCCGCCCACGAAGAGCAGGCCCGCCACCGGCAGCAGCGCCACGACCGTGGTGTTGATCGACCGCACCAGCGTGGAGTTGATCGACCGGTTGGCGATCTCTCCGTAGGTGTAGCGCGACTGCTTCGTGATGCCCCGGGACGCCTCCTTGAGGCTGTCGAAGACCACGACCGTGTCGTACAGCGAGTAACCGAGGATGGTCAGCAGGCCGATGACCGTGCCGGGCGTGACCTCGAAGCCGACCAGCGCGTACACACCGACCGTGATCGTGAGGTCGTGGATCAGCGCGATCAGGGCCGCCAGGGCCATCCGCCACTCGAAGGCGATGGCGAGGTAGAGCACCACGAGGACCATGAAGATCCCCAGGCCCAGCCACGCCTTGTTCGCGATCTCCTCGCCCCAGCTGGGGCCGACCAGCTGGGTGTTGACGTCCTCGACCGGGACGTCCAGGTCCTTGGCCAGCTTCTCCTGGACCGGCACGGACTCCTTGGTGTCCAGCTCGCTGATCTGGATCCGCAGACCGCCGTTGCCGAGCTTCTGGACCGTGGCCGCGTGGCCGCCGGAAGCGGCCTCGGCGTCGTGCTGGGCCTGAGTCGCGGAGACGGAGGTCTTCGGGGTCGTGAAGACCGCGCCGCCGGAGAACTCGATGCCCATGTTCAGGCCGCGTACCCCGAGGCCCACGATCGCCGTGATGGTGATCAGGATCGAAACGGCGTACCAGATCTTGCGCTTGCCGATGAAGTCGTAGCCGACCTCACCTCGGTACAGCCGGGCGCCGATGTTGCCGAGCTTGGACATCTCACGCCTCCTTCGTCTCGATGGGGGCGGAGGTGCGCCGGCCGCGGCGCAGCGGCGGCTTCGCGCCGAGACGCGTGGGGTCCAGACCCGACCACGGGTGGCCCGAGTGGAAGAACTTCCGCTTGGCCAGCAGCGTCATCAGCGGCTTGGTGAAGAAGAAGACCACCACGACGTCCAGCAGGGTCGTGAGGCCGAGCGTGAACGCGAAGCCCTGGACCTTGCCGACGGTGACGATGAAGAGCACGGCGGCGGCCAGGAACGACACGAAGTCGGAGACCAGGATCGTGCGCCGGGCGCGCGGCCAGGCCCGCTCGACGGAGGGCCGCAGCGTACGGCCCTCGCGGATCTCGTCCCGGATCCGTTCGAAGTACACGATGAACGAGTCGGCCGTAATACCGATCGCGACGATCGCACCGCAGACGGCCGGGAGGTTCAGCGCGAACCCTATGGCCGGGCCGAGCAACGTCATGATCGTGTACGTCAGGACCGCCGAGACCACGAGGCTCGCCAGCGCGACCAGGGACAGGCCGCGGTAGTACGCGACCAGGTAGATCACGACCAGAAAGAGGCCGATGGCGCCGGCGATCAGGCCCGCGTTGAGCTGCTCGCCGCCCAGGGCCGCGGTGACGGTGGTCTCGTCCGCGATCTTGAAGGAGAGCGGCAGCGCACCGTAGGACAGCATGTTCGCCAGGTCCTCGGCGGACTGCTGGGTGAAGCCGCCGGTGATCTGGGCGTTGCCGCCCGCGATCGCGCTGCTCACCTGCGGGGCCGAGACGACCTCACCGTCCAGGGTGATCGCGAACTGGTTCTGCGGCGGGGTCTTGGTGGCGATGTCACCCGTCACGTCGGCGAACTTCTTGCCGCCGGCGGAGGTGAAGTTCATCTGGACGAGCCAGCCCTGGCCGCCCTGCTGGTCGAAGCTGGCCTTGGCGTCGTCCACGTCCGTGCCCTCGACCTTGACCGGGCCGAGCACGTACTTCGTCTTGCCGTCGTCCTCGCAGGCCACGATCGAGTCGCTGGGCTTGGCGCGGGCGGCCCGCTCGGCCGCGGCGGAACGGCTCTCCTTGGTGGAGCAGTCCAGAGCCGCGAGCTTCTTCTGCAGCGCGGCGGGGATGTCGGCACCCGCGGGCGGCTGCTGGACCGGGGGCGCGCTGGGGGAACCGGTGGGCTTCCCGGAGGGCGACGGGGCGTCGTCCTTCTTGAGCGCGTCGCTGACGGCGCGGCCCTGCGGGCTCGGGCTGCCGGAGGGGGTGGCCGAAGCACTGGCGCCGCCCTGCTTCTCCTTCTCGCCGCTGCCGGCCTTCGGGCTCTTGGAAGCGCCCGGCGTGGGCGTCTTCGCGCCGGCCGCCGCGGTCAGCACCGTACGGAAGCCGAGCTGGGCGGTGGTACCGACCTGCTGACGGGCCTGCTTCGCGTCCGTCCCCTTGGGGATGTTCACGATGATGTGGTTGGTGCCCTGCGTCTGGACCTCGGCCTCGGAGACGCCGAGACCGTTGACACGCCGCTCGATGATGCCCGCGGCGGTCTTCATGTTGGTCTCGTTGATCGCGTTGGGCTTGCCCGGCTGGTTCTGTGCCGCCAGCGTGAAGCTCGTACCGCCCGCGAGGTCGATGCCCAGTCGCGGCGTCATGGTGCCGGAGTAGAACATCCCCCCGACCAGCGCCGCGATGACGACCAAGATCAGGACCAGGGCGCGCCCCGGCCTGCTCTGGGCCGCCGGCGACCTTCGGCCCTTGTTCGGTGCTGCCACCTTCTCGTATCTCCCTGTCCAACCGCCCGAGTCAGGTCAGTGCCGGACGGCCACGAAGTCTTGTGGGGACGTGCCCCCGCCGGAGCCTAGACGGTCCCGGAACCGCGGGCGCCGCTCCCGGTGCACCGCGGTTCCGTGAAAGTACGCGCCTACTTCGCGTCGGCGCCGCCGTCCTTCTTCGCGTCCTTCGCCTCGGCGGCCTCGGCGTCGGCGTCCGCGGCCGGGGTCTCGTCGGCCTTCGGCTCCTCGGCCTTCGGCTCGTCAGCCTTGTCCGCGGACTTCTCGGCGGGGGCTTCCTTGCCCAGGTCGATCTTCTCGACGACGTCACCCTTACCGGTGGTGTCGTCGTCGCCGTCGTTGACGGTCGAGGCGCCGGTCAGGGAGGACAGGTCGTCCGGCACGACGGAGCCCTGCTCGGCACCGTCGATGATGCGGTTGTACTCGTCGTCGGGCAGCACGGCGCCGATGGCGTTCTTCGCGTAGAGCGCGTGGACGCCCGGCGCCACCTCGAGGAGGACCGCGTCGTCGTGGATCTCCTTGACGGTGGCGTACATGCCTCCGATCGTGCGGACGCCGGTGCCGGGCTGCATTTCGTTCCGCATCTGGGCGGCCGCCTGCTGCTTCTTCTTGGCAGAGCGGGTCATCAGGAACATGGCCCCGATGAGCACGATGAACGGGAGGAGAGTCACGATATTCACGGGACGGAATTTCCTTCGCACGACCGCGGACCCGCGGCCTGATATACGGGGGTGGGTATGCCGCACCATATGGACGGCATCGGCGGAGTCTAAGCGAGTCCGCACCAGTGGAACAACGCCCAGGATGGCACCGCAGTTCCTGACCCGGCGAGTCCCCTCGCCGTCACGTCCCGAACAGCCCCTGCTGTCCGTTTCCGCCCGTCATCTGCTGCGGTGGCACCAGCCCCAGATGCGCCCATGCGGCGGGCGTGGCAATGCGGCCACGGGGCGTACGCGCGAGCAGACCCTCACGTACGAGGAACGGCTCCGCGACCTCCTCGACCGTCTCACGCTCCTCCCCCACGGCCACCGCCAGGGTCGACAGGCCCACCGGGCCGCCGCTGAACAGCTTGAGCAGCGCCGTGAGCACCGCGCGGTCCAGCCGGTCCAGGCCGCGCCCGTCCACCTCGTACACGTCCAGCGCCTGCGCCGCGATCTCGCGCGTGATCAGGCCGTCCGCCTTGACCTGGGCGTAGTCCCGTACGCGGCGCAAGAGGCGGTTGGCGATACGGGGCGTACCGCGCGACCGCCCGGCGATCTCGGCGGCCCCCTCGGTCTCTATGTCGACATCGAGCAGTCCCGCCGAGCGGTGGATGACCCGCTCCAGCTCATTCGGCGCGTAGAACTCCATGTGCCCGGTGAATCCGAACCGGTCGCGCAGCGGCGGCGGCAGCAGTCCGGCCCGAGTCGTCGCGCCGACCAGCGTGAACGGCGGAAGTTCCAGCGGAATGGCGGTGGCGCCCGGCCCCTTTCCCACAATCACATCGACCCGGAAATCCTCCATCGCCATATAGAGCATTTCCTCGGCGGGCCGCGACATCCGGTGAATCTCGTCCAGGAAAAGCACCTCGCCCTCCTGGAGCGAGGAGAGGATCGCGGCGAGATCGCCGGCGTGCTGGATCGCCGGGCCGGAGGTGATGCGGATCGGGGCGCCCATCTCCGCCGCGATGATCATCGAGAGCGTGGTCTTGCCGAGCCCCGGGGCGCCGGAGAGCAGCACGTGGTCGGCGGTGGCGCCGCGCGCCCGCGCGGCCCGCAGCACCAGGTCGAGCTGCTCGCGCACCCGCTCCTGGCCGACGAACTCCTCCAGGTCCTTCGGGCGCAGCGCGGCCTCGACGGCCGTGTCCTCGCCGTCGGCGTCCGCGCCCACCAGCCGGTCGGCGCCGCCCGGCGGCAGGCCGGGGTCCTGTCCGTCCGCGGTGTCGGTGCTGTCGTCCCAGTTCACTGCGTACTGCCTCGCGTCGTCGGTGGGTGGAGAGCCGGATCGTAGGGGTGCCCGGGCCGGCGCCCGGTCAGCGGGCCCGGTTCAGGGACTGCAGCGCCGCCTTCAGGAGCTGCGAGACCTGCGGCGTACCGCCCTCGGCCACGGCCGCCTCGGCCTGCGGGGCGACCGCGCCCACCGCCTCGTCGGCCTCCCGGGTCGCATACCCGAGGCCGATCAGCGCGGCGTGCAACTGGTCGCGCCAGGCGGCCGTGACCGGGCTGCCGACCGCGGGCCCGGCGCTGCCGACCGGCTCACCGAGCCGGTCCTTCAGCTCCAGCAGCAGCTTCTGCGCGCCCTTCTTGCCGATGCCGGGCACGGCGGTCAGCGCCTTCTCGTCGCCGGACGCGACCGCGCGGCGCAGCGCATCCGGGCTGTGCACCGCGAGCATCGCCTGCGCGAGCCGCGGGCCGACACCGCTCGCGGTCTGCAGCAGCTCGAAGGTCTGCCGCTCGTCGTCGTCCGCGAAGCCGTACAGCGTGAGGCTGTCCTCCCGTACGACGAGGGAGGTGGCGAGCTTCGTCTGCTCGCCCATGCGCAGCCCGGACAACGTGTTGGGGGTGCACTGGACGGCCATGCCGATACCGCCCACCTCCACGACGGCGGCGTCGGGAGCCAGGGCCGCGACCGGGCCGGAGACGAAGGCGATCATGACGTGCCCTTCGGGGTGCGCTGGTTTGTACGTACGGGAGCGGGGGTGCGGGGCGTGCCGACGGGGCGCGCGGCGGCCGGGGTGCGCCGGGCCGCGGCCTGGGCCTGCTGGAGGCGGTTGGCGGCGTGAGCCTGCTGAAGGCGGTTCACGGCGGGCGCGCGCCAGATGTGACAGATGGCGAGCGCGAGCGCGTCCGCGGCGTCGGCCGGCTTCGGTGGTGCGTCCAGCCGCAGCAGCCGCGTCACCATGGCCCCGACCTGCGCCTTGTCGGCGCGGCCCGAGCCGGTGACGGCGGCCTTGACCTCACTGGGGGTGTGCAGCGCGACGGGCAGCCCGCGGCGGGCCGCGCACAGCATGGCGACCGCGCTGGCCTGGGCCGTACCCATGACCGTACGGACGTTGTGCTGGCTGAACACGCGCTCCACGGCGACGTACTCGGGCTTGTGCGCATCGAGCCACTCGTCGATGCCGCGCTCGATGAGCACGAGGCGGTGCGCGATGTCCGCGTCGGCGGGGGTGCGGACCACACCGACACCCGCCATCGTCAGCGGCCGCCCGGCCACGCCCTCGACCACGCCGACGCCGCAGCGCGTCAACCCCGGGTCAACACCGAGCACCTTCACGGGTGTCCCCCTCCCCTCATGCCGCGCTGTCACCACCCGGCGCCGTACCGTTTCGTCCCTCCATCCCCACCATGGGGGCCGGAGATCCCCTGCTCAGCACAGTATCGGGTGCCACTGACAACGGGTGTACCGGCGACACACGAACGCGAGACGGGCCGGCAGGGATGTTCCCTGCCGACCCGTCATCAGCCGCAAAGTGGGGCTCAGGCGTCGACCTTGGCCATGACCTCGTCCGACACGTCGAAGTTGGCGAAGACGTTCTGGACGTCGTCGCTGTCCTCCAGCGCGTCGATCAGCTTGAAGATCTTCTTCGCGCCCTCTTCGTCCAGCTCGACCTGCATGGTCGGGACGAAGTTGGTGTCGGCCGAGTCGTAGTCGATGCCGGCCTCCTGGAGCGCGGTGCGGACCGCGACCACGTCGGTGGCCTCGCTGAGCACCTCGAAGGACTCACCGAGGTCGTTGACCTCCTCGGCGCCCGCGTCCAGGACCGCGGCCAGCACGTCGTCCTCGGAGAGCTCGCCCTTGGGGACGATGACGACGCCCTTGCGGTTGAACAGGTAGGACACCGAACCCGGGTCGGCCATCGAGCCGCCGTTGCGGGTCATGGCGACGCGCACGTCCGAGGCGGCACGGTTGCGGTTGTCGGTGAGGCACTCGATGAGCACCGCGACACCGTTCGGGCCGTAACCCTCGTACATGATCGTCTCGTAGTCGGCGCCGCCGGCCTCCAGGCCGCCGCCGCGCTTGACCGCGGAGTCGATGTTCTTGTTCGGGACCGACTGCTTCTTCGCCTTCTGGATGGCGTCGTACAGCGTCGGGTTGCCCTCGATGTCCACGCCGCCCATGCGCGCCGCGACCTCGATGTTCTTGATCAGCTTCGCGAAGAGCTTGCCGCGCTTGGCATCGATCACGGCCTTCTTGTGCTTCGTCGTAGCCCATTTAGAGTGGCCGGACATCCGCCTGTCTCCTTCGCGTAACCAATTTCTGAAAACGAACGCCTAGATCCTACCGGCCACCGCTCACAGCGTGTCACGCACCATGTCCACGAAGAACGCGTGGACCCGGTGGTCGCCGGTGAGTTCCGGGTGGAAGGACGTGGCGAGGACGTTACCCTGCCGGACGGCCACCATGTGACCGCCGTGCTCGGCCAGTACCTCGGCCTCGGCGCCGACCGACTCGACCCAGGGCGCGCGGATGAAGACGCCCTCGACCGGTCCGCCGTCGATCCCGGCGACGTCGACCGCCGCCTCGAAGGACTCGTTCTGCCGCCCGAAGGCGTTACGGCGCACGATCATGTCGATGCCGCCGAACGTCTCCTGGTCGGCGCGGCCGTCCAGGATCTTCTCCGCGACCATGATCATGCCGGCGCAGGTGCCGTACACCGGCTTGCCCGCACGGATGAACGCGCGCAGCGGCTCCAGCATGCCGAAGACGCCCGCCAGCTTGGACATGGTCGTGGATTCGCCGCCGGGGATGACCAGGCCGTCGAGTTCGTCCAGTTCCTCGGCGCGGCGTACCGGGCGCGCCAGGGCGTCGGCGGACGCGAGCGCCGTGAGGTGCTCGCGTACGTCGCCCTGCAGCGCCAGCACGCCGATGGTGGGGGTGCTGTTGCTCATGTGAGTGCCTTACCAGCCGCGGTTGGCGTACCGCTCCGCCTCGGGGAGGGTGTCGCAGTTGATGCCGACCATGGCCTCGCCCAGGTCGCGGGAGGCGTCGGCGATGATCTTCGGGTCGTCGTAGAAGGTGGTGGCCTTCACGATGGCGGCGGCGCGCTTGGCCGGGTCGCCGGACTTGAAGATGCCGGAGCCGACGAAGACGCCCTCGGCGCCGAGCTGGCGCATGAGCGCGGCGTCGGCGGGGGTGGCGACGCCACCGGCGGAGAAGAGGACGACCGGCAGCTTGCCCAGCTCCGCGACCTCCTTGACCAGCTCGTAGGGGGCGCGCAGCTCCTTGGCGGCGGCGAACAGCTCGTTGTTGTCGCAGCCGCGCAGCTTGGCGATCTCGCCCTTGATCTGGCGGAGGTGGCGGACGGCCTCGACGACGTTGCCGGTGCCGGCCTCGCCCTTGGAGCGGATCATGGCCGCGCCCTCGGCGATGCGGCGCAGGGCCTCACCGAGGTTGGTGGCGCCGCAGACGAAGGGGGTGGTGAAGGCCCACTTGTCGGAGTGGTTGACCTCGTCGGCCGGGGTGAGGACCTCGGACTCGTCGATGTAGTCGACGCCGAGGGACTGCAGTACCTGGGCCTCGACGAAGTGGCCGATGCGGGACTTGGCCATGACGGGGATGGAGACGGCGTTGATGATGCCGTCGATCATGTCCGGGTCGGACATCCGTGCCACGCCGCCGTCCTTGCGGATGTCCGCGGGGACGCGCTCCAGGGCCATGACCGCGACGGCGCCGGCGTCCTCGGCGATCTTCGCCTCTTCCGGCGTGACGACGTCCATGATCACGCCGCCCTTGAGCTGCTCGGCCATGCCGCGCTTGACGCGGGCGGTTCCGGTCTCCGGGGACTGGGGCGTGGTGGGCGTGGTGGACACGATTGACCTCACTAAGTGCGGGTGGTTGTGCTGCTGCACCTAGAGAACCGTTTGTGTACGGGAGGTGAAAAGGGCCAATTGCAGGGCGGTGGCTCTTGGGGTGGCCCTTGCGGCCCTTCCGGCCCGGTGGGCCTGGGCTGCTCCCCCGGCTCCGTACCGGTACGGAGGCGGAGGCCACCGTACTCGTACAGGGCTCAGGCCGCCGCGCGTTCCCCGAGCGCCGCCGGGGCCTCGTCGTCCATCTCGAAGGCCAGTGGGAACGGGGCGTGGCCCGCGAGCCGGAACCAGCGTACGACGCGGTGCCTGCGGACGGCGCGGGCCGCGCGTACGGCGTCGTTGTGGAAGCGGCGGGCCATGGGGACGCGCCGCACCGCCGCGGTCAGCTCCGCGAGCGTCTGCTCGCCGCCGGGGGCCTCCCGTACGGCCTCGGCCTGTTCGGCCTCGTCGAAGACCGCACGCAGCGCCTGGCTGAGCGCGCTCTCGGCGACCTCCCGCTGGTCCTCCTCGGCCTGCCGTGCCTCGTGGGCCGCCTGGTACAGGACGATCGAGGCGACGGGGTCGAGGACGCCGGACGTCCCGAGCTCCTGCGCCACGGAGGCGCGGCGCAGGAGCTGCGCGTCGAGCGCGGCGCGGGCGGCGTCGATGCGCGCATGCAGCCGGTCCAGCCGCCCCGCGGTCCAGCTCAGGTACAGCCCGATGACGATGAGCGCCGCGAGGATCCAGATGAGAGTGGTCACGGGGCGTCACGATAGCCTCGCGAGGGCGGGCTCCGGCACGGGGGCGCGCCTTGCCCCGTGGGCGTCGTCGCCGGCTGACCCGCCGTCGTGGCCGGTCGCGCAGTTCCCCGCGCCCCTGGGCGTCCTGCGGGCTCCGCCCCCAGGACGTCAGTCGCGTGCCAGCCCCCACCGCGCCCGCAGGCTCACCCTCTCGTCCGTGTCCACCGACGCCGCCCCGTCGGCCACCGTCTCGTACACGGCGAGGATGTCCGCGCCCACCGTCGCCCAGTCGAACCGCCGCACGTGGCGGCTGCCGCGCTCGCGCAGTTCGGCGAGGCGGGAGGGGTCGCGGAGAAGCCGGATGGCAGACGCGGCGAGCGCGGACGCGTTTTCGTTGGTGAAGAGTTCGCCCGCCTCGCCCTGGTCCAGGACCTGGGCGAAGGCGTCGAGGTCGCTGGCGAGGACGGGGGCCGCCGCGGACATCGCCTCGACGAGGATGATGCCGAAGGACTCGCCGCCCGTGTTGGGGGCGACGTAGAGGTCGACGCTGCGGAGCAGGCGCGCCTTGTCCTCGTCGGTGACCATGCCGAGGAATTCGACGCGGGAGCGGAGCTCCGCGGGCAGGCCCGCGACGGCTTCCTTCTCGTCACCACGCCCGGCGACCAGCAACCGCGCGTCGGGGACCTCGGCGAGGATCTCGGGGAGCGCCTTCATCAGGACGGGCAGGCCCTTGCGGGGCTCGTCGATGCGGCCTATGAAGCCGATGGTCCGGCCCTGCCACTCCTTCTTGGGCTCGGCGCGGGCGAAGAAGTCGACGTCGACGCCGTTCGGAATGACCACCGCGTCGCCGCCGAGGTGTTCGACGAGGGTGCGGCGGGCGTACTCGCTGACCGCGATGCGCGCGCTGATCTTCTCCAGTGCCGGCTGGAGGATCGGGTACGCGGCGATCATGGCGCGGGAGCGCGGGTTGGAGGTGTGGAAGGTCGCCACGATGGGGCCCTGGGCCGCCCAGCAGGCCAGCAGGCCGAGGGACGGGGAGGCCGGCTCGTGGATGTGGATGACCTCGAACGCGCCATCGTGCAGCCAGCGGCGTACGCGGGCGGCGGAGAGGAAGCCGAAGTTGAGCCGGGCAACCGAACCGTTGTACGGGACGGGTACGGCACGTCCGGCGGAGACGACGTACGGCGGGAGCGGTGTCTCGTCGTCGGCCGGGGCGAGTACGGAGACCTCGTGGCCGAGCCGGATCAGATGCTCGGCGAGGTCGCGGATGTGGAACTGGACGCCGCCCGGGACGTCCCACGAGTAGGGGCAGACGATCCCGATCCTCAAGGTGTCTCCGTCTCTCGGGCGCCCGTACCGCGCGGCTCCAGGTCGGCGAGCCACAGTCGCTGCAGCATGTGCCAGTCCTCCGGGTGCTCGGCGATGCCTGAGGCGAAGGCGTCGGCCATGGCCTGGGTCATCGCGGCGGCCTTGTCCGTGCGCGTACCGGTCTCGGGTACCTCGATCCCGGGGTGCACACGGCCCCGCATGACGGGCGTACCGTCGTACCACAAGGTGACCGGCAGCAGCACCGTGCCGGTCTGGAGCGCCAGCATGGCCGGTCCTGCGGGCATCTTGGCGGCCTCGCCGAAGAACTTCACCTCCATGCCGGAGCGGGACAGGTCCCGGTCGGCGACCAGGCAGACCAGGCCGCCGGCCCGCAGCCGCCGGGCGAGTATGCCGAAAGCCGCGCCGCCGTTGTGCGGCAGTACCTCCATGCCCAGGCCCTCGCGGTAGGCGACGAACCGGTCGTAGAGGGTTTCGGGCTTGAGGCGCTGGGCGACGGTGGTGAAGGGGACGCCGAGCTTGGTGGTGACCCAGGCGCCCGCGAGGTCGTAGTTGCCCATGTGGGGCAGGGCGAGGATGACGCCACGGTCGCTGTCCAGCGCGTCGGTGAGGTGGTGGACGTCGGTGACGTCGACGCCCTCCGCCACCCGCTCGCGGCTCCAGGCCGGGAGGCGGAAGGATTCCATCCAGTACCGCATGTACGAGCGCATACCGGCCCGGGAGAGCCGGGAGAGGGCCTGCGGGGAGGCGTCGGGGACGACCCGTGCGAGGTTGGCCTCCAGGCGTCGTACGCCGTTGCCGCGCCGCTTCCAGACGGCGTCGGCGATGCGCTCGCCGAGCTGTACGGCGACCGGCTCGGGCAGCCTTTTGACCGTGGCCCAGCCCAGGCCGTACAGCGCGTCGGACAGTTTCCCAGTGTCCAGCAGCTTGTCGAGGCCGGGCAGCTTGCCGATGTCGAGCTTCACGCGCTCTCTCCCCCCATGGCGTCCGCCTCGGCGGACTCCCGGCGTACGGTGACCACCCGCTGGCCCAGGGTGACCGCGCTGCCGACGGCCACGATCCACAGGGCGATCGGCAGGAGGTTCTGGATCCAGGGCACGCCGAACTTGTGGAGGCCGGAGAAACCGCAGGCCACCAGCGAGATCACCAGACGTTCGGCGCGCTCGATCAGGCCGTTGACGTCGACCGGGAGGCCGATGCTCTCGCCGCGCGCCTTGGTGTACGAGACGACCTGGCCGGAGGCGAGGCAGAAGATCGTCACCGCGCAGAGCAGCAGGTCGTCGCCGCGGCCCGCGTACCAGAGAGCGAGGCCGCCGAAGATCGCCGCGTCGGCGACGCGGTCGAGCGTGGAGTCCAGGAAGGCGCCCCAGCGGCTGGAGCGGCCCAGTTGCCGTGCCATGTTGCCGTCGACCAGGTCCGAGAAGACGAACAGGGTGATGACGACGGTGCCCCAGAAGAACTCGCCCAGCGGGTAGAAGACCAGCGCACCGGCGACCACGCCGGCGGTACCGAGGACGGTGACCACGTCGGGGCTGACGCCGAGGCGGATGAGCAGGGCGGCGAACGGCGTGAGAACACGCGTGAAGAACGCACGCGCGTACTTGTTCAGCATGGCCTTCCCGGAGGTTGTGTGCGGGCCGCGCGGTCAGTGGGGCCACCGGCTGGCCCATCGTAGCCAGGCGGCCTCGGCGCTTTGCGAACGCACCACGGCTCACGGCCACCCCCGGGACGCGCCGGAGCCTCCCCCGCCACCCGCCCGGCGCACCCGGCCGGGAGCGCGCACAAGGCCACGACCACGGCAGAAGGGGGCAGTTGGCGGCCGTACACGGGTGCCCTGGGCACCCGTTCGGGCTTGTCCCGCATGATCCCTGACCACCCCCAAGATCCCCTATCGTCCCTTGTGCGATGTATGGACGCACCATGACCTCGGTGGAAAGCTCGGAACATCGCAGAGTGTCGACCTGGAGGCGAGACACAATGGGCGACAAAACGAGCACACATCCAGGAGCCGCCGGCAGGGCAGCGACGGTCGACCACCCCTCCTCCGTACGGAATGTGGTGCTGGTCGGCCACAGCGGATCGGGGAAGACCACCCTGGTCGAAGCCCTCGCGCTCGCATCGGGCGCGGTCAACAGGGCGGGCCGGGTCGAGGACGGCGGCTGCCTCTCCGACTACGACGAGATCGAGCACCGGCAGCAACGCTCCGTACAGCTCTCCCTGGTCCCGGTCGAATGGGACGGGATCAAAATCAATCTATTGGACACTCCCGGATACGCCGATTTCGTCGGGGAGCTGAGGGCCGGTCTGCGGGCAGCGGACGCGGCCCTTTTCGTCGTCTCGGCGGCGGACGGCGTGGACGGCGCCACCCGAATGGTCTGGGACGAGTGCGCGGCCGTCGGGATGCCCCGCGCCATAGTGGTCACGCACCTCGAAGCGGCCCGCGCCGACTTCGACGGTATGACCGAGACCTGCCGCACGGCCTTCGGCGGCGAGGACCCCGACGCCGTGCTGCCGCTGTACCTCCCGCTGTACGGCGAGGCCGGCGCCGACGGCCACCGGCCCGTGCACGGCCTGATCGGACTGCTCTCCCAGCGGGTGTACGACTACTCCGGAGGCGGCAGGAAGGAGCGCGACCCCGAATCCGGCGAGCTGCCCCTCATCGAGGAGGCCCGCAACCGCCTCATCGAGGGGATCATCGCCGAGAGCGAGGACGAGTCCCTGATGGACCGCTATCTCGGCGGCGAGGACATCGACATCAAGACGCTCATCGGCGACCTGGAGACCGCCGTCGCGCGCGGCAGCTTCCACCCCGTACTGGCCGCGGCGCCCGCCGCCGACGGCAGCAAGGAGGGCCTGGGCACCATCGAACTGCTGGAGCTGATCACCGGCGGCTTCCCCACCCCCGCCGAGCGGGAGACCCCCGCCGTCACCACCCCCGACGGAAAGCCCCGCCCGGCCCTCACCTGCGACCCCGCCGGGCCGCTGGCCGCCGAGGTCGTCAAGACCTCCTCCGACCCGTACGTCGGCCGGCTCTCCCTCGTACGGGTCTTCTCCGGCACCCTGCACCCCGACGAGACGGTGCACGTCTCGGGGCACGGGCTGGCCGACCGCGGTCACGAGGACCACGACGTCGACGAGCGCATCGGTGCCCTCTCGGCCCCCTTCGGCAAGCAGCAGCGCACGGTCACCAAGGTCGTCGCCGGCGACCTGGCCTGCGTCGCGAAGCTCTCCCGCGCCGAGACCGGCGACACCCTCTCCGCCAAGGACGCGCCGCTGCTGATGGCGCCCTGGGACATGCCCGACCCGCTGCTGCCGGTCGCCATCCAGGCCCACAGCAAGGCCGACGAGGACAAGCTCTCCCAGGGCCTCGCGCGGCTCGTCGCCGAGGACCCCACGATGCGCCTGGAGCAGAACCCCCACACCCACCAGGTCGTCCTGTGGTGCCTGGGCGAGGCACACATGGACGTGGCCCTGGAGCGGCTGCGCGCCCGGTACGGAGTCCAGGTCGACGCCGTACCGCACAAGGTGTCGCTGCGCGAGACGTTCGGCGCGAAGGCCGCCGGGCGCGGCCGGCACGTCAAGCAGTCGGGCGGCCACGGCCAGTACGCGATCTGCGAGATCGAGGTCGAGCCGCTCCCCGGCGGCAGCGGCATCGAATTCGTCGACAAGGTCGTCGGCGGGGCCGTGCCCCGGCAGTTCATCCCGTCCGTGGAGAAGGGCGTACGGGCCCAGGCGGCGCGCGGGGTCGCGGCCGGGTACCCCCTCGTCGACATCCGCGTGACGCTGCTCGACGGCAAGGCGCACTCCGTGGACTCCTCCGACGCCGCGTTCCAGACCGCGGGCGCCCTCGCCCTGCGCGAGGCCGCCGCCGACGCCGCCATCCACCTGCTGGAGCCGGTCGCCGAGGTCACCGTCCTGGTGCCCGACGACTACGTGGGCCCCGTGATGAGCGATCTGTCCGGGCGGCGCGGCCGGGTCGTGGGCACCGAACAGTCCGGTGCGGGCCGGACGTTGGTGCGCGCAGAGGTCCCGGAGATCGAAATCGGCCGCTACGCCGTCGATCTCCGGTCACTTTCGCACGGCACCGGCCGCTTCCACCGCAGCTACGCACGGCACGAACCGATGCCGCCGCAGCTCGCCACCAAGATCCGCGCAGAGCGCGAAAAGCCGGAGAACGGCGGCTGATTCACCTGCCGGCGACCGGCGGAGCAGCCGGCGTACCGCCCGGGGACGAGGACTCAACTCCCTTGGACGGTACGCCGGCTGCACGTCGGCTGTACGCTGAGGGCGCAGCTCAGAGGTGTGCCGGGGGCGACCGGTGGGAAGGTCGCTCAGAGGCGTTCTGCGGGGACACGCCAACGGCAGGGGCAGACGGCGGCGAGGGGGCCTTGGTGACGACGATTGACGGCTTCGACTTCAGCCCGGGAGCGCAGGTCCCGCTCTCCGGCGGGGCGGGGCAGACTGCCGCTACCCAGGCGCTGGCCTCGGCCGCGTACCGGGACACCCCGCTCTCCGACATCTCCACGGCCGACTCCGACACCGCCAAGTCGGACATCAAGAAGCCCCGGCTCTCGCTGTTCGAGCCCAACCTCGGCGAGGCGTTCTCGCGCGCCGTCGTGGTCCGGATGCTCGGCGGCGGCCGCAAGCCGCTCATCCAGTCCTTCGGCACCGAGCCGCAGACCGTCGTCGAGCACTGCCTCGCCGCCAACCGCATCCGCAAGGAACGCGACGCGAAACTGACCGTCCTCATGGTCGTCTTCGGGGTGCTCTTCCTGCCCGGCGTGCTCCTCTGGTTCGGCGGCTTCCAGCTCAAGCGGATCCTGGACAAGGCCACCAGCAAGGGCAAGAGCGCGCTGGGCACGGTGCTGCTCGTGGCCCTCTGCGGCATCGCCCTGATCTTCCTGATCAAGCTCCCGTTCGACAGCTTCTGGACGGTCTACCTCCGGCTGATGCTGATCGCCCCGGTCATAGGCTGGTGGTGGGCCAAGCGGATCTGCGAGCGCACCGCCGCCGACCTGCGCGACGCCTGGAAGGGCCTCCTCGAAGGCGGCGGCGTCGGCGCGAGGATCCCCGAGGCCGTGCCCCAGGACCCGAACGAGACCGCCGCCGAGCGCCTCCGCCAGAACCTCGCCAAGCTCACCGCCGAGCAGGCCAGCAACGTCGTCTTCTACGCCGGGCCCAAGGGCATACTCGGCATGGGCACCCGCTGGGGAAGCTGGCAGCTCGCCGAGGAGCTCCGCCCCGCGGACCCGGACAGCGAGATCCACCCCTTCCGCAGCTACGACATCATCCGTGTCATCCACGACCGGCTCCGCCTCCTGGAGCGCAGCCCGCTGCACACCGGCGGCTTCGGCCAGGCCCCTTCCGTGAAGCACTGGATCGTCTCCCCCGTCGGCGAGAACGCCGACGCCGTCGCCCGCCCCGAGGGCACCGACACCGACGCCTTCCAGATCCGCCCGCACGAGATAGAGCGGATCTGCAACGAGCAGCAGTTCGGCAGCGGCAACCGCCACTACCTCGGCGTGCAGTTCGTCCTCTGGGACGGCCAGCTCGTCCTCACCCTGATGATCACCGTGACCGTGCTGCACGAGACGCTGCGCATCGAGGTCACGGGGCACGCCCTCGGCCCGGTCCACGGCCTGTTCACCACCAAGCCCAAGGCCAAGACCGTGACCGAGGCGAAGGTCGTGAAGTTCTGGGAGACCAAGGAGCGGCAGCTCCCGCTCATCGACGCCGACGAGGTCGTACGCCTCGCCGCGCGCGCCCCCCTGACCTGGTTCCCGCCGGTACTGGACTTCCTCGGCGGCAAGCTCGTCCTGCCCGAGCCCTTCGGGCTGCGCCACGCCTGGGCCGACAAGCCCTGGCGGCACCGCTTCATGGCGGACGACGCGCTGCGCGCCGCCACGCCCGTGCTGCGCGTGGTGCACTCCGCGGCGATGAGCGTCCTGAAGGAGAACGGCGTGGACACCGAGCGCTTCGACAACCGCTCGCTGGTCCTCAGCGGCGCGGTCCAGGACCCCGCGCCGAGGAAGGCCGACGTCTACGACGCGTGACCGCCGCGCGGTAGGTACGCCTGGGGCCCGTACGGAAGTTTCCGTACGGGCCCCAGGCGCGTGCTCGGCCGTTACACCGCCGGCCAGGCGTCCGCCAGCATCGCGCGGGTGTCGGCCAGGAGCTGCGGCAGCACCCGCGTGTGGCCGACCACCGGCATGAAGTTCGTGTCGCCGCCCCAGCGCGGGACGACGTGCTGGTGCAGGTGGGCGGCGATGCCGGCGCCGGCGACCCCGCCCTGGTTCATCCCGATGTTGAAGCCGTGCGCGCCGGACGCCGCGCGCAGCGCCGCCATCGCCTGCTTCGTGAGCTTCGCCAGCTCCGCCGTCTCGAGGTCGTCCAGCTCGGTGTAGTCGGCGACGTGACGGTAGGGCACGACCATGAGGTGCCCGCCGTTGTACGGGTAGAGGTTGAGCACCGCGTACACGTGCTCACCGCGGGCGACGACCAGGCCGTCCTCGTCGGACTTCGACGGGATCGTGCAGAACGGACAGCCGTCGTCGGCCCCCGGGCCAGTGGGCTTGTTCTCACCCTGGATGTAGGCCATCCGGTGCGGCGTCCACAGGCGCTGGAAGGCGTCCTGTGTCCCGACTCCGATCTGCTGCTCCGGCTCAGTCGTCATGAAACGCAGCATATTCCCTGGTACGGACGCGGTGAGGGGCGGCCCTGTGGACCGCCCCTCGAATTCTCGCGTCGTGGCCCGGATCAGACCTGGGCGCGCTCCTCGACCGCCTTGAGGATCTTGGCGATGGCCTCGTCCTTCGGGATGCCGTTCTCCTGGGAGCCGTCCCGGTACCGGAACGACACCGCGCCGTTCGCCACGTCCTCGTCGCCCGCGATGACCATGTAGGGCACCTTGGACTTCTGGGCGTTGCGGATCTTCTTCTGCATCCGGTCCGAGGACGAGTCGACCTCTATGCGCAGCCCCTTCTTGCGGGCCTCCGCGGCGAACTCCTCCAGGTACGGGACGTGGGTGTCGCCGATCGGGATGCCGGTGGCCTGGACGGGCGCCAGCCAGACCGGGAACGCGCCGGCGTAGTGCTCCAGCAGGACGCCGAAGAACCGCTCGATCGAGCCGAACAGGGCGCGGTGCAGCATGACGGGCTGCTGCTTGGAGCCGTCCGCCGCGGTGTACTCCAGGCCGAACCGCTTGGGCTGGTTGAAGTCGACCTGCAGGGTCGACATCTGCCAGGACCGGCCGATCGCGTCCTTGGCCTGGACGGAGATCTTCGGGCCGTAGTACGCGGCGCCGCCCGGGTCCGGGACCAGCGGCAGGCCCTGCTTCTCGGCCGCCTGGCGGAGCGCCTCGGTGGCCTCCTCCCAGTCCTCGTCCGAGCCGATGAACTTGTCCGACTCGGGGTCGCGGGTGGACAGCTCCAGCTCGAAGTCGGTCAGGCCGTAGTCGCGCAGCAGGTCGAGCACGAAGGTCAGGAGCGTGTCCAGCTCCTCCGGCATCTGCTCCTTGGTGCAGTAGATGTGCGCGTCGTCCTGGGTGAAGCCGCGGGAGCGGGTCAGGCCGTGCACCACGCCGGACTTCTCGTACCGGTACACCGTGCCGAACTCGAAGGCGCGCAGGGGCAGTTCGCGGTAGGACCGGCCGCGCGACTTGAAGATCAGGTTGTGCATCGGGCAGTTCATCGCCTTGAGGCGGTAGTTCTGCCCGTCGAACTCGATCGGCGGGAACATGCCCTCCGCGTAGTGCGGGAGGTGCCCCGAGGTCTCGAAGAGGTGCTCCTTCGAGATGTGCGGGGTGTTCACGAACTCGTAGCCCGCGTCCTCGTGCCGCTTGCGGGAGTAGTCCTCCATCACCTTGCGGATCACGCCGCCCTTGGGGTGGAAGACCGCGAGGCCGGGGCCCAGCTCGTCCGGGAAGGAGAACAGGTCCAGCTCGGCGCCCAGCTTGCGGTGGTCGCGCTTCTCGGCCTCGGCGAGGAACTCCAGGTACGCCTTGAGCTCGTCCTTGGTCGGCCAGGCGGTGCCGTAGATGCGCTGGAGCTGCTTGTTCTTCTCGCTGCCGCGCCAGTACGCCGCGGCGGAGCGCATCAGCTTGAACGCCGGGATGTTCCGGGTGGTGGGCAGGTGCGGGCCTCGGCAGAGGTCCTTCCAGCACAGGTCGCCGGTCTTGGCGTCGAGGTTGTCGTAGATGGTCAGCTCGCCCGCGCCGACCTCCGCGTCCGCGCCCTCGGCGGCCTCGCCGGCCTTGCCCTTGAGGCCGATCAGCTCGAGCTTGTACGGCTCGGCGGCCAGCTCCTCGCGGGCGTCCTCGTCGGTGGTGACCCGGCGCGAGAAGCGCTGGCCCCGCTTCTGGATCTCCTGCATCTTCTTCTCGATGCGCTTGAGGTCCTCGGGGGTGAACGGGGTCTCGACGTCGAAGTCGTAGTAGAAGCCGTCCTTGATGGGCGGGCCGATGCCGAGCTTGGCCTGCGGGAACAGCTCCTGCACGGCCTGCGCCATCACATGCGCGGTGGAGTGCCGCAGGATGTTCAGGCCGTCCTCGGAAGTGATCTCCACGGGCTCGACGGTCTCGCCGTCGGCGACCTCGTACGCGAGGTCCTTGAGCTCTCCGGCCACCCGCGCCGCGACGATGCTGCGCTCGCCCTGGAAGAGGTCGGCGGCCGTAGTGCCCGTGGTCACCACGCGTTCTTCCCGCTCGGAATCGCGTTGGATGGTCACACGGACGTCTGACACCGGACTCTCCTGACTCATGTCTGCTGGGCGGCAGCGATCGCTGCGCACGGTGAATCGTACCGAGCCACCGGCCCGCCTCGCGAAACGGTTGTTTGCCGGGCCGCCGTGGGGGGCAAAGCCGGTCCATGGTCATCGACTGGAACGAGCAGCTCGCGGAGCAGCTGGACCTGCACTGGCGGGTTCAGCTGCGGGACCGCCTGTCCGGGCTGAGCGACGAGGAGTACTTCTGGGAGCCCGCGCCGGGCGCCTGGAACGTACGCCCGAGGGGGACGAGCAGCGCGCCCATTGCCGCGGGGTCCGGCGACTTCACGGTCGACTTCGCCTTCCCCGAGCCGGTGCCCCCGCCGGTGACGACCATCGCCTGGCGGCTGGCCCACATCATCGTGGCCGTGTTCGGGATGCGCGTGGCCAACCACTTCGGCGGGCCGAAGATGGACTACGAGTCCTTCGCGTACGCCGGTACGGCCCGGGAGGCGCTGGAGCAGCTCGACGCGGCGTACGCGGCGTGGCAGGCGGGCGTGCGGGGGCTCAGCGAGGAGGACCTGGCGCGGCCGTGCGGCCCCGCCGAGGGGCCGTACGGCGAGTATCCGATGGCGACGCTGGTGCTGCACATCAACCGGGAGGTCATCCACCACGGTGCGGAGATCGCGCTGCTGCGTGATCTTTACCCGCACCGCTGACGGGCCCGCTGAGGGGTGCGGGGCTCACTCGCCGCCGCACGCCTCCTCGAAGTGGTCCAGGTTCTCCTGGAGCGACTTCAGCAGCCGGTCCCGCTCCGCGTCGTCGACCTGCACGGGCGTGACGCCGCCGGCCCCGGTGATCCGGCGGAAGCCGCCGCGGCTCTCCAGCCGCCCGGTCACCCGTACCGGCAGTCCCAGCAGGTGGGCGTGGCCCGCGATCCGGTAGTCCTCCTCCCCGAGCGCGACCCTGACCTGCGCCACGTCCGCGCCGGCCAGCACCCGCAGCCGTACCGCGCCCGCGCCGTCCGGCCGCTCGCGGCGCATCCGTACGACCGTGCCGGTCACCCGCACGGCGAGCGAGGGCTCGTCCCGTACGTACTGCTGGGCGGCCTGCCGCAGCGCGGGCAGGTCGCCGGGGGTGAACTCGACGGGCTCGGGACGGGCCGGGCAGCCCGGCGGCGCCCCCTCGGCCGGTGACCACTCGATCACGATGCGCACCCCCTCGGCGCCGCGCACCAGGGAGATCAGCGCCTCGGTCAGCTCGTGGCAGACGCCCAGTTCCACGGCGGCCTCGTACGCCTCCATGCCGCCGGTGGCCCGCTGGTAGTCCGTGGCGTCGCGGGCGGCGTGCAGCGCCCGCTGGAGGCCCGCGACCGTGCCGCGCCCCGCGGTGACCGGGACGTACGCGGTGAGGCTGCGGCCCGCGGGGGCCGGGCCGACCAGCACCTGGTCCAGCAGCGCCTCGGCCTGCCGACGGTGCCGCGCGCCGTGGTAGCCGGCCCGCGCGCAGGTGCCGAGCGCCCCGGCGGCCAGCAGGGAGCGGGCGGCGGCGCGCAGCCGTTCCTGTGCGGTCCACAGCGTCGCGCCCGAGCCCTCGTCCGGGATGTCGCGCTCCCAGCGCACCTCGTCGCTGGGCACCGCGAGGCCGACCAGCACCTCGCGGGCCGAGGGCGCGGCGCTGCGGGCGAGCGCGGTCAGGGCCTCGGCGAGCAGGTCGGTGCTGTCGGGGAAGCGGGCGGACTCGGGCACGAGGAGGCTGGTCCCGGCGGTGCCGCCGGGCGGGGTCCAGCGGCCGTACTGGCCCTGGGTGCCGCCGCGGCGGTGCCAGCCGTGCCGGCCCAGCAGGGCGGTGAGGACGGCCGGATCGACCCGTGCGGGGTCGGGAACGGGGAGTGGGCGCTCGTCGGTCGGCCGGTACATCAGGGTCTCCCTCCCGCCCCGACCCGCGTCATGATCTCGGCGAGCGCACGGTCGTCGAAGATCCGCGTGGTCGGAATCCGCACAGTGGTCTTGCGCCTGCCGGTGGCCTGCTGGCCGGCCAGGTTGATCCAGTAACAGCAGTGCCGCAGTTCGAGCCGGTCGTGGCTCGCGCGGAGCCAGTCCTCGGGGGTGCGCGGTACGAGCATCACGACCAGGATCTTGTGCACCGCGACGGGGGTACGGGCGAGCTTCACGAGGTGGTCGTTGTCCAGCGTGAAGCCGAAGCTGGGCCCCGGCGGGCGGGGCTGGACCTGGTAGGTGCACTTGAGCTGCACCTTGATGGTCACTTCGTCGTCGATGGTGTGGCCGGACGAGCCGTGGCTGACGTGCCAGTCGATGCCGTTGTCCGGGAAGGGCTGCGCGAGCGAGCAGCCGGCCGCCGCGGCCACGGCGTGGAGATAGCCCACCTGGAGCGTCTCCATGGAGGCGGTGGTGGCGAGCTGGCCGCGCAGCGGTACCGGTCGCTCGGGCAGGTACCCACCCGGCTCGGGCTGTGCGAGCGTCATCGCTCCAGTGCCTTCCGGGCGTTGCGGTGGTGCCGGTCGGGTGCGTGGGGGTGCGGTGGGGTCCGGGCCGCGCGGCGGTCCGGCGGACCGCGCGTGGGGCTGCGGTCCCCTCTGTGTTGTCTCCGTGTCAAGTGGTCAGCAAACAATGGCGGTTCGACAACCGCGGAGGCCGGGTATCACCAGCTCGGGCGGCCCGGGGCAGGCCACCCGCCGTAGGAGCACGAGGAGTTGGGACTATGCCGTGCTGGTTCGACGGTCCGCTGGCTGCCTTCGACACCGAGACGACGGGGATCGATGTGGAGCAGGACCGCATCGTCTCCGCCGCCCTGGTCGTCCAGGAGACGCCGCGCTCGACTCCGCGGGTCACGCGCTGGCTGGTCAATCCGGGGGTGGACATCCCGGAGGCGGCGACGGCGGTGCACGGCCTGACGGCCGGGCATCTGGCGATGAACGGCCGCTGGCCGGCGCCGGTGATGGAGGAGATAGCGCGGGCCCTGGCGGAGCAGGCGATGGCGGGGCGGCCGCTGGTGGTGATGAACGCACCGTTCGATCTGACGCTGCTGGACCGTGAGTTGCGCCGGCACCGCGCGTCGTCGCTGGCGGCGTATCTCGGCGCGCAGTCGTTGTGCGTGCTGGATCCGCGGGTGCTGGACAAGCATCTGGACCGGTACCGCAAGGGCCGCCGGACGCTGACGGACCTGTGCGAGCACTACGGCGTCGAGCTGTCGGGGGCGCACGAGGCGGCGGCGGACGCGACGGCGTCGCTGCAGGTCGTACGGGCGCTGGGGCAGACGTTCGCGACACGGCTCGAAGGGCTGAGCGTGGCGGAGCTGCACGCGCTCCAGGCGGTGTGGCACGCCGCCCAAGCACGGGGCCTGCAGGCATGGTTCGCACGCAACGGCACGGAAGAGGCGGTGGACCCGCACTGGCCACTGCGACCGGAGAACACACTTCACCCTCGCACTTGTGGGCGATACTGGGTTCGAACCAGTGACCTCTTCGGTGTGAACGAAGCGCTCTCCCACTGAGCTAATCGCCCGGGATGTGTCCGGGGTTTCCTTCGGGTCTCCCGCGAACGACCTGAACAATACAGGTCGCGGCGGCGTTACTTCAAATTCCTTCGTGGCGGGCCAGCCAGGCGGCCAGTCCGCGCCGCCCGGCCCGCATCATCAGCGTGTGGTTGAGCCGGAAGAACGGCCGCCCCGGGTAGGCCAGCAGCCGCATGAAGGGCCTGCGCACCTCGACCTCCTGCTCGTACAGCGCGCGGGTGCCGGTGCCGTACGGGCGGACCGTCCAGCGCGCCCAGCCGTCGATGTCGCCGTGCAGCGCCGTCTCCAGGACGCCGGCGCCCGGGTCGCGGCGGGTCTCGCGGGCGGTGACACGCAGGCTGTACGGCAGTACGGAGCGGATGCGGGCGGCACCGGAGCGGTCGTCGGTCCGGTGCACCTCGGCGACCTGGGGCCACCAGCGGGGGTAGGACTCGGTCCGCTCAAGGACGGCGTAGACGACGCCGGGCGCCGCGTCCAGCAGCCAGACGCTGCGGAAGCGGTAGTGGGAACACACTTCACCCTCGCACTTGTGGGCGATACTGGGTTCGAACCAGTGACCTCTTCGGTGTGAACGAAGCGCTCTCCCACTGAGCTAATCGCCCGGGGCGCCGGTGCCTCGCGGCCTGGCGCACCGCCAACATTACCCCATGTCAGCGGGGCTCCTGACCACGGTGCGGCCGGGCCGTTGTCACTCGGTGATGTGCCAGGGCATCTCGAAGCCGAACTTCCACACATACACCGCGAGCGCCGCGACGATGATCACGACGCCGATCGTGGTGAGGATGATGTTGCGCCGTCGGACCTTGGGGTCCAGGGCCTTCTGGGCAGCCTCGGTGACCTTGCGCTTGGTCCAGCGGAGTACGAGCTGCGCCCAGACGAACTCGGTCGCCCAGATCGCCATGCCGGCGAAGATCACCAGCCAGCCGGGCCCGGGCAGCGGCAGCATGATGATGCCGCCGACGACCACCGCGAGCCCGATGATGAAGATCCCGACCTGCCAGCTCATGTGCAGGGTCCGGGAGCGCTTCACGAAATGCGGCGCCTTGGACCCCAGCTTCTGCGGGACCGCCGTCGCGCCCCGTGTCGACGCGCCTCCCACGACGCCCCGACCCTCGTCACTCTCCGCATTCATACCGGCAAACCTACCCGACGCTCCGCACCCCCGCATGAACGCTCGGGAGGATCCCGGACTCCGCCGTAAGAGGTACTCGAAGCCACCCAAAACAGTCAGAGGGGTTTACAACACCACCGTAGGTGGCATGTCGATTTCGCCGACGTGCGAACCCCCGAGCGCACACTGAGCGAAAGGCCCTGGCGTATGAACACCACGGTCAGCTGCGAGCTGCACCTGCGCCTCGTTGTGTCGAGCGAGTCCTCACTGCCTGTACCTGCGGGCCTGCGGTATGACACGGCCGATCCTTATGCCGTGCACGCCACCTTCCACACCGGAGCCGAGGAGACCGTCGAGTGGGTTTTCGCCCGCGATCTCCTCGCCGAGGGCCTCCATCGGCCCACCGGCACCGGCGACGTCCGCGTCTGGCCGTCCCGGAGCCACGGTCAGGGAGTCGTCTGCATCGCCCTGAGCTCCCCGGAAGGCGAGGCTCTGCTCGAAGCCCCGGCGCGGGCCCTGGAATCCTTCCTCAAGCGCACGGATGCCGCGGTCCCGCCCGGCACCGAGCACCGACACTTCGATCTCGACACGGAGCTCTCCCACATCCTCGCGGAGAGCTGAGGAGACCCGCGGCCGCGTACCGCGTCAACCGCTCACCACTCGCGCCGTCCGACTCGGGGAGACGGCGCAGGACGGACAAGTTCATACGGCAACCACCGGCGCCGTCGCCGCGGAGACCACCGCGGCGACGGCGCCGCTTCCGTGCTGAAGGGGCGCCGCTTCCGTGCTGACCGGCCCGGAAGGGCACCGGGGAGCCGGGGAAACCTGCGGCACCGGTGGCCGCCCGGCCTTGTTGGAGGCGCTAGAGTCGGCGACCATTCGGCAAGGGGCGGCCGGTCGATCGCTGGAGATCACCGGCCACCGCACATGGATCCCGGGGGGCGGCAGAATCCGCCCCTCCCGGCCTGGGAGCGACCCGTGATGATCACCCACGACACCCGGTGCGCGCTGGAGGCGGTCGTCGACCTCCTGAACACCGCGCCCGAGGGCGGGGCCCCGTCGGCCCCGGACGCCCTCAGCGACGTGCCGTCCCTGCACGAGTTCGTCGCACGCAACGCCTTCAGCGATGTGGGCACGCTCACCGAACGGGACCTGGCTTCCGTGCGCTCCGTACGGGCGAGATTCGCGCAGGTCTTCGCGGCGGACGACGACCGCAGCGCGGCCGAGCTGCTGAATTCGCTGGTGGCGGCGGCCGGCACCACACCGCGGCTGACCGACCACGACGGGTACGACTGGCACGTGCACTACTTCGCGCCCGGCGCCTCGGTCGCCGACCACCTCGCGGCGGACGGCGGGATGGCGCTGGCGTTCCTGGTCGTCGCCGGCGAGCGGGAGCGGCTGCGGCGCTGCGAGGCACCGGACTGCCGGCACGCCTTCGTCGACCTCTCCCGGAACCGCTCGCGCCGCTACTGCGACAGCCGGACCTGCGGCAACCGCCTGCACGTCGCCGCGTACCGCGCACGCCGCCGCGAGGCCGCGAGCTGACCGCGCCTCCCGGAGGCGCGCCACGGGCTTCTAGAGCAGGAAGAGGTCGTGCACGGCGCCCACCAGGAGCAGGACGCCGATGACGGTGAGGAAGAGCATCAGGGGCGGCTGGGACAGGGCGAAGAGACAGCCGCGGGATTCAGGGGCCCGGGGAGCGTTCTCCCGGGTCAGGGCGCACTCATCGTTCATCTCGCGGAGATCATGGCGCAGGTGATCGGCGCGAGGGGCGGGAGATTCCCCCGCAGGAGGGGGAGTTCCTCAGATCCCGTGCTTTTTCAGGATGGCTTCGATATCGGAGAAGTCGTCCGCGCCACCGGAGCGATCACCGGAGCGGGCCCCCGGCTGGATTTCCGCACCCCGCCCTTGGGTAACCCCCTGCTGGGGAGACGAGTTCGTTCGATTCGCCCCGTAGGCAGCCGGCGGGACGAGAGCGCCGGGCGCGCCGGAGCCCGCCGCCTTGGCCGCGGCGCGGCGTTCCCTGCGGCTCACGGAGCGGCGCTCGGCCGCCCGGCTCACCAGGAACAGCAGGGCCGAGAGTGCCAGTACGCCGAAGCCCGCCCACACGGTCGGCTTGAAGACCAGGTCCGTGATCCAGTCGATGACACCGGTCAGGACCAGGCCGACCGGGATCAGCGCGAAGGCGGCGATGCGCGTCGCGGCGAGGAAGCGCCGGCGGAAGGCGGTCAGCGCGGCGATGCCCAGGCCGGCCACCGACAGCACGGCGCAGACGGTCGAGGTCAGCATCGGATCCTCCTGCGGTGGACGGTTCTCCCCCCATCGTGCCCCCTCGCCCGGTTCGGGGGCCATGGCCCGGCCCGCGCTCGGGGTCATCTCGGGGTCCGGATCGTCCCCAGGTGCCGGTTCGGCGGGGTCGGTGAGCCATGGGTTCCGTTCGGCCGGGGCCGCGCGGGCTGGGAGACTGGCCCCATGAACGACGCTTCCTCCCCCGCAGTCGCCCCTCCCGTCCTGGACGTCTGGTGCGAGCTGCAGTGCCCCGACTGCCACGCCGCCCTGGACGACCTGCGCGCGCTGCGCGAGCGCTACGGCGACCGGCTGGAGATCCGGCTGCGCCACTTCCCCCTGGAGAAGCACAAGCACGCCTACGCCGCCGCGCAGGCCGCTGAAGAGGCCATCGAGCAGGGGCAGGGCTGGGCGTACGTGGAGGCCGTCCTCGGGCGCACGGACGAGCTGGCGAAGCAGGGCGAGAAGCTGCTGGTGAAGGTGGCCGGGGAGCTGGGTCTGGACGCCGAGGAGCTGGACACCGCGCTGATCGACGGCCGGCACCTGCTGATCGTCGACGCGGACCAGGCCGAGGGCAAGGCGATCGGCGTCACGGGCACGCCCACGTACGTCATCGGCGGCGAGCGGCTGGACGGCGGCAAGAGCCAGGAGGGGCTGCGCGCCCGCGTGGAGGAGATCGCGGACCGGCTGCTGGCCGCCGAGTAGCCTCAGCGGCCGCTCACCACCGGACGGCTCGGCGCGCTGCTCACAGCAGTGGCTTCGAGAGCCGGTGGTCCATGACGCGGTACCCGAGGGACTCGTACAGCCCGCGCGCTGTCGGGTTGTCGGCGTAGACGTTCAGGCCGAGGTGATGGCTGCCCGCCGCCAGGCACTCCCGCTCGGCTATCCCCATCAGGGTGCGTCCATGGCCGCGTCCGCGGTGCCCGGGCGTGACCCGCACGTCGTACACGTAACCGCCCGGCTGTCCCGGTGCGTGCAGCGCGGTCCAGACCGTGCCCACGTCCGTGCCCTCGTGGCGCAGCACGCGCAGGCTCTGTCCGGGGGTGTGCGGGCCGTCGGACAGCAGCAGCCGGTGGTCGGCGTCCGCCAGCTCGGCGGCGCGCTCGGCCGACGCGCCCTGCCGGACCATGGCCTGTACGTACTCGTCCTGCGCTGCCGCGAGCCAAGTGGGGTACTCCGCGTCGTCCAGCGGCCGGTCGACGCTCCCGGGAGGCAGCGCGGGCGGGTTGGTGAGCTCCTTGCGCATCCGGCGGGCGCGCTCGGTGTAGCCGAGCGCCGCGCTCAGCCGCAGCGCGGGCGTCGCGCCGGCGGGCACGAGGAACTCGATGCGCCGGCAGCCCCAGCCGCGCAGCACTTCCTCGGCGGCGAGGGCGGCGACGGTGGCGCGGCCGCGCCGCCGGTCGGGCTCGGCTATCCACAGGTCGGCGAGGCGGCCGGTGGGCAGTGCGGCGCGCGGGTCGGTGGCGAGCCGGAGCCGCCCCACGGGGCGGCTGTTGACGCAGACGTCGTACGTACGGGCCCGGACGCCGCCCTCCTGGCGCTCTTCCGGTCCGGTGGGGCGCAGCGTTGTGGTCACGCTGTTGTTCTACCCGCGTACGGCTCCTCAGTCATCGGCCCGGCCGGCAGTCCTCGGCGACCGGGCTCCGGCGCCGTGCTCAGCGCGGATCGAAGTCCGCGGCGGACCGTTCGGCGAAGATCCGCATGGCCTTGGCGGTGACCGGGCCGGGGCCGTCGCCGAGCTGCCGGGCGTCGTTGCGGGTGACCGCCTGGACGTCGCGCAGTGTGGAGGTCAGGAAGATCTCCTCGGCCTGCTCCAGGGCGGCGAACGGCAGGTCGGTCTCCTTGGCGCCGGTCCATTCGACGGTCAGCGCGCGGGTGATGCCGGCCAGGCAGCCGGATTCCAGCGGCGGGGTGTGCAGTTCGCCGTCGAGCACGACGAAGACGTTGGAGCCGGTGCCCTCGCAGAGCTGCCCCACGGTGTTGGCGAAGAGCGCCTCGGAGGCGCCGTGCTGCCGGGCGCGGGCGAGCGCGACGACGTTCTCCGCGTACGAGGTGGTCTTCAGGCCGGTCAGCGCGCCGCGTTCGTTGCGGGTCCAGGGGACGGTGACGGTCGCCGTGGTGTCCGGCCTGCGGGTGCTCTCGCCGAGCGCGACGACGAGGGTGGGGCCCGCCTCGCCGCGGTCGGAGCCGAGCGGCGAGTGGCCGCCGGTGTAGGTGATGCGCAGCCGGCCGAGCGGCATGGGGTTGGCGGCGAGCACGGCGTCGCAGGCGCGGCGTACTTCGTCCAGGTCGGGGTCGGGCAGGCCGAGGCCCCGCGCCGACGAGGTCAGCCGGTGGAGGTGCCGGGTGAGCGCGAAGGCGCGGCCGTTCTCCGCCTTCAGGGTCTCGAAGACGCCGTCGCCGACCGTCAGCCCGTGATCGAAGACGGAGACCCGGGCGCTGTCGGCGTCCCGCAGCTCCCCGTCGAGCCAGATCTTCATCGCGTCGCTCCTCCAGTTGTCTCGTACGTCTCCGACGCTACCGCCAGCAGCCGCGCCGCCTTGAGTTCGGTCTCGTCCCATTCGCGGTCGGGGTCGGAGCCCCAGGTGATGCCGGCGCCGGTACCGAAGCGCAGGACGGGCCCGGCGGCGGTCTGCCGGTCGATCCAGAAGGTGCGGATGCCGACGGCGAGCTCGCCGGTGCCGCGGTCGGCGTCGACCCAGCCGATGCCGCCGCAGTACGGGCCGCGGGGCGCGGTCTCCAGTGTCTCGATGATGTCCAGGGCGCTGCGCTTGGGCGCGCCGGTGACGGACCCGGGCGGGAAGGTGCCGATCAGCAGCTCGGGCCAGCCTGCGCCGGCGCGGAGTTCGCCGCGGACGGTGGAGACCAGGTGGACCAGGCCGGGGTGGGCCTCGACGGCGCAGAGCGCGGGGACGGTGACCGAGCCGGTGGCGCAGACCCGTCCCATGTCGTTGCGGACCAGGTCGACGATCATCACGTTCTCGGCGTGGTCCTTCTCCAGCAGGTCATCGGCGGTGCGGCCGGTGCCCTTGATGGGTCCGGACTCGACGGTGCGGCCGTCGCGGCGCAGGTAGAGCTCGGGCGAGGCGGTGGCGACCTCGACGCCGTGCGCGGGGAGGCGGACCGTTCCTGCGTACGGCGCGGGGTTGCCGCGGGCCAGCAGCGCGGTCAGCGCGTCCACGTCCGCGCGCTCGGGGTCGGGCAGCGGCGCGGAGAGAATTCGGCAGAGGTTCGCCTGGTAGACCTCGCCGGCCGCGATGTGCTCGCGTATCCGGCGTACGCCCGCGGTGTAGGCAGCGCGGTCCAGGGAGCTGGTCCAAGCGTCGCGCGCGGGTCCGCGCCACGCGCCGCGGGCAGGGCCTGCGGCGCCGCCCGCGTCCTCCCGTACGTCTCCGAAGCGCGCGCACACGAGGCGGCCCTCGAAGTCGGCCACCACGGCCCACCAGCCGGTGGAGTCCAGGGCGGCGGGGTCGCTGGTGACATCGCGCAGGTCGGAGGCGATCAGGCCGCCGAAGCGGGCCAGAGGAGGGAGGTCGGGCACGCCGCTGAGTCTAGGACGGCGCCCCCGGTGCCGCCCCGGTCTGGCTCGCACCGCAGCACGCTGCACAAACGCGTTTTTGTACTGGCCCAGGAATCCGCTAGAGTTCAACACGTCGCCGGGACGCGGAAGCGAAAAGCGGAAGCCGACCGAAGACAGCAGCTCTCAGGCGGTAGTCTGAGGGAGGCACCTGCGGACATAGCTCAGTTGGTAGAGCGCAACCTTGCCAAGGTTGAGGTCGCGAGTTCGAGCCTCGTTGTCCGCTCTGAGTGGGGGATCTTCCCGAACCCCTGCACTCCAGGTGGAGTGGCCGAGAGGCGAGGCAACGGCCTGCAAAGCCGTCTACACGGGTTCAAATCCCGTCTCCACCTCCAAGGACGATTAGCTCAGCGGGAGAGCGCTTCCCTGACACGGAAGAGGTCACTGGTTCAATCCCAGTATCGTCCACTGATCCCAAGGATCACGGTCCGCAGAGACCATGATCTAATAAGGATCGATCCCGCGCGATTAGCTCAGCGGGAGAGCGCTTCCCTGACACGGAAGAGGTCACTGGTTCAATCCCAGTATCGCGCACGCAGTGCCCATGGTCCGCTCCCCGGAGTGGCCGTGGTCCCGAGGACGATTAGCTCAGCGGGAGAGCGCTTCCCTGACACGGAAGAGGTCACTGGTTCAATCCCAGTATCGTCCACACGGCAAGCAAGAGGGCCGGAGCATCCGCTCCGGCCCTTCTGCGTTCCTCACTCAGGAGGAGAAGAGCATCCGGCCGAAGCTGCGGTGGCCGTGATGTCCGTGGTGCCCGTGGTGGCCTTGGTGCGGGGCGCCCCAGGCCGGCGCGGCCGGGTACGCCTGCGGTGCGGGGGCGGCGGGCGGGGGCGGCGGGGCCTGCTGCGTCCACTGGGACTCCAGTCGGGTCAGCGACTCCAGCTCGCCGTAGTCCAGGAAGATTCCCCGGCAGCCCGCGCACTGCTCGATCTGGACCCCGTTGCGGTTGTACGTGTGCATCGGCGCATGGCACTTGGGACACTGCATGTCGGCTCAACTCCTACTGATCGCACGGCGGCGGCGACGGAACCTCCGTCCGCCGTTGGTGTGTTCACCCTACGACTCGAATCGCGCCTCAACTGCCCCGGTACGTAACAGCTTGTCACCAGACCACGTGTACGGCGGCCTGTCGCCGGAGCAGGTGTCATCAGGCCATGCGCGCGCAGGAGTCGACGAGCGCGGTCTCCACCTCGTCCAGCGGGCGGCCTTCCTGGGCGGCCTTGGCGAGGGACAGGGCTGCGGTCTGGACCGTCAGGGCGCGGGCGGGGACGTCCAGTTCCGGCCAGGGATCGCCGTCGGGGCGTACGGCGCGGCCGCCGGCGGCCCGGTACGCGCCGAGGAACCGTGCCCACACCTCGGGGGCGAGCAGGCCGCTCGCGAACCAGGCGGCAGGCCGGGCGAGGTCCCAGCCGGCCTCCCCCACGCCGAGGTCGTCGACGTCGATGAGCAGCCAGCGCCCGTCCGGCACGGGGTGCCGCACGAGCTGGCCCAGGTGCAGGTCGCCGTGGCAGAGCAGGCCGGGGCCCGGCGCGGGCGCCTCGTCGCGCGCCCAGGGTGGCAGCGCGGCCCAGCCGCCCTCGACGGCGCGTGCCGCGGCCGCCAGGCACGGTACGGCGGCGGCGGGCGCGGTCCGCATCCGGGCCAGCGCGCGGGCGGCCTTCGCCGGGCCGCGCATCGGCGGGACCGGGCCGGGCAGCGTCGCCGGGTCCACGGCGTGCAGCCGGGCGAGGAGCCGGGCCGCGTCCTCCCAGGGTGCGGCGTCCGGGTCGTCCGGCGCGACCGGCCGGCCGTACGGCCAGCGGGTGAGCGGGCGGCCGTCGTCGTACCGGAGGAGGTAGCCGTCCGGGCCCGTGACGGGCAGCGGGGGCAGCAGCGTGCCGTGCAGGCGGGGATGGGCGGCGATGCGCAGCCGGACGGCGAGCGCGGCGGCGTCGCAGTCGGGCGCGTGCGCCTTGGCGACGGTGCGCGCGCCGCCGACCACGGTGCCGTCGGGCCGATCGGCGAGGACGACGGGGTCCTCGGGACCGGAGGCTTCGGTGAGCGCCGCGAGGCGGCGTATCAGGGCGCGGGACATCGTTCCCCCTCGGTGCGTACGGATCCGTTTCGCGCAGAGCGCTCCGGCCGGCCCCGCCGCAGGGATCGTACGCAGCGCGACCTGGGCGTATGCGAGGGGCCTGGGTGTACGTGAGGGCCGTGCACCCGGCGGCTGGTTCTGGCACCCGGCGTTCCGGCTCCGGACGCGCGAAGGCCGGGCATCTCCCCAGATGCCCGGCCGTTCGTGCCGTCCGCCGCACCCCCGTCCCCACGGGGTCAATCGGCCGGAGGCTTGTCCCCGGAGCGCCGTACGCCTCCGGTCCCGGACCGCTCTTCCGGGACCGGGCGCGTCAGCGCCCCAGCATTCCGGCCACGGACGACGCCTGTGTGACGACGGCTTCCCAGCCGCCGAAGACGACGGTCAGCAGCGCCGCCAGGGGCAGCACCATGGCCACCGCCACCAGCGGATGGCGGGTGCCGGAAGGCTGCCGGCCGCCGGACGCGGCAGCCATCCTGCGCCCCTGCGTACGGAGAGCCGTGTGCGTACGGAGAACCGTGCGTCCCGCCGTGTCCGCCATCGCCCCGTCTCCCGTTCGTCCTGGCAGCGGTGGGCGTCCAACCTCGGGGGACGAGTGCTTGCGCCCACCGCTGACCTCCACATTAGGCAGCCGGCGGCCCCGGTACGTCAGCCCGACGTACCGATCGGCGGGCCTCCAGGAGGATGACGGAACGGCCCCGCGTCTACTCCTGTGGGTGGAGATCCGGTACCGGCTTTCGGGGAGATCCCGGAGGGAGTGCCCGACTGTGCCCGGTGACGTCCGGTGACGCCCGGTGACGGCCCTTTCACGTGACTTCGGTCACGCGCGCCGCTCCCCCGCCTGCCACCCGCCCGGCCCGTGGGCCGGACCACCGCCCCGCACCGGGCCACGCCGTCCCGGTACCCCGCGGCGGCACCGCCGACCAACCGCCACCCGTCCGCGCGCCAAACTCCCTGCTGCGGCCGACGCTTGGGGGCGCGGCCCGGAACTCCGCGCGCAGGGACGCCGATTCCGGGTCCGCCGCGCACCCCGCACGCGCGCCGCCGGCAATCCATGGCCGACGCATGCGCGGCCTGACAGCGCGACGCCCCGTCAATCCGTAAGCTGTGGCACGTCAGACGGATGCAGCGGAGTGGGGCCTCCCCACCGCAGGTAGGGGACGGACATGGCGATGATGCGGCTCCGGCGCGAGGATCCGCGGGTCGTCGGCTCGTTCCGGCTGCACCGCCGGCTGGGCGCCGGCGGGATGGGCGTGGTCTACCTCGGGTCCGACAAGCGCGGCCAGCGGGTGGCCCTGAAGGTGATCCGCCCGGACCTGGCCGAGGACCACGAGTTCCGCTCCCGGTTCGCGCGCGAGGTGCAGGCCGCGCGGCGCATCCGGGGCGGCTGCACGGCGCGGCTGGTGGCGGCCGACCTGGACGCGGACCGGCCGTGGTTCGCGACCCAGTACGTCCCGGGTCCCTCGCTGCACGACAAGGTCAACGACGAGGGCCCGCTGCCCCCGGCGCAGGTCGCCACGATCGGCGCCGCGCTCTCCGAAGGGCTGCTCGCCGTCCACGACGCGGGCGTGGTCCACCGTGACTTGAAGCCGTCGAACATCCTGCTGTCCCCCAAGGGGCCCCGGATCATCGACTTCGGCATCGCCTGGGCGACCGGCGCGAGCACGCTCACGCACGTCGGCACGGCCGTCGGCTCGCCCGGCTTTCTGGCGCCCGAGCAGGTGCGCGGCGCGGCCGTCACGCCCGCCACGGACATCTTCGCGCTGGGGGCCACGCTGGCGTACGCCTGTACCGCGGACTCGCCCTTCGGACACGGCAGTTCCGAGGTCATGCTCTACCGCGTCGTGCACGAGGAGGCGCAGCTCGCCGGGGTGCCGGAGGCGCTGGCGCCGCTGGTGGCCGGCTGTCTGGCCAAGGACCCGGCCGAGCGGCCGAGCACGCTGACGCTGTCGCTGCGGCTGAAGGAGATCGCCGCGCGGGAGGCGCACGGGCTGTCCGACGGCCCGGTGGACGGGCTGCCTGGCGAGACGCTGCTCCGTACGGAGCGGGGCGGGCCCGAGCGGCCCGGCGGGCGCCGGGCGGAGGACTTCGTACGCCAGCGCGCGGACGAGCGGCACACGCCGGGGCACGGTACGGGCACGCCGCGCCCGCAGTCCTCCTCGCGCCCCTCGGTCTCCCGCCCGGCCGGTTCGCGGTCGGCGGCGGGCACGCACGACGGCTGGCCCCCGGGGCCGGGCGCGAACGGCGGACGGCAGGCGGCGGGTTCCAACGGCCGGTCGGCACCGGCGGGCTCCAACGGCCGCTCGGCCTCCCCCGGCTCCAACGGCCGGTCCGCGCCGGCCGGGTCCAACGGCCGCTCGGCCTCCCCCGGCTCCAACGGCCGGACGGCACCGGCGGGCTCCAACGGCCGCTCGGCCTCTCCGGGCTCCAACGGCAGGTCAGCGGGGACCGGATCGAACGGCCGGTCCTCGGGGCCGCACTCCAACGGGCGCTCCGGCGGCCGGGCGCCGGGCCGGGTGCCGGGCGCGCGGTCGGCTGGGCGAAACGGTTCACGTCCGGCCAGGACGACCTCGGGCGGCCGCCGCCCGGCGGGCCCGGACCGCAGACTGCTGCGCCAGCGGCTCATCGTGTTCGTGACGGTGACGCTGCTCGTGGCCCTGGGCATCGCGGCGGCCCAGGGCTGCCAGGGGCCCACGCGCGGGCTGGGCGTACTGGGCTCGGCGCACGGCCAGGGCACGCACGCGGCGGACGCTCACGTGCCGGGTACGTCACGGAGTACATCACCGGGTACGTCAGCGGACGCCGACGCTCACCCGTAGTACGAGGCTCAGACGGTCCGGTACCGGATGGGGCTCAGGCCGTCCGGTACCCGATGGCTCAGGCCGTCGTCCCCGGCCGTCCCGTCGCCACCGCGTAGAAGGCGACGGCCGCGGCCGCGCCGACGTTCAGCGAGTCGACGCCGTGCGCCATCGGGATGCGGACCCATTCGTCCGCCGCGACCAGGGCCTGCCGGGACAGCCCGTCGCCTTCGGCCCCGAGCATCAGCGCGGCCCGCTCCAGGCTGTGCGGCGCGGCCTCGTCGATGGCGGTGGCCTTCTCGTCGGGCGTGAGCGCGAGCAGCTTGAAGCCCGCCTCCCGTACGGTCTCCAGGCTGCGCGGCCACTGCTCCAGGCGCGCATACGGTACGGAGAACACCGCGCCCATGGACACCTTCACCGACCGCCGGTACAGCGGGTCGGCGCAGTCCGGTGACAGCAGTACGGCGTCCATGCCGAGCGCCGCCGCGCTGCGGAAGATCGCGCCGATGTTGGTGTGGTCGTTGACCGCTTCCATGACGACGACGCGGCGCGCGGCGGCGAGCAGGTCGCCCGCCTCGGGGAGCGGCTTGCGCTGCATGGAGGCGAGCGCGCCCCGGTGCACGTGGTAGCCGGTCACCTGTTCGGCGAGCTTGGGGTCCACCGCGTACACCGGCGCCGGCACCTCGTCGATCACGTCGCGCATGACGTCGACCCACTTGGCGGAGAGCAGCATGGACCGCATCTCGTACCCGGCGTGCTTGGCGCGCCGGATCACCTTCTCGCCCTCGGCGATGAACAGTCCCTCGGCCGGTTCGCGGCGCCGCCGCAGCTCCACGTCGGTGAGGCCGGTGTAGTCGCGCAGCCGGGGGTCGTCGGGGTCGTCGACGGTGATGATGTCTGCCACGGGTCGATCGTGCCTTGTCGTCGTCGCGGTTCCCATGCCGGGGACCGCATTTGTTACCAGCGGTTACGGTCAGCCGCCGGAACGGCTGCCCTGTGGACAACGCGGGCGGGCTGCCCTGTGGACAACCCGCTGCTCGCGCCCGCACCTCCTGTATAACCCCAGTCAAAGGGGGGCCAGGTGGAGAAGCGTCACTTCAGCTTCGGCTCCGGCTCCGGCTTCACGGGGTGACGGGGTGACGGTCCTCCTCGCGGCGCTTCGGCTTCGGCCTCGGGTCGCCTCAGCTTCGGTTTCCCGGGGCGAAGGTCTTCGCCGCGTTCACCACGTCGCCGATGACGATCACGGCCGGCGGGCGGACGTCTTCCTCCTTGACGCGCGCTCCAACGGTCTCCAGCGTGGCGTCGACGCGGCGCTGGGTGGCCATCGTGCCCTCCTGGATCACGGCGACCGGGGTGTCGGCGGCGCGCCCGTGCTGCGTCAGCGCCGCGGCGATGGAAGCGATCTTGTCCACGCCCATCAGGATCACCAGCGTGCCGCGCAGCTTGGCGAGCGACGCCCAGTCGACGAGCGAGCGCGGGTCGTCGGGCGCGACATGGCCGCTGACGACCGTGAACTCGTGAGCCACGCCGCGGTGCGTGACCGGCACGCCGACCGCGCCGGGCACGCTGATGGAGCTGGAGATGCCCGGCACGACCGTACAGGTGATGCCCGCCTCGGCCAGCGCCTCGGCCTCCTCCATGCCGCGCCCGAAGACGAACGGGTCGCCGCCCTTGAGGCGGACCACGGCCTTGCCGGCCTGCGCGTGCTCGATGAGCGCCTGGTTGATGGCCTCCTGGGCCATGTACCGGCCGTACGGGATCTTCGCCGCGTCGATGACCTCGACGTGCGGCGGCAGCTCGTCCAGCAGGTCGCGGGGGCCGAGCCGGTCGGCGATCACCACGTCGGCCTCGGCGAGCAGCCGGCGGCCGCGCACCGTGATCAGGTCGGGGTCGCCGGGGCCGCCGCCGACCAGCGCGACGCCGGGGGTACGGCGGCGGTGGTGCGGCGCGGCGATCGTGCCGTCCCGCAGGCCCTCGACGATGGCGTCGCGGACCGCGGCGGCGCGGCGGGGGTCGCGGCCCGCACCCTCGGTGTTGAGGACGGCGACGGTGACACCCTCGGTGCGGCCGGTGGCCGGGGTCCAGGCGGTGGCGGCCTCGGCATCGTCGGAGCGTACGGCCCAGACGCGGTTCTCCTCGGCCTCCTGGGAGGCGGCGGCGTTGGCCGCGTCGTCGTCGGTGGAGATCAGCGCGTACCAGGCGTCCGCGAGGTCGCCCGGCCGGTACCCGCGCCGCTCCCAGGTCAGCTCGCCGGCGTCCGCCATGGCCTCGACGGAGGGGGTGGCGGACGGCGAGACCAGCAGGATCTTGGCGCCGGCGGCGATCAGCGCGGGCAGCCGGCGCTGGGCGACCTGGCCGCCGCCCAGCACCACGACCCGGCGACCGGTCAGGCGCAGGCCGACGGGATAAGCGGCGTGCTCGGAGGGAACGGCCATGGCGGTACGGCTCCTTGTGCGGGTGATGCGGGGCCGCTTCGGCGCTGGAGCGGCGTGAGGTGGTGGTGCGGCCGGTGCGGCGGCCACGCGTCCCGGCCCACAGCCTATTTGGCTGCGGGCCGGAGGTCATGCGCGGGCGGGCCGTACGGCCCGGGCGGGGTCAGCCCTTCTCGGTGACTCCGGCGGCGTCGAACGTGGCCACCTCGTGCATCGCGCGCGCCGCGCTCTGCACGATCGGCAGGGCGAGCAGCGCGCCCGTGCCCTCGCCGAGGCGCAGGTCGAGGTCGACCAGCGGGCGCAGGCCCAGCTTGGTCAGGGCCGCGACATGGCCGGGCTCGGCGCTGCGGTGGCCCGCGATGCAGGCGGCCAGCGCCTCGGGCGCGACGGCCCGCGCCACCAGCGCTGCCGCGCCGGCGCTGACGCCGTCCAGTATCACCGGCGTACGCAGCGACGCGCCGCCGAGGATCAGGCCGACCAGCGCGGCGTGCTCCAGGCCGCCGACGGCCGCCAGCACGCCGATCGGGTCGGACGGGTCCGGCTGGTGCAGTTCGAGCGCGCGGCGGACGACGTCGACCTTGCGGGCGTGCGTCTCGTCGTTGATGCCCGTACCGCGGCCGGTGACCTCGGCGGGGTCGGCACCGGTGTACACGGAGATCAGCGCCGCCGAAGCGGTGGTGTTCGCGATGCCCATCTCGCCCGTGAGCAGCGCCTTGTTCCCGGCGGACACCAGGTCGCGGGCGGTCTCGATGCCGACCTCGATCGCCTTGAGGACCTCGTCGCGGGACATCGCCGGCCCGGCGGTCATGTCGTCCGTACCGGGGCGCACATTGCGGGGCAGCAGGCCGGGGGTGGCCGGCAGCTCGGACTTCACGCCGACGTCCACGACGCAGACCTCGGCGCCGACCTGGTTCGCGAAGGCGTTGCAGACCGCGCCGCCGCCGAGGAAGTTCGCGACCATCTGGCCGGTGACCTCCTGGGGCCAGGGGGTGACGCCCTGCGCGTGCACGCCGTGGTCGCCCGCGAAGATCGCCACCGCGGCGGGCTCCGGGACGGGCGGCGGGCACTTCCGCGACAGGCCGCAGAGCTGCGCCGAGATGATCTCCAGCATGCCGAGCGCGCCGGCCGGCTTGGTCATCCGCTTCTGCCGCTCCCACGCGTCGCCGAGCGCCTTGGCGTCCAGCGGGCGGATGCCCTGCAGCGTCTCCTGGAGCAGGTCGTGCGGCTCGGCGCCGGGCAGCGCGCGCCGCCCGTACGTCTCCTCGTGCACGACCCAGGACAGCGGGCGGCGCTTGGACCACCCGGCCTGCATCAGCTCGGGCTCCTCGGGGAACTCGTCGACGTACCCCACGCAGAGGTACGCGACGACCTCGAGGTGCTCGGGCAGGCCCAGCTCGCGGACCATCTCGCGCTCGTCGAAGAAGCTGACCCAGCCGACGCCGAGGCCCTCGGCGCGGGCGGCGAGCCAGAGGTTCTCGACGGCGAGGGCGGAGCTGTACGGGGCCATCTGCGGCTGGGTGTACCGGCCGAGCGTGTGGCGGCCGCCGCGGGTGGGGTCGGCCGTGACGACGATGTTGACCGGCGTGTCGAGGATCGCCTCGATCTTCAGCTCGCGGAACTGCTTCGCGCGCGCCTTGGGCAGCGACTTCGCGTACTCGTCGCGCTGCTGCATCGCCAGCTCGTGCATCCGCTCGCGGGTCTCCGCGGAGCGGATGACGACGAAGTCCCAGGGCTGGGAGTGGCCGACGCTGGGCGCGGTGTGGGCCGCCTCCAGGACGCGCAGCAGCACGTCGTTCGGGATCGGGTCGTTCCGGAATCCGTTACGGATGTCCCGCCGCTCCCGCATCACACGGTGCACGGCGGCCCGCTCCTCTTCCGCGTAACCGGCGGCGGGGTCGGCGGGGCGGGGGGCCGCCTCGGACTCGCCTTCGGCCTCGGGGGCGGCGTCGGACTCGGTCTCTGCCTCGGGGGCGGCGTCGGGCTCGGCCTCGGCTTCGGGGCCCGCTTCGGGGGCGGCCTCTTCGGCCCCGGCCTCGGCTTCGGGGGCGGCCTCTTCGGCTTCGGCCTCGGGCTCAGGCTCGGCTTCAAGGGCCGGGGCGGGCTGCGCCTCGGGCGCGGCTTCGGGCCCGGCCTCGGCGGCAGGCTCTTCGCCCTCGGGGGCCGGGGCCTGCTCGGCTTCGGGGACAGCGGTCTCCGCGACCGGAGTGGACTCGGCCTCGGGGACGGGCTCGGTCTCGGCGGCCGGGGCGGCCTCCGTCTCCAGTACCGGAGCGGGCTCGGCTTCCGGTACCGGGGCGGGCTCCGCTTCCGGTACGGGGGCGGGCTCGGCTGCCGCGGCGGCTTCGGGCTCCTCCGCGGGCGCGGACTCGGCCTCGGCCGGGGCCTCGCTGTCGGCCTCGGGGACGACGGGGGCCTCGGAGTCCGGCGTGGCCTCCTCCGCCTCGCTCGTGGGAGCGGGCTCCTCGGCGGCAGCCTCGGGCACCGCCTCCGCCTCGGGCACGGCCTCGGACTCGGGCGCGGGCTCGGCGATCTCGGGGGCCGCTTCCGCGACGGGCTCGGCCTCCACGGGAGTCGCGTCCGCGACGGGCGCCTCCTCGGGCTGCATGGCCACCTCGGCCTCCGGGGCCGCCTCCGCCTCGGGCACGGCGTCCTCCGCTACGGCCTCAGCGGCCGCAACGGCTGCCTCCGGAGCAGCCTCGACGGCGGGCTCATCGGTGGCCTCCGGAGTGGCCTCCGGGGCGGTGTCCTCCGCGAAGGCCGCGTCGATCGCGGCCTTGGCGGCCTTCGTCTTGGCCGCCGACCGCGACGCCCGAGCCCGCGGCACCTTCACCTCGCCGGACTCAGCGGACTCGGCGGGCTCAGCGGACTCGACAGGCTCAGCGGACTCGGCGGGCTCGGCATCCGCAGACGCTCCGTCGGCAGAAGCGCCGTCGGCGCCCTCCGCATTCTCCGGAACCTCGTCACCGAGCTGCAGCAGCTCGGCGGCGTCCTGCGCCTCGGCGGGCGCGGCGGCCTGGACCGGCTGTGCCTCGGCGACGGGCGCCTGGGGCTCGGTCACGGCCTGCTCTTCGTTGTGCACGTGTTCCTCTGCTACGGGCTCCGCAGCGGGCTGCTCCGCATCGGCCGGTACGGCCTCGACGGAGCCCTGCTCGCCCTCGGTGATGTTCTGCTGTGCGTCGGCCTCTGTGCCGGCAGCGGCCTCGGCAGCCGGCTCCGGAGCGTCGTGCCCCGCGGCCTCCGTCTCGGCATGCGGCGACGCGACGCCGTGCTCGACGGGCTCCTGCTCGCTCGGCGCCTCGGCCTCCGCCGCCTCCGCGAACTGCGGCCCGCTCTCGGGCTGCGCCACCGCGGCTTCGGGCTGCTCCGCACCGGTCGGCTCAGCCACCTCAGCGGCCTCGGTCGCCCCAGCGGCCTCAGCCGTACCGGCCGCCGCCGTATCCCCCACCGGCGCGGCACCCCAAGGCGGCATCTGCGCCGGAATGGCCGCACCACCGGACTGCGCGGGCTGCACGGACTGCTCCGGCTGCGGCTCCGGCATCGGGAGCGGGCCGGCCTGGGCGCCTTCCTCGGGAAGCGGCCCCGGAACGGCATCCGGCAGCGCGCCCGGCTCCTCGCGCGGCACGTCCTCGCCCAGTACCTCCTCGCGCGGCGCGTCCTCTACCGGTACGTCCTCACGCGGAGCATCGTCGCGAGGTACGTCCAAGTACTCGGGCCCCACGGTCGGCGGACCCGCGTGCCGCACGGGCGGCTGCGGGGTCCCCGCAGGGCCGCGGTCGGCGAGCGAGCGGACCACGCCACCGGTGTGCGCCTCCGGGACGGGCGGTCCCATGTGCAGCGGCCGGCGCGCGGGCGTGCTCTGCTTCGGGAGCACGCCCTGCCCCGGCATGGCGCCGGGCGGCGTAGCGCCCGGCTGTGGTGCCGCCACCGGCTGCGGCGCGGCGGCCTGCGGCTGCGCCGCCTCCGGGCTGCCCGCGGCCTGCTCCTCGCCGTACGTCACCGTTTCGTACGGGGTCGGGTCGTACGCCGCCACCGGGTCGTACACCGCACCCCGTCCCGGGGTGTAGTCGGCGTACGGGGCCTGCGGCTCGCCGTGTGCCTGCTGCTCGCTGCCCCAGGCGCCCTGGGCGCCCGGCATCAGCAGGTCGTCGTCCTCGGCCGGCTCGGCGGTGTCGAGGTACGCGTACGCGTCGTGCGGCTGCTGCGGGCCGGCGTCGGCAGGGGCGGGAGCGGCCGCCGGGAGCGGCCCTCCGGGATGTCCGCCTGCGTTCTCCGGCAGTCCCTCGCCCGGGACCTGGCCGGTGTCGGTCATGCGTACCCCTCGCCCATCGGTAGTGCTCCTTCCAACCGCTCGTCCGACGCGCTCGACCGCGGCACGCGCCGACCGCCCCCATAGCTAGAACGAGCGAGCGCGCCTCGCGGCACGTCCGCCCTCAAGAGCATCTTGTGCTGCCAAAACCTCGGACTTTTCCGGATATTGACGCACGACTCCGATCGCGGAACGGCGGCGCAACGATCCGCCAGCCTACCTCCCGCGGGTGACCGATCCGGTCAGGGGTGATGCACGCGGTAACCGCACACGAGGAAGACGACCGCCCGTTCCCGCTCCACCCATACGGAGGTGTCCAGCTCGACGGACTGCAGGAGCGCGCACTCGACTTCGTAGCCGCCGTCGGCCAGCGCGCGGCCGAGCGCCTCCGCTTCGTCGCGGGTCGAGGCGTGGGTGACGATGCGTTCGGGGCGGCGGGCCGCGCAGGCGGTGACCACAGCGGTGCCGCCGCCCCCGATGCGGACGACGTCCGGCTCCGGGAGGTCTTCGAGCACCTGGGGCGCGCGGCCGTGCACGACCTGGAGCTGTACGCCGTACCGGCGGCTCACGGCCGTCGTACGGGCGCAGGCGTCCTCGTCGGCGTCCACGGCGATGACGGCAGCGCCAAAGCGGGCCGCCTCCACGGCGGCCGCGCCGGAGCCCGCGCCGATGTCCCACACCAGGTCGCCGACGGCGGGCCCGAGGCGGGCGAGCTGGGCGGTGCGGAGCTGGCCGGACTCCCCCTCCGTCAGTCCGCCTCCGTATGCGCTGTCGGAAAGGCCCCAGCCGCGCGGCCCGGAGGGGTACCCGACCTCTCGGCCGGCGAGCCAGCCGGTCCCCTGGGTGGCGGCGCTGCCGGCCGGTCCGCCCACCACGATGACGACGTTGGGATCGCGCCAGACGTGGTCGGCGGCCTTGTCGGAGGTGAGGACCGTCACCTGTTCCTGGGTGGTGCCCAGGGCCTCGCAGATGACGAAGGTGCGGTGCACGCCGCGCAGCAGGAGGGCGAGTTCGGCGGGCCCGGCGCCGGGCGAGGTGAGGACGGCGACCTTGGTGTGGGCGCGGCAGACGTTGACGGCGCGGCGCAGGTCGCGGCTGTGGGCGACGACGATCTGGGCGTCGTCCCAGGGCATCCCGGCGCGGGCGAAGGCGGCGGCGACGGAGGAGACGGCGGGTACGACCTCGACTTCGAGGCCGTGTTCGGGGGCGCGCAGGGTGCGGACGACGCCGAAGAAGCCGGGGTCGCCGTCGGCGAGTACGACAGCGGTGCCGCGGTGCTGGGCGATTCGGCGGGCTGCCAGCTCGACGCTGCCGAGCCTGATCCGCTCGGCGGCGGGCGGTACTTCCTTGAGCGCCAGGTGGTGGGCGGCGCCGGCCACCAGGGTCGCCGCGCCCAGTGCGGAGCGCGCGGCGGCGGTCAGAGGCGAGCCGTCCCACCCGATCACGGTGACGCGGTCGGCCATCTGCGGAGGTCTCCTGGTCTCGTCGTGCGGGCGGTCGGTCGGTCGTGCGCGGACCCGTCGTGCGCGGGCCCGTCCCAGGGGTGGCCCGTCCTACGGGATCCGTCGTGCGGGCGTGGATCAGTGAGGGTACCCCGGGCGCCCGGCCGTACCGCGGCGCCCGTCTGCCCCGTCCCTCAGCGCCACTCCGGATACGCGAAGCCGCCCACGTCCTCCGTCCGGTCCGGGGGGCCGTCGAAGTCCTCGGGCAGCAGGCTCCACACGATGAGGTCGGTACGGATGTCGGTCCAGCCGCCGTCCTCGGTGCGGGAGCGGGCTATCCAGGCGTTGCGGAGCACGCCTTCGCTGATGCAGCCGAGCTTCTGGGCGACCTGCTGGGCGGCGGTGTTGTCGGCGGCCGTGCGCAGCTCCAGGCGTTCGAACTTCTGGTCGCGGAAGAGCCACTGTGCGACGGCGAGCGCGGACTCGCAGGCGTAGCCCTCGCCGCGGGCCCAGGGGGCGGTGATGTAGGAGAGCTCGGCGCCGCGTATCCGCCAGTCGGTGTGGTCGACGCGGACCGATCCGACCAGGCGCTGGGTGAGGAATTCGGTGACGGCGAAGGCGAGTCCGCGGCCCGAGGTGCGCACGGCCGGGGCGCCGCTGGTGACCCATTCGCGGGCGTGCGCGGTGGTGTAAGGGAAGGGGTGGGCGGTCCAGGCGGCGACGGCCTCGTCGTTCATCATGTCGCCGAGCGCGGGGATGTCCGTGTCGTCGAAGGGGCGCAGCACCAGACGCTCCGTGCTGATGGAGATGTCCGGAAAGGTGGATGTCATGCAGCTGCTCCCACGCCGTGGACCGTAAAGCTCCGTAAAGCTCCGCGTATACGTTCGGGCGCTCCCGCCCGTCTTGAGTGCACAAGCATGCAGCATCTGCCTGCGAATGTGCCAAGTATGACGGCCCGCACCTGCGCTGATAAGGCAGGTACGGGCCGTCGTACGGGCGCGTGGCGGGGTCAGCTCACCGTGCTGAGGTGATCAGCTCGCCTTGCTGAAGGAGGGCAGCACCGAGCCGTCCTTGTACTTGGTCTCGATGTACTTCTTGACCTGGTCGGAGGTGAGCAGCTTCGCGAGCTTCTGCACGCGCGCGTCGTTCTTCTTGCTCTTGTCGACGGCGAGGAAGTTCGCGTAGGGGCTGTTCTTGGCCGACTCCAGGGCCAGGGAGTCCTTCTTCGGGCTGAGCTTCCCGGCGATGGCGTAGTTGCCGTTGATCACCGCGGCGTCGTAGTCGGGCAGCGTCGGCGCCAGCGCCTCCGCCTTGGCCTCGGTGATCTTCAGGCCCTTCTTGTCCCCGATGTCGTTCAGGCCCGGCACCTCGGGGGCGTCGGCCTTGAGCTTGATGACGCCCTCCTTGTCGAGCAGCTTGAGGGCGCGCGCCTGGTTGGGCGCGTCGGAGGGCACGCCGATCGAGTCGCCCGAGGTCAGCTCGGAGACGCTCTTGTGCTTCTTGGAGTACAGGCCCATCGGCTCGACGTGCACGTTGACGACCGGAACGACGTCGCCGTCGTTCTTCTTGTTCCAGTCGTCGAGGAACTCCTTCGTCTGGAAGTAGTTCGCGTCGAGGGTGTTGTCCTTGGTGGCCGGGTTGATGAGCTGGTAGTCGTCGAAGATCTTGACGTCCAGCTTCAGCTTCTCCTTCGGCGCCAGGTTCTTCTTGACGTACTCCAGGATCTCGGCGTGCGGGACGGAGGTGGCGCCGACGACCAGCGGGGTGCTCGCGCTGTCCGACCGGTCGACGTCCGGGTCGGAGGGGGCGCTGCAGGCGCCGAGGGCGGCGGTGAGCGCGGCGGCGGCCGCGAGGGCTCCGGTGAGCTTGACGGTGTGACGCACGAAGAGTGCCTTTCTTACAGGGGGTGTTCCGCCCGGCAAAGGGTCCGGGCTCCGGGGGGTCGGTGGCTCAGGCGGCCTCGTCCGCGGTGACGCGGGCCTTGGGCAGCTTCAGCAGGCGTACGGGGGCGTTGGCGCGGCCCCCGCGGGCGGCCAGCCTGCGGACCACCAGGTCGCCCGCGAGCTGGATGACGGTCACGATGATGACGATCAGTACCACCGTGACGCCGACGAAACGCATGTCGTTGCGCTGCTGGCCGTAGGTGATCGCCACGCTGCCCAGGCCGTTCGCGCCGACCGCGCCGGCCATCGCGGAGTAGCTGATGAGCGTGACGACGGTGTTGGTGAGGCCCGCGACGAGGGAGGGCAGGGCCTGCGGCAGCAGCACCTTGAAGATGATGGTCCAGGTGCCGCCGCCCATCGACTGCGCGGCCTCGACCAGGCCCCCGTCGACCTCGCGGACGGCGGTCTCGACCAGGCGGGCGAAGAAGGGGATGGCGCCGATCGCCAGGGGGACGACGGCGGCGCTGGGGCCGCTGGCCGTGCCGATGAGGTACCGCGTGAACGGGATCAGCGCGATCACCAGGATGAGGAAGGGGATCGAGCGGCCGACGTTCACGACAGCGCCGAGGACCTTGTTCACCGCGGAGTTCTGCAGCTGCCTGCCCGGCCCGGTGAGGACCAGCAGGATGCCGACCGGCAGGCCGCCGATCACGGCCCACACCGTCGACCACCAGACCATGAACAGGGTGTCCAGGGTGGCGGTGGAGAGCACCGACTGCATCGCGTTCCAGCTCACTTGGCGACCTCCTTGGTCAGCACGGCGGCGTCCGGCGTCTGCGGGGCACCGCGCCCCACGACGTCGACCTGGAGGCCCTGCTCACGCAGGAAGCCGATGGGTACGACGTTGTCCTCGAAGCGGCCGGGCAGCTCGATGCGCATCCGGCCGATCTGCTTGCCGCCGACGGTGTCCATGGCGGCGCCGAGGATCGACACGTCGACGTTGTAGGTCCGCGAGAGGGTGGAGATGACCGGCTCGGTGGCCGCCTCGCCGTGGAAGGTGACGTCCACGACGGTGCGGTCCTCGGCCGTGGCCTCGCCGGTGACCGGGAACAGCTCCGTGGCCAGCTCCGAGCCGGGTGTGGCCAGCAGCTCGGTGACGGTGCCCTGCTCGACGATCCGGCCGCCCTTCATCAGGGCCGCGGAGTCGCAGATGGTCTTCACGACGTCCATCTCGTGGGTGATGAGCAGGACGGTCAGGCCGAGCTGGCGGTTGAGGTCGCGCAGCAGCTGGAGGATGGAGCGGGTGGTCTCCGGGTCCAGCGCGCTGGTGGCCTCGTCGGAGAGCAGCACCTTGGGGTCGCCGGCCAGCGCGCGGGCGATGCCGACGCGCTGCTTCTGGCCGCCGGAGAGCTGGGCGGGGTACGCCTTGGCCTTGTCGGCGAGGCCGACCAGGTCCAGCAGCTCCAGCGCCTTGCGGGCGCGGTCGCGGCGGCCGACCTTGAGGATCTCCAGCGGCAGCTCGATGTTGTCCTGGACGGTGCGCGAGGACAGCAGGTTGAAGTGCTGGAAGACCATGCCGATGTGGCTGCGCGCGGCACGCAGTGCGGGGTTCGCCCGCTGGCCGCGTCCGGCGAGCTCGGTGAGGTCCTGGCCGGCCACGGTGACCGTGCCGGAGGTGGGGCGCTCCAGGAGGTTCACGCAGCGGATGAGCGTCGACTTGCCGGCGCCGCTCTGGCCGATGACGCCGTACACCTCGCCCTCGCGGACGTGCAGGTCGACGCCGTCCAGCGCGGTGACCTCGCGGTCGCCTGAGCGGTAGACCTTGGTGAGGCCCGTAGTGGTGATCACAGGGATATCCGTCATGGTCGAGTGCTCGGCGGCTCGTCCGCCGGGCACGGGGCATTCATTGCGGAGTGCGGCATGGGGATCGCGGAGGCACGCGGGCGGCGGGCGCCCGGCTCCGGGGTCCGGTGACGCGGGGCGGCCGGGAGTGCGTACGGAGCGCGTGCGTACGGGAGGTACGGAGCGCTTCTGTACGGGTCGTCCGGCACATGGCAGCGGGTCTCGCTTCGGGGCGCGAGGCTCAGGCGGGGGCCCTCAGCGGTCACACATTCGACACAGGCAACGAGCACCGGGCGTCAGGTGCGCCTCGGTCGCGGGGATGCGGCAGCTCGTCGTGGTCATGATGGCCAGTAAACCAGACAGGCGTACGGACCGATCAAGCCAGTCCGGATTCCGGACGGGCCGGATCAGTCCGTGGACACCGTCTCAGCCTGCGGTCGTGATCTCCACGCCGTCCGCCGTGGCCTGCGCTGACACCGCCGACAGGTCCGGTACGACCACGTCGGCCACCAGCTCCTCCGGGCCGGTCGTTGTGGTCAACGCCACGGTCGTCGCGCCGGCCGCGCGGCCCGCCGCGAGCCCGGCCGGCGCGTCCTCGAAGACCGCGCAGCGGGCCGGGTCGACGCCCAGGTGCCGGGCGGCGAGCAGGAACGGCTCGGGGTCGGGCTTGCCGCGGGTGATGTCGTCCGCGGTGATCAGGTGCTTGGGGCGGATGCCGACGGCGGCGAGCCGGGCCTCGGCGAGCTTTCGGGTGGCGGAGGTGACCACGGCCCAGCGGTCGGCGGGGAGGGAGTCCAGCAGCTCACGGGTGCCGGGCAGCAGCACCACGCCGTCGGCGTCCGCGGTCTCCAGCTCCTCGATGCGGGCCAGTGCCTCGGGGGCGCGCTCGGCGGGCAGCAGGTCGGCGACGATGTCGGCGGCGGGGCGGCCGTGCAGCTCGACCCGGGCGAATTCCTCGGTGACGCCGTACTCCTCGGCCCACCGTGCCCAGCAGCGGTGCACCGAGTCCATGGAGGAGACGAGCGTGCCGTCGTTGTCGAACAGGAGGGCGTCAACCGAGAGCTTCATGGTCGCCGAGCGTACGGGGTGCGCGGAGCGGGCCGCCGGGCCGGGGCCGCGCGCGGGCGGGCAGCGGGCGCCGATTAAAGTCGGGGACATGCCCCACAGCCCCACTGCGCGCAGCCGCGCCGCCGCGCGGAGGTCCCGGTGATCGACGCGCTGACGGTCGCGGTCGGCGTGACCGCCCTCGTACTGGCCGCCTGGTGCGGCTTTGCCGCGTACCGCGACGAACCGACCAAGGACTGGCACTTCATCGGGATGGCCGTCGTCTCGCTGCTCGCACTCGTGCAGCTGGTGACCGGCATCGTGAAGCTGGCGGGCGGTGAGAAGCCCGACGACGGTACGGCGATCTTCCTGGCCTATCTGATCGGCGCCGCCGCGTGCGTGCCCGCCGCCGGGTTCCTGTCGCTTTCGGAGCGGACCCGCTGGGGCTCGGTGACCGTCGCCGCGGGCGCCGTGGTGCTGGCCGTGCTGGAGGTACGGCTGTACGACATCTGGGGAGGCGGCCATGGCTGAGCCCGCGACGACCACCGCGAAGAACGGCGGCGGCCGGCTCTCACTGGGCACGGGCCCCGGCCGGCTGCTGGTCTGGCTCTACGGCGTCTTCACCGTCGCCGCCGCCTCCCGGGCCGCGTTCCAGCTCATCGCCCAGTACGAGAAGGCGCCGCTGTCGTACATCCTCTCCGCGGTCTCCGCCGTGGTGTACGCCTTCATCCTGTTCTCGCTGGTCCGCGGCGGGGAGACGGCGCGCAGGGTGGGTCTGGTGTGCTGCTGCCTGGAGCTGCTGGGCGTGCTCGGCGTGGGCACCTGGACGCTGCTGGAGCCGTCCGCCTTCCCCGACGACACCGTCTGGACGGGGTACGGCTACGGCTACCTCTTCATCCCCGTCTTCCTGCCGGTCACCGGGCTGCTCTGGCTGCGCCGCGGCCGCCGCGCCGGCTGACCCGCCCCTCGCTCACGGCCGCGGGCCCCGTACGTGCGGATGCACAGTACGGGGCCCGCGGCACATGGACGGGGAGACTCAGGCGCTCGCCACGTAAGCCTGCGCGCTCGCGTCCTTCTCCAGCGTGATCAGGCTGAGCCGGCGACTGACCTCTTCGGTGCCGACCTGGGCATAGCCGCGGCTGCGGTACAGCCGGAGATTGCCCTCGCTGCGGTGGCCGGTCAGCAGCCGGAAGCGGGTGACCGCGTGCTCGGCGGTCAGCCGCTCCTCGACGGCAGCCAGCAGCCGGCTGCCGAGCCCGTGCCGCTGCATCCGCGGATGCACGATCAGCTTGTCGATGCTGCCCACGCCGTCGGCGTCGACCGCACCGCGCACGGAGCCGACGACCTCGTCGCCGAGGCGGGCGACCACCACGCAACCGTCGCGCATCTCGGCGCGCAACTCATCGAACGTCTGCGTGAGCGGCTCGATCGAGTAGTCGTCGTACAGCGCGGCCTCGGACTGGTAGCACAGGTACTGCAGCTTGAGGATCTGCTCGGCGTCCTTGTCGGTCGCCGCAGAGATGGTCACGCTCATGCCCATGCGTGCTGGCCTCCCCTTTTCGGTTCGGTGAGCCCGGGCGCCATGAGGGTGTGGTGCGGCGCCCGGACGGATCTGCCCTGACTTGATGGCACCACGGGATGCGCGGCGCCGCCATGGCGGGGTCAACGCTCCTTTCCCCGGAGTTCAGGAAGCCCAACCTCCGCCGTCAGCATTCTGCGCAGACATGCCAGGCAACGGGAACGGAGCGGCCCCATGCTCCCCTGTGACATTCCCAACTCAGATGAGACCTCACGGTAGGTCGGATCGCCGCCCGACAACAGAGCGCGTACCAACTCCGGGCAGCGGCCGGGTAGTTGCTCGGCGACGGCGAGGAGCGCGCGGCGCCGCTCGGCATCAAGGACCAGCGGCTCGGCGACGGCGCCGACGCGCGGCTGAGTGCCGGTGGGGTCGTACGGGATCTCGCGGCGGGCGCGCCGCCGGGCGCCGCGCACCTCGGCCCGTACCGCCCGGCGCAGCCAGCGTCCGGGCTCGGCCGGCGGACCGGCCATTCGGGTGTACCGGAGCAGCCGCGCCCATACGGCCTGCTCGATGTCCTCGGCGTCGGCCCCGGCGGCCGGCGCCTCGGCCGCGACCTCCGCGGCGAGGAGCGGGCGCAGCGCGGCGATCAGTTCACGGTCGCGGTCCGTCATGCCCGCGCTGACAGCGCTGGGCGGGCCCGCGGTTTCCGCGTGTCAACGCGGTCCTGTCCCCGTGGAAGCACTGCGCCGGCCGGGCGACGCGCGGGCCGGGGTCACCACCCCGCGCCCGCCGTCGCCTGCCGGTACAGGTCAGCTCTTGCGGAATTCCGCGGCCACCAGCAGCGCCGTGTCCGGGTTGTCGGAGAACAGGCCGTCGATGCCGGTCGCGAAGAGTGCCTTGAAGTAGGCGAGGGAGTCGCCGTAGGCGTTCGGGTCGCTGCCCTTGCGCAGGTCCACCGGCAGGAAGGTGTTCTCGTTGCGGACCGTGTAGGGGTGCAGGACGAGGCCCGCGTCGTGCGCGTCCTTGACCACCGAGGAGGGCGTGCCGAGCTTGCCGTCGGCGGTGCGCGGGATGATCACGGTGAGGTCCGGGCCGATGCCCTGCGCGAAGGAGGCGATCCAGCGCAGCCCCTCGGGCTTGACCAGGTCGGCGACGGTGCGCTTGTCGCCGGCTTCCTTGAAGTCCCACGGCTGGGTCTTGAGCGTGCCGAGCAGCACGACCTTGGGGCAGTCGACCAGCTTGTCCAGCCGCTGGATGCTGCTCGGCTCGAAGGACTGCAGGAAGATCGGGGAGTCCTTCTTGTGCCGGCCGTACTGGCGCAGCAGCTTGGCGAGCCGTTCCTCCAGGCCGAGGCCGAGCTTGCGGAAGTAGCTGGGGTGCTTGGTCTCGATGTGCAGCCAGATGCGGCGGCCGCGCTTGCGGCCCTCGCGCTCGGCCCACTGCAGCACCTCCTCGAACTCCGGCACCTGCCAGCGGCCGTCGTAGAGGGTGTTGTGCTGCCGGGTCTGCGGGATGCGCTCCTTGGCGCGCAGGGTCTTCAGCTCGGCGAGCGTGAAGTCCTCGGTGAACCAGCCGGTGAGCTGCACCCCGTCCACCGTCTTCGTCGTCTTGCGGCCCGCGAACTCCGGGTGGTCGGCGACGTCGGTGGTGGCGGTGATGTCGTTCTCGTGCCGGCAGACCAGGCGGCCGTCCTTGGTGGGGACGAGGTCCTGCTCGATGACGTCGGCGCCCATGTCCAGGGCGAGCTGGTAGGAGCCGAAGGTGTGCTCGGGGCGGTAGCCGCTCGCGCCGCGGTGGGCGACGACCAGGGGAACGGGCAGTTCACCGCCGCCGTGACCGCCGTGGCCGCGCCCGGCCGCGACGGCCGTACCGGCCCCGCCGCCCAGCACCGCCGCTCCGGCGCCGAGCGCCGCAACGCTCAGTACGGTCCGCCGCCCGGGTCGCTGCGCCTTGTCCATATGTCCCCGACTCCTTGGTGTTCTGTGAAGTGCAGCACCTGCCGGTGCCGGGCCGATCGTAGGCCCGTACACCTTTCCGGTGGGAGACATCCGACCGAACACGCGGGTGAACGTGCGTGACGTATGGGTGTTTTTGAGGCCGCCCGGAAGCGTCATGGACATCCGCCGTACCTGTGCGGTGTGCGGCACTCCACAGATCCGCGTCGGTCCCTTCCGGCCACTCGCGAACATCCGTACGCATCATCTGTCCCGCAGGCGGTGTAGACGTGGCCCCTGCGTTCTTCGCATGACGGCCCGGTTAACCACCCGTGACGCAGCGGAACGGCGTGTCAACTCTGCGTATCGGTCCCATGAACCCGATGTGCGATCGAGGTTGAGCCGCGAGTATCGTCCCCACCTGCAGACTCCTGCACTGACCAGTCAAACCGGAGGGCCCGTTGTCCCGCATTCTGCTGAAGGCGACTCTCGGATTCGTCATGCGTGTCCTGTTCCGCCCGAAGGTCGAGGGGATCGAGGGCATTCCAGGCAGCGGACCGGTGATCCTGGCCGGCAACCACGTCACCTTCATCGACTCGCTGTTCCTGTCGCTGATCGTGGAGCAGCGGACCAAGCGCCAGGTGTACTTCATCGCCAAGGACGAGTACGTCAAGGGCAAGGGCGTCAAGGGCCGCCTGATGGCCTGGTTCTTCACCACCGCCGGCATGATCCCGGTCGACCGGGACGGCGGGCACGGCGGCGTCGCCGCGCTGATGACCGGCCGCCGCGTCCTGGAGCAGGGCAAGGTCTTCGGCATCTACCCGGAGGGCACCCGCTCCCCCGACGGCCGGCTGTACCGGGGCCGTACCGGCATCGCGCGGCTGACGCTGATGACCGGCGCGCCGGTCGTCCCCTTCGCGCTGATCGGCACCGACAAGGTGCAGCCCGGCGGCAAGGGCATGCCCCGCGTCGCCGCCCCCCGCGGGGGGGGCCCCGGCGGGGGGGGCGCCAACAAAAAAAACCCCGGGCGCCCCCCGCGATCGAACGATCGCGGCGGGCCCCGGGGTTTTTGCTGTGTGCCGCTCCCCCGTCAGCGGCCGCCCAGCGGGGCGCGGCGCGCGAGGACCTTGCGGTGGCTGATCCGCCAGCCGTCGGCGGCCCGTACGACGGTGTCCTCGTACGTGACCGTCCCGCACGTGCCGTCCGCGTTGACGCCGATGCCCTTGGAGCGGGCGTGCACCCCGCCGTCGGCGGGCAGTTCGGCGAGGACGATGTTCGTGACGTGGTGGCCCACCGGAATGGCCTCGCCCAGCGCGTACGCCGCCTCGCGGATGGCCCGCAGGCCCTTCAGCGGTGGCTGCCCGAAGTCGCTGACGTCGTAGACGACGTCGGCGGTGAACAGCTCGTCCAGCCGGTGCAGCTCGCCTTCATCGAACAGGTGCCCGTGCAGCGCGAGCAGCTCGGCGATGGCGGTGCGGTCCTCGGCGGCCAGTGCCATGACGGTCCTCCTCCGGAAGCGCTCGAAGTCCTGGCACGGCGCAGGCTACCGGCGCGGACGCGCACTCCGGCCGGGGCGCACCGGCCATGGCGCGCGCCCGGCCAGGATTCGAACACGGCTCCTCAGTCGCCGCCCTCCAGCGTCCGGCCGCGCAGCAGTACCCACGCGGCGGCCGCGGCCGCCAGCGAGATGACGCCGCCGGCCACCGCTGCGGCCTCCATGCCGTCGGTGAACGCCTGCTGCGCCGCGTGCAGCAGCGCCTCGCCCGTACGGTGCGGCAGGTCGCCCGCCGTCTCCACCGCGCCGCCCAGCGACTCGCGCGCCGCGCCCACCGCGTCGGCGGGCACCCCTTCCGGCGCCGTGAAGTTCCGGTAGACGCCGGTGACCACCGAGCCGAGCAGTGCGATGCCGAGCGCGGAGCCCAGTTCGTACGCCGTCTCCGAGACCGCCGAGGCGGCGCCCGCCTGCTCCTTGGGCACGCTGGAGAGGATCACGTCGGCGGTGACGGTGAAGGAGAAGCCCGCGCCGACACCGACGACGAAGAGGATCGCGCCCAGCACCGGTGTCGCGGTGTCGGCGCTCACCCAGGCGCACGCCCCGAGCCCGAGCCCCACCAGCACCAGCCCGCCGGACACCACCGTGCGCACCGACAGCCGGCGCGCGACGGGGCCGGCGGCCAGCCCCGCGCCCATCGCGCCGACGGCGGCGGGCAGTTCGACCAGCCCCGCGTTGAGCGGCGAGCGGCCCTGCACCATCTGCAGGAACTGGGACAGGAAGAAGAGCAGTCCGGCCAGGCCGAGGATGGTCAGCAGGTCGGCGAGGACGGCGCCGGAGAAGCCCCGGTTGCTGAAGAGCTTCATGTCCAGCAGCGGCGTGGGCAGCCGCAGTTGGCGGCGTACGAAGGCGACGAGCGCGGCCACGCCGATCACGCCCGCGACGGCGGCCCCGGCCCCGACGCCGTGCGCCGCGGCCTCCTTGATCGCGTAGACCACGCCGACCATGCCGACCAGCGACAGCGCGACGCTGGCCAGGTCCCACGGCCCCGGCTCCGGATTGCGGGACTCCGGCAGCACCTTGATGCCGACGGCGACCAGTACCACCATCACCGGCAGGTTGATCAGGAAGACCGAGCCCCACCAGAAGTGGCCCAGCAGGAAGCCGCCGAGCACCGGCCCGACGGCCGTACCCGCGGAGGCCGCCGCGCCCCAGACGCCCACCGCCAGGCTGCGTTCGCGGGGGTCGTGGAAGAGGTTGCGGATCAGCGCGAGGGTGGACGGCATCAGCGTCGCACCGGCCACACCCTGCAGCGCCCGCGCCGCGATCATCATCTCCGGCGTCGTCGCGTACGCCGCGAGCGCCGACATCGCGCCGAATGCCACCGAGCCGGTCAGCAGCAGCTTCTTGCGCCCGATCCGGTCGCCCAGGCTGCCCATCGAGACCAGCAGACCGGCGATGACGAACGAGTACACATCGCCGATCCACAGGAGCTGGGTGCCCGACGGGCGCAGGTCCTCGCTGAGGTACGGCGCGGCCAGGCCCAGCACCGTGGCGTCGACGCCGACCAGCAGCACCGCGAGGACCAGCACGGCGAGCGCGAGCCAGCGCCCCGGCCGCGGCTGTTCCGTTGTCGTTCTCCCGGCCGCTCCCGCGGCCACGGCCCCGGTCATCGTGTGCTTTCCCTTCGTACGCCGCCGAGCAGCAGTTCGGCGATGGAGTGGTTGCGGTCGGCGCGGGCCAGCCTGCCCTCGTGCACCGACCAGGCGCCCGCGCAGATCAGCCCGTACAGCGCCTCGGTCAGCCAGGCCGGGGTCAGATCGATACGGAAGGTCCCCTCTTCCTGCCCCCGCCGGAAGAGCGCGTGTATCCGGGCGTCGAGCGCCAGCCAGCCTTCGTTGATCTGCTCGCCCTCGAAGAGCTGGTTCTCGGTGTAGAGGAAGGCCAGCACCCCGGCGACCGGCTCGAGCGCGCCGATCAGCCGGCGCAGCGCGGCGTCCGCGCCGCCCTCCTCCAGCCGGGCGGCGTCCAGCGCCTGCCCGGTCTCCTTGATGCCCAGCTCCTCCAGCGCCCGGATGAGCGCGTCCCGCCCCGCGAAGTGCCGGTGCAGCGTCGCCCGGCTGATCCCGGCGGCCCGCGCGATGTCGTCCATCGAGGCGGTGCTCCTCCGGGTGAGCAGCGCTGCAGCGTCCTTCAGTACGCGTTCTCTGTCCACGGCCATGAGACAGATCGTACGTGAATGAGACACGAATGTCTCATCAACCTCATCACAGTCTCAGCAGAGTCCAACAAACCACGCAAAAGCGGCCGCCGCCCGGTCGGGAAGACCGGGCGGCGGCCGCTGCCACTTTCGGTGGTTACTTCTGCTTGGCCGTGGCCCACGCCTGCTGCGTGGCCAGGTCCGCCTTGACCTCGGCGAGCTGGACGGCGACCGCCGAGGGGGCGGTGCCGCCGCGGCCGCTACGGGAGGCGAGCGCGCCCGGTACGTTCAGCACGGTCCGCACCTCCGGCGTCAGGTGCTCGGAGATCTTCGCGAACTGCTCGTCGGTGAGCTGGTCCAGCTCGATGCCGTGCGCCTCGCACTCCTTCACGCACTCGCCCGCGACCTCGTGCGCCACCCGGAACGGCACACCCTGCTTGACCAGCCACTCCGCGATGTCGGTGGCGAGCGAGAAGCCGGCCGGGGCCAGCTCTTCCATGCGCTCGCGGTTGACGGTCAGCGTGGCCATCATGCCGGTGAAGGCCGGGAGCAGGGTCTCGAGCTGGTCGCAGGAGTCGAAGACCGGCTCCTTGTCCTCCTGCAGGTCGCGGTTGTACGCGAGCGGCAGCGCCTTGAGGGTCGCCATCAGGCCGGTCAGGTTGCCGATGAGGCGCCCGGACTTGCCGCGCGCCAGCTCCGCGATGTCCGGGTTCTTCTTCTGCGGCATGATCGAGGAGCCGGTGGAGAAGGCGTCGTGCAGGGTCACGAAGGAGAACTCCTTCGTGTTCCAGATGATGACCTCCTCGGCAATCCGGGAGAGGTCCACGCCGATCATCGCGGTGATGAAGGCGAACTCCGCGACGAAGTCACGCGACGCCGTGCCGTCGATGGAGTTACCGGCGGAGCCGTGCTCGAAGCCGAGGTCCTTGGCCACGGCCTCCGGGTCGAGGCCCAGCGACGAACCCGCCAGCGCGCCGGAGCCGTACGGCGAGACGGCCGTGCGGTCGTCCCACTGACGCAGCCGCTCGGCGTTCCGGGACAGCGCCTGGACGTGCGCGAGCACGTGGTGCGCGAAGAGGACGGGCTGGGCGTGCTGGAGGTGGGTGCGGCCGGGCATCGCGACGTCCGGGTGCGCCTCGGCCAGCCCGATCAGCGCCTCCTGGAGCTCGCCGAGGAGGCCGCCGAGGATCCGCGCGTGGTCCCGCAGATACATCCGAAAGAGGGTCGCGACCTGGTCGTTCCGGGACCGGCCGGCCCGCAGCTTGCCGCCGAGGTCCGGGCCGAGGCGCTCCAGCAGGCCGCGCTCCAGCGCGGTGTGCACGTCCTCGTCGGCGATGGTGCCGGTGAACGAGCCGTCGGCGACGTCCCGTTCGAGCTGGTCGAGCCCGGCGATCATGCGCGTCAGCTCGTCGTCCGTGAGCAGCCCGGCCTTGTTCAGCACGCGCGCGTGCGCACGGGACCCGGCGATGTCGTACGGGGCGAGCCGCCAGTCGAAGTGGACCGACGCGGACAGCTTCGCCAGGGCCTCGGCCGGGCCGTCGGCGAAACGGCCGCCCCAGAGGCGCACGTCACCACTGTTGCCGTTGCTCACTTGCTTCGCTCCTCAAAGCTGATGTCTTGTACGGCCGCCTCCCCGCCGGACGGCGGGGAGGCGGCTGTGCGGTAGGGACGTTACCGGTCAGGCGAGATCGCGTCGGGCTATGCCCGCAGATCACGCCGCGCGGCGATCTTCGACGACATGCCGAAGAGCTCGATGAACCCCTTCGACAGCGACTGGTCGAACGTGTCGCCGGTGTCGTACGTCGCCAGGTTGAAGTCGTACAGCGACTGGTCGGACTTCCGGCCGGTCACCACGGCGCGGCCGCCGTGCAGGGTCATCCGGATGTCGCCGGAGACGGCCTCGTTCGCCTCGGCGATGAAGCCGTCCAGGGCGCGCTTGAGCGGCGAGAACCACAGGCCGTCGTAGACCAGCTCGCCCCAGCGCTGCTCGACCTGCCGCTTGTAGCGGGCCAGCTCGCGCTCGACGGTGACGTTCTCCAGCTCCTGGTGCGCGGTGATCAGCGCGATCGCACCGGGGGCCTCGTAGACCTCGCGGCTCTTGATGCCGACCAGCCGGTCCTCGACCATGTCGATCCGGCCGATGCCCTGCGCGCCGGCCCGCTCGTTGAGCTGCTGGATGGCCTGCAGGACGGTGACGGGCTTGCCGTCGATCGCGACCGGCACGCCCTCCTTGAAGGTGATGACGACCTCGTCGGCCTCGCGCGGCGTGGCCGGGTTCGCGGTGTACTCGTACACGTCCTCGATCGGCGCGTTCCAGATGTCCTCCAGGAAGCCGGTCTCGACGGCCCGCCCGAAGACGTTCTGGTCGATCGAGTACGGCGACTTCTTGGTGGTCGCGATCGGGAGGTTCTTCTCCTCGCAGAACGCGATCGCCTTGTCCCGGGTCATCGCGTAGTCGCGGACCGGGGCGATGCACTTCAGGTCGGGGGCGAGGGAGGAGATGCCGGCCTCGAAGCGGACCTGGTCGTTGCCCTTGCCGGTGCAGCCGTGCGCGACGGTCGTGGCGCCGTGCTTCTTCGCGGCGGCGACCAGGTGCTTGACGATGGTCGGCCGGGAGAGCGCGGAGACCAGCGGGTACTTGTCCATGTACAGCGCATTGGCCTTGATCGCCGGGAGGCAGTACTCGTCGGCGAACTCGTCCTTGGCGTCCGCGACCTCGGCCTCGACCGCACCGCAGGCGAGCGCGCGCTTGCGGATGACGTCCAGGTCCTCGCCGCCCTGGCCGACGTCCACCGCGACGGCGATGACCTCGGCGCCCGTCTCCTCGGCGATCCAGCCGATGCAGACAGAGGTGTCAAGGCCGCCTGAATAGGCGAGGACGACGCGCTCGGTCACGGGTTTCTCCTTACGGTGCATACGCTGATGGGTATAACTATGCAGTCCTCCGTATGTTTCGTCAACCGCGCCGGTCAGAGGTGGTACGCCAGGCGCCTCAGGCGCCTTCGCGGAGCAGATTCCGCAGCACCGCCGCGTGGCTGAGCTCCAGCTCCTTGGTCGCCGTCAGCAAGGTGAGCGGCCCGTCCGCCGCCAGCCCCCGCAGCCGCTCCAGCGCGCCGCGCCCCGGCTCCCCGGCCAGCTCCGCGCGGTACCGCTCGGCGAACTCCTCGTACGCCTCCGCCCGGTGTCCGTACCACTTGCGCAGCTCGCTCGACGGCGACACGTCCTTGCACCACTCGTCCAGCCGCGCCGCGTCCTTCGCGAGCCCGCGCGGCCAGAGCCGGTCGACGAGCACCCGCGCCCCGTCATCGGGGTCCACGGCGTCATACACGCGCCGCATTCGTACCGTTACGTCCTTGGCCATGGCGGCATTGAAACACCGCTCACGGCGCCGCGCCCGCACCCCGGACCGGGCCCCGGCATGCTTCGGCCAGGACCCCGTTTTGGATTCCGGGCCGCGGACAGGTATTTTTCTTCTGCACGCACCGACCGGGCCCGCCCCGGAGCGGTGCAGAGCACCGGGACGTGGCGCAGCTTGGTAGCGCACTTGACTGGGGGTCAAGGGGTCGCAGGTTCAAATCCTGTCGTCCCGACGGTGTTTTTGCAGCTCAGGGGCGCTCTTCGGAGCGCCCCTGAGCTTTTTGCATGGCTACTTTCCGTCCGTGTGCGCCCGCCAGGGCGGCGCGCACAGCGTGAACCAGACGCTCTTGCCGTCCTCGGCGGGGCGGGTGCCCCAGGAGTCGGCGAGCGCGTCGACGAGCGTGAGGCCGCGGCCGGACTCGTCGCCGGTCCCGGGGGTCCGCGGGTGCGGAAACTGCGGGCTGCGGTCGGTCACCTCGACGGTGAGTCCCGACTCGGTGCGGCACAGCCGCAGCCGGACCGGCCCCCCGGCGTGCCGGACGGCGTTGGTGAGCAGCTCGGACGTGAGCAGCCGGGCGTCGTCGGTGAGACCGGCCAGCTGCCAGGCGCCCAGGGTGGCGGCGAGGAACGCGCGGCCCTCGGGCACCGCGGCGGGCACGGCGTCCAGTTCGCGGCCGGCGGTCAGCAGCGGGACGCCCGGCATGCGGGCGAGGAGCAAGGTGACGTCGTCGTCGCAGCCGTCGGGGTCGGGCAGCAGGCCGGCCAGTACGCCGTCGGCCGCTTGCTCCAGCCCCGGCGCGGTCGCGAACGTGCCGGCCAGGGTCCGCGCGAGGACGTCGATCCGGTCCTCGATGTCGCAGCCGGGGGTCTCGACCAGGCCATCGGTGTACACGACCAGCGTGGCGCCGGGCGGCAGGTCGAGGCGGACCTGCTCGTGCCGGGTCATCCCCACGCCGAGCGGCATGTTCACCGGCACCGGCAGGGCGCTGACCTCGGCGTCGGGGGTGACCAGCAGGACGGGGAGGTGCCCTGCGGAGCAGATGTCCGCCTGCCCCGTTTCCGGGTCGATGTCCAGGTAGCAGCAGGTGACGAACTGGTCGGGCAGGTCTGCCACGACCACCTCCAGGGTGTGCATCAGCTCCCGCGGCGGCATCCCGCTCTTGGCCAGCGCGTGCGCGGCCGCCCGCAACTGCCCCATGACGGCGGCCGCCTCCAGCCCGCGGCCCATGACGTCGCCGATCAGGACGCCGACCCGGCCGGCGTCCAGCGGCACCAGGTCGAACCAGTCGCCGCCGACGCCCGCGCCCTGCGTGGCGGGCAGATAGCGGTGGGCGGTGTGCAGCCCCGGCACCTCGGGCGGGGTCCCCATGAGGCTGCGCTGCAGGGTCAGCGCGACGTGCCGCTGCTGTTCGTACAGGGCGGTGAGCTCGGCCGTGGCCCGCTTCTGCTCGGTCACGTCGCGGGCGATGGCGCAGGCGCCGGTGATCCTGCCGTCGACGGAACGAGTTGGCCAGAGAGTGAGGTCCACGTCGATCCGCCGCCTCTCCCTGGTGATCCGCAGGGTCTCGAAGTGCTCGATCTTCTCGCCGCGGCGGAGCTGCCCGAGCAGCTCGTCGATCTCGCCCGCGCGGTCGAGCGGCGCCAGCATGGACACATGGGCGCCGATCGCCTCCTCGGGCGTGTAGCCGTACAGCCGCTGCGCCGCGGCGTTCCAGTACGTGATCCGGCCGTCCAGGGTCTTGGCGAGGATCGCGTCGTGCGAGGACTCGACCAGGTCGGCGAGGCCGACGATCCGTTCCTCGGCCGACTTGCGGTCGGTGACGTCCCGCGCGGCGACGGCCACCAGGGTGCCGTCGGCCGTCTCGATCGGGCCGATGCTGATCTCGACGGGGAATTCGGTGCCGTCCCTGCGCAGTCCGTACAGGTCCAGCCCCGCCCCCATCGGGCAGACCTGCCGGTTGTGGACGTAGCCGTGCCGGTGCAGGACGTGCAGGCTGCGGAAGCGCTCCGGTACCAGGGTCTCCACCGGCCGGCCGAGGAGCTCCGCGCGCTGGTATCCGAACAGGATCTCGGCCTGGGCGTTGACCAGCTGGATGGTGCCGGTCACGTCGACGATCACCGTCGCGTCCGGCGCCGTTTTCAGCAGCGTACGGAACCAGCCGTCCCTGACTTCGCGATGTCCGGCGCCCGGGGGCGAGCCGTGCCGCGGCCGGGCCGCCGCGGATCTGTTCGCTCCGGCGGTTCCGGTGGGCTGACACAGCATCAGGGACAGACCGGCGGCGGGCCGCTGTCCGGTGTGCAGGAGTAGGCGGGTGCACAGGGAGTCGAGGGCCTCCTCGGCGGACGGCACGTCCAGGGCGGCCGTCGCCTCGCGGAGCACGGGGAAGGGCGCGCCCTGCGGGTCGCGGGCCTCGGACAGGCCGGCCGTGTAGAACAGCAGCCGCTCACCGGTCCGCAGGTGGCAGCGGTACTGTCGCGGGTCCGGCTGCCGGCCCAAGGGGCGCGTGGCCACCGTGGGTTCCAGGGGGTCGACGCCGCGCCCCGAGCGCAGGGGAGCCGGATGGCCGCAGTTGACCAGCCGTACCTCGCCCGGCGCGAACTCGGCGAGCACCGCGGTGACGCAGCCCTCCGGGCCGAGCTGCGGCGAGAGCTGCGCGTCGAGCGCGGCGGCGAGCCCGGGCAGGTCCTCCGTCGTGCGGGCCAGCTCGCGGAAGCCGGCGCCCGCGGCCTCGGTCAGCCGCATCGCGTCCGGGCCGCCCCCCTGGACGTCGCCGACGATGATCCGCACTCCGAACGGCGTCCGCGCGACGTCGCACAGTCCGCCGCCGCTCCGGGCCTGCTGTGCGAGGCGGCGGTAGCGGACGGCACACACGTGCGTGCCGTCGAGGTGCAGCGAGACGGGGCGCAGGCCCCTCTCCCGGGCGGCCCGGACGGCCTTGTGGGCCAGCAATTTCAGCGCCCGCTCGGACGCGGTCCGGTACCACGCCACGTACACGGTGAGGGCGCAGCCAGCCAGCAGCCCGCACCACCGGAGGGCGAACGAGGGCGTCAGGGAAGTGCCGCCGGCCAGGCCCGTGGCCGCGCCGAGCAGGATCGCCCAGCAGCAGACGAGCGCGGTGTGCCGCACGGTGAGCCGTGTACAGGCGAGCAGAGGGCCGATGACCAGCAGGGCGACGAGCTGCACGCCGACCAATGCGTCCAGTACGGCGATCAGCAGGCAGACGCCCGTCGATACCGGTAGCAGGGGAGGCGGGGGTTGCCGCCGCCCCGGCACACAGGTAGCCGTCATGACCTGCTCCCCCCGAACGAGCGGTGCAGCGATCAGCCGTCCCGTCCCTGGTCGGGCCCGGGGCGAAGCTCTGGTCCGACCCACCCTCTCCCGAACGAGGCGCTCATCGGCGCCTTGACCGCAACACGACACAATCTGCCCGGTTGCCTTCGAAGCGGTGCGGGTCCTGTCACCGGGAGCCGGGCTGTAGGGGAGCCGCGGTCCTCAGGCGAGGCGCCCGGGACTCGGGCGCCCGGAGCCTGCGGCCGAGGCTCTCAGTCGCCCGGCTCCTCGTCCGTGCGGTGGCGGGGCGTGACGTGGGCCGCGCCCGGGACGCCCGCTCCGACGACGTCGCGGCGGCCGACCGTGCCGTGGCCGAGGACGCCGTGGTCGTAGGCGGTTTCGGCGTGGACGGTGAGGTCGAGGCCGGCCCGTTCGTGGTCGGGGTCCGCGCGGAAGCCCATCACCTTGTCGATGATCTTGCCGAGGGCGTAGCTGACGAGGAAGGCGTACGCGCCGGTGGCGAGGACGGCGACGAGCTGCTTGAGGAGCTGGCCCGCGCCGCCGCCGGAGAACAGGCCGGCCGGGCCGTCCGTCATGGCCGAGGTCGCGAAGAAGCCGATGAGCAGGGTGCCGATGACGCCGGCGACGAGGTGGACGCCCACCACGTCCAGGGAGTCGTCGTACCCGAAACGGAACTTCCAGTTCACCGCGTACGAGCAGACCACGCCGGCGGCCAGCCCGATCGCGAGGGCGCCCCAGATGCCGACCGAGCCGCAGGACGGGGTGATCGCGACGAGCCCGGCGACTGCGCCGGAGGCCGCGCCGAGCGTCGTGGCGTGCGCGTCCCGGCGCTTCTCCACCAGCAGCCAGCCCAGCAGGCCGGTGCAGCCCGCCGCCTGGGTGTTCAGCAGCGCCATGGCCGCCTTGCCGTCGGCGGCGACCGCGGACCCGGCGTTGAAGCCGAACCAGCCGAACCACAGCAGCCCGGCGCCGAGGATGACCAGCGGCAGGCTGTGCGGCCGCATGGCCTCCTTGCCGAAGCCGAGGCGCGGACCCAGTACCAGCGCGAGCGCCAGGCCGGACGCGCCGCAGTTGACCTCGACGACCGTGCCGCCCGCGAAGTCCAGCGCGCCGAGCCGGTCCAGGATCCAGCCGCCGGGCGCGAAGACCCAGTGCGCGACCGGCACGTAGACGAGCAGCGTCCAGAGGGCGGCGAAGGCCACCCACGCGCCGAAGCGGGCGCGGTCCGCGATGGCGCCGCTGATCAGCGAGACGGTGAGGATCGCGAAGGTGAGCTGGAAGGCGGCGAAGAGGGCGGTCGGGATGTGCCCGGTGACGCTCTTCGGGCCGATGCCGTGCATCCCGAGGTGGTCCAGGCCGCCGATCAGGCCGAGTCCGGTGTCCGGGGCGAAGGCCAGGCTGTATCCGATCGCGAGCCAGACGACGGTGACGACGGCGATCGCCACGAAGCTCATCATGAGCATGTTCAGCACGCTCTTGGAACGCACCATGCCGCCGTAGAAGAGCGCCAGGCCCGGCGTCATCAGCAGGACCAAGGCGGTGGCTGCCAGCAGCCAGGCGGTGTCTCCGGAGTCGATTCCGGCAGGCATGTGTGTCAACCTTCCCGCCCGGCGGGGATGACAGGGGGCGACGCCGGGCCAGGGAAGAGAGTGACCCGCCGCAATTTCCGCTTTCGAACGTCGGTGTTTCCGTGACGTTTCGCGTTACCTCGGCGTTTCCCTCGCCCGGCCCGGTGTGACCGTGCGATGTCAGGCGCGTACGTCCCGCAGTTCCCGGCGCAGGATCTTGCCCGTGGCCGTTTTCGGCAGATCATCCAGGAAGGATATGGAGCGCGGGTATTTGTAGGCCGCCATCTGCTCCTTGCAGTACCCGATCAGCTCCTCCTCGGTGACGGATTCACCCCGTTTGATGGATACGAACGCCTTCACCGTCTCGCCCCGGTACGCGTCCGGCACGCCGACCACCGCCGCCTCCCGGACCGCCGGATGGCCGTACAGCACGTCCTCCACCTCGCGGGGCCAGACCTTGTACCCGGCCGCGTTGATCATGTCCTTCTTGCGGTCCACGAGATAGAACCAGCCGTCGGCGTCCATGAACCCGATATCGCCGGTGCGCAGCTCGCCGCCGGGCAGCGCCGCAGCGGTGGCCTCGGGCTTGTTCCAGTATCCGGGCACGACCTGCGGCCCCGACGTGGCGATCTCACCGATCTCGCCGACCGGCACCTCGGTCCCGTTCTCGTCGAGGATCCGCACGACCGTGTTGAAGACCGGCACGCCCACCGACAGCGCGCCGGAGTCGGGGTCGACCGGCGCCTGGGCACCGAGCGGGACGGCGTGCGAGGGCGAGTTGGTCTCCGTCAGCCCGTAGATGTTGTGGATGTACCGGCCCGTCGCCTTCTCGAACTGCTCGTTGACGGCCGGGGCGATGGGCGCGCCGCCGGAGTAGACGACGCGGAGCGAGGAGAAGTCCTCGCGGGTGGCTTCCGGGGCGCCGGCCAGGCTGATGAAGACGGTGATGGCGCCGACCGTGAACGTCGGCCGGTGCTCGCGCAGCGCGTCCAGCACGACGCCCGGGTGGAAACGGTGCGCGAGGACCAGCGGACAGGGCAGCAGCAGGGCGAGCGCAAGATGCCCGATCAGCCCGGTGATGTGGAACAGCGGCGCGACACCCAGAATGCTGTCGTCCTCGCTCAGCCGCATCCAGTCCCGGTACGTGCAGGCGTTGAACAGCATCGTGCCGTGCGTGTTCAGCGCGCCCTTGGGCTCTCCGGTGGTGCCGGAGGTGTAGGTGAGGACGGCGATGTCGGCCGGGGCGGGCGACACGGCGCCGGGCGTGCGGCCCGCGTACCGCTCGATGAGGGTACGGAGGCCGAGCGTGCCCCGGGGACGGCCCCGCCGCGTACCGTCGAACAACCGGGGATCGTCGCGGGTCTGCCAGTCCAGCGGCGAGCAGGTGACGACGGTGGCGACCTGGGTGGTGCCGCCGCCGATGACGCCCTTCGCCACGTCCTCGTACAGCTCGTCCAGGCACAGCAGCGCGCTCGCACCGGAGTCGGTGAGCAGATACCGCAGCTCGCGCGCCTTGTTCATCGGGTTCACGGCGACCGCGGCGCCGCCGGCCTTCCAGGCGGCGAGCAGGCCGATGACGAACGCCGGGTCGTTCTGGAGGTAGAGCGCGAGCCGGTCGCCGGGCGCGAAGCCGTGCTCGGCCAGGGCGACGGCGAGCGCGTCGGAGGCGGCGTCGAGATCCGCGAAGGTGAGGACGCCGTCGAAGTACCGGATCGCCTCGGTGCCGGGGCTGCGGGCGACGGAGGCCCGGAACGCGTCGAGGAGGGTGGCGTGTTCGGGGGTGATGTCGGGCGGGGTGCCGTCGGCGTACCGCGCCAGCCAAGGGCGCTCCGTGTAGGCGCTCACTTGATCACCACGGGGTTGACGGGGGCGCCGGTGGCGCGGTGCACCTTCAGCGGCGCCGCGGTGTAGAGGAAGGTGTACCGGCCGTCCTCCGCGCAGCTCGCGGCCAGCTTCTCCAGGTCGCAGATCTCGGTGAGCGTGATGCCGAGATTGCGCATCAGGGCGCAGTGCAGGGGCAGCGCGAAGCCGGTCTCGGGTTCGATGGTCCGCTCGTTCGCGATGGTGTCCGTGACGAGGTTGGGGATCTCCTTCTCCTGGAACCACCGCACCAGCTCGGGGCTGTACGTCAGCCCCGGCTCGCAGAAGTCCTCGTAGAACGCGTCCCCCCGCTCATGGAAGAGGGCCAGGAAGTTCGTCCGGACGAGGAGGATGTCGTGCGGCTCGATGGCAGTGCCCTGCGCCGCCGCGCACGCCTCCAGGTCCTCGTGGGTGAAGGTCTCGCCCGCCTCCAGGGTCTTCTTGCCGCGGAAGCGCGCCATGTCGAGGAGGATGCCGCGGCCGGCCACGCCGCGCTCGGCGATCGGCTCGACGCTGGCCTTGTCCAGGCCGCCGATGGTCGTCCGGGCGTCGTACCCGTTCCAGATCTTCCCGCCGTACCAGACATGGCCGAGCGCGTCGTACTGCGTGGACCCCTGCAGGAAGGCGTCGATCTTGTCGTCGGCGTAGTGCAGGCCGCCGGGGGCGGCGGGGGCATCGGCGCCGTCCCAGTGGGACTCGTCCATGATCATGGTGCGCTCGGCGGGCGACCGGCCCGGCCACACGGGGTCGCCCTTCGGGTCGCCGATCAGCCGCTGCAGGGTGAAGACCTGCCCGGAACGGATCTGCGCCGCGCCGCGCAGCACCTCGGCCGCGTCGAGGTAGTTCAGCGCGCCCACCTCGTCGTCCGGTCCCCACTTGCCCCAGTTGGTGGGGGCGTCGCGGAGCAGGTCTTCCATGGTCGTGATGTCGGTCATCGAACACGCCTTCCTCACGCCGGCTCTTACCGACCAACCGCTCGGGCTGGCAGTGCGCTGGCTACTGTGGTTCAGCGTTCAACTCACCGTCAACGGGTCGGCACGAAGGTTTCTACGGTTTCCCGCAGGAGGCGAGTGGAGGCTGCACGGTGTTCAGCTAGCCTGAACAGCATGCAGGGAGCGCAGGGGAACAGACCCGAGCGGACCGGCCCGGAGCGTGGTGACGACGGCCCGGGGCACGGCGGTATTGGCCCCGGGCGTGGTGGCGTGGGGCCGGAGCGTGGCAGCGTCGGCCCGGGGTGCGGCGGCGTGGGAGCGGCTGTGCGGCATGCGCGTGAGGTTCAGCGGCTCTCCCTCCGGGAGCTGGCGCGGCGCCTTGAGGTGAGCGCCGGAACGCTGAGCGCCATCGAGAACGGCAAGGTCGACGTCACGGTCGGCCGCCTCCACCGCATCGCCGACGCCCTGGGAACCTCGGCCGCCCGCCTCCTGCTCTACGGGGAGCGTGCGGATGCCCTCGCTCCGGCCCAGCGGGAACGGGCGGCGGCCACGGACGGCCCGGACTGGCGGGCGTTCGGGCCGCTGCCCGTCGATCCCGTACTGGCCGCCGCCATCGGGGTGTTCGTGGCGGCCGGCTATCACGGGGCGACGGTGCGGGAGATCGCCGCGCGCGCCGGGATGAGCGTGCCCGGCGTGTACCACCACTACCCCAGCAAGCAGCACCTGCTGGTCGCGACGCTCGACCTCGCCATGAGCGAGCTGCTGTGGCGGGTGCGGGCCGCCCGCCGGGAGGGCAGCACCCCCGCGCGCCGGGTCGCCCTCGTCGTGGAGGCGCTGGCCCTCTTCCACACCCACCGGCGCGAGCTGGCCTTCATCGGCGCGAGCGAGATGCGCAGCCTGCACCGTGCCAACCGGCGCCGGATCGCCGCGCTCCGCAACGATGTCCAGCACATGCTGGACGCCGAGATCGACGACGCCGCCCGGGACGGCACGCTCAGCACCCGGCACCCTCGTCACGCGGCCCGCGCGATCGCCACCATGTGCACCTCACTCCCCCAGTGGTTCCGCGCCGACGGCCCGTCCACGCCGGAGCACATCGCGCGCGAATACGCGGAGTTCGCGCTGGCCCTCCTGGGCCACGAGCCGGAGGCCGCGGGTCAGGTCACCCCCTCCCCCTCAGCAGACCGGCCAGGGTGACGACGTCCTCGGCGACGAGGTCGACGCCGGCCGGGGGATCGGCCGGGGCGGCAGCCGGTCCCCACTCCAGCGGGCGCGGTATGAACGCGGTGCGGAGCCCCGCTTTTGCCGCCGCTTCGAGGTCGTCGGGATGGCACGCCACCATGAGGAGCCGCCCCGGCTCGACCTCCAGCAGCTCAGCGGCCGTCAGATAGACCTGCGGGGCGGGCTTGTACGACCTGGCCAGCTCGGCCGAGAGGACGCAGTCGAAGCGGAGCCCGGCCTGCTTCGTGAGGCGGGCGAGCAGGCCGACTCCCCCGTTCGACAGGGTCCCCGTGATCACCGGACTGTCGTGGAGCAGCTCCAGCCCCGGTCCGGCGTCGGGCCACGGGCGCAGCCGGTGCCAGGCCCGCACGAGCTCGGCCCGCTCCGGCTCGCCGAGCGCGTCGAGCCCGAACCCGGGCAGCACCTCGTCGAGCATGATCCGGTGCAGCGCGTCCAGCGGCTGCCAGGGCAGCTCTCCGGCCACGACCCGGCCCAGGACCGGCCGGTACCGCCGCCGCCAGGCGTCGGTGACGGCAGCCCAGTCGGCATGCAGCCCCGCCCGCCCGCCGATCTCCGCCAGCTCCTCCGTCACGCTCGACCGCCAGTCGGTCAGCGTCCCGAACACATCGAATACCGCGGCATCGATCTCAAGGCTCATGAGCTCCCCCCGTTCGTTCAGCGACTCGTTCTACGACCGGACCCCTGACGGTCCTGTATCGCGAACGTCCGGCTGATCAGCGGGAGTTCCGCCGGTCGGCCGGATCCCCCGATCGAGTGACCAGCGGGAGGGTCCGCTGCCGTTCCGCGGCCTGTACACCCGTGGCCAGGGCCAGTGCGGCGATGTCCGGGCCCGAGCAGCCGCGCGAGAGGTCGTGCAGGGGGGCCGCCAGGCCCTGGAGGAGCGGGCCGATGGCAGCCGCGCCGCCGAGCCGCTGGGCGATCTTGTACCCGATGTTGCCGGCGGCCAGCCCCGGGAAGATGAAGGCGTTGGCCTGCCCCGCGACCGGTGAGGCGGGGGCCTTGGCGCGGCCGATCGCGGGTACGGCGGCCGCGTCGTACTGCAGGTCGCCGTCCACCTCCAGCTCCGGGTCCGCGGCGCGGAGCAGCAGTACCGCCTCGCGCACCCGGTCGACCTGCGGGTGCCGGGCGCTGCCCTTCGTACTGAAGGAGAGCAGGGCAATGCGGGGGCGCTCGCCCGTGAGAGCGCTGTACGTGGCGGCCGTGGCGCGGGCGATGTCGGCGAGTTCGCGTGAGGTGGGGTCGACGACGACGGCGCAGTCGCCGTACCCGAGGGTGCGGCCGTCGGGCAGCACCATCAGGAAGCTGCTGGAGAGGGTGCGGATGCCGGGAGCGAGGCCGACGACATAGAGGCCGGCGCGGAGTACGTCCGCGGTGGGGCGGTTGCTGCCGGCCACGCAGCCGTCGACGTCGCCGAGGCGCAGAGCGGTGGCGGTGAGGAAGAGGGGATCGGCGGCCAGCTCGCGGCGGTCGTGGGAGGTGAGGCGGCGGCGCGCCGCCAGCGCTTCGGCGAGCGCGTCCGTGCAGCGGGAGTCGGCGGCCAGCCGGGCGGGGTCGAGGATGTCGAGCGCATGGGGGTCCTCGGGGAGCTTGAGGTCGAGGTCGGCGGCGAGTTCGCGAATGCGGGTGGGGTTTCCGGTGAGTACCGGGGTGACCGTGCCCTGTTCGGCGAGGTGGGCGGCGGCCCATAGGGCTCGGGGGTCTGTGCCCTCCGCTAGCGCGATGCGGGGCTTTTGGGAGGTGGTGCGGAGTCGTTCCGACCAGGTGGTGATCAGGGATTCCGCCGGGGGCGGGGCGGTGAGCATGACGGCGGCGCTCCTCGGTGGCTGGGGTGGGTGGACCGGCTGCCCGCCGGTGGGGGTTCCGCTGTGCCCACCCGTTCCGCCCCAGCGGAACGACTGCCCACAGCGGTGGGGGGAGGTGGAGGCGCGGCTGCTCACAGCGGGGGTGGGTAGCGCCTCGGCTGCACCGCAGCGGGGCGTCAGGGGCGCGGGGAACTGCGCGACCGGCCACGACGGTGGCGCACCCGCCGACGGCGAAGCAGGGGCAGCCCGGACCGGCGCCGCGCATGTTGAGGGTCACGCGCGGCACCGGCGCGGGACGCGGCTGCCGCCGCCCGGTCAGGGCAGCCTGCGGCGGGAGCCGCGGCCAGGGGCGGACGCCGTCCGCACGGCGTCCGCCCGGCCGGGCCGTACCGGATGCGGCCGGTACGAGCAGGGGCCCCGCAAGAGCAGGGGCCCGGTCGGACGACCGGTCGGGCAACCGATCAGACGTAGTCCTGGTACTTCTCCAGGTACCGGACCGGCTTCTGCAGTGCGTCGCGGCGGAACGGGTCGCCCAGTTCACGCGTGCACATGATCTCGATGACGGTGGTCCTCCCCTCGTTCATCTGCGCGTCCACCGCCCGCTGCAGCGCCGGGCCGACGTCCTCCAGCTTCTCGACCACGATGCCCTCGGCACCCATCGCCTGCGCGATGCCGGCGAAGGACTCGCTCTCCAGCTCGCCCGCGACGAACCGGCGGTTGTAGAAGTCGACCTGGTTCTTCTTCTCGGCGCCCCACTGGCGGTTGTGGAAGACCACGGCCGTCACCGGGATGTCGTGGCGTACGGCCGTCATGATCTCGACCATGCTCATGCCCCAGGCGCCGTCACCGGCGTACGCGATGGCCGGCCGGTCCATCGCCGCGGCCTTCGCGCCGATGATGGTCGGCAGCGCGTAACCGCAGTTGCCGAAGGACATCGGCGCGAAGAAGGAGCGCGGCTCCTCGAAGCGCAGGTAGCTGTGGGCGACGGAGTTGATGTTGCCGATGTCGGTGGAGACCATCACCCGCGGCGGCATGGCCTTCTCCAGCTCACGCAGGACCTGGCGCGGGTGCAGCCAGTTGCCGTCCTCCTGCTCCTGCTCGGCGATCATGTCGAGGGAGTAGGGGTCCTTCTCGTGGGTCCACTCGGAGAGCTCCTGCTCCCACGCGTCCTTCTCGGCCTTCGTGCGCGCGGCACGCTCCTCGCGGGTGGCGTCGCAGGCGAGGGTGCGCTCCGCCAGCCGGCCGGTCAGCGCCGCGGCAGCGGCCTTCGCGTCGCCGCAGATGCCGACGGTGATCTTCTTGACCAGGCCGAGCATCTTGTGGTCGGCGTCGATCTGGATGATCTTCGCGTTCTTGGGCCAGTAGTCCATGCCGTGCTGCGGCAGGGTGCCGAAGGGGCCGAGCCGCGTACCGAGCGCGATCACCACGTCCGCCTGCGAGATGAGCTTCATCGCGGCCTTGGAGCCCTGGTAACCGAGCGGGCCGCACCACTGCGGGTGGCTCGCCGGGAACGAGTCGTTGTGCTGGTAGCTGTTGACGACCGGCGCGCCGAGGCGTTCGGCGAGCGCCTTGCACTCGTCCACGCCGTCGGCCATCACGACGCCGCCGCCGGAGATGATCACCGGGAACTCGGCGGTGGCGAGCAGCTCGGCGGCCTCGGCCAGGCTCTTCTCGCCGCCGGGGCCACGGTCCAGCCGCTGCGGGTCGGGGATCTCGGTCTCTATCTCGCCGTAGAAGTGGTCGCGCGGGATGTTGAGCTGGGTCGGGCCGATCTCGGAGAGGGCCCGGTCGAAGGCGCGCGCGGTGTACTCCGCCATCCGCTTCGGGTTGTTCACGTGCGCCTGGTACTTGGTGAACTCCTGGAACATCGGGAGCTGGTTGGCCTCCTGGAAGCCGCCCAGGCCCGTGCCCATGGTCCCCGCCTCAGGGGTGATCATCACGACCGGGCTGTGCGCCCAGTACGCGGCGGCGATCGCGGTGACGCAGTTGCTGATGCCGGGGCCGTTCTGGCCGATGACGACGCCGTGCCGGCCGCTGACCCGGGCGTATCCGTCGGCCATGTGGGCCGCGCCCTGCTCGTGGACCACCGGGACCAGGCGGATGCCGGCCGGCGCGAAGATGTCCATGGCGTCCATGAACGCCGAGCCCATGATGCCGAAGATGTCGGTCACCCCGTTGGCCACGAGAGTCTCGACGAAAGCCTCCGAGGGCGTCATCTTCTGCTGCCCGCTGACGACGGTACGGCCGTCACCCGTCTGCTTCTCGCTCATCGTTCCACTCCTTCGACACGCCGGGAGGCAGGGGAGGCGCCCTGTGCGTCTCCACGGGAGAGCGCTGGCGCCAATAATCGGTACGTGGCGTTCCTGAAATCAGGATCTGACTGGACCATAAGCGGGCCCGTCGCGGCCGTCAACGATCCGTTCAGGAAAACGAGACGGTGGTAGCTTGTTTCTGGAATCCAACCCGGATTGAGACTGGTACACGTACGACCCTGGAGGTACCGTGGTCCCGCCACGCGAGCCCGATCCCGGCGCGGTGAACGGCGACACGCCGACCATGCGCCTCTTCTCCCTGCTCGAACTGATCGCCGCCAAAGACCAGTTGGTCTCGCTACAGGGCCTGGTCGAGGAGACCGGGCTGCCCAAGCCCACGCTGCACCGGATGCTCCAGCAACTGGAGAGCGCGGGCCTGCTGATCCGGCAGAGCGACGGGCGGCACTACGGCACCGGCCACCGGCTGCGCCGGCTCGCCGAGAACCTCCTCCTCAACGCCACCCACCACGGCGCGCGCCACACCGTCCTGCGCCGCCTGGTCGAGGAGCTGGGCGAGAGCTGCAACATCACCACGCTCTCCGGCAACGAGGTGGTCTACCTCGACCGCGTGGAGACCCCCGAGCCGCTCCGGTTCTACCTCCGCCCCGGCTCCCGGGTGCCCACGCACTGCTCGGCCAGCGGGAAGATGATCCTGTCCCAGATGAGCCCGGCGCAGCGCCGCAAGCTGCTCGCGCACGCCCCGCTCAAGGCGTACACCGCGAAGACGATCACCGATCTCGACGCCATGGAGGAGGAGTTCAAGCGCATCCGGCGGGACGGCTTCGCGCTGGACGACGAGGAGTTCCTGCCGGGTCTGGTGTGCGTCGCGGTGCTGGTACCGGCCGTGGGCGGCGGGCGCTCCAACATGTGCGTCGCGGTCCAGGCGCCGGTCATGCGGCTGACCGCCGACAAGGCGCTGTCGCTGCTGCCCGCGCTGCAGCGCGCCGCCGAGGCGATCAGCCGCATCGAGGCGGAGGGCACGCCGGAGGACGCCGCCGAGGACGCCACCGAGGACAGCGCCGCCTCCTGAAAGGGCCCGCCAAGGGGCCGCTTCCCGAAGCCGCTTCCCGAAAGGGGCCGCAGCGAAGAGGCCCCGGCAAAGGCCCACGGCCCCACCCCGTCACGCAAAGGAGCCCACCGCACATGACGACCGGCACTCCCCCGCCCCCCGCGGGCCCCGACACCCGGGTCGCCGTCAAGGACGTCTTCGGCATCGACTCCCCGCTCACCGTCCCCGCGTACCGCGAGCCCACCGCGCACGTGCCCGAGGTGGACACCGCGTACCGCTTCCAGCCCGACGTCACCCTGGCGCTGCTCGCCGGCTTCGCACGCAACCGCCGCGTGCTGGTCCAGGGCCTGCACGGCACCGGCAAGTCCAGCCACGTCGAGCAGGTGGCCGCGCGGCTCAACTGGCCCTGCGTACGCGTCAATCTCGACGGCCACCTCAGCCGCCTGGACCTGATCGGCAGGGACGCGGTGGTGCTGCGCGACGGGCAGCAGGTGACGGAGTTCCAGGAGGGCATCGTCCCCTGGGCGCTACAGCGGCCGATGGCGCTGATCCTGGACGAGTACGACGCGGGGCGCCCCGACGTGATGTTCGTCCTGCAGCGGATGCTGGAGAGCGACGGGAAGCTGACCCTGCTGGACCGGAACAGAGTGCTCGCGCCGCACCCCGCCTTCCGCCTCTTCGCCACCGCCAACACGGTCGGCCTCGGCAATCTCAACGGCCTCTACCACGGCGCCCAGCGGCTGAATCACGCGCAGATCGACCGCTGGCACGTCGTCGCCGCGCTCGACCACCTCCCCGCCGAGGAGGAGGCCGCGATCGTCCGCTCCCGCGTCCCGTCCCTCGCCGACGAGGACGGCCGCACGCTGGTCGCGGCCATGGTGGCCGTCGCGGGCCTGACCCGTCAGGGCTTCCGGGCCGGGGATCTGTCCACGCTGATGTCCCCCCGTACGGTCATCACCTGGGCGGAGAACACCGAGATATTCGGCGACCCCGCGCCCGCCTTCCGGCTGTCCTTCCTCAACAAGTGCGACGAGGCCGAACGCCCGCTGGTCGCCGAGTACTTCCAGCGCTGCTTCGACCGCGAGCTGCCCGAGTCCTGCGCGCCGGCCGCGACATGACGGGGACGGGTATCCAGGCCGCGGTACGCCGCCGGCAGCAGGCCGAGGAGCTGTGCGCCGCGGCGGTACGGGCGCTGAGCGCGGACCCCGAGGTGCACTACCGCGGCGGGCGGCCCTACCGCGGCCCGCACCCGGTCCCGGTGCACGCGCCGCACGCCCGGACCTCCCCCGACGACGCCGACTTCGCCTCCCTGCGCGGCGCCGCCGACGGCCTGGCGCTGCGGCTGCGCGGCTCGGACCCGCGCCGCCACGCCGAGGTGTGCCCCACGGACGATCCGGCGGCGCGCCTGGTCTTCGAGCTGCTGGAGCAGTTCCGTACGGAGGCGGGCGCGGGCACGGAGGTACCGCTGCCCGGCGTACGCACCAACCTCCGCCACCGCTTCCTCCGCTGGTCCCGTGCGTGCGAGGAGTCCGGCCTCACCGAGACCGCGCGCGGCCTGCTGCTCTTCACCGTCGCGCACGTCGCGCGCGCCCGGATCACCGGCGAGCCGGTCCCCGCGCACGCGGAGGACCCCATCGAGGCCACCCGCGCCGCGCTCGCCCCGCTGACCGGCCACGACCTGGCCGCGCTGCGCCGCCACCGCGCCGACCAGCGCGCCTTCGCGCCGCACGCGCTGTCGCTGGCCCGCACGGTCGCCGGCCTGCTCGCGACGGCCGACGGACCGGGCGCGAAGGACGACGCGGACGACCCTCCCGAGGACGGCCTCTCCCCCTTCACCGCCCTCCTCGACCTCGACTCCGAGTCCGTCGAGGAGACCGCCACCGCCACGTCGGGGCGCAGCCGGGTCCTGGCCGACGGTCCCGGCGGCTACCGCGTCTTCACCACGGCCTACGACCGCGAGGGCCCCGCCGCCGCGTGCGTCCGGGCCGAGCTGCTGCGCGAGTACCGCGACCGTCTGGACCGCCGTATCGCCGCTCAGGGCGTCAACGTCCCCCGCCTCGCCCGCACGCTGCAACTGCTGCTCGCCACCCGCGCGCCGGACGGCTGGGACGGCGGCCAGGAGGCCGGCCACATCGACGGCGCCCGCCTGTCCCAGCTCATCACCTCACCCACCGAGCGGCGGCTCTTCCGTACCGAACGCACCGCCCCGGTGGCCGACGCGCTGGTCACCTTCCTCATCGACTGTTCGGGCTCGATGAAGGAGCACGCCGAGTCCGTGGCGATGCTGGCGGACGTGTTCGCCCGCGCCCTGGACCAGGCGGGCGCGGCCTGCGAGATCCTCGGCTTCACCACCGGCGCCTGGAACGGCGGCCGGGCCCGCCGCGACTGGCTCCGGGCCGGCCGCCCGCCCCACCCCGGCCGCCTCAACGAACGCTCCCACCTCGTCTTCAAGGACGCGGCCATCCCCTGGCGCCGCGCCCGCCGCGACATCGCGGCCCTCCTCAAGCCCGACCTCTTCCGCGAGGGCATCGACGGCGAGGCGGTGGACTGGGCCTGCACCCGCGCCGCGGCCCGCCCCGAGTCCCGCAGGCTGCTCTTCGTCGTCTCCGACGGCAGCCCCATGGACACCGCAACCAACCTGGCCAACGACCGCAACTACCTCGACCACCACCTCCGCGAGGTGGTGACCCACCAGGGAAACGCAACGGAGATCCACGGCATCGGCGTGGGCCTGGACCTGAGCCCGTACTACCGCCGCTCCCGCATCCTGAACCTCGCGGACGACACCGGCAACGGCATCTTCCGCGAGGTGCTGGGGCTACTCGCCCGCTAGCTGGCGCTCCACCAGCCGGCCGAGGATCCGGATGCCCGGGTCGATGGCGTGCAGCGGCGGCGCGGCGAAGCCGATGCGGAAGTGGTTCAGGGGCGGGTCCTCGCCGAGGTGGTAGATGTCGCCGCGCTCGATGAGCACGCCGTGCCGCTGGGCGCGTTCCACCAGCCGCCGGCAGTCGAGCTGTTCCGGGCCTGTCATCCACAGGCTCACGCCGCCCGGGGACGGGGTCGTGTGCCAGGGGAGGTGGGTGTTGACCGCCGTGCAGGCCGCTTCCCATTTGCGCATGAGCTGGCCTCGGTAGCGGCGGACGGCGCGGTGGTACTCGCCGGACTGGATCAGGAGGGCCAGTGCGCGCTGGGTGTGGCCGGAGGGGTGGCGGACCGAGTAGCGGCGCAGGTCGCGGAGTTCGCGGACGAGTTCCTTGGCGCCGACGAGGTAGCCCAGGCGCAGGCCGGGCGCCAGGAACTTGGAGAAGGTACCGAGGTAGACGACCTGGTCGGTGGTGTCCAGGCCCTTCAGGGCCGGCGTCGGGCTGCCCTGGTAGCGGAACTCGCTGTCGTAGTCGTCCTCGACGATGACCGTGCCGCTCTCGCGGACGAGAGTGAGCAGTTCGCGGCGGCGGCCGATGCCGAGCGTGACGTTGGTGGGGTGGTGGTGACTGGGGGTCACGTGCAGCAGGTCGACGCCGGCGAGGGTGGGCGGCGGGGTGAGCCCGGCGGCGGTCACGGGGAGCGGCATCAGGCGGGCGCCGGCGCGGACGAAGATGTGGCGGGCATCGAGATAGCCGGGGTCCTCCACGGCGACGACGGAGCCGCTGCCGAGGAGGGCGCGGCTGAGCAGGTCCAGGCCCTGCTGGGAGCCGACGGTGACCAGGACCTCCTCGGGGGTGGCCTCGACGCCACGGGCCGGGAGGAGGCGGCTGCAGACCATCTCGACCAGCAGCGGGTCGTCGAAGGCGATGCTGTCCTGGAGGCTGTAGCGGGCGTGCGGCTGGTAGAGCGCTTCGTTGAGCGCGCGGGACCAGTCGCGGGCGGGGAAGGCCCGCAGATCGACCTGGCCGGCGAGGAAGGGGTACGGATACTCCGCCCAGTCGGCGCGCTTCTCGATGTGCGGGAGGGTGTCCTCGGGGTGGCCGCGCAGCCGTGAGCGCCAGTCGAAGGGCTCGTGGACGGGGCGCTGCTCGGCGGCGCAGTACGGCCGCATGTCGCGGTTGACGAAGATGCCCTGCCGCACCCGGCTCTCGACGAAGCCCTCGGCGACCAGCTCCTGGTAGGCGGCGTTCACGGTGTTCCGGGAAAGGCCCAGCTCACGGGCCAGTTCGCGGGACGAGGGCAGCCGGTTGCTGGCGTCGATGGTGCCGACGGCTATGCCGTGCTCGATGGCCTTGCGGATCTGGCGGTACAGCGGCTCGGCGGAGTCCCGGTCGATCTCGATCAGTGTGCGTGGAATGCCTGCCTCCTGCGAGAGCGGACGGCGGGGGACGTGCTGCACCGACGCGTGCGGGCGGGCGGGGCTGACCGGCATGAGGAGGCGGCACTGCCCCCATCGGATTGACCGGATTCGCCTTGTCGTGGGGTGCCAGCTGACGGGATCGTAACCGCGTCCGGGCCCCCGCCCAAGAGGTCGGACAGGAGAAATTGCCCGGCCCGGTCGGTTTCGGGGCCCCCGGCCCTGGACCCATCAGAAGCCGGAGAACTGGCGCTTACGCCCGGACCAGTTGGCCCCGCACGCTAACGCCACAACGCATCACGACGGAGCGCCGCCGCCCCGGACACCGAATGTCACCGGGCGCCCTGCCCGCGCCCGCCCCTACCGATGGGAGTTCTTCGTGAAGATCGGAATCCCGCGCGAGATCAAGAACCACGAGTACCGGGTGGCCATCACCCCCTCGGGCGTCCACGAGCTGGTCCGCCACGGCCACTCCGTGTACATCGAGGAGGGCGCCGGCGCCGGCTCCTCGATCCCGGACGCCGAGTACGCAGCGGCCGGTGCCACCCTCCTGCGGGACGCCGATCAGGTATGGGCCACCGCCGACATGATCCTGAAGGTCAAGGAGCCGATCGCCGAGGAGTACCACCGGATGCGCGAGGGGCAGCTCCTCTTCACGTATCTGCACCTCGCGGCCTCCAAGGAGTGCACGCAGGCCATGCTGGAGTCCGGGATCACCGGCGTCGCGTACGAGACGGTGCAGCCCGCCGACGGCTCGCTGCCGCTGCTCTTCCCGATGTCGGAGGTGGCCGGCCGGCTCGCGCCGCAGGTGGGCGCCTACCACCTGATGCGCGCCGCGGGCGGCCGCGGCGTCCTGATGGGCGGCGTCTCCGGCACCTCCCCGGCCAAGGTCGTGGTCGTCGGCGCCGGCGTCTCCGGCATGAACGCCGTGGCCGTGGCCACCGGCATGTGGGCCGACGTCACGCTGCTGGACCTGAACATCGAGAAGCTGCGCGCCGCCGACCGGATGTACCAGGGCCGGATCAGGACCGTCGCGTCCAACGCCTTCGAGCTGGAGCGGGCCGTCCTGGAGGCGGACCTGGTCATCGGCGCGGTGCTGGTGCCCGGCGCCCGGGCCCCCAAGCTGATCAGCAACGACCTGGTCTCCCGGATGAAGGAGGGCTCGGTACTGGTCGACATCGCCATCGACCAGGGCGGCTGCTTCGAGGACTCCCGCCCGACCACGCACGCCGACCCGACGTACCAGGTCCACGACTCGGTCTTCTACTGCGTCGCGAACATGCCGGGCGCGGTCCCGAACACCTCCACATACGCGCTGACCAACGTGACCCTGCCGTACGTCCTGGCCATCGCCGACAACGGCCTGGCCGCCGCGGCCGCAGCCGACCCCGCCGTCAAGCGCGGCATCAACGTGGTGGGCGGCCAGCTCACCTACCAGCCGGTGGCCGAGGCACACGACCTGAAGTACGTCGACGTCGACGAGGTCCTCGTCTGAGACGCGCGCCGGGCCCGCCCGTCCGCCGCGCGGGCCCGGACCGTACCTCCGCCCCACCCGCTCCCCCTTCCGGAAGGACCACCGTGAGCACCGACTCCTCCCTCCGCGCCAAGGCGCAGGCACACCTCGGCCAGCACTTCACCCGTCACGACGTCTGGCAGGACGAGGGCCTGCCGGTCTTCGTCCGCAGCGAGGGCTGCCACCTCTACGACGAGCGGGGCCGCCGCTTCCTGGACGGCCTGGCTGGGCTGTTCTGCGTCAACATGGGCCACGGCCGCGGCGACATCGTGGCCGCCGCGGCCAAGCAGATGGAGACGCTGCCGTACTCCACGAACTGGGGCGCGGCGCACCCGCCGGCCGTCGAGGCGGCGAGCCTGATAGCCGACCTGGCGCCCGGCGACCTGAGCGTCACCTGGTTCGTCAACTCCGGTTCGGAGGCCGTGGAGACGGCCATCAAATTCGCCCGGCAGTACCACAAGAGCCAGGGCGCGACGGAGCGCACGAAGATCATCAGCCGCAGTATGGCGTACCACGGCGTGACGCTCGGCGCCCTGTCGGTGACCGGCCTCCCGAAGATCCGCGACCCCTTCCTGCCCCTCCTCCCCGGCATCCGCCACGTGCCCAACACCCTTGGCTTCACCGGCGATTGCGGCCCGGCGGACCAGCTCGACGTCGTACGCGCCATCGAGCAGGCCATCGTCGAGGAGGGCCCGGAGACGGTCGCCGCGGTCTTCGCGGAGCCGGTGCAGAACGGGCGGGGCGCGCTCGTGCCACCGGACGGGTACTGGCGCGAGCTGCGGCGGATCTGCGACAAGTACGGCGTGCTGCTGGTCGCCGACGAGGTCATCTGCTCCTTCGGGCGGCTGGGCGAGTGGTTCGGCAGCGGGTACTTCGGCGTCGTGCCCGACATGATCACCTTCGCCAAGGGGTCCACGTCCGGGTACGCGCCGCTGGGCGGCATGATCGCCCGGGAGCCGCTGGTGCGCGGCCTGTTCGAGTCGCCGAAGGGCGGTACGTTCACGCACGGCGCGACCTGGGGCGGCCACCCGGTCTCCACCGCGGTCGCGGTCGCCAACATCACCGCCATGCGGGACGAGAACGTCCTCGGCAACGTCCGCACCCTCGGCCCCGAGCTGCGCGCCGGGCTGGAGTCGCTCAAGGACCGCTACCGCGTCGTGAAGGACGTGCGCGGCATGGGCTTCTTCTACGCGGTGGAGCTGATGGCCGACAGCGAGACCGGCCGCGAGCTGACCGAGGAGGAGTCGACGAAGGTACTCCGCGAGGTGCTGCCGAGCGCCTTCAAGCGCACGGGCGTCATCCTGCGGCCCGACGACCGGGGCGCGACGATGCTGATGATCTCGCCGCCGCTGGTGGCCGACCGCGAGGTACTGGGCGAGTTGCTGTCGGGCGTGGACGTGATGGTCGCGGACGTCCAGCGGAGCGTGCTGGGCTGACGCCCGGGCAGCGGGGCGCACTGGGCTGAGGCCGCTGTGCGGCGGGCGGTCCTGGGCTGAGGCCGCCGGCGCGTATACGGGGCGGGTCGAACACCCCGGTCCCCCCAGCAGGGGGTTACCCGAAGGGGGCGGCGCGGACACGTCCGTGCCCTCGACGCTGCGGCCTCGACACCGGCGCGTATACGGGGCGGCTCGAACACCCCCGTCCCCCCAGCAGGGGGTTACCCAAGGGAGGCGGTGCGGACACGCCCGCCTTCCTTGGGTACCCGAAACTTCGCGTCCCCGGAGATTGGCGTACCCGAAGCTTGGCGTACCCGAAGCCCGGCGTGCCCGGAAACGGTCGCCGTGCAATAAGCGTGCAACACCCACTTAATGTCCGCGTATTAGGCTCTCTCTGGTACCGCGATATCGCTGCTTTCTGGCGCTTTCTCAGGAGTTCACCGGACGGCCATCATCCCGGGCAATGCCGATTACCCAACGAAATGGGGAACCCGTGGGAGAGAACAACAAGGAAGCCGTCGAAGGGGCCGGCCTGCGCGGCGAACTCAAACAGCGCCATATGCGGCTCATCGCCCTGGGCGGAGTCATCGGCGCGGGACTCTTCGTCGGCAGCGGCGTGGTCATCGAGGACGCCGGACCCGCCGCGATCATCTCGTTCCTGCTGGCCGGCGGGCTGGTCATCCTGGTGATGCGGATGCTGGGCGAAATGGCGGTGGCCCGCCCCTCGGTGGGTTCCTTCTACGCGTACGCCCGCCTCGCCCTGGGAAATTGGGGCGGATTCACCATCGGCTGGCTCTACTGGTATTTCTGGGTGAATGTCGTCGCGCTGGAGGCGGTGGCCGGCGCGAGCCAGCTGCACGTCTGGCTGCCGGGCATTCCGCTGTGGGTCATCAGCCTCTGCCTGATGGTCATCCTCACCGCGGTCAACATGTTCTCGGTGAAGTCCTTCGGGGAGTTCGAGTACTGGTTCTCCTCAATCAAGGTCGCCGCCATCACCGTATTTCTCGTCGTCGGCCTGGTATTCGTCCTGGGGATGTGGCCCGGCGCCCATGAAGCGGACGTCTCGAACCTGACCGCACACCAGGGCTTCGCACCGCACGGCATCGGCCCGGTGCTCGCCGCCGTCATCCCGGCCGTCGGCTTCTTCACCGGCGCCGAGATCGCCGCGCTGGCCGCCTCGGAGTCCAGCGAGCCGCGCCGCAACGTCGCCAAGGCCACCAACTCCGTCGTGCTCCGCGTGCTGCTCTTCTACGTCGGCTCGATCTTCCTGGTCATCGCGATCGTGCCGTGGAACAAGCCGGAGGTGGCGGACGGCCCGTACGTCGCCGCGCTGCAGCAGATCGGCATCCCCGCCGCCGGCACCCTGATGCGGATCCTCGTCCTGGTCGCCGTGCTCTCCTCGCTCAACGCCGGGCTCTACAGCGCCTCCCGCATCGTCTTCGCGCTCACCAGGAACGGCGACGCGCCGCGCGGCCTGACCAAGCTCAGCAAGCGCGGCGTGCCGCGCCGCGCGATCCTCCTCGCGACCACCCTCGGCTATGTCTCGGTGATCATCGCCTACGTCTCGCCGGACGCGGTCTTCTCCTTCATCGTGCACTCCTACGGCGCGGTGGCCCTCTTCGTGTACCTCCTCGTCGCCCTCTCCCAACTGCGGCTGCGCCGCCGCCTGGAGCGCGAGGACCCGGGCTCCCTCCAGCTCCGGATGTGGTGGTACCCGTACCTGAGCTGGTTCACGGTGGCCGCGATGGCGGTCGTGATCGTCACGATGGCCGTACTGCCGTCCACCCGCATGGACTTCGCCGCCAGCGCGGTCACGCTCCTGGTGGTGCTCGCGGCGTACGGGGTGCGCGCGTACCGGAAGCGGGGGCCGGGCGGGGCCGCGGCCGAGGCACCGGCAGAGACGCCCGTCGGCCTGCCGAGTACCGGAGCCACGGCGGTGTCGGCGACGGAGGCGAAGGCTCCACGCGCCTGACCCGGAGGCGGGCCGTACCGGATACGGCCCGCTCCCAGGTGTGCGTACCGTCAGACCACCGCCCCCGAGTCCTCGGCCCGCCGGGCCCCCGCCCGGCGCCGGGGCCCGGCCGTCGACGGCGCAGACTTGGCCCGTCCGGCCGGCCGGGGCGGCGGCGCCGTACTGCGTGCCTCCAGCGAGATCGCCAGCGGCATCGCCGTGAACAGCGACGAGTACGTGCCCACGCCGATGCCGATCAGCAGCGCCACCGCGAAGTCGGTGAGCGTGTCGCCGCCCAGGAACGCCAGCGCGGCCAGGATCAGCACGGCGCCGATGCCGGTGTTCACCGTGCGCGGCAGGGTCTGCAGGATCGCGGAGTTGGCGATCCGGTCGAACGGTGCCTTGCGGTTGGCGCCCCACAGTTCGCGCACCCGGTCGAAGACCACGACGGAGTCATTGACGGAGTACCCGATGACGGTGAGCAGCGCCGCCAGGAACACTCCGTCCACGGGCTTGCCCAGCCAGGCGAAGACGCCGACCAGGATCAGCACGTCGTGGGCCATCGCGGCGACCGCCGAGGCGCCGAAGGTCCAGCGGAAGCGGGCCGCCAGGTAGGCGAGCTGGGCGAGCAGCGCCACGCCGAGGGCGATCAGCGCGTTGCGGCGCAGCTCGTCCCCCAGGCTCGGCCCGATCAGCTCGTCCCGTACCTTCTCGGTCTTCCCGCCCAGCCCGGCGACGGCCTGCCGGACCTCGCTCTCCTGCGCGGCGGTCAGCTTCTCGGTGCGTACGGTGAGGTCGCCCTCTCCCGAGGAGTTGACCACGGCGCGCGGGAAGCCGGCGTCGGCGAGCGCCTTGCGGGCCGCGCCGGGTTCCACTTCGGTGGCGGTGGCGTACTCGACCATGCGGCCGCCGGTGAATTCCACGCCGAAGTCCAGGCCGCGCAGCCCGATCCCGCCGGCGGCCACGGCCAGGACGAGCGCGGAGGCGGCGAGCCAGCGGCGCCGGTGGCGCATCAGGTCGGGGTCGCGGCGGGTGAGCCAGGTGCGGACCCGGCCCTCGTCGGCCAGTCCGGTGAGGCGCGGCGCCGTCCGTACGAGGTCGCGGGCGAGGGCGAATTCGGCGAGGACCCGGGTGACGACCAGGGCGCTGATCATCGAGGCGAGGACGCCGATGGAGAGGGTGACGCCGAAGCCGCGCACCGGCCCGGAGGCGAAGAAGAACAGCAGTCCGGCGGCGAGCAGGGTGGTGATGTTGGAGTCCGCGACGGCGCTGAAGGCGTTGCGGAAGCCGGCGGTCAGGGCGGTGCGGACGTCCGTCCGCGCGCCGTTCTCCGCGCCGCCGCGCCGCTTCTTCCTCCGCCCGGTCGCGTACTCCTCCCTGGCGCGTTCAAACACCAGGACGTTGGCGTCCACCGCCATCCCGATGGCCAGCACGAAGCCGGCCAGGCCCGGGAGGGTGAGGGTGGCGCCGAGCGCGAGCAGCGCGGCGTAGGAGATCAGCGCGTAGCAGGCCAGGGCCAGCGCGGCGAGGACGCCGAGCAGCCGGTAGACGACGGTGATGAAGAGCGCGGTGAGGGTGATGCCGATGACCGCGGCCTCGGCGCTGGCCTCGATGGCGTCGGCGCCCAGCGTCGGCCCGACGGTCCGCTGCTCGATCAGCTCGACCGGTACGGGCAGCGCGCCGCCCTTGATGAGCAGCGCGAGGTCCTGGGCCTCCTGCTGGGTGAAATTGCCGGTGATCTGGGTCGAGCCGCCGGTGATGCCGGTGCCGCAGGCCACCGACTCGTTCACCTGCGGGGAGGAGATGACCTTGTCGTCGAGGACGATGGCGGCGCGCCGGGCCGGGTCGCCCGCCGGCTTGCAGGCGGCCTCGCCGGTGAGCTCGGCCCACTTCTGCTCGCCGCTGCCGCGCAGGTCGACGGTGACGTACCAGCCGCTGCCGCGCTCGGCGTCGAAGCCGGCCTCGGCGCCGTCGACCTGTTCGCCGGTGAGCGCGGCCGGTCCGACGCGCAGCGGCTGCCCGGACTCGTCGCGCAGGGTGCGCTTGTCCTTGGGGCCGGGGCTGCCGGGGCCTTGCGGGTCCGCGCCGAGCACGGGGTGGAAGGTGAGCTGGGCGGTGCGGCCGAGGACCTCGGCGGCCTCGCGGGGGTCCTGGACGCCGGGGAGTTCGACGACGATGCGGTGCTCGCCGGAGCGGGCGAGGTTCGGTTCGGAGACGCCGAGGCCGTCGACACGGCGGCGCAGTACTTCGAGTGTGCGTTCAGTGGCCGCGCGGTCGGCCTTCGCGGTGGGCGAGTCCCGGGTCTCCAGGACGAGTTGCGTACCGCCGCGCAGGTCGAGCCCGAGGCGCGGGGACTGGGTGAGGGAGAGGTAGAGCGAGAGGGCGAGGACGGCGAGCGCGAGCAGCGCGCGCAGCCTCGATGCACGGTTCATGGGATGGGGCCTCCAACAGGCGGCGCCGCGCGACCGGTTGCGTACGGGCGCGGCGGAGGTCCGTGCCGGTACGCGGGCGTACGGGCACGGTGGGAAGCACGGCGGACGCCCCCTCGGCCCGTGGCCGGGTCAGGGCGTGCCGTGTGACGTGTTCACCTGTTGGAAAGGGGCGGGGCGCGGGCCGGCCGGAGGCCCGCCGAGAACTGCTCCCGGCCGGTGGTGTCCCGGCACACCGGGAGCCAGGACAGGGCGCGCGGCCGGGGTGTGTGGCGGCCGGCCGGGCCGAGGCCCGGGGCCGGGTGGGCCACGTGCTGTTCGGCCGGCGCGGTGCGGCCGCCGGTACGGAGGACGGCGTGCAGGTTCGCGGGGTGCGCGGAGCCGTCGTGCGCGTGCGGAGCGCCCGCCGGGCCCGTGGCGGTGTACGAGGCGCCACCCGTGTACGACGCGCCGCCCTCGTACGGTGCCGTGGCGGCGGCCGCCGCCGTGGGGCTCAGCCCGCCGAGGACGAGCGCGAAGACCGCGAGCAGCGCCCGCAGGGCAGCCGCTGGCCGCATCCGCCGGTCCATGCCGCTGCCTCCTCGTCCGGGCTCGCCGCCCGGATGTCCGGGCCCGCCGTCCGGATGCGCCGGCCTGGCCGCCGCACCCGGACGGGTGTCCGCACACTCTGCCACGGCCGGGAGGTTTTGGGGCCGCCCCGGCTATGACGCCTTCGGCTCCGCGGCGGCCATGGCGTCCGTCATGACCGCGGTCACGGTCTCGTACAGCGCTGCCCAGGACGCCTCGGTCTCCGGGGTCCAGGCGTCGCCCGCGAAGTGTGCCAGCGCGGCGATCAGGCTGGCGCCGACGGCCGGAAAGTGCTCGGGGAGGGCGCCGTATCCGGCGTGCCGGGCGCCGAGGCCCTGGAGGATGCGGACGACGGTGCCGGTGTCCTCCAGGTTGGCCACGAGTCCGCCGAGCGCGTTCCAGAGGCGGTCCTCCTGCTCCTCCATGTGCTGCGCGAACAGCGGCCGCACGCCGGGGTGGTGCGCGAAGAGGTGGGCGTAGAAGTACTTCGTCACGGCGGTCCCGTGGGGCTCGACGGCCGCGTAACTGCTGGTGATGAGCGCGGGGTTCAAGGTCATGACGGGACGGTAGGAACCGCGCGTTTCACCGGATCCGCACCGCCGATGACTGTACGGAAAGCGCTCCCTCAGCGAGGGCCGGGGGTCGTTGTGAGATGGGGACGAACCCGGCAGCCCGCCCAACTCCCGTACCGCGGACGGATACTGGGCCGTATGGGAAAGGTTCACGAACGCATCGACGGCAGACTGCGCACGTTCATCGAAGCGCAGAAGATCTTCTTCACCGCGACCGCGCCGCTCTCGGGGGACGGCACGGTCAACCTCTCTCCCAAGGGCCTGTCCGGGTCCTTCGCGGTCATCGACGACCACACCGTCGGGTACCTCGACTTCGCGGGCAGCAACGCCGAGACCGTCGCCCATCTGCGCGAGAACGGCCGCATCACGCTGATGTGGTGCGCCTTCGAGGGCCCGCCGAACATCGTCCGCGTCCACGGCAAGGGCGAGCCCGTCTTCCGCGACGACCCGCGGTGGGGCGAGCTGCTCACGCACTTCCCGGGCATCGACGGGTCCGCGCACGGCCTGCGCGCGATCATTCTCGTCACCGCCGAGCTGATACGGGACACCTGCGGCTACGGCGTGCCGTTCATGACGTACGACGAGGACCGGCCGCTGCACCGCTCGCGCTTCGAGCGCGAGACGGACGACAGCCTGGACGCGTACTTCCACAAGAAGGAGCACATCGCGCAGAGCATCGACGGGCTGCCGGGGCTGCCCCTGCCGCTGCCGCCGCTGCCGGCCTCCTGACACACCTGCGGCCCGCCCCCGAAGGGAGCGGGCCGTACGTGGACCGGGCTCAGCCGTTCCGCTGCGCCAGCCGCAGCAGGTGGTCGGCGAGCGCCTGCCCGCCGTCCGGGTCGCGGCTGATCAGCAGCAGTGTGTCGTCACCGGCGATGGTGCCGAGGATGACGTGCAGCTCGGCCTGGTCGATGGCCGAGGCCAGGAACTGCGCCGCACCGGGCGGCGTACGCAGGACCACCAGGTTCGCCGACGCCTCGGCCGAGATCAGCAGCTCGCCGGAGAGGCGGCGCATCCGCTCCTCCTTGGCGGACTCGCCCAGCGGCGCCTTCGGGGTGCGGAAGCCGCCCTCGCTCGGTACCGCGTAGATCAGCTCGCCGTTGGTGTTGCGGATCTTCACCGCGCCCAGCTCGTCCAGGTCCCGGGAGAGCGTCGCCTGGGTGACGCTCAGCCCGTCGTCGGCCAGCAGCTTGGCGAGCTGGCTCTGGGACCTGACCGGCTCGCGGTTGAGGATGTCCACGATCCGGCGGTGCCGGGCGGTCCGTGTCTGCGGTACGGCAGGGCCGTGCAGCGAATCGTTGTCCTGCGCCTCGGTCATCGTTCTGCTCAGTCTCCGGATCGTTGTTCCCCGTCGGCCGCGTCCGCGGCCGCGTCCAGCACGCCGGGGAGCTTCTGGAGGAACGTGTCCACCTCAGCGTCCGAGACGATCAGCGGCGGCGCGAGCCGGACCACGTCCGGCACGCAGGCGTTCACCAGAAGACCAGCGTCCTGAGCGGCCTGCTGCACCTTCGGCGCGTGCGGCCCCGTCAAGACGATACCCAGCAGCAGGCCCGCGCCGCGGACCGAGCCGACCAGTGGGTGCCCCAGCGCCCCGATCCCGTCCCGCAGCCGCTCCCCGGCGCGCTTCACGTGGTCGAGCAGCCCGTCCGCTTCGATGGTGTCCAGGACGGCCAGCGCGGCGGCGCAGACGACCGGATTTCCGCTGAAGGTGGAGCCGTGCGCGCCGGGCGTGAGCAGCTCGGCGGCCCTGCCGTACGCGAGGGTCGCGCCGATCGGCAGCCCGCCGCCCAGCCCCTTGGCGAGCGTGACGATGTCCGCCTCGACGCCCTGGGCCTGCGCCTCCAGCCAGTGGCCGGTCCGGCCGATGCCGGTCTGGATCTCGTCCAGGACGAGGAGCGTGCCGGTGGCGGCGGTGATCTCGCGGGCGGCCTGGAGGTACCCGGACGGGGGCACGATGACGCCGTTCTCGCCCTGCAGCGGCTCCAGGATCACGAACGCGGTCTCGTCGGTGACGGCAGCGCGCAGCGCCTCGGTGTCGCCGTACGGTACGTACGTCACGTCGCCGGGCAGCGGCCGGAACGGGTCCTGCTTGGCGGGCTGGCCCGTGAGCGCGAGGGAGCCCATGGTCCGGCCGTGGAAGCCGCCGACGGTGGAGACGATGTGGGTGCGCCCGGTCAGCCGGCCGATCTTGAAGGCGGCCTCGTTGGCCTCGGCGCCGGAGTTCGAGAAGTACACCCGCCCGGGGCGGCCGCCGGCGATCCGCAGCAGCCGCTCGGCGAGCGCCACGGTCGGCTCGGCGACGAAGAAGTTCGAGACGTGGCCGAGAGTGGCGACCTGGTCGGAGACGGCGCGGACGACGGCCGGGTGCGCGTGGCCGAGCGCGTTGACCGCGATGCCGCCGAGGAAGTCGAGGTACTCGGCGCCGTCGGCGTCCCAGACCTTGGCGCCCTCGCCGCGTACCAGCGGGATGCGGGGCGTGCCGAAGTTGTCCATCATGGCGCCCTGCCAGCGCTGGGTGAGCGCCGTGTTGCTCAGTCCGTTCGTCATGCCGCCCCCTCGTCCTCGTGCGCATCGGGCACGACCATCGTGCCGATGCCTTCGTCGGTGAAGATTTCCAGCAGGATCGAGTGCTGGACCCGTCCGTCGATCACCCGGGCGTTGTGCACTCCGTTGCGTACGGCGTGCAGACAGCCCTGCATCTTGGGCACCATGCCGCTCGCGAGATCCGGCAGCAGCTTCTCCAACTGCTTGGCGGTGAGCCGGGAGATGACCTCGTCGCTGTTGGGCCAGTCCTCGTACAGGCCCTCGACGTCGGTGAGGACCATCAGGGTCTCGGCGTTCAGCGCGGCGGCGAGCGCCGCGGCCGCGGTGTCGGCGTTCACGTTGTACACGTGTCCGTCGTCGGCGCTCCGGGCGATCGAGGAGATCACCGGAATGCGGCCGTCGTCCAGCAGGGCCTGGACCGCGCCCGGGTCGATGGCGGAGATCTCGCCGACCCGGCCGATGTCCACCCGCTCGCCGTCGATGTCCGCGTAGTGCTTGGTGGCGGTCATCAGGTGGGCGTCCTCGCCGGTCATGCCGACGGCGAGCGGCCCGTGCTGGTTGAGCAGCCCGACCAGCTCCCGCTGGACCTGCCCGGCCAGCACCATCCGTACGACGTCCATGGCCTCGGGCGTGGTGACCCGCAGCCCGGCCTTGAACTCGGACTCGATGCCGAGCGTGGCGAGCTGCTTGCTGATCTGCGGGCCGCCGCCGTGCACGACGACCGGGCGGAGCCCGGCGTGCCGCAGGAAGACCACGTCCTGCGCGAAGGCGGCCTTCAGCTCCTCGTCGATCATGGCGTTGCCGCCGAACTTGATGACGACGGTCTTGCCGTGGTGCCGGGTGAGCCAGGGCAGCGCCTCGATGAGGATGCGGGCCTTGGGCAGCGCGGTGTGCTTGCGTGCGGTGGTCGGTTCGCTCATGAGGAGTACGCGCTGTTCTCGTGGACGTAATCGGCGGTGAGGTCGTTGGCCCAGATGACCGCGGACTCGGACCCGGCGGCCAGGTCGGCGGTGATCCGGACTTCCCGGTACCGCATGTCGACCAGGTCGCGGTCCTCCCCCACCGAGCCGTTCTTGCAGACCCACACGCCGTTGATCGCGACGTTCAGCTCGTCGGGCTCGAAGGCGGCGGAGGTGGTGCCGATGGCGGACAGCACCCGGCCCCAGTTCGGGTCCTCGCCGTGAATGGCACACTTCAGGAGGTTGTTCCGGGCGATGGACCGCCCGACCTCGACGGCGTCGTCCTCGCTCGCGGCGTTGATCACCTCGATACGGATGTCCTTGCTGGCGCCCTCGGCGTCACCGATGAGCTGCCGCGCGAGGTCGTCGCAGACCTCGGTGACGGCGGCCGCGAACTCCGCGGCCTCCGGCGTCACGCCGGAGGCGCCCGAGGCGAGCAGCAGCACGGTGTCGTTGGTCGACATGCAGCCGTCGGAGTCGACCCGGTCGAAGGTCGTACGGGTCGCGCCGCGCAGCGCCGTGTCCAGCTCCTCCGCCGGGACGTCGGCGTCCGTGGTCAGCACGACGAGCATGGTGGCCAGCCCCGGCGCGAGCATTCCCGCGCCCTTGGCCATGCCACCGACGACCCAGCCGTCCCGCTCCGCGAACGCGGTCTTGTGCACGCTGTCGGTGGTCTTGATCGCGATGGCGGCCTTCTCGCCGCCGTGCGCGCTCAGCTCACCGGCCGCCTTCTCGATGCCCGGCAGCACCTTGTCCATCGGCAGCAGCTCGCCGATCAGCCCGGTCGAGCAGACCGCGACCTCCCCGGCGTTCTGCCCCAGCACCTCGGCGACCTTCTCGGCGGTCGCGTGGGTGTCCTGGAACCCCTTCGGGCCGGTGCAGGCATTCGCCCCGCCGGAGTTCAGTACGACGGCGCTGACCTGTCCGGCCTTGAGCACCTGCTGGGACCAGAGGACCGGCGCCGCCTTGACGCGGTTGGCGGTGAAGACGCCGGCGGCGGCCAGTCGCGGACCGGTGTTCACCACGAGGGCGAGGTCCGCGTTCCCGTTCTCCTTGATCCCGGCGGCGATGCCCGCCGCCGTGAATCCCTTGGCTGCCGTAACCGTCACGGCGCGACTCCGATCGTGGAAAGTCCCGTGTCCTCGGGGAGCCCGAGGGCGATGTTCATGCTCTGTACGGCGCCACCGGCCGTACCCTTCGCGAGGTTGTCGATCGCGCAGATCACGATGATCCGCCCGGCGGCCGCGTCGTACGCGACCTGGAGCTGCGCCGCGTTCGACCCGTACACGGCCGCGGTGGCCGGCCACTGCCCCTCGGGCAGCAGCTGCACGAAGGGCTCGTCGCCGAACGCCTTCTCGTACGCGGCCCGCAGGTCCTCCCCCGTCAGCCCCGGCTTGGCCTTGGCCGTGCAGGTCGCGAGGATGCCGCGGGGCATGGGTGCGAGCGTCGGCGTGAAGGAGACGCTGACCGGCTCGCCGGCCGCGGCACTCAGGTTCTGGATCATCTCCGGCGTGTGCCGGTGCACGCCGCCGACGCCGTACGGGCTCATCGAGCCCATGACCTCGGAGCCGAGCAGGTGCGGCTTGGCCGCCTTGCCCGCGCCCGACGTGCCGGACGCCGCGACGATCACGGCCTCCGGCTCGGCCAGCCCCGCCGCGTACGCCGGGAACAGCGCGAGCGAGACGGCGGTGGGGTAACACCCCGGGACGGCGATGCGCTTGGACCCCTCCAGCGCGGCGCGCGCCCCGGGAAGCTCGGGAAGGCCGTACGGCCAGGTGCCGGCGTGCGGGGACCCGTAGAACTTCTCCCAGTCCTCCGCGTCCTTCAGCCGAAAGTCGGCGCCGCAGTCCACGACCAGCACGTCCGGCCCGAGCTCCTCCGCCACGGCGGCGGACTGCCCGTGCGGCAGCGCGAGAAAGACGACGTCGTGCCCGGCCAGCACCTCGGTGGTGGTCGGCTCCAGCACCCGGTCCGCCAGCGGCAGCAGGTGCGGCTGGAGCGCGCCGAGTCGCTGTCCCGCGTTGGAGTTCCCGGTCAGCGCCCCGATCTCGACCTCGGGGTGCGCCAGCAGCAGACGCAGGACTTCCCCGCCCGCATACCCACTGGCCCCGGCCACCGCCGCTCGTACAGTCATCGAACCCTCCTCATCGATGGCATGACTATACGGACCACAGCACTTTTATGCAACGCGGTATGCGGGCGGCGGGGCGAGTGGACACGGGGAGGGCCCGCCGCCCCGGTGAGGGGCCGGGCGCCGGGCGGTCAGAGGCCGAAGGTGGCCGCGTACTGGATGACCCCGGCGGGGACCGGGCGTGCGGGATCCGTGCCGGGGGCGTCCAGCGGGAGGGCCATCAGTGCCTCGTCGGGGACCTCCATCGGGGCGCTGATCGCCCAGTGGGAGGCCGGGCGGAAGCCGAACCGGGGGTAGTAGCCGGGGTGCCCGAGTACCACCACGAGGTGCTCGCCCCGTGCCCGGGCGGCGTCGAGCGCCGCGTGGACGGCCGCGGAGCCGGCCCCGCGGCGCTGGTGCGCGGGCAGCACCGCGCACGGGGCGAGCGCCAGCGCGGGCTGCCCGCCGATGTGGCAGCGGGTGAGCAGCGCGTACGCGGCCACGGTGCCGTCCGGGGTCTCCGCCACCCAGGAGAGGCCGTCGAGCCACGCGCCGGGGTCGGCGCGCAGCGCGTCGACGAGGTCGGCCTCCTCGGCGGTGGGGAACGCGGCGAGGTTGACCTCCCGGACGGCGACGGCGTCACCGGGCGCCTCGGGACGGGTGCTCCAGGAGGGGGAGGTCGTGGGGGTGCTGGTCGTCATGGGCGCCATTCTTGGTGACGGGCGGTCCCGGAAGCCACGGAGATACGGGGCGGCGCCGCTCCGCCGCCGTGCCGACCCGGGTGGGGTCAGGGCGCCGGCGTGAAGACCAGCGACGCGTTGTGGCCGCCGAAGCCGAAGGAGTTGGTGAGGGCGGCCGGCACGGCGGCCCGGCGCGGGGCGCCGGTGACGACGTCGAGCTTCACCTCCGGGTCGAGCGTCTCGACGTTCGCGGTGGCGGGCACGACGCCGTCGCGTACCGCGAGGATCGTCGCGAGCGCACCGAGGGAGCCCGCCGCGCCGAAGAGGTGACCGGTCATCGACTTGGTCGCGGTGACGGCCGGGTGGGTGCCGATCGCCTCGGTGACCGACTGCGCCTCGGCGAGGTCGCCCTTGGGCGTGGAGGTCGCGTGGGCGTGCACGAGCCCGATGTCCTGCGGCGCGAGCCCGGCGGCGTCCAGCGCCCGGCGCATGGCCCGGACCTGGCCCTCCGGGTGCGCGGCCGTGATGTGGAAGGCGTCCGAGGTGACGCCGGCCCCCGCGAGCGTGGCGTGGGCGCGGGCCGACCGGGCGGCGGCGAACCCGGCGCGTTCCAGTACCACCACGGCCGCGCCCTCGCCGATGACGAAGCCGTCGCGGTCCACGTCGAAGGGGCGGGACGCCCGCTGCGGCTCGTCGTTGCGCGTCGAGTGGGCCTTGGCCTGCGCGAATCCCGCCATCGTCAGCGCGCAGACACACGCCTCTGCGCCGCCCGCGACGACCACGTCGGCGCGGCCGAGCCGGATCAGGTCCAGGCCCATGGCGATCGCCTCGGCCCCGGACGCGCAGGCGCTGACGGGCGTGTGGGCGCCGCCGCGGGCGCCGAGTTCGATGCTGACCCAGGCGGCCGGGCCGTTCGCCATCAGCATGGGGACGGTGTGCGGCGACACCCGGCGCACGCCGGACGCCTCCAGCACATCGTCCTGGCCCAGCATGGTGAGCGCGCCGCCGGTGCCCGTGCCGATCACCACGGCCAGCCGCTCCGGGTCGACCTCGGGCGTGCCCGCGTCGGCCCATGCCTCGCGCGCCGCGACGAGCGCGACCTGTTCGCAGCGGTCCATGCGGCGGGCCTGCACCCGGTCCAGTACCTCGGTCGGCTCGACCGCGAGCCGGCCCGCGATCCGGCCGGGCAGCGCGGCCGCCCACTCCTCCTCGAGCGGGCCGATGCCGGACTGCCCGGCGAGCATCGCGTTCCAGGTCGACGCGGCGTCCCCGCCGAGCGGCGTGGTGGCGCCCAGGCCGGTGACCACGACGTTGTCGGTGTTCATGCTCATGAGCGAGCTCCGTTTGTAGTAGAGATACAACGCCCCGTGCGGCCGATGGGTGCACCCACGGGGCGAGTCGTCGACTCGTCAGCCACTCTGCCAAGGCGATTGGGGAGATACAGGTGGCCTGATCAACGGAGTCCGCCGTTGAGATATTGTGGAGTCTCCACACAACCAGGAGCAAGATCGACAAGGGAACGACCGGCCGGGGGCCGGGTCCGGACAGGAGGGGCTGGGATGAAGCTGCGGTGTGCGGTGCTCGACGACTACCAGGGCGTCGCGCTGTCCATGGCGGACTGGAGCGCGGTGGCCGGGGACGTCGACGTGCGCGTCGTACGGGAGTACATCGGGGACCATGAGCGGCTGGCCGAGGCGGTCGGGGACTGCGAGATTCTCGTCGTGATGCGGGAACGCACCCCGTTCCCCGAGGAGTTGTTCGCGCAGTTGCCCCGACTGCGGCTGCTGATCACCTCCGGTATGCGCAACGCCGCGATCGACCTGGAAGCGGCGGCCCGGCACGGCGTGACCGTGTGCGGTACGGCCAGCAACTCCGAGCCGCCGGTCGAGCTGACCTGGGCGCTGCTGCTCGGCCTGGCCCGCGGCCTGGTCCCGGAGAACACCGCGCTGCGGGAGGGCGGGCCGTGGCAGAGCACGGTGGGCGCCGATCTGTACGGGCAGCGGCTCGGACTCCTCGGGCTGGGGAAGACCGGGGCTCGAGTGGCGGCCGTCGGCCAGGCGTTCGGGATGGACGTGGTCGCGTGGAGCCGGAACCTCACGGACGAGCGGGCCGGGGCGGCGGGCGTCCGGCGGCTGCACACGAAGGAGGAGCTGCTGGAGAGCAGCGACTTCGTCTCCGTGCACCTGGTGCTCGGGGAGTCGACGCGGGGGCTGCTCGGCGCCGCGGAACTGCGGCGGATGCGGCCGACGGCGTACCTCGTCAATACCTCGCGGGCCGCGATCGTCGACCAGGACGCACTCGCGGAGGCGCTGCGCGGCGGGTGGATCGCGGGCGCGGGGGTCGACGTGTTCGACGAGGAGCCGCTGCCCGCCGGCCATCCGTACCGGTCGCTGCCGAATCTGCTGGCCACACCGCACCTGGGCTATGTGACACGGCGGAATTACGAGGGGTACTTCCAGCAGGCGGTGGAGGACATCGCGGCGTTCGTGGCGGGGGCGCCGGTGCGGCAGCTCGGCTGAGGGCCCACGGGAAAATTGCCGGGCGGGGGACGCGGGGGCGTCACTAGCATGGGCCCGTATGACGCTCCCTCAGCCTCCTCATCGCCCCAGCGGCGTTCCCGAGCGGCCCGTCCTCGACGGGCTGGAAGAGAAGTGGTCCTCCCGGTGGGAGGAGTCGGGCGTCTACGTATTCGACCGGTCCGCCGAGCGCGGCCGGGTCTTCTCGATCGACACCCCGCCGCCCACGGTCAGCGGCTCCCTCCACATCGGCCATGTCTTCTCGTACACGCACACCGACGCGGTCGCCCGCTACCAGCGGATGCGCGGCCGGGAGGTCTTCTACCCGATGGGGTGGGACGACAACGGGCTGCCGACCGAGCGGCGCGTCCAGCACCACTTCGGGGTGCGCTGCGACCCGTCGCTGCCGTACGACCCGGACTTCACCCCGCCCGAGAGGCCCGGCAAGCACCAACTGCCCATCTCGCGGCGGAACTTCATCGAGCTGTGCGAGCGGCTGACCGCCGTCGACGAGCAGGCTTTCGAGGAGCTGTGGCGGCGCCTCGGCCTGTCGGTCGACTGGACGCGGACGTACCGCACGATCGGGGACACGGCGCGGACGGTCTCCCAGTACGCCTTCCTCCGGAACCTCGCGCGCGGCGAGGCGTACCCGGCCGAGGCGCCCACGCTGTGGGACGTCACGTTCCGTACGGCGGTCGCCCAGGCCGAGCTGGAGGACCGGGAGCGGCCCGCCGCGTACCACCGACTGGCGTTCGCGGGTACGGGCGAGGCCACCGGCGCGCCGCTCCTCGTCGAGACGACACGCCCCGAGCTGCTGCCCGCCTGCGTCGCGGTCGTCGCGCATCCGGACGACGCGCGCTATCAGGAGCTGTTCGGGAAGACCGTGCGCACCCCGCTCTTCGGAGTCGAGGTGCCCGTCCTCGCGCACCGGCTCGCCGACCCGGAGAAGGGCACCGGCGCCGCCATGATCTGCACCTTCGGCGACACCACGGACGTGACGTGGTGGCGCGAGCTGGCGTTGCCGACCCGCCCGGTCATCGGCTGGGACGGCCGCTTCGCCGCCGAGCCGCCGGCCGCGCTGGAGAGCGAGCGGGCCCGGGCGGCGTACGCGGAGCTGGCCGGGGCCACCGCGTTCACCGCCCGCGAGCGCGTCGTCGCCATGCTGCGGGAGAGCGGCGAGCTGATCGGCGAACCGCGTCCGGTCACCCACCCCGTGAAGTTCTACGAAAAGGGCGACAAGCCGCTGGAGATCGTCACCACCCGCCAGTGGTACCTCCGCAACGGCGGCCGCGACCGGGAGCTGCGCGAGGAACTGCTGCGGCGCGGCACGGAGCTGCGCTGGCACCCTGACCGGATGCGCGTCCGGTACGAGAACTGGGTCGGCGGCCTGAACGGTGACTGGCTGATCAGCCGGCAGCGCTTCTTCGGCGTGCCGATCCCCGTCTGGTACCCGCTGGACGGCACGGGCGCGCCGGACTACGACAAGCCCATCGTCCCGGACACCGCGGCGCTGCCCGTCGACCCGAGCGCCGAGGCGCCGCCCGGTTGCACGGAGGCGCAGCGCGGCGCCCCTGGCGGCTTCATCGGTGACCCGGACGTCATGGACACCTGGGCGACCTCCTCCCTCACCCCGCAGATCGCGGCCGGCTGGCCGGCCGACCCCGACCTGTTCGGACGGGTCTTCCCGATGGACGTCCGGCCGCAGGCGCACGAGATCATCCGTACCTGGCTGTTCTCCACCGTCGTCCGCGCGCACGCCGAGCACGGCACGCTGCCCTGGCGGCACGCCACGATCTCCGGCTGGATCCTCGACCCGGACCGCAAGAAGATGTCGAAGTCGAAGGGGAACACCGTCACACCGCTGGACCTGCTGGCGCGGCACGGATCCGACGCGGTGCGGTACTGGGCGGCGAGCGGGCGTCCCGGCACGGACACCGCGTTCGACACCGGCCAGATGAAGATCGGCCGCCGGCTGGCCACCAAGATCCTCAACGCGAGCCGGTTCGTCCTGAGCTTCCCGCCGGTCCCGGAGGGCACGCCGGTCACCGAGCCGCTGGACCGGGCGCTGCTCGCCGCCCTGGCCACCACGGTCGAGGAGGCCACCGCCGCCTTCGAGGACTTCGACCAGGCCCGCGCCCTGGACCACACCGAACGGTTCTTCTGGCGCTTCTGCGACGACTATCTGGAGCTGGTGAAGGACCGGGCGTACGGGGCGGAGGACGCGGCCGGTGGTACGGGGGCCGGGGCGGCCTCGGCCCGGGCCGCGCTCACCACCGCACTGGACACCCTCCTGCGCCTCTTCGCGCCGGTGCTGCCGTTCGTCACGGAGGAGGTCCGGTCGTGGTGGGCCGCCGGCTCGGTGCACCGCGCGCCCTGGCCGGAAGCGGACCCGCTGCGCGCGCTCGCGGGCGGCGCGGACCCCGCGCTGCTCGACACGGCGACGGAGGTCCTCACCGCGGTCCGCCGGGCGAAGTCCGCGGCGAAGGTGTCCATGCGGACGGAGGTGACGGGCGCGGTGATCACCGGACCGGCCACGGCGCTGGAGGCGTTCGCCCTGGTCGCCGCGGACGTCCGCGCGGCGGGCCGGATCGCTCGCACGGACCTCTCCCCCGGCCCCGCTCCCCTCACGGTCGACGTCACGCTCTGAGATCAGGACGACAGGACCAGGGTCCAGGAGCCCGGGTGGCCGTGCAGGGCGGTGACGGAGAGGGGGAGGACGTCGAGGCGCCAGTACGCGTGCGGCGGGACCTTGAGGGCGTAGATGAGGGCGGCGCGGATCACGCCGGGTTCGGCGACGGCGAGGGCGCTGCCGCCGTCGCCGACCGGGCGGGTGTCGAGCCAGTTGCCGACCCGGATGATGAACGCGAGCAGGGACTCGCCGCCGTGCGGGGCCGCGCGCGGGTCAGCCAGCCAGGCGTCCACGGCCTGCGGCTCGGCGGCCGCCACCTCGCGCAGCGTGCGCCCGCGCCACCGGCCCATGTCGCAGTCGCGCAGCGCGGGCTGCACCAGTGGGGTGAGGCCGAGGAGCTCGCCGGTCTCGCGACTGCGGGCCGAGGGCGAGCAGTAGCGGAGCTCGGCGGCGGCCAGCGGGCTCAGGGCGGGCGCCGACCGCTCGACCTCGTGCCACCCCATCGCGTCCAGCGGCCGGTCGTCGTCGAAGCGCGCTTCGAGCAACGAGGAGCTGCGCCCGGCGGCGACCAGCGTGAGGCGAACAGTCATTCGGTGATGGTAAGAGCGCTCTCGCCGCCGGGAGCTCCTGAAGTCACATATTTATGGGGCATGTTCGGCATTGGCGGCCGGAGCGTGATGTTCCGCCCCGGACACCGCGGGCTGCGCCCCGTCCGAGGCCCCGAGCGCCCCTTCCGGAGCCCCGAGCGTCATCCACTTCTCCGTGTCCGCGACCCGCCGGAAGCCGACGCGCTCGTAGACGCCGTGCGCGTCCTCCGTGGCGAGCATGATCCGGCGCAGTCCGCTGGGCGCCAGGTGGTCGCGGACGGCGGCGGCCAGCGCGCCGCCCAGCCCCCTGCCGCGCGCGGCGCGGTCGATGTAGACGTCGCAGAGCCAGGCGAAGGTGGCATGGTCGGTGACCACCCGCGCGTACCCGACCTGGCGGCCCGAAGCCGTCTCGTACACCCCGAAGTTGAGCGAACCGGCGAATGCCCGGTCCTGCTTCTCGCGGGACCGGCCGAGCGCCCAGTACGCGTCCGTGGCCAGCCAGTGGTGGACCAGATCGCGGTCCAGGCGCGCGGGGTCGGTGGAGATCACATAGCCCTCGATCATGGCCGGAGCCTGGCACACGGGCACGGGACCGTCGAGCGGATTTCCGGCACGGGAAAGGGGCCCCGCGGTCTCCCGCCGGGCCCCTTCCCTCGGTCCCTGTCAGTCGCTGTCTGTCGCCGTCAGTCGCCGGTCGGCTTCTCGTGCCGTACGACGGTGTCGGGGCCGGGCGACATGATCGTTTCGTGGCCGTCCTGGAAACGGACGCGGTACGGCGGGGTCCCACGGTCCCCCAGTACTTCGACGACCTCGGCAACCCGGTCGTGCTGGCCGACGGTCCTGCCGTGCATCAGCAACCGGTCGCCTTTCTGGGCCTCCATCAGAGATGACCTCCGTCCGGATGGTCGGGATGCGCCCGGACATGCCGGCACGCAGTCGTCGCGGGCGCTGAGCCGTGCCGCTGGGGGGAGCCGCGCGCCCTTACGGCCAGTTTAGGCCCGGAGGCCGTTCCGGGCGCCGCTCGCGATCGGCCATCGGCGTACCGGGGCCGTGCCGGCCGGGTCCCGGGGCGGTGCCGGCCGCCGTCCCGCCCGGTCAGCGCGGTGGCCGCACCCGTGACGGATAGTGATCGGCCACCACCCTCGCCATCGCCCCCGTACGGTCCGTGGCCACCTCCTTCGCGGAGAAGTAGACGTTGCCGCGCACCTGCCGGTAGCCGGCGTCGAAGGTGAGGTGGCGGGAGAGCTCTTTCGGGTTCTGCCAGGGTGCCGGCTGGGCCGGGTCGCCGGCCTTGTAGAGCGCCTCGCCGATGTAGAGGTGCACGCGGGTGCCGTCCACGGTCCGGGCCCACCAGGGCACGAGCTTGGCGTAGTCGGCGGCGGCGAAGCCGATGTTCCAGTAGACCTGCGGAACGACGTAATCCAGCCACTCCTCGCGGACCCACTTCCGGGTGTCGGCGTACAGATCGTCATACGTCTGTACGCCCGCTCGGGTGTCGGAGCCCGTCGGGTCGGTGGCCTGGTTGCGCCAGACCCCGAACGGGCTGACGCCGAAGCGGGCCGTGCGCCGGGTGCTGCGGACCCGCTCCCCCAGCTCGCGCACCAACTGGTCGATGTTGTCGCGGCGCCAGCTCGCCCGGTCCGGGAAGCCGTCCCCGTACTCCTCGTACGCCGCGTCGTCGTCGAAGACCTGGCCCGCGACCGGATAGGGGTAGAAGTAGTCGTCGAAATGGACGCCGTCCACGGGGTAGCGGCGCACCGCGTCCATGATCGCGTCGAGGACGAAGGCGCGGACCTCCGGCAGGCCGGGGTTGTAGTAGAGCTTGCCGCCGTAGGGCAGCACCCAGTCCGAGTGCAGCCGGGCGGGGTGGGTGGGGACGAGTTTCGCGGGGTCGGTGTGGTTGGCGACGCGGTACGGGTTGAACCACGCGTGCAGCTCCAGGTCGCGCGCGTGCGCCTCGCGGACGGCGAAGTCCAGCGGGTCCCAGCCGGGGTCGCGGCCCTGGACGCCGGTGAGGTACTGCGACCACGGCTCGTACGGGGAGGGCCACAGCGCGTCGGCGGTGGGGCGCACCTGGAAGATCACCGCGTTCAGCCGGGCGGCGGCCGCCTTGTCGAGGTAGGCCACCAGCTCGGCCTGCTGCTGTTCGGCGGTCAGGCCCGGCTTGGAGGGCCAGTCGCGGTTGGCCACGGTCGCCAGCCACATCCCCCGGAACTCCGGCCGGCGGTCGGCCGCGTCGCCCCTCCCCCGCCCGTGACCTGCGCTTTCGGCAGGGTTCCCGGCCCCGCCCGGTGTGCTCGCCGCCGCGCCCGGCGTCCACAGCATCGAGGACGCCGCCCCGAGCGCCGCCACCGTGAAACCCCTCCGCGTGACGCTTCTCCGGGCAAATGCAGCTATTCCGCCTATTCGCTGTAGTCGCATACCACCACCCCTTCCGTCCGGTGCGTCCGGCTCTCCTCGCTCAGAATGCCCGCCCCGCCCGCCCCTGCGCACCAGCGCGCGGAGTAACGTCGGGGCCGAGGCGGGCGTCGGACCCTTACGGCCCCCGCCGGTCCCGAAGATCAGCGAAAGGCACGATGTGACCGACATCGAACGCGTCGGAGTGGTCGGCTGCGGCCAGATGGGCGCCGGCATCGCCGAGGTATGTGCGCGGGCCGGCCTGGAGGTCATGGTCGCCGAAACCACCGGCGAGGCCCTGGAAATCGGCCGCACCCGCCTGACCAACTCCCTCGGCAAGGCGGCCGAGCGCGGCAAGATCACCAGCGCGGAGCGCGACGCGACGCTCGGCCGGCTCAGCTTCACCACCGACCTCGGCGAATTCGCAGGCCGCGACCTCGTCATCGAGGCGGTCGTGGAGAACGAGCAGGTCAAGACCGAGATCTTCCAGGTGCTCGACCAGGTCGTCACGCGCCCCGACGCGATCCTGGCCTCCAACACCTCCTCCATCCCGCTGGTGAAGCTCGCCGTCGCGACCTCCCGCCCGGAGCAGGTCATCGGCATCCACTTCTTCAACCCGGCGCCGGTGCAGAAGCTGGTCGAGATCATCCCGGCGCTCACCACCGGCGAGGAGACCATCAAGCGCGCCGAGGCGCTGGTCCAGGACCACCTCGGCAAGCACGCCATCCGCGCCCAGGACCGCTCCGGCTTCGTCGTCAACGCGCTGCTGATCCCGTACCTGCTCTCCGCGATCCGGATGTTCGAGCAGGGCACGGCGAACCGCGAGGACATCGACAACGGCATGGAGCTGGGCTGCGCCCACCCGATGGGTCCGCTGAAGCTGGCCGACCTGATCGGCCTGGACACCGTCGCCTCGGTCGCCGCGTCGATGTACGAGGAGTTCAAGGAGCCGCTGTACGCCGCTCCCCCGCTGCTGCAGCGGATGGTCGACGCGGGCCGACTGGGCCGCAAGACGGGCTCGGGCTTCTACCCGTACTGAGCGCCTGATCCACGGGGGCGCCGGACGGCATCCTGAAGGCGTGGGCCGTCCGGCCGTCCGCCGCCGCTCGGGGGAAAGACGGCGGTCGGACACCGCCGGCGGGCGCCCGTTCCGCCGGCTGTCGCCCCCGTGGCCCTGTTGAGTCAACTCCTCGGCCGCCTTGGTCGGCACCGTGTGAAAGGGCCCGGTTCGGGTGCGCTCTTCGCACCCCGTGTGAAGTCCGCGCATCCCTCGCCGCGTCCTCGGCCGCACTGGATTCACACGGGGTGTGCGGCGTTGACACGCATATTCCTCCCGCACACTCTCCCGCCCAGCCCCATAAGCCAGTTCACTGTCTGTAGTACGAAAAACACCGAGTTTCCGAGAGGAATGAGGAGCGGACAGTGACCGCCCACCCTGAAACCGACCTGGTGGCCACCGATGTGGCGGAGCTGAGGCGCTGCTGTGACGTGCGCACCGCACGCGTCGACGGCCAGCTCGCCCTGCTTGCGCAGCGCACCGAGAGTTACGAGCGGGACGCGGAGGAGCTGGCCAGCAGGCTCACCCGCATCGAACACGGACGGTGGCCACTGCCGTCCGTCGCCGCGCTCACCGGGCTCGCGGCCCTGGCGGTCGCCGTGTGGCAGGTACTTGCGAGCTGACCGGTGACCCGCGCCACGTGACCCGACCGGCGCCGGGCGGCGCCCGCCCAAGTCCCTGACGGGCGCGCCCGGCCGGGGGTCAGCCCAGACGGAGGTGGTGCAACATCAGCAGCGCCGCCGCCATGTTGGCGGCCGGCACCTCACCCCGCGCCACCATGTCCGGCACGAGCTTGAGCGGTACCCACTCCCGCCGGTCGGACTCGAAGTCGTCCTCGGGGTCGCCGACGTACTCGGCCCGGTCGGACCAGTAGATGTGGTGCACGGCGTCCGTGAGGCCGTTGGACGGCTCCACGGACAGCAGATGGGTCAGGGGGCCGGGCCGCCAGCCGGTCTCCTCCTCCATCTCACGGGCGGCCGCGACGGCGACGTCCTCGCCGTCCTCGACCACCCCGGCGGCCAGCTCCCAGCCCCAGGTGTCGGTGATGAAACGGTGCCGCCACAGCAGCAGCACCTCGTTCGCCTCGTTGACCACCGTGGCCACCGCTACGGCCCGCATCCGGATCAGGTAGTGGTCCAGATGCCGCCCGTCCGGGAGTTCCACGTCAGCGAGGTTGACCCGGAACCAGCGGTTCTCGTACACGGTCTGCTCCATGAGATTTTTCCATCGCACGTGCCTGCCACCTTCCGCCGAAGAGATGGCACGTGGACACGAGCCATCCGTCAGAGCGGAACGCGCAACGCCTCATCGATCAAGTCGGCCGCGGCGTCGGTGGCGCTGCTTCCGGTTCCGGCAAGGAGTTCGCGTACCGCCCGCAGGCGGTCACGTAACCGCTGCGACTCCATGCCCCGTGCCTGTTCCGCCATCTGCGTCGCGCTGGCCACGGCCTTTTCGGTCTCTCCCTGTCTCAGCTCGATGTGCGCGAGGATGGCGAGCCGGTGCACCCGGCCGCGGTCGTGCGCGGGGGTGTCGACGGCGGCGGTGGCCTGTTCCTGTGCGGCCCGCAGGTCGCCCAGGCTCAGCAGTGCCTCCGCCACCTGGACGTTGACCAGGCCCGGCTGGACGTAGCCGGTCTCGTCGGGCTCCAGGCCCGGCCGGATCCGCTCCGCCGCGGCCTCGGCACGGCGGATACAGGACAGCGCGCCGGCGCCGTCGCCCAGCCGCGCGTACGCCTTCGCCTGCATCGCGTACAGATCGGTGGCCAGCGCCGCGGTGATCTGCGGGCCCGCGGCGCGCAGTGCCGCCTCGGCGAAGGCCACCGCCTGGCGGTACTCGCGGGTGAAGAGCGACTGGTTCACCAGCAGCGCGATGATGTACGCGCCGAGCCCCCGGTCGCCGCTCGCCTTGGCCAGCCGCAGCGCCTGGTGGAAGTAGCGCTGCGCGAGCCCGAAGGCGTCCGAGTCGTACGCGCAGATGCCGGCCACGGCGACCAGCCCGCCGGTGGCGCGGTGCAGTTGACGGCCCGTGGCGTCGGTGTAGCTGCCGCGCAGCAGCGGCGCCGCCTCGTTGTTGAGGAAGCCGACGATGCGCGCTCTGGTCGCCACCCCGCCGGCCTTGCGGTACATCTGCTCGTAGTGCGTGCGCGCCGAGCGCAGCATCTCGATGTCGGCCATGGACACCCGGGTCAGGCCGCTGCGCGAGACGTCGGAGTCCTCCGGTGGGTTCTCCCACTCCCATACGGGCATGACCGCCGAAGTACCGGTCAGTGCGGGCGCGCTGAGGACGTGCGGGCGCTGCTGCTCGTCGGAGCGCCACAGCGCGGTGGCCCGCTCGACGAAGCCGGAGAGCGGGGTGTCGGCGGCGCGGCGGGTGCCGGGCCGGCTCAGCCCGATGTCGTCCAGGCCGACCGGGCGGTGCAGCCGGTCGCTGAGGATCTCGCAGATCAGGTCGGGGACCTGGCCGCGCGGCCGCTGGCCCTTCAGCCAGCGGGCCACGGCGGTGTGTTCGTACCGCAGGGACAGGCCGCGCCGGCGGCCGAGCTGGTTGATGTGCACGGCCAGCCCGGCGTGCGAGATGCCCGCCTCGTCCAGAATCGCGTCGAGCAGGGTATTGGGCTCCATGGCCCCCTCCTGGTCCGCGCCCTCGCCCGTCGCGGGCGCGCTTCGCCTCATCACCAGCGTAATCAGCGGGAGTTCACACGGGGTGTGAACGGCGGGGGCCCGTACGGCGAGGGGTCACGCGGGGACGTGCGGGCGGTCCTCGGCGAGGGCCAGCAGGGCGACGTCGTCGGTGAGCCGGCCGCCCGCATGCCGGACGATGCGGTCGCGCACGGCGGCGACGAGGGCGCGGGGCGCGAGCGGGGGCGGCGCCGCCCCGGACAGACACGCGAGCAGTTCCGCGTGGAGCGGGAAGAACGCCCCGTGCGCGTCACGGGCGTCCTCGGCGCCGTCCGTGTACAGCAGCAGCCCCTCGCGGCCGGCCAGCCGCCCGGAGAGCGGATGGAGCCGGTCAGGGAGCGGGAACAGGCCGAGCGGGGGCAGCGGTTCGTCCTGCGCGACCGGCTCGGCCGTACCGCTGCTGAACCGATACGGCCAGGGGTGACCGCAGTTCAGTGCGGTGTACTCGCCGCCCTGCGCGACCTGGAGGAGCAGTACGGTGACGAACTCCTCGGCCATCCCCGCGTCTTCGGCTCCTGCGCCTTCCTCCGGCGCGGGACCGCCGCGCCCGGCCAGGTGCCGGGCCAGCGCGCGGTCCAGGCAGCGTAACACCCCGGACAGTTCCGGCTCGTCGTGTGCGGCCTCGCGGAAGCAGCCGAGCATGGCGGAGACCGTGCCGACGGCCGGGAGGCCGTGGCCGCGCACGTCGCCGATGACGACCCGCAGGCCGTACCGCGTCGGCACCGCGTCGTACAGGTCCCCGCCGATGAGCGCGCCCTCGCCCGCCGACAGATGCCCGGCGGCGACCCGGATCCCGCCGATCCGCTCCGGCAGCGGGCGCAGCACGAGCCGCTGCGCCGCCTCCGCGACGTCCCGGGTGCGCGCGAGCTCGCGGAGCAGCCGCGCCCGCCGCCCCGCCGTCAGATAGCTGGCCGCGACCACGACGAGGATGGCGGCGCAGGTGCCCAGCCGGGTCGCGGGCGCGGTGTCCTGGCCGGCGGCGCCGAGCGGCACGAGGGCGATCAGCGCGCACAGGCCGCCGAGCACGACGCACTCCCGGCGGCCGGTGCCGGCGCAGGCGATGGCCGGTGCGGCGGCGAGTAGTTGGAGCGGCTGGGCGTGGCCGGTACCGGCCAGCTCCCAGGCGAGGATGGCGGCCACCCAGATCCCGGGGAGGACGAGGACGAAGAGCCGGCGGACGAAACCACCGAACGTTTCTCCGGCCACGGGCGGCAGCGGCCGCCACGCCCAGGTGCGGTTCATCCGGATGGTCTCCCTCGCCCGTACCCTCGCGTGGTCGCATGCCGGCGCATAAATGCTCCGCAGCGTGATCGATTCTGGCGAGGCGGGGTGGCGGGACCCCCGTCCAGCGCCGCCCTCTCACCCCATTGAGTGACACCCGGAGTTGACGCCTCCGCGGCCCTGGAAGCGCGAGGGCGGTGGCTCGACCGAGGTCGAACCACCGCCCTTGCGGTGTCGCGTCGTTACGCGCGCAGGCTCGCGCCGGTCCGCTCGACGGCCGCCTCGACCGCCGCGTCACGGGCGGCGGACGCCTCGTCGGCGGTCAGCGTGCGGTCGGCCGCGCGGAAGCGCAGCGCGTACGCCAGGGACTTCTTGCCCTCGCCGACCTGCTCGCCGGTGAAGACGTCGAACAGCCGCAGATCCTCCAGCAGTTCACCGGCTCCGGACCGCAGCGCGGCCTCGACGTCGGCGGCCGGGACCGCGGAGTCGACGATCAGCGCGACGTCCTGGGTGGCGACCGGGAAGGTGGAGATCCGCGGCGCGGGCACCACACCCGTACCGGCCCGCTCCAGGCGGTCCAGGTCGATCTCCATGGCGGAGGTCCGCTCCGGCAGGCCCAGCGCCTTGATGACGCGCGGGTGCAGCTCACCGGCGTTGCCGACGAGGATCTCCTCGCCGTCGACGACCGCGAGCAGCGCGGCGCAGCGGCCCGGGTGCCAGGGCGCGTGCTGGTCCTGGCGGACGATCAGCTCGACGCCCGCCTCACGGGCCACCAGGCGGCCCGCCTCGACGGCGTCGGCCCAGGTCGCCGGGCGGCCCTTGCCCCACCAGCCGGCCTGCTCGCGGGCGCCCGCGAGGACCACGGCGGCGCGGCGCGGCTGCTCGGGCAGCGCGCCGTTCAGCGCGGCGATCTCCGCGTCGGTCGGGCGGCGGTCGACGGGCAGCCGGGCGGCCGGCTTCTCGTCCCCGGTCGGCCGGAAGACCAGGCCGGTCTCGAAGAGCGCCAGGTCGTGCGCGCCCCGGCCGTCGTTGCGGCGCAGCGCGGAGAGCAGGCCCGGGAGGAGCGTCGTACGGAGCGACGGCTCCTCGTCCGAGAGCGGGTTGACCAGCTTCACCGTGCGGCGGCGCGGGTCGTCCGCCTCGATGCCGAGCTGGTCCAGGACCGCCTCACCGATGAACGGGTAGTTCAGCGCCTCGACGTACCCGGCGCCGGCCAGCGCGCGGCCGGCCCGGCGGTGCAGCCGCTGCCGCTCGGTCAGGCCGGTGCCCGCGGGCGGCGTCGGCAGCGTGGAGGGCAGGTTCTCGTAGCCCTCCAGCCGGATGACCTCTTCGGCGAGGTCGTTCGGGTCGGTCAGGTCCGGGCGCCAGGACGGCACCGTGACCATCAGCTCGTCCTGGCCGTACACGTCGCAGCCGACCTGCTGCAGGCGGCGGACGACGGTCTCGCGGCCGTACGTTACGCCCGCGACCTTGTCCGGGTGGTCCGCCGGGATGGTGATCGTGTGCGGCCCGCTGGGCGCCACGATCTCCGTCACGCCGGCCTCGGCGGTGCCGCCCGCGAGCAGCACCAGCAGGTCGACGGTCCGCTGGGCCGCGGCGGACGCGGCCTCGGGGTCGACGCCGCGCTCGAAGCGCTTGGACGCCTCGGAGGACAGCTTGTGGCGGCGGGCCGTGCGCGCGATGGTCAGCGCGTTGAAGTGCGCGGCCTCGATGACGACCTCGGTCGTGCCCTGGCCCTCCGCGTGGTCGGCGATCTCGGTGTTGGCACCGCCCATGACGCCCGCCAGGCCGATCGGCCCGCGGTTGTCCGTGATGACCAGGTCCTCGGCGTCCAGGACGCGCTTCGTACCGTCCAGCGTCGTGATCTTCTCGCCGGGCTCGGCGCGGCGGACCCCGATCGCCCCCTCGATGAGGGAGCGGTCGTAGGCGTGCAGCGGCTGGCCCAGTTCGAGCATCACGTAGTTGGTGACGTCGACGGCGAGCGAGATCGGCCGCATGCCGGCCTTCTGCAGACGGCGCTGCAGCCAGATCGGCGAGCGGGCCTCGGGCTGGAGGCCCACGACCGTACGGGCGGTGAAGCGGTCGCAGCCGATCGGGTCGGTGACCTTGACCGGGTAGCCGTAGCTGTTCGGCGGCGGCACGTCCAGCAGCGCCGGGTCGCGCAGCGGCAGGCCGTACGCGGTCGCGGTCTCGCGGGCGACGCCGCGCATCGACAGGCAGTAGCCCCGGTCCGGGGTGACCGCGATGTCCAGCACCTCGTCGACCAGCTCCAGGAGCCGGATCGCGTCGGTGCCGACCTCGATCTCGGGCGGCAGCACGATGATGCCGTGCGAGCCGTCGTCGCCCATGCCCAGCTCGTCGCCGGAGCAGATCATGCCGTGCGAGACCTTGCCGTACGTCTTGCGCGCGGCGATCTTGAAGTCGCCGGGCAGCGTGGCGCCCGGGAGGACCACGACGACCTTGTCGCCGACGGCGAAGTTACGGGCGCCGCAGACGATCTCCTGCGGCTCGCCCGTGCCGTTCGCCTGACCGACGTCGACCGTGCAGAAGCGGATCGGCTTCTTGAAGCCCTCCAGCTCCTCGATCGTCAGCACCTGGCCGACGACCAGCGGACCCTCGATGCCGGCGCCGAGCTGCTCGACGGTCTCCACCTCCAGACCGGAGGCAATCAGCTTGGTCTGCACGTCACGACCGGACTCACCGGCCGGCAGGTCGACGTACTCCCGCAGCCAAGAAAGCGGGACCCGCATCAGATCTCCATCCCGAAAGGCCGGGTGAAGCGCACGTCACCCTCGACCATGTCTCGCATGTCCTCGACGTTGTGGCGGAACATCAGCATCCGCTCGATGCCGAACCCGAAGGCGAATCCGCTGTACTTCTCCGGGTCGACACCGCAGGCGGTCAGCACCCGCGGGTTGACCATGCCGCAACCGCCCAGCTCGATCCAGCCCTCGCTGGAGCAGGTGCGGCAGGGCGCGTCCGGATTGCCCACGGACGCGCCGCGGCACACGTAGCACACCATGTCCATCTCGGCGGACGGCTCGGTGAACGGGAAGTAGTTCGGGCGCAGCCGGGTCTCCATGCCCTCACCGAAGAGCGCCCGGACCATGTGGTCCAGCGTGCCCTTGAGGTCGGCCATGGTCAGGCCCTCGTCGATGGCGAGCAGCTCGACCTGGTTGAAGACCGGGGTGTGGGTCGCGTCCAGCTCGTCGGTGCGGTAGACGCGGCCCGGGCAGATCACGTACAGCGGCGGCTCGCGGTCCAGCATCGAGCGGATCTGCACCGGCGAGGTGTGCGTGCGCAGCACCACACCGGTCTGCTTCTCGTCGCCGTCGGCGGCCGACTCGACGAAGAAGGTGTCCTGCATCGTGCGGGCCGGGTGGTCCGGGGCGATGTTCAGCGCGTCGAAGTTCAGCCACTCCGACTCCACCTCGGGACCCTCGGCGACGGAGTAGCCCATCGCCACGAAGACGTCCTCGATGCGCTCCGAGAGGGTGGTGAGCGGGTGCCGGGCGCCGGCCTGCACGCGGTCGTACGGCAGCGTGACGTCCACCGCCTCCTCGACCAGCACACGGGCGTCCCGCTCGGCCTCCAGCTCCTCCTGGCGGACCTTGAGGGCCTGGTTCACACGGCCGCGGGCCTGGCCGACGCGCTTGCCGGCGTCCGCCTTGGCGTGCGGGGGCAGGGCGCCGATCTCCCGGTTGGCGAGCGCGAGCGGCGAGGTGCCGCCGGTGTGGGCGGTCTTCGCCGAAGCGAGCTCGTCGAGGTCGGTCGCGGCGGCGAACGCGGCGAGCGCCTCGCTCTGCATGCGCTCGATCTCTTCCGGTTTCAGGGCCTCGACCTCAACAGGGTCGTACGACTTATTGGGTGCGGACATCTCTTCCCGTGCTTCCGGTGGTCTTGGCGCGCGGCTTGCCCCCGACGCGTGAGTGCCAAAGGTGCCAAAGGTCAAGTCTAAGGGGCATCGCGGCCACGCCTCACAGACGCCCCGGGCAGGACGGCGCCCGTCGGTCCCGGTCAGGCCATGAAGGCCGGGGTGCCGACGGGCAGGGTAAATCGGAACTGCGCGCCGCCGGCCGGGGCCCGGCCGACCGTGATCGTGCCGCCGTGGGCCTCGACGATGCCCTTGACGATGTACAGGCCCAGGCCGGTGCCGCCGCGCTTGCTGCCCCGCCAGAAGCGGGTGAAGACGCGGCTCATCGACTCCTCGGGGATGCCGGGGCCCTCGTCGCTCACGGTGACGGTCGTTCCCTCCGTGCCGGTCGTCATGGGTGTCGGTGCCACCTCGATGGTGACCGTTCCCTCACCGTGCCGCACCGCATTTTCCAGCAGGTTGCCCAGTACTTGATCGACCTTGTCCGGATCGGCCCACATCTCGGGGAGCGGTTCCAGCATGCGGATCAGGAAGCGGTCCGGGCGCTGACCCGCCGTGGTCTGCGCCTGGACGTGCCGCCGCACCGCCGAGGCCATGTCGACCCGCTGCCGGCGCACCTCGAGGCGCCCCGAGTCGATCCGTGAGATGTCCAGCAGCTCGGCGATCAGCCGCGTCACGCGGTTCGCGTCCGCGTCGACGGTCTCCAGCATCAGCCGCTTCTGGTCGTCGGTGAAGCGCTCCCACTTCTGCAGCAGGGTCGCGGTGAAGCCCTTCACGGAGGTCAGTGGCGAGCGCAGCTCGTGCGCGACGGTGGCGATCAGCTCGGCGTGGCTCAGCTCCGTACGGCGCCGCGCCTCGGTGCCGCGCAGCGTGATGATCAGGCGCCGCACCGTGCCCAGCGGCCGGTCGCGTACGTACCGTGCGGAGACCAGCAGCTCGCGGCTGCCGAGCAGCAGATTGCGCTCCGGCTGGCCGGTGCGGATGGCCAGCCCGCCGTACGGGTCGGTGAGCTGCCACCAGCGGCGGCCCTCCATGTCCTGCAGCGGCAGCGCGCTCTCCAGGGACAGCCCGAGAGCGTCGCCGGGGTCGACGGCCGTCAGCCGCGCGGCGGCGGCGTTGAAGCACACCACCCGGCCGCTCTCGTCGGCCACCACCAGGCCGTCGGGGAGCTCGTCCGGATCCAGCCCGGCGGCCGGGCCGACCGCGTCGTACGGGAGTGGAGGGTGCTCGCCGGGGTCGCCCGAGAGGCAGATGTCCACCACGGACGCGCGTGTGCCGGAAGTCCGCACATTCATCCCGCTACCCCCTTCCGGTGTGGGCACGCCACCCTACTAGCCCGCGGCGGCGGAGCGGCACCCTCCGGGCGTGCGCTGGGCGCGCGCGGAGGCGTACAGGCACACCGCGGCCGCGGTCGCGAGGTTCAGGCTCTCGGCCTTGCCGTGGATGGGCACCCGCACGACCGCGTCGGCGAGCGCGCGGGTCTCCTCCGGGAGCCCCCACGCCTCGTTGCCGAAGATCCAGGCCGACGGGGAGCCCATGGTGCCCGCGTCCAGCTCGGCGTCCAGGTCGTCCTCGCCCGCGCCGTCCGCCGCCAGGATGCGCACGCCCGCGCCCTTGAGCCCGTCGACGACCCGCTCGACCGGCACGCCGACGGCGACCGGCAGATGGAAGATCGACCCGACCGAGGCCCGCACGGACTTCGGGTTGTACAGGTCGACGGAGGCGTCGGTGAGCACCACGGCGTCGGCACCCGCGGCGTCCGCGCAGCGCAGTACCGTACCGGCGTTCCCGGGGTCCCGGACGTTGGCCAGCACCGCGACCAGCTTGGGCCGCGCGGCCAGGATCTCCTCGAAGGGCGAGTCCAGGAAGCGGCAGACGCCGATCAGGCCCTGCGGGGTCACGGTCTGCGAGAGGTCGGCGATGGTGTCGTCGTCGGCGAGCAGGACGCGCACCCCGGCGTCCCGGGCCGCGGCCACGATGGCCTCGTGCCGCTCGGCGGCCTCGGGCGTGGCGAAGACCTCGATCAGGGTCGGCTCGCCGCCGCCGCTGTGCCGGACGGCCTCTCTGACCGCCTGCGGCCCCTCGGCGATGAACCGGCGCTCCTTGCCGCGGAAATTGCGGCGGGCCAGCCGCCGGGCGGCGGCGACGCGTGCGGAACGCGGGGAGATCAGCTCGGGGGTGCCCATGGGCGGCGGCTCACTTCGTCGTAACGGGTGGTGGTGCAGAACGGCAACGCAAAACGGCGGCGGACCCGCAGGCCGGGGCCTGCGGGTCCGCTCGACGACTTCCTCAGGCTGAGGTTCAGGCAGCCTTGGGAGCGTTGACGTCGCTCGGCAGCGCCTTCTGCGCCACCTCGACCAGCGCGGCGAACGCGTTCTGGTCGTTGACCGCGAGGTCGGCCAGGATCTTGCGGTCCACCTCGATGTTGGCGGCCTTCAGACCCTGGATGAAGCGGTTGTAGGTCATGCCGTTGGCGCGGGCAGCGGCGTTGATGCGCTGGATCCACAGCTGACGGAAGTCGCCCTTGCGCTTCTTGCGGTCGTTGTAGTTGTAGACGAAGGAGTGGGTGACCTGCTCCTTGGCCTTGCGGTAGAGGCGCGACCGCTGGCCGCGGTAGCCGCTGGCCTGCTCGAGGATCGCCCGGCGCTTCTTGTGGGCGTTGACTGCCCGCTTGACGCGTGCCACTTGTTAACTCCTTGTAGCGGGGCCGTGGTGGTCGGCACACGGCCCGATTCGAATCAGGTCCCGGTCTGGGTCGCGCGCCGCCTTCACAGGGGCGCGGCGACTCACTTGCCGAGAAGCTTCTTGATCTTCTTGGCGTCGCCCGGGGCCATCTCGGCGTTGCCGGTGAGGCGACGCGTCAGCTTGGACGACTTGTGCTCGAGCAGGTGGCGCTTGCCGGCGCGCTCGCGCAGCACCTTGCCGGAGCCGGTGACCTTGAAGCGCTTGCTGGAGCCGCTGTGCGTCTTGTTCTTCGGCATGCGCCGTTCTCTCCTCGTCAGTGGCGCTCCCGCCGGCCGGTGGGCCGGCATACGGGAGCGTCAGTTGTTTCGGTTGGTGTCCGGGGCGGTGACCCCGGCGCTCTCCGGGGTTCGCACCCCTGGATCACGCCTCGGCGGGCTCCTCGGCGGCCTGCTCCTGCTCGGCAGGGGCAGCACCTTGGCGCTCCGCCTTGCGGGCGGCCTGCGCCTCGCGGGCCTCGGCCATCGCCTCGGTCTTCTTCTTGTGCGGACCGAGGACCATGATCATGTTCCGGCCGTCCTGCTTCGGGTTCGACTCGACGAAACCGAGGTCCTGGACATCCTCCGCGAGCCGCTGCAGCAGCCGGAAACCGAGCTCCGGGCGGGACTGCTCGCGACCACGGAACATGATCGTGATCTTGACCTTGTCACCCTGCTTGAGGAACCGGACGACGTGACCCTTCTTGGTGTCATAGTCGTGCGGGTCGATCTTCGGCCGGAGCTTCATCTCCTTGATGACCGTGTGCGCCTGGTTCTTGCGCGCCTCACGGGCCTTCATGGCCGACTCGTACTTGAACTTTCCGTAGTCCATGAGCTTGCAGACCGGCGGACGGGCGTTCGCCGCCACCTCGACCAGGTCGAGGTCGTACTCCTGCGCAAGCTCCAGGGCCTTGGCAAGCGGCACAATGCCGACCTGCTCGCCACTGGGACCGACGAGTCGCACCTCGGGGACGCGAATCCGGTCGTTGATGCGGGGCTCGGCGCTGATGGATCCTCCTCGGTTTAGCACCACACGACCGCCTGGCGGACAGCCGCGTAACGTCTTTTCGGTGTGACCATCTCGCCGGAACAACGCAAAAACGCCCCGGACGGGACACAGGCGGGGCTCCTCAAAAAGATCGGGGAGCACCGCCGCGAATGTCACCGCGGGGCGCAGCCTGACCGTTGACCCGCCTGCCCTGGGGGCTGGAATCGGGTGGGAGATCGGAGCCTCCACTTGTGGGCCGGACACATAGGTGACCGGCCGGTCGAAGTCAATGGTACATGACCCGGGCGGGACGTGTACCGGCCTCCGCTCGCACGGTCCCCGGCGGGCACGCGGGGCGGCGCCCCACGCGCGGGCGCGGGCGCGCCGGGGCCTAGTCTGAGGGCAGCGCACCGGCCGCACGGAGCGGGCGCACCGATCGTACGGACAGATAGAGAGCCATGAGCGACGCCACCCCTCCCTCCTCCGACTCCGCAGCCGCCCCGGACGCGCAGCCCGCGGACTTCGACGCCATGACCCGCGACATCGCGGACGTGCCGGCCGTCGAGGTCATCACGACGGTCGCGGTGCACCTGATGAGCTCGGCCGCGGTCAACCTCGGCCTCGCCGAGGAGGGCGAGCAGCACAAGGACCTGGACGAGGCGCGCAAGCTGATCCACGCGCTGGCCGGGCTGGTGACCGCGAGCGCCACGGAGATCGGCTCGTACCACGCGGCGCCGCTCCGGGACGGGCTGAAGTCGCTGCAGCTCGCCTTCCGCGAGGCGTCGGTGGTGCCGGACGAGCCGGGGCAGGGGCCGGGCGAGAAGTACACGGGGCCGGTCTTCGGCTGAGCGGCCCGCGCCGGAACGTATGACGGTGGCCCCCTGATCCACGGATCAGGGGGCCACCGTCATGAGAGCGGTCAGAGCGCCGAGCGTTCGTCGGCCGGCGGTTCCCTGTCGGCCGGGGGACGCAGCGGGCTGTACGGGGTGTGGGTGAGCCGGTGGGCCAGGGCCGCCAGCACGCCGCCGATCAGCGGCGCGACGATGAACAGCCAGAGCTGGGAGAGCGCGCCGCCGCCCGCGAAGAGCGCCGGGCCGAAGCTCCGGGCCGGGTTCACGGACGTACCGGTGAGCGGGATGCCGATGAGGTGGACGGTGGCCAGCGCGATGCCGATGGCCAGGCCGTCGAAGCCGACCAGGGCCACCTTGTGGGTGACGGCGAGGACGACGAAGACCAGCAGGAACGTGAGCACGATCTCGGCGACGAAGGCACCGCCGAGATTGATGTGCACGGCCGAGCGGTCGGCGAAGCCGTTGCTGCCGAAGGCGCCGTCGGTCTTCAGGCCCGGCACCTGCTTGGCCACCAGGAAGAGCAGCGCGGCGCCGACGATGCCGCCCAGCAGCTGGGCGATCCAGTACTCGACGGCCGTACGGACGGTGATGCGGTGGGCCACCAGCATCCCGAGCGTCACCGCGGGATTGACGTGGCAGCCGGAGATGGGGCCGAGCGCGTAGGCCAGGGCCAGCAGTGTGAAGCCGAAGGACAGGGCGATGCCGAAGGTCCCGATGTACTCCCCGGCCAGCACGGCAGCGCCGACCGCGAAGAACACCAGGAGCAGCGTGCCGAGGAACTCGGCTACGACCGAGCGGGTCTCCGGGGTGTCCATGGGGGGCCTTCCTCGAAGGGATCTTGCACCTGCTGCGATTGTGCGTCCGTCCCGAGGTCCCCGCCTCTTGAAGCGCCGCCCGAAGCGCCTGGTGGCGGCCGGTCAGCGGCTGAAGAGCGGGGCACCCTGCGGGGCCGCGTCCGGCGCCAGGAGGGCCAGGTCGAGGCCCTTCACCAGGCGCTCGCGCAGCACGTCGTCCGAGGCCAGGGCGGTGGCCAGGCGCTGTGCGACCTCGCCTGCCGGGGCGTCGGGGGCGAGGCCGAGGGCGAGCGTGGCATCGGTGTCGGCGGACGGCGCCAGATGGGCGACCCGCACCCCCGGCTCGTTCGCGAGGACCGCGCGCAGCGCCTCGGTGACGGCGGGGTCGGCGAGCGGGTCGCCGGTGGTCCGGCCCTCGGCGAGGGCGCGCAGGGCCGCACCGGTCAGCGGGTAGGTCACGGGGCCCGCGACGTCCAGGACGATCGTGTCGGCCTTCTCGTGGGAGGCGGCGAGCAGCGCCTGCTGGAGCGGTACCGCGACGGGGCGGGCGTCCGGGCGCCAGCGGTGCAGGGTCTCGATGGACGTGAAGGCGGGGAGCGCGCGGCGGCCGTCCGGGGCCTGCAGGGTCGGCACGGCCATGTCGCTGGTCTTCTCGCGCCGGAGCCCGTCCGCTCCGGTCTCCACCTCTCCCAGCAGGGCCACCACCGGTACGAGCAGACGGGCGCCGCGGAGGGCCGCGAGGAGGCGGGGCTCGGCGGTGCGGTCGGCGGACCAGGCGGCGAGGGCCGCGGTCAGCTCGGGGTCGGCGGTGCCGTCGTCGTCGGAGAAGCCGGGGTCCGGGATGTTCTTCAGCGTCACGCGGGTGAGCCTATCGGCAGGCAGCGGCCGGGCTTGGGCGGGTGCCCGGCGGTTCTGTGCGTCGGGGTGCCCCCGGTGGACGTTGTCCTCAAGCGCCGGACGGGCTGGATTCGTCAGGCGCGGCGCCGCCACAGGATCACTGCGGCCGCCACCAGGGCCGCGCCCGCGGCAGTCGCGGTCCAGGGGAGCCAGGAGCCGGTGCCGGTCGATGCGTGGCCTTCGGGGCCCGGGCCGAAGTAGCGCTTCGTGTACGTGGCGCGGTCGCCGGCCGCCGGCTCGGCCACGGCGCCCTTCTTCACGGCTGCCGCGGGGTCGACCAGGCCGGCGCCCAGGTCGTCGTTGCGGCCGGTGGCGGGGCTGTCCTGGGCGGTTTCGGTGAGGAGCTGCTTGATCTGCGCAGGGTTCAGATCCGGGTGGGCCGCGCGTACCAGGGCGACCGCGCCCGAGACGTACGCGGCGGCGGCGCTCGTGCCCCAGCCCTCGTAGTACTTGCGGTCCGGGTTGGCGATCACGACGTCGACGCCGGGGGCGCTGACCGTGGCGTACCAGCGGCGGGTGGAGAAGCGGGCGCGGGTGCCGTAGCGGTCCACCGCGGTCACCGCGATCACGCCGGGGTAGGCCGCCGGGTAGGAGACGTGGTCGCCGTGCTGGCCGCCGTTGCCCGCGGAGGCGACGACCGGGACGCCCTTGCTCAGCGCGTACTGGACGGCGGCGTCCTCGCGTGGCTCCGGGTGCGCCGAGTCGCTGTCGTCGCCGAGGGAGAGGTTGATGACGTCGGCGCCGTGGTCGGCGGCCCAGCGGATGCCGTCGGCGAGGGCGTTGGCGCGCTCGGTGCGGGCCCTCTTCCGCTCCGGGTCCGCGTCTTCGAGGATCACGCGGACGGGGAGGATCTTCGCCTCGGGCGCGATGCCGAGCACGCCGTCGGAGTGGCCGTGGCCGTGCCCGGCGATGATGCCGGACATCGCCGTGCCGTGGTCCGCCCAGGTCTTGTCGCCGCGCTCGGCGCCGAAGCCGATCAGGTCCTTGCCGGGGAGCACCTGGCCTTCGAGGTCGGGGTGGGTGGCGTCCACGCCGGTGTCGAGGACGGCGACCGTGATGCCGTCCCCCTTGGTGGTCCCCCACGCCTCGTCGACGTGCAGGGCGTCCAGGGCCCACTCCTGCGTGCGGATGCCGTCGGCCCGGGCGGGGGTGACGGTGAGGGCGGCCACGGCGGTGGCGGTGAGGGCGACGGCGAGCACGCGGGGCGTGCGCCGCGCGGCACGGGTGCCGGGCGTCATCCGTCCGCCTCCGTGGCCTTGGCGAGCTGCGTGCGGAAGGCGCGCTCGATGCCGTCCGCGACCCCGGCGGCGTCGTGGCCGAGCCCCGCCTGGGCGGGCGCGGAGGTGGCTCCGGTACGGGTGGCCTCGTCGGCCGGCCGCGGGTCGGGCACCGCGCGGCCGTCGGCGAAGCCGGAGACCGCGTACACGACGAAGGGCGCGTCGGACAGCACCTGGACGCTCCAACTGGCGCGCTGGTCCGGCCCGAAGTCCGCCGCCGGGGTGCCGGGAGCGGTGTACGGGCGGGGCATCAGGTCGCGGCGGGCGGCCAGCCGCTCGGTGGTGAACCGCTTGTTCAGGGCGCGCATCCCGGTGAGATCGGTCCTGGTGGTGACCACCCCGACGGTGATCACACTGCTGTGCGTCGCGTCCACGTAGTCCGCGCGCAGCAGGCGCTTGCAGCCGGCCGGGGCCAGCGCCTTGGCCAGCAGCGGGTCGAACGCCTTGGCGCAGCCGCCGTCGGGCGCGACCGCGATCCGGTGCCAGGTGCGGTCGGCGCCGCCCGGACCGGCGGCCGTGCCGTGCAGGGTCTGCGGGAAGAGGGTGCGCACGGGGACGCTGTGCCACAGGGCGCGGGCGTCGGTGAAGGCGGCGGCCGCTGCCTGGTCCCCGCTCGGTCCCCCGGCGAGCCAGCTCCCGGCCGCTGCCCCGCCGATGAGGCCGAGCCCGAGGACGAGGCAGGCAGCGGCGGCGGCCGTCCGCAGCGCGTGGCGGCGCGACGGCGCGGGCGCGGGCTGCCCGGGGACGGTCGTCGGGGCGGCGGCCTGCCCGGGGACGGGCGGTGCCGCGACGCCCGGCGCCGGATTCCCGAGCGGCCCCTTCTGCGGAGGCAGCGGCGTGCGCGAGGCGGCACGCTGCTGCTGGGGGGACGTTTCCGCGGGCGACGGTCCGGCCGGCGGCGCGGCCGGTGCGGCCTTCTTGGCCGGTGCCTTGCCGCCCTTCGCGCCGTGCCATTTGGCCGCGCCCTGGGCGAGGTGGAAGGACGCGGTGTCCCGGTAGCCGGGCGGCGCCGGGCGGCTGGGCTTCGGCGGGACCGCGGGCCTGGGCGGGACGGCGGTGGTGCGGGTGTCCGGGGCGGATTCCTCGCGGGCGGCGTCCGAGGCGGCAGCGGCCGGCCGGTACGGCGGTGGCGGAGGTATCGGGGGCAGGCGGCGCCGGCCGACGTAGTTCGCTTCGGTGCTCACCCGCGCTCCCCCTCGCGCAGTTCTGCCCCGTGGCCCGGGCGGCGTGCGGGGCGGGACGGTATATGGATCAGACCTGGTGCCGCGGGTCTGCGGGCCGCGGCCTGCGCCACTTTACGGGCTGTCGCGCCCCCGGCCGCAACTCGTGTCCGGTACCGGTCGCCTTCGTGTGTCCGGTCTGTCGCGATCTCTCCCCTACCCTGCGGTAATGCGGTCTGGCAGGCTGCCGTCATGCGCCGGCTGACCTCCGAACCCCATGCCTTGGAGGCCCGTTACGACCGGGCCACCGCTCATCTCGACGCACCGCTCGCCGTCGTCGACCTCGCGGCGTTCGATGCCAACGCCGCGGATCTGGTGCGGCGCGCGCACGGCAAGCCGGTGCGGGTGGCGAGCAAGTCCGTACGCTGCCGTGCCCTGCTGGAACGCGTACTGGCCCGGGACGGGTTCGCCGGGATCATGAGCTTCACGCTCGCGGAGTCGCTCTGGCTGGCCCGCTCCGGCTTCCACGACGTCCTGCTGGCCTATCCGTCGGCGGACCGGGCCGCGTTCGCCGAGCTGGCGGACGATCCGAAGCTGGCCGCCGCGGTGACGGTACTGGTCGACGACGTGGCGCAGCTCGCGCTGATCGACGCGGCGCGGGGCGGCGGCCGGGCGGAGATCCGGGTGTGCCTGGAGCTGGACACGGCCTTCCGGGCGGGCGGCGGCCGGGTACGGGTGGGCGCGCGCCGCTCGCCGCTGCGCGACCCCGCACAACTGGCTGAATTCGCACGGCTGGTGGCGCGCCGCCCGGGCTTCAAGGTCGTCGGCCTGATGGCGTACGAGGGGCATGTGGCGGGCGTGGGGGACGCGGTGGCGGGGCGGCCGCTCTTCTCGCGCTCGGTGCGCGTCATGCAGGCCGCGGCGCGCAAGGAGCTGGCGCGGCGGCGCTGGGAGGCGGTGCGCGCCGTCCGGGCCGAGGCGCCGGACCTGGAGTTCGTCAATGGCGGCGGGACGGGCAGCGTGCAGCACACCGCGGCGGAGGCGGCGGTGACGGAGGTCGCGGCCGGGTCGGGGCTGTATGTGCCGCGGCTGTTCGACAACTTCCGTTCGTTCAGCGGGCAGCCGGCGGCGCTGTTCGCGATGCCGGTCGTACGGCGGCCGGGGCCCGGCGTGGTGACCGTACTGGGCGGTGGCTATCCGGCGTCCGGCGCGGCGGGCGCGGACCGGCTGCCGGAGCCGTATCTGCCCGCCGGGCTGGCGTACGACCCGCAGGAAGGGGCCGGCGAGGTGCAGACGCCGCTGCTGGGCGCGGCCGCCGACCGGCTGCGGATCGGCGACAAGGTGTGGTTCCGGCACGCCAAGGCCGGTGAGCTGTGCGAGCGTTTCGACGCACTGCGGCTGGTGGACGGGGACCGGGTGGTGGCGACCGTACCGACGTACCGGGGCGAGGGGCGGACGTTCCTGTGAGGCGCGGTACGGGGGCGGCGCGGGCCGCCCCCGTACGCGTCACACCGTCGGCTTGATGTCTTCGAGGATCTTGTCCATGTCGGCGAGCGGCGGGGCCTGGCCGCCGACGTCGAAGTTGAAGCGGAGGACGACCATCGAGCCGGCGCCGCCGGGCGAGGGGAAGGCGACGGACTGGGCGATGCCGTCCGGGCCCTTCTTGTTGGTGACCTTCCAGCGCACCAGATACCCCTTCTGGCCCGCGACGGTCACCTTCTCCGCCTTGAGCTCCTCGTGGTTCTCGATGCCGCCGTAGCGGGCCTTGTCGCCGTACTGGCCCTTGCCGTACGTCGCCTCGATGTTCTTCTCGATGTCGGCCTCGGCGATGCCCCGGGCCGTGGTCTCGGAGAAGCCGGCCGCGGTCTCGGAGAGGACCCTGCCGCGCAGGCACTGCTTGCTGTCTTCGCCCGCGCAGTTGTAGGGCCCGGTGTAGAGGTCGGTCTCCCTGCTGAACTCGTCCTTGTGCCAGCCGTCCAGGACCGGGATGGCGATGCTGTTCAGGGCGTCGAGGAGGGTGTCCTCGTCCTCGGTGGGGGCCGGCTCGGGCGCCGCCGAGGTGGTGGCGGGCTCGGGCGACGGGGTTTCGCTCGCGCTCGCCGTCGCCTTCGGGGCGGGCTTCGGGTCGTCGTGCGGCGCGTCGCCGCCAGTGACCAGCGTGATGCCCACGACGGCGGCGGCCACGACGACCGCGGCACCGGCGATCGCCGCGATCATCGGGCCGCGCTTCCTGCCACCGCCGCCCTGACCGGGGCCGCCGGGCTGCGGACCGCCGGGCTGTACGGGCCCGAAACCGCCCGGCGCGCCCTGCGGGTACCCGTAGCCGGACTGCTGCTGCGCCTGCTGCGGATACCCGTAGGCGCCGGGCGGCGCGCCCTGCTGCGGATAGCCGTACGCCGCCGGGGCGGCCCCGGCCGCGCGGGTGTGGTCGGTCCACGCCGAGCCGTCCCACCAGCGTTCGGGCGCGGGACCGTTGCCTGTATGCCCCGGGTCTGGATACCAGCCCGGCGGTGTCGTCATGCTCACGCCGGACACTGTATGGCCGGAATCATCCCCCGTACACACGGTCCTGCTGGTCGGACACCACACTGCCGTCGGCGCGGCGCACCGGTCCGAAGCCGCCCTCGGGCTTGTTGTACGCCGCGGTGGAGCACGGGTACGCACCGGACTTGCGCGGCAGCGGCTCGATGAACATGGGGTTGACCACCCAGCGCCCGTCGGCGTTGTCGTAGGCCCGGCACATGACCTCGTTCTTGTTGCGGTTCAGCACGAGGTGCGCGCCGGTGGCGTCGCCGACGAAGGTGACGTCGGTGTCCGCGTCGCCGCCGCCCAGCGCGATGCGGTGCGTGAAGTCCTGCTGCTGCCACGCCTTCGGGCCCTTGACGCCGAAGATGTCCTGGTTGACCCAGCAGCGCTTGCCGTCGATGTACGGGATGGCCTCGCCCTTGTTGTCGCCGACGCCGCCGCAGCCCTCGTTCTCGTACGTGATGCGGCCCTGCTTGTCGAGGACGCTGCGGATGGCGATGGTGTGCTTCCTGTCGACGCCGATGCCCTTCGACCAGACCTCGGTGACGGGCTCGGACCCGGCGGAGACGATGTACACGTCGAAGCCGGCGCGCTGGAGGGTGCGGACCAGGTCGCGCTGCTGGTCGTAGTAGCGCACGTAACCGGGGACGGTGTGGCTGCCGACCTTGTCCTTGCTGCCGATCGGCGCGGCGAGGACGTGCTTGCGCGCGGCGGCGGCGTAGGAGCTCAGTTCGGCGACGGTGTGGCCGGCGAAGAGCTGCGGGATCCAGGCGTACTGGGGCACGGTGCGCCGGTGGTTCCAGGTGCCCTCGAAGGCCGCGGCGCCGTCGGCGGTCTTCGCCTCGTCGCGGATGGCGAAGATCTCGTCGGCGCAGGCGGTGTTGGTGGAGGTGTTCAGCGGCGCGCCGACGGGGACGTCGGTGCCGCACGCCTCGGTGAGGGCGCGGTCGGCGGCCGGGGTCAGCCACTTGCTGGTGTCGCGCCAGTGCGCCGGGCGGAGGATCTTGTCGTGGTTCAGGGACCAGACGAGCGTCGCGTCGGTGACGTCGTTCTTGGTGATCGTGTTGTCCCAGTCGAAGGCGGCGACCGGGCGCTGTCCGTGGCCGTTGCCGTGGGCGAGCTCCGGGTGGGAGCAGACGCCGCGTTCGTCGATGGTGCGCTGCAGCTTGTCGCGGTTGGTGCCGTACCACGTCAGGCTCTGCGAGAGCTGCGGGCAGCCGGCCTGCGGGGTCTTCGGGGCGGCCGGGGCAGCGGTGGCGGGCACGGCGGCCGCCAGGGCTGCGGTGACGGCCAGGGCCAGGGCCGGTGCGAGGGTGTGCCGGATGCGCATACGTCCTCCTTGACGGGTGCGGGCCGGGGCGAGGAGCGACGCCGGGGCCGACAGCCCGTGCTGCCGGCCCCGGACATGATCGGGAAACCTTACCCGTGGTGCTTACACAGGGGTGACATACGCTCCGGCGATGCCGCCGTCGACAAGGAATTCGGACGCGTTGACGAAAGAGGAGTCGTCGCTGGCGAGGAAGGCGACCGCGGCGGCCATCTCCTCGGGCTCGGCGAACCGGCCCACCGGTACGTGCACCAGACGGCGCGCCGCGCGCTCCGGGTCCTTGGCGAACAGCTCCTTCAGCAGCGGGGTGTTGACGGGCCCGGGGCAGAGCGCGTTCACGCGGATGCCCTCGCGGGCGAACTGCACGCCCAGCTCGCGGGACATGGCCAGCACGCCGCCCTTGGAGGCGGTGTAGCTGATCTGGGAGGTGGCGGCGCCCATGACGGCGACGAAGGAGGCGGTGTTGATGATGGAGCCCTTGCCCTGGCGCTGCATGTACGGGAGGGCGTACTTGCAGCACAGGTAGACGGAGGTGAGGTTGACCTCCTGGACCCGCTTCCAGGCGTCCAGTCCGGTGGTGAGGATGGAGTCGTCGTCGGGCGGCGAGATGCCCGCGTTGTTGAAGGCGACGTCGACCGAGCCGTAGGTGTCGTACGCGGTCTTGAACAGCGCCTCGACCTGGCCCTCGTCGGTGACGTCGACCTGGACGAAGAGGCCGCCGACCTCGGCCGCAGCGGCCTTGCCCGCGCTCTCGTCGATGTCGGCGCAGACGACATTGGCGCCTTCCGAGGCGAGGCGGCGGGCGGTGGCCAGGCCGATGCCGCTGCCGGCACCGGTGATCACGGCGGTACGGCCGACGAGCCGGCGGCACACAGGGGTCTGGTCGGTCATGTCACTGCTCCTCGGTGCTGATGAAGACGTTCTTGGTCTCGGTGAAGGCGGCGAGCGCGTCGGGGCCCAGCTCGCGGCCCAGGCCGGACTGCTTGTAGCCGCCGAACGGGGTCCAGTAGCGGACGCTGCTGTGCGAGTTGACGGAGAGGTTTCCGGCGGCGACGGCACCGGAGACGCGCAGCGCGCGGCCGACGTCGCGGGTCCAGATCGAGCCGGAGAGGCCGTAGTCGGTGGCATTGGCGAGCCGGACGGCCTCCGCCTCGTCCTCGAAGGGCAGCACGACGGCGACCGGGCCGAAGATCTCCTCGGTGGCCGCCCGGTCCTCGGGCCGGCCCTCCAGGACGGTCGCCGGGTACCAGAAGCCCTTGCCCTCCGGTGCCTCGCCGCGGATGGCGACGGGGGCGTCGTCGGGGACGTAGGACCGTACGCGGTCGCGCTGGGCCGCGGAGATCAGCGGGCCCATGCCGGTGGCGGGGCCGGCCGGGTCACCGACGGTGACGGCCTTGACCGCGGGCTCCAGCAGTTCCAGGAAGCGGTCGTACACGGACCGCTGGACGAGGATGCGGCTGCGGGCGCAGCAGTCCTGGCCGGTGTTGTCGAGGAAGGAGCCGGGCGCGGCGGCCGCGGCCCTCTCGATGTCGGCGTCGGCGAAGACGATGTTCGGGCTCTTGCCGCCGAGTTCGAGGGTCACCCGCTTCACGCCGGCGGCGCACTTGGCCATGATCTGCTTGCCGACGCCGGTGGAGCCGGTGAAGACGACCTTGGCGACGCCGGGGTGCTCGACCAGCGCGTTGCCCGCCACGGGGCCGGCGCCGGGCAGTACCTGGAACAGCCCCTCGGGAAGGCCCGCCGCGAGGCCCAGTTCGGCGAGGCGGAGAGCGGTGAGCGGGGTGGTCTCGGCGGGCTTGAGGAGCACGGCGTTGCCCGCGGCGAGGGCGGGCGCGGTACCCCAGGCGGCGATGGGCATCGGGAAGTTCCACGGCGCGATGACGGCGACGACGCCGAGCGGTTCGTGGAGCGTGAGGTTGAGACCGCCGGCGACCGGGATCTGCGCCCCGGTCAGCCGCTCGATACCACCGGCCGCGTATTCGAGCAGGTCACGGGCGTTGCCGGCCTCCCAGCGCGCGTTGCCGACCGGGTGGCCGGCCTCCCGTACCTCGAGCTGGGCGAGCTCTTCGAGGTGGGTGTCGACGGTGGCGGCGAAGCGGCGCAGCAGCCGGGCGCGGTCGCCGGGCGCGAGGGCCGCCCACTGCGCCTGGGCCCTGGCGGCCCGTGCCACGGCGGCGTCGACCTCGGCGGGGGTGGTGGCCGGGACGGTCGCGATGACCTCTTCGGTGGCCGGGTTCAGGATCTGGTGCTCGGAAGGCAAGTGACTGGTCCTCACATGCGTTCGAAGGAGCGGAACCGCTCCCAGTCGGTCACGGCGGAGTCGTAGGCGTCGAGCTCCACCCGGGCCATGTGGAGGTAGTGCTCGACGACCTCGTCACCGAAGGCGGCGCGCGCGATCGGGCTCTTCTCCCACAGGTCGGCGGCCTCGCGGAGGGTGGTCGGCACATGCTCCGCGTCGCCGGTGTACGCGTTGCCGGTACAGGCGTCCGGCAGCTCCAGCTTGTGCTCTATCCCGTACAGCCCGGCCGCGACCATGCCGGCCACCGCGAGGTAGGGGTTCACATCGCCGCCGGGGAGACGGTTCTCGAAGCGGTGGGCGTGGCCGTGGCCGATGACGCGGAGCGCGCAGGTGCGGTTGTCCGGGCCCCAGGCGACCGCGGTGGGCGCGAAGGAGCCGGGCCGAAAGCGTTTGTAGGAGTTGATGTTCGGTGCGTACAGCAGCGTGAAGTCGCGCATCGCGGCGATCTGCCCGGCGAGGAAGTGCCGCATCAGCGGCGACATGCCGTACTCGCCCGACTCGTCGGCAAGCACCGGGGCGCCGTCCTCGTCGCGCAGCGAGAGGTGGATGTGGCAGGAGTTGCCCTCGCGCTCGTCGTACTTCGCCATGAAGGTGAGCGCCATGCCCTCCTGCGCGGCGATCTCCTTGGCGCCGGTCTTGTAGACGGCGTGCTGGTCGCAGGTGGTGAGCGCCTCGTCGTAACGGAAGGCGATCTCGTGCTGGCCGAGGTTGCACTCGCCCTTGGCGGACTCCACCGTCATGCCGGCCGCGCCCATCTCGTTGCGGATGCGGCGCAGCAGCGGCTCGACGCGGCTGGTGCCGAGCACGGAGTAGTCCACGTTGTAGAGGTTGGCGGGGTGCATGTCGCGGTAGCCGCGCGACCAGGCGTCCTCGTAGGTGTCCTTGAAGACCATGAACTCCAGCTCGGTACCGGCGTACGCGCGCCAGCCGCGCTCGGCGAGCCGGTCGAGCTGGCGGCGGAGGATCTGCCGCGGGGAGGCGGCGACGGGGGTGCCGTCGTGCCAGGCGAGGTCGGCGGTGAGCAGCGCGGTACCGGGGCTCCAGGGCGTGCGGCGCAGCGTCCCGGTGTCACCGTGCATGCAGAAGTCGCCGTAGCCGCGCTCCCAGGAGGACATCGCGTAGCCGTCGACGGTGTTGAGATCGACGTCCACGGCGAGGAGGTAGTTGCACCCTTCCGAGCCGTGGGCCAGGACGTCGTCGAGGAAGAAACGGGCCGCGAACCGCTTCCCCTGGAGCCTGCCTTGCATATCGGTGAAGGCGAGGACGACAGTGTCGATCTCCCCGGTGTCGACGAGCCTTCTCAGCTCCTCGACCGAGAGCGGGGGCGTGCGGTCTGCCACGGTGGTGCCTCCTGTCGCTGCGTCCGGAGGTCATAAGGTAGGCACACGAACCATTGGTTGGGAAGGGGTAGCGGTGGACGGAGCGGCGGACCGGCTGGCGCCGGTGCTGCGCCCGGTGCGGGCGGGCAACGGCTTCGAGGAGGCGCTGGAGCAGATACTCCAGATCGTGCGGCTGGGGCTGGTCCCCCGGGGCGAGCGGCTGCCGGCCGAGCGCGAACTGGCCGAGCGGCTGCAGATCAGCCGGGTCACGCTGCGCGAGGTGCTGAAGGTGCTGCAGGACGAGGGGCTGGTGGTCAGCAGACGCGGGCGGTACGGCGGGACATTCGTACGGGAACGGGCCGAGACGCCCGGCGAGGACGAGCTGCGCCGCCGCATCGCGCAGGTCGACGTCGAGGACACGCTGCGGTTCCGTGAGGTGCTGGAGGTGGGCGCGGCCGGGCTGTGCGCCGGGTACGGGCTGGACGGGGAGCAGGCGGAGCGGCTGCGGGACGCGCTGGCGGCCACGCACGACGCGCCGCTGGCCGACTACCGGCGGCGGGACACACTGCTGCACCTGACGCTGGCCGAGCTGTCGGGCTCGGCCACGCTCGCCGCGCAGTACGCGGCCGTCCGGGCGACCGTGAACGACCTGCTGGACTGCATCCCGCTGTTGGTGCGGAACTTGGAGCACTCCCAGGCGCAGCACACGGCGCTGGTGGAGGCGGTGCTGGAGGGCGACGCGGACGGGGCGCGGGAGGTGATGCGGGAGCACTGCTGCGGTACCGCTGCGCTGTTGCGCGGCTTCCTCACGGGTACGCCGCCGGCGCGGTGACCCGCACGGGCCGGCCACCGGAGCCGCGCCCCCGGCAGCCGAGCCGCCGGTGCCGTAACCGTTCCTTTACGGCACGGGTCTTGCGCCGGAGCGGTCCGCACGACAAAGGTATGGCGCTAAACCTTTACCCCGCCGAGGCAGGAGCGGCTCATGGCCGACAGCACGGAACCGCGCACCGCACCGCCCACTCCCCCGCCACCCGGGGCCGCGCCCGATGACGCCTACCTGGAGAAGCGCTCGCTGCGCCGGGGCAGCGCCGGGCCGCTGCTGCTCACCGGCCTGGGCGTCGCGTACGTCGTCTCGGGCGACTTCTCCGGCTGGAACAACGGCCTGGCCCAGGGCGGCTTCGGTGGCCTGGCGCTGGCGGCGCTGCTGATGGGCGTGATGTACACCTGCCTGGTCTTCGCCCTCGCCGAGCTGGCGTCCGTGCTGCCCACGGCGGGCGGCGGCTACGGCTTCGCGCGCCGCGCGCTCGGCACCTGGGGCGGCTTCCTGACCGGCACGGCCATCCTCATCGAGTACGTCCTCGCGCCCGCCGCGATCTCCATCTTCATCGGCGACTACGTCGAGTCCCTCGGCCTCTTCGGCCTGACGTCGAGCTGGCCGGTCTATCTCGCCTGCTTCGTGATCTTCATCGGGATCCACCTGTGGGGCGTCGGCGAGGCACTCCGCTTCAGCCTGGTCGTCACCGCGATCGCGGTGGCAGCGCTGATCGTCTTCGCGCTCGCCGCGGTCACGGACTTCCACGTCGGCGCGCTGAACGACATCCCGGCCGACAAGGACGCCTTCGGCGCGTCCTCCTGGCTGCCCTTCGGGATACTTGGCATCTGGGCGGCGTTCCCCTTCGGCATGTGGTTCTTCCTCGGCGTCGAGGGCGTGCCGCTGGCCGCCGAGGAGACCAAGGACCCGGCCCGCACCCTGCCCAAGGCCATGGCCGCCGCGATCGGCGTCCTGCTCCTCCTCGCCCTGGTCACCTTCCTCACCGCGACCGGGGCGCGCGGCGCCGCCGCACTCCAGTCCGTCGGCGACCCGCTGGTCCAGGCGCTGCAGCCGCACGGCAAGCCGACGGTCGTCTCCCGCATCGTCAACTACGCGGGCCTGGCCGGCCTGGTCGCCTCCTTCTTCTCCCTGATCTACGCCGGCTCCCGCCAGCTCTTCGCCCTCTCCCGGGCCGGCTACCTGCCCCGCTTCCTCTCCCTCACCAGCCGTCGCAAGGCCCCCTACCTGGGCCTTCTCGTCCCCGGCGCGCTCGGCTTCGCCCTCGCCGCCGCGACCGGCGACGGCGCCCGCATGCTGAACGTCGCGGTCTTCGGCGCCACGATCTCGTACGCCCTGATGGCCCTCTCCCACATCGTCCTGCGCCGCCGCGAGCCGGGCCTCGCACGCCCGTACCGCACCCCCGGCGGCATCCTGACCTCCTCGATCGCCTTCGTCCTCGCCTGCTCCGCACTGGTGGCCACCTTCCTCGTCGATGTGACGGCCGCCTTCATTGCCCTCGGCGTGTACGCGGTGGCGCTGGCGTACTTCGCGCTGTACTCGCGACACCGCTTGGTGGCTTCGGCACCGGAGGAAGAATTCGCGGCATTGGCGGCGGCGGAGGCGGAACTCGACCGCGGCTGACCGCCCATCCCTCACCCTGACCGGAGGTTCCCTTGTCCAAGCCGCTCATCGGCGTCAGCACGTACCTGGAGGCCGAGGCCCGCTGGGGCGTCTGGACTCTCCCCGCCGCGCTACTGCCCGCCGGCTACCACCGCCTTGTACAGAACTCCGGCGGCCTCGCCGCCATGCTGCCGCCGCACGAGGCGGATCTCGACCGGGACGGCGCGCGGGAGGCCGCCGCAGCTGTCGTCGCGCGGCTCGACGGCGTGGTGATCGCGGGCGGCCCCGACGTACGGCCCGACCGGTACGGCGCGGAGACCGACCCCCGCACCGGGCCCCCCGCCCTCGCCCGCGACGCCTGGGAGCTCGCCCTCATCGGGGCGGCCATCGACTCAGCCACGCCCCTGCTGGGCATCTGCCGCGGCATGCAACTGCTGAACGTCGCGCTGGGCGGCACGCTCCACCAGCACCTGGACGGCCACGGCGGCCCGCCCGGCGTCTTCGACCACCACGAGATCAAGCCCGTACCGGACACCCTGCTCGCCGCCGCGCTGCCCGAGCCGGTCTCCGTACCGACGTACCACCACCAGTCCGTCGACCGCCTCGGCCGCGGGCTGCTGGCCTCCGCGTATGCCGAGGACGGCACCGTGGAGGCGCTCGAACTACCGGACGCGCCGGCCTTCGCGCTGGGCGTGCAGTGGCACCCCGAGGCGGGCACGGACACCCGGGTCATGGACGCATTGGTGGCGGCCGCCACTCACTGACACCTCGTCAGCCACGGGCGGCGGCTCAGAGCCCGATGTCGTCAGCCACCCCCACCAGAAGCACCCGCGTGCCCCCCTCCAGGGCACGCCATCGGTGCGTCACCCCGCCCGTGCAGTAGAGCGTGTCACCGCGGCCCAGTTCGTACCGCTCCCCCTCGGCCTCCGCCTCCACGGCCCCCTCGACGACATACAGCAGCTCATCGTTCGGGTGCCGGAACTCCCGCCCCCACTCGTGCGCGCCGGTGAACTCCAGCGCGTGCAACTGCTGTTGACCGCGGACCAGCGGCCGCACCGTGCCCGCCGCGCCGTCCTCCAGCGCGGCACCGGTCTCCGCGCGCACCACGTCGACGGCCCGGCGGTCCTCCGCCGCGCCGAGCAGCTGCACCGCCGTCGTCCCCAGCGCGTCGGCGATGCGCTGGAGCGAGCGCATGCTGGGGCGGGCCCGGTCGTTCTCGACCTGGCTCAGGAAGGGCTTGGACAGGCCGGTACGGGCCGCCAGCTCGGCGAGCGTCAGGTCCAGCGCGCGGCGGCGGCGCCGCACCGCCCGGCCGACCTGCGGCGCCTCCTGATCTTCACGCATTCCGCACTTCCTCTCCCCTTTATCGCCACGTTCACGGCGTTGCCACAAACGGCCCCTACCCTCGAACCTGTTTGACGTCATCAAACAAAGTTTGACGAACAGACGAACAAGGGAACCCGCCATGACCGCTGTCGATCAAAACACACGCCGCCGGCGCGGCACCGGCCTGCTCGCCCTCGACGAGGACGCCGCGTACCCCGGGTACACGCTCTACGCGCCGCTCACCGGCACCGGCGAGGTCTACCTCGTCGATCTGCACGGCGAGGTCGTCCACCAGTGGAACCTGCCGTACCGGCCCGGCCGGCACGCCCGCATCCTCCCCAACGGCAACCTCGCCTACAACGGCGTACTGCCGGACCAGGAAGCGCTGTTCCCGATGTGGCACAAGTACCGCGGCGGCGTGATGCAGGAGATCACCCCCGAGGGCACCGTCGTCCGCGAGCACATCGACCCGTTCCAGCACCACGACGCGCACCACTGCGGTGACGGCCGGATCCTCTACGCCGCGCTGGAGCCGCTGACCGGCGAGCGCGCGGCGGCGGTACGCGGCGGCGTCCCCGGCTCCGAGCCGGTCACCGCCGACGGCCCGACCGTCTGGGCCGACACCATCAAGGAGGTGGACGCGGACGGCAAGGAGCTGTGGTCCTGGCGCGTCGCCGACCACCTCGACCGCGACGCATACCCCCTGCACCCCGACTACTCCCGCGAGCACTACCCCCTCATCAACGCCGTCCTCCCGCTCGCCGACGGCAACATCCTGGCCAGCCTCCGCAGCGCCTCAGCCGTCATCATCATCAGCCGCGAGACCGGCGAGATCGTCTGGCGCACCGAGCCCGGCGTCGTCTCCCAGCAGCACAACCCCACCGAACTGCCCAACGGCAACATCCTCATCTTCGACAACGGCGTCTTCCGCCCGCACTGGGACGTCCCCTTCTCCCGCGTCATCGAGGTCGAGCGGTCCTCCGGGAAGATCGCCTGGGAGTACCACGACCCGGCCCGCGAGGCGTTCTTCGCCCCCTTCATGGGCAGCGCGCAGCGCCTCCCGAACGGCAACACCCTGATCTGCGACTCCCCCGCCGGCCGGATCTTCGAGGTCACCGCCGACGGGTACCTCTGCTGGGAGTACGTCGTCCCGCACTTCGGCGGCTACCGCGAGCCCGAGGTGGGCCGGATCTTCCCGGCGCAGCACAACGCCCTGTTCCGTGCGTACCGTTACGGCGCCGAGGAACTGCCCTGGCTGCCGGGTCGGGGATGAGCCGTGGCCGCCCCCGCCGGCACCACCCGTACCGGAGGCGACGCCCCTGACGGCGGACCGCCCGGCCCCGACGGCCGGCCGGTCCACCCGGTGGACGAACGCCTCCCCCTGCACCGGCTGCTGCCGCTGGCCGCGCAGCACGTCCTCGCGATGCTCGCGGCCCCGGTCTCCACCGCGTTCCTGATCGCCACCGGACTCGGTCTGCCCCCTGACCGCACGGCGGCCCTGCTCAGCGCGACACTCGTACTGTGCGGGGCCGGGGCGCTGCTGCAGTCCTTCGGCGTCCTGCGGATCGGCGCCCGGCTGCCCTTCATGATGCTGCCGGGCGGCGCCGCGGTGGCCATCTTCCTCCAGACCGCCGACCAACACGGCCCGGCCACCGCCTCCGGCGCGGTACTGATCGCAGCGGCCTTCCTCCTGGCGATCCTCCCCCTCTACCGCCACATCGTCCGCTTCTTCCCACCGGTCGTCCTCGGCACCACCGTCCTGCTCATCGGCATCAACATGGTCAACGTCACCGCGCCGATGATCACCCACGACACATGGCTCGCTCTGGTCACCATCGGCGCCACCGCGCTGTGTTACCTCGTACTGCCCGGCGTCTGGCGCCAGATGTCGGTACTGGTCGGCATCGCGGCAGGCACCGCGACCGCACTCCTGTCCGGTACGGGCATGAACACCGTCCCCGACGGCGGCCCGTTCGTCGCGCTCCCGCACGCCTTCCCCTACGGCGCCCCGCACTTCGATCTCCTCGCCGCCATCCCCCTCATCGTCTTCACCCTCGCCTCCCTCGCCGAGGCCACCGGTCAGACGGTGCTCAACAGCGAGGCGGTGGGCCGCGAACCGGACCCCGCCCGCGACGTCCCCCGCACGGTCCGCGCCGACGCACTCACCTCCCTCGCCGCGGGCCTGCTGGGCACCTCCATCATGGTGACCAGCGCGGAAAACATCGGCATCGTCCAACTCACCCGAGTCCGCAGCCGCTTCGTCACCGCCGGCGCCGGCCTCCTCCTCGTCCTGGTCGGCCTCCTGGCACCGGTCTCCCGCCTGCTGGCCACCCTCCCCACCCCAGTGGTGGGCGGCGCCGGCCTGGTCATCTACGCGGTGATCGCCGCCATGGGCATCAGCATGCTCCGCCGTGCCAACACCTCCGAGGGCCCCACCACCACAGTCGTAGCCCTCACCCTCCTGGCGGGCCTCCTCCCCATCCTCGCCCCGGAGTTGTACACCCCCCTGCCGGTCTGGGCCCGCACCCTCTTCGGCAGCGGAGTCCCGGCAGGCGCGATCACCGCGGTGATCCTGACAGCCCTGTTCACCCGAGACCGAAGGTAGACCGCGCCCGTAGGGTGCCCACTGATCCGCGCACGGAGCCCCGGAGCCGAATCTCGAAGGGTCAGTAAGCGGTCCTCCGCGATCGCTTACTGATCTCGTTGGGGCGACTTCCGCCAAAGCTTCCTGCTCGCGTCGGTGTCGGTCAGACTGGCTGTTTCTGAAACCGGGTGACGTGTCGAGGAGGGCTCCCGTGGGCGCGGCCGTCGCGGAGGGGCCGAGGGGAAATGTGCCGCCCGAGCCGACGGAGTTCGTGGGGCGACGGGCCGAGCTGGACGCCTTGAAGCATCTGTTGAACGATTCCCGGCTGACGACGCTCACGGGCATGGGCGGAGTGGGCAAGTCCCGCCTGGCCCGGCAGGCGTGCGAGACGGCGGGAGCGGCGTACCCGGACGGGATCTGGCTGGTCGAGCTGGGTGACCTGCAACAGCCGGAGCTGGTGTACGGCGTGGTGGCCGAGGCGCTGCCGCTGGCCGATCAGACCACCCGCCCCCTGCACGAGGTGCTGTGCGAGTGGCTGGCGGACCGTCGGCTGCTGCTGCTCTTCGACGGATGCGAACAACTGCTTCCGCCGTGTGCGCAGGCGGTGGAGATATTGCTGGCGGCGGCGCCGGGCGTGCGCATCCTGGCCACCAGCCGGCAACCGTTGACCACCCGTGGCGAGCGGCTGCTGCGGGTGCCACCGCTGCGTCTGCCACCGCCTCCTGCCGACGCGGCGGTCGGCGGACCGGAAGAGCCGTGCGAGGCGGTGACCCTGTTCGTCCGGCGGGCCGCTGCAGTGGTGCCGGGGTTCGCGCTGACCGAGCACAACCGGGCGGATGTGGAGGAGATCTGCCGCCGCCTGGACGGCATCCCGCTCGCCCTGGAACTGGCCGCGGCCCGGCTGACCGATCTGTCCGTGCCGGAGTTGCTGTCTCAGTTGCAGTCACGCTTCGACGCGCTCGCCGGCGACTCGGGCGCACTGTCACGTCCGGCGTTGTCGCGGCACCGGACGTTGCGGACCACGATCGGCTGGAGCCATGAGCTGTGCGCGTCGCTCGAGCGGCTTGCCTGGGCCCGTCTGTCGGTGTTCTCCGGCGGCTTCGAGCAGGAGGCGGCGGAATGGGTCTGCGCCGGCGGGCCACTGAGCACCGGGGAGGTGGCCGGGGTGCTGTCCGCTCTGGTGGACAAGTCGATTCTCCAGCGGGTGGGCACCACCCGCGGCCCCCGGTATTCGATGCTGGACACCGTGCGCGAGTACGGCCAGGAGTGGCTGGCAAGGCTCGGCGAACAGACCGGGCTTCAGGGGCGGCACCGGGACTACTACCGGTACCTGGCCCGCACCGGCGAGCGGGAGTGGTTCGGTCCCGAGCAGGTGGACTGGTCCGAGCGGCTGACTGCCGAACACGCCAACCTGCGCGTTGCCCTGGAGCGCTGCCTCGCCCATGCGGACCCGCACCTTGCACTGGAGATGTCGGGCAACCTGTGGTTCTTCTGGTTCGGCTGTGGCTTCCTGCGCGAAGGGAACCACTACCTGGACCGGGCTCTCGGCAAGACGCCGGACACCGGGCCCGGCCCGGAACGGTTCTGGGCTCTGTGGGCCCGCGGGCTGGTGGCTCTCGGCCAAGCCGATTTCGAAGCCGCCGCTGCGCTGCACGGCATCTGCACACCCATGGCCGAACAACTCGGCGACCCGGCGGCAGCCGCAGCCGCGCTCTACCTCGAAGGGACGCACCCGGTGATGACCGGCAGGCCGGCCCGCGCGATCGCCCTTCTCGAAGAGGCACACCGATCGCCCCATTGCGGTGGGGGCTCGCCGGCCGCCAGGTTCCTGATCCGCTGCAGCATGTGGTTCGCCCACCTTCAACTGGGCCAGTTCGACCAGGCAGAAGCGACGGCCGACATGCTGCGCCGGGAGAGCGAGGCGCGCGACGAGCAGTGGATGCGGGGCTATGCCCTGTACTTCCTGTCCATGGCCGCACTGAACAACGGCGACCCGACCACCGCCGTCCGGCACGCCCGGGCCTCGCTCAAGGTCAAACGGCGGCTGCACGACACCCTGGGAGCCTCGCTGGCCCTGGACGCACTGGCCCCGGCCGTCGCCGCGATCGATCCGGAAAGAGCGGCTCGGCTGCTCGGCATCGCCGACACTCTCTGGTGCTCCTTCGGCCTGACGCAGATGGGAACACCTGAACTCATCGCCGCCCGGCAAGCCTGCGCACAACAGATCCGCGAGGCCATGGGCGACGCGGCCTACGAGGCGGCCTACAGGACCGGACGGAAGACCCGGCCCGAAGACTGCGTCGCCCACGCCCTCACCGTTGCCTCGCAGGACAGTTGATCCTGGAGCGACGTCGGACGCGATCGTTCACCACTGTCGATGTCAGCATGCCCTGCATGCTCCGCCTGCGCCCTCGATGCGCCCTTGCCCAAGTCACAGGCACCGCGCACGGTTTGAGTCGGTGCTGCTGGGCGCTCCGGCGCCGCACGGGGAGAGGCCTCTATCCCATCCGCTACGCGAAGAAGGACGTGCCCGTCACGGCCGCCCGCCTCAGAAGCGCGACGGGATTACGTGCAGACCTCATCCGCCGCCATGGGCCGGAACCCATGCAGCAAGCGTTCGACCTCGGCCTGGAGGACCTGGACGACACCGAGGTCCACCCGGACCTCGGTCTCCTCCCCGAAGATGTACGCCTCGTCCTCGTCGCCTACGCCTGTTCGATGGAACGAGGAGTCATGAGAGCCGAGTGGGGCTCCGCGGAACTACGCAGGGAGGATCGCTACCTCATCTGGCACCGTCACGAACCCCTGCTTGAACCTTCGGCCTCGCCTGAACGGCCATGAACGGCGCTGGATGAGCCGGGAACTGAGACGGAGGTGTCGACTGCCGTTGATGTCGTCGGCGGGCTGGGCATGGGGGCAGGGGTGCATGAAGTTACCAAGCGGCAGGGCCGTATCCTGCATCAGGCGAGGCAGGCACTGCTGATGCGTCGCAGCCGTCCGTAGCAGCCGGGCGACTCCCCACTCCGGGTACCGGGTACCCGACGAAAAACCAGGAGGTTGACCGGTGATCACTCTGACCGCAGTCGGAGGAGTGGCCCTGGTCGAACTGGGCATGGCCCTGACTCCGGGGCCGAACATGATCCATCTCGCCTCCCGCGCGATCACCCAGGGCCGCAGGGCGGGCCTGGTCAGCCTCAGCGGGACCGCCGTGGGTTTCGTGTGCTATCTGCTGGCCGCGGCTGCGGGCCTGTCCGCGTTGTTCGCCGCCGTGCCGCTGGCGTTCACGGTGGTCAAGCTCGCCGGGGCCGCCTACCTGGCCTACCTCGCCTGGGGCATGCTCAAGCCCGGCGGCCGCTCGCCCTTCACCCCGGCCCAGGACCTGCCTCCGGTCTCCGATGCCCGCCTGTTCTCGATGGGGCTGCTGACCAACCTGCTCAACCCCAAGATCGCTCTTATGTATGCCGCCCTGCTGCCCCAGTTCCTGGACCCGCAGGCAGGCCCGGCCTGGGGGCAACTGCTCCAGCTCGGTGGTGTGCAGATCATCGTGGGGATCTCCGTGAACGCTCTGATCATGCTGGGCGCGGCACGGGTGTCCGGATTTCTGGCCGCCCGGCCCCGCGTCATGACCGCCCAGCGGTTCACGGCAGGCGGCCTGCTCGGCGTCTTCGCGCTGCGCACCGCCCTGTCCCGCACTCCTGTCTCCACCTGAGCCAGGCCCGCGTGCCCACGAACGGCCTTTCCTCTCGGATTCGAACCGACGGCCTTCGCTTTCCGGAGCAGCGCTCCACAGAAGGCGTCAGCCCACCTTCCGGGTAAGCCCCAACAACTCCCGCGCCGGCCCCGTGGGCCGCTGCCCCGCCGGCCACACCGCCCGTAGATCCCGGCCCAGGCGGATTCCCGGTACCGGAACCTCCACCAGCCGTCGTGCCGCCAGTTCCTCGCCCACCACGAGTTCGCTGAGGACCGACGGGCCCGCGCCGCTGACCGCTGCGGCCTTCACCGCGGTCGTCGAGGCCAGTTCGAGTAGTGGCGGCGCGAGGGGACCGCATACCGCGAGGGCCGCGTCCAGGACCTGGCGGGTGCCCGATCCGTGCTCGCGGAGGATCAGGGGGGTGGCCGCCAGTTCGCGGGCGGTGAGGGGGGTGCGGCGGCGGGACCAGGGGTGGGAGGGGGCGGCCACGACCACCAGGCGGTCGTGGGCGATGACCGCGCCGTCCAGGCCGGGCGGTATGTCCAGGCCCTCGACGAAGCCGAGGTCGGCCTCGCCGGAGAGGACGCGCTCCGCGACCACCGCGGAGTTGCCCGCGAAGAGCGACACCGCGGTGTCCGGGCGCTGGGTGCGCAGCGCGATCAGCCAGCCGGGCAGCAGGTACTCGGCGATGGTCATGCTCGCGGTGACCCGCAGCCGGGAGTCCCGCCGGCCCCGCAGCGCCTGCGCGCCCGCGTCGAACGCCTCGGCCGCCTCCACGATCCGTCGCGCCCAGTCCGTGACGAGCGCGCCCGCGTCGGTCAGGCGGGAGCCGCGCGGCGAGCGCTCCACCAGGCCGACGCCCAACTGCCGCTCCATGGAACGGATGCGGCTGCTGGCCGCGGGCTGGGAGATGCCCAGCTCCTTGGCGGCCCGGCCCAGGCTGCCCAGCCGCGCCACGGCGAGCAGCAGTTCCAGCGCGGCCAGATCCGGTACGCGATATGCCAGTCGGCCGTCGTGCGCCCCGTCCGGCGTGCCGTTCCCGTGTGCCCGCTCCGCTTCACTCATAAATCCAGGTTATGCCCTCATAGACATGATGTCCCTGGTGGGGGCAGGCGCGCGAAGGAACTCTGGAGGCATGGCTACCCTCGCGCAACCCCGCTCCCGCCCCGTGACGGGCCCCCGAGGCCGCACCCGCGGCTCGGTACGGCACCTCGGCCCCAACTGGTACGCCGCCGTCATGGGCACGGCGATCATCGCCAACGCCGGTGCCACGCTCCCGGTGCGGACGGGCGTGCTGCACACCGTGTACGAGGTCGTCTGGGCGCTGTCGGCCGTCATGCTGGTCGTCCTGCTCGCCGCCCGCGCCGCGCACTGGATCCGCCACACCGACCAGGCCAGGGCGCATCTGCTCGACCCGATGGTGGCGCCGTTCTACGGCTGTCTGGCGATGGCCATGCTGGCGGTCGGCGGCGGCACGCTCGCCGTCGGCAAGGACGTGATCGGCGTGTCGGCGGCCGCGGCGGTCGACGGCGTGCTGTGGATCGCGGGGACCGTGACCGGCCTGGTCGCCGCGGCGGCCATCCCGTACCTGATGGTGACCCGGCACCGGATCGACGCGGGGACGGCCTCCCCCGCCTGGCTGCTGCCGATCGTCGCCCCGATGGTCTCCGCGGCCATCGGCCCCGGCCTGATCCCGCACCTGCCCGCCGGCCAGTGGCGCGATGCGATGCTGCTCGGCTGTTACGGCATGTTCGGCCTGTCCCTGCTGACCGTGCTCGCGATGCTGCCGCTGGTGGTCTCGCGGCTGATCCACCACGGGCCGCTGCCGCTCGCCGCGACCCCCGCGCTGATCCTCGTACTCGGCCCGCTCGGCCAGTCCACCACCGCGGTGAGCAACCTCGCCAACGCCGCGCCCGCCGCCGGCTCCTCCTACGCCGACGCGATGACCGCCTTCTCCGTGCTGTACGGCGTGCCGGTCATGGGGTTCGCGCTGCTGTGGCTGGGGCTGTCCGCCGCGATGGTGGTCCGCGCCTTCCGCAGCGGGATGCGCTTCTCGATGACGTGGTGGGCCTTCACCTTCCCCGTCGGCACCTGCGTCACCGGCGCGGCCGGGCTGGCAGGGCACACCGGACTGGCCCTGTACGACTGGCTCACCGTCGGGCTGTACCTGCTCCTGGTGGCGGGCTGGGTGACGGCCTTCGTGTACACCGCGCGCGGCCTCTTCCGCGGCACGCTCCTCGCGCCGCCCGCCTCGGCCCCGGCCCCGAAGGCCGCCTGAGAACCACCGTCCGAGCCCCGCTCCGAGACCCGGTCCATGACCGGCTCCAAGACCGGCGGTGCACCGGCCCACGGCCCCCGGTGCACCGCCGTTCGGCTATGCCGCCGCCTCCAGCGCCGCCCGCAGCACGGCGGGCGCCTCCGCCAACGACGGCCCGTACCAGGTGAGATGGCGCCCGCTGACCAGCGCGGCGGGCAGTCCGGGGAAGGACTCGGGCCCGTCGTCGGCGGCGAAGCGGTACGGCTCGTCGGGAAGGACGACGAGGTCGGCGCCGCGGTTGTTCAGCTGTTCCAGGGGGATCTTCGGGTAGCGCTCGGCATGGTCCGCGTACAGGTTCCGCACGCCCAGCCGGGCCAGCAGGTCGCCCGCGAAGGTGGCCCGGCCGAGCACCATCCACGGCCGCCGCCAGATGGGCACCACGGCGGCCAGGTCCGGGGCGTACGCCGGTACCTCCCGCCAGGCCGCCTCCGCCGCGTCCAGCCAGCCGGGGCGGGCCAGCCCGCAGCCACGCACGAGGACGCGGTCCAGTTCGCGGAACGCCTGCGGCAGGTCGCGGACCTCGGTGACCAGCACGTTCAGGCCCGCGGCACGCAGCGCGGCGAGGTCGGCCGGGCGGTTCTCCTCCTCGTTGGCGATCACGAGGTCGGGGGCGAGGGCCGCGATCCGCGCGGTGTCGGGGTTCTTCGTGCCGCCGATGCGCGGCACGTCCAGGCCGGCGGGGTGGCTGCACCAGTCCGTGACGCCGGCCAGCAGCTCCGGCGCGGTGGCGGCGACCGCCTCGGTCAGGGACGGGACGAGCGAGACCACCTTGCGTACGGCAGCGTGAGAGGTCATCGCTCCACAGTAGGCCCCACGGCAGGGGCTATTGCCACGACGGCAGGGCCTGCTGGCACGCGGACGGGCCCCGCCACCGGAGTGCGGTGGCGGGGCCCGTCCTGGAAGACGACCGGTCAGGACCGGTGCGGCATCATGTGTGTCACTTCACCGGGGCCATCTCATCGACGATGCCCGGGTGCGCGTCGACCCACTTCTTGACGCCTTCTTCCTCGTGGCCGGTGCCCGCCTCGTTGATGGCCGCCTCCAGGCTCGCCAGCTCGTCGGGCTTCATGTGCCAGTTCTTCAGCCAGTCGTTGAACTCCCCGTACTTCTTCGGGAAGCTCTTGTTCGCGACCGTCTTGATCTGGTTGTTGGCGCCCCAGGTGCCCTTCGGGTCCTTCAGCTTGGTCAGGGGGTACTTGTCGTACGCCCAGTGCGGCGACCACAGGACGACCGCGATCGGCTCCTTCTTGCCGATCGCCCGCTCCAGCTCGGCGAGCATGGCGCTGGTACCGGCCTCGGTGACCTTCATGTTCTGCAGGCCGTACGCGGGCAGGACCTTGCTCTTCAGGCGCTTCATCTCACCGGTGCCCGGCTCGATGCCGATGATCTTGCCCTTGAACTCGTCCTTGTGCTTGCGCAGATCGTCCATGGTCTTCACGCCCTTCACATAGGAAGGCACCGCGATCTCCAGGGACGTCTTGTCGTACCACGCACCGAGGTCGACAAGATCCTTCTTGTACTTGTCCCAGTACTGCTTCTGCGCGACCGGCAGCCAGGCGTCCATCTCGACGTCGACCTGGCCGGTGGACAGCCCGGTCCACATCGGACCCACGTCGAGGTTGCGCATCTTCGGCTTGTAGCCGCGCTGCTCCAGGACGTACTTCCACAGGAACGAGGTGGCGATGCCCTCGTCCCAGGACGGGTAGCCGATGTTCGGCGCGGCGCCCGCGTCCTTGCCCTTGGCGTACGAACCCGCCGCGGGGGCCAGCTTGTCGGCCATGCCCGGGTTCTTCTTCAGCCAGGCGCGGACACCGTCCTGCTCGTGCCCCTTGCCGGCGTCCTGGATCGCCGCTTCCAGGCTGGTGAGCTGCTTCTCGTCCAGGTGGAAGTTCTTCATCCACGAGGCGACCTGCGGCTCGTCCTTGGCGAAGCCCTTGCGGCCCAGCGCGTGGATGCCGTCACCGGAGCCGAAGGAGCCCTTGGGGTCCTTGAGCTTGGTCAGCTTGTGCTTGCTGTAGGCCCAGTGCGGGGACCACAGGGTCACCGCGACCGGCTTCTTGGCCTTGATGGAACGGTCCAGCTCGGCCAGCATCGAGGAGGTGCTGGACTGCTGGAGCTTGTACTCGCCGTCCAGGCCGTAGTCCTTGAGGACCTTGTCCTTGACGATCTTCATCTCGCCGGCGCCCGGCTCGATGCCGACGATCTTGCCGCCGAACTCCTTGCCCTTGCCCTTGAGGTCGTCGAGCGTCTTCACGCCCTTGACGTAGGACGGGACGGCGATCTCCAGCGAGGTCTTGTCGTACCAGGCGCCGTAGTCCTCGAGCTTGTCCTTGTACTTCTTCCAGTACGACTCGTGCGTCACCGGCAGCCAGGAGTTGGTCTGCACGTCGATGTCGCCCTGGGCCTGGCCCGTGTAGAGCGCGCCGGCCTCCAGGGCCTGCGCCTTGGGCTTGAAGCCGCGCTGCTCCAGCAGCTCCTTCCACAGGTACGTGGTGGCCTTGCCCTCGTCCCAGTTGACGTAGCCGAGGTTGATCTGACGGCCGTCACCGATGCCCGCGGCGGCGTCGCTGCCCTTGCTGCCGAAGGCGTTCATGCCGCCGGCGGCCAGCGCGAGCACGACCACACCGGTCATCGCGAGCGAGGTCGCCGGGCGCCACTGCAGGAACTTCAGGCCGCCGAGCGCGGCCTGCGCCTTGGCCAGCGCGCGCCGGCCGAGCGGCGAGACCCGCTGGTTCAGGGCGCCGGTCATGCGGTCCAGGTACATCGCGAGGATGACCACCGCGAGACCGGCCTCGGTGCCCAGGCCCACGTCGACGGAGCTGATCGCGTCGTAGACGGAGGAGCCCAGACCGCCGCCGCCGACCATGCCGGCGATGACGACCATGGACAGCGCCAGCATGATGACCTGGTTGATACCGGCCATGATCGTGGGCAGCGCGAGCGGGATCTGCACGCGGAAGAGCGTGCGGCGCGGGTGCGTGCCGAAGGCGTCGGCCGCCTCCACCAGCTCCGCGTCGACCTGCCGGATGCCCAGCTCGGTCATGCGGACGGCGGGCGGCATGGCGAAGACGATGGTCGCCACGATGCCGGGGACCACGCCGAGGCCGAAGAAGAGGATGCCCGGGATGAGGTAGACCATCGCCGGCATCGTCTGCATCAGGTCCAGCACCGGGCGCACCGCGCCGCTGACCGCGCGGTTGCGGGCGGCCCAGATGCCCAGCGGCACCGAGATGACCACGATGACCAGGCAGGCCACCAGGACCAGGGAGAGACTCTCCATGGTCGTGTCCCACTGTTCGATCGAGTCGATCAGTGCGAAACCGAGGAAGGTGAGCGCCGCGGCGAGGAAGCCGCGCAGCCACCAGGCGAGCACCGCGAGGATGCCCGCGAGGAACAGCGGCTCCGGCGCGGCGAGCACCATGTGGAAGAAGCCGTACACGGCGTTGAGCACGTGCGTGATGAAGCCGAAGAGCCAGTCGACGTTCGACTGCAGCCATTTGACGGCCGCGGCGGCCCACGTGCCGATCTCGATCCTAGGCACCGGCGATCACCTTGCTCTCGTCGGCGTCCTTGCCGTCCGTGTCCTCGGATGCGGCGTCCTCGGCCGCTTCGTCCGTGGCCACGGGCTTCTTGTCCTCGGGGGCGGGCTGCGCGGGAACGGCGGCGACGGCGTCCTGGGCCTGGGGCTCGGGCTCGCCGAGCGCGGCCAGCAGCTTCTGCGCCGGTACCGCGCCGATGAGCTCCCCGGCCGCGTCGGCCACGGCCACCGGCACCGCGCTGGCGGAGCAGGGCGCGAACAGGTCGACGAGCGGGGTGTCCTTGGTGACCGTGGCGGGCGCCGCGGCGCGGAACTGCTCGGCGGTGGATATCTCCGTACCGTCGGCGTCCTTGCTGCCCAGCACCGACGCCACGTCCGTCATGATCGCGCCGGCGGTCAGCACCCGGGTGCGGTCGACGTCCTGGATGAAGGACGCGACGTAGTCGTTGGAGGGCCGTACGAGGATGTCCTCGGCCGAGCCGTTCTGCACGATCCGGCCGTCGCGCATGACGGCGATCCGGTCGCCGAGCCGCATGGCCTCGTTCAGGTCGTGGGTGATGAAGACGATGGTCTTCTTCAGCGTCTTCTGCAGCTCCAGGAGCTGGTCCTGCATGTCGCGGCGGATCAGCGGGTCCAGCGCGCTGAAGGACTCGTCCATCAGCAGCAGGTCCGCGTCGGTCGCCAGCGCGCGGGCCAGGCCCACACGCTGCTGCATGCCGCCGGACAGCTCGTCGGGCCAGGACTTCTCCCAGCCCTTCAGACCGGCCAGCTCCAGCGCCTCATGGGCACGCTTCTGGCGCTCGGCCTTCGGTACGCCCTGGACCTCCAGGCCGTACGCGGCGTTCTCCAGGACGCTGCGGTGCGGGAAGAGCGCGAAGTGCTGGAAGACCATGGAGATCTTCTGGGAACGGACCCTGCGCAGCTCTTTGGGGCTGAGCGTGGTCAGGTCCTGGCCGTCGAACCGCACACTGCCCGCGGTCGGCTCCAGCAGCCCGTTCAGCATGCGCAGCAGCGTGGACTTGCCGGAACCCGACAGACCCATGACAACGAAGATCTGGCCTTCGTCCACGGTGAACGACGCGTCGATCACCGCTGCCGTCGTGCCCTCGGCGCGCAGCTCGTCACGGGTCGCCCCGTTCTCGAGTTTCCGCACGGCGTCATCGGGTCGTCTGCCGAACACTTTGTACAGGTGCTCGGCTTGCAGCCTGGACACATACACCTCTCTGGTCGAACCAAGGAACGGCCCGTCCCAGCCATGGGTGATCCCCAGGCCGAAAGGCTGGGGAGGGGCCGTGGAGCGGCACGGCTTCGGGCCGCCTGCGCCGGGAAAAGAAGAAGTTGAATTCCTTACCGGTTCCGCTCCGGGTCCGCGCCTGCCCCCCTTTATTCACGCCAAACACAACAGTGACTCGCCTCACAGACAGCACACGTTTGACGCGAGGTCACTCGCGACCCGTACACGGCGGCTCGCGACCCATTCGCGAGGGGGTGCGCGGAGTCCCGCGCGGGGCGGCGCGCGTCCGGCCTGGTCATGGCGCATGTCCGGCCTCGTCGTGGCGTGCGTCCGGCGTTGTCGGTGGCGTACGGCATCATCGGCGTGTGACTCGACGCCTGATGCTCCTCGACACCGCCTCGCTGTACTTCCGCGCGTACTTCGGCGTGCCGGACTCCGTCCGCGCCGCGGACGGCACGCCCGTCAACGCCGTCCGCGGCCTGCTGGACTTCATCGCCCGCCTCCTCCAGGACCACCACCCGGACGACCTCGTGGCCTGCATGGACGCCGACTGGCGCCCCCAGTGGCGGGTCGACCTCATTCCGACGTACAAGGCGCACCGCGTCGCCGAGGAGGCCCCCGAGGGCTCCCCCGCGCCGGACGTCGAGGAGGTCCCGGACACGCTCTCGCCCCAGGTCCCGGTGATCGAGGCGGTACTGGACGCGCTGGGCATCGCGCGCGTGGGCGCGGCGGGATACGAGGCGGACGACATCATCGGCACGCTCGCCACGCGCGCCGCGGGCCCGGTCGACATCGTCACCGGCGACCGCGATCTGTACCAGCTCGTCGACGACCGGCGCGGCGTCCGCGTGCTGTATCCGCTCAAGGGCGTCGGCACCCTCCAGCTCACCGACGAGGCGTGGCTCCGCGAGAAGTACGGCGTGGACGGCGCGGGCTATGCGGACCTGGCGCTGCTGCGCGGCGACCCCAGCGACGGTCTGCCGGGCGTGCCGGGCATCGGCGAGAAGACCGCGGCCAAGCTGCTGGCGACCTTCGGCGACCTGCCCGGGATCATGGCCGCCGTCGACGACCCGGCGGCGAAGCTCACGCCCACGCAGCGCAAGCGGCTGGCCGAGGCCCGCCCGTACCTCGAGGTCGCGCCCACGGTCGTCCGCGTCGCCACGGACGTCGCGCTGCCCTCCTTCGACCCTGCCGTGCCGAAGGAGCCGGCCGATCCCGCGACGCTGGAGGAGCTGGCCGGGCAGTGGGGTCTGGGCGGCTCGCTGCAGCGTGTCCTCAGCGTGCTCTCATGATGTGCTGTTAGGTTAGGTGTACCTAACTTATTCTGAGAGTGCCCAGGGGGCCCACCGTGGCAGCAGACCGTCCCGCCGAACGTCCCGCCCGCCGGAAGGCCGTCACCTACCGCGCCCGCGTGATCCACACCGAGCGCCTCAGTCCGCACATGATGCGGGTCGTTCTGGGCGGCGCGGGCCTGGCGGACTTCCCCGCTGGCGAGTACACCGACCACTACATCAAGCTGCTCTTCCCGGCGCCGGGCGTGACCTACCCGGAGCCGTTCGACATCGCGCAGATCCGTGCCGACTTCCCGCGCGACCAGTGGCCGCGCACCCGGACGTACACGGTGCGCGCCTGGGACCCGCAGACCCTGGAGCTGACGGTCGACTTCGTGATCCACGGCGATGAGGGCCTGGCCGGGCCGTGGGCGCAGCAGGCCGAGGCGGGCGAGGAGATCCGTTTCCTCGGCCCGGGCGGCGCATACGCCCCGGAGGCCGCGGCCGACTGGCATCTGCTCGCCGGGGACGAGAGCGCGCTGCCGGCCATCGCGGCATCGCTCGCCGGGATGCCGGAGGACGCCGTGGTGCGCGCCTTCATCGAGGTGCCGGACGCCCGCGAGGAGCAGAAGCTGCGGGCACCGGCGGGCGCGGAGGTCGTGTGGCTGCACCGCAACGGTGCGCCGGTCGGCGAGCGGCTGGTCGACGCGGTACGGGCGCTGGAGTGGCCCGCGGGCCGGGTCCAGGCGTTCGTGCACGGCGAGGCGGGCTTCGTGAAGGAGCTCCGCCGTCTGCTGCGCGTCGAGCGCGAGATCCCGCGCGCCGACCTCTCGATCTCCGGTTACTGGCGCCGCGGCCACGACGAGGACGGCTGGCAGGCGTCCAAGAAGGAGTGGAACGCGACGGTGGAGGCGGAGCAGGAGTCACCGGCCGCTTCCTGACCACGAGTTGACCGACGGACCGTCACGGCAGCTGCTGCCTGACGGCCCGTCGTCTTGGCGCCGACCGCGCCCTCAGCCGGCGGCCCCCTCGCCGTACACCCGGGCCGAGGCGTCCGCGTGTGCCATCCGCCGCATGGCCGAGAGCACCGCGTCCCCGATGACGGTGCCCACGACGACGCCCTCGACCAGCCGCTCCATGTCCGGCGCGCCACCGACGTACGCCAAATCCGCCGTCGCTATCCGCTCGCAGGCGTCGGCGTAGACGTCGAGCACCTCCTCGAACTTGCCGTGCCCCAGGCCCCGCAGCGTGGCCAGCGCACCGGCCAGCGCCTCACCCGCCGGACCCTCCGGCGCCGCCTTCCACTCCCGCCGCTCGACCAGCCCGGCGACGACCTCACGCGCCCCCCGCCAGCTCCTCCGTGTCCCGCCCCGAACTGGGCGGATTCCAGGACCTGATGGCCCTGGACGGCGGCGCGGCGGCGATCTGGGCGCAGGTCATCGCCTGGGATCTCTTCCTCGGCCAGTGGATGTACCGCGAGTCCCGCCGCTTGGCCATCCACCCACTCGTGATGTCCCCGCTGCTGGCCCTGACCGTACTGCTCTCCCCGATCGGGGTCCTCCTGTTCCTCGGCGTGCGGGCGATACGGAGCCGCACGCCGCAGGGCCGTACCGCGAGGAGCGCGGCAGCCGGTACAAGTCCGTCGGACGCCTGAGAACAACTCCAGCCAAAATCAAGCCCGTCCGGCGCTTGAGGACAACCCCAGCCGAAGCAAGCCCGTCCGGCGTTTGAGGACAAGCCCGCCCGGCGGCCGGGGGGCACCCCACAGGGACCACCCACCGGTCGCCGGGCGCCGACGGACCGGCAGCGGTCAGCCGGCGGACCGCTGCCGGAAACCCGCCGTCGAAAACGGCCCCGTCAGCCGACCGACGAGTACGCCACAACCCCTCGCAGCACCCCATCAACCGCCTTGCGCGCGGCCCGCGTCACCGTCGAGCCCTCAGGCGCCGCCGCCGCGATCTGCCCCAGTACATCGATGAGCTGCTTGCACCAGCGGACGAAGTCACCGGCCGGCATCTCCGCCTCGCGGAGCACCGCGTCGAGCCCCACGCCGGACGCCCACTGGTGCGCCGCCCACGCGAAGCCGAGGTCCGGCTCCCGCTGGCCGACGCCCTCGGCCTGGCTGATCCGGTGGTCCTCCTCCAGGGCATCGAGCCGCCCCCAGATCCGCACCATCTCGCCCAGCGCGGCCCGCGCCTTCCCCGAGGGCAGCTTCGGCGCGACCGCGTCGTCCGCCTGCCGCGCCTCGTACACCAGCGCCGACGCGCACGCGGCCAGCTCCTGCGGCGACAGGCCCTCCCAGACGCCCTCGCGCAGGCACTCGCTCGCCAGCAGGTCCAGCTCGCCGTACAGCCGCGCCAGCCGGCGGCCCTCGTCCGTGACCGTGTCGCCCTGCAGATAGTCCAGCTCGGTCAGCAGCGAGCAGATCCGGTCGAAGGTGCGCGCGATGGTGTTCGTACGGCCCTCGATACGGCGCTCGAGCTGACGCGTGTCCCGCCGCAGCCGGTGGTACCGCTCCGCCCAGCGCGCATGGTCCTCGCGCTCGTCGCAGCCGTGGCACGGATGCGCCCGGAGCGCGGTCCGCAGCCGCGAGATCTCCCGGTCGTCCGCGGCCGGGGACCGCTGCTTGCGGTGCCGCTCCGGCGGGATGTGCCCGGCCTTCGTACGCAGCGCGGACGCCAGATCGCGGCGCGACTGGGGGCTGCGCGCGTTGAAGGACTTCGGGATGCGCATCCGGTCCAGCGCCTGCACCGGCACCGGGAAGTCGATCGACGCCAGCCGCTTGACCTGCCGCTCCGCGGTGAGCACCAGCGGCCGCGGCCCGTCCTCGGCATGGAAGCCCCGATGGCCGTTGGTCCGCCCGGACGGCATCCCCGGGTCGAGCACCAGCGCCAGCCCCGCGAACTTTCCCGTCGGTACGTGGATCACATCGCCCGGCTTCAGCTTCTCCAGCGCCGCGGCGGCCGCCGCCCGGCGCTGCGCCGCGCCCTGCTTGGCCAGCTCCGTCTCGCGGTCCTTCAGGTCCCGGCGGAGCCGCGAGTACTCCTCGAAGTCCCCGAGGTGGCAGGTCATCGCCTCGCGATAGCCCTCCAGCCCCTCTTCGTTCTTCTGCACCTGGCGCGAGATCCCGACGACCGACTTGTCGGCCTGGAACTGCGCGAAGGACATCTCCAGCAGCTCGCGCGAGCGGTGCCGGCCGAACTGCGAGACCAGGTTGACCGCCATGTTGTACGACGGCTTGAAGGAGGAGCGGAGCGGGTACGTCCGGGTGCCCGCGAGGCCCGCGACCGCGGCCGGGTCCATGCCCCGCTGCCACAGCACCACCGCGTGGCCCTCGACGTCGATGCCACGCCGCCCGGCCCGGCCGGTGAGCTGCGTGTACTCGCCGGGGGTGATGTCCGCGTGCTGCTCGCCGTTCCATTTGACGAGCTTCTCCAGGACCACCGAGCGCGCCGGCATGTTGATGCCGAGAGCCAGGGTCTCGGTCGCGAAGACCGCCTTGACCAGGCCCTTCACGAACAGCTCCTCGACCACCTCCTTGAAGGTGGGCAGCATGCCGGCGTGGTGCGCCGCGATGCCGCGCTCCAGGCCCTCCAGCCACTCGTAGTAGCCGAGGACGTGCAGGTCCTCGTCGGGGATGCCGGCCGTGCGGGCCTCGACGATCTTGCGGACCTTCTCCCGCGCCGCCTGGTCGTTCAGCCGCAGGCCCGAGTACAGGCACTGCTGGACCGCCGACTCGCAGCCGGCCCGGCTGAAGATGAACGTGATCGCCGGGAGCAGGCCCTCATTGTCCAGCCGGTCGATCACCTCGGCGCGGCTGGGCGTCCAGATCCGGCTGCGCTGGCGCCGCTCGCGCTCGCGGTCCGCTTCCCGGAGGTTGTTGCGGCCGCGGCGCTTGTCGCGGCCGAAGGTGGGGCGGCTGTTCTCCATCCGGGCCAGCCGCACCAGGTCGGGGTTGACCTCACGCTTGCCCTGGCCGGGCTCGGCGCCGTCCCGCTCCTCGAAGAGGTCGTACATCCGGCGTCCCGCGAGCACGTGCTGCCACAGCGGCACGGGGCGGTGCTCGGAGACGATCACTTCGGTGTCGCCGCGGACGGTGTCCAGCCAGTCGCCGAACTCCTCGGCGTTGGAGACCGTGGCGGAGAGCGACACCAGCGTCACGGAGTCGGGGAGGTGAATGATCACCTCTTCCCAGACGGCGCCGCGGAAGCGGTCGGAGAGGTAGTGCACCTCGTCCATGACCACATAGCCCAGGCCGTTGAGCGCCTGGGAGCCGGCGTACAGCATGTTGCGCAGCACTTCGGTGGTCATCACGATCACCGGTGCGTCGCCGTTGACGCTGTTGTCGCCGGTCAGCAGGCCGACCTTCTCCGCGCCGTACCGCTTGACGAGGTCCTGGTACTTCTGGTTCGAGAGGGCCTTGATGGGGGTGGTGTAGAAACACTTGCGGCCCTGTCTCAGGGCCATGTGGACGGCGAACTCGCCGACAATCGTCTTACCGGATCCGGTCGGAGCGGCGACCAGCACACCCTTACCGGCTTCCAGGGCCTCGCACGCCTCGATCTGGAACGCGTCCAGACCGAAGTCGTACATCTCCTTGAAAGGGAAGAGTGCGGTGGCCTGCTCGGCCGCGCGCGATCGCGCGGCGGCATAGCGCTCAGCAGGGGACATGTCCTCGGTCATCGTGTCTACGAGCCTACCGGCCACCTCTGACAGTCACGCGATCTTTCACGACCCACGCCCCCTGCACCCCGCTCCCCGGGAGGTGGGAGCGGTTACGTGATGTCGTCCATGTCGTCCCGGCGGGACTCCAGGGCGCGGCCGGTGCCGGCCTGCTCCGGGAGGGCGCGCGGGGCCTCGACGGACTCGATGGCGCCGATGTCGTCGGGAGTGAGGTCCAGCTCGGAGGCTTCGTCGTCGGCGGGGCCCGCGGCGATGGCACGGGCCTTGCGGCCGTCGTTCACCAGGGAGATGCACACCGCGGCGAAGTAGAGGACCACGATGGGCGCGGCAAGCGCGATCATCGTCAGCGGGTCGGTGCTCGGCGTGGCGATCGCGGAGAAGACCGTGATGCCCATGACCATGGCGCGCCACCAGCTCAGCATCCGCTTGCCGGTGAGCACACCGCCGAAGTTCAGCAGGACCAGCAGCAGCGGCAGCTCGAAGGACAGGCCGAAGACGACGACCATCCTGGTCACCAGGTCGAGCAGCTTGTCCAGCGGCAGGAGGTTGTCGATGCCGATCGGCGTGAAGTCGATGAGGACCTTGGCGGTGGTCGGCAGCACCGCGTACGCGAAGTAACCGCCGACCATGAAGAGCGGGAAGCCGGCGCCCACGAAGCTGAGCGCGTACTTCTTCTCGTTGCGGTGCAGGCCGGGCGCGAGGAACGCCCAGAGCTGGTACAGCCAGACCGGCGCGGAGAGGATCAGGCCGGCCATCAGGGAGACCTTCAGCGCCAGGGTGAAGGGCCCCAGCAGGTCCATCATCACGATGCGGGCGCAGGTCTCACCGCCCTGCTTCCGCGCCAGCTCACCGAAGGACAGGTTGCAGCCCACCGACTGAAGCACCGGCTTGGTGATCAGGTTGATGATGTCGTTGTAGAAGAACGCCGAGATGACGCTCGCCACCACGATGGCCAGCACGGACTTCGCGAGCCGGTTGCGCAGCTCGCGCAGGTGCTCCGCGAGGGGCATCCGCCCTTCGGGGTCCCTGTCCTTCTTATCCTTCTTCGGGGCAGACTTGAGCAACCCACGTCCTCATCTCGTGCGGCGGGCAGCGGTACCGGGCCGCCGCCCCAGTCGGCCCTGGGTCAGCGCTTGGTCGTGCTGTCGGTCGGCTCGGCGACCGGGCGGGAGCTGTTCACATCACCGGGCGACGCCTGGATCGTCTTCGGGGTCTCGCCCTGCGCGTCGTTCGGCGGGTCGGACGGCGCGGACTGGGACTGCGAGCCCTCCGACTTCATCGCCTTGGCCTCGCTCTTCAGGATGCGCGCCGACTTGCCGAGGGAGCGGGCCATCTCGGGGAGCTTCTTGGCACCGAACAGGAGGATGACGACGACGAGGATGAGGATGATCTCGGGAGCGCCGATCTTTCCAGTGAACATAAGTGGTTACCTTCTCACCGAGGCGGCTGGGGTGGGGCTGCCCGACTGGTCGGACAAGCGTCCGTTTCGCCGTGCTGCCAGCGATCGTAACGCGCGGGGGTTAACCGACGGCAATCCCTGTGCATACTCCCGATTGCGGGCCGTGCCTCGCTCGTCGTCCCGCATCCAGCAGCGTACCGCCCCCGCGCGGCCGATTTCAGACCCTCTCGGCGCCGGGCCCGGCCATCGCACCGGCGTCCCCGGCCAGCGGCCCGGCGGCCCGCTCCAAGTCCTGTGCGGCGTACTGGATCCGGCGGGACGTCTCGTCCACCTGACGGGCCAGCCTGCGCACCTCCACGAAGACGCGGACGGCCAGGACACCGAGCACGGCGAGGCCGAGGAAGCCGAGGGCGATGGCGATCATGGGCCAGAGCATGGGGCGAGCCTACCGGCGCCTACGGGGCGAATCGAACGAACCCATGCCCCCACCGGGGGATTACCCAGCGGAGCCGCGCGGGAACCGGTATGCGACTGTCGCGCACCCCGTATGCGCCCGACGCGCACCCTCTATGCGGCCGACGCACACCCCGCGTGCGGCCCACGCTCACCCCGTATGCAGCCGCAGCGTCCGCACTCCCCCGCCGGTCAGGAGCTCCACTATCCGTTCGCCGGCCGGCTTGCGGACGGCGGAGCCGCAGTCGGGGCAGGTGAAGGAGTAGAAGGTGGTACGGCGGCTGCCGCCGATCGCCAGCCGCAGCGCGTCCGAGGCCAGCTCGAAGCGGCCCCGGCAGTCCGGGCAGGCCGCCTTGAAGATCACGGGCGCGGCCGGCGTGGTCACGGTCGTCATCGCACTCACAGCTCCCTGCGGTTCCTCGACTGTCCCTGCCTGCTCCGGGCCGCCGCTCAGCCGCCGTACGCGGCGAGCGCACGCGCCGCCGCGTCCCGCGCACTGTCCGCCAGCTCCTGCGGCGCGACGATCCGCCCGTCCCGGCCCAGCCGCAGCGCCAGGCGCCGCAGCGAGGCGGGCTCCGGGGTGCGCAGCGTGATGCGCAGGCCCCCCTCGGGCAGCTCCTCGGCGGTGTCGTGCGGGTAGTACTCCGCGACCCAGCGGCCGCCGGGCCCCACCTCGATCACGACCTCCGGGTCCTCGGCGGCCGGCTGCACCAGCCCCTCGGACAGGTCCCGCAGCTCGATCGGCGGCGGGTCGGAGGGCGCGTCCAGCAGCTTGATCTCGGCCACCCGGTCCAGCCGGAAGGTGCGGCGCGCCTCGGAGAGCCGGCACCACGCCTCGACATAGGTGTGGCCGACGGCGAAGAGGCGGATGGGGTCCACCTCGCGCTCGGTCAGCTCGTCGCGGGCCGGTGAGTAGTACTTCAGCCACAGGCGGCGGCGCTCGGCGATGGCCCGGTCCACGTCGGCGAAGACGCCGCCCTCGGACTCGAAGGTGACGGACAGCCGGGAGCTGGCGCCCGCCGCCTCGCCCGCCGCGGCCTCCAGCTTGGCGGTGGCGCGCAGCAGCGCCTGCCGGTCGCCCTCGCGCAGGCCCGGCAGGGTCGACACCGCGCGCGCCGCGACCAGCAGCGCGGTGGCCTCGTCGGCGGCCAGCCGCAGCGGCTCGGCGACGTCGTCGGGGTTGTGCCACCAGATGCGGTCGCCGTCGGTGTCGATGTCCAGCAGGTCGCCGCCGCGGAAGCTCGTACCGCACATGGGCAGCACGTCGAGGTCCGCGATCAGCTCGTCCTCGGTGATACCGAAGGCCCGGGCCACGTCGCTGACGCGGGCGCCGGGGCGCTCGCGCAGATACGTCACCAGGGACAGCATCCGGCGGGTTTGGTCGATGGCGTTGATCGCCATGTCTGGTCGCTTCCCCTCAGCCCTTGGCCACGGCACGCAGCCGGTCCACCACGTCGGCCCGCAGCTCGGCCGGTTCCAGTACGACCACGTCCGGGCCGAGCTCCACGAGCCAGGCGTCCAGGCCGTGCCCGTACGGGATCTCCAGCTCGTCCCAGCCCCCGCCCGCCTCGCGCACGGACAGCGCGCGGGCGCGCAGCGGGTAGCCGTGGTCGGCGCGCAGCTTGATGCGGGCGGTGCCGGTGGCGGTCTCGCCCGCCCAGCTCTCCACCGTCTCCCGTACGGTCACGTGGTCGGGCACCTCGGCGGTGAACTTCCCCGCGCGGGAGCGGACCTTGCCGGTGATGCGGGAGATGCGGAAGACCCGCTCGGCCTGCCGGTCGCGGTCCCAGCCCGCGAGGTACCAGTGGCCGCGCCAGCATTCGAGGATCCAGGGCTCGACCTGGCGCTGCTCGGGCCGGGCGGCGTTGGCCTTGCGGTAGTCGAAGACGACGGGGCGGCGGTCCCGGCACGCCAGCATCAGCGGCTCGAACGCCGCCTCGTGGGCGGGGATGCGCGGTTCCAGGGCGCTGTGCGGCTGGGCGGGGTCGTACGGGCCCTCGTCCTCCGCCGCCAGCGGCATCCCGGCGGCGCGCAGCTTCTGGAGCGCGCCGCTGGCCGCGCCCGCGAGCCGGGCCTGCTGCCAGATCTTCGCGGCCAGGCCGAGCGCGGCGGCCTCCTCGGCGTCCAGGGTGATCGGCGGGAGCCGGTTGGAGTCGCGGCGGGCGAGGTAGCCGGTGTCCCCCTCCAGGCCCTCGACGGTCTCGATGACCATGCCGAGCTCACGCAGGTCGTCCTTGTCGCGCTCGAACATGCGGTTGAACGCGTCGTCGCCCGCGCCCGCCGGACCGTCCCCCGGGCCGAACGCCTCGACGTACGCCTCGATGGATCCGCGCAACTCCCGCTTGGTGAGCGGGCGCCGGGTCCCCAGCAGGCACAGCGCCAGGTTCATCAGCCGCTCCGCCTTGGCAATGGCCATCGACGCCCTTCTCTCTGTGGTCTCGACCGATGACCGTACCGCTACCGGGAGCCGCTTCAAAAGCCGAGGGCCCATACCCCCGAGGGGGCATGGGCCCATAAGGCTCGCGCCACGCGCCGTGCCGGCGCCGCACAAGGACGTAACCGGCGTCCGGACACGGTGTCCGCGTGGGCGAAGATCAGCGCCGGACCGGTATCCGGTCGCGGGCGCTCCGTCTCCGGCCGGTTCTCAGACCGAGACCAGGTCGCAGACGAAGATCAGCGTCTCGCCCGGCGCGATGCGGCCGCCACCGGCGCCGCGGTCGCCGTACGCCAGGTGCGCGGGGATGGTCAGCCGGCGGCGGCCGCCGACCTTCATGCCCTGCACGCCCTGGTCCCAGCCGGCGATGACCTGGCCGGCGCCGAGCTGGAACTGCAGCGGCTTGCCGCGGTTCCAGCTCGCGTCGAACTCTTCACCACTGCTGAAGGAGACGCCGACGTAGTGGACGGAGACGGTGTCCCCCGCCTTGGCGACCGGCCCGTCACCCTCCCACAGGTCCACGATCTCCAGATCGGCGGGCGCGGGGCCCTCCGGGAAGTCGATCTCGGGCTTGTCGATGCTCACGTATGTGCTCCTACGAACGAATCGTTCTACAACGCGGGACAGTCTCGCAGATGGCCGGGCCGTGATCATCGCGGCGGGCGGCGTACGGCCCCGGTGCCCTCAGAACGTGTCGAGGATGTCCACCGAGAAGACCAACGTGTGGTTGGCCAGCTCGCCGCCCTGCGGGCTCGTACCGTACCCGTCCTTGGGCGGTACGATGATCTCGACACGGTCGCCGACGTTCTTGCCGACCAGCGCCTTGTCCCAGCCCTTGACGACGGCGTTGGTGCCGATCTGGAAGGCGGTCGCGCCGCCGTGCTTCCAGGAGGAGTCGAACATCTTGCCGTCCTCCCACTTCACGCCCGTGTACTGCGCGATCAGCCCCTGACCGGCCTTCACCTTCGGGCCGTCGCCCTTGATGAGCACCTGGCTCTTGGTCTCCTTGGGGGCCTTCTCGCCCTTGGGGACGGTGATCTCCGCGGGCTTCCGGCTCGGCGACTTCACCTCCGGCATACCGGCCTCCGGCGCCGCCTGCTCGCCCTTCGCCTCGCCGTTCTTGTCGGCCTTCTTGGCGGCGACCACGTCGACGACCCACACCAGGCCGTCGCTGGGCTTCACGCCCGCCTGCGGGTTGAGCTGGTCACCGATGATCGCCTTGGCGGTGCCCTCGATCTCGAAGCGGGAGCCGACCTTCTTGCCCGTCACCGCCTCCATCACCTTCGTGGGGAGCTGCGGGGTGGCCGTCCCGGCCGTGCCGACGGCCTGCATGCGCGGCGCCTTGGCGCTCGCACCCGGCTGCTTGGCCCAGCTGCTGCCCAGCGACTGGCCCTTCGTCATCTGGCCCACGAAGTCCAGCCGGACGAAGTCGCCCTTCTTCACGGCCGCGCCCTTGCCCTCGGAGAGGGTCTTCACGACCGGCGTGTCCGACGGCTTGGCCTTCTTGTCGACCTTGATCTTGGGCTGCTCGCCGGCCTTTCCTTCCACCGACGCGACGCCCGCGCCGGAGCCCTCGTCGTCGGACCCGCACGCGGCGGTGAACAGCAGGACGGGCACGGCGATCGCCGCGGCCGCGGCACGGCGGGTGTTCTTCGTGAGCTTCATCAGTCCAACTCGGGCTAGAGGGGTGGGTGGGCAATGCCCGCCACTCTACGACCTGACCCCCACCGCAATTCCAGAGACAACACGGCAGAGACAACACGGCGGTGTGCCCCGGCACAAAGGCCGTTGACACACCGCCGCGCCGCGAAACGGGTCACATTCCCGCGATGAGCTTCTCCACCCGGTCGTCCACCGACCGGAACGGGTCCTTGCACAGCACCGTGCGCTGCGCCTGGTCATTGAGCTTGAGATGCACCCAGTCGACCGTGAAGTCCCTGCGCTGTTCCTGTGCCCGGCGGATGAAATCGCCGCGCAGTCTGGCCCGTGTCGTCTGCGGCGGCACGGACTTGCCTTCGAAGATCTTCAGATCGTTGCACACCCGGGCCGCCTGGCCCTTTTTCTCCAGGAGGTAGTACAGCCCCCGGCGGCGGTGGATGTCGTGGTACGCGAGGTCTATCTGCGCGACCCGCGGATGCGACATCGTGATGTTGTTCTTGGCACGGTAACGGTCGATCAGCTGGTACTTCATCACCCAGTCGATCTCCGTCGCGACCCGGTCCAGGTCCTCCTCCCGGATCGCGTCCAGCGTGCGGCCCCACAGCTCCAGGACGCGCTCGACGGTGCCCGTGCGGATGCCGCGGCGGTCGCAGAAGTCCACCGCCTTCTCGTAGTACTCCTGCTGGACTTCGAGGGCCGACGCCTCCCGGCCGCTCGCCAGCCGCACCTTGCGCTGACCGGTGATGTCGTGGCTGACCTCGCGGATCGCCCGGATCGGGTTCTCCAGCGTCAGGTCACGCATCACCGTGCCCGCCTCGATCATGCGCAGGACGAGGTCGGTGGCGCCGACCTTCAGCAGCATGGTCGTCTCGGACATGTTGGAGTCACCCACGATGACGTGTAGCCGGCGGTACCGCTCGGCGTCGGCGTGCGGCTCGTCACGGGTGTTGATGATCGGCCGGGAGCGGGTCGTCGCCGAGGAGACCCCTTCCCAGATGTGTTCGGCGCGCTGACTGACGCAGTACACCGCGCCGCGCGGCGTCTGCAGCACCTTTCCTGCGCCGCACAGCAGCTGACGGGTCACCAGGAACGGAATGAGGATGTCCGCGAGCCTGGAGAACTCCCCGTGCCGCGCCACGAGGTAGTTCTCGTGGCACCCGTAGGAGTTTCCCGCCGAATCGGTGTTGTTCTTGAAGAGATAGACGTCTCCGGCGATTCCCTCCTCGTGCAGGCGGCGTTCGGCGTCGACGAGCAGCCCCTCGAGAATGCGCTCGCCGGCCTTGTCGTGAGTGACCAGCTCGGTCACGTTGTCGCACTCGGGAGTTGCGTATTCCGGGTGCGATCCCACGTCCAAGTACAGGCGGGCACCGTTCCGCAGGAAGACATTGCTGCTGCGGCCCCATGACACGACACGGCGGAAGAGGTACCGCGCCACTTCGTCAGGAGACAGGCGGCGCTGTCCCCTGAACGTACACGTGACGCCGTACTCGTTCTCCAGCCCGAAAATGCGGCGGTCCATGACTGAACATTACGCCTGATGGCCTGCTCTGAAACCGGGTTCGACGGTACCGTTTCGATCATTTTCCGCCTGGACGGCGCTCACCGTGCGCATCCCGGACGGCAGCAGAAAACGCCGCGCCGCGACCATCACCGCCAGCGCGGCGAGACCACCGCCGCCCGCGACCGCGAAACCCGCCGCCGCGCCGCCCAGCTCCACCGCCGGGCCCACCACTGACGTACCCACCGCGGCCCCCACTCCGAACGTCGTGACCAGCCACGAGAACGCCTCCGTCACCGTCCCGCGCGGCGCGTGCCGGTCCACCACGATGAACGCGCACGCCAGCGCGGGCGCCAGGAACACCCCCGCGAGCCCCGTCAGCGCCGTCATCCCCGCCACCCCCGGGACCAGCGCCAACGGCAGGTACCCGAGCGCCAGCAGCCCGATCAGCACCCGCAGCCGGCCCTCCGGCGCCCCCGGCCACTCCCGCGCCCCGTACACCACACCGCCGATCAGCGCCCCCGCGCCCAGTGCCGACAGCAGATAGCTGGAAACCATCTGTCCACCGTGCGTGTCGGCGTACGCCACCGCCGCCACCGCGATCGAACCCAGCGCGAGCCCCACGAAGAAGAACGACCCGATCAGCACGAGCATCCCGCGGGAGCGCAGCGCCCCCAGCCAGTGCGCCTCACGCGGCGCGCTGCGCCACTGCCGGGACGGCGGCGAGACCACCACCGACAGCGCGCCCAGCACCCCGAGTACGTTGATGACCAGCAGCGCCACCCGCTCCGACCACACCGCGACGCTCAGCGTCACCAGCAACGGGCCGACCGCGAACATCACTTCCTGCGCCACCGCGTCCAGCGCGTACGCCGCGTGCACCCGCTCCGGGCGCTTCAGCACCCCCGGCCACAGGGCCCGCAGCCCGCCCTCCAGGGGCGGCGTGAAGAGCCCGGCGACCACCATGGCCGCGTACGCCGGCCACAGCGGGTCGATGCCCGCGACAGCCAGCAGAACCATCCCCAGCGCCGACAGGACGGCCGAGGGCAGCATGACGCGCGGCTGACCCCACAGGTCCACCGCGCGGCCCAGCAGCGGCTGCCCTACGGCGTTGCAGAGGCCGTACACGGCCGAGAGCGCACCCGCCAGGGCGTAGCTGCCGCCCTCGGCGCGAGTGAAGAGGACGACCGCCAGCGCCGCCGTGGCGTTCGGCAGCCGTCCGACCAAGGTGCCGGTCAGCAGCCGCGCCGCGTGGCGCGTCCTGAGCAGCTCCGCGTATCCCGCGGCCATACCCGCCCCTCTCCGCCGGCCGTCCGGGCCGGGAGCCGTTCAGCGTACGTCTTAGTGTTACGTATAACGTGACCCGTCATACGTACCATGGCCGCTGACCGCGGGTCCACCGCGGCACCGCACAGCACGCCGCACGGAACCGCACCAGCACGTCGCACGAAGGGGCAGCCACACCAGTGACCGAAGAGGGGGCGGCGCGAGCCGGGACACCGGGGGCGGAAGCCCGTACGACCGGCAGCACAGGCGCGGCGACACGGCCGGCCACGGCGCCCGCCGGAACCGACACCGCGCGCGTCACCAGCAAGGACGTGGCACGCGCCGCCGGCGTCTCGCAGGCGGCCGTCTCCCTCGTACTCGGCGACAAATGGCGCGGCCGCGTGTCCCTGGCCAAGGCCGACGCCGTACGCGCCGCGGCGCGGGAGCTCGGCTACCGCCCCAACCTCGCGGCCCGCAGCCTCCGCCTCGGCCGCACCCGCACGGCTCTCCTCGTCGTGCCGGCGCTCACCACCGAATTCTTCGCCCGCGTCTACACCGGCGCCGCCCGCATCGCCGCCGACAGCGGCTTCGGCCTTGTCCTGTACCCCTCCCCCGAGGGCATCGGCCCGGCCCGCGACCCCTTCGACTCCGCCCGCGCCACCCTGGACGGCGTCATCGCCTCCTCCATGGCCACCGACGCGCTCACCGCCCTCTACGGCGAGGGCCTGCCCCTGGTCATGCTCGACAACGACCCCGAGGACACCCCGGCCGCCGCGACCGTCAACCTCGACATCGCCGACGGCGCCCGGCAGACCGCCCGCCACCTGCTCGGCCTCGGCCACCGCCGGCTCACCCACCTCGCCGCCGCCGTCGACTCCTGGACCTTCCACCTGCGCGCGAACGCCCTCGCCGACGCCGTACGGGCCGTACCGGACGCGGCGCTCCGTACCGAAGCCGCGCCGCTCACCGTGGACGCCGGGCTGCACGCCGCACACGCGGCCCTGACCGCCCCCGGCCCCCGCCCCACCGCCCTGGTCTGCGACGACGACATCCTCGCCGCCGGCGCCTGCAAGGCCGCCCGGCGGCTCGGCCTGCGCGTCCCCGAGGACGTCTCCGTCACCGGCTTCGACGATCTCGCCCTGGCCACCGCCGTCGAACCGGAGCTGACCACCGTACGGCTGCCGGCCGAGGAGTTCGGCGCGGCCGGCATGCGCGCCCTGATCGACGTCCTGGCCGGCCGCCCGCCCGCCGCGCCCACCACGCTCCCGGTCGAACTGATCACCCGCGGGTCAACGGCCGCCCCGCCGCGCCCCTGAAAACCGTCCTGGAACGCCGCGCGCCCCGGTGGGAGATGACCCACCGGGGCGGCGCGAGACGGACGGAAGCGGGCACGCTCCCGGCACGGGGACCGGACTACTCCTCCGAGCCCTCCGAGCGCTCGGAGCCGGTCTCCTCACCGGACGTGCCGGACTCCGGCTCCTCGGCGGAACCGGCCTCGGTGGCCCCCGCCGACGAACCCTCCGACGCCAGCAGCCGGGAGAGCTGACTGCTCAGCACCCGCTTGAACTTCCGCTGCTGCGGCCGCTTGCGGTCCAGGACCGCGACCTCGAGCTGCTCGGGGGTCAGCGTGCGCTCCCCGCCGTTGTTGTCCCGCGACAGCGACTCCACGGCGAGCTTCAGCGCCTCGCCCAGCGACATGCCGTCCCGGTGGTGCTGATCGAGGTAAGTGCTGATCTGATCGGCATTGCCGCCGACCGCGACCGAGCCGTGCTCGTCCACGATCGAACCGTCATGCGGCAGTCGATAGATCTGATCGTCCTCGGCGGTATTGCCCACCTCCGCGACCAGCAGCTCCACCTCGTACGGCTTCTCGGCCGCACTGGAGAAGATCGCACCGAGCGTCTGGGCATAGGTGTTCGCCAGCCCGCGCGCGGTCACGTCCTCACGGTCGTAGGTGTACCCCCGCAGATCGGCGTAGCGCACGCCACCGATCCGGAGGTTCTCGAACTCGTTGTATTTACCGACCGCCGCGAAGGCGATCCGGTCATAAATCTCACTGACCTTGTGCAGTGCACGGGAAGGATTCTCGGCGACGAAAACGACGCCGTCGGCATACTGCAGAGCAACAACACTGCGTCCGCGCGCGATGCCCTTGCGGGCGTACTCGGCGCGGTCCGCCATGGCCTGCTGGGGTGAGACATAGAACGGCGTCGACACCGGCTATCCGTCCCTTTCTGTCAATGGCTCTCTCACTGGCGAAAGCACCTCCGGATCATCCGTCATCCGCAAGTCCGCTGCCGCCCGTCAGAGCAGCGCCGCCCGCGGACCGTCCGGCTGCTCCAGGCGCCGCTCGTGCACCGCACGGGCGATCTCGGAGACCTCGTCACTGGTGAGCCTCTTGAAGCCCTCATCGGTGATCACCGTGACGATCGGGTAGATCCGCCGGCCCAGGTCCGGGCCGCCGGTCGCCGAGTCGTCGTCCGCGGCGTCGTACAGCGCCTGCACGACCGCGGTCGCCGCCTCGTTCTCGGAGAAGTCGTCCCGGAACAGCTTCTTGAGCGCGCTCCGGGCGAACACCGAACCGGATCCGGTCGCGGCGTACCCCGTCTCCTCCGACCGCCCGCCGGTCACGTCGTAGGAGAAGATGCGGCCCTTCCCCCGGTCGACGTCGAACCCCGCGAACAGCGGCACCACGGCCAGGCCCTGCATGGCCATGCCGAGGTTGCTGCGGATCATCGTCGAGAGGCGGTTCGCCTTGCCCTCCAGGGAAAGCTGCGCGCCCTCGACCTTTTCGAAGTGCTCCAGCTCGAGCTGGAAGAGCTTCACCATCTCCACGGCGAGCCCCGCCGTGCCGGCAATCCCGACCGCGCTGTACTCGTCCGCCGGGAAGACCTTCTCGATGTCCCGCTGCGCGATGACGTTGCCCATCGTCGCCCGGCGGTCACCGGCGAGCACGACGCCACCGGGGAAGGTCGCCGCCACGATCGTCGTGCCGTGCGGCGCCTCGATCGCCCCCTGCACGGGCGGCAGCGGCCGGTTCCCCGGAAGCAGCTCCGGAGAGTGCTCGCTGAGAAAGTCCATGAACGAGGAGGACCCAGGCGTCAGGAAGGCAGCTGGTAGACGCCCGGTGCTTCGAGTATTGGCTTCCACACGTTTCCTTCCGGATACTCGGCCGCCCGCCCAAGACGTGCGGCCGATCCTTGACTTGGCCCAGCGCTGCGCTGCAGCTGAAGCACGTTACGCCCCGGACCTTACCCATACCGTTTACATGATCCACATACGGTGTGCGCCGCCGGGCACCGGCTCGGTACCGCCGCGGCCACCCCAGTCGCGTGTCCAGCGCTCGCCGCCCCGCGGAATGGCTCCGCGGGCGGCATGCGGCGAGGCGCATCGCCGGGCGCACCCGACTTTCGTCGGGGCGCGCCCTGGCGGAATGCGCGTTACTCTCCGCCCTTTTGAACGAAGCTTCGAACGAAATCCTCGGCGTTCTCTTCGAGGACATCGTCGATTTCGTCCAGGACGGAGTCCACGTCGTCCGACAGCTTTTCCTGGCGTTCCTTGAGGTCCTCGGACGCTTCCGCGTCCTGGGTCTGCTCCTCGACCTCTTCGGTGGTACGCGAAGCCTTCTGCTGCCCGCCGCCGGTGTCCTTGGTCGCCATATCCCTCACCCCGCTCGGTTCGCCCCGCTCGATGTGACTGTCAAGATCAGACCCTACAAGCTGGGTCCGACATCGGCCTTGCACTTTCCCTCAACGTCCGGGACTCACCTCGATGATTCCCGCCGGGCGGACTTTTCAGCCGCCCGGCGGGCCCCGGATCGGTCACGATCGGACCGCGATCAGGCCGTGAGCGGCCTGTACGCGTCTTTACCTCCTCAGCCGCCGCTGAGGACCCGGACCAGGTCCTCCGCCGTGCGGCAGCGGTCCAGAAGCTCCTTGACGTGGTTGCGGGTGCCGCGCAGCGGCTCCAGCGTGGGCACGCGCTGGAGCGAGTCGCGGCCCGGCAGATCGAAGATCACGGAGTCCCAGGACGCCGCGGCGACGTCGTCCGCGTACTGCTCCAGGCAGCGGCCCCGGAAGTAGGCCCTGGTGTCCTCCGGGGGCTTGATCTCCGCCCTCTCGACGTCCGCCTCGGTCACGAGGCGCTTCATCTTGCCGCGCTCCGCCAGTCGGTTGTACAGGCCCTTGTCGGGCCGTACGTCGGCGTACTGGAGGTCGACCAGGTGCAGCCGGGCAGCGTCCCAGTCGAGGTTGTCGCGGCGCCGGTAGCCCTCCATGAGCTCCCGCTTGGCGACCCAGTCCAGCGTGCCGGACAGGCTCATCGGGTCGTTCTCCAGCCGGCCCAGCACGTCCTCCCACCGGGTGAGGACGTCCTTGGTCTGCTCGTCCGCGTCGGCCCCGAAGCGCTCCTCGACGTACTTGCGCGCCAGCTCGTAGTACTCCATCTGGAGCTGCACGGCGGTGAGTGTCCGGCCGCTGCGGAGCGTGATCAGGTGCTGCAGGGAGGGGTCGTGCGAGACCTGGTGGAGGGTGCGTACGGGCTGGTCGACGGCGAGGTCGACGTTGATGAAGCCGTCCTCGATCATGGAAAGGACCAGCGCCGTCGTGCCCAGTTTCAGGTACGTGGAGATCTCGGAGAGGTTCGCGTCGCCGATGATCACGTGGAGGCGGCGGTACTTCTCGGCGTCCGCGTGCGGCTCGTCGCGGGTGTTGATGATGGGCCGCTTGAGCGTCGTCTCCAGCCCCACCTCCACCTCGAAGTAGTCGGCGCGCTGGCTGAGCTGGAAGCCGTGCTCGTGGCCGTCCTGGCCGATGCCGACGCGTCCGGCACCGGTGACGACCTGCCGGGAGACGAAGAACGGGGTCAGGTGGCGCACGATGTCCGAGAAGGGGGTCTCCCGCTTCATCAGGTAGTTCTCGTGCGTGCCGTAGGACGCGCCCTTGTTGTCGGTGTTGTTCTTGTACAGGTGGATCGGCTGGGCGCCGGGGACCTGGGCGGCCTTCTCGGCGGCCTCGGCCATGATGCGCTCGCCGGCCTTGTCCCAGAGGACGGCGTCGCGCGGATTGGTGACCTCGGGGGCGCTGTACTCGGGGTGCGCGTGGTCGACGTAGAGCCGCGCGCCGTTGGTGAGGATGACGTTGGCCAGACCGATGTCCTCGTCCGTGAGCTGGCTGGCGTCGGCGTTCTCACGTGCGAGGTCGAAGCCGCGGGCGTCCCGCAGCGGGTTCTCCTCCTCGAAGTCCCAGCGGGCGCGGCGCGCCCGGTGCATCGCCGCCGCGTAGGCGTTGACGACTTGGGACGAGGTGAGCATGGCATTGGCGTTCGGGTGGCCGGGGACGGAGATGCCGTACTCCGTCTCGATGCCCATTACTCGCCGTACGGTCATGCGGCCCTCCTTGCCCGGCGGCGCCCCCTGCTGGGGTCGGCGCTCAAGTACCGCTGCGCTTCCGGTCCGTATGCGGTCCCCGCTTCCGCACTGTGTGGTGCGGTGGTACCGAAGAGCCTAGAACGCCGATGCGGCGCTGGGGAGATCATTACAGTCATTGCTCCAGTCCGGTTTTCCCTGTTCCGCCGGGGGATCTCCAGGGTGCGTCCCGGCCCCTGGAAAGCGTCCGGCTGCGGACGCCCCGCCTGGGACATCCGCAGCCGGTGAGCGGTGTTACAGGTACTGTCCGGTGTTCGCCACCGTGTCGATGGAGCGACCGGTGTCCGCGCCTTGCTTGCCGGTGACCAGGGTGCGGATGTAGACGATCCGCTCGCCCTTCTTGCCGGAGATCCGGGCCCAGTCGTCCGGGTTGGTCGTGTTGGGCAGGTCCTCGTTCTCCTTGAACTCGTCCACGCATGCCTGGAGCAGGTGGGCGACCCGGAGACCCTTCTGGTTCTGTTCGAGGAATGCCTTGATGGCCATCTTCTTGGCGCGTCCGACGATGTTCTCGATCATGGCGCCGGAGTTGAAGTCCTTGAAGTACAGGACTTCCTTGTCACCGTTGGCGTAGGTGACCTCCAGGAAGCGGTTCTCCTCCGATTCCGCGTACATCTGCTCGACGACCGACTGGATCATGCCGCTGACCGCGGCCTTCTTCGAGCCGCCGTGCTCGGCGAGGTCGTCGGAGTGCAGCGGAAGCCGCTCGGTGAGGTACTTCGAGAAGATGTCCTTGGCCGCTTCGGCGTCCGGACGCTCGATCTTGATCTTGACGTCGAGCCGGCCGGGCCGCAGGATCGCCGGGTCGATCATGTCCTCGCGGTTCGAGGCACCGATGACGATCACATTTTCCAGGCCCTCCACACCGTCGATCTCGGAGAGCAGCTGCGGGACGATGGTGTTCTCCACGTCCGAGCTGACCCCGGAGCCACGGGTGCGGAAGAGGGAGTCCATCTCGTCGAAGAAGACGATGACGGGCGTGCCCTCGCTTGCCTTCTCCCTTGCCCGCTGGAAGACCAGGCGGATGTGCCGCTCGGTCTCGCCGACGTACTTGTTGAGGAGCTCGGGGCCCTTGATGTTGAGGAAGAAGCTCTTCCCCGCGGGCTTGCCGGTCACCTCGGCGACCTTCTTGGCGAGGGAGTTGGCGACCGCCTTGGCGATGAGCGTCTTGCCGCAGCCGGGAGGGCCGTAGAGCAAGACACCCTTCGGCGGGCGCAGTTCGTGCTCCTTGAACAGATCGGGGTAGAGATACGGGAGCTCGACGGCGTCCCGGATCAGCTCGATCTGGCCGCCCAGACCGCCGATCTTGGTGTAGTCGATGTCCGGTACCTCTTCGAGGACCAGCTCTTCGACCTCGCTCTTGGGAATGACTTCATAGACGTAGCCGGAGCGGGGCTCGAGGAGCAGGGCGTCGCCGGGGCGGATGGTGATGTCCAGCAGCGGCTCGGCGAGCCTCACCACCCGTTCCTCGTCGGTGTGCCCGATGACCAGGGCGCGCTCGCCGTCCTCCAGGATTTCCTTGAGGGTGACGATGTCCCCGGCGCTCTCGAACTCCATGGCCTCGACCACGTTGAGCGCTTCGTTGAGCATGACCTCCTGGCCACGCCTGAGCTCTTCGAGCTCGACGCTCGGACTGACATTGACCCGGAGCTTTCGGCCTCCGGTGAAAATGTCGCAGGTGCCGTCCTCATTCGCCTGCAGGAAGACACCGAAGCCGGCCGGCGGCTGAGCGAGCCGGTCGACCTCCTCCTTGAGCGCGACGATCTGGTCGCGGGCCTCACGGAGAGTGTTGGCGAGTCGCTCGTTCTGAGCCGATACGCCGGCCAGGTTGGTCTGCAGCTCGACGATCCGCTCTTCGAGAATCCTCGTGTGACGCGGAGAGTCGGCGAGCTTGCGTCGCAGGACGGCGATCTCCTGCTCGAGATAGGCAACCTGGCCGGCAGGGTCTTCAGACCCCCGCCCCGGCCGGATGCCGCGGTTGATGTCGTCGTCGTGGGCTGCCACGGTCCTCACCTCCTCCAAGGGGAGCTGGACGCTTCCTGACCCTACCTGGGCCGGTGCAGGTTGAAACCCCTAGATCGAAAAGACTGTCGGGGTGTGTCCGATCTTCACCCTTGCGCACGTCCTCACCCTGGGGTGATACCCACCCGACAACATCGGAAAGCGACCGGTTGTATCGTCGACACGGTCAACACCCGTCAGTGCTGGCACTACTTAGACAACATCGGTTAAACGTACGCAGGAACGGCAGGCGAGATGAGCGCCCAGGAAGAAGCCACCGAGCTCGAGGTCTGGATCGACCAGGACCTCTGCACCGGGGACGGCATCTGCGCGCAGTACGCGCCGGAGGTCTTCGAGCTCGACATCGACGGGCTGGCGTACGTGAAGAGCGCCGACGACGAGCTGCTGCAGGACAAGGGCGCCACCACGCCGGTGCCGTTGCCGCTGCTCAACGACGTGCGGGACTCCGCGAAGGAGTGCCCCGGCGACTGCATTCACGTGCGCCGCGTGTCGGACAAGGCCGAGGTGTACGGGCCGGACGCGGAGTAACCGGACGCCGGGCAACCGCACGCCGGCCGGACGCGGAGTAACCGGACGAGCGGCCCGGCGACGGAGAGCAACGGAGCGCGTCCGGCCGGAAACCGACGGTCGGACGCGCGGTGATGTTGCCGTCGGACAGTGATGCCGCGGTTACACGCTGGCGCGGTCAGACTCCCCGGGCGGCCGGAAGCCCGTCCTCCGCGGCGGGAAGTTCGCTCTGGACGAACTTGCCGTTCTCCCATCGCCACTTGGCGCCCTTGTGGACATCGGGGCAGCAGCGCGGCACATCGGTGCTGGAGTATCCCGAGAGCGTGGCGCTCAGCGCGCTGCCGGTCAGGGTGAGGTCCTGCACACTCAGCTTGTCGGCGGGGTCGACGAGGGTGGCCACGACGCGCGGCGCGGCACCTTTCACGGACGGCGCGGCGAGGACGTACACACCGCTGGGCGGGGTGCCCATCTCGGCGTGGCAGCGGACCACGGCGACGGTCTCGGGAGCGCCGTCGCCGTCGAGGTCACCGGAGAGCCTGTCGGCCACATCGACCTTGCTCGGTCCGCAGTCGAGCGGGTAATGCGCGGCGCCGGCGTCCGGCGCGGTGGCCGCGGGGGCGGGGCGGCCGGCGGTCGAGGTCGCGGCGGAGGCGGTGGAGACCGCGGCGCCGGCGGGCTGGACGAAGGAGGCCAGGGCCACTACACCCGCGACAGCGGTCGCGGTGGCGAGCCACTGCATGAAGGTCGTGCCGGTGTGCGGAAGGTCCGGGCCTGCCAAGGACTGCACGCGGAATAACTCCTGGGAAGAGCTGTGGCGGTGGGGGTTGCCCGGCATCGTTCCACACGACGCCCCGTCACGGAACCAACAAGTCCGGACCAAGAAGAAAACTTGAAGAACTCGGCCCTTGCCCTGGGAACGCGGGGCCCACGCCGGTAGTTCCCCCATGTCCGGAAACGGGCGGCGCCGCCGGGGTTCCCGTGCGGGAACTCACCGGCGGCGCCGTGCGGTTCGGATCGGTACTGCTGCGAGCGCGTCAGCTCTCGGCGGCGTCCTGGCCGGCCTGCTCCCGCTGCTCGCGTTCCTTCTTCTCGCGCAGCTTCTGGGCCGGGGTCTTGTGCACCTGCTGCTCCTCGGCGGGCGCGGACTGGCCACCGGGGCCGGTGTAGTCCTCGCCGTACGCGCCCTTGGCGGGCCGGCGGCGGCGCAGCGGCGGCTCCACGCCGTCCGCGAGGCGGCGGGCGGTGAGCAGGAAGCCGGTGTGGCCGATCATGCGGTGGTCGGGGCGGACGGCCAGGCCCTCGACGTGCCAGGTGCGGACCATGGTCTCCCAGGCCGACGGCTCGTTGAAGGTGCCGTGGTCGCGGATGGCCTCGACGGTGCGGGCGAGCTGCGTCGTCGTCGCGACGTACGCGCACAGGATGCCGCCGGGGACGAGCGCCTTGGAGACGGCGTCCAGGCACTCCCAAGGGGCGAGCATGTCCAGGATGACGCGGTCGACGTCGGCGTCGGAGAGATTGTCCTGGAGGTCACCGACGGTGAGCGTCCAGGCGGGGTGCGGGCCCCCGAAGTACCGCTCGACGTTCTGGGTGGCGATCTCGGCGAAGTCGGCGCGCCGCTCGTAGCTGTGCAGCATGCCCTGGTCGCCAATGGCGCGCAGCAGGAAGCTGCTGAGCGACCCGGATCCCACTCCCGCCTCGACGACGCGGGCGCCGGGGAAGATGTCGGCCATCGCCAGGATCTGCCCCGCGTCCTTGGGGTAGACCACGGCGGCACCGCGGGGCATGGACAGGACGTAGTCGGGGAGCAGGGGGCGCAGCGCGAGGTAGGCGACGTTCCCGGTGGTACGGACAACACTGCCCTCGGGAGCGCCGATCAGCTCGTCGTGGGGGAAGGCTCCCTTGTGGGTGTGGAAGCTCTTCCCCGCTTCGAGCGTGAACGTGTAGTGGCGACCCTTGGGATCGGTGAGCTGGACCTGGTCCCCGACCTTGAAGGGCCCGCGACGGCGGGCGGCACCGGTCGGTTCGGACATGTGACCAGCCTACCGGGCGTGCGGAGCACTCCGTACCAGGGCGGGTCGGGGGGCGGCGGGAGCCGTACGGGAGCGGGTGCCTCCGCCGCCGTCAGCAG
>NZ_JOAX01000024.1 GCF_000720485.1 Streptomyces ochraceiscleroticus | reverse complement strand
AAGGCGCTGTCGGTGGCCGGCAAGGCGGGCAAGGTCATCGACCCGATGACGTATGTCGCCAAGGGCGCGGGCGCCGGCCTCACCAAGATCGGCGACATCACGAAGGGCCTGAAGGGGATCGGCAATGTCGACATCCCCAAGCTGCCCGACGGCTCGGTGCAGCTCCCCGACGGCCGCCTCCTGGATCCCAACGGCAACCTCATCGGCACGAACGGTGCCATCGAGACAACCCCGATCCCCCACGAAACAGTCCCCGGCACCCCGGGCCTCCCGAAGTCCTGGACCATCGACCAGCCGGCAATGTCGGGCGCCCACGCGGGCGACACGGTCCCGATGGGCGGCCACGGCGACACGCCGCTCGGCTCGACCGCCCACCCACCGACCGGCCCCGCACACATGCCCGCGGGCCCCAGCGGCCACGTGCCGGGCGGGACTCCGGCCGGCCACCTGCCGGGGGACGTCGGCACCCACGTACCGAGCCAGGCAGGCCCCCACTTCCCGGACGGCCCGCACACCCCCACCCACGACGCCCCCGGCACGCACGGGCACGACGGTGCCGGCAGCGGACATCACGACGCGCCCGGTGACGGCCACCCCCACGGTGAGGGCCATGCCGACGACGCGACCGGGCACGGCGACGACGCGGCGCACCCGGGCGACCATCCGGACCTCGGGCATGACGCGGCCGACGCCGCCGCGCACCACGGCACCGACGCACCGGCCGCCCCGGGCCACGGGGGCACGGACGTACCGGGCAGCGGCCCCGGCGAGCCGTTCGAGTACAAGCCGCACGTGTCCGCGGACGACTTCGACCAGCTCACGGACGCCGAGAAGCACGCGGTGGCCCAGGCCGAACTGGCACAGGGCACGAACCCCGCGCCCAGCGTCACCGACGAAGCGGGGCTCCGCTACGGCAACGCGTACTGGGACGACTTCATGGACCAGGTTCCCGCCTCGTCCAAGGAGTCGTTGGTGACCTACACCGGAAGCGCTTACACCCAGATCAACGGGCACCTGCGCTTCGGACACGACGTGCCCGACTCGATCACACACACCATCGATGAGATGGACAAGGTCATGGGCGCCCGCCCCGTGCCCGAGAACATCATGGTTGTCCGCGGCACCGAAATCGGCCACCTCGACCTCGACTCACCGCTGGACATGGAAGGCCGCGTCTTCGACGACAAGGCGTACACCTCCACGGCACTCGGCAAGAAACCTCCGCCCCCCTTCGACCAGAAGTCCGTGTACATGCATCTGCGGGTGCCGCAGGGCACGCCGGCCCTCTGGTTGGAGCACATCACGCAGGTCAAGGGTGAACGGGAGCTGCTCCTCGCCCGCGGCAGCGAGTACAAGGTGACGCGCGTCTTCATGGACGAAGCGGACGGCAAGTGGCACGTCTACGGCGAGGTTCTGCCGAGGCCGTAGCCTCATCGCCGAACAGCTGAAGGTAAAGGAATGTGGACGTCATGAGCAGCGATCGACCGATCAACCCGCGCTTTGCCGAGGACCTGCCGTTCAACCAGGTGTCCGGCCCTCCGACGTACAACCGGGAGACCAGCGGACCGGTCGCGTACCTGAACATCGCCGACGCGGCTGGCTCGGTGATCGGGTACGTCTGGGGCAACGACAGTGACGACGCGGCCGGCTGGGTCGTACCCGCTGGCCTCACGGCCGGCCAGGTGAACGCGGGCGCCTCGTGGCTTCGGGCGCTGCGCGGCGGTAAGGCCCGTGGGCTCGCACCCACGGCTCTCCTCGCGGAACTGGCCCAGGGCGCGAACGACAACAAGCTGAGCCATGCTGTCCGCGATTCCCTGACCGAGGCCCCGTCACTCGCCGCACTCAAGGACCTGGCCTCCGGTGGCTGAACCCGTGTCGGCCAACCCGCGCTTCGAGACAGCTTGAGCAACATGCCCGCACCCGTGCAGTACATCACCGTCTCCGCTCCCGACGGGCAGGTGATGGGCTATGCCTGGGGTGACTCCGACGAGGTCGGCTGGGTGGACCGGAAGGCGAGCAGTGTCGACGCCTACAGGGCAGGGCTGGAGTGGTACGACGCCAAGGTGCGTGCGGCGCGGGAACGCGGCGTCGCGCCCCTGGACGTCCTCGGCCTCCTCAGCCGCGAGCCCGGTGTCGGACCCGTCACCGCCGCCCCCGGTGTGGCCGCGATCGAGGAGCTCGCCCGTACCGTCACCCCGGCCGACGACCAGCGCCTGCTCGCCGCGCTCGACCGGGACAACCCGGCGGCCTGGCGGGAGCTCGGCGACGCCTTCGACGCGCTGACGGACGAGGACCGGAAGGTCGAGTGGGGCGGGGGCGAGAAGGACGCCAACGGCGTGATCCAGATGCCCTACCCCCGCTACAGCAAGGCGCTGTTGCACGCCGTCAGCACACTGCAGGGCGTCGGTGCCCTCACGACCGAGTACCGGTGGTCGGCGAACCCCCTGCCCCGGCTGTCGCCGGAGGGACGACTGTCACCGGCCGACGCCGTCCGCGCGGCCATGGCGGTGATTCTCGGGGAGCGGATCAGCGACGGGATGATCGACCAGGCATTGAAGAGCGGCCTCCTGGACGCCACCGTCGAGTCGCTCCGCTCCTGGTACGAGGCGAACAGGACAGCGCGGAACCCGTACGCCCAGCGGCCCGAAGCGCCGCAAGCCGGACAGTCGCTGTACGGAGCCCCGCAGCCCCAGTACGGCATGCCGCCCGCGCCGTACGGGATGTCGCCGCAGCCCGCGTACGAAGCGTGTCGCTTCTGCGGAGGAACGCCTGTCGCGCGGGTGACGTTCCGGGCGCATCAAGGGTTTCTCATTCTGATGCGTTTTCAGAAGTACGACGGGCCGATGTGCGGGAACTGCGGCATCGCGGTCTATCGGACGATGATGACGGTCACGTTGTGGCAGGGCTGGTGGAGTCCGTTTTCGCTGTTTCTTTTCACGCCGTTCACCGTGGTCTGGAATCTTGTCGCGCGGCGCAAGGTCAGCAAGCTGCCCGCGCCAGTGCCGGGGCAGCACGGGCGGCAGGCCGATCCGGGGAAGCCGGTGCGTCAGCGGCCGCTCGCGTATATCGCGCTGATTCCCGTGCTGTGGATCTGTTTCATGATCTTCCAGGGACTCACTCGGTCCTGACCCCGTGACCCTGGGGTGTACTGCTTCCTCACCCATGCCATATGTTCCAGGGACCCACACGACCGACACAACGGACGACGAGACGTATGGCACGGGATTACGACAGCCAGCTTCTGGAGTCGGTGGCGGTACGCCGGCGCAGGATGCGGGACGCGCTGCTGTTCGGCGCGCAGCGGGCGCGGCGAACGGCGGACGAGCGGATCGGCAAGATGTTCGCCGGCATCGCCATCGCCGCCGTGCTCTGCGCGGGCTGCGTCGGATGGTCCTTCCTCCAGCACACCCTGGCGCAGCAGAAGGCCGAGCAGGAGAAGCAGCAGCGCCAGGAACAGCAGTACGAGCAGCCGGCGAATGCGGCGAAGCGGTAGAACCGGGGAATCCGGGAAAAGCAGGATGAGTGGGAAGGTTGTCGGGGATTTCACACCGATAACTCGGGTGGATAAAGCGGGAATTCGACGCACCGGCGGCGGAATTCCGCACAAAAGGGAATGGGCAGGGCACCAGTAACATGGGAACGCCGTACAGGCCCGAGTACTCAACGTCGCGACGATAGGTTCCCGTAAGTGGTGAGCACAGCAACGACAGCCCGGGCGCAACTCAGCCGGGTGACCTTGGTCGGCGAGCGACGCCGGGCCGACATCGTCCTGCCCTCCGACACCCCGATAGGGCAGCTCCTGCCGGACATCCTGCAGCTCCTGGACGACCGGGCCGCGTCGCGGCCGATGACCCGGCAGCTCATCACGTCGGACGGCTCCGCGCTGCCGCACGACAGCACGCTGTCGTCGGCGGAGGTCGCGGACGGCGCCGTGCTCCGGCTCGTCCGGGCCCACTCGGCGCCGCCGGCCCCCGTCGTGCACGACGTGACCGACCTGGTCGCCGACGACCTGGACCTGCAGACCTGGCGCTGGCGGCCCGCCGCGCGCCGGGTCAGCGCGGGCGTCGCGACGGTCGCCTTCGCGCTGGTCGCCGCGGTGCTCGCGCGCCGCGAGTTCGCGCTCGACGCGCTCGTGGGCGTACTGGTCGCGGTCACGCTCGTGCTCCTCGCGGCCGGCGCGCTCGTCGCGAAGATCGGGCAGGGCAACCGCGGGCTCGCCACGGCGCTGCTGCTCGCCTCCGGCGGCCTCGGCGTCCTCACCGCCTGGACCGCCGCCGACGCCTACGCCTGGTCGGGAACCACGCGGCTGGCCGCCGTCGGCGGCGCGCTCGTCGTGACGCTGGCGCTCCTCGGATACTTCTCGCCGCTCGGCCGCGGCGGGCTCATCGCCGCCGCGGCCACCGCCGGGATCGCCGTGGTGTGGGAGGCGGTCGCAGCCCTCCAGGACGACCCGGTGCGGCTCGGCGCCGTGATGGCCGTCTGCTCCGTGATCCTGCTCGGCCTGCTGCCGCGGCTCGCCCTGATGGCCTCCGGGCTCACCGCGCTCGACGACCGCCGCTCCGGCGGCACGTCCGTCAGCCGCCACCAGGTGGGCAACGCGCTCGCGGCCACCCACCGCGGCCTCGCCCTCGCGACGATCGTCACCGCGGCCTCCGCGACCGCCGGCGGCTGGCTGCTCACCACGGCCGCGACGCCGACCGTGTGGACCGTGGCGCTGCCCGCGCTGGTGGCACTGGTGCTGCTCTCCAGGGCGCGCGCCTTCCCGCTGGTGGCCGAGGTCGTGGCGCTCTTCGCCGCCGCGGCGGTCCTCGTCGTGCGGCTGGTCGTGGTGTGGCTGGACCACGCCGGGGGCGCCGGGCCGTTCGTCGTGCTGTGCGCGGCGGCGGTGCTGCCGCTGCTCGTGCTGGCGGTGCAGCCGCCCGAGCATGTGCAGGTCCGGCTGCGGCGCGTGGCCGACCTGGTCGAATCCATCGGCGTGATCGGGCTCTTCCCGCTCGCGGTCGGGGCGTTCGGCGTGTACGGACAGCTGCTCAACAAGTTCTGATGCTCAACACGCTCCATCAAGTTCTGAGTTCGACGCGCAGGCGCTCCGGGCGGGGCAGCAGGGCGGAAAAGAAGGGCTGACATGCCGAACGGAGACAACTGGCAGGGCGATGTGCTGCGTGACCTGCGGGGCGGGGCCGCCCCCCAGGACGCACCGCAGCAGGCCGCACCTCAGCAGACCGGGCCACAGGCCGCGTCTCAGCAGGCCACGCCCCAGCAGGCCGCGCCTCACCAGAGCACCCCGCAGCCGAGCGCGCAGCCGCCCGCCGGGCCGCAGCAGTACCCGCAAGCAACCCCGCACCAGCACTCACCCCAGTACCAGCAGACCCCCCAGTACGACCAGCCCCAGCACTACCCGCAGCAGCATCAACAGCAGTACCAGCAGCAGCTCCCGCCCCAAGCCCCCTACGCCCCGGACGCCCGCCCCCACCGCACCCCCGACTCCCGCCCCGTCGTGGACAAGGGCCTCGCCCGCACCGGGCGCAAGCCGCGGCACGGTGAGTCGTTCGCCGCGCGGGCCACCCGCAACCTGCGCCGTACCGTCTCCTCCTCCGCCGCGCGCGAGGTCGCCGAGACCACCGCCACCGCCGAGGTCCTCCAGCAGCCGGTGACCACCGGCCGGCAGATCGCCGTGACCTCCATCCGGGGCGGCTCGGGCAAGTCGACGGTCGCGGCGCTGCTCGGCACGGCGTACGCGCACTACCGGCAGGACCCGGTCCTGTTCGTCGAGGCCGACCCGTCGCTCGGCTCGCTGCCGCTGCGCCTCGGCGCCGAGACGCTGCGCTGGACCACCGGCGACCTGGCGGGCATCGTCGAGCCGCAGATGTCGCTGCTGGACGTCACCGGGTACCTCGTCCAGCTCCCCAACAACGCCTGGCTGCTGCCCGGCAGCCAGGGCCAGATCGGCGCGATGCTGGAGACCAGGGCGTACGAGCGGGTCATGGTCTCGCTGCGCCGGTACTTCGGCGTCACCGTCGTGGACTGCGAGACGCTGCCCGCCGAGGTCGCCCGCGTGGCGCTCTCCGCCGCCCAGGCCCGCGTCCTGACCGCGCCCGCCACCCTGGAGGGCATCACCAGCACCCACTCGGTACTGCAGTGGATGCAGGGGCTGCCGCCGCACGTGATCGCGGGCACGGTCGTCATGCTCACCGAGCTCGTCCCGCACGGCGGACTCGACCTCGACGAGGCGGTCAAGTCGCTGCGGGCCACGGGGGCGAGCGTCCAGGTCCTGCCGTACGACCGGCATCTGGCGGCCGGCGGCACGATCCGTACCGAGCTCCTCGCGCACTCCACCAGGGAAGCCGCCACCCGCCTCGCCGCGGACGCGTTCCGGCTCTCCCAGCAGCGCCACTGACCCCATGCCGAGCCCGACCGTGAGTGACGGACGCCGATGAGTACCCGACTGATCCACCGCCCGGCCAGGACCGCGCGGCCCCAGGCCGCGCCCGAGGCACGCGTCATTGAAGCCCCGCCCAACCTCCCCGAGGGCAAGTCGGGCAACGTCGCGATGTCGCTGCTGCCCGTCGCGGGTGTCCTGTCGTCCGTCGTGATGATGACGGTCGTACGCAACAGCCAGTTCGCCGGGCTCGGCGCGATCATCGTCGTCGTCACCCTCATCGGCACCCTCGGCCTCGCCTTCTCGCAGCGCGGCAAGGCCCAGCGCACCCGTCGCACCCAGCGCGAGGCGTACCTCGCCTACCTGGAGGACCTGCGCGAGGAGCTGTCCCGCGAGGAGCGCGAGCGGCGCGAGCAGGCCGATGTGCTGAACCCGCCGCCGGACGCGCTGTACGACATCGTGCGCGACCCGGCCCGGCTGTGGGAGCGCCGCCGGCTGGACGGGGACTTCCTGCGGGTGCGCGTCGGCACGGGCGAGATGCCGGTCCGCGATCTCACGGTCGCCCAGCAGGGCTCTTCCGTCCTCACCCCGCCCGACCGCTTCATGCTCAACGAGGCGTCGGCGCTGATGGACCGCTTCCGCACCGGCACCGAACTCCCGCTCACCGTCCCGCTCGACCGGGTCGGCAACATCAGCGTCGTCGGCCCGCGCGAGGACTGCCTGCGCGTCGCCCGCGCCCTGCTCGTGCAGACCGCCGCGACCCACGCGCCGGACGACGTGGCGATGGCGCTGGCGGTACCGGGCGACCGGCTCCCCGAGTGGGAGTGGGCCAAGTGGCTGCCGCATCTGCTCGACACCGAGCAGTTCGACGGCCCGGTGGCGGCCCGCCGGATCGCCCCCTCCGCGCCCCAGCTCGCCCGGCAGATCGGCCCCGAGCTGCGCCGCCGCGCCTCGTACGCGGCCGAGGTGCGCCGCGGCCTGTCCAACAGGGACGCGCTGGCCATGACTTCCCGGCTGCTCGTGGTGTCCGACGGGCACGGCGAGGACGCCGTGGACCTGCCGCGTCCGGACGACGCGGTCGGCCTGCGCGACATGGGCGTCTCCGTCCTGCACCTGCTGGAGCACCGGGTCCAGGAGCCGGGGCAGGTCAGCGTCCGCATCACCGTGAACGGCGACCAGGTCGTCATCGAGGATCTGCGCGAGCAGGAGCCGATCAGCGCGCACGGCACGGTGGACGAGGTCAGCGTCCCGTTCGCCGAGGGCCTGGCGCGGATGCTCGCGCCGATGCGGCTCTCCGCCGAGTCGCTCGTGGACGCCCCGCTGTCCGGTCCCGTCGACTTCGCCGAGCTGCTCGGCATCGACGACGTGGCGCAACTGGACCTGTCGCGGCTGTGGGCACCGCGCGGCGAGCGTGCCTTCCTCCGCGTACCGATCGGCATCAGCGACTCCCACGAGCCGGTGCTGCTGGACCTCAAGGAGTCCTCCGAGCTGGGCATGGGCCCGCACGGCCTGTGCGTCGGCGCGACCGGTTCCGGCAAGTCGGAGCTGCTGCGGACGCTCGTACTGGCGCTGGTCGCCACGCATCCGCCGGAGGACCTGGCCATGGTCCTCGTCGACTACAAGGGCGGTGCGACCTTCGCCCCGTTCGCGGACCTGCCGCACGTCGCCGGTGTCATCACCAACCTGGAGAACCAGGCGGGCCTGGTCGAGCGCGTGCACGCCTCGCTGGCCGGCGAGGTCAAGCGCCGCCAGCAGGTGCTCAAGGACGCGGGCAACGTCGCCGACATCGGCGACTACGCCACGCTGCGCGCCGAGAAACGCCCCGACCTGGACCCGCTGCCGCACCTCTTCGTCGTCATCGACGAGTTCGGCGAACTGCTCACCGCCAAGCCGGACTTCATCGACCTCTTCCTGTCCATCGGCCGCATCGGCCGCTCCATCGGCGTACACCTGCTGCTCTCCAGCCAGCGCATCGAGGGCGGCAAGCTCAAGGGCCTGGACACCTACCTCTCGTACCGGCTCGGCCTGCGCACCTTCTCCGCCGACGAGTCCCGTACGGTCCTGGACACCACCGACGCCTTCCACCTCCCGCCGCTGCCCGGCTTCGGCTACCTCAAGGTCGACACCAGCCACTACGAGCGCTTCAAGGCGAGCTACGTCTCCGGTGCCTACCGCGGCCCCGTGCAGCGCGCCGAGGAGGAGGACACCGGCCCGCTCGCCCTGGAGTACGAGGCGTACAACACCCTCGCCGAGCCGGACACCTCCGCCGAGCAGCAGCCGCAGATGCGCCGCCGCGAGACCGGCCCGACCGAGATGGGCGTCATGGTCGGCCAGTTGGAGGGCGCCGCCGACCCGGTACGCCGCATCTGGCTGCCGCCGCTGCCCGCCGCCATCGCCCTGGACAAGGCCGCGGGCCCGGTGGAGGTCGGCGCGCGCGGCATGCAACTCGCCGCGCGCCGCGGCCCGTTGCAGATCCCGCTCGGCCTCCTCGACGACCCGACGAAGCAGTGGCAGGGCCAGTACGTCCTCGACCTCACGGTCGCCGGCGGTCACGCCGCGATCATCGGCGGCCCGGCCTCCGGCAAGACGACCCTGCTGCGCACCCTCGCCCTCTCGGTCGCGCTGACCCACACGCCCCAGGAAGTCGGCATCTACGGCCTGGACCTGGTCGGCGGCGGCCTCCAGGCGCTGTCGGGCCTGCCGCACGTGGGCGGCGTCGCGGGCCGCGCCGACCGCGAGCGCGCGGGCCGCACGGTCGAAGAAGTACGCAACATGCTGGCCCTGCGCGAGGAACTCTTCCGCCAACACGGCATCGACTCCGTCGACCAGCTCCGCACGCTGCACGCCGCGGGCCGCCTCCCGCAGCTCGCCTCCGCCGAGATCGTCCTCGTCATCGACGGCTTCGGCGCGCTGCGCGACGACTTCGAGGAGCTGGACGAGGCCGTCGTCGACATCCTCAAGCGGGGCAGCGGTTACGGCATCCACGTCGTCGCGGGCATGACCCGCTGGAACGACGTCCGCATCGCCACGCAGTCGCACTTCGGCACCCGTGTCGAGCTGCGGCTGAACGACCCCAGCGAGTCCAGCATCGACCGCAAGCTCGCCGAGACCCTCTCCCCCGACGAGCCCGGCCGCGTCCTGACCGACGGCAAGCTCTTCGCCCAGATCGCGCTGCCGCGTACGGACGGGACGGCCGACACCTCGGAGCTGGGCGCGGTCCTGGAGCGTACGGCCCGTACGGTCCGGGCCACGTGGAGCGGCGAAGTGGCCCAGCCGGTACGGGTCCTGCCGCGCGTCCTGGAACCGCACGCGCTGCCCGGCCCGGCGGCCGAGCCCCAGCGGGTCCCGATCGGCCTGGACCAGACGGCCCTGGCGCCCGTCCTCCTCGACCTCTTCCAGCACGACCAGCACCTGCTGATCCTCGGCGACAGCGAGTGCGGCAAGACCAACCTCCTCAAGACCGTCGCGCAGGGCCTCATCGAGCGCTACGGCGAGGACGACCTGGTCTTCGCGGTCATGGACCCGCGGCGCGGGCTCCGCGGCGCGATCCCTGAGGAGTTCCGCGGCGGCTACGCGTACAACCCCAAGATGTGCGCGGGCCTCGCCCACGGCGTCGCCTCGCAGCTCGAGAAGCGGCTGCCGGGCGACGGCACGGACGTGGAGGACCTGGAGCCGGGAAGCTGGGGCGGCGGCCCGCGGATCGTCGTCCTCGTCGACGACTACGACGTGCTGACGACGGCCGGCCAGGCCCCCCTCGAACCCTTCCTGCCCTACATCCCCTCCGCGGCCGACATCGGCCTCCACTTCGTCCTGACGCGCCGCGTCGCGGGCGCCTCCCGCGGCATGTACGAGCCGCTGATGCTGAGCCTGCGCGAGTCGGGCGCCTCGGCGCTCCTGATGTCGGGCGACCGCAGCGAGGGCCAGCTCTTCCCGGGCACGTACGCCTCGCTGCAGCCGCCGGGGCGCGGCGTGTTCATGCAGCGGGGACGGCCGAACCGGCTGATCCAGACGGTGTACACGGAGGGGTGACAGGGCGCCCGCCCACCCTTCCCACCACCACGACGACTACGACCAGGAACCGGACGGCCACATGACCAAGGACGTCATCGCCCTCACCCAGAAGATGCCGGACCCGCTGACCGTGCTCGCGGGCCTGCTCTCCGGCGGCCCCGACAAGCTGGTCGGGACGACGGGCGAGGACGCCGTCGTGCAGCTCTGCGACGCCGAGGGCCGCCCCCTCGTCTCCATCGAGGCCCCGGTCCTCGTACAGGTCGAGGGCGAGGCCGAGCGGCTGCTCGGGGCCACGCCGCCGCCCGTCCCCTTCTGGTGGACGGAGGCCCGCGCCACGACCGGCGTCGGGGAGGCCGAGCGGCTCGCCGGTACCTTCTCCGCGCGGCTCGCCTCCTTGTCCGGCGGCTCCGCCTGGCCGCCGGAGGCCGCGCGCTCGCTCGCCGTCGTGGACACCGACGGGGTGAGCGTCGCGCCCACGCCCGCCGCCGCGCAGCCCGCCGTCGACGTGCTCACCGACAAGGTCGCCGTCATCATCCAGGACCGCCCGGTGGTCGCCATGACGGCCTGGCTCTCGGACGCGTTCCGGGCTGCCGCCAACGCCGAACTGGGCCTCCAGATCGTCACCAACCCGGGCGCCACCCTCTCCCCCGCCGTACGCAACAGCCTCCCCGGCTGGCCCTCCCGCTGGGTCGTGCAGGACGAACGGGACGGTTACTACGACGGCCTGTCCGGCGCCGTACTCCGCTTCCAGAACGGCCTGTTCGCCCCGATCGAGGGCCCTGGCGCCACTCCCGAGGACGCCCGTACCCCGCTGGCCGCCACCTTCCAGGAGGTCGCCGACACCGGCGAACGCCAGCTCGCCGTCTCCTTCCGTACCGTCCACCCGGCCGACGACCGGCTGGTACTCGGCGGCGCCCTGGAATCGGTATGGCGCGAGCTGACCGGCGAGCCCCCGGCCGGCTGGGGCACCGCCGAACCCGCCAACCTCCCCTGGTCGCTGCGCGGGCTCACCGACCTCGCCCACGACCGCGCCCCCGACCCGACCTGGCTCGTGGTCGTCGGCACCCCGGCCCGCCCCGGCCTGGCCACGGTCCGCATCAACCGCACCACGGCCGGCATCGAGGAGGACATCACCCTCGCCTTCGGCTACGGCCCCGACGAGGAACTGCCGCTGGACGCCCTCCCCCGGGCCGCAGAGGTACTGGCCACCCGCCACCACCTCCAGTCCATGCTGGTCCAGCTCCGCAAGGCCCGCCGCGACCTGGCCGTACCGCCCCGCTTCGAGGGCCCCGGCGTCCCCCTGGCCTTCGTACTGGGCGCGGAGGAGGTCCGCGCGATGCCGGGCGACCGCGCCCGCCGCACCCCCCTCTCCGAGCCCCCCGTCCAGCTCGGCCCGAAAACCCGCCCGGCCCTCTACTACCCCCTCCCCGGCGACCCGTCCGACCTCTCCGGCTGGCAGGACTTCGAACGGCTGATGCGGCATTTGAAGGGGGCTTGAGGGGGGAGGCGTACCGGCCTGGCGAGCCTGGCGGCTCGTCAGCAGGCGCCTCGAAGGCGCGCGGCCTTGAAGACTCGCTGTGTTGAAGACACAGGTCAGACCTTGACCGCCGCGAGCTTCTCCGGGTTGCGGACGCAGTAAATGGCCGTCACGACACCGTCGCGTACCTCGACCGAGGTCACCTGATCGAGTGTGCCGTCAATGAGCACCACGACCGACTGCATCCCGTTGTAGGCACCGACGCGGATGTCGAGTTCGCCCTTGCGGGCGCCCTTGGCCAGCAGCCCGAGCAGCAGCCTGGCGACCTTGTCGGGCCCGACCACGGGGCGCCGCACCGCGTTCACGACCCCGCCGCCGTCGGCCAGGAACACCACATCGGGTGCGAGCAAATCCATGAGGCCCTGGACGTCACCGGTCGCGGCCGCCGCCAGAAACCGTTCGGCGACCGGCTCGGCCTCGGCGGGGGTGGCGACCGCGGTCTGCCGCCTCTCACGCACGCTGCTGCGCGCCCGCTGATTCAACTGCCGCACCGCGGCCTCGGACTTACCCACCGCCTCAGCAATCTCCGCGTACTCGAACCCGAACACCTCACGCAACACGAACACCGCCCGTTGACTGGGCGTCAGAGCCTCCAGCACCAGCAGCATCGCGGTGGTCACGGCCTCGCCGGTGAGTACATGGTCGATACCGTCGGGTGCACTGCCGGCGGCGTCGGTCACCAGCGGCTCGGGCAGCCACGGCCCGACGTACTGCTCCCGACGGCGCGCGGCCGACCGCAGCACGCCGAGCGCCTGCCGGGTGACGATCTGCGCCAGATAGGCCCGCGCGTTCTCCACGGAGGCGTGATCCACCGACCGCCACCGCAGGTAACTGTCCTGCAGCACATCTTCGGCATCGGCCACCGACCCGAGAATCTCGTAGGCAATCGAGAACAGCAGGGGCCTGTGCGCGGTGAACTCGTCCGCGGTGAACTCATCCGTCGTTTCGGGCTGGTCGGTCACTTCGCGCCCCGCAGCCAGGCGTAAGTGGCGGTACGAGCACCGAACTTCGCGAACCGACAGATCCGCTCCTTGACCACGGCCGCGGCGCGCCCCGCGAAGTAGGCCCGCCGTACGGTGTCGTCCCTGCGGCTGGCCTGCAGCACTCCGTCCTGCCGGCCCAGGCTCAACGCCTGTCCGGTGTACCCCATGGAGTACGGCTTCGGCTGACGGCCTTGAATCATCCGCGCCAGCGTATCCGCCGCGTGCGCCCCCTGCGGCATGGCCGTCGCACAGGCCGCCCGAGCCCCAGGAACCGCAGCACAGTCACCCACAACGAAAATCCGCGGATCACTCACACTCCGCAAATACTCATCGACCACCGCCCGCCCGTCACCCTCCACCTCAAGCCCACTCCGAGCGGCCAGATCGGGCACGCTCCCAATAACCCCCCACAGCGTGAGGTCGGAGACAACCGCCGAACCCGACCGCAGAAACACCTCTCCAGGGCCGACCCGCTCGACGGAATCCTCAACGACCTCCACACCCAAGCGATCCAGACCAGCGCGCACCCGCTTCCGTGCTCCCGCCGACAGACTCTCGGCGATCGCCGTCCCCACAATCCGCACACGAAGATCGGGCCGCCCAAAGGCAACCTCGGCTGCCGTCTCGACCCCCGTCAGCCCGCCCCCGATGACGGTGACCACCCTCCCACCACCCAGCCCGGCCAGCGCGATCCGCGCCTCCTCCGCCCCCTCCCAGGTCCCCACGGGAACGGCCCCCGCCAACGGCGCGACCGTACTGCCCACCGCAAGGATCAGGTGGTCGAAGTCCACACTCGCCCCGTCGCCACCAAGGATGACCTCCCCATCCCCGACCTTCTCCACGGCACCCACCCGCACGTCGACCCCGTCCCTCAACATCGACGCCAATGGAGTCGCCGCGCCCCCGGTCCCGGCCACCTGCTCATGCAGCCGCACCCGCTCCACAAACTCCGCCCGGGGATTGATCACCGTAACCCGTGCCCCCGCCACCTTCCCGGCCACCCGATTAGCCGCAATAACCCCCGCATACCCGGCCCCCACCACGACGACCTTCATGTGCACCTCCCATTGCGGATTCAGTCCACACACGAGATGCACCCCACCTCACCCCTGTGACGGCCACGCCGAGTGACCTGCATCACTCGCAAAAAGGCCGTCCGACCCGCGGCAGAGCGGATCGGACGGCCTTTTGCCAAGCGGATCAGACGTTGAAGCGGAACTCCACCACGTCGCCGTCCTGCATGACGTAGTCCTTGCCTTCCATGCGGGCCTTGCCGGCGGAGCGGGCCTCGGCTACCGAGCCCGTCTCGACCAGGTCGTCGAAGGAGATGACCTCGGCCTTGATGAAGCCCTTTTGGAAGTCGGTGTGGATGACGCCGGCGGCTTCGGGGGCGGTGGCGTTCTTCTTGATCGTCCAGGCGCGGGATTCCTTGGGGCCTGCCGTGAGGTAGGTCTGCAGGCCGAGGGTGCGGAAGCCGACGTGGGCGAGGGTCGCCAGGCCCGGCTCCTCCTGGCCGACGGACTGCAGGAGCTCCAGGGCCTCGTCCTCGTCGAGCTCGGCGAGGTCCGCCTCCAGCTTGGCGTTGAGGAAGATCGCCTCGGCGGGGGCGACGAGCGCGCGCTGCTCGTTCTTGAAGTCCTCGTCGGTCAGCTCGTCCTCGTCGACGTTGAAGACGTAGAGGAAGGGCTTCGTGGTGAGGAGGTGCAGGTCGTGGAGGAGCTCCTCGTTGCCCGAGCCCTGGACGATGCCGGCGGAGAAGAGGGTGCGGCCCTCCTCCAGGATGGCCTTGGCCTCTTCGACGGCCTTGACCTTGGGCTGGATGTCCTTCTTGATGCGCGACTCCTTCTGGAGGCGCGGGAGGACCTTCTCGATGGTCTGCAGGTCGGCGAGGATCAGCTCGGTGTTGATCGTCTCGATGTCGTCCTTGGGCGAGACCTTGCCGTCGACGTGCACGACGTTCTCGTCCTTGAAGGCACGGATGACCTGGCAGATCGCGTCGGACTCACGGATGTTCGCGAGGAACTTGTTGCCCAGGCCCTCGCCCTCGGAGGCGCCGCGCACGATGCCGGCGATGTCGACGAAGTCGACGGTGGCCGGGAGGATCTTCTCGGACGAGAAGATCTCGGCGAGCTTGGCCAGGCGGGGGTCGGGGACGCCCACGACGCCGACGTTGGGCTCGATGGTGGCGAACGGGTAGTTGGCCGCCAGTACGTCGTTCTTGGTCAGGGCGTTGAACATGGTCGACTTGCCGACATTCGGCAGACCGACGATTCCGATCGTGAGCGACACGTTGGCGACTCGACTTCCGACGGGAGGTGGGGTGGGCGGGCAGCGGCCCGGGGAGGCCAGCGCCCGGACGGCCAGTGGCCTCGGTGGGCACGGGCCCGGACGGGCGGTGGCCCAGGTGGGCCGATCCACCAGTCTACGGGGAGGGACGGGCGGGCCGTGCGCCGTACCGGTGGCCCTGCCGCCGCTGTGACCGGCGGGGCGCTCCGGAACGGGGGCGGCGGGCGTTCCGGGCCGGGGGCGCCGGACGCTCCGGACCAGGGACCGCTGCGCGCTCCAGACCGGGAGCCGCCGCGCACTCCGGCCCCGGGGGGGGCGCCGCGCGCCGGACCAGGGCGCCGCACGCTCCGGGCCGGGGGGCACCGAGCGCTCCGCTCCGGGGCACCCCAGGCCCCCGTACGTACCCGCTTCCGTACCGGATCCGTACCGCTGTCCAGCGCCATCGTCGTGGAATCCGAGGTCATCGTCGGGGAAAGCGCGTGTCCTACGGGCTATTAATCCCACTTAGCGGCCTACCGTTGGCGAGTGGAGCAACACGAAGCGCGCGCACCTCAGCACACCCCGTCCCGGACCGGGCGGCCGCCCGCGGGGCGGGCCGCCGGGTCCCGCCCCGACGCGGCGCCGCCCACGGCCCGCGGCGGCCGGTCCGCCGCGCACGCCCCCGCGCAGGCCGCGGCGCAGGCCGCCGGTCCCGCCATCGCCGAGACCTCGACCGTCTACCGAGCGGGCGCCCGCCGCGTGCTGCCGGGCCCGCTCGCCGCGCTGGCCCGCAAGGTGCCGGCGCCGAAGCTGACCGGGCTGGGCTGTGCGCTGCTGACCACCCTCGCGCTGCTGGTCCTGGCCTGCCTGGACCGGCTGCTGGCGGGCGGCTCACCGACCGTGTACGGCGTCAGCTTCGTGCTGGCGGGGGCCGCCGGAGCGCTGTGGGTACGCCCGTACGACCTGGTCGTCGCGCCCGTCACGCTGCCGATCTCGTACACCGTCGGCAGCCTGCCCGTCGCGCGCGGCGGGGACGGCGCGGGCAGCCTGCTGATGGGCGTCTTCACCCTGCTCGCGGTCAACGCGGGCTGGCTCTACCTCGGCACGGCCCTCAGCGTGCTGATCGTCCTCGTACGGAAGGGCCTGCTCATCCTCCGGCGGCGGGCGCAGCGTCACGAGGTCCACCGGGGCGGGGGTCGGCGGCCCCGAGACCGGCGTCCTGACCAGGAGCGGGAGCGGCAGCGGCCGGGTGGGAAGCCCGCCGGGCGGCCATTGCGGCCCCCACGATCCCCGCGTTGTTCTGAAGCTGCGCAGGCACGATCTCGGCCCTGACGCCCTCGATCAGCGGCAGGAACTTGTGGGCCTTGCGGCTCACCCCGCCGCCGATCACGAACAGCTCGGGTGTGAAGAGCATCTCGACGTGCCGGAGGTACTTCTGCAGCCGGGGCGCCCACTCGTGCCAGCTCAGGCCCTCTTCGTCCTTGACCCGGGTCGAGGCGCGGGTCTCGGCGTCGTGACCGTCCAGTTCGAGGTGGCCGAGCTCGGTATTGGCGACGAGCTGCCCGTCGGTGAAGACGGCACTGCCGATGCCGGTGCCCAGGGTCAGCATGATGACCGTGCCCATCCGGCCGCGGGCCGCCCCGAAGTGCATCTCGGCGAGCCCGGCCGCGTCCGCGTCGTTCAGTACCGTGACCTCGCAGCCGCCGGCCTCGCCGCCGAGCCGGGAGGTCAGCAGGGAGACGGCGTCGGTACCGATCCAGGACTTGTGGACATTGGCGGCCGACCGGGTCACCCCGCCCATGACCACCCCCGGGAACGTCGCCCCCACCGGCCCCGACCAGTCGAAGTGCTCGACGACCTGCCGGACGCCGTCGGCGACCGCTTCCGGGGTGGCCGGGTGCGGGGTGAGCACCTTGAAGCGCTCCTCCGCGAGCTCGCCGCGTTCCAGGTCCACGGGGGCGCCCTTGATGCCCGAACCGCCGATGTCCACGCCGAATACGTTCATGGGGGAAAGGCTAGGCGGGGCGGGGCCGCTTCACCCCTCAAAAGGCGAACCGGCCGGGTCCACAAGGGAACCGGCCGGTGTGCCGTCGGGTCACTCCGCGGCGGACTCGCCGTCCGTCGCCGCCTTCGCCTCCGCGCGCAGGTCGCGGCGGAGCTCCTTGGGCAGCGAGAAGTGGATGGACTCGGTGGCGGAGGTGACCGTCTCCACGTCCTCGTACCCGCGCTGCGCCAGCCACTCCAGTACGCCCTCGACGAGGACCTCGGGGACGGAGGCACCGGAGGTGACACCGACCGTGCCGACGCCCTCCAGCCAGGCTTCGTCGATCTCTTCGGCGCCATCGACCAGGTGCGCGTCCTTGGCGCCGGCGCCAAGCGCGACCTCGACCAGGCGGACGGAGTTGGAGGAGTTCTTGGAGCCGACGACGATCACGAGGTCGGCCTGGGCGCCCATCTGCTTCACGGCCGTCTGGCGGTTCTGCGTGGCGTAGCAGATGTCGTCGCTGGGCGGCGAGAGGAGATTGGGGTAGCGGCCCTTCAGGGCGTCGACCGTCTCCATGGTCTCGTCGACCGACAGGGTGGTCTGGGAGAGCCAGACGACCTTGTCCGGGTCGCGGACCTCGACGTTCTGCACGTCCTCGGGGCCGTCGACCAGGGTGATGTGGTCGGGGGCCTCGCCGCTCGTACCGATGACCTCTTCGTGGCCCTCGTGGCCGATCAGGAGGATGTCGTAGTCCTCCTTGGCGTAGCGGACGGCTTCCTTGTGGACCTTGGTGACCAGCGGGCAGGTGGCGTCGATGGTGGCGAGCTTGCCGCGCTTGGCCTCGTCGTGGACGGTCGGCGCGACGCCGTGCGCGGAGAAGATGACGATGTTGCCCGGGGGCACTTCCTCCGTCTCGTCGACGAAGATCGCACCCTTCTTCTCCAGCGTCTTGACCACGTATTTGTTGTGGACGATCTCGTGGCGTACGTAGACGGGCGCGCCGTACTGCTGCAGGGCCTGCTCGACGGCGATGACGGCTCGGTCCACGCCGGCGCAGTATCCGCGGGGGGCTGCGAGGAGGACGCGGCGGGAAGTCGGGGTGGTCATGGTTCCCATCGTACGGGTCGGGGTGGCGGCGAACGGAAGGCATGGCCAGGGGTCGGAACACAGCGTTCTCAGGGGAGATGTCGGTACGGTCGCGGGGCGGATGCCTGTACGGCAGGGCGGCTTGCCCGAAACCGCGGTACGGCCGACGATCATGTGAGGCCGTCGATCGCCGGCGGCCCGTTCGTACTGCAGAGGTGTCCGCCATGTCCCCAACGGCCGAGCCGCAGCCCCCGTCCGGCGATGCCCCCGACCCCGGCGGCTCCACAGGCCCCGACGGCCACGCCGGTGCCACCCTGGCCGCCGGGGCCCGGCTGAAGCGGTCCCTGTCCTTCCGGGACCTCATCGTCTACGGCCTGCTCTTCATCGCCCCGATGGCGCCGGTCGGCATCTTTGGGACGCTGCAGGCCAAGTCGCACGGCGCGATCACCATCGTGTACGTCGTCGCGACGATCGCGATGGCCTTCACGGCGTACTCGTACGCGCAGATGGTGCGGGTCGCGCCGCAGGCCGGCTCGGTCTTCACCTATGCCCGGGTCGGCCTGGGCGAGGGCGCCGGCTTCATCGCGGGCTGGATGGCGATGCTGGACTACCTGCTGATCCCGGCGGTCGCGTACCTCTTCTCCGGCATCGCGCTGCACTCCCTGGTGCCGTCGGTGCACCAGTGGATCTGGACGGCGGTCGCGGTCGTCGTCACCACGCTGCTGAACCTGTGGGGCGTACGGACCGCGGCCGTGGTGGGCTTCCTGGTGCTGGCAATGGAGATCGCGGTGCTGGTGGTCTTCGTCGTGGCGGCGGTGTGGGTGCTGGCGACGGACGGCGCGCAGCGCGGCTGGACGGCGCCGTTCACGGGCGAGGGCGCGTTCTCGACGAGCGCGGTGCTGTCCGCGGTGTCGGTGGCAGTGCTCTCGTACCTGGGCTTCGACGCGATCGCCGCGTTCGCCGAGGAGGCGTCCGGGGGCGGGCACCGGGTGGCGCGGGCGGTGCTGACCTGCCTGGTGGTGGCGGGCGTGCTGTTCGCCGTGCAGACGTACCTGGCCGCGCTGCTCGCGCCGATGTCGGCGGCCGAGCTGGCGGCGAAGCCGGCCGAGCAGGGCGACGCCTTCTACGCGACGGCGAACGCGGCGGCCGGCGAGTGGCTGCAGAAGCTGGTCGCGGCGAGCAAGGCGATCGGCGCGGCGTTCGCGGCGCTGGCCGGGCAGGCGGCGGCCGGGCGGCTGCTGTTCGCGATGGCCCGGGACCGGCGGCTGCCGGGGGCGATGGCGAAGGTGGACGCGGGGAGCGGAGTACCGCGCCGGGCGCTGCTGGGCGCGGCGGTGGTCACGCTCGTCGCGGCCGTGTGGGCGGCGCGCCGGGACGACGGCCTGGATCACCTGTCCTCGATCGTGAACGTCGGCGCGCTGACCGCCTTCGGGCTGCTGCACGCGTCGGTGATCGGCTACTTCTGGCTGCGCAAGCGGGCCGCGGCACGGGGCCTGCTGGCCCATGTGATCGTCCCGCTGCTGGGCCTGGCGGTCGTGGTCGCGGTGATCGTCGAAGCGTCCCCGACGGCCCAGGTGGTCGGCGGGGCGTGGCTGGTGGTCGGGTTGGTTGTGCTGGCTGCGCAGTATGCGAAGCGGCGCGGGAACGAGCCCGCGGCACGGGGCTGAGCCGGCGGCACGGGCCGCGCTGTCAGTGCCCGCCGATACCCTCGGCGCATGGCTCTACAGACGTCCGCAGAGACCCCCATCCCGGTGGGCGAGGTATCTCGCCTGATCGGCGGGTGGATCGACCGGCTCGGCGCGGTGTGGGTCGAGGGGCAGATCACCCAGCTCTCCCGGCGGCCCGGCGCGGGAGTCGTCTTCATGACGCTGCGCGACCCGTCGCACGACATCTCGGTGAGCGTGACCTGTTACCGCCAGGTCTTCGACAAGGTCGCGGACGTGATCAGCGAGGGCGCCCGGGTCGTGGTGCACGCGAAGCCGGAGTGGTACGCGCCGCGCGGCCAGCTCTCGCTGCGGGCCGCCGAGATCAAGCCGGTGGGCGTCGGCGAGCTGCTGGCGCGGCTGGAGATGCTGAAGAAGGCGCTGGCCGCCGAGGGGCTGTTCGTGGCGGAGCGCAAGCGCCCGCTGCCGTTCCTGCCGCAGCTCATCGGGCTGGTCTGCGGCCGGGCCAGCGCGGCCGAGCGGGACGTGCTGGAGAACGCCCGGCACCGCTGGCCGGCCGTCCGCTTCGAGGTGCGGAACGTCGCGGTGCAGGGGGTGCACGCGGTCCCGCAGGTGATCGAGGCGGTGCGGGAGCTGGACGCCCGGCCGGACGTGGACGTGATCATCGTGGCGCGGGGCGGCGGCAGCGTGGAGGACCTGCTGCCGTTCTCCGACGAGCAGCTCGTACGGACCGTGGGCGAGGCGCGTACGCCCGTCGTGTCGGCGATCGGGCACGAGCCGGACAGCCCGCTGCTGGACCTGGTCGCCGACCTGCGCGCCTCGACGCCGACGGACGCGGCGAAGAAGGTCGTACCGGACGTGGGCGAGGAGCTGGTCCGCATCCAGCACCTGCGGGAGCGCGCGCTGCGCTCGGTCACCGGCTTCCTGGACCGCGAGGAGCGCGGCCTCGCGGGCGCGCTGAACCGCCCGTGCATACGGGAGCCGCACCGCATGGTGGAGGCCCGCGAGGAGCAGGTCACCGCACTGCTGGAGCGCGGCCGGCGCACGCTGGGCCATCTGCTGGACCGGGCCGACTCCGAGCTGTCGCACACCCTCGCGCGGGTGGTGGCGCTCTCCCCCAAGGCCACGCTGGAGCGCGGCTACGCGGTACTGCAGCGCTCCGACGGCAGCGCGGTCCGCTCGCCGGAGGAGGTCGGCGCGGACGAGGAGCTGCGGGCCCGGGTGGCCGAGGGCGATTTCACGGTCCGCCGCGTGGACGGCGCTGTCACACCCCCCGCTTAGGCTGGGGCGCATGGCCAAGGCGAAGACGGACACGGGCATGGACACGGACGGCGAAGCCGGTAGCGAGGCGGCGGGCGCGCCGGACGTGACGTCCACGCTCGGGTACGAGCAGGCGCGGGACGAGCTGATCGAGGTGGTCCGCGGCCTGGAGGCGGGCGGCACGACGCTGGAGGAGTCGCTCGCGCTGTGGGAGCGCGGCGAGGAGCTGGCGAAGGTGTGCCGGCGCTGGCTGGACGGCGCCCGGGCCCGGCTGGACGCGGCACTGGCGGAGGAGGAGCAGGCGGAGGAGTGACCGGGGCGCGGCCGGGCCCGCCCGAGTACGACCGGATTCCACCGCGTACGGCAGGACCCGCCCCCATCGACCGCCTATGTGAATCGGCTCACAACCGGCGCGTTTTAGTTGAAGGTTAACCTATCGGCGTTAAAGTTGAGGGTGTACGACCGGACCGTTCCCGGCCCGGAACCACCACGAATCACCGAGGTGCCCTCCATGACTCTCGCCCTTGACGCCGCCGCTGCTGACCTCCTCTTCCGTGAGGCCCAGACCGCCAACACGTTCACGGACGAGCCGGTCACCGACGAGCAGGTACAGGCCATCTACGACCTGGTGAAGTTCGCCCCGACCGCCTTCAACCAGTCGCCGCTGCGCCTGACCCTGGTCCGCTCCGAGGACGCCCGCAAGCGCCTCGTCGAGCACGCCATGGGCGCCAACGGCCCGAAGACGCTGTCGGCCCCGCTGACCGTCATCCTCTCCGTGGACCTGGACTTCCACGAGAAGCTGCCGGAGCTCTTCCCGCACGCCCCCGGCATCAAGGACACCTTCTTCGCCGAGGCCGCGGCCCGCGAGGTCGCCGGCACCCAGAACGCCACCCTGCAGGCCGGTTACTTCATCCTCGGCGTCCGCGCCGCGGGCCTGGCCGCCGGCCCGATGACCGGCTTCGACTTCACCGCCGTCGACAAGGAGTTCTTCGGCGACGGCAAGCAGAAGTCCTTCATGGTGATCAACATCGGCAAGCCGGGCGAGGACGCGTTCTTCCCGCGCTCGCCGCGCCTGTCCTTCGAGGACGCCGCCACCACGGTCTGAGCCCCTCGCGTACGACAAGAGGCCGCCGCACCCGCTCCGGGTGCGGCGGCCTCTGCCGTATGCCGTACGGCCGTTACTTCTCGTTCTTCGCCTTGAGCGCGCCCGCCAGCTCCGCGAGCCCGTCGTAGGAGGCGGTGCCGGTGACGACCGTGGTGTGGCCGGACTCCTTGCGCACGAGGGCCTTGTACGTGTCGCCCTTGTACTGGTCCCAGCGGGCGCCGTCGACCTGCTGGTGGCCGCCGGCGGGGGTGGCGTTCAGCGTGACCTTCTTGATGAACTCACGGGCCGGCGCGTCGCTCTGCTCGACCGCCGCGTACTGGTCCTTCGGGTTGAGGAAGCCCAGGTGCCAGGCGCCGCCGCGGCCGTCGTCGCTCGCCTCGTACGAGACGGAGGTGGCGCGCCAGTCCTTGGACAGCCCCTCGGGCGCGGCGACCGGATACGGTGCCGCGCGCCGGGCGGTCGAGAGCTCGACGCGGTAGCCGACCGTCTTCACCGCGCTGTTCTCGGCGCCCTTGCTGTCGTCGTGCGGGATGAAGAAGTAAATCGCCGCGACGACCACGCCGATCACCGCCATCGACAGGACCATGTCCCGCACCGTCTGCTTGCCTCGCATACCAGCCACGCCCTCTATGGTCCCCCATGCCGGGGACGAGCCGGACAAGGCCCCCACCCGTCGCGTCCCGGCCACCGCCTCCGCCGTACCGCGGCCGGGTTGCGGTGCTCATCCGTGGACCCCTCTGCTCATTTTCTCGACATAGCGATAAGGTCGAGCGAACCCTCACCTACCCGGCCGTCGCCGTACAGAAAGGTGCGCTCCGATGACCGAGCATCATCTGCCGTCCCAGCTCGAGGTCAGCCCAGAGGCCCCCGATCGCAACCTCGCACTCGAACTGGTCCGGGTCACCGAGGCCGGTGCCATGGCCTCGGGCCGCTGGGTCGGCCGTGGCGACAAGAACGGCGCGGACGGCGCCGCGGTCAAGGCCATGCGTGCCCTGATTCACACCGTCTCCATGAACGGCGTGGTCGTCATCGGCGAAGGCGAGAAGGACCAGGCGCCGATGCTGTACAACGGCGAGCGCGTGGGCGACGGGACCGGCCCCGAGTGCGACGTGGCCGTGGATCCCGTGGACGGTACGACGCTGACGGCCAAGGGCATGGCCAACGCCGTCTCCGTCATGGCCGTCGCCGAGCGCGGCTCCATGTTCGACCCGTCCGCGGTTTTCTACATGGACAAGCTGGTCACGGGGCCGGACGCGGCCGACTACGTGGACATCAACGCGCCGGTCGGCGTGAACATCCGCCGGATCGCCAAGGCCAAGCGCTCCAGCCCCGAGGACGTCACCGTCGTCGTCCTGGACCGCCCCCGGCACGAGGGCATCGTCAAGGAGATCCGCGAGGCCGGCGCGCGCATCCGGTTCATCGCCGACGGCGACGTGGCCGGCGCGATCATGGCCGTACGCGAAGGCACCGGCGTGGACCTGCTGCTGGGCATCGGCGGTACGCCCGAGGGCATCATCACGGCCTGCGCGATCAAGTGCCTGGGCGGCACGATCCAGGCCAAGCTGTGGCCCAAGGACGCCGAGGAGCGGCAGCGGGCGATCGACGCGGGCCACGACCTGGACCGGGTGCTGCACACCGATGACCTGGTCAGCGGCGAGAACGTGTTCTTCGTCGCCACCGGCATCACCGACGGCGAGCTGCTGCGCGGCGTCCGCTACCGCGCGGAGACCGCCACCACCCAGTCGCTGGTGATGCGCTCCAAGTCCGGCACGATCCGGCAGATCGACTCCGAGCACCGGCTCTCCAAGCTGCGCGCCTACAGCTCGATCGACTTCGAGCGGCCGAGCTGAGACACCGCTCCGGACGCCCGACGGCCCGGTGCCCCGCCGCTCTCGCGGTGGGGCACCGGGCCGTCGCTGTGCGTCGTACGGACGTCAGCCCGCGGCCGGCATCCGGGCCGAGCGCTGGAGCTCGGCGTCCCGGCGCCGGCGGCGGGCCAGGACGACCCGGCGCTCGGCGGCGGTCAGGCCGCCCCAGACGCCGTACGGCTCGGGCTGGAGCAGGGCGTGCTCGCGGCACTCGATCATCACTGGGCAGCGGGCACAGACCCGCTTCGCGGCTTCCTCCCTGGCCAGCCGGGCGGCCGTCGGCTCCTTCGACGGCGCGAAAAAGAGTCCCGCCTCGTCCCGTCGGCACACCGCCTCGGAGTGCCAGGGTCCCGCCTCGTCCCTGGCGGGCACTCGCTGGGCGGGCACGACGGCGGCGTCCTGCAGGGGCTGATGCGGTAGCAGCACGGTCTACTCCTGACGACGGCTCGGCGATTTCAGTCACCACTTGCCCGTCTCGCTGCGCACGACGTTTCGCACACCCCGCAGCCGTACGAGAGACGATGCACCAGCCCTACCCGCTGTACGCGGCTCTATGCACACCGTGGCGTATACGTTGAAAGCAGCGTCGGATGTGGCGCCCCTTACAGGTGTGTATTACATGTGCCCGTGCTGCCGCCTTACATGTGCCCGTGCCGCCGTTCCCTGCGGTCCCGCGTCCGGCCGTGCATCCGGTCCTGCATACGGCCGTGCAGATCGCGTACCCACTTGCCGCGCTTGGGCTTGGCCTCGACGCTGCCGAGCACGGCGAAACCGTGCACCGTGATCACGGGAGCGGCCGGGTCGTCCGACTCGTACGACTCCGCCTCGAAGGCGCCGAGCACGCCGGAGCCCCCGCCGCGCAGCGTCACGTTCTCCGGCACCCGGATCTCGACGCTGCCGAGGACGGAGACGGCGTTGATGTGCAGGTGCTGACGCGTGAAGAGCGCCTCGGTCAGGTCGATCTCCACCGCGCCGAAGACCGCCACCGCGGTCAGCCTCGCCGACGCCCGCCAGCGGCCCTTGCGGACCGCCGAACTGAAGACGCCGACCAGACTGGTGGCCGACGAGTCGGCGGGCGGCTCCGGGGCGTACGCGGCCGCCGTCCTGTGCGCGCCGGCGCCCTCCCGCGCCGCGGGCAGGTCGCCGATCAGCGGCTCCAGTTCGCCCATGGCCTTGGCGCGGTAGACGCCGTCGATGCGCTCGGCGTGCTCCTCGGCGTCCAGCCGGCCCTCGGCCAGCGCCTCGCGCAGGATCGCGGCGATGCGGTCCCGGTCGGCGTCGGACGCCCGGATCGCGGCCTCGGCGGGCGGGGCCTGCGCGGGCTTGGTGAGGTCCACGGGTGCGGGGCGCTGTCCCCCGTTGTCAGATGCGTCCACATCCGTAGCGTAGCGAAACGCGATAGATCGCGAACAGGGCGCGCGGCCCCGGATCTCAGGGGTTGCCGATCTCAGCCCTCCGGGCAGAACCGCTGCGGTCCGTCCAGCCCGCGGCCGGTCGCCCGGACGCAGCCGCCCGGCAGACCGCGGTACGCCGTGCTGCCGAAGTTGGCGGTGATCTTCAGGCCGCCGCGGCCACCGAACGTGGTCCGCTGGACCTGGTGATCGGCGGTGAGCACGCGGAAGTCCGTCATGGCCTCCGTCCCCGCGGCCTTCTGGACACCGGCGAAGAAGCGCTGCATGGCGGCGATCTCCTTGCCGTGCTCGTCCAGCACCTTGCCGTCGAGTGCCAGGTTGACCGGGGTGTTGTAGAGCATGGCGAGCAGCGCGCGGTCCTTCTTCTGCTCCGGCAGCTTGTAGAGGGAGAGCTCCCAGCGGTCGGTGCTGACCACCGAGTCGTGCAGCACCGTCTCGTACAGCGGCACCCGGTACGCGGGGCCGAACATGGCACGGGCGACGGACGTGTCCAGCGTCGCGGGCTTGAAGAACATGCCGGGCCGCCCCTTGGGCCAGTAGCCGCCCCACGTCTTCTTGTCGCGCTCGGCCTTCCACAGGCCGTCGTGGACCGGCGTGCTGGAGCCGTGGCTGAAGTCGATCACCTGGTTCGCCCAGGAGCCGGCCGACTCCGAGCCGAGGACGTACGGGCGACCGCCGACGAGGGCGCCCCCGGACACCCCGCGCATCCGCTGCAGGCGGTTCTTGCGGTCCCCGGCCTGCGTCATCGGGTGGCCCGGCGTGTGGTCCCGGAAGAGCTCGCCGGTGGCGTCGACGTCGAGGAAGTAGCTGTTCACGCCGTTGGCGGTCATGTTCTTGGCGCGGTCGGCGAGGTAGTGGTGCTGGGGCTCGGCGTCGGCGAGCGCCTGCGAGCTGAGGTAGCAGCCGCGGCCGCCGAAGCCGCCCTCCGGCTTGCCGTCCGCGTCGTGCACACAGCCGTCGGGCCACAGCCGGTCCGGCCACTTCGCCACGCCGGTGTCGGCGTTCTTCGGGTCCTGCGCGTTGTCCCAGCTGTCGTACGGGCCGACGAGGTAGCCCGCCTTCTTGGCTGCGGCGACGGCCTCCTTCGACATGGGGTCGCCGTCGGCGTCGTAACCGAGCCACATGCGGGAGATGCCGAGCTTCTTCAGCCGCTCGACGGTCTTCGCGCTGCGGCCGTCGCCCCACACGTAGGCGTGCGGGGCACCGATCAACTTGGCGGCCTCGGGGTTCTTGCGGATCTTCTGCTTCAGGCTGCCGAGCTGCCCCTTGGCGGCGAGGTACCGGCGGTAGTCCTGGGCCGCCGCGACCGGCGAGCCGTCGGTCAGCGAGAAGGCCACCGTGTAGTCGTCCGTACCGTCCGCGCGGCTGAAGTCATGGCTCGCGGCGGTGTGCAGCCGCCCGCCGGTGGAGCGGAACCGCAGATGGGTGCCGAGGTCGGTGGGTACGAGGGTGCTCACTCCGTGGCCGCCCGCCGTGGTGCCCCAGAAGGGCATCGTCAGGTCCTTGAGGTCGATGCCCTCCTCGCCGGTGAGCCCGCCCTGCGCGGAGTTCCAGAACGGGTCGGCGACGGGGATGCGCAGGCCCTCGCCGCGCGGCAGCTCGATCGCGGCGCCCTTCGCGTCCCCGGTGGCGGCCTCGCCCGCCGACGGCCAGCCCAGGCTGCCGTCCTTCGTCGCGTGCAGGCCGACGACGAGCCGCCCGTCGCGGGCGGCCGCCGAGACGGTGAGCCCGCGGTCGGGGTAGGACCAGCTCGCCGAGGTGGCGCCGTGGCGGGAGACCGGGGTCGGGGTGCCCAGCGACTCCGCTGCCGCCGCGGAGAGCACGGACTCCGTACCGCTCGCCGTACGGGCGGTGATCCGCAGCGTGCGGGGGTCGATGTGCGCCTCGCCGCCCTTGATGCGCAGCGCGACCGTGCCCCCGCCGTCACCGGAGTCCGTGGGCCCGGCGTACGCCTGCAGTGCGGTGAAGGTGCTCGCGGTCAGCGCGGTCCCGGCCAGCGCGGCGAGCGCGGCCCGCCGCTTGCGGGTACCGGTCGCGGCTTTCAGGAAACGTGTCATGCGACGGGACCCTGCACACGACTTCTAAGGGAGTTGTGAGAACGGCTACTGAGCCTTACCTCACAGCGGCGGGCCGCACGCGGCGTTCTAGGCTGTTGAGGCTGCCGTTGATGACAGCGAAGTCACCGTCGAGTGAGGATTGGCCGCAATGCCGGAATTCGCCTATACCGACCTTCTGCCCACGGGCGAGGACAAGACCCCCTACCGCCTCATCACGAAGGAGGGTGTCAGCACCTTCGAGGCGGACGGCCGGACGTTCCTCAAGGTCGAGCCGGAGGCGCTGCGCAAGCTGGCGGAAGCGGCGATCCACGACATCCAGCACTACCTGCGGCCCGAGCACCTCGGCCAGCTCCGGAAGATCATCGACGACCCCGAGGCGTCCGGCAACGACAAGTTCGTCGCCCTGGACCTGCTGAAGAACGCGAACATCGCGGCGGCCGGCGTGCTCCCGATGTGCCAGGACACCGGCACCGCGATCGTCATGGGCAAGCGCGGCCAGAACGTGCTGACCCAGGGCCGCGACGAGGAAGCCCTGAGCCGCGGCATCTACGACGCGTACACGAAGCTGAACCTGCGGTACTCGCAGATGGCCCCGCTGACCATGTGGGACGAGAAGAACACCGGCTCGAACCTGCCGGCGCAGATCGAGCTGTACGCGAACGACGGTGACGCGTACAAGTTCCTCTTCATGGCCAAGGGCGGCGGCTCGGCCAACAAGTCCTTCCTCTTCCAGGAGACCAAGGCGGTCCTCAACGAGGGCTCCATGATGAAGTTCCTGGAGCAGAAGATCCGCTCGCTCGGCACGGCCGCCTGCCCGCCGTACCACCTGGCGATCGTCGTCGGCGGCACGAGCGCCGAGTACGCGCTGAAGACCGCGAAGTACGCCTCCGCGCACTACCTCGACGAGCTGCCCGCCGAGGGCTCCCCGACCGGCCACGGCTTCCGCGACAAGGAGCTGGAGGAGAAGGTCTTCGAGCTGACGCAGAAGATCGGGATCGGCGCGCAGTTCGGCGGCAAGTACTTCTGCCACGACGTGCGCGTGGTGCGCCTGCCGCGGCACGGCGCGTCCTGCCCGGTCGCCATCGCGGTGTCCTGCTCCGCCGACCGCCAGGCCGTCGCGAAGATCACCGCCGAGGGCGTCTTCCTGGAGCAGCTGGAGACCGACCCGGCGCGCTTCCTGCCGGAGACCACCGAGGACGAGCTGACCGAGGGCGCGGGCCCGGACCTCGACGCGGTCAAGATCGACCTGAACCGCCCGATGGACGAGATGCTGGCCGAGCTGACCAAGCACCCGGTCAAGACCCGCCTCTCGCTGACCGGCACCCTCGTCGTCGCCCGTGACATCGCGCACGCGAAGATCAAGGAGCGCCTCGACGCCGGTGAGGAGATGCCGGAGTACCTGAAGAACCACCCGGTGTACTACGCGGGCCCGGCCAAGACGCCCGAGGGCTACGCCTCCGGCTCGTTCGGCCCGACGACGGCGGGCCGGATGGACGCGTACGTCGAGCAGTTCCAGGCGGCCGGCGGCTCGAAGATCATGCTGGCCAAGGGCAACCGCTCGCAGCAGGTCACCGACGCCTGCCACGCGCACGGCGGCTTCTACCTCGGCTCCATCGGCGGCCCGGCGGCCCGTCTCGCCCAGGACTGCATCAAGAAGGTCGAGGTCCTGGAGTACGAGGAGCTCGGCATGGAGGCGGTCTGGAAGATCGAGGTCGAGGACTTCCCGGCGTTCATCGTGGTGGACGACAAGGGCAACGACTTCTTCCAGGACCCGGCTCCGGCGCCGACCTTCACGAGCATCCCGGTGCGACAGGGCGCGTAACTCCCTGGCCGATTCTCCGGGGCTCCAGATGTGGTGATCAGCGCTCCGGCGGCGCACTCTGAGAAGAGGGACCGCTGGAGGTGAGCCACCATGCAGACACACACGCTGGTCGGCTGGCACGTCGAAATGGAATTCACGGAGGACGGCAACCGGACCAGGGCCGCCGCCCTGCTGCGGCTCGGCGACGGCACCGAATGCCGCGGCCACGGCCGCGCCGACCGCCACCCCACCGACCCGGAACAGCTCCGGGTCGGTGAGGAGATCGCGGGCGCCCGGGCGCTCATGGACATCGCCGGACAGCTGATGGACAAGGCGCACACGGAGATCGACGAGATCGTGGGGCATCCGACGCACCCGCTGCGGTGGGCGGCGCTGGACGACTCGCGCGACGAGGCCCGCCGCGCCCGCCGCGAGTGGTGAAGCGCCGGAGCGGCGCCGCCGGACGGTGAAGCGCGCCGCATTCGCCGAATTGGATCAGTACCCGGGAACAGATGTCCGTCCCCGGGTACTGACATAGGCATGAGCGACAACGGCACATCCTTGAGCGCGTCGGGCGATTTCCGGATCGAACACGACTCCATGGGCGAGGTACGGGTCCCCGCCGGCGCGAAGTGGCGGGCGCAGACCCAGCGCGCGGTGGAGAACTTCCCCGTCTCGGGACAGCGGCTGGAGCGGGCGCACATCGAGGCGCTGGCCCGGATCAAGGCCGCGGCGGCGAAGGTCAACGCCGAGCTGGGGGTGGTGGACGCGGACGTCGCGCGGGCGATCCAGGAGGCCGCGGCGGAGGTCGCCGAGGGCCGCTGGGACGACCACTTCCCCGTCGACGTCTTCCAGACCGGCTCCGGCACGTCCTCCAACATGAACACCAACGAGGTGCTGGCCACCCTCGCGACCGAGCGGCTGGGCCGGGACGTGCACCCCAACGACCACGTCAACGCCAGCCAGTCCTCCAACGACGTCTTCCCCTCCTCGATCCACATCGCGGCCACCGCCGCCGTCACCGCCGACCTGATGCCGGCCCTGGAGCACCTCGCTGCCGCGCTGGAGCGCAAGGCCGAGGAGTTCAAGGAGGTCGTGAAGTCGGGGCGGACGCACCTGATGGACGCCACGCCCGTGACGCTGGGCCAGGAGTTCGGCGGCTACGCGGCACAGGTCCGGTACGGCGTGGAGCGGCTGACCGCCTCGCTGCCCCGGCTCGCCGAACTCCCGCTGGGCGGCACGGCGGTGGGGACCGGCATCAACACCCCGCCCGGCTTCGCCGCCGCCGTGATCGCGGAGGTGGCGCGGACCACCGGGCTGCCGCTGACCGAGGCCCGCAACCACTTCGAGGCGCAGGGCGCGCGGGACGGCATCGTGGAGACCAGCGGCCAGCTCCGCACCATCGCGACCGGCCTCACGAAGATCGCCAACGACCTGCGCTGGATGGCGTCCGGGCCGCGTACCGGCCTCGCGGAGATCACGTTGCCGGACCTCCAGCCCGGCTCGTCGATCATGCCGGGGAAGGTCAATCCGGTCATTCCCGAGGCGGTGCTGATGGTGGCCGCACAGGTGACGGGGAACGACGCGACGGTCGCGGCGGCGGGCGCGGCGGGCAATTTCGAACTGAACGTGATGCTGCCGGTGATCGCCAAAAACGTCCTGGAGTCGGTACGACTTCTGGCCAATGTCGCGCGGCTGCTGGCGGACCGTACGGTCGACGGGATCACCGCCAACGCCGAACGGGCCCGGGAATACGCCGAGTCCTCCCCTTCCGTCGTCACGCCGCTCAACAAGTACATCGGCTACGAGGAAGCCGCGAAGGTGGCCAAGAAGTCGCTGGCCGAGCGGAAGACCATCCGCGAGGTGGTGATCGAGTCCGGATACGTCGAACGCGGCGCGCTCACCGAGGCCCAACTGGACGAGGCACTGGACGTGCTGCGCATGACGCATCCGTGACGGTCGCTGCGGCCCACGTCACGGCGGTGCGGCGATTCCGCCCCTAAGATCTGCGCATGACAGCGGATACGGTGGAGACCAGGGACGGCCATACGTCCGGTACCGCGCGCTGGGCGCCGGGCGAACACATCCTGTGGCGCTATCGCGGCAATGCCACCGACCGCTTCCACATCTGCCGGCCCGTCACCGTCGTCCAGGACACCGACGAGCTGCTCGCCGTCTGGCTGGCACCGGGCACCAACTGCGTGAAGCCGGTGCTGGCGGACGGCACGCTCGTCCACCGCGAGCCGCTGGCCAGCCGGTACACCAAGCCGCGGCGCGTGGTGCGGGACCGCTGGTTCGGCACCGGCGTGCTCAAGCTCGCCCGACCCGGGGAGCCGTGGTCGGTGTGGCTGTTCTGGGAGCGCGGCTGGCGGTTCAAGAACTGGTACGTGAATCTGGAGGAGCCGCGCCGCCGCTGGTCCGGCGGCGTGGACTCCGAGGACCACTTCCTGGACATCGCGGTCTACCCGGACCGGCACTGGGAGTGGCGGGACGAGGACGAGTTCGCGCAGGCGCAGGCCGACGGGCTGATGCCGGCCGCGCAGGCCGAGGAGGTACGCGCCGCGGGCCGGGCCGCGGTCGAGCGGATCACCGCGTGGGACGCGCCGTTCACGGACGGCTGGGAGCACTGGCGGCCCGATCCGCAGTGGAGCCTGCCGGTGCTGCCGGACGACTGGGACCGGGCGCGGGAGCCGTCCCCTTCATGACACCGCCGCATGACCGGCCGCCAAAAAGCGGCCGCTTGTGCGAAATCCGCACTCGTAAGAGTGGCGAGTCCTGCCCCGGAGGCGACAGAACCGCCCGAAATGCAGCGACTTCGGGGAACATGCGTTCCCTTTGACACCATGCTCAGGGGCGAGCCCCCTTGCTGCACACCACTGGTTCAAACGTAGGATCGTCCTCCGCAAGAGGGCGCAAGAAGGCCGAGAAGGCACAGACGCAACTCCAGAACTGGAAACCGAACTTGACCGCGGTCGCAGGAGGGGCGGGGTCGTGAGCGACAGCTACGACGGGTACGAGGGCCTGAACCGGTTAGCACTGGACCGGGCCGGGCAGGCCGAGGCGTTCAACGCGATCGCCGGGACCTACGACAGCGCGTTCCCCCACAAGGAGGGACAGCGCGCCGCCGGTGCCTGGCTCGCGGCCGCGCTGCCGGACGGCTCCCGCGTACTGGACGTCGGCTGCGGTACGGGCCTGCCCACCGCCGCTCAACTGTCCGGCGCCGGCCACCGCGTCGTGGGCGTCGACCTCTCCGCCACCATGGTCAAGACGGCGCGGGAGAACGTTCCGTCCGCCGAGTTCCACCACCTCGACCTCGCGGACCTGCGGGACGGCCGGCTCGGCGGTCCCGGTTCCTTCGACGGTGCCGCCGCCTTCTTCTCCCTGCTGATGCTGCCGCGCGCGGAAATCCCGTACGCGCTGCGGATGCTGCACTGCTTGCTGCGACCGGAAGGGCTGCTCGCCCTGTCGATGGTCGAGTCCGACGTGGACGACTACCCGATTCCGTTCCTGGGTCACACGATCCGGGTATCGGGTTACCTGCGGGACGACTTGCGCCATGTCGTGCGCGACGCGGGTTTCGAAGTCACCGGGGAGGACTCGTATGCGTATGCCCCGGCCAGTACGGACGTGCCACCCGAAATCCAGCTCTTCCTGCACCTGCGACGCGCTTGAGACGCAGCGCGCCAGGCGCGCAGCCCCGGACGGATGGAATCCCACGCGTGACGGAGCACCCCACCTCCCACCAGCCGCGACCGGCACCCTTGCCGGCCGCGCCCCCGGCCATGCCGCCGCGGGGGCTGCCGGAGACGACGGCGCACGGCGCCGCCGATCCGCGCGACGCCCTGCGGCGGCCCGCCGGCCCCACCCCCGCCGATCTTCCCGGCTCCGGCCTGCCCGGTTCCGGCCTGCCCGGCTCCGTGGCCGCGGGACCGCCGGGGCGTACCGCCGGTGGTCCCGGTGAGCTGCCCGCGCCCCCGGGGCGCAGCGGGAAGAAGCGCCGGCGGCCCCGGGACCGGCGGACCGCCGACGCCGCCGACCGCAATGCCGCGCAGGGCGCCGGCGGCCACACCCAGGCCGGCGGCCCGGGCGGCGACGCCACCGGCCCCACGGGCGTCTCGGACGACGGCGCGGCGCACGGCGCGGCCGGCCGGGCCCGGTCCCGCGCCGAGGAGCCGGACGACGGGCCGGGCCCGCACGACGGCGGCGGCACGGCCGGCATCGGACGGCCGCGCGACGGCGAAGGCCGCGCCCGGCAGCGGCCCCAGGAGCCCGCGGTACCGCCTCCGGGACCGCGCCGCGGCCGCGGCCAGGGCGGCGGCAGCAGCCGGCGTCAGGCCGCGGAGCCGGCGCGCCCGGAGGCGCCGCCGGCCCGGTCGGCACATCCGGCCGAGGGGGGTGAGCCGATGCCGGTCCGGCAGCCCGGCGGCGACCGGCTGCGCTTCGTCGGCGCGGCCACACGGCGGATCGCGCGCGGCATCGACCTGGACGAGATCGTGCTGGGCCTGTGCCGGGCGACGGTCCCGACGTTCTCCGACGCGATCCTGGTGTACCTGCGTGACCCGCTGCCGGTGGGCGACGAGCGGCCGGCCGGCCCCGTCGTGCTGCGGCTGCGGCGCACCGACCGGATCCCCGAGGAGGCCGACACCAACGGCGGCCGGCTGCCCACCCTGCCCGCCCAGCCCGACCTGGGGCCGGCGATGGGCGGGACGGCGGCGGAGCTCGCCGAGGTCGTGCCCGGCGGGCCGCTGGCCGAGGTGCTGCGCGGGGTGCGCCCGCTCTTCGGCGAGGCGCAGGCCGCCCAGGCGGCCCTGCCCGAACTGCTCGGCACCGGCACGCGGATGCCGCAGGGCCAGCGCGTCATCCTGGCGCCGCTGCGCGGCCGCCGCCGGGTGATCGGCGCCGCGGTCTTCCTGCGCCGCCCGGACCGCCCGGCGTTCGAGCCGGACGACCTGCTGGTGGCGGCGCAGCTCGCGACCCACACGGCGCTGGGGGTGGACAAGGCGGTGCTGTACGGGCGCGAGGCGTACATCGCCGACGCGCTGCAGCGCACGATGCTGCCCGACTCCCTCCCGCAGCCCACGGGCGTGCGGCTGGCCAGCCGGTACCTCCCGGCCGCCGAGACCGCGCGGGTCGGCGGCGACTGGTACGACGCGATCCCGCTGCCGGGGTCCCGAGTCGCCCTGGTCGTCGGCGATGTGATGGGGCATTCGATGACCTCGGCGGCGATCATGGGCCAACTGCGCACGACCGCGCAGACCCTGGCCGGGCTCGACCTGCCGCCGCAGGAGGTCCTGCACCACCTCGATGAGCAGGCCCAGCGGCTCGGCTCGGACCGGATGGCGACCTGCCTGTACGCGGTCTACGACCCGGTCGCGCACCGCATCATCGTCGCCAACGCCGGTCATCCGCCGCCGGTCATGCTGCACCGCGGCGGCCGCGCCGAGGTCCTGCGCGTGCCGCCCGGCGCCCCGATCGGCGTCGGCGGCGTGGACTTCGAGGCGGTCGAGCTGGACGCGCCCGCCGGCGCGACGCTGGTCCTCTACGCCGACGGCCTGGTGGAGTCCCGGATACGGGACGTGTGGACCGGCATAGAGCAGCTCCGCGAGCGGCTGACGGAGACGGCCCGGCTGACCGGGCCGAATCCGCCGCCGCTGGAGCCGCTCTGCGACGAGGTGCTGGACATGCTCGGCCCGGGCGACCGGGACGACGACATCGCGCTGCTCGCGGCCCGCTTCGACGGGATCGCGCCGAGCGACGTGGCGTACTGGTACCTCGACCCGAAGGCGCAGACCGCCGGGCAGGCCCGCCGTCTCGCCCGCAGGGCGCTGCAGCGCTGGGACCTGGAAGAGCTGACGGACCAGGTCGAGCTGCTGGTCAGCGAGGTCGTCACCAACGCCGTGCGGTACGCGGAGCGGCCGATCACGCTGCGGCTGCTGCGGACGGACGTACTGCGCTGCGAGGTCGGCGACGACGTGCCGCAGCTCCCGCGACTGCGGCAGGCGCGCCCCTCCGACGAGGGCGGCCGGGGCCTGTACCTGGTCAACCGTCTCGCGCGGCGGTGGGGCGCGACCCGGCTGAGCACCGGCAAGGTCGTGTGGTTCGAGCTGTCGATGCCGCCGGTCGCACGGCGGCTGCCGGGCCGGGAGTAAGCGGTACGGACATGAACGGCGGGCCCGGGGCGTTTCGCGCCCCGGGCCCGCCGTCGTTCACTCCCCGAACATCGGGCGCTTGCCGTGCCCGGTGTCCTGCTCCTCCTCGTCCCCGCCGTCCGGCAGCGGGAGGTCCGAGGACTCGCTCGGCGACGGGGAGGCCGACTCCTCGGGCGGATCGCTGGTCTCCGATTCGCTGGGCGACGGGGACGGCGAGGGCGAGGCGGACTCGGAGGAGCTCTCCGACGGGCTCGGCGACGGGGACTCCGACTCCTCGGTCTCGGTCGGCGTCGGGGTGGGCGTCGGAGCGACCCCGGCACCGAGGTCGGTGTCCAGGTCGAAGCGGGCCGACAGCTCGCCGCCCAGGGCGTTCTGGGTGTAGGCGGCCCAGATCTCCGCGGGGTAGCCACCGCCGTTGACCCGGCCGCCGCCGCCCGCGCCGCGCAGGGTGACATGGCCGTGCGGGGCGTCCGCGTCCTCGCCGAACAGGCCGACCGCGGTGACCAGCCGGGGCGTGTAGCCCACGAACCAGGCGGACTTGTTGTCGTCGGAGGTACCGGTCTTGCCAGCGATGTCGTAGTCGGTGTTGCGGACGGCGGTGCCCGTGCCGTCCTGGACCACACCGGTCAGTACGGAGGTCACGGTGTCCGCGGTCGTGCGGGTCAGGACCTGCCCGCCGATCGGCTCCGGCAGGTCGACCGGCGCCTCCTCGCCGCGCTGCGCGGAGGTCACCAACTGAGGAGTGACCTTTTTGCCGTGGTTGTCGAGGGTGGCGTAGACGCCGGCCATCTGGAGCGGGCTGGCGCCCATCGAGCCGAGCGTCATGGCCGGGCGGGCCGACATCTTCTCCGCGTCCATGCCGAGCTGCCCGGCGGTCTGCCGTACCTTCTCCAGCCCCACGTCCACGCCCATCTGCGCGAAGACGGAGTTGACGGAGTTGTTCATGGCCGTCTGGACGCTGATCGGGCCGTAGTCCTTCTCGTCCTCGTTGGGCGGCGCGAAGCCGATGGCGCTGCCCTTGACGGGGCGGCGGCTGGTGCCGTCATAGACGGTGTCCGGGGTGATCGGCGTGCCGTCCTGGGTGGTGGAGTTCTTCTCCAGGGCAGTGGCGAGGATCAGCGGCTTGAAGGTGGAGGCGGGCTGATAGTCGTCGCGGGTGGCGTTGTTGACGAAGTGCTCCAGATAGCCCTTGCCCCCGTACAGCGCCACGATGTGGCCCGTCTTGGGGTCGACGGAGACCGCGCCGGCCTGGGCGTCGGCGTCCACGTCACGGGTCTTGGGGTCGAGCTTGCTGGTCAGCTTCTCCTTGACGGCCGACTCCAGCGCGCTCTGCCGCTTCTTCTCGACGCCGAGGCTGATCGTCCAGCCGCCGCGCGCGAGGTCGTCCTCGGTGACGCCCTGCTTCTTCAGCTCGTCGTCGGCGAGCTTGACCAGGTAACCCTTCTGGCCCTTCAGGCCGGAGCTGGGCTTGGGCTTGTCCGGCACCGGGAACTTCAGGCCCTGCCGCTTCCCCGGGTCGAGCCACTTCATCTCGACCATGTTGTCGAGGGTGTAGTTCCAGCGCTCCTGGACCCGCTTCCGGCCGGCGTCGGTGGCGACGGCCCAGTCGTACTGGCTCGGCGCCTGGAGCAGCGAGGCGAGGTAGGCGCCCTGCTGGACCGTCAGGTCCCGGGTGTGCACGCCGTAGTACGCCTGCGCCGCGGCCTCGATGCCGTACGCGCCGCGGCCGTAGTAACTGGTGTTGATGTAGCCGGCCAGGATCTCGTTCTTGCCGAGCTTCTGGTCGACCTTCAGGGAGATCACGATCTCCTTGAGCTTGCGGCTGACCGTCTGGTCCTGGGTCAGGTAGTAGTTCTTCACGAACTGCTGGGTGATGGTCGAGCCACCCTGCTTGCCCCGGCCGCGCAGGGTGTTGAGGATGCCGCGCGTGGTGCCCTTCAGGTCGACGCCGGAGTCCTGGTAGAACGTCTTGTTCTCGGCGGCGACGAAGGTGTGCTGGACGTCCTTGGGGATGTCGCTGATCGGCACGGACTCGCGGTTGAAGCCGGTGCGGGCCAGCACGGAGCCGTTGGCGTACTTGTAGACGTTGGCCTGCGCGGTGGCCTGGCCGTTGGCGTTGGCCGGCACGTCGACGACGAGGTACAGGCCGATGAAGCCGAGGATGCCCAGCAGGCAGACGGTGAAGAACGCGCCGAGCAGCTTCTTGAAGGTGAAGAGGCGTCCTATGCCGCCGCCTCTTTTGCGTTTCGCCCGGCGGCTGCCCCGCTTCCGCGCCCGTCTCGTCTCGGCTCGCCCCATCGCTCGTGTCACTCCAGTCGTTCCGCCCCCAAATAACCCAGCCTCCGAAGCTAACCCCCCGGTGTCATCACATAGGCATCGATCAAGCCTTTTTTGGACGTGACAATGAGCACCCCGTTCCTGTGCAACCGTTCGGGAGTTTCCGCGTCCGCCCTTGCGCCGCCTCGCCCGCTCGGCTTAAATAGCTATCACTTTGCTAGACCAGCGAAAGCACGCAAGTACGGCCCGACCGCCGTACGGAACGGGGGAACCCCATGTCCGACCACGCGCCCACTCCGACCACCAGCACCGAGCCCGACACCCCGGCCCTGCCCGCGCCGCAGGTCAGAGAGGTGACGGCGCACAGCATCCCGGGCGGCCTCGGCCTGCTGCTGACCGTCATCGGCGTCTTCGCCGGCATCGCGCTGGCGATCCTCGGCGCCGCCTCCGCCTCGAACGGCAACAAGGCGCTGGGCGGCACGATGATCGGCGTCGGCATCCTGCTGCTGCTCGTCTCCCTCTTCTGCATGGGCGGCGTGAAGATGGTCGCGCCCGGTGAGGCCCGGGTCATCCAGCTCTTCGGCCGGTACGTCGGCACGATCCGTACCGACGGCCTGCGCTGGATCAACCCGCTCACCAGCGCCACCAAGATCTCCACCCGGGTCCGCAACCACGAGACCGCGGTCCTGAAGGTCAACGACGCCTACGGCAACCCCATCGAGCTGGCCTCGATCGTCGTCTGGAAGGTCGAGGACACCGCGCAGGCGCTCTTCGAGGTGGACGACTTCCTGGAGTTCGTCGCCACCCAGACCGAGGCGGCCGTCCGGCACATCGCGATCGAGTACCCCTACGACGCGCACGACGAGGACGCGCTCTCGCTGCGCGGCAACGCCGAGGAGATCACCGAGAAGCTCGCCGCCGAGCTGACCGCGCGGGTCGAGGCGGCCGGCGTCCGGATCATCGAGGCGCGCTTCAGCCACCTCGCGTACGCCCCCGAGATCGCCTCCGCGATGCTCCAGCGGCAGCAGGCCGGCGCGGTCGTCGCGGCCCGCCAGCAGATCGTCGAGGGCGCGGTCGGCATGGTCGAGTCGGCCCTGGACCGGATCAGCGAGCAGGGCATCGTCGAGCTGGACGAGGAGCGCAAGGCGGCCATGGTCTCCAACCTCATGGTGGTGCTGTGCGGTGACCGCGCCGCGCAGCCCGTCCTGAACACGGGCTCGCTCTACCAGTGAGTCCGAAGAGCGAGGAGCCCGGGACGCCGGGACGGCGGCCGCAGCAGCGCAAGCAGATGCTGCTGCGGCTCGACCCGTCGGTGCACGACGCGCTGGTGCGCTGGGCCGGTGACGAACTGCGCAGCGCCAACGCGCAGATCGAGTTCCTGCTGCGCCGCGCGCTGGCGGAGGCGGGGCGGCTGCCCAAGGACGCCGGGGCGATGCGGCGCCGGGGGCGCCCGCCCAAGACCGACGCGCCGCCGCCCCCGGAAGACGAGTGACATCAGGCGAGTGACGCCTATTCACCCGACGTATACATGGCGTGGATAGCCGACGTAAGCTGCTCGCCATGTCTATCGGTCACACCCTGCTGGGCCTGCTGGAGTCCGGACCCCGCCACGGCTACGACCTCAAGCGGGCCTTCGACGAGCACTTCGGCCAGGACCGCCCGCTGCACTACGGCCAGGTCTACTCGACCATGTCCAGGCTCCTGAAGAACGGCCTGGTCGAGGTGGACGGCATCGAGGCCGGCGCCGGGCCCGAGCGCAAGCGGTACGCCATCACCGACGCGGGCGTGACCGACGTCGCCCAGTGGCTGCGGCGCCCGGAGAAGCCCGAGCCGTATCTGCACTCCACGCTCTACACCAAGGTGGTGCTCGCCCTGATGACCGGCCGGGACGCCGCCGAGCTGCTGGACACCCAGCGTGCCGAACACCTCCGGCTGATGCGCGGGCTGACCGAGCGCAAGCGCCAGGGCGACCTCGCCGACCAGCTCATCTGCGACCACGCTCTGTTCCACCTCGAAGCGGACCTGCGCTGGCTGGAACTCACCGCCGCGCGCCTCGACAAGCTCGCCCGGGCGGTACGCGGATGACGCCGGACGGGTCGATACTCGCCGGCGAAGGGCTGCACAAGACGTACGGGCGGACGACCGCGCTGGACGGCGCGGACTTCTCCGTCCACCCCGGCGAGGTCGTCGCCGTCATGGGCCCCTCCGGCTCCGGCAAGTCGACCCTGCTGCACTGCCTCGCGGGCATCGTCCGGCCCGACTCCGGCAGCGTCCGGTACGACGGCCGCGAGCTGACCACCCTGCCGGACGCGGAGCGCAGCGCCCTGCGCCGCACCGACTTCGGCTTCGTCTTCCAATTCGGCCAGCTCGTCCCCGAGTTGACCTGTCTGGAGAACGTCGCCCTGCCACTGCGGCTCAACGGCACGAAGCGGAAGATCGCCGAGGCCACCGCCCGCGAGTGGCTCGCCCGCCTGGAGGCCGATGACATCCACGGCAAGCGCCCCGGCGAGATCTCCGGCGGCCAGGGCCAGCGCGTGGCCGTCGCCCGCGCCCTCGCCGGGCGCCCGCGCGTCCTGTTCGCCGACGAACCGACCGGCGCCCTGGACTCCCTCAACGGCGAACGCGTCCTGACCCTGCTGACCGACGCGGCGCGCGACACCTCCGCCGCCGTCGTCCTGGTCACCCACGAGCCCCGCGTCGCCGCCTACTCCGACCGCGAGATCACCGTCCGCGACGGGCGGGTCAGGGAATCCCTGGCGGGCCTGTGACGACCCTGCACGCCGCGCGGTCCACCGGCTCCCGGTCCGGCCGCCCGCCGCACGGCTCCCCCGGCGGCCCCGCCGCCTGGCTGCGCGACCTCGCCATGGGCGCCCGGTTCGCGGTCACCGGCGGCCGCGAGGGCTGGTTCCGTACGGCACTGAGCGCCATCGGCGTGGGCATCGGCGTCGCCGTCCTGCTGCTCGCCTGCTCCGCGCCGACGGTGCTCGACGCCTGGCACGGCCGCGAGAAGGCCCGCGAGAACCTCGGTCAGATGCACGAGCCGCGCGCCTCGGACCGCACCGTGCGCTACGCCCAGGCCGACACCACCTTCCACGGCGAGCCCGTACGCGGCCGACTGGTGCGGCCCGACGGCGCCCACCCGCCCGTACCGCCCGGCATCGCACACCTCCCCGGGCCCGGCGAGATGGTGGTCTCCCCCGCGCTGCGCGCGCTGCTCGCCGCGCCGGACAGCGCGCCACTGCGCGCCCGCCTGGACTACAAGGTCGTCGGCACCATCGGTGACAGCGGGCTGCTCGGCCCGCAGGAGCTGACGTTCGTCGCGTGGCTGGACGACCGGTCGGCGGGCGAGGCGTACCGCATCAGCCGCTTCGGCAAGATCTTCGACCCGCAGCCGCCGAGCGCCCGGCTCGTACTGCTGACCGTCCTGGCCTGCGTGGTCCTGCTGATGCCGGTCGTGGTGTTCATCGGCACCGCCGTGCGCTTCGGCGGCGACCGCCGCGAGGCCCGGCTGGCCGCGCTGCGGCTGGTCGGCGCCGACATCCCCACCACCCGCCGGATCGCGGCCGGCGAGGCGGTGGTCGGCGCGGCGCTCGGCCTGGCGGCGGGACTGCTGATCTTCCTGGCCGGGCGGCAGGCGGTCGGCGCCGTCACCCTGTGGGGCGTCAACGTCTTCCCCGCCGACGTGGTGCCGTCCCCGGGCCTCGCCGCGCTGGTCGCCGTCCTCGTCCCCGCGGCATCCGTCCTGGTCACGCTGTTCGCGCAGCGTGCGGTGACCGCCGAGCCGCTGGGCGTGGTGCGCAATCGCCCGGTGCGGCGCCGCCGGCTCGGCTGGCGGCTCGCGCTGCCCCTGACGGGCCTCGCGCTGCTCCTCTCGTCGGCCTGGGCCCCGCAGGCGCCCGACGGCTGGTTCCCTGTCGTACGGCTCGCACTCGGCGCCGCGCTGCTGCTCCTCGGCGTGACCGCGCTGCTGCCCTGGCTCGTCGAGGCGGTCGTGGCCCGGCTGCGCGGCGGGCCCGTCGCCTGGCAACTGACAGTAAGGCGGCTCCAGTTGGACAGCGGCGCCGCGCATCGCGCGGTGAGCGGCATCACCGTCGCGGTCGCCGGCGCCCTCGCGCTCCACATGGTCTTCACCACCTACCAGGCCGGTTACGCGCAGGCGTACGAGGAGTCGGCGAGCCGCCCGGTGATCCAGCTCAGCGGCAGCACCGCCAGCTGGGGGCAGGCCCGGGACGCGCTGACGACGCTGCGCCGCACGTCCGGCGTGACCTGGGCGCACGGCACGGTCCGCGCGCCGGCGGGCCGTGAGGGCGACCGCGGCACCCGCGACGCCGACGGCTACCGCTCCGTCCAGACCGCCATGGTGACCGTCGGCGACTGCGCCGAGCTGCGGCGCAAGGCCCGGATCGGCTCCTGCCGGGACGGCGACGTCTTCGTGGCGAAGGACCGGGGCGGCCGCGCCACGGACCCCGCCTTCGTACGCCCCGGCGTACGGCTGAACCTGAACCCGCCGGAGGGGTACGAGGAGACCGGCCCGCCCCGGCCGTGGACCGTGCCGGACACCGCGCGCCGGGTGCAGACCGTCCGCCACCCCGGCGAGGACCTGCCCGGCGACGTCCTCGCCACCCCCGGCGCGCTCCCCACTGGCCGACTGCAGGCCCCCACGACGGAGCTGCTCGTCGGGTACGACAAGGCGCGCGAGTCGGACGCGGTGGAGCGCATCCGTACGGTGGCGTTCCGCGTGAACCCGGGGCTGCGGGAGCTGTCCGCGGTCGACAACCCGCACGACCGGCAGTACGACGGGCTGCGCACCGCGCTCTTCCTCGGCTCGGTGATCGTCCTGCTGCTCATCGGCGCCGGGCTGATCGTCTCCACCGTCGAGCAACTGCGCGAGCGCCGGCGGCTGCTGTCCGTACTGGACGCGTTCGGCACCCGCCGCGCCACGATGGGCTGGTCGCTGCTGTGGCAGACCGCGATCCCGGTGGCGCTGGGCCTCGCGCTCGCGGTGACCGCCGGCCTCGGCCTCGGGGCGGTACTGCTGACGCTGTCCGGCGCCGAAGTGCACCTGGACGGGGCCGTGATCGCCGGCGTCGCGGGCAGCGCCGGTGGCGTGGTCCTGCTGGTCACCCTGCTGAGCCTGCCGCCGCTGTGGCGCATGATGCGGCCGGACGGGCTGCGGACGGAGTGAGCCGCCGCGGCCGTACGCACTTCGTACGGCCGCGGCGGCTCAGTCCACGATCCTTACCGGCAGCGGCCGCAGCGCGGTCCGCAGCGCCTGGGCGAACTCCTCGAACTCGCGCTGCCGGGCCGCGCCCGTGCGCATGGCCAGCGCGATCCGCCGGGAGGGCGCCGGGTCGTCGAAGTACCCGGTGGTCAGCTCCTCGCTGCGGCCGGTCTCCACGCGCAGCGCGGTGCGCGGCAGCAGCGTGACGCCCATCCCGCCGGCCACGAGCTGGACGAGCGTGGAGAGCCCGGCCGCGCTGGTGGTCACCGCGGCCCCTTCCTCGCGCCCCGCCTCCCGGCAGATGTCGAGCGCCTGGTCGCGCAGGCAGTGCCCCTCGTCCAGGAGCAGCAGGTCCAGCTCCCGCAGCGCCTCGCGGGGTATGTCGCCGCGGCCGCCGAGCCAGTGCTCCTTGGGCGCGACGAGCACGAAGTCCTCGTCGAAGAGCGGCAGTTCGGTGACCCCGGCGACGCCGAGCGGCACCGCGAGCAGCAGCAGGTCCAGCCGCCCGTGCGCCAGGCCGTCCAGCAGCGAGGCGGTCTGCTCCTCGTGCACCTGGAGGTCGAGGTCCGGGTACCTGCCGTGCACGAGCTTCAGCACGGTCGGGAGCAGATAGGGCGCGACGGTCGGGATGACGCCGAGCCGCAGTACGCCGGTGAAGGGCGCGCGGGCCGCCTCGGCCTCCTCCATGAGGTCGCCGACCGCCTCCATCACTGTGCGTGCCCGGGCGGCCACCCGCTCCCCCGCGGGCGACAGCAGTACTTTTCGGGTCGTACGCTCCAGGAGCTGGACGCCGAGCGCGTCCTCCAGGGCGGAGACCGCACCGGAGAGCGCGGGCTGGCTCATGCCGATCTCGGCGGCCGCCTCGCGGAAGTGCAGGTGCTCGGCCACCGCGGCGAACGCGCGGAGCTGCGAGAGCGAGGGCTGCCGGGGACGTCCGGCGCCCGGAGCAGTGGGCTGAGCCACTGATAACCACCTCCGATCAACACCACCGAGTCTAGCTATTTCACTGATCAATGCACCCTGTGGCACTGTGGTGAACGTCCAACCCCCAGGAAAACCCCAAAAGGGATTTCCTACCTTGCAAGGAGTGCGTGTGCTCACTGTCGGTGACAAGTTCCCCGAGTTCGACCTGACTGCCTGTGTCTCGCTGGAGAAGGGCAAGGAGTTCGAGCAGATCAACCACAAGACCTACGAGGGCAAGTGGAAGATCGTCTTCGCGTGGCCCAAGGACTTCACCTTCGTGTGCCCGACGGAGATCGCGGCCTTCGGCAAGCTGAACGAGGAGTTCGCCGACCGTGACGCCCAGGTCCTCGGCTTCTCCGGCGACTCCGAGTTCGTCCACCACGCCTGGCGCAAGGACCACCCGGACCTGACCGACCTGCCCTTCCCGATGCTGGCCGACTCCAAGCACGAGCTCATGCGTGACCTGGGCATCGAGGGCGAGGACGGCTTCGCGCAGCGCGCCGTGTTCATCGTGGACCAGAACAACGAGATCCAGTTCACCATGGTGACCGCCGGCTCCGTCGGCCGTAACCCCAAGGAGGTCCTGCGGGTCCTGGACGCCCTGCAGACCGACGAGCTCTGCCCCTGCAACTGGTCCAAGGGCGACGAGACCCTGGACCCGGTCGCGCTCCTCTCGGGCGAGTGATCGAACATGGCACTCGATGAGCTGAAGTCCGCCGTTCCGGACTACGCCAAGGACCTGAAGCTGAACCTCGGTTCGGTGATCGGCAACAGTGACCTGCCGCAGCAGCAGCTCTGGGGCACCGTTCTGGCCTGCGCCATCGCGTCGCGCTCGCCGAAGGTGCTGAGCGAGCTGGAGCCGGAGGCCAAGGCCAACCTCTCCCCCGAGGCGTACACCGCCGCCAAGTCGGCCGCCGCCATCATGGCGATGAACAACGTCTTCTACCGGACCCGGCACCTGCTGTCGGACCCCGAGTACGGGACGATGCGCGCCGGCCTGCGGATGAACGTCATCGGCAACCCCGGTGTCGACAAGGTCGACTTCGAGCTGTGGTCGCTGGCCGTCTCCGCCATCAACGGCTGCGGCATGTGCCTGGACTCGCACGAGCAGGTGCTGCGCAAGGCCGGTGTCGAGCGCGAGACGATCCAGGAGGCCGTCAAGATCGCGGCCGTCCTGCAGGCGGTCGGCGCGACGCTGGACGCCGAGGCGACGCTGGCCGGCTGAACCGGCCGTACCCACGCGAAAGGCCCCCGCGGACATGATGTCCGCGGGGGCCTTCGGCCATCGCCGGCCTCCCGCCGTAGGGGCTCTGCCGGTGCCCGGGCGCGCCACCGTCGTGGCCGTTCGCGCCCACGCGGCGGAGCCGCATATCGACACGCCCCGTGCCCCTTTAGGGGCGCGGGGAACTGCGCGAACAACCAGCGCGGCGCGAGAGCCGGGTGACGGGGCCGGGCCCCACGGCGACTAGCCGTCGGCGTCGCGGGACGGCGCCACGTCGAGGGCCGTCGCACCGCGGGGCGCCGGGGACCTCCGCAGGGCCTGTTCGTGCGCGTACGACCGCAGGTACGACACCACGGTGTTGGTGACGGCCACCAGTGGCACAGCCACCACCGCGCCGCCGATGTCCGCGACCAGCCCGCCCGCGGCCACCGAGAGGATCACGGCCAGCGGGTGCACCCGCACCGCCCGGCCCAGGATGAAGGGCTGCAGGATGTGGCCCTCGATCTGCTGCACGGCCAGCACGACCACCAGCACCATCAGCGCCGTGAACACGCCCTGCGTCACCAGCGCGACCACGCACGCCAGCGCGCCCGAGACCACCGCGCCCACCAGCGGGATGAAGGCGAAGAGGAAGATGAACACCGCGAGCGGCACGGCGAGCGGCACGTTCAGGAAGTACAGCCCGATGCCGATGAAGATCGCGTCGATCAGCGCCACGATCACCGTGCCCCGCACATAGGCGGTCAGCGTCCGCCAGGCCCGCGGCCCGGCCCCCGCCACGCCCTCGCGCGCCGCGCTCGGCACGAGCTTGAGCAGCCACTCCCAGATGCGCCGCCCGTCGTAGAGCAGGAAGAGCGTGGTGAACATCGCCAGCAGGATGCCGGTGAGCATCTCGATGACGACCGTGACGCCTTCCAGGCCCGCGCTGGTGATCTCCTCGGTGTTCGAGCCGATCGCGTCCTGGAGGTTCTTCGCGATGTCGTTGATCTGGCCCTCGGTCACATGGAACGGGCTCTTCAGCAGCCAGTCCTTCAGCTCGCTGATGCCGTCCTGGACCCGGCTGGACACCGAGTCGATGTTGTCCATGACCTGCCAGACCACGAACCAGCCGACCAGGCCCATGATGACGAAGCCGGTGATGAACGTGATGGCCGTGGCCGGGCCCCTGGGCAGCCCGCGGTGCCTGAGCCAGGCCACGGTCGGCTGCAGCAGCGCGGTGATCAGCAGTGCCGCGACGAACGCCAGCACCACGAGCTGGATGCTGGTGATGGCCCGCGCGAGGACGTACACGGTCGCGGCCAGGACGAGCAGCCGCCAGCCCGCCTCGGCGGCGACCCGTATCCCCCACGGCACCGCGTCCACGGGCTCGGGCCTGTGCGGCACGGCGGGCGCGTACGCGGGCGGCGCGGGCACGGACGCCGGTACAGCGGCCGCGGCGGCCTCCTGAGGGGGCGTCGACGGCTTCGGGGATACCGAGGCGGCAGCAGCGGCTTCTGTGGCGTCAGAGGCGTCCGTGGCGCGCGTGGCGCCCCCGTCCTCGGAAGAGGTACCGGCGGCGCTCCCGTTCTCCGAAGGGGTGCCCCCCGGCACGACGGGCGGCTCCAGCGGCATGGGCGGCACCGGGTGGCCGTGCCCCGCGCCGTGCCCCAGCCGGCCGTCGCCGTCGGCTGCCGCGGCCTCCGTACGCCGGCGCCGTTCCTCCAGGCGCGCGGCGAGCCGCGTCAGGCCGGCCCCCGCGCCGCCGACCCACTGAGGCAGTCTGGACATGTCGCTTCCTCTTCCCCCCTCGGTCCCGATCACTGTCGGAACGACGTTACCTGTGCCGAAAGCGCGAAACCCCCGACCCTTGTGCGGTCGGGGGTTTCGCGTCGCTGTACGGCGAGCCGGTCTAGTACCAGCTGTTGGCCTGCCAGAACGACCAGGCGCCGCAGGGGCTGCCGTAGCGGTCGTTCATGTAGCCCAGGCCCCACTTGATCTGCGTGGCCGGGTTGGTCTGCCAGTCGGAGCCCGCCGAGGCCATCTTCGAGCCCGGCAGCGCCTGGACGAGGCCGTAGGCACCCGAGGAGGCGTTGGTGGCGCGGTAGTTCCAGCCGGACTCGTGGTCCACGATGTTGCTGAAGCACTGGAACTGGTCGGCCGGCATCATCTGCCGGGCCATCGCCTGGGTCTCTGCGATCGTGTACGAAGACTTGACGGCGATGTCACCCAGAGCGCCGCGCTCGGCGGAACGGCTGGCGGCCTGCTCCTTGGCCTCCGCGCGATCCTTGGCGGCCTGCTTCTCCGCCGCGAGCTGCTTCTCGGCCGCGTCCTTCTTGGCCTGTGCGCTCTCGGCTGCCGCCTTGCGGGCCGCCTCCTGGGCGGTCTTCAGGGCGGCGGCGTCCGCCTGGGTGGACTGGTCATCCGCCTGCTGCACGAGGGACGCCGTCTCCACCTGGGCCTGCTGGCCCGCGGGGATGTCGGCGATCGTCGCGTCGGCAGCGGTGGCCTCGGTGTTGGCGACCGAGCCCGGCTGAGCGCCCGACGCGACGCCGACAACGGCGCCGACTGTGGTGACCGCGGTGGCGGAGGCCACGGCGAATCCCCGGACCGAAATCCGGCTCACACGTTTTCCTTCCAGCGTCGTCCGCGTAGGTGACCATCGCGGACGCAATCGTGCCCCTGGCGCTGTCCTCCGTATTGCTCCGTCCCCGAAGTGCGGGTGGGGCCGGCTGGTCACAGGAGGCACTGGCCCGGTACGTCCCCCTCGGGGGTCCGCGTGGTGCTCGGGCGGCATACGGCGAACGCTTTTCAGTTCTGTGGTTCTACACCGCTGGGGGTGCCAATGTGCCGTATGCGGGGCCTGACAGGTCCCAGACTCTGCCCGAAGCGGACGCGCGGAATCAATTCTGAGCCGGGTGTGAAAGCTCACACCTCGTTTACGCCACTGAGTTTCCGGATATCTCCGCGCGCGACGACGCCGCCCGGCTAGGCTCTCTGGCTTCGCCGGACGGCGCAGGTCACACAACGGGTCGGAGCCGCGCCGACCTCCTCATTCGGGGCGCGGCCCCTATACAGGATCAGATACGCCCGTCCTCCAGCATTTCGGTCACCAGAGCCGCGATCGGCGACCGCTCCGAGCGGTTGAGTGTGATGTGCGCGAAGAGCGGATGGCCCTTCAGCTTCTCCACGACCGCGACCACGCCGTCGTACCGCCCGACCCGCAAGTTGTCGCGCTGCGCGACGTCATGCGTGAGCACGACGCGCGAATTGGCGCCAATTCGGGACAGAACGGTCAACAGGACGTTCCGCTCCAGGGACTGCGCCTCATCGACGATCACGAAGGCGTCGTGCAGCGACCGGCCGCGGATGTGCGTGAGCGGCAGCACTTCCAGCATCCCGCGCCCCACCACCTCCTCGATGACATCGGACGATGTCACCGAGGTGAGGGTGTCGAAGACGGCCTGCGCCCACGGGCCCATCTTCTCGGCCTCGGTGCCCGGGAGATACCCCAGGTCCTGCCCGCCGACGGCGTACAGCGGCCGGAAGACCATCACCTTTCTGTGCTGCCGGCGCTCCAGCACGGCCTCCAGGCCCGCGCAGAGCGCCAGCGCCGACTTGCCCGTGCCGGCCCGGCCGCCCATCGAGACGATCCCGACCTCCTGGTCGAGCAGCAGGTCCAGCGCGATCCGCTGCTCGGCGCTGCGGCCGTGGATGCCGAACGCCTCGCGGTCGCCGCGCACCAGCCGGACCCGGCCGTCGGCCGTGACCCGGCCGAGCGCCTTGCCGCGCTCGGACTGGAGCACAAGCCCCGTGTGCACGGGCATTTCCGCCGCCTCGGGGACGTACGCGCTCTCCACGGCGAAGAGGTCGTCGACCTGCTCTGCGGTGATCGTCAGCTCCGCCATGCCGGTCCAGCCGGAGTCGGTGATCGCCAGCTCGGCGCGGTACTCCTCCGCCAGCAGGCCGACCGAGGACGCCTTGATGCGCAGCGGCAGGTCCTTGGAGACGACCGTGACGTCGTACCCCTCGGCCTGGAGGTTGCGGGCCACCGCAAGGATCCGTGAGTCGTTGTCCCCCATCTGATAGCCGGCGGGGAGGACCCCCGGATCGGAGTGGTTCAGCTCGACCCTCAGTGTGCCGCCGACCTCCCCGATCGGGATGGGGGCGTCCAGGCGACCGAACCGCACGCGGTACTCGTCCAGCAGGCGCAGCGCCTGCCGGGCGAAGTAACCGAGCTCGGGATGGTGCCTCTTGGCTTCCAGCTCCGTGACCACTACTACCGGGAGCACGACTTCGTGCTCCTCGAAGCGGGCCATGGCGCCTGGATCCGCCAGCAGGACGCTGGTGTCGAGGACGTAGGTGCGCCGGTCGGCCTCACGGCGCTGCTTGCTGTTCACCACGGGTGGACGAACCCCCTCGGATGAGGTCGGGGTGCGACGGCGTCGCGGGGGATGGAGCCGGGCTCGGGCCGCGATGCGCGGGCCGTGCGCCGGCCCTCCGCGTCGGCCGTGCGGTCCGCACGATCGTCCGTGATGCGCAAAGGGCCTCCCGGGCGGACGGCCCCATGCCGTCCGCTGCAGAGCGGCACCCATCTGGATCAGGCTTTTCGGGTGCCGTCCTGGAAGGGATATTCCCGCGAACACCTGCTGCCATGCCCCGGCATATGACGCACGGCCAGTGAATTCGTGGTTACCGGTGAGCGGCAGGCCCCATGTGACGTGTCACGCCCCGGCCCTGACAGGCCGTCGTCGTCCCCGGAGGGGCGTCCTAGACGCCGTACCGCCGGTGCCGGTAGGCGTAGTCCCGCAGCGCACGCAAGAAATCCACCTTGCGGAACGCGGGCCAGAAGACCTCGCAGAAGTAGTACTCCGAGTGGGCGCTCTGCCACAGCATGAAGCCGGACAGCCGCTGCTCGCCGCTCGTGCGGATCACCAGGTCCGGATCGGGCTGGCCGCGGGTGTACAGGTGCTCGGAGATCTTCTCGACGTCGACGGTCTCGGCGATCTCCTCGACGGAGGCGCCGCGCCCTGCCTCGTCCAGCAGCAGCGAGCGGACCGCGTCCGCGATCTCCTGCCGGCCGCCGTAGCCGACCGCGACGTTGACGACGATGCCGCCGATGTGGTCCGTGGCCTCCTCGGCCTCCTTCAGGACCCGCTGCGTGCCGGCGGGGAGGAGGTCGCGGTTGCCGACGTGGTGCACCCGCCAGCGGCCGTCGGCCGCGAGCCGCCGCACGGTGTTCTCGATGATGCCGAGGAGCGGCTTCAGCTCCTTCTCCGGCCGGTCGAGGTTGTCCGTGGAGAGCATCCACAGGGTGACGACCTGGACGTCGGTCTCCTCGCACCAGCCGAGCATCTCTTCGATCTTCGCGGCGCCCGCCTGGTGCCCCTGCTCGGTGGTCAGACCATCGGCCCGGGCCCAGCGGCGGTTGCCGTCCAGGATGACGCCGATGTGCTTGGGCACCTGGGAGTGGTCCAGCCGGCGCTCCACCCGGCGCTCGTACAGCTTGTACACGAACTCCCGCACAACAGGGGGATACGGGATACCCATCCCGGAAGATCGCAGCATGTGTGGTCCAGCCCCTCCGTGCCTATTTGGCGGTCGCCCCCGTCGCCTCAAGTCCGCAACTTTACTTCTCGGGAGTGGCAATGACCCAATCAGGTGTGTCACAACTCCGTGATAAGGAGATGCTCATGACTGGCACCTCTGACTACCGCGCAGCCGATTCGCGCTACGACTCCATGGAGTACCGCCGCACCGGCCGCAGCGGCCTGAAACTCCCGGCGATCTCCCTCGGGCTCTGGCACAACTTCGGCGACGACCGCACGCTGGAGTCGCAGCGCGCGATCCTGCGGCGCGCCTTCGACCTGGGCGTCACCCACTTCGACCTGGCGAACAACTACGGCCCGCCGCCCGGCTCGGCGGAGCTGAACTTCGGCAAGATCTTCGCGCAGGACTTCCGGTCCTACCGGGACGAAATGATCCTTTCCACGAAGGCCGGATATCTGATGCACCCCGGTCCGTACGGAGAATGGGGTTCCCGGAAATACCTGCTCTCGTCGCTGGACGCGTCGCTTCGGCGGATGGGCGTCGATTACGTCGACATCTTCTACTCGCACCGATTCGACCCGGACACTCCGCTCGAGGAGACGATGGGCGCGCTGGCTTCCGCGGTACAGCAGGGCAAGGCCCTGTATGTGGGCGTTTCCTCCTACAACTCCGCGCAGACCCGCGAGGCGGCCCGCATTCTGCGGGAAATGGGCGTACCCGCGCTGATCCACCAGCCCTCGTACAGCATGATCAACCGCTGGACCGAGGACGACGGGCTGCTGGACACCCTGGAGGCGGCGGGCATGGGCTGCATCTCCTTCGCGCCGCTGGCGCAGGGGATGCTCACCGACAAGTACCTGCACGGCATCCCCGAGGGCTCGCGCGCCTCCCAGGGCAAGTCGCTCGACCCGGGCCTGCTCTCCGAGGACGTCGTGCGGCGGCTGCGCGGCCTGAACGAGATCGCCGAGCGTCGCGGCCAGTCGCTGGCGCAGCTCGCGCTGTCGTGGGTGCTGCGGGACGAGCGGATGACCTCGGCGCTGATCGGCGCGAGCAGCGTCGCGCAGCTCGAGGCGAATGTCGCGGCGCTCGGCGGCGACAAGCTGACCGACGCCGAGCTGGCCGAGATCGATGAATTCGCGACCTCGACGGAGGGCGTGAACATCTGGGCGCGGCGCTAGGGCGCACCGGAACAAAAAAGCGGGCCGGTCCGTGGGGGGGATACGGACCGGCCCGAGGGGGGGTTTCCACCATAACCCCGGACGGGGTGTGCTGCGCGCATCAGCGGCGGTCAGCCCGCGTGTCACGGAGTCGATCAAGGTGCGGCGGGGCGGCCGTGACGGTGGACGAATTCTCTTAATGATCTTGAATTCGCGGGCCGCCACCCGCTCCATACCGGGCCTGCGGCCTTAATGATCTCGTTCCGTACGGTGTCGGACCTGTCCCCCTCCGCCACATCGCCGGCGTGACGGACCTCTCGTCCCGCCGGTCACGGATACCCCGCAGGAGCGACACCCGTATGGTCGCCGGCTTGACGGACCCGCGGGCCGGCCGCGGAAGGCCCGCGGGAAAAGGGAAGCGCCCCGAGTGCGGCGCGGCGCACCCGGAGCGCGAGGCAATGACCGGACTTTTCCGGTCCTCGTAGCGGACTTCACCGGTCGTCGTGCGATCGTTCCGTCTCGGTCCTCCGCGGCCCCCAATCCTCACGGTCCTCGGTCCCAGTGGCGTCCGCCGCGCCGCACACCGGCTGGTGGCTCGTCACCCCGGGCCCTGCCGCCCCCGGCTGCGGGGTCGGGCGGCCCGGGTGATGCGCTTCCAGCCGATCGCCGCGGGCGGTGCGGAAACGACCATAGAGCACATACCGGTCAAGCAGCGCCGTATCCCCCGAGGAGCAGGCCGAGCAGCGCGCCGAGGACCATGAACGGCCCGAAAGGCATCGCGGACTTCCGGTCCGCGCGCCGCGCGATCATCATCCCGATCCCGTACACCGAGCCCAGTACGAAGCCGGCGAAGGCACCGAGGAAGAGCACGGCCCAGCCGTACCAGCCCAGCACGATCCCCAGCGTCAGCGCCAGCTTGACGTCGCCGAAGCCCAGCCCGTCCGGCCGGATCAGGAAGAGCACGAAGTACGCGGCGGCCAGCGCGAGGCCGCCCAGGAGCGCGCCGGTCCAGGACCCGCGGTGGCCCGGCAGCAGCGCGGCGGCCCCCAGGAGCGCGGCGGCGGCGCCGGCCGCCGGCAGGGTCAGCACGTCCGGCAGCCGGTGCACGGCCGCGTCGACCGTCGCGAGCAGCACCGCGACCGGAGCGAGCAGCAGCCAGACGCCCAGTTCGGGCCGGGGCCCGGCGGCCACGGCCAGCAGCGCGCAGGCCGCGGCGGTGACAAGGGGCGCGGTGGTGCGCGCGAGGCCGTAGGCCGGGCAGGGGGCGGGAGGTGAGGAGGGTGGTGCCGACGCGGGGACCGCGACGAGTGCGGCGGGCTCCATGGCCGGGCAGCGCGCACGGCCCAGCCAGCCGCGTGCCACGCCGGTGATCGGATGGCCCTGCGGGCACGCCGTACGCCGGCTCTCCTCGGGCTCGACGGCCAGACGGTAGGCGGCGCGCGGCACGAGCAGCCCGGCGGCGGCCCCGTACACGGCGGCGAGGGCGATCAGGAGCGGATGCACCCCTCGACGGTACGGGCGAGCGCCGCACCGGTCATGGGCCCGGGGGCCCAACAACGGGCCACGCGGCCCTCGTACGGACCGCGGCGGCGGTAACATCCCGGCGGCGTACGGGAGGGGACACCATGGGCAGATGGCAGGACGGCCGGGGGCGGCTCCGGATCGTGGACGACGAACGGACCGGGGGCGGGGACGCGTCCGTCCCCGTGGAGATCGCGGCGTCCTACCGCGCCAGGACCCGCGGGCTGCTGGGCCGGGACGGCATCGAGGGGGCCGTGCTGCTGACGCCCGCGAGCAGCATCCACACCTTCCGGATGCGCTTCACGATCGACGTCGCGTACCTGGACCGGCACCTGACCGTCCGCGCCGTCCGCACCATGCGGCCGAACCGGCTCGGCCGCCCCCGGCTGCGCGCCCGCCACGTCCTGGAGGCCGAGGCGGGCGCGATGGCCGGCTGGGGCCTCCGGCCGGGCACCCGTCTGACGGTCGAGACTCCGTAGGCGGTCAGCGCGTCACCGCGAGACCGCGTTCACCACTTCGCGCGGTCCATCGGGTACGGCAGTTCCTCCAGCGCACCGGCCTTGCGGAGCAGGCCGTTGACCGCGAGGACATGGTCGGCGTCCGGCGCCGTGCCGTCCGGCCTGCCGAGGTCGATGACCAGGCCGCCGTGCTCGGTGTGCGACCGGCGCCCCGGTACGTCCTCCGGGACCAGCGCCCGGCGGCCGCTGGAGAGGTACACCGCCCGGCCGCAGCGCGGCGTGGAGTTGTCGAGCTCGTACTCCTTCTCCAGCGCGCCGAGGAGGTCGTCGTCGGCGATGTCGCCCCAGTCCGCGTCCCACTCCTCCGCGATGGCGGTGAGGACCTCGGGGAGCCTGGTGACCAGCGGTGCGGAATCGTTCAGGTCGGCGGAGCGGACCGTGATGACGGCGGTCTGCGGTGCGAACGCCGGGGTTCCGCCGGCCCCCACGCTCAGGGTGATGATCGGCCGGCCGGGCCGGGCCGCGACCAGGACGGCGGAGTACCCGATCGTGGCGGCGTCGTCCTGGGGGTTGACGCGCGAGAGGTATGAGGCGAACCAGGCCGCGTCGACGTCCTCGGGCAGCTGCTCCGCCTGTCCGACCGCCTCGGCCCGCCAGCCCGCGAAGTCCTCCGGCGCGATCCTCGCCAGCCGCCGCAGGAGTCGCAGCCAGCGCTCGGCGAGCTGGTCCGGGCTCTCCTGCCGCGGGCCCCAGACACCGCCGACCGTCAGATCCAGTGTCACGTCAGCTCCCACTCCGGTGTTCCGTATATTGCCTTTCCTCGCCGCACCCGCGGGCTGTTGCCGCAGGTACGCCGGCCGGCGCGTACGGCAGCCCATCAGGCCGGCGCCCGCCCGGTCCGGATGCACGCTGTCATCCGTCCCCGGGCCGCGTCGAGTCCGGCCTGCGGCTTCTTCACCACCTTCACGGGGATATGTGGTGTCTCTTCACATCGAGGCGCCCGTCACGGACGCCGGGACGCTCACTCGGCCCGCGGGAAGGAGACCTCCACCCGGCGGTTCTTCTTGCGGCCGTCCTCGGTGTCGTTGCTCGCGACGGGCGCGTCCTCGCCGTAGCCGCGGATCTCGAAGGTGATGCCGCTGCCGTCGAGGTCCTCGTTCAACTCCCGCTGGACGGCGTCCGCGCGCCGCTTGGACAGCTTCAGACCGTGCGCGGAGGAGCCGAGGTCGTCGGTGAAGCCGGCCACGGTCACGGTCGTGGCGTGCTGCTTCTCGATCTCGTCGGCGATCTGCCCGATCCGGTCGTTCGCCACGTCCGACAGCTCCGCGCTGTCCTTGCCGAACAGCACCTCGGCCTGGAGCTGGAACTTCACATCGGAGTTGGAGTCCTCGCGCTGCTCCGTGCCGCGCTCGTCACCGACGACGGTCTTGATGTCCAGCACCTTGGGCGCGGCGAGGGTCTTGCCCTCGGGGAGCTTGAGGTCGGGGTCGTCGACGTCGATCCTGCCGCGGAAGACGGAGGGCGCCGCCGGCACGTCCTCGTCGGCGAGCGCGGCCGGCCCGCCGGCCAGTGTCAGGCCCGCCGCCAGCGCCGAGGACAGCAGCAGTACGGGCCCGCGCACGCGGTAGCGGTGAGGGGTCCTCATCGGATCACGCGTCCGTGAGCGTGAGGGAGACGGCCTGGAAGGTCGGGATCTGCAGGTCCACGTCGGTCGTGCTCTTGGGCGGCGCGGGGAACTGCATGAAGACCTTCTGGTCCGAGTTGGCCGCGACGATGCCGAGCCCGGTGGTGGCCAGCGGGCGGTTCTCCGTGTCGCGCAGCGTGTAGTACCGCTTCTTCTCGGCCTTGTCGACGAGGGTGGCGCCGCCGAGGGAGTCACCGGCGGCCCGCTTCATGGCCAGCTCGGGACCGGTCCACTGGGCGGTGTCGGTGAAGTCCTCGTCCGAGGAGTTCTTCAGATTGCCGTTGACGGTGACGAATCCGCTGGAGTCGCGCGTCGCGGACGTCACGTCCAGGGTGATGCCCTGCGGGCCTTGCAGCGTGGCGATCACCGTGTCGTCGGCCGGCTGCTCGGGTTGGCGCGCCCGCTCGCCGCCGCCCTGGTCACTGGTGTGCTGCTGGCTGGACGACGGTATCTGCGTCTCCGTCTTCGCCGGGTCGTCACCGCACGCGGACAGCGTTAAGGCGAGCGCCGCCGCGAGGGAAGCGGCGGCCACCGTCCGTCGCGCCGGGGTGATCTGCCACATACTCATGAACTCGTCCTCTACTCGTCTTCGCGCCGTCAGCCGTGAGAGGGCTTCAGTCGGCAAGCTTTACGGAGAACAGATCGGCCGCGCGCGGGAAGTCCGGGTGCGCGGGATCCGGTTCCTCGGGATCGATGGACCACTCCTGGCCGTCGCACATCAGGTTCAGGTGCCGGGAGTCGCGGTCCTTGTCCTTGTCGCCCGCACCGGGCTCCGGCTTCGGGTCGTCGCCCGCGCCGGGCTCCGGCTCCGGAGGCTCGTCGCCGGTACCGCCCCCGCCCGGCTCCTCGTCCGGCCGCAGGGCGCACTTCGGCTCGATGACCGCGGTGGCCCGCGCCTTGGCCTGCTCGTTCTCGGTGCCCGGGATGACCGAGGCGCCCATGCCGCCGGTGGTCCGCACCTGGACGGTGAAGCCCTGCCGGTCGTCGCTCAGTTGCCGGCAGCCGTCGCCCGCCACGGCGGCGTCGTTGCGCTGCGCGAAGCCGCCGGCCGCCAGACAGGCCCGCACCGCGTCGTAGCGCTGTCCCTCTAGGAGTACGGGCCAGTCGGCGGGCTCGTCGAGGGAGCCGAGCAGGGCCTCGCGCACCTGGTCGCGGGCATCCTGCGCGGCCGCCAGCGCCGCCGCGTCGGCCGCGGACTGGGCCCCGTTGCGGGCGGCGCCCGCCTGCCCGACCGCGAAGTACGCGAACGCGAGAAAGAGCAGGCCCGCCACCACCGTGATGTAGATGGGGAGGGCCTGCCCTGAATCGCGGCACGTCCGCAGCGCCGCGCGCGAAATGCGCGGCGCGGGCAGGTTCAGCCGGTCTTCACGCTGTTGATCGCGGCCTTGATCTTGTTCTTGATCGTGTCGCCGATGTCCGTGAAGCCCGCGATCGCCGCCATGATCGCCACGACCACCACGATCATGCCGATGTACTCCACCGCGGTCTGCCCCTTCGAGCGCTCCCGCCCGTACATCCGCTCGATGCAGGCGTCCCGCCAGGAGCCGATGCGCACCTGGGTGGCGGTCGTGGCCTTGAGCATCCGCTGGTTCATGATGGTGGTGTTCCCCTCCGGGTCCGGCCGGCCGGATTCGGGCCGGCGCGCAGGCTTCCACGCCGTACGTGGCACCTGCTTCCCCCCGGCCGGTACCGCCGGCGTCCCCGGAAACGTACGCCGGGGCCCAGGCGCCCGACATGGGTCCCCGGGCCCAATCCCGGGCCCAAACCTCCCCGCGGGCCCAAATTTTGGTGCGGACCGCGCCGGGCACCCGTCGGACCGGGCGGCCCGTCCCCCCTTCAGCCATGGCTCTGCGTTCCCCTTCGGGCGGTACCGAGCCAGACCGCGATGGCCTGGCTCCGGCTGGTGGCGTGCAGCTTGGTGAAGATCCGGTTGATGTGGTTCTTGACGGTCTTCTCGCTGATGAAGCAGGTGGCGGCGATCTGCGCGTTGGTCATGCCTGCCGCGATCAGTTCCATCACCTCCGCCTCGCGATGGCTCAGCCCGAACCGGTCCGTGCCGTTTCCCTGCTGCGCCCACCGGGCACCGTCCCGCTGTGCGGGGACGGCAGCGGCCGCTCGGTGCGGCCCAGTCGCAGACTGTGCCATATCGACTTGCGGTTGCGAAGTGCTTTGCACCGGACGCGATGAATTCGAGACCCACTCCACCCCGCAATACTGCGAACTCGCAGCAGCGGCGGCGCCATTCTGACCGGAATTGCCATTTGCAGCAGCAGCGCGTTCGTCCGGTGCGCCGTCGCGGTGGCCGGAAGGTGAAGCCCCGGCTCCTTGGCCGGTTCCGTACGGCGCGCCGCCCGCCGGCTCCGCCCCGTACGCCGTCCCCAGCCCCTCCGGGAGGGACTGTTGAGGGACGCCCGGAGCGGGCGGCGCCGAACGGACGTGGGCGAGCAGGGCGTTGCAGGCCGTCGCGGTGAAGCGGGCGCGGCCCGCCGTGATGTCGCGCACCGCGTCGGCCAGTTCGTCCGCGGTGAACTCGCCGTGCACGAGATAGCCGCCCGCGCCCAGCCGCAGCGATTCCCGTACGAGCTCGCTCTCCCGGCTGTACGTCAGCATCATGACGGGCGCGAGGCGGGCGAGGTGGGGCAGCGCCGAGATGCCGTCGACGCCGGGCATCCGGACGTCGAGCAGGACGACGTCGGGGCGGTGCTGCCGCGCCGCTTCGTACGCCTGGCGGCCGTCGGCGGCCTCCGCGACGACCTGGAGGTCCGGGCGCCCGGAGAGGAGGACGGTGAGCCCCGCGCGGACGACGGGGTTGTCGTCCGCGACGAGGACCCGCAGGGGCGCGCCCCGCTCGGGCAGCGGGCCGTCCGGGAAGACGGCCGGGGCGGCCGGGGCCTCCCCGAAGGGCGACGGCCCGTCCCCGAAGGCGAACGGGCCGTCGTCCAGGACGAACATCTCGTCGTCGAAGGGGAACATGTCGTCGAAGGCGAACGGGTCGGTGGCGGGCGCGCCGCCCGGTTTGCGGAACTCCGGCATGGTGCGGCCTCCTCTCACGGCCTGGCGGGGGGACGGGACGGCGGTACGGGGAGCGGCGCGAACGGCGCCTTCGGCAGGACGGCCGCCAGCGGCAGTTCCACCCGAACCTCCGTCCCCTTGGTGGCGCGGCCGCGGCCGATGCGGATGCGGGCGCCGATGCCGGCCGCCCGCTCCACCATGCCGACCAGGCCGAAGTGCCCGGCCCTGCGCAGGCCGTCCAGGGTAGTGCCGGGCGGCAGGCCGCGGCCGTCGTCGTACACGCTGATGCGCAGGCTGCTCTCGACCACGCCCGCCGTGACGTCCAGGCGGCTGGGTGCCGCGTGCCGGCGGGCGTTGTCCATCGCCTCGGTGACGATGGTGAGCAGCTGGCGGGCGATGGCCTGCGGTACGGGGGGCGCGGGGGCGTCGCCGAGCGGGCGGTAGCAGGCCGTGAAGCCGGTACGCCGGGCGAAGTCGGCGACGCGCGCGGACAGTTCGCCGAAGACGTCGACGCCGCCGTCCAGGCCGGTCTCGCGCCGCAGGTCGGAGAGGAGTTCGCGGGACTCGGCCGCGGCCCGGCGCGCCGCACGGGAGACCAGTTCGGCCCGGCGCTTGACCGTGGTGGGGTCGGTGCGGTCGGCGGAGCCGGCCAGGCCGTCGGCGGCCAGCGCCAGGCCGTGCAGGGTCTTGGCGACCGAGTCGTGCATCTCGCGGGCGAGCCGGGCCCGTTCGGACTCGACGGCCTCGTTGACGGCGAGCCGGGAGCGGGTCTCGGTGAGCGCCTGGCTGGCCGCGCCGAACCGCAGCATCAGATTGCGCAGGGTGACGCCGACCGCGCCGGCCAGGACGCAGACGCCGGGCAGCAGGGTGGAGCCGGCGAGCGTGACGTCGAGGTCCGCGTCGCCGATGTACGCCAGCAGGACGATGCAGACGGTCAGCGAGGCGAAGACGCCCGCGCCGCGCCAGCCGTAGGCCAGGCCCGCCAGCAGCGGCGTGCACATCGTGACGTAGCTGAGCGGGCTGGCGGGCGAGGCCGTGAAGAGGAGCAGGGCACCGAAGGCGGCGTCCAGGGCGAGCAGCCAGTGGTGGCGCAGCAGCAGCGGCCCGAAGCGTTCCCAGTCGCGGAAGAGCATGTAGGAGGCCATGAAGGTGAACAGCACGGCGGAGCAGACCAGGACGGTGGGCCAGCCGCGCTTGGTGCCGTAGATGGCGAACGGGGTGGCGAGAGCGATCATCGCCAGCCGGAAGCCGAAGACCTGCCGGCACAGCGCCTGGAGGGCGCTGAGCTGGAGGCGGAGGGTGGGCTCGGCAGTGGGCGCGGCCGGGTCCTCGGGGCCGTGCGGCGGCAGCGGTCCGCCCGCGGTGATGGGCGCGGCGGCGCGCCGCCGGAACATACCGTTCCGCCGGTCCCGCCGGTCCGCCGCGCCGCGCTTCACCCCAGCAGCCCCGATCCCAGGAACATCCCCGCGCCGATCAGCAGGATCGTGGCCGGGACCATGACCATCGTGATCGTCGTGGTGGCCTTCGGCACGGCCCTGGCCGCCTTGCGGCGGGCGTTCTGGGCGTCGGTGCGCCGCATGTCGTTGGCGATCGCGATGAGCGTGTCGACGATCGGCGCGCCCAGCTCCTCGCCCTGCTGGAGCGCGGTGACGAACATCGCGACCTGCTCGGAGTCGTTGCGCCGGCGCAGCTCCTCGAACGCCTGGCGGCGGCTGACGCCCATGTCCATCTGGCGCAGCGTGATGCGCAGTTCGTCAGACCAGGGGCCCTGGTACTTCTCGGCGGTACGGTCCAGGGCCTGGCGGAAGCCGAGGCCCGCCGAGACCACGACGGCGAGCACGTCGAGGAAGTCCGGGAGGGTGCGCTCGATGGCCTCCTTGCGCTGCCGGACGGCGGACCAGAGGGCGACCTCGACCCAGAAGAGGCCGAACGCGATCATCAGGAGCGCCAGGACCGGCTGGCCGTTCGCCGCCATCGCGAGGGCGCCGAGCGCGCCGGTGACGCCGTAGACGAAGCGGCGGGCCGCGTACCGGTCGACGGTGAGGCCGCCGGGATTGCCCGCCATGTCGATGCGCTTGCGCAGCCGGTCGACGCGCTGGGGGCCCATCATGCGCAGCACCATCGGCGCGTAGCGCATGCCGAGCCGGTCGATGGCCGAGCCCGCCGCGCTGGTGCGGGAGGAGCCGACCTCCAGCGCCACGACGAGGTCGCCGGGCAGCTTGGCCTCGGAGCGGTAGAGCCGCCAGCCGTACACCGCGCCGAGGACGGCGAGGCCGAGGAGGAGGGCGAAGAGGAGTCCCATGGTGCGCCTCTCAGACGTCGATCTTGCCGAGCCGGCGGACGAGGAAGAAGCCCAGCGCGTACAGGGCGAGCGAGACGAGGATCGTGCCCTGGCCCAGTACGCTGCCGGTGATCTTGTCCAGCGCGCCGGGCCAGATGCCGTTCATGACGAGCAGCGCGCCCAGGCCCAGCAGCGGGACGACGTACCCGGTGGCGGTGACCTGCGAGAGCTGCGTACGGACCTCGCGGCGGGTCTCCTTGCGCTCCTCCAGCGTCTCGGTGAGGTTGCGCAGCGAGCTGACGACCGTGCCGCCGGCCCGGTTGGCGAGTACGAGCGTGGTGACCAGGACGACCAGCTCGCGCGAGGGCAGCCGTTCGGCGAGCGCGCCGAGCGCGTCGTCGATGGAGTGGCCGATGGCGAGCTGGTCGGCGACCTTGCCCAGCTCCTCCCCGGCCGGGGCCTCCAGCTCCTCGGCGGCCATGGCCAGCGCGGTACGGAGCGCCAGGCCCGCCTGGGTGGCGTTGGCGAGGACCCGGGAGAGCTCGGGGAGCTGATTGATGAACCGCTCGGTGCGCTTCTGGCGCTGCCAGTTGAGGTACGCGAACGCGCCCCACAGGCCCGCGGCGCCGGCGATCGGTCCGAAGAACGGCGCGAGCAGCACACTGGCGAGCAGCCACAGGCCGAGCACCCCCGCGACCATGGCGGCGAAGAACGCGCCGGGCGTGAGGTCCAGGCCGGTCGCGGCGAGCCGGATCTCCAGCCGCTTGCCGAACCGCGTCCCGCGCAGCCGGCGGTCCAGGCCGTCGAAGCCGCGGCGGTGGCCCGGCGCCCGGAACTGCCCGGTCCGGTCGAGCCGGTCGACCAGCGCGGCGTGCTGGGCCCGGCCCGAGGCGACGGCGTACACGCCGAGCACGGCGAGCACGCAGCACAGCAGCGTGGCGCCGATCGTCAGGAGCGCGAGGTTGTCCATGGCGGCGGGGGTTTCCTCCGTGAGGGGGCGGGGTGGACGGGCGGAGGGTCAGGCGGGGTACTCGCCCTTGCGGACGACGAGCTGGCCGGCGTCGGAGGCGACGCCGAAGGCGGCCGGGAGCGGTTCGTTCTTCATGTAGAGGCGGTCAGCGACACGGCGCGGCAGCGGGTAGTACTCGAAGCTGCCGTGCACCGTGCCGTCCGCGCCCATCGGGCGGGGCAGGAACTTGGCGACCGAGACGAGCCGGTAGTCCTCGCGGCCGTAGGAGTCCACGATCGCGATCTCGCTGATCTTGCGGGTGCCGTCGGCGTGCCGGGTGAGCTGGACCAGCACGTCCAGCGCGCTGTTGATCTGGTCCTTGATCGCCACGAACGGGATCTCGACCTCGGACATCGACGCCAGGGTCTGCAGCCGCATCAGCGCGTCCTCCGCGCTGTTGGCGTGCACGGTGGCCAGCGAGCCGTCGTGGCCCGTGGACATCGCCTGCAGCATGTCCAGCGTCTCGCCGCCGCGCACCTCGCCGACGATGATCCGGTCCGGGCGCATGCGGAGGGAGTTGCGCACCAGGTCGCGGATGGTGATCCGGCCCTTGCCCTCGACGTTGGCAGGGCGGGCCTCCAGGGTGATGACGTGCGCCTGCTGGAGCTGGAGCTCGGCGGAGTCCTCGATGGTGATGATGCGCTCGCCCTCGGGGATCAGCCCGGAGAGCGCGTTGAGCAGCGTGGTCTTGCCGGAGCCGGTCGAGCCGGAGACGACGATGTTGAACTTCGCCCGGACCAGCCCCGAGAGCAGCATCAGCATGTGCTCGTCCAGCGAGCCGAGGCCGATCATCTCCTGCAGGGTGTAGGAGCGGGGGAAGCGGCGGATGGTGAGCGCGGCGCCGGACAGCGCCAGCGGCGGGATGATGACGTTGACCCGCTCGCCGGAGGGCAGCCGCGCGTCGACCATCGGATTGGTCTCGTCCACCCGGCGGTTGACCGTGGAGACGATGCGCTCGATGGTCTGCATGAGCTGCTCGTTGGAGGCGAACCGCAGCGGCAGCAGCTCGACCTTGCCGGCCCGCTCGACGAAGATCTGGTCGGGCCCGTTCACCATGATCTCGGTGATCGAGGCGTCCTCCAGGAGCGGTTCGAGGATGCCCAGGCCCAGCGCCTCGTCGACGACGCGCCGGATGAGCATGGCGCGCTCGTGGGTGGAGAGGACCGGGCCCTCGCGGCTGATGATGTGGCCCAGTACGCGCTCCAGCCGGGCCCGCCGCTCGGCGGCGGCCAGCGAGGACATCTCCGCGAGGTCGATCTCCTCCAGCAGCTTGCCGCGGTAGACGGCGACGAGGTGATTCTCCTCCTGCTGCCCGTTGGGGGCCTCGGGAGCGTTGATGCGCGCCCTCAGGCTCATGGTCCGGACTCCTTCGTACGCGGCATGGTGACGGTCTTCTCGGTGGCGCCGAGGTCGTCGACGAACGGGATGATCGAGGGGATGCGTACCGTGGCGGTCACCGTCACCGCGCCCGGCCCCCCGGAGCCCGGTGAGAAGGTGGCCCCCTTGGCGAGCCAGCCGCTCATCGCCGCCCGCCCGGCGGCGTCCGGGGTGATCTCCGGCTCGTCCAGCCCCGCGGTGCGGGCCGCGGCGCGCGCTCCCGTACCGGTCTGCTGGATCGCGTACGCGGCGATGCCGAACTGGACCAGCGCCAGCCCGACCAGGATCAGGACCGGCAGCATGCCGACGAACTCGACGGCCGTCTGGCCCCGGTCGGCCCGCCGCCGTGCGCCGGGGCGTGTCCGATGCGCCATGGCTCAGTCCTCCTTCACGGCGGCGGCCTCGCCGGTGACCCGGAAGGGGAAGGCGAGCGAGCCGGGGAAGAGGACGGGCACCTTGAGGGCGACCTCGGCCTTGACGAGGCCGGGCGCGGGCGTGCAGGAGACCGTGGCGCCCGCGCGCCAGCTCGCGCCCAGGTCCTCCGTACCGCCGCGCTCGCACGCCCCCGGGCCGCCGGAGCTGCCCGCGCGGGCCGCCCGGTCCGCGGCGTTTCCGGCCAGCGTGTACGTGAAACCGACCAGCGCGCACTGCCACAGCAGCACCAGGGTGGTCACGATGAGCGGCAGCATGCCGAGGAACTCCACCACGACCTGCCCCCGGTCCTCCCGCGTCCGCCGCGCGACACGTACCCGCCAGGGCGTCATCGGTCAGCCCTCCCCGCCCGGTCTGTCCGCGGCGGCCGCGCCGCCGCGGTCCGCACCGCGGCGGCGCCGGAAGCCGATCGAGCCCCGGTCGTTGCGGTACTTGCCGCGCCTGCTCCGGCCGTGCCCCACCGGCCCGTCCTCCGGCCCCCGGCCCAGGCCCAGTTCGCCGGCCAGCGCCCACATCGCCTGCTTGACCTGGCCCCGGTCGTCCAGGTCCTGCATCCGGCCCGCGTCGACCGCGGGCTGCAGCTCCTTGAAGCCCGCGGGCACGGCCGTACGGGCCACGCGGGTGCCGACGATCCGCTCGACCAGCGGCGGCTGGATCTCGGTGGTGCGGGTGTGCCGGTTGACCACCGCCAGGGTGTCCTCGGCCTTGCGCACCTGGAGGCGGTCCCACATCCGTACGGTGCGCTTGGCGGCCCGTACCGTGACCACGTCCGGGGTGACGACCAGCAGCGCGCCGTCGGCCATCTCCACCGCCGCCGCGTTCGCGCCGGTGAGCTGGGACCCGCAGTCGACGATCACCACGTGGTACCGGCTGCGCAGCGCGCCGATGACCTGCCGGGTGGTCCGCTCGTCCACCTCCTCGCCGCGCTCCCCCTCCCCGGGCGCGAGCAGCAGCCCGACGCCCGTCTCGTGGTGCAGCACCACGTCCTGCAGGACGCGCGGCGAGATGTCCTTGATGCCGGCCAGGTCGGCGATGGACCGGCGGAACTGCACGTCCAGGTAGGACGCGACGTCGCCGCTCTGGAGGTCCATGTCGACCAGCGCCACGTGTTGGCCCACCGCCCGGGCCGCCAGCGCGAGCTGTACGGAGAGCGTGGTGGTCCCGACGCCGCCCTTGGCGCCGCTGACCGTGATGACCGTGCCGCCGGGGCCGGTCGGCAGCCCGGAGTCCGCGCCCAGGTGGCGGCGCACCCCGGCCGCCCAGTTCCCCGCCGCGTGCACGCGCGCCGACAGCTCGTCGTACGACAGGGGCAGCCCGACGACGCCGCGGGCGCCGGAGTCCATGGCGGCGGCGTACACCCCGGAACCGGTGTCGGCGGTTATCAGAATCACCCCGACCGCCGGGAAACGGAGGGCGACCTCGCGGATCAGCTCCAGCGCCGGCACCGGGCCGACGCGCTCGTGGACGAGGACGACCTCCGGCAGGTCGGCGAGCGATTCCTCGGCGAGCTGCGCGAGGGTGTCGAGCAGCAGCGTCGAATTGCCGACGGGCGGCGCCGGCTCGGTGTCCGGAAGCTGGCTCAGCAGCGTCGTCACCGCGCGGGCCGCTTCGGCGTCGCCGACGGCCGGGAGGATTCGTGTGACCATCCGTTACCTCACTTGTCCCCGGCCAGGGTGTAGTCCCGCTGGTCGTCCGGGATAGCAGCGTCGCTGCCCGGCGCGACCAGCGCCAGGCGTACGTGGGTGGCGAAGGACTCCGCGTACGCGACGCGCTGCGCGTCCAGCGTCTTGAGCGCGAACGTGATCGGCACCGCCTCGCCGCCGTTGGCCGTCTCGCCCGGCCGGGGCTTGAGCGCGGTGAGCCGGCCGACGTCGATGACCTTGGCGTTGCTGACGATCACCTTGGAGCTGTTGGCGTCGCCGTCCTCCCCGGCGAAGGTGGCGTAGATGTTGACCGAGGAGCCGGGGGTGATCTTGCCGGCCACGCCGGTCGCCGCGTCGATCATGATCGCGATCTCCTGCTGGCCCGGCTTCAGGGCCGGCCGGTCGGCGACCATGTCGGACTGGAGCAGCGAGCCCTTCCGCAGCGGATTGACCGCGATCCTGCCCACCACCTGGTCCAGGTCCCGCACCGCGGTGCTCGGCAGCCAGCGCTCGGGCACCTGGACCTTGCGGAACTGCCCCTCGCTCAGGGTCTTGTACGCGGCGACATCGGTCCGCAGCTCGTACGCGGAGACCTCGGGCCCCACCTTGGACTGCACGTCGCTGATCACCGACAGGACGCCGGCGAAGGCGCCGAATGCGCACAGGACCGACAGGAGCAGCAGGACGATGCCGCGGCGCTGGCGTGAGTTCATGGTTGCGGACTACCTCGTTCAGGGCGATTACGGTGAGCGGGGCGGGGCATGACGCAGGGGTGGTGCGGGTGCGACGGGGCCGTGAGCGGGTCGTGTGCCGCCCCCGTCGCCGAGTAATCCGTCCATGTGCCCACTGTGACCGCCGCACCGGGTGGCCGCTACCGCGACCGGCCGGACGGTCCGGCTCCGCGGGTGGCGGCGGTGCCGGAGGGACTGGAGTGCTCCGCGGGGAGCACCGGGGCAGCACAGAACGCACAGCGGTCGCCGATCAGTTCCAGACCGCACCAGGGGCAGGGGAAGCGGTGCACGGAGGCCACGAGCCGGGCGAGTACGTCGGTGTCCGCGATGCCGGCCGCGAACTCGGTCAGCCGGCCGGTCCCCCACCAGCGAGCCGACTCGGCGGGCAGTTCGGCCTGCTGCACGGCCTGGACGGACCACTGACGGGCCAGGGACCGCGGCCACTCGGAGACGAACTGCCCCTGCGCCACCGTCAGGTGGGTGGGGAAGTCGGGGCCGGGCAGCCGGGCGCCGTCCGCGCCGAGCATGACCAGCTCCGGGGTCGGATGGGCCAGCACGGCGAACTGCGAGCCCGGCACCCAGGATCTGGCGTGCGCCTTGAGGCTGACGGGCACGGCGTCGAGGCGGGTCACGCTGTTCAGCAGCGCGCCCGCGTGGATGTAGTACGTGAGCAGCTTCGCGGCCGCGCCGAGCACGCCGGGGCCCACGTCGCACGCCGAGAGCTGGCGTAACTGACGGACCAGCAGGCCGGCGCCGAGCGGCGGCAATGCGCTACTGATCAACGCGATCCGGTCACTTTCCAGGACGGCACGGAGGGTCTGCAGACGGCGCACGTGCTCCTGCGGCGCCGCGTGGGAGTGGACCACCAGGACATGGCCGTGCTGCTCCAGGAGGAAATACATCTGGGAGAGCGCGTCGTCCAGCGACTGGCGTTCCGGAGGGCCGAGCACATGCGCGGGGGGCGTCACCCTGTCGGGCGGCGCCAGCACCAGATCAGGGCTGGTGACGGCTATCGCGGTCGGCATGTGTGTGTCCCCGTTTCACCACGTCAGTCGCTCCACAACTTCCCTCGCTGCGGTGTCTTGTCCTGCGCAGACTTTAGCCCCGTCCCGGGCAACAGAAAACACTCCGCCGCCTCCGGCGACCGCCACCACAACGCTCTCACGGTAGCCATTCCGGAGATCATTTACCGATCAACGGCGATCTATCCACAGCCGTTACTGTTGAATGCTCAAGTTTACAACTCGTCACGTGGTTGGATCCGGACAAGGGGCGCGATCCAGCCACAAGTACGGGCATATGACGCTCAGTTGCCGCGTATCCGCCCGCAACGACCCACCCACGACCCGCCATTCCGTACCGATCCGGGCAGCCCCGCGCCCTGTTCGCTCCCAGGGGAATTCCGCTCTCCGCAGCACACACCCGAACGGCGTTCGCCCGCCGGGGAATTCGGCCCCCTGTCCCGGAAATGACGCCCCGAAACGTGATCTGCGCCAATTCCCGTTCCGCTCGGACCCTTGACAGAATTATTGGTCTGGACCACGTTGTAGGGCAGCAACAGGGGCCCCTGAACACGCACTCCGTCACACCCCACACCCCCCACCGGAGGCTGCCGTGGTACGCCCACGCACCCGCACGTTCACGCTCACGAAGAGACTGCTCGGCACTCTCGCCGCCGCCGCGCTGACGGCCGCCGGACTGACGGCGGCCGGCGCCGTCCAGCCCGCCCAGGCCGCCCCACCTGCGCACGCGGTCACCGGCTACTGGCAGAACTTCGACAACGGCGCCACCGTCCAGAAGCTCGAGGACGTCCCCGACGCCTACGACATCATCGCCGTCGCGTTCGCCGACGCCACCGGCACACCGGGCCAGGTCGGCTTCACCCTCGACCCGGCGCTCGGCTATGCCTCGACGGACGACTTCAAAGCGGACATCAAGGCCAAAAAGGCGGCCGGTAAATCCGTCATCCTCTCGGTCGGCGGCGAGAAGGGCGCCGTCTCCGTCGCCGATGAGGCTTCCGCGAAGAACTTCGCCGATTCCGTCGGCCGGCTGATGGACGAATACGGCTTCGACGGCGTCGACATCGACCTGGAGAACGGCCTCAATTCCACGTATATGACCCAGGCGCTGAAGTCCCTGCACGCCGCGCACGGCGACCTCGTGGTCACCATGGCGCCGCAGACCGTCGACATGCAGTCGCCGGAGAACGAGTACTTCAAGACCGCGCTCGGCATCAAGGACTTCCTCACGGCGGTCAACATGCAGTACTACAACAGCGGCTCGATGAACGGCTGCGACGGCAAGGTCTACAGCCAGGGCTCGGTGGACTTCCTCACCGCACTGGCCTGTATTCAACTGGAGAACGGCCTGGACGCGTCGCAGGTCGGCATCGGCGTCCCGGCGTCCCCGAAGGCCGCCGGCAGCGGATACGTCGCACCGGACGTGGTCAACGCCGCCCTGGACTGCCTCACCAAGGGCACCGGCTGCGGCTCCTTCAAGCCGTCGAAGACCTACCCCGGGCTGCGCGGCGCCATGACCTGGTCGACCAACTGGGACGCGGCGAACGGCAACGCCTTCGCGAACGAGGTCGGCGGCCACGTCCACGGTCTGTGACCTCCTGAGCGCCACCCCCCCACGCGCGCGGGTCCATCCCACCGCTCGCGTACGGGCCCGCCGCCGGCTCTCCCCGGCGGCGGGCCCACGCCCGGTTACTCCCCGGCCGGCCTGGGCAGCGTGCACCCCTCCCTCGCCAGGTCGAGCTTGTTGCCCGTACCGAAGCACTTGGGGATGGTGTAGGTCTGCTGGGCGTAGTTGATGCCCTGCCGGACCGTCACGGTGCCGTTCTCGTCGACCTCGCACGGGTTGTTCACCGTGCACCGGCCGCCGTCCTCATTACCGGTGTTGTTGATCGCCGCGACCTTGCCGGTCGCCGTGTCGATCACCGGTGAACCGGACGTGCCGCCAATGGTGTTGCACGCGGAGGTGTAGCGGACCGAGTCCTTCCAGGTCCACTCCCCCTCCTTCAGCTCATGCACGAACCCGTCGATGCTGCACGAGTAGATCTTCTTCCAGTACCCGGAGACGACCTTGATGCCGGCTCCCTGCACGGGGTGCTCGGTCGCCAGCGGCAGCGCCTTGATGCCGTACTTCTTCTGGATGTCGGCGTAGGTGGAGGTGAGTTCGTACAGCGAGACGTCGGTGTCCGTCATCGTCGCGTACGCGATCTTGCTGGCCCGCACCGTGCCCTTGTTGCCGCCGGAGGAGCTGAGCACCGTGAAGCTGCGGCTGGACGGCTGGTCGACGAGGACCTCGCCGGCCCCCGGCATCCCCGACTCCACGCAGTGCCCGTTGGACATGACCAGTGCCTTGTCGGTGTCCGCCGAGTCCGGCATCCGCACCAGCGAGCCGGAGCAGTTGCTGAGCGCCACGGTCCCGGCGAAGTCCACTGCCTTGGCGCGCGGCGCATCGGCCGCGGCGGGCGCGGCGCCCGCCCCTATGAGAGCGGTGCTGCCGAGTACGGCGCTGGCGAGAGCGCCGACGAGAGGTCTGTGCATGTGGGGTCCTCTCCGATATGCGAACCAGAGATCTCACTCTCCGGCGTTGTCATGCACATAGTCGAGGCACCGGGGCGCCAAGGCAATGACCGTGCACGGCAATCACCGTGCACGGCCATGACCGCTTCAGACCACGAGGAGCACTGTCAGACCACGAGGCTCACCAGTGCCGCGACCACGAAGCCCGCGACGGAGAGCACGGACTCCAGGACCGTCCAGGTCTTGAGGGTGTCGCGTTCGGAGATCCCGAAGTACTTCGCGACCATCCAGAAGCCCCCGTCGTTCACATGCGAGGCGAAGATCGAGCCCGCCGAGATGGCCATGATGACCAGGGCCAGGTGCGGCTGGGAGAGGTGCTGGGACTCGACCAGGGGGAGCACGATGCCGGCGGTGGTGACGATGGCGACCGTGGCGGAGCCCTGCGCGACGCGGAGGACGACGGAGAGCAGCCAGGCCAGCACGATGACCGGCAGGCCGACGTTCTGGAAGGTGTCGGAGAGGGCGTCGGCCACGCCGCTGCCCTTGAGGACCGCGCCGAAGATCCCGCCCGCGCCGACGACCAGCAGGATGTTGCCGACCGGCTTCAGGGACGCGGTGGAGACCGTCTCCAGGGACTTGCGGGACCAGCCGCGGCGGATGCCGAGGAGGTAGTACGCCAGGATCAGCGCGATGGTCAGGGCCGTGAAGGGGTGGCCGAAGAACTCGATGACCGAGCGGCCGGAGGACGGTTGCAGCGCGATGGAGGAGAAGGTCGCGAGGAGGATGAGGACCAGCGGGGTGCCGATGATGGCGAGGACGGTGCCCAGCGGCACGGGCTTCTCGTCGGCGCCGGCGCCGGTCGCCGCCTTCTCCGCGGCGACCGCGGCCTTGGCCTCCTCGGCGGCCTCGACCATGTCGTGCGGGACGGGCACGAAGACGCGCTTGCCGATCCAGGCGGCGTAGGCCCAGGCCGCCAGCACGGCCGGGATGCCGCAGATCAGGCCCATCAGGATGATCCAGCCGAGGTCGACCTTGAAGAGTCCGGCCGCGGCGACCGGACCCGGGTGCGGCGGCAGGAAGGCGTGCGTCATCGACAGGCCGGCCAGCAGCGGCATGGCGTACAGGACGATCGACTTGCCGGACCGCTTGGCGGCCGCGTAGACGATCGGCGCGAGCACGAAGATGCCGACGTCGAAGAAGACCGGGATACCGAAGATCAGGCCGGTCAGGCCCATGGCGAGGGGCGCGCGCTTCTCACCGAAGAGACGGAGCAGACGGGCGCTGAGCACCTCGGCGCCGCCGGAGACTTCGAGTATCGCGCCGAGCATCGTGCCCAGCCCGATGATGATGGCGACGTGGCCGAGGATGCCGCCCATGCCGCTCTCGATCATCGAGACGACGTCGGACTTCTGGACGGTGCCGAAGAGTTCGGTGACGGAGAGCCCGGCGGCCAGGCCGACCACGATGGAGACGGAGAGCAGCGCGACGAAGGGCTGCAGCCTGACCTTGATGATCAGGACGAGGAGGAGGGCGATGCCGAGGGCCGCGACGGTGAGCAGGCCGGGCGTGCCCGGGATCAGGGCGAGCAGACCGCCGGTGTGCGGTGGTGGTGGCGGTGGGGTGGGGGCCGCGGCGAGGAGCTGGGGGGACATGGCGGGACTCCGTTGTCAGGCAGGGGGGTTCCAGGCAGGGGGGACCGCGGCACGGCGCCCCGTCGGCACGGGACGCCGCGCCGTGCGGCAGGTCGTGCGGGTGGGGAAGGACTCGCGCTAACGGCAAGGGGGCCGACGCCTCTTTCCGTGAAGTAGCGGGAGGGCGGGGGTACGGATCGGCGGGGGTGCGGCTCAGCCGAGGACGGCGAGCGCGTCGATCTCGATGAGCAGGCCCTTGGGCAGGCCGACGTACACGGTGGTACGGGCGGCCGGCGCCTCCTTCAGGCCCTGCTCCTCGAAGTACGCGTTGTAGATCTCGTTCATCTCGGCGAAGTGGTCGACGTCGGTGAGGTAGACGCGCATCATCATGACGTCGTCCCAGGTCGCGCCGCCCTCTTCGAGGATCGCCTGGACGTTGGCGAAGGTCTGCAGGGTCTGCTCGCGCAGGGTCGGGCCCGCGGGGGTGGGGGCCTTGCCCTCCTCGGCCGGGAGGAAGCCGACCTGGCCGGCGACCTGAAGGATGTTGCCCTTCTTGACGCCGTGGGAGAACTTCGCGGGCGGGGTGGTGTGGGTGGCCGGGGTGAGGGCGGTCTTCTCGGTCATGGTGGTTCTCAGGCTTCCTTGTGGTCCTGCGGGGTTCTTACCGGTGCGTTGCCGGAGTACTCCCGGCTGATGGCGTCCGCGGTACGGCGCACCAGCGGGAGCAGTGCGAGGAGTTCCTCGGCGGAGACGACGACGTTCGGCGCGGAGACCGACATCGCCGCGACCAGCCGGCCGTCCGCACCGCGGATGGGTGCCCCGATGCAGTTGATGGACTCCTCGTGGCCACCGAGGTCGGTGGCCCAGCCCTGTTCGCGCACCTTGGCCAGCTCGGCCAGGAAGGCCGTGGCGTCGGGGGTCGAACGGGCCGTGTACTGGGGATAGTCGAGCCGCTCGGCGACGGCGCGGCGCTCGGGCTCGGGGAGGTCGGCGAGCAGCAGCTTGGCGACCGCGGCGACGGTGATCGCGACGGGCTTGCCGATGCGCGAGTACATCCGGACCGGGTAGCGGCTCTCGACCTTGTCGATGTAGAGGACCTCGTTCTCCTCATACACCGCTAGGTGGACGGTGTGGCCGACCTTTTCGTTGAGCTCGGCGAGGTGGGGATGCGCGATCTCGCGCACGTCCAGGTTCTCGACGGCTTCCTGGGCGAGGGCGAAGAGCCGGGCGCCGAGGCGGTAGCGCTGGTCGGACTGGCGGTACACCATGCCGTGCTCGTGCAGGGTGCGCAGCAGCCGCAGGGCGGTGGACTTGTGCACGCCGAGCCGGTCGGCGACCTGCTCCAGGTTGGCAGGGCCCTGCGCGAGCAACGGCAGGATGCTCAAAGCGCGGTCGACTGTCTGACTCATGAGGGGACCTCCACCCGTACGTTCACGGCCCCGTCGTCCGTCCAGCCGGGGCCGAGTCGCAGTGTCTCCCAGGCGGCCGCGTCGAGTGCGACGAGGTGGTCGGTGAGCTCGCGGGCCGGTGGGGTGCCGAGGTCGCCGGGGACGGTGAGGGAGGCGGCGGCCATGAGGTGGCCGTGCCGGATGCGGTCGAAGACGGGCAGGCCGCGCAGGGTCGCGGAGAGGAAGCCGGCGGCGAAGGCGTCGCCGGCGCCGACCGGGGCCGCCACCTCGACCTTGAGCGCGGGCGCGAAGGTCATAGTGTCGGTGCCGTCGGGCTGTCGTTCGTACACCGTGGCGCCTTCGCCGCCCTGCTTGACGACGAGGACGCCGGGCTCGGGGAGCGCCGCGCGTACGGCGGCGGGGCCGTGCACGTCCCAGGCGGCCGCGGCCTCGTCCTCGCCGACGAAGACCAGGTCGCAGCCGCGGGCGAGACCGAGGAGGATGCCGGGCGCCTGCTCGGCGCGGTCCTGCCAGAGGCCGACGCGGTAGTTGAGGTCGAAGGAGACGAGCGGGCGGCCCGGGCGGCGCTCCGTGATCGTCTTCAGGACGTCGAGGCAGCCGTCGGAGAGGGCGGCGGTGATGCCGGTGACGTGGACGACGCGGGCGTCCCAGAGGGCCTGTTCGTCGAGGAGGGCGGGGGTCATCGCGGAGGCGGCGGAGCCGGCGCGGTAGTAGACGACCTCGGCGAGGTCCTGCCCGTCCTCCCCCGACTCGGCACCGGTGGCGCGCTCGCCCGCGGTACGGAAGTAGATGCCGGTCGGGCGCTTGGGGTCGCGCTGGACATGGGTGACGTCGACGCCGTGGGCGGCGATCGCCTCCAGGAGGTGGTCGCCGAAGCCGTCGGTGCCGACCCGGGAGATCCACCGGGCGGTGTGCCCGATGGCGGCCAGCGCGCAGGCGACGTTGGACTCGGCGCCGCCTATACCGCGGTCGAAGGAGGGCACGTCGGCGAGTCTGCCGGGGCGTGCGGGCAGGAAGGTGACCATGGACTCGCCCAGGCAGACGACGTCGGCGGTGACGTGCGGTGGCGTGGTCGCTGTGGTCACGGTGTTTCCCTGCTCCTTGCGGTGGGTGGGGCGGGGCCGTGGTGGTGGTGCGGGGGCGTGTTCAGCTCCCTGTTTCCCACCATTGACCCGACGATGAAACGGATGCTAGACAGCATTCAGCGATATGCGCAATGGGCGTTGCAGATGATGCAACAGGAAATTTGAGGAGACATCCCATGGCCGCCGATCCCCAGTCCGACCACCCCATCGGACAGCTCGCGGACGAACGGGTGGACCACCGCTTCAAGGCCCTCCCCCCGGACGCGGAAGGACTCACGGTCGGCGCCCTGGCGGCCCAGCGCCGCAACCTCTTCACCGGCGGCTTCACCACCCCTGTCCTGGCCCTGTCCGCCGAGTCGGTCGAGCACAACCTCGCCCTGATGGAGGACTACTCCACCCGGCACGGCCTGGCCTTCGCGCCGCACGGCAAGACCTCGATGTCCCCGCAGCTCTTCGCGCGCCAGGTGGCGCACGGCGCCTGGGGCATCACCGTCGCCGTGCCGCACCAGGCCCGCGTCTGCCGTGCCTTCGGCATCCAGCGGATCTTCCTCGCGAATGAGCTGGTGGACGCCGCCGCGCTGCGCTGGCTGGCGGGCGAGCTGGCCGCCGACCCGGACTTCCGCTTCGTCTGTTACGTCGACTCGCTGCGCGGCATCGAGCTGATGGACGCCGCGCTGCGCGAGGCCGGCGCCAACCGCCCGGTGGACGTCGTCATCGAGCTGGCCGCGGGCGACGCGGCCCGTACCGGCGTCCGTGACGAGGCCACCTGCCTGGACCTGGCCAACGCGATCGCCGCCGCCGACACCCTTCGGCTGGTCGGCATCGCCGGGTACGAGGGCGAGGTACCGGACGCGAACGCCGAGCGGGTCGCCGCCTGGCTGCGCCGCCTCGTGGCGCTCGTCGTCGACTTCGACAAGGCGGGCCGCTTCGCCGACCTGGACGAGATCGTGCTGAGCGCGGGCGGCAGCGCGTGGTTCGACACGGTCGCCGAGGTCTTCGCCGAGGTACCGGAGCTGTCCCGGCCGGTACTGAAGCTGCTGCGCTCCGGCGCGTACGTCTCGCACGACGACGGCCACTACCGCCACCTCACCCCCTTCAACCGCCACCCCGACGAGGGCGCCCTGCAGCCCGCCTTCCGGCTGTGGGCCCAGGTCGTCTCGCGCCCCAACGGCACGCAGGCGTTCGCCAACGCGGGCAAGCGGGACGCGGCGTACGACCTGGACCTGCCCGAGGCGCAGGTCGTCCGGTCCGCGCGGGACGGCTCGGTGCGCCCCGCCGACGGCATCGCCGTGACCGGCCTCTCCGACCAGCACGCCTGGATCAGCACCGAGCCGGGCACCGAGCTGGAGGTCGGCGACTGGGTCGGGATGGGCCTGTCCCACCCGTGCACGTCCTTCGACAAGTGGCAGCTCATCCCGCTGGTCGAGGCCGACGGCACGGTGTCGGACTTCGTCCGTACGTTCTTCTGAGGAGACCGGCCATGGATCTCGTCCTCCGCGACGTACGCGTCATCGACGGCACCGGCGGTGCCTCGTACCGGGCCGACGTGGCCCTGGACGGCGGCCGCATCGCCGCCATCGTGCGGGAGGGCGCGGGCGACCGTCCGACGGCCGCGCGCGTGATCGACGCGCACGGTCTCGCCCTCTCCCCCGGATTCATCGACATGCACGCCCACAGCGACCTCGCCCTGCTGCGCGACCCGTCGCACGAGGCGAAGGCCGCACAAGGCGTCACCCTCGAAGTGATCGGCCAGGACGGCCTGTCGTACGCACCCGTCGACGACCGCACGCTCGCCGAGGTCCGCGCCCAGATCGCGGGCTGGAACGGCGGTGCGCCCGGGGATACGGCCATCGACTTCACCTGGCGCTCGGTCGGCGAGTACCTCGACCGGCTGGACCACGGCTTCGACGGCCACGGCATCGCGGTCAACGCCGCGTACCTGATCCCGCAGGGCACGGTCCGGATGCTGGCGATGGGCTGGGACGACCGCCCGGCGACCGACGCCGAGCTGGCCCGCATGAAGCGGCTGGTCGCCGAGGGCCTGGAGCAGGGCGCCGTCGGCCTCTCCTCGGGCCTCACTTACACACCCGGCATGTACGCCTCGGACTCCGAGCTGGCCGAGCTGTGCCGGGTGGTGGCCCGGTACGAGGGGTACTACTGCCCGCACCACCGCTCGTACGGCGCGGGCGCGCTCCAGGCGTACGAGGAGATGGTCGGCCTCACGCGCGAGGCGGGCTGTGCGCTGCACCTCGCGCACGCCACCATGAACTTCGGCGTGAACAAGGGCCGCGCCCCCGAGCTGCTGGCCCTGCTCGACAAGGCCCTGGCCGACGGCGCGGACATCAGCCTGGACACCTATCCGTACACCCCCGGCTGTACGACGCTGGTCGCGATGCTGCCGAGCTGGGTGAGCGAGGGCGGCCCGGAGGCGATACTCGCGCGGCTGCGGGACGACGCCGAGGCGGCCCGCATCCGGCACGTCGTGGAGGTCGAGGGCGCGGACGGCTGCCACGGCGTCCCGATGGAGTGGGACACGATCGAGATCTCCGGCGTCTCGAACCCGGACCTCGCGGAGTACGTCGGGAAGACGGTCGCGCAGAGCGCGGCCGAGCGCGGCGAGGAGCCGTGGGTCACGGCCCGCCGGCTGCTCATCGAGGACCGGCTCGGCTCGACGATCCTGCAGCACGTCGGGCACGAGGAGAACGTCCGGCAGATCATGCGGCACCGTGTGCACACGGGCGGCAGCGACGGCATCCTGCAGGGCGCCAAGCCGCACCCGCGCGCGTACGGCACGTTCCCCCAGTACCTGGGCAAGTACGTCCGTGAGCTGGGCATTCTCTCGCTGGAGGAGTGCGTCGCGCACCTCACCGGGCGGGCCGCCGCCCGGCTGCGGCTGCCGGACCGGGGACTCGTCCGCGAGGGGTACCGCGCCGACCTGGTGCTGTTCGATCCGGAGACGGTGGCCGCGGGGGCGACCTTCGAGGTGCCGCGCACGCTCCCGACGGGCATCCCGCACGTGCTGATCGACGGGCGCTTCGTGATCGAGGACGGCAAGCGGACGGACGTCCTCGCGGGCCGGTCAGTGCGGCGCACCCCCGCGGCGCGCGGCTGACCAGCACCGCGGCGGGCGCATCGGCGGGCATGTCTGCGTGCACGGCTGCGTGCACGGCTGCGGACATACCCGCGGGCATGTCGAAGCTCACACCCGCCCGGGTGCCGCTCCGCACCGTCCTGCGGATTCCGTTGCCGGGCTTCGATGACGAAGCACTCGATGGTGACGACTTGCGAAAAATCGGTGGCAAGTCGCCGAGGGCTTGGAATGCACAACGAAGGGGCGGAGCGCCGGCCGGGCGCGCCGCCCCGCACCGCCTCCCACGTGCGCAATAACACCGCGCGCCCCCTGTTACGCCCCCGTAAGGTGGCGGACATGCAGGTGATCCAGTCAACCAAGCTCGCCAATGTCTGCTACGAGATCCGTGGCCCGGTTCTTGAGGAGGCGATGCGGCTGGAGGCGGCAGGTCATCGCATACTCAAGCTCAACACCGGCAACCCCGCCGCGTTCGGCTTCGAGTGCCCGCCGGAGATCCTGGAGGACATCCTCCGCAGCGTCGGCACGGCGCACGGCTACGGCGACGCGAAGGGCCTGCTCTCCGCGCGGCGCGCGGTCATGCAGCACTACCAGACCCGCGGCATCGAGCTGTCCGTCGAGGACATCTACCTCGGCAACGGCGTCTCCGAGCTGATCCAGATGTCGATGCAGGCGCTGCTCGACGACGGCGACGAGGTGCTGGTCCCGGCCCCGGACTATCCGCTGTGGACGGCGTCGGTCTCACTCTCCGGCGGCACGGCCGTGCACTACCGCTGCGACGAGCAGGCGGACTGGATGCCGGACCTGGCCGACATCGAGCGCAAGGTCACCGACCGCACCAAGGCCATCGTCGTCATCAACCCGAACAACCCCACGGGTGCGGTGTACGACGAGGAGCTGCTGCGCGGCATCGCGGAGATCGCCCGCCGGCACAACCTGATCGTCTGCGCCGACGAGATCTACGACAAGATCCTCTACGACGGCGTGACGCACACCCCGTTCGCGTCCCTCGCCCCCGACCTGCTGACGCTGACGTTCAACGGCCTGTCCAAGGCGTACCGGGTGGCGGGCTACCGCAGCGGCTGGCTCGCGGTGTGCGGCCCGAAGGCGCATGCCACCTCGTACATCGAGGGGCTGACGATCCTCGCGAACATGCGGCTGTGCGCCAACATGCCGGCCCAGCACGCGGTGGCCACCGCGCTCGGCGGCCGCCAGTCGATCAACGACCTGGTGCTGCCGGGCGGCCGGCTGCTGGAGCAGCGGGACGCCGCGTTCGACCTGCTCTCCCAGATCCCGGGCGTGAGCTGCGTGAAGCCCAAGGGCGCGCTGTACGCGTTCCCGCGGCTGGATCCGAAGGTGTACAAGATCAAGGACGACCGGCAGATGGTGCTGGACCTGCTGCGCGCCGAGAAGATCATGATCGTGCACGGCACGGGCTTCAACTGGCCGGAGCCGGACCACTTCCGCCTCGTCACGCTGCCGAACAAGGACGATCTGACGGACGCGGTGACCCGGATCGGCACCTTCCTGGACGGTTACGGTCAGTACTGAACGGATCCTTTTTCTGTACGTGGGACAACTTTAGACTCAGTCCAAGGTAGGATGGTCTCCTGACGTTGCCAGGAGGCCATTCCATGTACGAGCCGATCCGCACCAAGTCGGTCCACACCATGGCCGAGCAGGATGACTTTCCGCACCGCTCCCGCGAGGAGGAGCTGGACATCCGGCTCGCCGGGCATCTGACCGCACTGCTGACCACCCTCGACGAGCTGCGCGCGCTGACGCCGGACGGCTCGCTCGACGACGCCGCCGACCGGCTCGCCGAGCAGGTCGCTCGGCTCCGCGGCGGCGACTTCCCGCTGCGCGCCCGGCCGTCCGGCGGCGACCCGGAGCGGGCTCCCTCGCTCCACCGCCGCGCCCACACCCTCGCGGGGCACGCCCTGGTCGTGGCGAATTCCCGGTCCGACAAGGCGGCCGCGGAGCTGGCCGCCGAGCTGCTGCGACGCCACGCCGACGCGGGGAAGCTGGCCACGGCCTGACCCCCGCCCCCATTCCTCCGGGGGCGGCCGTGGTGCTCATCCCGTCCGCCCCTGGAGCTCCACCACGCGGAAGGGCCCCGTCACCCACCGGTGACGGGGCCCTTCCGTGAACCGTTCCTGCCGGCTGTGCCGGCCGGCCGCTCCCGCTAGCCCAGGCGCTTGACCAGCGCGCGGTACTCGTCCCACATCTCCTTCGGCGTGTGGTCACCGAAGGTGTTGAGGTGCTCGGGGACCAGCGAAGCCTCGTCGCGCCAGACGTCCGCATCGACGCTGAGCAGGAAGTCCAGGTCCGCCTCGGGCAGGTCCAGACCCTCGGTGTCCAGGGACTCCTTGGTCGGCAGGATGCCGATGGGGGTCTCGACGCCCTCGGCCTTGCCCTCCAGGCGCTCCACGATCCACTTCAGGACGCGGCTGTTCTCACCGAAGCCGGGCCAGACGAACTTGCCCGCGTCGTTCTTGCGGAACCAGTTGACGTAGTAGATCTTGGGCAGCTTGGCCGCGTCGGCGTTCTTGCCGACCTTGACCCAGTGACCCATGTAGTCGCCCATGTTGTAGCCGCAGAACGGCAGCATGGCGAACGGGTCGCGGCGCAGCTCGCCGACCTTGCCCTCGGCGGCGGCGGTCTTCTCGGAGGCGACGTTGGCACCGAGGAAGACGCCGTGCTGCCAGTCGAAGGACTCGGTGACCAGCGGTACCGCGCTGGCGCGGCGGCCGCCGAAGAGGATCGCCGAGATCGGCACGCCCTTGGGGTCTTCCCACTCGGGCGCGATGATCGGGCACTGGCCGGCCGGGGTGGTGAACCGGGCGTTGGGGTGCGCCGCCGGCGTCTCCGACTCCGGCGTCCAGTCGTTGCCCTTCCAGTCGGTCAGGTGGGCGGGGGTCTCCTCCGTCATGCCCTCCCACCAGACGTCGCCGTCGTCGGTGAGCGCGACGTTGGTGAAGACGGAGTTGCCCCACAGGGTCTTCATGGCGTTGGCGTTGGTGTGCTCGCCGGTGCCGGGCGCGACGCCGAAGAAGCCGGCCTCGGGGTTGATCGCGTACAGCCGGCCGTCCTCGCCGAACCGCATCCAGGCGATGTCGTCGCCGATCGTCTCGACCGTCCAGCCGGAGATCGTGGGCTCCAGCATCGCGAGGTTGGTCTTGCCGCAGGCGCTCGGGAACGCGGCCGCGACGTACTTCGGCTCGCCCTGCGGCGGGGTGAGCTTGAGGATCAGCATGTGCTCGGCGAGCCAGCCCTCGTCGCGCGCCATGACGGAGGCGATGCGCAGCGCGTAGCACTTCTTGCCGAGCAGGGCGTTGCCGCCGTACCCCGAGCCGTAGGACCAGATCTCGCGGTCCTCGGGGAAGTGCGAGATGTACTTCGTGGAGTTGCAGGGCCACGGCACGTCCTGCTCGCCCTCCGCGAGCGGGGCGCCGAGGGTGTGCACGGCCTTGACGAAGAAGCCGTCGGAGCCCAGCTCGTCCAGGACCGGCTGGCCCATCCGGGTCATGGTGCGCATCGAGACGGCGACGTATGCCGAGTCGGTGATCTCCACGCCGAGTGCGGAGAGCGGCGAGCCCAGCGGGCCCATGCAGAACGGGACGACGTACATCGTCCGGCCGCGCATCGCGCCCCGGAAGATGCCCTGCTCACCGGAGAAGCTGTTTCCTTTTTCCCCGGTAAAGATGGCGCGCATCTCGGCGGGAGCTTTCCAGTGGTTCGTGGGGCCCGCGTCCTCCTCCTTCTCGGAGCAGATGAAGGTGCGGTCCTCGACACGGGCGACGTCCCTCGGGTCGGAGGCCGCGTAGTAGGAGTTGGGACGCTTGATCGGGTCGAGCTTCTTGAACGTTCCCTTGGCGACCAGTTCCTCACACAGGCGGTCGTACTCCGCCTCCGAGCCGTCGCACCACACGATGCGGTCCGGCTGGGTGATCGACGCGATCTCATCGACCCAGGCGATGAGCTCCTGGTGGTTGGTCGGTCGCTTGAGGGAGGGAGCCGCGTTGTCGCGCGCCACGATCGCTCCTAGATGAGGGGTTTTTACGAACATCAGCACAATGTCCGCTTTTGAAGATGTTGGCCCCTTGGGGGCTGCGACCCGGATGCTTCGTGACCGCTCATCCGGTGCCGACCGCACTCATATGATCATCCGTCCCCGACCGGATTCTGTCCAGAGGGCCCCCTCGTGACCGTCACCACTCAGCGGACTGATCCGTAACTTACGGTGGCGTAGATAGGGTGGCGCCCATGTCTTCCGCGCCCGAAGCCGCCGACAGCCGCACTGCCGAAAGCCCTGCTCAGGCCGTGACCTCCGCGGTCTCCGCGCTGGCTACCCCCCTCAAGCCCAAGCTCCGGGGGTGGCTGCACGCCGGGATGTTCCCGGCGGTCCTCTTCTCGGGAGTCATGCTCACCGCATTGGCCGACAGCCCCCGCGGCCGGGTGGCGTGCGGCGTCTACACGCTCACCGCCTGCCTGCTCTTCGGCGTCAGCGCCATATACCACCGGGGCAATTGGGGCCCACGAGTGCTGGGCATCCTGCGCCGGCTGGATCACGCCAATATTTTTCTGATCATCGCGGGCACCTACACCCCGCTGACGATCCTGCTGCTCCCGGACGGCCGCCGGGACCTCCTGCTGTGGGGCATCTGGGCGGCCGCCGCCCTCGGCATCGCCTTCCGCGTCTTCTGGGTCGGCGCGCCGCGATGGCTCTACACGCCGTGCTACATCGCGATGGGCTGGGCGGCGGTCTTCTTCCTCCCGGACTTCCTGCAGAAGGGCGGCATCGCCGTCCTCGTGCTCGTGATCGTCGGCGGGCTGCTCTACAGCGCGGGCGGCGTGATCTACGGGATCAAGCGCCCGAACCCGTCACCTCGGTGGTTCGGCTTCCATGAGGTCTTCCACTCCTTCACCCTCGCCGCCTTCGTCGTGCACTACGTGGGCATCTCGCTGGTTGCCTATTCGCACGCCTGACACGGGCCCGGGACCGCCCGCCGCGGTCCCGGCACCCCCGGCGATCCGGCCCCACCGTGGCCGCGGCCTCGACGCCGCGGCCACTTGCCATGTCAGGGCCGCCACTCCGGCCAGTACCAGCGCGAGGACCACGGCCGTGCCGCCCACCAGGAAGCCGCCGACATACACCGCGGCGGCCAGGACGACCGCTCCGTGCATCGCTCTACGCATCCGCAACACCCCCTCCAGCTCTCACTGAATGTGACTGTGCGCTCTTAGAGCGTTACACATCCCACTGACAACGGGGAGACCGCCTGAGTCGGCCGGGGCGGCCGTGGGAGGTCGCGGAGGCGGGCCGGGCCGCCCTACAGATCCACCAGTACCGCGCCGAGGTGGCGGCCCTCGGTCAACTCCCGCAGTGCGCGCGGGGCCTGCTCGATTCCCTGGAACCGCACATGCGGGAAGGTGAGCGTGCCGTCGCGCAGCCCCTGGCCGAACTGGCGGTTCCACTCCGAGATCAGATCCAGGTGGTCGAAGAGGGCCATGCCGCGCAGCGTGATGCCGCGCGAGAGGAGCGACAGCGTGTCGATCTCGGTCGTGGCCGTCTCGGTGGCGGACATCTGCGCTGCCAGCGCGCCGACGATCGCTATCCGGGCGCCGCGGTTGGCGAGCGCCAGCGCCGCCTGCAACTGCTCGCCGCCCACGTTGTCGAAGAGCGCGTCGACGCCGTCCGGCGCCGCCTTGCGGAGCTGGTCCAGGATCGGCCCCTCACCCCGGATCACCACGGCGTCGTAACCGAGCCCGTCCATGAGGCGCTCGGCCTTGGCGCGGGAGCCCGTACTGCCGATGACGCGTACCGCGCCGCACTGCTTGGCGAGTTGCCCGGCCAGCGAGCCGACGCCGCCTGCGGCCCCGGTGATGAACACGGTGTCCCCGGGGCGCACGTCCGCGCCCCGCCCGATCCCCATCAGGGCGGTGGGCCCCTGCGAGAGGTAAGCGCCGGGGTCGGGCAGCAGGTCGGGCTCCAGGCGCTGTGCCTGAGAGGCGTCCATGACGGCGAACTCGCGCCAGCCGAGACGGTGTTCCACCAGGTCGCCGGGGGCGAAATCGGTACCGGGCGCGGCCACGACCTCGCCCACGGCGGAGCCGTGCAGCGGGGCGCCGACCTCGTAGGACGGCATCGGTACGGCGCTCTGTTCGTCCATGAGGGTGCGCATCACGGCGGCGACGCCCATGGCGGTGGTGCGGACGAGGATCTGACCGGGCGCCGGTTCCGGTACGGGTACTTCGGCGATCTCGAAGAGGTCGTCGGTGACCGCGCCCGTGGGACGGGCGGCCAGCCGGACTTCGCGGTGGGTGGTGGGCACTTCACTGCGGATGGTCATGGATCCGACGCTAGCGCCCGTCTGCGTACAGCGGGCCCATCTCCGTACGGCGGTACGGAGACGGGCCCGCTCCCCGGCGGTCAGTGCTGCTTCAGACGCTCCGCCAGTTCGCCCGGGTCGGCGGTGGGCCGCTCGCAGGTGAAGTCGCGGCATACGTACGCGGCGGGGCGGCCGTCCAGCAGCGGCCGGTCCTTCAGGAGCGGCACCTCCTCGCTCCCTGGCTCGCCGACCGCGACCACCGTGCCGGGCGCGGTGCCCAGCAGCGCGGTGCGGTGCAGTTCGCGGGTGGCCTCGTCGTCGTACGAGCCGACCACCGCGACCTCCCGCGGGCCGTCCAGCAGCGCCTCGGCGGCCGCGAGCCCCCAGCCGATGAAGCGCGGGGCGCGGCCGCTGAGCGCCTTGACGATGCCGAGCGCCTGCTCGGCGGCCTCCCGGTGCGGCGAGCTGCCGGTCAGCGCCGCATACGAGAGCAGGGCGCCGGCCGCCGCGGTCCACCCCGAGGGCGTGGCGTTGTCGGTCGGGTCCTGGGGGCGGCGGATCAGCGTCTCGGCGTCGTCCGCGGTGTCGTACAGCGAGCCGTCCTCGCCCCGGAAGTGGACCAGCACGGTGTCCAGGAGCAGGCCGGCGAAGTCGGCCCACACGCCTTCGCCGGTGACCTGGGCGAGCGCGAGGAAGCCCTCGGAGACGTCCGCGTAGTCCTCCAGGACACCGGAGTTCGTGCCGGGGATGCCGTCGCGCGAGGTGCGGTGCAGCCGCGCCCGGCCGTCCATGTGGACGCGGACCAGCAGGTCGGCGGCGTCGGTCGCGGCCTGGACGAGGTCCGGGCGGTCGAAGTACGCGCCGGTCTCCGCGAGCGCGGCGATGGCCAGACCGTTCCAGGCGGCCACGACCTTGTCGTCCCGGCCGGGGCGGGGCCGCTCCTCGCGCGCTGCGAGCAGCCGCTCCTTGATGCCCGCGATCCGGTCGGCGTCCAGGAGGCCGTCGGTGTCGGGGAGCTGGAGCACGGAGGCGCCCTCCTCGAAGGTGCCCTCCTCGGTGACGCCGAAGTACTCGGCGGCCACCTGCGCGTCCTTCTCCCCCAGCACCTCGGCCAACTGCTCGGGCGTCCAGACGTAGTACGCGCCCTCCACGTGGCGGCCCGACCCGTCGTCGCTGTCGGCGTCCAGCGCGGAGGCGAAGCCGAGCTGGTCGGTGCGGAGTTCGCGGACCATGAAGTCGGCGGTCTCCAGGGCGATACGGCGGGCGAGACCGGAGCCCGTGGCGCGCCACAGGTGTGCGTACACCCGGCACAGCAGCGCATTGTCGTACAGCATCTTCTCGAAATGCGGAACCACCCATTCCGCATCCACGGAATAGCGCGCGAATCCGCCGCCGAGCTGGTCGTAAATGCCGCCGCGCGCCATCGCCTCGCAGGTGGCCGTCACCATTTGCAGCGCGCCTTCGGAATCGGTACGCGCGTGGTGGCGCAGCAGGAATTCCAGCACCATCGACGGCGGGAATTTCGGCGCGCCGGCGAATCCGCCGCGGGTCGCGTCGAATTCCCGGGTGAGCTGCATGAGGGCGGCGAGCAGGTCCTCGCGCTCCGGCGGCTGCGCCCCGCCGACGGCCAGCGAACGGCCGGCGAGATCGCGCACGATCTTCCCCGCGACCTCGCCGACCTCCTCCCTGCGGTCCGCCCAGGCGCTCTTCACGCCCTCCAGGACCTGGGAGAACGAGGGCATGCCGTGGCGGGGCGCCGGCGGGAAGTAGGTACCAAAGTAGAACGGCTCGGCGTCCGGCGTGAGGAAGACCGTCATCGGCCAGCCGCCGTGCCCCGTGGCGGCCTGGACGGCCTCCATGTAGACGGCGTCGACGTCCGGACGCTCCTCCCGGTCCACCTTCACCGACACGAAGTTCTCGTTCAGCAGCGCGGCGGTGGCCTCGTCCTCGAACGATTCGTGCGCCATGACGTGACACCAGTGGCAACTGCTGTACCCGACGCTGAGGAGAACCGGGACACCGCGCCGCCGCGCCTCCTCGAACGCCTCGGTGGACCACGGCCACCAATCCACCGGATTCTCGGCGTGCTGGAGCAGGTAAGGGGACTGGGATTCAGCCAGTCGATTCATACCGGCATCGTCTCACGACGAGGACCGCTCAGCCCAACCCCGCAGGCGTTTCGCCGGCCGGGGCGGAGTCGGTCCGGTGACATGCTGTGCGCGTCTTTCCGCTCCTGCATTCCGGCCACGCTGTGCCCGATGGGGCCCTGGCACCGGTCGCCGGGGCGTCCGGGGCGGGGAAAACTGGGAGGCGGGATCCGACGCGGAGCGGAGGCGTTCATGGTGAGCGGTGACGGCGCAGCGCCGCGGACAGGGCCGGGACCGGCATGCCTGGTGACCGGCGCGACGGGCTATATCGGGGGCCGGCTGGTGCCGGAACTGCTGGCGGCCGGCTACCGGGTGCGGTGTCTGGCCCGGTCGCCCGGAAAGCTGCGTGACCACCCGTGGGCCGAGCGCGCGGAGGTGGTCCGCGGCGATGTGACCGACGAGGCGTCCGTCCGGGCGGCCATGCAGGGCATCGACGTCGCGTACTACCTGGTCCACGCGTTGGGCACCGGCTCCGGCTTCGAGGCGACCGACCGGAAGGCCGCGCGCGTCTTCGGCGAGCAGGCGGCCGCCGCGGGTGTGCGCCGCATCGTCTATCTGGGCGGTCTCACTCCCCAGGACGTGCCCGAGCGGGAGCTGTCGCCGCACCTGCGCTCGCGCGCCGAAGTGGGCCGGATCCTCCTGGATTCGGCGGTGCCCGCCACCGTGCTGCGCGCCGCGGTCATCATCGGCTCCGGCTCGGCGTCCTTCGAAATGCTGCGCTACCTGACCGAACGGCTGCCGGTCATGGTCACCCCCAGGTGGGTCCGCACCCGGATTCAGCCGATCGGTGTGCGGGACGTGCTGCGGTACCTCGTAGGCAGCGCCGCCATGCCCCCCGAGGTGAACCGCGCCTTCGACATCGGCGGGCCGGACGTCCTCACGTACGTGGAAATGATGCGCCGCTATGCCAAGGTCGCCGGCCTGCCCCGGCGTCTGATCGTGCCCGTCCCGGTCCTGACGCCGCGGCTGTCCAGTCTCTGGGTCGGCCTGGTCACGCCCGTGCCGGGTGCGATCGCCCGGCCGCTCACCGAATCCCTGCGCCACGAGGTCATCTGCCGCGAGCATGACATCGCCCGGTACGTACCCGATCGGCCAGGACGTCCGGTCGCTTGCGACACCGCACTTGAGCTGGCGCTCCGTCGCGTACGGGACGCTCAGGTGACCACTCGCTGGTCGTCCGCCGCGGTGCCCGGCGCCCCCAGCGATCCGCTGCCCACCGATCCCGAGTGGGCCGGCGGCAGCCTGTACACGGACCAGCGGGAACTGACCGTCAATGCCTCGCCGGAAGCGCTGTGGCGCGTGATCGAGGGCATCGGCGGGGACAACGGCTGGTACTCCTTCCCGCTCGCCTGGGCCGTACGCGGCTGGCTGGACCGGCTGATCGGCGGCGTCGGCCTGCGCCGCGGCCGGCGTGACCCCCACCGTCTGCGGGTCGGCGACTCCCTGGACTTCTGGCGTGTCGAGGAGATCGAACCGGGACGGCTGCTGCGGCTGCGCGCCGAGATGCGGCTTCCCGGTCTCGCCTGGCTGGAGATGCGCGCGGAACGCGACGAAGCCGGCCGCACCTGCTACCGGCAACGTGCCCTCTTCCACCCCCGCGGCCTGCTGGGACACGCGTATTGGTGGAGCGTTTCCCCCTTCCATACCGTGGTGTTCGGCGGCATGGCCCGCAACATCGCGCTGGCCGCGACCGGTGGCACGACCGGTCGCGGAGGCCACGGAACGCACCGCGCGGTGCAGGAATGACAGCCGCGGCCGCCGATGCTGCACGATCGCCCGCTCAGTTGGCAGCAGGCCGTCCCCTTGCCCAGCACCGACCAGGAGTGGCGCGATGACCGTCGCGATCGTTTTGTTCACCGCCGATCTGCGGGTGCACGACCACCCGCCGCTGCGCGCGGCGCTCTCGTCCTCGGACGAAGTGGTACCGCTGTTCGTCCATGACGCCGCCATCGAAGCGGCCGGTTTCGCCGCGCCGAACCGCCGGGCGTTTCTCTCGGACTGCTTGACCGACCTCGATGAGGCGCTGCGTGACCGCGGCGGCCGGCTTGTGGTGCGCTCGGGCAGCACAACGGAAGAGGTGTGCCGGGTCGCCGGGGAAGTGGATGCGCACGAGGTGCACATGGCGGCCGGGGTGAGCCGGTTCGCGCTGCTGCGGGAGGCACGGCTTCGGCAGGCCCTGGCGTCGGCGGGCCGCCGCCTGCGGGTTCACGATGCGGTGACCACCGTGCTCCCGCCCGGCGAGGTGACTCCGGCGGGGAGGGACCACTTCGCGGTGTTCACGCCGTACTTCCGCCGCTGGTCGCAGGTGTTCCCGCGGTCCCCCTTGGCCGCTCCGGGAGCGGTGCGCGTACCCAGTGACGTCGCGTCGGAAGACCTGCTGTCCCGCAGGTCGGTGACCGGTGTGTCGGAGGGGCTGGCCACGGGCGGGGAGACCGAAGGACGCAAACGCGTGACGGCCTGGTGGCGGGCGTGCCTCGCGGCGTACGAAGACCGCCACGACGATCTGGCCGGGGACGCGACCTCCCGGCTCTCGCCGCATCTGCACTTCGGCACGCTCTCCCCGGCGGAGCTCGTCCACCGTGCGCGCAAGGCGGGTGGAGCGGGCGCCGAAGCGTTCGTCCGCCAACTGTGCTGGCGGGACTTCCACCATCAGGTGCTGGCGGCCCGGCCGACGGCGGCCGTCGCGGACTACCGGCCCCAGCACGACCGCTGGCGCTCAGGGCGGGCGGCGTCGCAGGAGATCGCCGCCTGGAAGGAAGGACGTACGGGATACCCGGTGGTGGACGCGGCGATGCGCCAACTCTCCCACGAGGGCTGGATGCACAACCGCGGACGGCTGCTCGCGGCGAGTTTCCTGACCAAGACGCTGTATGTCGACTGGCGGATCGGCGCCCGTCATTTCCTGGACCTACTGGTGGATGGAGACATCGCGAACAACCAGCTCAACTGGCAGTGGATGGCCGGCACCGGCACGGACAGCCGGCCCAACCGTGTGCTCAACCCCGTACTTCAGGGAAAGCGGTACGACCCCGACGGGGCGTATGTACGCCGCTGGGTGCCGGAGCTGGACGGGATCGCGGGGGCGGCCGTGCACGAGCCGTGGAAACTGCCGGCCCCGGAGCGGGCCCGGTACGACTATCCCGATCCCGTCGTCTCGCTCGCCGAAGGCCGGGACCGTTTCCAAAGGGCGCGCGGCCGGGCCGATTGAGCGCGACCGGACCCATGTCGCATCAGGCGTCCCGGCTCAGCCATTTGTACACCCGCGGCGGTACGGGGTCCGCGGGGACGGGGCGGTGGCCTGAGGGAACCGGCCTCGGCCGGCCCGGTCATCGTCTGCGGGGCGGTGACACGTCCGGGCGGAGTTATCCACAGGGCTGCCGGATTCGACGGAGAGACGGAACACTGGGCGTACAAAGCGATCATCGCTGGAGGGGGATCCAGATGACGGGCTCACCGGCTGTCCTGCGCGACGCCCATCGCGCGGACGCGGACGCGCTGTTGGCGCGCGCGGTCGAGGAAGAGGTACGCCGCTCGGGCGGACGCGTCGACGGGGGCGTCCTGCTCGGCAGGGCCCGCGACGCGCTGGACCAGCTCGCGGCCGGCGCCGCCGAGGAGTACGGCGCGTATGTGCGCGCGCTGGACGAGGCGGCGGCGGCGCGCCGGCCGCTGACGGAGCGGCTGACCCGCAAGGAGACGGGCACGCCCGCGGTGGTCACGCTGGTCGCGGCGGTCACCGCCGTCGCCGCCGACCTGGCGTACGGCACGGGCCCGGGGCCCGCGCTGGGCACGGGGGCCGCGGTCGCGGTCGCGGGGGCCGCGGCGACAGTCCTGAAACTGACGGCGGGGCACTGGCCGGCCGCGCACCAGCAGGCGGGGATGCGCGGCCAGCCGGGCGGCCCCGAGCAGCTCCGGCTGCAGTGGCTGACGGCCCTGGAGGTGCGCGGCATCCGCCCGTTCCTGGACCAGCAGCGCATGCTGGCGGCGGCGCGGAACAGCGGGGCGGGCAGCGGCAAGAGCGCCGGGACGGCCGGGCGCGGGCCGCAGCTCCGCGGCGGCGACCGCAGCGCGGCGGCCCGACGGCGGTCGGTGCTGGCCGAGTCCTTCCACCATCTCCCGGACCCGCAGGGACCGTTCGCCGGCCGCCGGTCCCAGCTCACGCAGATCACCCAGTGGGTGCACGCCGCCCGCGCGAGTACGGAGACCAAGCCCACGGTGGTGGTGCTGCACGGCGAGCCGGGCTCGGGGCGGACGGCGCTCGCGGTGCGCGCCGCGCGGCAGTTGCGCGACCAGTTCCGCGGGGCGTGCGTGGTGGACCTGCGCGGCGAGACCCCGGGCGAGACCCCGCTGCCCACCCGGGACGCGCTGCTGCACCTGCTGAACCGCCTCGGGGCACCGCGCGAGCAGTTGCTGTTCCGCGAGCGGCCCTCGCCGGAGCAGCACGTGAAGCGGCTGACGGAGCTGTACCACCAGCATCTGACCAATCTCCCCGTGGTGGTCCTGCTCGACGACGCGACCGACCCGGAGCAGGTCCGCACGCTGGTGCCGGACCGTTCGGAGTCCCTGGTGCTGGTGACGGCGCGGGAGCCGCTGGAGCTGCCCGACGGACTGCCGGCGTGGGTGCATCAACTGCCGGTGGGCCCGCTGGACACCGCGGGCGTCGAGGAGCTGCTGCGGGCCGCCGGCACGGAGGCGGGGGACGCGGCCGGGCCGTACGACTCCCAGGCGCTGGACCGGATCGGCGAGCTGTGCGCGGGGCTGCCGCTGCCGCTGCGGGTGGCGGGCTCCGCGCTCGGCCCGCGCGACCCGGCGAGGCTGGCGGCGGACCTCGCGGCCTACGGCCCGGTCACGCCCGTCGAGCGGGCCCTCTGGCTGCGGTATGCCGATCAGTCCGAGACGGAGCGGCGGCTGCTGCGTCGGCTGGCGCTGGTCGGCCGGGCCAGCCTGGGCACGGCAGCGGCGGCGGCGCTGCTGGGCGTCGAGGAGGAGGAAGCGGAGCGGCGGCTGGGCCGGCTGGCCGAGGCCGGGCTCGTCGAGCACGTCCGCGGCAGCCGGTACCGCCTGCACTCCCTGGTGCACCACTTCGCGCACGCCCGGCTGCTGGACGAGGAGGACCCGGCCGAGCGGTCCACCGCCCAGGAGCGGCTGATGCGCAGCTACGCCGAGCTCGCGGACTCCGTCATCCGCCTGGTGGACGGCAACACCTCCACCCGCGCCGACCGCTTCGGCTCGCATGGCTTCACCTCGCTCGACGCGGCGCTGCAGTGGCTGGACGACGAGACCAGCTTCATCACGGCGGCGCTGCGCCACGCCGACCAGGACGTGGACCAGGCCACGCTCTCCCACCTCCTCGGCGCGCTCGCCGACTACTGCCTGCTCCGCGGCGACCTGTACCGCCTCGGCGAGCTGAACGAGCTGACGAAGGCCGCCGACAAGGGCCTGCTGGCCCGCTCGGTCCAGTGGCGCACCGGCGTCGCGGCCCGTCAGCTCGGCGAGCTGGACAAGGCACGCACGACGCTGTCCTCCGTGGTCGACCTGTACTTCGAGGCGGAGCACCCGGCGGGCGCGGCGCGCGCCCTGCGCGACCTGGGCATCACCCTCCAGCAGCAGGGCAATCTCACCGAGGCCGCGGCGAAGCTGCGGGAGGCCCTGGCGATGCAGAGCGGGGACGACATGCGCGGCGACCGCGCGTGGACGCTGCACGCCCTGGCGGCGGTGGAGCGGGACCGGGCGCAGCTCGCCGAGGCGTTCGCGCTGCTCGACGAGGCGCTGGAGCTGCACCGGGAGAGCGAGAGCCTGCACGGCCAGGCGTGGGCGCACTTCCAGCTCGGCCAGGCGTGTCTGCGCCAGGGCGATGTGCCGCGGGCCGAGCGCGAGCTCCAGGAGGCGCTGGAGCTGTACGGCCGCACGCACGACGAGCGCGGCGAGGCGTGGGCGATGACCCAGCTCGCCCGGGCCCGGCTGGTGGACGGCGACCCGGGCCCCGCGGTGGACCAGTTGCGCCAGGCCCTCCCGCTGCACCGCCGGCACGAGGACGCCCGGGGCGAGGCGTGGACGCTGTACTACCTCGGCCAGGCCCTCGAGGAGGACGGCGACAAGGACGGGGGCGTGCGGCAGCTCGACCGGGCGCGCACGATGTTCAACCGGATGCAGGACGGGTACGGCCTGGCGTGCGCCCGGCACCACTCCGGGCGGATCACCCGTGACCTGCGGGCGGCGCAGACCGGCTCGCTGCGCAACAGCGGCTTCGCGCGCCAGCTCCTGCAGGACGCCCGCCGGGACTTCCAGCGGATCGGGGTGCCGCACAGCGAGGCGTGGTCCTGCCTGGAGCTGGCGGTCATCGACGCGGGGAACGGCCGGAGTGCGCAGGCCCTGGAGCTGGCCGACGAGGCGGCGGAGATCTTCGCGGGCTACGGCGACCGGCGCGGCGAGGACTGGGCCCGCTTTCTGCGCTGCACACTGCTGCCGCTGGCCTCGCCGGGCGGCTCGGTGGTGGGCACGGCCGTCGCCCAGGAGGAGCTGGCGGAGCTGCGGCGCTCCCCGCACCCGGCCCGCGACTCCAAGCTGGAGGACTGCGCCGAGGCGTTCGCGGTGCTGCTGGACCGCGGCGTGGAGCCGGAGGCCGGCTGGCAGGCGTGGCGTCTGGGCATGGTTCCGACCCGGCACGCCCGCGAGATCATGGGCGTCCCGCTGGAATCCATACGCAGGACGGACCCGCCGCGGACGACATCCGCGTAACGGGCCACCGCGCGGCCGGCACGCAGCCCACCTGGGCAGCGCAAAGCCCGCCCGGGCCGCATGGCGGACCGGCCGGGCGGCGCGGGGCCGCGCGGAACGGGACAGGCGGCAGCCACCGGGGCAGCCGCCCGCCCCGCTCAGGTGGTCTTCGGTGCGCCCTTCGCCGGGGCGGCCGGGGCCGCGGTGCTCTTGGCCGACGGCTCCGGGCCGTCACCGCCGTCGGCGCCGTCGCCGGCGTCGCTCTTGGCGGCCGTGTCGGGCTGCTGCTCGAAGTCGACCTTCCGCATGTGCTTGTTCATCGACTTCATCAGCAGCCAGACGGCGCCGCCGATGACCGCGAAGACGATGAAGCCGAGGACTCCGGGGGTCACCTTGTTCTCGTCCAGGTCCTTGGCAAGGGGGACGAGATGAGTCATGGCGAGGGTGCTGGTCGCGCTCATCATGAGGTCAATTGTTGCGGATGCCCGCGAAGAGGTCGTCCTCGGGGAGGGAGGTGTCCACCAGAGACTTGGCGAGCTCGTACTCCTCGGTGGGCCAGACCTCCTTCTGGATCTCCATCGGGACGCGGAACCACCCGCCGTCGGGGTCGATCTGCGTGGCGTGCGCGATCAGCGCCTTGTCCCGGATCTCGAAGTAGTCCGCGCACGGGATGTACGTGGTCAGCGTGCGCTCGGCGCGCTCGAAGGACTTCCAGCGCTCCAGCCACTCGCCGTAGGGCGACTCCATGCCTCGCTCCAGCAGCGCCTCGTGCAGCGCGACCGTGCGCGGCCGGTTGAAGCCCTGGTTGTAGTAGAGCTTCAGCGGCTGGTAGGGCTCGCCCGCGTCCGGGTACTTCGAGGCGTCACCGGCCGCCTCGAAGGCCACCATGGAGATCTTGTGGGTCATGATGTGGTCGGGGTGCGGGTAGCCGCCGTTCTCGTCGTACGTCGTGATGACCTGCGGCTTGAACGAACGGATCAGCTTCACCAGCGGCTCGGCCGCGGCCTCGACGTCCTGCAGCGCGAAGCAGCCCTCGGGCAGCGGCGGCAGCGGGTCGCCCTCGGGCAGCCCGGAGTCCACGAAGCCCAGCCATTCCTGCTTGACGCCCAGGATCTCCCGGGCCTCGTCCATCTCCTTCTTGCGCACCTCGTGGATGTGCTCCTCGATGTACGGGTCGCCCTGGAGTTTGGGATTGAGGATGTCGCCGCGCTCTCCCCCGGTGCAGGTAGCGACCAGCACGTCCACCCCCTCGGACACGTACTTGGCCATGGTGGCCGCGCCCTTGCTCGACTCATCGTCGGGGTGGGCGTGCACCGCCATCATTCGCAGCTGCTCAGTCAAGACTCGATCCTCAGTCAAGGGTCATGGGACGCCGTGGAACGACGCCTTCTATAGTGACCGAAGCGAGGGGGCATTTAATTCCAGGTCCCCCTTACCAGGAGGAAGATCATGGCCGCGGTGCGCGACGGACTGCCCGACGGACGGTACGGCCGTACCGCCGACGAGCGAGCCGACCGCAAGCTCAAGGTCATCGGCGCGGTGCTCGGCGCCGCGCTGGTCGCCGTGATCGCCTGGTTCGGCATCTCCTACATCACCGGGCAGGACCTCAGCGGCCGCCTGGTCTCGTACAAGGTCGTCTCCGACACCGCGGTGCAGGCGCATCTGGAGGTCGTGAAGGACGCCGACGCGAAGGGCGTGTGCACGCTGCGCTCGCAGTCCGCCGACGGCGCCGAGGTCGGCCGCAAGGACGTCCCGGTGGATCAGGCGAAGGGCCAGGTCGACACGGTGATCACGATCCGGACCACGGCCCGGGCGACCAACGCCGAACTGGTCGGCTGCACGGCCTCGGACGCCTCGGGCGCAAGCACCTGACAGCCGGCGGCCGACGCCCGTTCCGGGACTCGCCCGAAATCGCCTCCCGGCCACGCTGACCAGCGGTGACGTGTTTTTTGCGGTTTACCGCTCCCCCTTTTGTGCCGTAATTGTTAGGCTCGTGGTTTCGCCCACCCGAGAAGGCGCAAGCCTTCCTGGTAGGGCGTTTGATTTATCCCCAGTACCGACGAGGAGCACCTGTGACCCAGACCAGCGACAACGTCACCTGGCTGACCCAGGAGGCGTACGACCAGCTCAAGGCCGAGCTGGAGTACCTGTCTGGTCCCGCACGCGCCGAGATCACCGAAAAGATCGCGGCGGCCCGCGAGGAAGGTGACCTGAAGGAGAACGCCGGGTACCACGCGGCCAAGGAAGAGCAGGGCAAGCAGGACCTTCGCATGCGCCAGCTCAAGCAGTTGCTGGAAACGGCGAAGGTCGGCGAGGCGCCCGCCGCCGCCGGTGTCGTGGCCCCCGGCACGGTCGTCACCATCGCGTTCGACGGAGACCCGGACGACACGCTGACGTTCCTGCTGGCTTCGCGGGAGTACGCGAGCTCGGACATCGAGACCTACTCCCCGCAGTCCCCGCTGGGCACCGGGGTCAACGGGAAGAAGATCGGCGAGACCGCTGAGTACGAGCTGCCCAACGGCAAGAAGGCGGCCGTGAAGATCCTGGAGGCCAAGCCCTACACGGGCTGAGCCGCACGGACCACGGCCGCGCCGCGACACGCGCCGGCCGCATCGCACCACCGAGGGCCCGGGTCTGCCGACCCGGGCCCTCGACGTGTCCGCGCGCGCCCGCTCACGCCGTCGCCGACCGGTACTTCCGTACCGCCAGCGTGCGGAAGGCCGCGATGATGGCGACCGACCACAGCACCGAGGCCAGGACCGGGTGCTGCATGGGCCAGGCATCCGGCACCGGATAGCCGGGCGGCAGATTGCCGAAGAGCTCGCGCGCGGCCTGCACCGTGGCGCTGAAGGGGTTCCACTCGGCGATGTGCTGCAGAAACGCCGGCATGGAGTCCGAGGGCACGAACGCGTTCGAGACGAAGGTCAGCGGGAACAGCCAGATCAGGCCGCCGGAGGTCGCCGCCTCGGGGGTCCGCACGGACAGCCCGATCAGCGCGCCGATCCACGAGAAGGCGTACCCCAGCAGGAGCAGCAGGGCGAATCCGGCCAGTACCTTGCCGAGGTTCTCGTGCGTGCGCCAGCCGATGATCAGCGCGACGACCGAGATGACGACGAGGGTGAGCGCGGTCTGTACGAGGTCGGCGAGCGTGCGCCCGGTAAGGACCGCGCCGCGGGCCATCGGCAGTGACCGGAAGCGGTCGATGAGGCCCTTGTGCATGTCGTCCGCGATGCCCGCGCCCGCGCCCGCCGTGGCGAAGGTGACGGTCTGCGCGAAGATGCCCGCCATCAGGAAGGCGCGGTACTGCGCGGGGTCGATGGGCCCCTGCTGCCCCGGCAACTGGATCGCGCCGCCGAAGACGTAGCTGAACAGCACCACGAACATGATCGGCTGCACCAGCCCGAAGATCACCACCTCCGGGATGCGCAGCATTCTGATGAGGTTGCGCTGGGCGACCACGAGCGAGTCCCGTACGGACCGTCCGATGCCGCCCGGCTGCGGCGCACCGGCCCGCCGGGACGCCTCCGTCATGACGCTCATGCGACCTCCTCCTCTTCGGCCGGCGTCTCGGCCGCGTGGCCGGTCAGCGAGATGAAGACGTCGTCCAGGGTCGGCCGGCGCAGCCCGATGTCGTCGATCTCGACGCCCCGGGCGTCCAGTTCGCGGATGACCTCGGCGAGCAGCTTCGCGCCGCCGCTGACCGGCACGGTGATTCTGCGGGTGTGCGGCTCGACCTTGGTCCCGCCCTTGCCGAAGCCGCGCAGCACCTCGTCGGCGGTGCCGAGCTGTTCGGGGGCGTGCACGACGACCTCGACGCGTTCGCCGCCGGTCTGCGCCTTGAGCTGGTCGGACGTGCCGCGTGCGATGACCCGGCCGTGGTCGACCACGCAGATGTCGTGCGCGAGGTGGTCGGCCTCTTCGAGGTACTGGGTGGTGAGCAGCAGCGTCGTACCGCCCGCGACCAGCTCCTGGATGACGTCCCAGAGCTGCTGGCGGTTGCGCGGGTCCAGGCCGGTGGTCGGCTCGTCCATGAACATCACGGGCGGGCTGACGACCAGCGCGGCGGCCAGGTCGAGGCGGCGCCGCATGCCGCCGGAGTAGGTCTTCGCGGGCCGGTCGCCCGCGTCGGCGAGGTGGAACCGGTCGAGCAGTTCGCCGGCCCGGGCCTTCGCCGCCTTCGCGCCCATCTGGTACAGCCGGCCGACCATGGTCAGGTTCTCGCGGCCGGTCAAGTACTCGTCCACGGCGGCGAACTGGCCGGACAGGCCGATCGCGCGCCGCACCTCGTCGGGGTGTTTCAGTACGTCGATCCCGGCCACCTCCGCCGTGCCGCGGTCGGGCCGCAGCAGGGTCGTCAGGACCCGGACGGCGGTGGTCTTGCCGGCGCCGTTCGGGCCGAGCAGACCGAGGACGGTTCCTTCGGGGACGTCGAGGTCGACGCCGTCCAGAGCCCTGACTTCGCCGAAGGTCTTCACGAGACCCTCGGCGTGAATAGCGCCTGGCATCTAGGCACTCCCGGGGTTGGTTTCGAGGGAAATCTTACGTTTGCCGGACTTCACCCGCTCGGCGGACGGCCGGCGTCACAGGACGCCACGATTGCGCCACAGGAAGAGACCGTTCCGGCGCGCCTTTCGCCGACCGTTCCACGGATGTTACCCAGAACGCGATACATCGCGATAGTCGAGCCACCTTCGGGTACGCACGCCAACGGCCGATGCCCCAGGGGACATCGGCCGCAGCGGTATATGCCGTGTTCCGGCGGTCAGGCGATCACGGTGTACCCCGCCTCGTGGAGCGCCGTGCCGACCTCCGTGCAGTGCTCCGGCCCCTGCGTCTCCAGGTGCAGTTCGACCTCGGCCTCCGTGATGCCGAGCCGGGGATCGGTCCGTACGTGGCTCACGTCGAGCACATTGGCGTCCGCCTCGGACAGCACGCCCAGCAGCGTCGCGAGCGCGCCCGGGCGGTCCGTCAGGCGCAGCCGCAGCGACAGGTAGCGGCCGGCCGCGGCCATGCCGTGCCGCAGGATGCGCTGCGTGAGCAGCGGGTCGACGTTGCCGCCGGAGAGCACCGCGACCACCGGCCCCTGGAACGCCGCCGGCTCCGAGAGCAGCGCGGCGACCGGGCTCGCGCCGGCCGGCTCCACGACCATCTTCGCCCGCTCCAGGCAGAGCAGCAGGGCGCTGGAGAGGGCGTCCTCTGAGACCGTACGGACCTCGTCGACCAGCTCGCCGATGATCCCGAAGGGCACGTCGCCCGGCCGCCCGACCTTGATGCCGTCCGCCATCGTGGCCGGGGACTCGATCGAGACCGGGCGCCCGGCGGCCAGCGAGGGCGGGTACGCGGCGGCGCCCGCCGCCTGCACGCCGATGATCCGCACGTCGGGCCGTACCGCCTTCACGGCGACCGCGACGCCCGCGGCGAGCCCGCCGCCCCCGATGCCGACCACGATCGTGCGGACCTCGGGACACTGCTCCAGGATCTCCAGGCCGACCGTGCCCTGCCCGGCGATGATGTCGCGGTGGTCGAAGGGGTGGATGAAGACCGCGCCCGTCTTACGGGCGTACTCCTGCGCTGCGGCCAGCGTCTCGTCGACGACCTGACCGTGCAGCCGCACCTCGGCGCCGTAGTCGCGGGTCGCGGCGACCTTGGGCAGCGGTGCGCCTTCCGGCATGAAGACGGTCGAGCGGACGCCCAGCAGGGACGCGGCCAGCGCCACGCCCTGCGCGTGGTTGCCGGCGCTCGCCGCCACCACTCCGCAGGAACGTTCCTCCGCAGAGAGCCCCGCGATCCGCACATAAGCGCCGCGGATCTTGAACGAGCCGGTGCGCTGGAGGTTCTCGCACTTGAAGTGCACCGGCGCGCCCACCAGCCCGGACAGGTAACGGCTGCCCTCCATGGCGGTGGACCGGCTCACCCCGGACAGCAGCTTCTGCGCTCCGATGATGTCGTCAAGCGTGACGGCGGGAAGCACCCCTGTGTCTGCGGCGGCCCGCGGAACGGTGGCGGCCGCCGCGGGACCGGGGGCCCCGGATGCGGCGGAAGCGGGCGTCTGCGGCGTGTGATCGGCCATGGCGCCAGTCTTACAGCTCGCGCCGCCGCGGGCGCCCGCGGCCCGGAGAGCCGCCCCGCGGCCGTACATCTTTGGTCAGCGCCGGTACGGTCCCCGCGCGGGCCGCGTACTCTGTCCCCCAATCCGTACGCACCCCCATGAAGCGAGCAACCGGCCATGCCCACCTCTTCGGACATGACGACCCACACCGACCCCGCTCTTCTTGACGCGCTGCAACATCAAGTGGCCGTCTTCGCCCGCCGCGCCGAGCAGAGCCGGCTCGGCGGGGTCGGGCAGGCGCGCAACTCCATGGACCGCGCCGCCTACCTGCTGCTCAACCGGCTCGACCAGGAGGGCGCGATGGGCGTCAAGGCCCTGGCAGCCGGCATGGGCATCGACTCCTCCACGGTCACCCGCCAGGTCGCGCCGCTGGTCGACGCGGGGCTGGTCACCCGCGCCTCGCACCCCGAGGACGGGCGCGCGGTCGTCCTGCAGCTCTCCGAGCGCGGCCGGGCCCGCCTGGAGGAGGTACGCGCCTCGCGCCGCGAGCTGATGGCGCTGGTCACGGAGGAGTGGAGCGAGGAGGAGCGCAACGCCTTCACCACGCTCCTGACCCGCTTCAACACCTCGCTCTCGACGGTGACGGCGTCGCTGTCCCCGGGGGCACCGGCGTCCTGAACGAAGCCCGGGAGCGGCTTCCCGGGTGGTACCGCCTGCCGCACGGCTCTTGACCTCCCGCCCGCGCTGCCGTGCCATGGAGCCATGGCCGGGCCGCCGGGCCCGCGAGCCGGGAGGCGCTGTGCGAGAGCGGCGGGCAGCACTGGAGCACCGCCGCGCCCAGGAATTCGAAGCCTTCGTGGCGGGCGCGGCGGGCCGGCTGCTGCACACGGCCACGCTGCTGACGGCCGAACCGTCCGGCGGCCCCGCGCCCGCCGCCGAGGAACTGCTGACCAGCGCGCTGGCCCGTACGTACGCGTCCTGGGACCGGCTGCGCGGCGAGGACCCCTACGACCGCACCCGCCAGGAGCTGGCCGGGCACTTCGCCCGTACGGCGTGGCGGCACCGGCGGCCGCGCGGCGGCCTGCTGGACCGGCTCACCCCGCAGGAACGGCTGGTTCTCGTCCTGCGGCTGTACGAGGGCGTCGCCGAGGAGCAGACCGCGGCCCAACTGGGTCTCCCCGCCGAGCGCGTGCACGCCCTGTGCCTGCACGCGATCGCGGAGCTGCGCAGCACCGGGCACGGCGCCGGGCCGCCGCCCGCCGCCGCGGGGACCGGGGCGGTGGCCTCGTGAGTGCGCACGTCGCGGCCGGGGCGGTGGTGCCGTGAGTCCGCCCGACCGCAAGGAGGCGGAGGTGCGGCGGATGCTCGACGGGCCGCACCCGTTCGTCCCGCCCGACCTCGCGCTGCGGGCCGCCGCACGCGGGCGCCGGCTGCTGCTGCGGCGGCGCCGGCTGGAGCGGGCCGGCTGGCTGCTGCTGTTCCTGGCGGCCGTGGCGTTCACGTGCTGGGCCGTCACCCAGCAGCCGTGGATGCCGCCGCCCACGCGGACGACGCCTCCGCTGGAGGGGTGGTGACGCGCCCGCTCCGAGCCCGGCCGGGCGCCGCCGCGCGCTGGGCGGCGCCCCGGAGCACCGGTACCGCCTAGCCCAGCGCCTGCGTCAGGTCCGCGAGCAGGTCGTCGACGGACTCGATGCCGACCGAGAGCCGTACGAGGTCGGCCGGTACCTCCAGCGCGGAGCCCGCCGCCGAGGCGTGCGTCATCCGGCCGGGGTGCTCGATCAGCGACTCCACGCCGCCCAGCGACTCGCCCAGCGTGAACAGCTTCGCCCGGTCGCAGACGTCCACCGCGGCCTGCTCACCGCCCGCGACCTGGAAGGACACCATGCCCCCGAAGGACCGCATCTGCTTGGCGGCGGTCTCGTGGCCGGGGTGGTCCGGCAGCCCCGGGTAGTACACCTTGGTCACCTTCGGGTGCGCGGCCAGCAGCTCGGCGACCCGCGCCGCGTTGGCGCTGTGCCGGTCCATCCGTACGGCGAGTGTCTTGATGCCGCGCATCACCAGCCAGGCGTCGAACGGCCCGGCGATCGCGCCCATCGCGTTCTGGTGGAAGGCCAGCTCCTCGCCCAGCGCTTCGTCGTCGACGACCAGCGCGCCGCCCACCACGTCCGAGTGGCCGCCCATGTACTTGGTCGTCGAGTACACGACCACGTCGGCGCCGAGCGCGAGCGGCTGCTGGAGGTAGGGGCTGGCGAAGGTGTTGTCGACGACGAGCTTCGCACCCGCGGTGCGCGCGACGTCGGCGAGGGCCGCGATGTCGGTGATGCCGAGCAGCGGGTTGCTGGGCGTCTCGACCCAGATCGCCTTCGTACGCGGCCGGACCGCCTCCCGTACGGCCCGCGGGTCGGAGGAGGAGGCGACCGACCACTCCACGCCCCAGCGCTCGGCGACCTTGGCGAAGAGGCGGAACGTGCCGCCGTACGCGTCGTCGGGGATGACGACGTGGTCACCGGGGACGAGCAGGGTCCGCAGGAGGCAGTCCTCGGCGGCCAGGCCGGAGGCGAAGGCCAGGCCGCGGCGGCCGCCGTCCAGAGCGGCGAGGTTCTCCTCCAGGGCCGTGCGGGTCGGGTTGGCGCTGCGGCTGTACTCGTAACCGCCGCGCAGCCCGCCCACGCCGTCCTGCTTGTACGTGGAGACCTGGTAGATGGGCACCGATACCGCGCCGGTCGCCTGGTCGGCCTCCTGACCTGCGTGAATGGCAAGGGTTTCGAAGTGCTGATGGCGCTGTCCGCGCTGATCACTCATGGCTGACGAGGGTAGTCGTCCACAGGCTTGCACGCGGCCAGGAACTTTCTGCTTCGCTGGAGAGTGGAAAGAGAACAAGACACCGTGCCGCATCCGCCCTACGCGACGCGACCGACCGACCCATGCACCGATCCGACCTAGCCGCCCCGTCCCGACCGACCTGGAAACGACTGACTGCTCATGGAAGCACTGCTCGCCCTTATCGCCCTCCTCGCCATCGCGGGGCTGATCGGCTATCCCCTGGCGCGGCGCCGGCGCACGCTCCAGCAGGCCGGCCATGGCCTGGCGTCGGTCGCCGACCCCATGGCCGGGTACGGCTTCGTCCCCGCCGAGCAGCTCGACCCGCGGCTGCCCGGGCCCGACCCGGAGCTGGCGGAGGCGCTGGCGGAGATCGCCCGCACACAGGACTGGCGGCCGGCGTCCCGGCTGCTGGCCGGCACCCCCGAGGGCGACGAGCGGCGCTGGCAGCGCGTGCAGTCGCTGGCGGGCGCCGCGGCGTTCGCGTCGGCGCACGAGGGTGACGGTGCGCCGGGTCCGCACAGCGAGGCGCCGGGCGGATCGCCGGGTGGCATCTGGCTGCGCACGTGGCGCTCCGAGAAGCCCAAGGACTCCGGCGGCGCCCAGACGCACGCACAGTTCCTGGTCGTCCAGGCCATGCGCGACCCCGGCTCGCAGGACTTCCGCATGATCCTGGAAGAGGCCCGCACGGTCTGCCACGAGGCACGGCTGCTGGCCCCCGGCAGCCCGGTCCCGTACATCATCGAACTGGCCGCGGCCCGTGGGCTGGGCGACCGCCGCCCCGATTACGAAGAGCTCTGGTCCAAGGTCGTCCAGCGCGCCCCGCAGCACATGGGCGCGCATCTGGCCGCGCTCCCGTACTGGTCGGAGAAGTGGCACGGCTCCAAGGAGGACGCCGACGCGTTCACCGAGCGCGCGGCCGCCGGCGCGGCCGCCGATTCGCTCCTCCCCGCCCTCCCGCTCTTCTCGGTGTACGACCACCTGCCCGAGGCGAACATGGTCCGCAGCCTCTTCCAGAGCACGGTCGTCGAGCGCGCCATCGAGGGCGCGCACTACGCGCTGAGCAAGGCGCCCGCCGCCCATCCGGTGGCGCCGCACGTCCGCCACCTCCTCATCTGGTTTCTCGTCCAGGCGGAGCGGTACGCCGAGGCCATGGAGCAGCTGCGCCTGGTGGACGGCCATGTCGGCGCGGTGCCCTGGTCGTACCACCCGCAGCCGGCCGCCGCGTACGCCACCTACCGCGCGCTCGCCGTCGCCGGCTGGGAGTCCCAGGGCGGCACCCCGGCGACGCTGCCGCCGGACCGCCCCCCGTTCTGAGCGGAATTCCCGCCGCCTTCGAGACGTTCCCCGGTCACCGAGTCACCGCCCGCCGTCGTCCCCTCCTCTTCCCCTTCCTCGTCTCTCCGGAGCCTGATCACGATGCTGTTCTCCCGCTTCAAGAACCACCTCCCGTCCGCCGACGAGGCGCTGAAGGGCCGTCCCGAGCCGGAGTTCACGGTCCCCGACCGCCACACCGTCCTCGGCAACGCCCTGCTCGGCCCGTACCCGGAGGGCCTGGAGGTCGCCGACTTCGGGCTGGGCTGCTTCTGGGGCGCCGAGCGCAAGTTCTGGCAGACGGAGGGCGTATGGACCACCCTCGTCGGCTACCAGGGCGGCCACACTCCGAACCCCACGTACGAAGAGGTCTGCAGCGGCCACACCGGCCACACGGAAGCGGTCCGCGTCGTCTTCGACCCCGCCAAGGTCTCCTACGCCGCCCTCCTCAAGGTCTTCTGGGAGTCCCACGACCCCACCCAGGGCTTCCGCCAGGGCAACGACGTCGGCACGCAGTACCGCTCCGCGATCTACACCCACTCCCCGAAGCAGGCAGCGACGGCCGAGGCGTCCCGCGCCGCCTACCAGAAGGTCCTGACCGCCTCCGGCTACGCCGACATCACCACCGAACTCCTCCCCGCGGGCCCCTTCTATCCGGCCGAGCCCTACCACCAGCAGTACCTCGACAAAAACCCCGCGGGCTACTGCGGCATCGGCGGCACGGGCGTCAGCTGCCCGGTGGGGGTGGCTCAGGCGGAGGACTGACGGTCGCCGGCGCTGGTCCCGCGCCGGCCCAGCGCAAAATATCCGCGCCAACTACGGCCCGAAGAAAAGGCATGGTGCGTTGGTAGGGTCATTGACCGCCGTTCATGTCGGCTGCGGCTTCCATGCGGCGAGCTTGGCGATCCACGGGCCTTACCATTGAGGGGAATTCCCACTCCATGTCGGAAAAATCGCATCAGGGCGCATTTCACGATCCGGAGACCCTGCGAGCATGGCGCAGGGCAAGACGGAAAGTCCTGTGGTCGTTGATCCTGTTGACCGTCGCGACCTTCGCGCTCGTTTTTCTTGCGGTGGAGATCTTCAGCGATACGCCCACGCTCCTGCTCTGCCCTCTGGCGATCCCGCCGGTGCTGTGGATCGCCGCGCGCTCGCGCCGTCAGGATGAGCTGAAGGGCATGAAGCCGATCCTGGAGATCTATCCCTGGCAAGACGTCACGCCCGCGCCTGCCCGCATCTCCAAGAGGGGCGGCTCGACATCCGGGGCTCAGCGCAAGGCCCTTGAGATCCCCAATCCGGATGAGCCGGGGAAGAACGTCACTGTGATTGCCCGGCGCACCACGCTGGGAACGAAATGGCGCCGCACCTTGGCCGAGGCGTCCGAGCAGGGTTTCCAGTTCGCCGGTGATCCACGGTTCGGTGGAGTGATCGCACTGCGCGGGCGGCCGGATTACCTGATCGCCGTGCTTCCGCGGCACGAGTTTCTGAACGTTCAGGGCCGCCCGAAAGGCGTGAGCGAAGCCGCGTGGCACCGCGCCAGGTCGGCCTGGATCAGCGGTGAGCCGATCACTGCTGAATTGGTCCGAGAATTCGACCGCAAAGGTGGCCGCAATGCCTGAATTCCGCTTCACCGTACATCCTGGTCAGGACGAGATCACCGACGGGATGTTCATGGGCCACCTCGACGTGGTGGGCAACTCGGGAGAGATCACGACGCGAGAGAGCAAGCACGCCGACGGCGGCGCCGGCCTGGTCGTATTCCAAGTGCTGCTCGAACTGCTCGACGGAGTAGGAAAGATCATCGAGCGCGGGCGCGGGACGTATCGGCACAACTTCATGGTCACGATCACGTTCAAGCTCAAGAGAGATGGGACCATGGTGATCAGCCGCCGGGGAAAAACGATCGACGAATCGCCGTCGAGGGAAGTCGCGCACGCGCTGCTGGCGGCAGGTCGAGAGGTGGCGAGGACCCACCTCTCGCGCATCAGCGAGCCGACCGACTACGTGGATACCGCGGAGGACGGAAGCCTCGAATACCGCGACTACCGCCCCCGCACCGAAAAGGCGTTGGCTCGCTTCGAAGCCATCGCAAGGTAAGTCAGCGGAGGGGCCTGGCCGCCAACAGGCCGGGCTGGTAAGCCAGGCCCTTGCCGCCGGCCCCGCTGGCCGTATCGGCGATGAGGGTATTCGAATCGAAGGATTCGCCGAAGACCATCGTGTTGAACGTGGCCTTGCCGACGCTGGTCACCAGACCGGCCGTGGTGCCGATCACCACCTTCGCCCCGAGGTCACCCTTGCCGGCGTAGTCCATGCTGATCCTGCCGTACTCGCTCTGGCTCCAATTCGTCAGGGGGGTCTTGTTGAGGAGGCTCGGGGCCTTCTCGAATCCCTTTTCGACGGCGAAGCCGCCTCCGGCGCCGATCGCGGAGCCGGCAAGATTCATCTTCCAGTTCTTCTTGACTTTGTCCACGCCGCCGTTCAGGAAGTCCTGGGCGGTACTCCTGGCCTCGAGCTTGCCGAATACCAAGGCGGCGCTCTTGTACCCCTTCAGATTCCCGCCGGCGCGCCAGACCTTCAGCACGCCGGACATCCTCTGTTCGATCTTTGCCACCCGCAGTGCCGTCTTCATCCCGCCCAGCAGCTTGCCCGCCTTGGCCACCATGGCGATCTTGCCCACCACCGGAATGCAGTCGAGCACGGCAAAGACCAGGTCACCCCAGCCCGCCTTCCCCTGGGCGACCTTTTTGATGGTGTCGGCCAGAACGATCAGGGCCGCGGCGAGGAAGAGGGCCACCAGCCAGCCACCGCTGACGAAGAGCAGCACGAGGCCCACGATGGCGACGAAGATCTTGCAGGCGGTGACGATGGCGTCCCAGTGGTCGGCGACGAAGTCGCCCACCTTCTCGTACCACTTCTTGTTCTGGATACCGGCGTCCGACGCCGCCTGGACATCGCGCACGAAGTCATCGGTGGCCTTGCTGTGGTCACTGCCCGCGTTCTCGGCCTTTGTCTTCAGGTCGGCGAGTTGCGCGTGAAGGCTGTCCACCTGGCCTTGCGCGGCACCCTTTTGACTATTGGCGTACGAGGCGTCACGCGTCGCCTGCCGCACCTGCGCCGAGTCCGGTGGCGGCGGGTCGCCGGACTCGGGTTTCTGCACGCGCTTTTTCGCTGCTGATGTCCGGTCAGCCGCTGAGGAAGCACGTTCGAGGCGGCCTTCGGCCGACCGCAGATCGCCGCGCAGTGTGCGGGCCTTGGACAGCGCACTGTCCGCTTCCGACTGCGCCATATCCATTTTGTGCGCGTACGAAAGCAAGGCGTCGGCCAGCTTGTCGTAGCTCGCGTGCAGCTTGTCGAGCTGTCCCGGCAGCGTGTCGACTTTTTCCTTGAAGGAGTCCATGGCCTTGCCGACCGCTTCGGCGAGGACGGAGTCCTTGGAGGCCGTCTTGAGCCCTCGACGAACCTCGTCGATGTCCTGGACGAAGGTCTTGTACTCCTTGCCCTGGCGCTGCAGCTCGAAGTGGTCTCCGGGAGTCGGGTCGCCGGTGAGGTCAAGGTGGTGCCAGTCAGTTGGGCGTGCCATGTCCGTCCCTCAGCTCGGCGTCTCGCCGTCGGGCTCCGCGTAGACGAAGCTGAATGTGTCGGTGATGGCTCCGAAGAGCTCCAGCATCGGCTCCACCAGGGCGAGTTGCGGAGTGCTCGCACTGATCACGGCGACTTTCGGGTTGTTGCCGGGGTAAGGGACGAGGGTCTGCATCATCACCGCGCGGTAACTGCGGCCGTCGTTCGGCACCTCGATCTCCTCGATGCCCTCGCTGCGGGCTGCCGGACCGGCGTCCGGCAGCTCGACGACGCTCACCCGGCGCCACACGTCGGTGGGCCGCGGGCCTCGGGGAATCGGGTTGAAGGTGGCGAGCAGCGTGTCCAGACCGGTCTTGGCCACCTTCCCGGTCTGCTTGTCCTCGGCCTGCGAAACGCTCACCGTCAGGTTCGCCGTCATCGGCTCGTCGTCGATGATCTCCAGCATGGAACCGGCGTAGACGACATTCGCATCGCGCGCCTCCGCGGCCGCCCTGCGCAGCATCTTCTTCAGCGCCGAACGATGTTCGGCGAGCTCCGGCCGCTGCTCGATCCGGGCCGCGACAACATCCCGGATGGACTTGTCGACCATCGCCGGATGGATGTCGAACTCGTACCAGGAACTGGGAACGAGGATGTTCAGTCCGAGCACCTCGCGGGCCGCCGCGGTCGAAGTCCCGGCTGCCGCCGTCGAAGAACCCTCAAGAGGCTCGCTCACTTACGCCCCTTCTCGAGCTGATTCTTGAGGTCCAGGTCGAGCTTGGTGAATTTCTCCACGATGTCGCCGGCCTGCTTTGCCGCGCCGTCGATGCCGTTGTCGATCTCCTTGCGGCCGTCCTTCCAGCCGTCCAGGAATTCCTGCAGCGCGTCAAAGGCCCGGCTCGCCCCGAGTTCGTCGTGGCCCAGCTCGCGCTTGAAATTTCCGGTGTCATCCATGCGCCGCTTGATCGAACGCAGCTGGCCTGCCAGATGATCCAGCCCGACGAGACTGATGGCGAGTTTGCCCTCTGACCCCATGTCCGCTTTTCCCCCAAAGTCGCAATACCGACCTGCCCGTTACGCGGGAGACCGCGCATGCCTGTCAGATCATAAACAACCGTAGGACATGGTTCCGGTGCAGTAGTAGGCGCCTACGCAGCCGCCTCCAGCAACCGGTGCGGGACGAAGAGGGTTCGTGCGGACGGGCGTCAACTGCCCGGTGGAGGTGGCTCAGCCGGAGGAGTGAGAGGTGACGGTTCCCATCGGGCCGATGGTCGCTTCGGCCGGGGTGCGGGACTCGTGCAGCGCGTAGTAGCGCGCGCCGACGCTGTCGGACTCCGTGGTGGTCGTGGGCGGAGCCGTCAGCGTGACCGCGGAGACGTGGATGCCCTGCGGGTGGAGTTCGGCGTGCAGGCTTCGGGCGTAGTGGTGGAGGGCTGCCATGGCCAAGCCGGTGTTGGCCTGGGACGGGGCGGGGGTGGTCGCCGCGGCTCCGGTGGTGATCAGGAGGGTGCCGGAGCCGCGGTTGAGCATGTCCGGGAGGACCTGGCCGACGGCTGTGACCGCGCCCAGGATGTACAGGCCGAGTTGGGCGGTGGCCGAGGCGGCGGTGGTCTGGGCGGCGTGGGTGACCGGGCCTGAGGGGCCCGGGGCGTAGTCGAGGACGTCCACCGGGCCCAGTGCTTCGGTCGCCTGGGCGAGTGCGGCGGCCAGCGCGTCGCGGTCGCGGATGTCCGCGGGGAACGCGGCGGCGGGGATGTCCAGCCCGGCCAGCTCGGCGACCTGGGCGTCCAGCCGGTCCTTCGTACGGGCGATGAGCCCGACCCGGTAGCCGTGGCGCCCGAACGCGCGGGCCACTCCCATGCCCCGCCCCGGCCCGGCACCGATCACCACGAGCGTCTTGGCCACCGCTGCTCCTCTCCGCGCCGGCGGGCCCGTACTGCCGCAGCCGCGCCGGCTGATCACTTGATCACTTGTCGGGTGCGTTTCCTTGGTGTGCCCGCTCAACGCCCGGTGACACCAGACCGTCAACGTCCGGGGTCAAAGAGAGGGAGGGGAGGGAGAAGGGGGAGGAGGATCAGGGCTTGCGGGCCACCAGGGCGTACTGGGCGACCTGTGGGGGTTCGGTGAGGCTGCCGTCCGGGGTGGGGTCCGGGCGCCAGCGGGTGCAGGAGACCAGGCCGGGCGGGAGCAGCTCCAGGCCCGCGGCGAAGCGGGCGATCTCCGCGCCGCTGCGGGCGGTGATCGGCGGGGTGGCGTTCTCGTTCCAGAAGCGCATGGCCTCGGCGTTGCCCTCGCCGCCCAGTTCGAGGGTGGGGTGGGTGAGGACGAGGTGGCTGCCGGACGGTACGCCGGCGAGCAGCCGGTCCACGGTCCGCTGCGCCCGCTCGGTGTCGAGGACGAAGTTGAGGATGCCGAGGAGCAGGATCGCGACGGGTCGGCCGAGGTCGAGGGTCCGGGCGGCCGCGTGCAGGATCGCGTCCGGGTCGTGCGCGTCCGCGTCGATGTAGTCGGTGGCGCCGCCCGGTGCGCTGGTCAGCAGCGCGCGGGCGTGGGTGAGGACGTTGGGGTCGTTGTCGACGTAGACCACGTGGGAGTCGGGCGCGACGCGCTGGGCGACCTCGTGGGTGTTGTCGGCGGTGGGCAGGCCGGTGCCGATGTCCAGGAACTGGCGGACGCCTGCCTCGCCCGCGAGGTGGCGCACGACCCGGCCGAGGAACGCCCGGTCGGCGCGGGCCACCTCGCCGATGCTCGGGTACAGGCCGGTGATGTGGTCCCCGACCTCGCGGTCGACGGCGTAGTTGTCCTTGCCGCCGAGCCAGTGGTTCCAGACCCGGGCGTTGTGCGCGACCCCGGTGTTGATCCCGGTGTTGATCCGGGACATGTCCGCTCCGTGTCCGCCGCCGTCCGCCATGCCGTGTGTCCGTTCCCCTTCGGGCCGGTACCGGTGCGTACCGGGCCACCGGTAAGTGACGGTACCAGTGGGGTAGTTGGGGCCAGAGAGGCGGCAGTCCTACGGCCCGCCGGGGGGGCAGTCCTACGGCCCGCGGGATGGCAGTCCTACGGCCCGCGGAGGCAGCCCAACGAGCCCTACCGCCCGCCGCGGTCCAGCCGGGCCCGATCCGCCGCCGCCACGCCCTGGTGGAGGCCCTCCGCGTCCCGTGCGCCCCGCATCCGTACGGCCGTGGTCTCGGGGAAGAGCGCGCCGGTCCGCTCCTGGACCGCGAGGTCGCGGGCGGCCAGTACCGGCAGCAGGTCAGGTGTGCCCTCGGCGGCCTCGGCGGTGACGTGGTCGGCGGCGTCGGTGAGGCGGTCGCGGATGCGCGAGGCGTAACCGGCGAGGAAGGACTGACGGAAGTCCTTGGTACGGCGGGACTTGCCGCGGGTGTGGTGGGCGTCGGCGGCGCGGTTCATGGCGGTGGTGGCCTGGACGAGGAGGGAGGTGTAGAGCAGCTCGGCGGCGTCCAGGTCCGGCGCGAAGCCGACGAGGGTGGTGAAGGCGGCGTCGGGCGACCAGACGGCCCGGCAGCGGTTGGCGACGGCCACCGCGTCCAGGAGCAGCGCCTTGGCGTTCTCGTACGGGCCCTCGACGCCGATGCGCAGGGTCTCCGGGCCGCCGGCGGGGGCGGCGCCCGCGAGCAGCGCCTCGGAGACGCTGTGCCGGGCCATCAGCTCCTGGGCCTTCGCGGAGAGCGCCTCGGCCTCCTCGGGGAAGGCGGTGGACTCGGCCTTGGCGAGCAGGCCGCGGATGCGGCCGAGGACGCGCGGCTCGCCGGCCGGGGCGCCGCTCCCCGCGCGCATACCCGCGTGGGCCGTACCGGTTGCCCGGTCACCGGGGACCGGCCCCGTCGGCGTGACGCGGGGCAGCCGGCCGAGGACGCGCAGCACCTCCAGGACGGCGCAGAGCGCCTCGAAGCGGGTGGTGCGGCGGCGCCGGGCCAGCGCGTCCGGGTAACCGCCGTCGTCCGGCCACCAGACCTCGGCGCCCGCCTCGCGCACCTGAGCGGGCCAGCGCGGCGGGAGCTCCTCGGTGGAGTAGCGGCGCAGCTCGGCGGCGACGAAGTCGGCGGCGAGCTCGGGGGCCGCGCCCGCGCGCCGTACGAGGCGTACCAGGTCGGCGGGGTGCCAGCCGCCCTCCCAGCAGCCGCGCACGGTGGCCGCCGCGGCGGTCAGCAGCGCCCGGCCCACGGCCTCGGGGCCGGCCGGGTCCGCGCTCAGCGCCGACGCGCCGGCCTCGACGGCGTCCTCGGCGGGCCTGCCGTCCGCGGCGTACCGGACGGCGCCCAGTACGCGTGCCACGGTCTCCTCGGCGCCGTGCGCCGCCCCGCTCTCCCGGCGCCCGCCGCGCCCCTCGCCCTTGTTGCCCACCGGGTCACTGTACGGACGCGTACGGTGCGGCCGGAAACGGCGGCGGGCGGCACCCGGACCGGTGTCCGGAGTGCCGCCCGCACGCGGCTCGGGGAAGCCGTCGGGTCGGTGAGCCGTCGGGTCAGGTCACCCGGGTCACTGCAGTGCGCTGCCCGCCGTCCATTGGGACCAGTCCATGTTCCAGCCGTTCAGGCCGTTGTCGGGCCGGATGGTCTTGTCCGGGGAGTTCTTCATGACCACGACGTCACCGAGCAGGGAGTTGTCGTAGAACCAGGCGCCGTCGGTCTTGTCGTCCTTGGCACCCTTGGCGTCCTCCAGGCCGATGCAGCCGTGGCTGGTGTTGGCCTTGCCGAAGATGCCCTTGCCCCAGTAGTTGCCGTGGATGAAGGTGCCGGAGTCCGACAGCCGCATGGCGTGCGGGACATCGGGGATGTCGTACTCGCCCTTGCCGCCCTTCTTGGTGAAGCCGACCGTCGAGCCGTCCATGCGGGTCTGGAGGTACTTCTCGGAGATCACGAGCTGACCGTTGTAGGTCGGGTTCTCCGGGCCGCCGGCCGAGATCGGGATCTGCTTGACGGTCTTGCCGTCCCGCACCACGGTCATCTGATGCGTCTTGGCGTCGACGGTGCTCACCTGGGAGCGGCCCACGTCGAAGCTGACGGTCTTGTCCTGGATGCCCTGCACGCCGGGCGACGCCTCGACGCCGTCCAGGTCGAGGTCCATGGTGACCTTGGAGCCGGCCTTCCAGTACTCCTGCGGGCGGAAGTCCAGGCGGGTGTCGCTGAACCAGTGGCCGACGACCTTCTGGTTGCTGCTCGCCGCGACCTTGATCTTCGACTCGACGGCGGCCTTGTTCTTGACCGGCTTGTCGAAGTTCAGCGACACCGGCATGCCGACGCCGACGGTCGAGCCGTCCTCGGGGGTGAAGTTGCCGATGAAGCTGTTGGTGGGCGAGACGGTGCTGAACGTGGAGTGCTCGACCGCCGTGCGGCCCTTGGAGTCCTCGGCGTGCGCGGTGATCCGGTACTGCGTGGAGCGCTTCAGCGGGGACTGCGGCTTCCAGGACTTGCCGTCGGGCGCGATCGTGCCGGCCACCTGCTCCTTGGACTCCAGGGAGGTCATCGTGACGTCGGTCAGCTTGCCGTGCGCGACGCTGACCTTGGTGTCGCTGTTGATGCCCGCGTCGTCCGTGCCGTTCTTCGGCGCGATCTTGATCGTGGCGTCCGAGGCGTCCTTGGCGGCCGCCCTGTCGACCTGCTCCTGCTTCTGATGCTTCTCGGGCGGCCCGGAGCCACCGCTGTCGCCGCTCGCCTTGTCAGCACCGCTGCCGCAGGCCGCGAGCGTCAGTGCCCCGCCTAGCAGCGCGGCGCCGGCTATGAAGCCCTTGCGGCGCTTGCTGTCCGTCATCAGTCACTTCTCCATTGCTACGGAACCTGAGGTCCTCCCCGAGCCATCTGGGCACACTTGGTCCCAGTCGCTCCCATGATGAACGCCTGTTCCCCTTTTGCCGTTCCATGCACAGGAAAGTGTGGGAAAGGACACCCAGGCTCCGCGCCGGAGAAACGGGCCTCAGACGAGCTCTTCGTCGTCCCCCGCATCCCCGAGATCCCACTCCTCGGCCTCGGGGTCGTACTCGGTCTCCTCGCTGGTCCAGGACGCCTGGGTGAGCTCGACGCCGGGTACGTCGTTGACGAGGTCGAAGGGGTCGACGAGATGCGCGACGGCCTCGGCCGGCTCCGCCTGGACCGCTTGCCGCGCGTAGCTGCGCTCCTGATCGGAGAGATGGTCCTCGTCGCTGATCCCGTCGAGGGCCGCGCCGGTCAGCAGGTCGGGATCCGTGATCTCCATGACCAGGTCGACGCGCAGCCGGACAAAGCGTGATGTGTCACCGTTGCTCATGCCACGGAGCGTAAGCACGTCGGGCCCCTGGCTTCCCCGCGACCCGCGGCTGTTACTAACATCTGGGTAACGGCCAACGCGCCGAGCCGTGAAGGGGGATCGTTCCGTGACCGCACGCCGACCACTGGTGACTGCCGCTGCGGCCGGTTCGGTGCTGATCGCGCTCTGTTTCGTGCCGTCGGCGAATGCCACGGCCGAGCACGACGACGGAATGAGGCGCTCCGCCGTCCCGGCCGTGGGCCAGGACGTACGGGCCGGTACGGACACGGCCGCGGGCGCCGGTCAGCAGGGGCGGGTCGCCCCCGGTACGCAGGTCGCCGCGGGCACGGACGGCGCACAGGGCACCGGCGAGGTCCGGCTCGCCGACTCCGGCTCCCTCGACACCACCCCGTACGCCGTCGGCGGTACGGCCTTCCTCGGCATCGGGGCCGCCCTGGTCACCCTCGCCGTGCGCCGCTCGCGCGGCGAGACGGCCTGAGAGCCCACGGGACCTCGCGAGACTTCCAGGCCGCCCGCTCCGCGCGTCAGTCCAGCTTCCCCGTGACCGCCTCCACGGCCGCGACCAGCTTGCCGCCGCGCACGAACTCGTACGCCGCCGCCAGGTCGGGCGCGAGGAAACGGTCCTCCCCCGGCCCCTGCACGCCCTCGGCCCGTACGGCGTCCAGCACCGCGCGGGTGGCGGGCGACGGGGCCAGCCCCTCGCGCATCTCCACCGCGCGGGTCGCCGCGTACATCTCGACGGCGACCACCCGGGTCAGGTTGTCGATCGCGGTCCGCAGCTTGCGCGCCGCCGACCAGCCCATCGAGACATGGTCCTCCTGCATCGCGGAGGACGGGATGGAGTCCACCGAGGCCGGGGCCGCGAGCCGCTTCATCTCGCTGACCAGCGCGGCCTGCGTGTACTGGGCGATCATCAGCCCGGAGTCCACGCCCGGGTCGCCGGCCAGGAAGGCGGGCAGGCCGTGCGAGCGGTTCTTGTCCAGCAGCCGGTCGGTGCGGCGCTCGGCGACCGAGCCGAGGTCGGCGGCGGCGATGGCGAGGAAGTCCAGGACGTAGGCGACCGGGGCGCCGTGGAAGTTGCCGTTGGACTCCACGCGGCCGTCCTCCAGGACGACGGGGTTGTCCACGGCGGCCGCCAGCTCGCGCTCGGCGACGAGGCGGGCGTGCGCGAGGGTGTCCCGGCCCGCGCCCGCGACCTGTGGGGCGCAGCGCACGGAGTAGGCGTCCTGGACGCGCGGCGCGTCGTCCTGGTGGTGGCCGGTGAGCTCGGAGCCGGTCAGCACCTTGAGCATGTTGGCGGCCGAGGCGGCCTGGCCCGGATGCGGGCGGATGGCGTGCAGCTCGGGCGCGAGGACCTTGTCCGTACCGAGCAGCGCCTCCAGGGAGAGCGCGGCGGTGATGTCGGCCGAGGTGAACAGGCGGGCGAGGTCGGCGCAGGCCATCACGAGCATGCCGAGCATGCCGTCGGTGCCGTTGAGGAGGGCCAGGCCTTCCTTCTCGCGCAGCTCGACGGGCTCGATGCCGTGGGCCGCCAGCAGCTCGCCGGAGGGCCGCACGACGCCGTCGGGGCCCTCGGCCTCGCCCTCGCCCATCAGGGTCAGCGCGCAGTGCGAGAGCGGCGCGAGGTCGCCGGAGCAGCCGAGCGAGCCGTACTCGTGGACGACGGGGGTGATGCCCGCGTTCAGCAGCTCCGCCATCGTGTCGACGACCAGGGGGCGTACGCCCGTACGGCCCGAGGCCAGGGTCTTCAGGCGCAGGAACATCAGCGCGCGGACCACCTCGCGCTCCACGCGCGGGCCCATGCCGGCCGCGTGCGAGCGGACGATGTTGCGCTGGAGCTGGGCGCGGAGCTCGGGGCTGATGTGCCGGACGGCGAGCGCGCCGAAGCCGGTGGAGACGCCGTAGACGGGGTCCGGCTTGGCGGCGAGGTCGTCGATGAAGGCGCGGGAGGCGGCGACGGCCGCGCGCGCGTCGGCAGAGACCTCGACCCGGGCGGCGCCACGGGCCACGTCGATGACGTCCTGAGCGGTCGTGCCGGTCGTCCCCAGCACCACGGTGTGCATATCCATATTCAGGCACCCTAGAGAGTGAAAGCGCAGATGTCATCAGCGGGGTACGGCTGCACCCCTTACCTCGCAGAACGCACGAGTTCAGCGGCGGAACCGGCGGCGCTCCCCGTGCGGCGCCACCGGGCCGCGGTCCGGCGCGTCGGCCATGCGGACGACCGGATCGTCCTCGCCCCCGTCCCGGCCCGCCACCACCGGGCCCCGCGAGCGTGCCTCCTTGGCGCGGTACTGCGCGGCGTCCGCGAGCCGGAAGAGGCGGCGCGCCGACCGCACCTCACCGACGGGGTCGCCGGTGGAGGCCACGCCGACCGCCACGCCCTCACCGAGGTCCAACGCGCCCGCGCGGCGGCACAGTTCCGACGCGACCCGCTCCACGTCCCCGGCCGGCGGCCCGACCGCGAGCAGGCAGAACTCGTCGCCGCCGAGGCGGGCCGCGAGGGCGCCCGGCAGTATCGCGCCGCACAGTGACAGCACCGACCCGAACCGCTCCAGCAGCCGGTCGCCCGCCGCGTGCCCCTGGGTGTCGTTCACCCGCTTCAGTCCGTTGAGATCGCAGATCATCAGGCTGACGACCGTGCCCTCGGCGCGGTGCCGCTCCAGCGCCTCGTCCAGCCGCATGTCGACCGCGCGCCGGTTGGCCAGGCCGGTCAGCGCGTCGGTGAAGGCCAGTCTGCGGGCCTCGGCCAGCCGCTCGGTCTGCGCGATGCCGGCCGCCGCCACGGCCGCGAGGACGGTGGCGAAATCCGCGTCGTCCCGGGCGAAGACCGGCGCGCCGCGCGGCCGGGCCACGTACAGCTCGCCCCAGGCCCGGCCGTGCAGCACGATCGGCGCGACCACGCAGCTTCCCCGGCCGCGGCGGCGCAGGGCGGCCACGCGCTGATGGCAGTACGAGCCCTCCTCGTGCGGCCCGTCGGCGGTCTCCACCCAGGCTTCGGGCTCGCCGCCGCCCGCCCACCGCTCGTGCAGGAAGCCGACGATCTCGGGGAACTCGTGCACCGGATAGGACTCGTCGTCCGGGTACTCCTGCTCGCCTTCGGCCAGGTCACCGACGTTGACCAGGACCCGGAGCCGGCCGAGCTGGCGCTCCCAGACGGAGACCGCGGCGAAGGAGCCGCCCAGCGCCCGGCACGCGCCGTGCGCCGCGGCACGCGCCGACTCCTCGGGGTGGTGGGCGGCGGCCATGGCCTGCGCGAGCGCCACGACGGCCCGCAGCCGGGCGTCGCACCCGTATTCGCTCCCGCCCACCGCTTCGCCCGTCACCGGCCCTCACAATCCGTCACCGTAGGCGCGCCTTGACCTTACAGAGTAGGAAGGTTTGCCACGGTCCGCCCCTTATGGGGTCACGGACGGCTACGGGGTACGGGCGCGAGTACGGCCGGGATCACTCCCCCGGCCAGTCCGGCGTCCGCTTCTCATTGAAGGCGGCCACGCCCTCGGCCCGGTCGCCGGAGAACGCGACGCTGCGCCAGGCGCCGTCCTCCAGGTCCAGGCCGGTCCGCAGGTCCAGGCCGTGCCCCAGGCGCATGGCGCGCTTGGCGGCGCGCAGCCCGACCGGGGAGTTGCGGGCGATGCGCGCGGCCAGCTCCAGCGCCTCCGTGCGGTCCTCACCCGCGCCGACGAGCTGGTCGACCAGGCCCAACTCGGCGGCCTCGGCGGCCTCGACGCGGCGCGCCGTGAAGACCAGCTCGGCCGCGCGGGCCGCGCCCACCCGGCGCGGCAGCAGCTGCGTACCGCCGCCGCCGGGGATCACGCCGACGGAGACCTCGGGGAGGCCCACGACGGCGGTGGGGTCGGCCACGATCAGGTCGCAGGAGAGCGCCAGCTCGAAGCCGCCGCCGAGCGCGAAGCCGTGCACGGCCGCGATGGTGGGCATCGGCAGCTCCAGCACGCCGGTGTAGGCGGCGCGGGTGTACGGGCGCTGGCGCATCAGGTCGGCGTCGGTGAAGGAGTTGCGCTCCTTCAGGTCGGCGCCGACGCAGAAGGCGCGGTCGTGGGTGGAGGTGAGGACGACGGTCCGTACGGAACGGTCCGCGGCGAGGGCGTCGCAGGCGGCGGTGAGGGCGCGGGCCATGTCCGTGGAGACGGCGTTCATCGCCTTGGGGCGGTCCATGGCGAGCTCGGCGACGTTTTCGCCGTGGCGCCTGACTACGACGTGCTCGCCGTAGCGCTGTTCGTGCTGGTCGTTGCCCATGGCCGCCCTCCCGGTTAACGGTCGCTTACGCGCGATCGTAACCGGGAGGGGAGAGCGCCCCTGTCCCGCCCCTTCCCGACCGTGACGTTGTGCGGCTCCGCCGCGGGGGGGGGCTCCGCCCCGGACCCCGGTCCTCAAACGCCGGACGGGCTTGAATTCATCTGGACGAACGCCGCGTCAGCAGCCAGGGCTCGACGACTCCCAGGCCGCGGACCGGGCGCTGCCACATGGGCTGGAGCGCGAAGCGGTACGCGGGGACCGGGCCGTCGCCCTCCTTCTCCGCCGCTGCCGCCTCGGCCTCGGAGACCGGGGCCTCGCCGGTCCGGCTCAGCTCCTCGGCGAACGCCTCGTCGACCAGGACGGTGTCCTTCGGCGCTATGGAGGTGAGCCGGCTGGCCAGATTCACCGTGGTACCGAAGACATCGCCCATGCGGGTCGTGACCGTGCCGAAGGCGATGCCCACCCGCAGCTCGGGCATGGTCTCGTCATTGGCCATGGTCTCGATGAGGCGCAGCCCGATCTCGGCGGCGATGCCCGCGTCGTCCGCGGCGTACAGCACCTCGTCGCCCAGGGTCTTGATGAGCCGGCCGCCGTGCGCGGCGACCAGGTCGGCGGCCGTGGTCTCGAACGCCTCGACCAGCTCGCCCAGTTCCTCCTCCTCCAGGCGGCGGGTGAGGCGGGTGAAGCCGACCAGGTCGGCGAAGCCGACGGCGAGCCGACGGTCGACCATCTCGGCGTCGTCCTGGGCCTGCACCACCCGGCCGGTCGCGGCGGCGAGCTGCCGGCGCCAGACGTAGACCAGGAACTCCTCCAGCTCGGGCAGGAGCAGCTCGACCAGGGGGTAGGTGATCTCCGTACGGGTCAGCCCGGAGTCCTGCGGCTCGGTCAGGCCCTCCAGGAAGGAGTCGATCTGCCAGTCGGCGAGCCGCGCCGTGGTCTGCCCGGTCGAGCGGGCGACCTGTACGGCCATCGCCTCGCTCAGCAGTCCGGCCTCCACCAGACCGGAGAGCCGGCGCAGCGCCAGCACGTCGGCCTCGGTGAGCGCCTTGACCTGGCCGATGTCCGCGAAGCCCATGGCCCGCCAGAAACGGGAGGCCAGGTCCATGGAGACGCCGGCGCTGCGGGCCGCCTGGAACGGCGTGTAGCGCCGCTCGGAGCCGAGGATGAGCTGTTCCAGGCGGAGGGCGATGGTGTCGTCGCCGGACTCCCCGTCGGAGCCGTCGTCGGCGGTGTCGGCGGCACGCGGCGCCGCTTCCGCGTCGCGCGGCGATGCGCCCGAGTCGTCGAGGGTCACCGCGCCCTCCTCTTCCGATCCCTGCGCACTGCCCTTCCGATCACTGTTCGCCCGCGGCCCGCTGCCGGGCCGATCGCGTCAACGATACGGCAGGTGTGCTCTGGCTCACTCTCACATTCCACACATAACGCATCATTCGCAGGTGTCGAATGTCGTCAAGAACCACTTGCCGTCTCCCGTCGCCCCGTTCCGTGGCGGCCCGCCCCGGTCAGCCCTCGTCCGCGGCCGGCCGCAGATGGACGATGTCACCGGCCGCCACCGGGAGCTGCACGCCGTCGGCGGTGGCCAGAACCAGCCGCCCGTCGCCGTCCAGCGCCACCGCCTCGCCGCGGATCTCCCGGTCGCCGGGGAGCAGCGCGCGGACCCTGCGGCCGAGCGTCGCGCAGCCCGCCGCGTACGCCTCCTGCAGCCCGCAGGCCGCCGGGTCGCCGCCGGCCGCCTGCCAGTCGCCGTACCACTGCTCCAGCGAGCGCAGTACGGCACGGAGCAGCGGGTCCCGGTCGGTTCCCTTCGCGCCGGCCAGGGCGAGCGAGCCGGCGCCGGGCACCGGGAGCTCGTCGGCGCGCAGCGAGACGTTCAGGCCGATGCCCAGGACGACGCCGCCGGCGGCCGCCTCGGCGAGGATGCCACCCGCCTTGCGCTCCTCCCCGTCCACCGTGAGGAGGAGGTCGTTGGGCCACTTCAGGGCGGTGTCCACACCGGCCGCGCGGGAGAGCGCGGTGGCGGTCGCGACGCCGGCCAGCAGCGGCAGCCAGCCCCACCGCTCCGTGGGCACCTCGGGCTTGAGGTGGACGGAGAAGAAGAGCCCGGAGCGGGGCGGCGCCGACCACTGGCGGTCCAGCCGGCCGCGGCCCGCCGACTGCTCCTCCGCGACGAGCACGCTGCCCGCCGCCGCCTCGCCCTTGGCCGCGCGGACCGCCAGGTCGGTGTTGGTGGAGCCGGTGGCCTGGACCACGTCCAGGGAGGTCCACAGGGAACCGTCGCGCACGAGGGCCTTGCGCAGCGCCGTCGCGTTCAGCGGAGGACGGTCGAGGTCGGCCCACCGGCCGCCATGGCCTTCGTCGGGGTTTTCGGGGTTTACGGGGTTTACGGGCGGTTGAGGCGTCATGGTGCCCAGCCTATGAGGCTTCCGGGCGCCGGAGTGTGGCCAACGACGCAGTGCCGGTGAGCAGTGCCGCGGATACGCTACGAATCGGTAGCCAACCCCTGAGCGAAGCGCCCCACGTACGAGCACCAGTCCAGGACGAGCAGGAGCCGCATCCCGATGTCCGAGCCGGAAGCACACATCCACACCACCGCGGGCAAGCTGGCGGATCTTCAGCGACGCATCGAAGAAGCCACCCACGCCGGCTCCGCGCGGGCGGTGGAAAAGCAGCACGCC